>JBCBSP010000001.1:0-491045 GCA_039819095.1 Pseudomonadota bacterium
CGCAGCGCTGGCCTTATCGAGCCAGACGGCGAAGGTTGGGCCATCAGCGAGGCTGGACGCGCGCACCTGAAGCGGGCTGGGTCGGTCTCAAGCGAAAACCCGTTCGCCGACCAGCACCGTGATCTGGGCCCGCATACCGTTATGAGCGATCACGGGCGGATGGAGACCCTGGTTGGAGATCTGTCCCATTCACCGCTTGCCCGTTATGCCCGGCGGCTTGGTGACGGGCCGCCGGCGCTGGAGCCTGTCCATATCGCGGCGGGAGAAAGGCTGCGTGCGGACTATCACCGCTCCACGATGAGTGCGCGGCTCACCAGTGACTGGACGCGCTCGCCGGGCGGCAAGGGACGCACGGCCGCAGGGCTTGCCGCTGAACCTCCGGCGAGCCGGTTGGCGGCCAAGGACCAGGTTCTTGACGCGCTTGGCGCTGTGGGCCCTGGCCTGGACCGGCTCTTGGTGAATATCTGCCTGAGGGAAACTGGAATGGAGCGCAGCGAACGCGCGCTGGGATGGCCGGCGCGGGCAGGCCTGCCGGCTCTGCGGATCGCGCTGGATCGGCTGGCGGTGCATTACGCGATGAAAGCTGCCGGGCCGCGCGCTGACCCGTTTTGCGAACCCGGCGGCGCTTAGGCGGCGCGCTCTCGGGCTTCGGCGCGGATCCGGTTGACCATTGAGGCCAGGCCGTTTGAGCGCTGCGGCGACAAGTGTTCCGACAAGCCGATCCGATGCAGGACTTCCCGCGGATTAATGGACAGCGCCTCCTGCGGGCTGCGCCCGCCATAAAGCCGGGTCAGTAGCGCGACCAGCCCTTTCACAATGTGCGCGTCGGAATCGCCCCGCAGCTCAAGGCGGTCATCATCCCCGCCCATAACGAGCCAGACCTGGCTGACGCAGCCTTTGACCTTGGTGTGGTCGTTCCGTTCATTGTCGGGTAGGGGCGGCAGGCCCTGGCCGAGCTCAATGAGATAGCGGTAACGCTCTTCCCAGTCGCCGAGGAACTCGAACTCCTCGACCAGCTCGTCGATTTCAGTCTGGATATCACTCATGGCGCTGACCTAAGGGTCAGGCCGGCTTCGGACAAGCGTCGCAGGGCAAAAAGCCTCAGCGCGCTTCGGAGTCCTCAATGATGCGCTCGACACGTTCGCTGGCGACTGCGCCGATGACATCGACCAGAACGCCCAGCTCCTGGCCTACCTGGCAGGCTTCGGCGTGCTCGTTGCAGAAGGTGATATCGCTACCAGAGCGCGAGACAGCGCTCTGTTCGGCGGCAAAGCCGCTTACCCAGTGACGCAGATCATCCGTCAAGCGGCTTTCAGTCATGTGGAAACCGGCCGGCATGAAGGCGGCGACGGCGGCGATCCAGAAAATGGCGCGCAGAATGAAGAGCATTCTAGCCTCGTTTCAATTGCTTCCTTTCCTAGAAGCAAAAGTGAGGCTATCGCAGAACGCCCGATTTCTCTACTTGAAGCCGCGCTACTGGTAAATTGTGTGTTAATCCTGAGCGCAAGGCAATTTGGCGTTAAGCATATATCGCCGGTTGTGTTCCGAAGTGAAACGGATCGGCTCCAGATCGAGGACTATTCGCTTCGCATCACGCTCAAACAGGTCGCAATGTCGTCCAGGGCGTGCTCGGCGATGCAGAAGGAATCCTCATAGGTGAACTGGCCGGCGGCGACGCATTGGGCAAGATCCAGTCGCGCCCAGGCGATACAGCGTTGCGCGGCCGGGTCCTCCAGCAGCTCAGCAATCGCGCGATCATCGCGTTGCTCAATGGCCTGAAGAGCGGCGACCGTGAGAATGCGGCCGATGCGGCGCTCGTCCGGGCGCAGTTGGGCGTCGCCGACAAGCAGGGTCAAATCGGGAGCTGTCATGGGACCGGCCGGCGCATCGGCGACACCCTCGCCAAACAAGGCTGCAGCCGACCCCAGGCGACCCGCGCCCAGATCAGACTGTGCGCGCAGGCTCGCCGGGTCACCCCCCGGGAAGTTGACCTGAAGTCGGTTTGACGCGCTTTCCAGCGTCGCGAGCCGGTCTGCGCGGTCGCGCATCCTCTGGCGCGCCCAGCTTTCATTCTGCAGATTATAGGCGGCCAGCCTGTAGCGGTCGGCCACTTCGTGAAGCTCGTCAGCATCGGCGTTGAGCGCAGCACCCACAGATCGAACCGCGTCACGCGCTCCGGCGAAGCCGGTTACGAAGACCGTATCGGTCATCAGACCTTCACGGGCCACGTCGATGCCGTAGAAATCAGCCACGGCTCTGACCGCGTCCACGAATTCGGGGTGTTGGCTGGCGACGAGGGCGGCGTAGGCGATCTGGGCGTCCGCCAGGACGCCTTCGCCGTAAAAGGCCGCGAGCCCGTCCATCGTCGCCTCGAGGTCCTCCGCTGCAGCGATCTCTCGGCGACCGGCCCAGTCCACCTCTTCATGATAGGCGGTGTAGGTGCGGGCCGCGTTGAGCAGGGATCTGCGCGGATCTGCGCTGCGCAGCTGGATCGTGCTTGTCGTCGGAGCAGTTGCAGCGTCACGCTGCATCTCCGCACCCTGGCCGTGGGCGCCAGTGGCTGCGATGAGCAGTGAGGCTGCGCCAGCGAGGATAGGAACCCAATGGGTCAATGACTTCACCTTGGCACTCCAATCTGACGCCCCGCATGGGCCCATGATGACGGCAATCGGCCAGGGAACCAAGCGCTGATACGCTATGAATGCTCTGCGAGACAGGGCCGGCGGCTTAACTTTGATTCAATAATTGTTAACGCCGAGCGACCAGCGTGAGGCTTACAGTATTCATGAGTCGGATTCGCTATGAACGCCGCACCCTTGTGGTTCTCGCGCGCTGTTGAGCGTGGATCGGTCAGGGGCATTCATCTGCTCTGGTTGATCGGTGTCCTCGCCGCGGCGATGGAATGGGGCTTGTTCCGGTCCGGACAGGTCGGTGCAATTGCGGGATGGGTAATGGCCGCAGCTCCCGGGGTCACCGGGCTGGTGCTGGGGCGGACGCGGCTTGAGCGCTCTGACCTGGCCCGCTTCACCCTGGTCATCAGCTGGACCTTGCCGGCCTTTGCTGCGTCTGCTGCGTTCGGTGGAGCGCTGTCCATCGCGGCTCTGGTCTTCCTGGCCGGTCCTGCCGCCAGCGCAGCCATCGGTCGACGGGGCGATGTCACCCTTGCTGGCCTGGTCGCCATTGTCAGTTTTGCCGCGCTGGCTACGTTCAGCCTGCTTGCTGCGCCAGCCCCGGCTGCGATTGATCCGGGCGCGACCTCAGTCATTGCTGTGCTGCTCGCCGCATTTTTCGCCAGCGCGGCGCTCTTCTCCGGGCTTCGCGCCATGGCGGCGCGAGATGATCTGGACGCTGAAACCCGCCGCTTGCGGCCCGCTGCAGATGCTTTCGAGCATGCGCCTGAGGCTCTGATAGCGTGTGATGAGGGCGGGCGTGTTCTGGTCGCGTCGAACGCCGTGAGCCGGATCGCGCCGGGTGCGCCGCGCAAGCTAGATGGGCTTCCGGTCAGCGGCCTTGGTTTCAGCCCCGAAGATGAGAGCCAGGTGGAGGCCGAGCTGAGCCGCCTCAGCGCCAGGCATGCCGACCTGCGCGGCTTCTCCTTCCATATCCGAAGCGCGCGCGGCGCGGCGCAGCCGGTCATGGTTGAAGCCAACCTGGCTCCGGACGCGCTCGTCTTGAAGCTCGCACCGGAAACCGCTTCAAACTCTGGCGGCGCGCTTGAACGGCTCAAGGCGGAGCGTGACGAGGCGGTAGCCGCCAGCCAGGCCAAGTCTGAATTTCTCGCTTCGGTCAGCCATGAATTACGGACGCCTCTTAACGCGATTATCGGATTTTCCGACGTGATGAAGCAGCGCCTGTTCGGCCCCATGCCGGCGCGCTACGCTGAATACGCCGACATGATCCATGAGAGCGGCCATCATCTGCTCGACCTGATTGGCGATGTTCTGGACATGTCGAAGATTGAAGCGGATCGCTATGAGCTGTCGCTGGATCGCTTCGATGTGCGCGACATCATGGACACCTGCACCCAGATGGTGCGGATGCGGGCCGAAGATAAGGGCCTTGTTCTGTCAGCGGACGGCGGCGATGAAGCCATCGAGGTGGAAGCCGACCGCAAGGCGCTGCGTCAGATCCTGCTCAACCTGTTGTCAAACGCGGTGAAATTCACACCGGAGGGTGGCGCAGTCGCCGTGATGGCGCGCGCAAGCGGCGGCGAGCTTGTCCTGGCGGTCGGTGATAGCGGCGTCGGCATTGACGAGGGCGAGCTGGCTCGTCTGGGGGAACGGTATCAGCAATCGGATTCGGCGCGCGAAAGCGGCGAACGCGGAACCGGGTTGGGCCTGTCCCTGGTCAAAGCGCTGGCAGAGATGCATGGCGGGAGCATGAGCATACAGTCCGCGCGCGGCGAGGGCACGACTGTTACCGTGAGAATGCCCGTCATCGCATCAGCAAGCGTTGAAGTGGTCGGAGACGAGGATGCGGACCTCGCCCTGGACGTGAGAGAGCAGATCGCTCTGGCCCAAAGCGTGGGCGAGAGCCTCGCCAGCTCCAAGGCGGCCTCCTAGGCGTTTTCGGGATTGGGAATCCGATCCTCAGTTTTAAACGCGCTAGTCAGACTCGATCGGTGCGGCCATCTGCGCGTCGAAGGCGGCGATGAAGTCCACGGCGGCGCGGAGGGCGCCGACTTCCATCCACCAGCTTTCAACGGCTCCGCCTTCGCCATTGAGCAACTCGATACGCACGCCCTCACGCGGATCCAGGTCGACAAGCGTTTCAAGCGCGCTGGCTGGAAAGCTGAAGGCCAGGGCCTGTCTTTCACCGGCTGGTGCGAAGATTCGCGCCTCGCGTCGGTCAAGCCGCTCGGACGCAAAAATGCGTTTCTCCGCCCAGGGCGGAGGGCCGAACGCGGCAAGGGGCTCTCCGCCCGGAGGGGGCAGCAATCCCCCGGCGGTCGCGTCGCTGGGTTCGGCTCGGGTCCGGTCACGCATTATGATTACGGCCGAGGCGGGGCGGCCATCAACGCGCGTGGCGAGGAGCAGCGCGCCACCGTCTTCTCGCTTGGCCCACCCGATGGCGGTCGCCGCATCAAGATCCTGCCGGATGGGCCACATACCCTCAAGCGAGTGCCCGCGATTGGCGATCCAGCTGCGTACGCGCCCCGGGAGCTCCCAGACGATCTGGCTCATATAGATCTGGTGCGCTTGGCGGACCCGCGTCGCAATCGCCTGAACCTGCTCCCCGTCGCAATTTTGTAAGGACGGATCGGAATCAATGCGCCTGTCCGCCGCCTCGATCGCCCGTAGTGAGGCCCCGGCGGCCAGCAGGTCGGCGCTGGATTGGCGCAGTCCAGCTGCAAGAACCCGCTTTTCGCTTAATGTGAATAGATCGCAGGCCCGGTCCGCAGCGCTTGCTTCAGCACGCAGCAAATAGCTGCGCTCAGCCGCCGGCCCATCAATGGCGGGCGTGGCAAAGGTCAAAGCGGCGGCGAGTGGTGCGAAAACCAACATAAGCCGCAGTCTAGACCAATCAGCTTGATGTCCGGTTTACGCGAAGCCCGATCATCATCAGCCAGGCCGACAGCAAGAACGCCATGAGCGCCAGCCAACGATCATGATCGCGAATAAAACGGCTCAGTCCTTTGATCGATGCTGGGTCTTTCCGGTTTGGCCGGAAGCTGGTGATGTCGTCTGCGCTCCAAACCGCGGCGCGCCCATCCATTCGGCTCCACAAGCCGGTCTGACTTAATCGGCTCGCTGCGCGTGAGAAGTTCGCCGCTTCAGGCGCGGTAAATACAGCGACGCTGCGCCCGTCCGGTGTTTCAAAGACGGTGGCCAGGCCAACGACCTGCGTTCGCAGAGCAGGAGGGTTTTCGCTGGCGTAGGCTGTCGAACCGACGCCGCGTTGTTCACGCTGGGCGCGGCTTCTCGCCGCACGCGCTGCGGCATGAAATTCAGGTGGGGCGTGGCGGAACACGTTCTCATCCAAAGTGGCTTGGGGTCCTATGATCAGAAGATCGACCTGCTCGGGCACATCATCGACCGATCGAGCAAAGCGAGCATAGATCCAGGCCTGACCGGAACTGAGCGCAGCACGCGCCAGCAGACGCAGCGAGGCGGCGCGGGCCTGGCCGTCAGATTCGGCTATGATAACTGCTGCGCCCAGGCCCTGGGCTGCTGCGAAGGGGCGACCGGACTGAGCCAGGCTGGCCAGATCCGACGCTTGGTCGATAAAGATGAAGCTGTCACCCAGGATCGGCGCGCCAAACGCATTGGAGGGCGTGAAGACATCATTGCTTCCAACGAAGCTGCGACTGGCGAAAAGACGTGCGGCCGCAAGCAGTTCGTGTGGCGTCTGTCCTGAGAGCGTTACGACGCCGTGATCATCAATAGCGATATGCGGGCCACTGGCGCCGAGCTCGGCGCGGATCAGCCTCTCGGCTGTTTGCGGGCTGGCAATGATCCGTGGCGTGCGCGCACAGCGAAGCGCAAGGCCTTGAGCGATGAGCGCCTCGACGGCGTCGCGCTGGGTCGTTGCGGCGGAACCATCGATATGGATCCGCTGAGGCGCGGCGAAGTCAGCTCTGAGCCCGGCCTCCCATTGATCCAGGGTTGTTGGCGTCGTGCTCGCCCGGCGCAGCTCAAGCTGAAGCTCGCTCTCAGCCATATCCACCGACCAGCCCTCATCGCCTTCGGGTTCGAAGCTCAGCACCAGCCGGTTCCACCCCGAATTCAGCGCATCGCGATAGAGGGCGAACTCCGCCTCGAAGCTCTCCGCCCTGGGCGTGAGCACGATCGGTCGCGAGCCGTTCAGCGACACAGATAACCGCCCACCCGATGCTGTAGAAACCGGACGAGCGACCAAGGTGAACGCGACAGTGCTGATTTCAGCGCCGGGTGCGATCTCGAACGGCAGTTCAAGTATGGTTTTTTCCGCGTCCAGAACGATGTTGGATGCGTTGTCAGTCAGATCGCCGAGTGCAGCGCTCTGGGGTGTTTGCGCGAATGCTGTTGCGCTGAGGCACACGGCCAAGCCGACGAGCAGGGTGACGAGCGCAAAATTTCCAGAGCGTTCTCGCGAAACCACACATGCGCGTTCTGTCATGACACACCCTCCAAACCTGTTAACGTGTTGTTAAGCAGGGAGCTTGCCAAAGCGCGTCATGGCTGAGCTGAAAACCAGAATGTGGGTGGAGGCGTTGCGCTGGCGTGCCGAGGGAGCCGGGGCGTCAGTCTATGTCGCCCACCGCGGGGATGCGGACGCCGGCGCGGTGGTGGTTAAGGTGTCTTTGCTGGATGGAACTGCGCAACTCTACACGCCCACCCGCACGCTTGAAGGCGAACGCTGCTGGGTGGCGCCCCTGGGTGAGGAGCCGCTGGTGGAGGCGCGCGCGGACGCCTATGCGAACCGTCGGCTGGAGGACGATCCTGATCTCTGGGTGATCGAGATCGAGGACCGTTATGGTCGACACTTCCTTACCGAGCCGGTTGAAAAGTTTTAACGCGCTACGGGCATTCTGGAGTTATCTCTGGCCGGTTTGTCGGTGGGATTTCTCATGCTGTTCTTGTTCAATGACGCCATTTTCGATCTCGGAGACCCGAAAGAGGTCGTGCTTTCAAGCGATTTGCCGCTGGATGCGGCGGCTCTGAAGCGACTGCGTGTTGGCCAGGTTGCTCGCCTGATCAGAGAGGCTGTATTTGAAGAGCCTTGGATTCAGCGCACCCGCCCGGATCGCGCGCGTGTGCTGGCGGCTCTGGTGGCCTGGAAAACAGGCGAGGCCAATGCCTTGCTTGCCGTGACGGCCGAGGGCGCTGGCAGCGCGCTCGACGTCCAGCTGCGCTTTGCAAACCTGTCTCTGGTGACGATGGAGCAGCTGCGCGAACTCCAGGCGAGTGAGCGTCTCACCGCAACCATCGTCAATCAGACGGTCTGGATGCAGGCGCCGGCCCGCATGAGTGCATAAGCTCGGCTTGCATCAAAGCGACGCGCGTTCTACCCGGACGGTCAAACACTCTGTTCTGCTGACCGGATCGGCTTATTCATGACGCCTTCTGACGTCGCGCCCTGGGCGCGCCGACGCACCTACGCCATCATCTCCCATCCTGACGCCGGTAAAACCACGCTGACGGAAAACATCCTTCTCGCCGCCGGGGCCATCCGCGCCGCTGGTCAGGTGCGCGCGCGCGGGGAGAACCGGCGGACCCATTCTGACTGGATGAAGATCGAGCGCGAGCGCGGCATTTCGGTGTCCGCCTCGGTGATGACCTATGAGTTCGACGATCTGGTGTTCAACCTGCTCGACACGCCTGGTCACGAGGATTTCTCCGAGGACACATACCGGACGCTTACGGCGGCCGATAGCGCCGTGATGGTGCTGGATGCAGCCAAAGGCGTTGAACCGCGGACGCTGAAGCTGGTTGAAGTCTGCCGGCTGCGCGACATCCCGATTCTCACCTTCATCAACAAGTTCGATCGTGAAGCGCTCGACCCGTCCGAACTGCTCGATGATATCCAGGACAAACTCGCGCTCGACGCCGCGCCGATGCAATGGCCCTGCGGCTCCGGCCAGCGTTTTCGCGGCGTGGCGGACTTGGCGCGCGATGAGTTTGTAGTGTTCCGGCGCCGCGAAGACGATGAGGATCCCGCAACCCCATCTGAACGTGTCGGGCTGTCAGGAAATGCGATAACGGCCATTCTGTCTGAAGATGAGGCGTCCGAACTGCGCGAGGGGGTAGAGGTGGCGCGCGAGCTCTGCCCGGTTTTCAATCGCCAAAGCTATCTGGAAGGGCATATGACGCCGGTCTATTTCGGTTCGGCGCTGCGCCAGTTCGGCGTACGTGAACTGGTCCAGGCTCTGGCGGACGTGACGCCCACGCCGAAGGCTCAGCCGGCCATCGCCGGACCCGGCGACGTGATCGATCCCGCCTCCAAAGAAGTGTCCGGCTTCGTGTTCAAGGTCCAGGCGAACATGGACCCCAATCACCGTGACAGGGTCGCTTTTTTGCGCTTGTGTTCGGGCCGTTTCAAACGCGGTATGAAGCTGAAGACCGATGCCGGCAAGACGATGGCCGTGCACAATCCGATCATGTTCTTTGCGCAGGATCGCGAATTGGCCGACGAGGCCTTTCCCGGCGACGTGATCGGCGTGCCCAATCACGGTGTCTTGCGGGTTGGCGACACGCTGTCGGAAAGCGGCAGATGGCGCGTAGGCGGAATCCCGAACTTTGCGCCGGAAATCCTGCGCCGGGCCCGGCTGAAGGACCCGCTCAAGGCCAAGCATCTGAAAAAGGCTCTGGAGTCCCTGGCCGAAGAAGGGGTCACGCAGCTCTTCCGGCTGCAGCTGGGCGGGGAGTTCGTCGTCGGTGCGGTCGGCCCGCTTCAGATCGAGGTGATGGCCGAACGCGTGGCGACCGAGTATGGCGTGGACGTGACGTTCGAGCCGTGTCCATTCGAGACTGCACGCTGGCTTGGCGGCGACTCAGATAAGATCGAGGCCTTCATCGACCGGCACAAAACGTCGGTCGCCGAGGACATTGACGGCTCTGTCGTCTTTCTGGCGAAGTCGGCTTGGGAAGTCTCGTATTCACAAGAGAAATTCCCTGATGTGAGCTTTGACGCCACCAAGGAACGCAGCGCTGGGTAGGCAAGGGTTACGGGAATGATTGAAGCGGCTCGCGACACGCTTTCAGAAATCTGGGTGATCACCGTTGAAGTGTGGCGCGCCAGCCTGTTCGGGCTGGATGTTGGTCAGATACTCGCCGCGTTGGGCGTGTTGCTCATCGCATTTGTGTTCCGTGGGCTTTTTTCCCACTTTCTGCACGGAGTGATCAAGGCGCAGGCGGCTAAGACCGAGACTGAGATCGACGATAAGATTCTTGAGGCGATCTCGTCACCACTGAAGCTCATCCCGATCATTATCGGCATGTATATCGCGGTCCAGATCCTTGGTCTGAATGGAAGCGCGGATAATCCCGGCGCCGGGATTTTTCTGGTCCAGTCTTTGATCGCGCTGGCGATCTTCTGGGCGCTTCACAATGCTGTGGAGCCGGTTGCTCACCTGCTTGAGCCGCTTCGTCGGGCGCTGACGCCGGTCCTGGTGGACTGGCTGGCGAAGACCTTGCGCGTCGTATTCGTGGTGCTTGGCGTCGCAGCAGTGCTGCAGATCTGGGGTATCCCGGTCGCACCGATCATTGCCGGCTTTGGCCTGTTCGGGGTCGCGATCGGTCTTGGGGCTCAGGACCTGTTCAAGAACCTGATCGCCGGCCTGCTGATCCTCACAGAGAAGCGCTTTCTTCCCGGCGATTGGATCAAGGTTGACGGCATTGTCGAAGGCACGGTGGAGAAAATCAATTTCCGCTCAACGCTCGTGCGGCGCTTCGACAAGGGGCCGGTTTATGTGCCGAACGCCTTCCTGGCCGATAACGCGGTCACGAACTTCTCCAGAATGACGCATCGCCGGATCAAATGGGCGATCGGAGTGGAATACAAGACCACGACCGAGCAGTTGCAATATATTCGCGATGAAGTTCTCAACTACATCCTGACCAATCCGGAATTCGCCAAGCCGCCGGAAGTGGCCACCTTCATGCGTGTCGATGCATTTGGTCCCTCCTCGATCGACTTTCTGCTCTACAGCTTCACCCGGACCACCAATTGGGGCGAGTGGTTGCGCTTGAAGGAAGAACTCGCCTTCGCGATCAAGCGGATTGTCGAGGAAGAAGCCGGCACAAGCTTCGCCTTCCCGTCAACCACAGTTTATGTGGATGAGGGTGCGGAGGTGTTCTTGCCGCCTGAGGGCCGCGAGAAACTAACCAAGTTAATCGAGGCGCGTGAAAACCAGACCCGTATCGCCAGCCGTGATGGCGGGGATGCCGGTGAGGGCGGTTAGAGCCTTTTTCAGTAAATCAGGAGCCGGTTTTGCGGCTTGAAAGGTCCACCGCTCAAAGACTTGTGGCGTTTTCTGTCGATCGCATTCGGGTGAAAACGCTCCAGCGGGTTATCAGGAGGAGGCTTGTTGGCGCATGCGCTGGAAACGCATGGCGCGCTCCGCTGCGTCCTGGCTCAGCACGTCATAGAGCCTTCCGAGCTCTCTGGCGTCCTGGAAAGCATCCGCTCCGGCGCCCGACCGCAGCACGGCCAGCGTGATGAAAAGCGCTTTTTCAAGATCAGCGGCTTTGCAGATCAAGGCGAGCCCATCAACGCTCTCGTGCTCAAGAGCGCGCTTGGCGGATAGATAATCGACCCCGGTCATTTCGGCGAAGCCGACGCAGAATTTCACGCGCTCGCCCTCGCGAAGCAGACGGGCCAGCAGTGCGCCGTCCAGCTCCTTGCGGACCTGACGCGTTGTGATGAATTTCCGCGCTGCGGTGATGTCCTTATCTTCTGAGATGCGCGCTTCCAGGCGCGTCTGGGACGCGGCCAGCGCCGCCTCAACCACGCCGGGCTCCAGCTCATCGAAGCGCTCCAATATCGTGTCGCGCAGGGAACGCCCCACGACATTCATCAGGTCTCCAAGCAGGTCCACCGGCGTGTCGGCGCGTTGAACGAGGGGCGCCTGGAGCGTCTCGCTGTTCTCCGCACGCTGCGTCACGGTCTCGAAGGCTCCTCGCGACAGGCGCGCGCCTTCATTGTCGACCAGAGCCGCCACGGTGTTGTCATCACCGCGCTCAACGATGGCGTCGGCGACGCGCTCGGGGACTTCCGCCCGTTCAGCAATGGCGCGCATGTGCTCCTGTCCGCGCTCGTGAACGATTGCAACCAGGTCTTCTTCATTGAGAACATTAGAGCGTTGCAGGATGGGCGCAGCGATCTCGATCGCGTCACGCGCCAGCTGCTCGATCAGCTGACGGGGGGCAAGCGGTGCGTCGGCGAAGCGCTCGGCAAGCTGTTCGCGGGCGTCGCTGGCGGCGTCGCTGGCGAGCTTGGAGAGAACCTGCCCGAACTGGGCCTGTGCGTTGGTCTGAGCTTCAGGCGGAGAGGCGAAGAACAGATTTGTCACATCGCGCAGCAATTGCCGGCGACGTGTTGAGGATTTCTCTTCCGCCAATGCGCCAAGCTTGTGAAGGTTGGAGACGACCGCCATAAGCGCAACACCTGCAAATTGAACGACTGAAACGTCATCATGCGGTCTTCCGGTAAAGAAAGCGTGCCTGTCAGCTTTCTATCCATCGTTATGTGTTTTGCGCGTCTGGGCCTTGTGGGGTTTGGCGGGCCAACGGCGCATATCGCACTGTTCCACACCGTCTTCGTCACCCATCGGCGCTGGGTTGGGGATGAAGACTTCGCCCGCCTGCTCGCTATCAGCCAGGCTCTGCCTGGCCCGTCCTCAAGCCAGCTGGCTGCAGCTTTGGGCTGGCGAGTGCGAGGCTGGGCCGGCGGGCTCGGCGCCATACTCGCCTTCGCAGCGCCCTCGCTGGCGATCATGATCGCGCTCGGGCTGGGTGCCGGTTTGGCATTTGATGCAATACCCAGCGGCGTCATCGCCGGACTGACGGGCGCGGTCGCGGGCATCGTCGCCAGCGCTTTGCTGCATATGATCCAAAGTCTGGCGAACGGGCTGCGAACGGCTGCCATCGCCCTGGGCGCCTTTTCGATCCTGGTTGCGACCAGCCTTGTCATGACGTCTCTGGTGCTGGTTCAACCGCTTGTTCTGATCGCAGCAGGATTGATCGGCGCGGGATGGCTGAGACAGGCGGAGCCCTCGCGGGGACCCGCACTTGAACTGAAAGGGTCAAGGCGCTGGCCGCTTCTGGGCGTTGCTCTGGTGCTGGGTCTGTTGCTGTTCAGCTTTTGGGTTTCGCCCGATGCGCCTCGATGGGTCCTGGCCGCGAGCGAGAACTATCGCGCCGGCGCTTTCGTTTTCGGAGGCGGGCATGTCGTACTCCCGATGCTGGAGCCGGGCGTGGTTCCGGAGCTGATGAGCGAGGAACGTTTTCTGGCCGGCTATGGAGCCGCGCAGGCTTTGCCGGGACCCATCTTCGCCTTCGCTGGCTATATTGGCGCGCTTTCTGGTGCGGGCGGCGTTGACAGCGCGCTCAGCGGTCTGATCTCCGCTGCGGCGATTTTTCTTCCCGGTTTGGTCCTGTTGTTTTCAGCGCTCAGCTTCTGGTCATCGGTGTTGAGCCACCCGCGCGTGCGCTCGGCGCTCGCCGGCATCAATGCTGCGGTTGTCGGGGTTCTCGCCGCGGCCTTCATCAACCCGGTGGCGACCACTGCGGCGATGAGCCTTGAGGGCCTGCTGACCGCGTGTGCGGCCTTCTTGCTGGTGCAGTTTGGGCGTTGGCCTGCACCCCTGGTCGTCATCTCGGCGGGTCTGACAGGCTGGGGCTTGTCCTTGATCACATAGGCGCGGCGGAGGAGAGAGCCCGGCGCTCGCGCGCATCAGGCGCTCGCTCCGCGGCGTCCTCAATGCGGCGGGCGAGCCCGGCCGACAAACCCGTTACCGCGCCGGGGTGGGCGGTCGGCGTGGGCGCGTTGGCGTGAAGCCGGCACTGTGCCGGGTGCTCGCCATACGTCTGGTGAAACGTCCAGCTTTGGCAGGCCTGATGATAGCTGCAGCTTGATGCACAGGCCCGCCAGCTTTCAACCGAGGCGCCATCAAGCCGGGCGATCACGGCGCCTCGGCGCTCATAACCCTCCAGAACAGCGCCTGAAGGCAGCGCCGCCTGAAGCGCCAGAAGAAGAAATAACCCGCTCCACATGAGTGCAGCTTGGTCTCATTGGGTTGACGGAGCCTTATCGCAGATGCTGAGGCGATTGCGTCGCTGAAGCTCTCGCACTAAGTCTCGCTCGCCTTTGAAGGAAGACAGAATGGTCGAGCCTGAAACCAAACCCAGCGGATGGAGCGCGCGACTGGAGGCGTTCGTCGAGAGCGGCCTGTTCCGTCACTCCATCACCGCGCTGATCCTGATCAACGCGATCATTCTCGGCGCGGAGACATACCCGCTCCCAGCCCAGCTCGCCGCCACGCTTCAGACCATCGATCAGATCGTTGTCGGAGTTTTCGTCGTTGAGTTGTTGTTGAAACTGCTCGCCTGGCGGGGGCGTTTCTTCCAGTCCGGCTGGAACTGGTTCGATGCGATTGTCGTCGGCATTTCCCTCATCCCGGACGCCGGGGCCTTCACCGTGCTGCGGGCTCTGCGCGTGCTCAGGCTCTTCCGGCTGTTCTCCGTGGTGCCGGAGATGCGTTCTGTCGTGGAGGCGCTTGGCAAGGCCATCCCGGGCATGGGCGCGATCATGATGGTGCTGGGGCTGATCTTCTACGTGGCTTCGGTCATGGGCTCTAAGCTGTTCTCTGAAACCCACCCCCACTTTTTCGCCGATCTCGGCGCCTCAGCCTTCACCCTGTTTCAGGTGATGACGCTGGAAAGCTGGTCGATGAGCGTGGCGCGCCCCGTCATTGAACAGCACCCGTTCGCCTGGGCGTTCTTCGTCGCCTTCATCATCCTGACCAGCTTTGCAGTGCTCAACCTGTTCATCGCGGTCATTGTAGATTCGCTGCAGTCCAAACATTTCGACGATGAAGCGCACCGTCAGGAGACGGCGCATGACGAGCGTGAACTTCTGCTTGATGAGTTGCGGGCGCTGCGTTCAGAAGTTCAGCAGCTTCGCGGCGATCTGGGGCGGGTTCAGCGCCAGGGCTCGGCTCCCAACTCGGAAAACCGGACCGATAGCTCCGAATAGAAGGCGGCGAGGCGTTCTTCGCGCTCGGTGCGTCTTTGCGGGGGGGCGGCGGCGAGCGGGCGTGAGGGTTGGCCCTCATGCGCATTGTGC
The DNA here is from genome assembly GCA_039819095.1 of Pseudomonadota bacterium. GTDB lineage: Bacteria > Pseudomonadota > Alphaproteobacteria > Caulobacterales > Maricaulaceae > JBCBSP01. The sequence goes on from JBCBSP010000001.1 coordinate 14,767, forward strand.
ATGAAGTCGCGCCATATTTGCGCCGGGATGGAGCCGCCGGTGACGCCGTCCATGGCGCTGTCGTCATCATTGCCGACCCAGACGCCTGCAGCGAGCTGCGCTGTATAACCAACGAACCAGGCATCCCGGCTGTTCTGACTGGTTCCTGTCTTGCCGGCGGCGGGGCGACGGAGCTGGGCGCGGCGTCCCGTCCCGTCACTGATCACCGATTGCAGCATGGTGGACATGGCTCGGGCATCGGCCTGGGTCAGGGCGCGACTGCCCGGCGGTTCGATCGCCTCATAGAGCGTTTCGCCACGCAGATTGCGGATTGAACGGATGAGCGTGGGCGGGCGCCGCACCCCGTCGCGGGCGAACACCAGATAGGCGCCGGTGAGCTCCAGCAGGTTCACCTCCGCCGTGCCGAGCGTAATGGCGGGCAGGGCGGCGATCGGCGAGCGAATGCCAAGCCGCCGCGCCATTTCCGATACACGGTCCACTCCGATCTGGGCGCCGACCTGGGCGGCGACCGTGTTCACGGAGCGCTTCAGAGCGTCTTCAATCGTCATGACGCCGCGAAAGCCGCCGCTGAAATTCTCCGGCGCCCAGCCTTCCAGATCGATCGGCTGATCGCGAAACACGGAAGACGGCGACAGCCCGGCCTCAAGCGCGGCGGCGAACACGACCGGTTTGAACGCCGACCCCGGCTGGCGGCGGGCCTGGACGGCCCGATTGAACTGGCTGGTTCGATAATCCCGTCCGCCAACCATGGCGCGGATATGGCCGTCCATATCGAGCGCGACGAGCGCGCCGTCCCCGGCCCGCGGGTCATTCGCCAGCCCCTCAGAAAGGGCAGACTGGGCTTGAGCCTGCAGGCTCCGGTCGATCGTGATTTCGATCACCAGATCAGGATCGTCCGCACGTGCGCCTATCAGGCGTTCGGTTTCGGTGACGACGTGGTCGAAGACATGACCGTAGAGCAGCGGGTCTTCGTAGATTTGAGTGACCGGGCTCGCCGGTTCCGAGATCGCGCCGAGATAGGCGATGGAATCGATGAAACCGGCATTCAGCATCGCTTTCAGGACGGTTTCGGCGCGCGCCTGGGCGGCGCTCAGGTTTTCAGTCGGCGCAAGTCGGCTCGGCGCTTTGGGCAGAGCTGCAAGCAGGGCGGCTTCTGCGAGCGTCAGCTCCGCCGCGCTCTTGGCGAAATAACGGTTGGCTGCAGCTTCAACCCCGAAGGCCTGTTCGCCAAGATAGATGCGGTTCAGATAGAGCTCGAGCACTTCTTCCTTGGTCACGCGCTGTTCAAGCGCCCGAGCGAGTCGGATTTCCTGGATCTTGCGACGGACCGTCCGCTCTGGCGTCAGCAGCAGGTTTTTCACCAGCTGCATGGTCAGCGTTGAACCGCCCTGGACGGTCGCGCCGGCGCGCAGATTGGCCGCGACGGCGCGGATGATGCCGCGTCCATCCACTCCGGAATGGCTGAAAAACCGTTCATCCTCGATGGCGATGAAAGCCTGGGGCACGTAGGGCGGAAGCGCATCCAGCCGCATAATGGGGCCGTAGAGCGGTCCGCGCTGGGCGAGCACGGCGCCAGCCTCATCGGTCAGCGTAACCGAGCGCTCGAGCCGGACCGCCCACAGCGCCTCGGCGTCCTCTGGCATGGCCGGCATGTCATGAAACGCCCAACGCCAGAACACCGCGCCGGTGAATAGCAGGACAATGAGCACCGTCAGGACGCCGGCGCCGATCAGCGCGCGCGCGCGCTGTTTCAGCCGAACGCTAAGCGGTTCGACAATATCGGCCCGAAACGTGCTCATGGTCCCTCGTTAGCCAGACTCGGTTCACAGATTCAAAATCTCCTCGAACAGGGCTAAATTCAGGCGATGGCGGATTCTTCTGATTTTTGGCGGACCAAGACGCTGGCCGAGATGACCGCAACGGAGTGGGAATCGCTGTGTGACGGGTGCGGCAAATGCTGTGTCCTGCTTCTTGAAGACGTTGATGACGGCGCGGTGCACAAGACCGATGTCGCTTGCCGATTGCTCGATCTGGAAACCATCAGGTGTTCCGATTATCCCAACCGGCGCGCGCGCGTGCCAGGATGCGTTCAGCTGACGCCGGACAATATCACCACGCTTAGCTGGATGCCTGAGACCTGCGCTTATCGATTGATCGCGGAAGGCCGGGAGCTGTTTGACTGGCACCCGTTGCGCACCGGAGATCCGGGCTCGACCCGTCGGGCGGGCATGTCGGTTTATGGCCGGCTGGTCAGCGAGAAGACCGTCGATGAGTCAGATCTGGAAGCGCATATCGTGGCCGATAACGAGCCGTAATGGGCACAAACCGGCGCGTACTCACGCGCTCAGCATCGACACTGCCCGGCGTTTCAGAGGCTTGGCGCTTTTCTTCCTGAAACAATCCGACCGACCCTGTTCAGCGTTAGCTTTCAGGCATGGTCAAGAACTCAACCAAGACGACAGGCGCCGCCGGGGGGGCCCCCGACTGGGACGCGATACTGGACGCTTATGAGCGCGGCGCGCCTGAAGAGGCGCTTCGCGCACAATCGCGCCTGGAACCGGAGGTGTTCCGCCAGCATCTGCGTGCGCGCTGGGAGGCGGGCGCTTCAAAACGGATCGCGCGGGCCATGAGCGCCTTGCGGGACAAGCTGGTGGCCCATGTCGAGACCATGTCGGATGACGAGCCTGGCGAGACCGATCGCAAGGCGCGCTCTGCCGCCGTCATCCTGAAACTCCTGAACGGAATGCAGGACCTGCATGACGAACTGCGCCCCGACGCGGACGATGAGCTCGAGTTCGACGAAAGCACCACCGCCCTCGACCGTTTCCATGCGGAGCTGGAGCGCCGCATCCGTCGCATCGCTGCCGGGTACGGGCCCGACGAGCTTCGTGACTGGGCTGGATCTCCACGAGACCAGACGCCTGCTTGAGGCCGACTGGCCTTTTTGGGCGCGCGCCGCTCAGCTTGCCCCGCCCGGAGACTGGTCGATCTGGCTCTTCCTGGGCGGGCGTGGGGCCGGCAAAACGCGCGCCGGCGCTGAATGGCTGCGCACTCAGGTCGCAGATGGCGCGCGGCGCATCGCGCTGGTCGGGCCGACATTGGCCGATGTGCGCGAGGTGATGATTGGCGGACCGTCCGGTCTGGCCAGTCTTGGGCCGGAGCGCTTTCGGCCAAGCTATTGCGCGAGCCGACGGCGATTGGAATGGCCGAATGGCGCGATCGCCTATGCATTTTCGGCCGAAGACCCTGACAGCCTGCGCGGGCCGCAATTTGAGCTGGCCTGGGCCGATGAGTTCGGGGCCTGGCGTTATGCGCAGGAGACGCTGGATATGCTTAGGCTCGGTCTGCGTCTTGGATCAGCGCCGCGCATGGCGATGACGACGACGCCGCGACCGACGCCGTCGATGAAGCGTCTGGTCGGGGCGCCCGGCGTTGTGCTCACGCGCTCGGCATCGAAGATGAACCGCGTCAGCCTTGCGCCGGGTTTCGTTGAAGAGATGGAAGCGGCATACGGCGCCTCGCACCTGGCCCGCCAGGAGCTGGACGGTGTGCTGATCGAGGACCCTGAAGGCGCGGTCTGGACCCGTGAACTGGTTGACGCCGCGGTGAAGGCCGATCGGATTGAAGCCGAACGAATCGTCGTTGCGGTGGATCCGCCAGCCGGAGGGGCGGGCGGCCCCAACCAGGGCGATGAGTGCGGCATCATCGTCGCCGGGGCGGCTGAGATCGCCGGTGTTACCCGCCTCGTTGTGTTAGCTGACCGATCGCTGAAAGCGCGTCCTGAGGGCTGGGCGCTAGCGGTTGGCGATGCGTTTGAAGCTTTCGATGCGGACCTGGTCGTGGCCGAGGCCAATCAGGGCGGCGATATGGTGCGCGCGGTTCTTGAAGCCGCCGCGCCAGGTCTGCCGTTGCGACTTGTGCGGGCCAGCCGGGGCAAGCGCGCACGCGCTGAGCCTGTCGCAGCGCTCTATGGCGCGGGCCGGGTCACGCACGCAGGCCGGTTCGCCGCGCTTGAAGATCAGATGTGCGCTTTCGGTTCGCCGGCCCAATGCGGGTCTCCGGACCGTGTGGATGCTCTGGTCTGGGCGGTTTCGGCTCTGGCCGGCCCGGACGTTCAGCCGCGATTGCGGCGTCTTTAGAAGACGGGATTTGAACCCATGTTGAAGCGACTGCTCGGCCTTGAAAGCAAGGCGGCGGGCCGCCTTGTCGCGCTCAGTCTGAGTCCACGAGCTGACTGGACGCCGCGCAGCTACGCCGCTTTCGCGCGCGATGGCTTTGCCCGCAACGCTGTGGCTCATCGCTGTGTCCGCCTGGTAGCTGAGGCGAGCGCCTCTGCGCCGTTGGTGGTGCGCGGCGATGGTCCAGCAGCAGACCTGGCGCGGCAGCTTCTGCGCAAACCCAACCCGGATGAGGCCGGCCCGGCGCTGATGGAGGCGGTCTTCGGACACCTGCAGGTCGGCGGTAACGCCTATCTTGAACTGGCTGGTGGCGAGGGGGCGCCTCACGTTCTCTTCGCCCTGCGGCCCGACCGGGTGCGCGTCCTGCCGGGCCCGAAGGGGTGGGAGGACGCTTGGGAGTATCGCGCCGGCGCTCAACGGCGGGTCTTTGAACGTGATCGCGCCACCGGTCGGTCGCCGCTTTTGCACCTGAAGCTCTTCAACCCGATGGATGACCATTACGGGCTTTCGCCCATGGAGGCGGCGGCTCGCGCCGTCGACCTGCACAATGCCGGCGGCGCGTGGGCGAAAGCCTTGCTGGACAACGCCGCGCGTCCGACTGGCGCGCTGGTTGTGAATGGACGCGACGGGGCGGGGGCGAGGCTCACCGAGACTCAGTATGAGCGGCTGAAGAACGAGCTGGAACAGATGCATACCGGCCCGTCAAACGCAGGCCGACCCATGCTGCTTGAAGGCGGGCTGGAGTGGAAACCGATGGGTCACAGCCCTTCGGAAATGGATTTCATCGAAGCGCGGCGCGAGGCGGCTCGCGAGATCGCTCAGGCCTTTGGCGTGCCGCCCATGCTGCTCGGTCTTCCCGGCGATAACACCTACTCCAATTATCGCGAGGCGAACCTGGCCTTCTACCGACAGACGATTCTGCCGCTGGTCCGCAAGACAGCCCAGTCTCTCAGCAACTGGCTCAGCCCCTGGATCGGGGAGGTGAAAGTCGAGGCGGATGAGGATGCGCTGCCGGCCCTGTCCGACGAGCGCGGCGCGCGTTGGCGCCGGATCGCGGATGCCGTCTTCCTGACCGATCAGGAAAAGCGCAGCTATTTGGGTCTGGAGGAGACGTCCCGGTGAGCAATGACCAGTCCTGGCGTTTTGAACGTCACATCACCTTCGGTCTTGTTGTCGCGCTGGCGCTTCAGACGGCCGGCGCGCTGATCTGGGCCGGGGCGACCGGCGAACGCCTTCGCTATCTGGAGAGCCGCGCCGAAGCCGCATCGCCTGTCAATGAACGTCTTGCCCGCCTGGAAGAACAGACCGGTCAGATGCGAGCGTCCCTGGAGCGTATCGAGCGTCGATTGCACGACCAGGAAATCGACCAGTAAGGCGCTCAGGCTTTCGAGCAAATCTCAGGAGGCGGACCATGGCGTCTGCAAACGGCTCAAGTCCCGGACTTGAGGTGCGCGGCTATGCCTCGCTTTTCGATATCAAGGACCAGGCCGGTGACGTTGTACGCGCCGGCGCGTTCGAACGCACCTTGCTCCGGCGGGGGCCGCGCGGCGTGCGCATGCTGTTCCAACATGACACCAGCGAGCCGGTCGGGGTCTGGGATGAGCTGCGTGAGGACGGGCGAGGGCTCTTCGTTCGCGGTCGCGTTCTCAACGCAGGCGCCCGTGGTCGTTCAGCGACGAGCCTCATACGAGAGGGCGCCGTGGACGGTCTGTCGATCGGGTTTCGCTGCGTGCGTGAAGCGCCGCGCGCCGGCGGTGGCCGCGACCTGCTGGAACTGGACCTTTGGGAAGTGTCGATCGTGACCTTTCCCATGCTCGCTCAAGCGCGGCTTCAGTCGGTCGCCGATCCCGCCTTCGATCAGTCTGAAACTCTGCTGGCTCGCGCCTGACACGCGACCCGTCGCCCTATGCCTGTTTTCACGAAAGGAAGCACCGCCCATGACTTGCGAAACCAAGATGACCGCTCCAGCCGACTCCGCGCGTGCGGCTTTGCACGAATTCGTTTGCGCATTTGAGCAGTTCAAGCATGCCAATGACGAACGCCTCGCCGCGCTGGAAGGCAAGCGCGCCGACGTGCTTCTGGAGGAGAAGGTCGCCCGCATCGACCAGGCTCTGGACGGTCAGAAGCAGGCTCTGGATCGTTTGGCGGCTGAGGCATCGCGACCGGCTCTGACCGGCTCCGAACATGAAACCCGCGATGCCGGATGGCAGTCTTATGTCCGGCGCGGGGACGCGTCCGCCTTGCTTGAGGGCAAATCGCTCTCCGCCGGATCCGCCAGTGATGGGGGCTATGTGGCGCCGGCGCAGACCGAAGCGCTGATCACCCGCCTTGTGACCGAAGTGTCACCAATCCGGGCGATTTCGACTGTGAAACAGACGACGAGTCACACCTTCAAGCGACCCATCAGTCTCGGCGGCGCGGCCGCCGGCTGGACCGCCGAGACCGGCGCCCGCGATGAGACGGACGCGGCGAGCCTCAGCCTGGCTGAAATCCCGACGGCGGAGATCTACGCGATGCCGGCCGCCACGCCGGTTCTTCTGGAGGACGCGCTGGTTGATGTCGACCAATGGCTGGCCGAGGAAGTGCGCGACATCTTTGCGGAGGAGGAAGGCAAGGCCTTCATCTCCGGCAACGGGACCAACAAGCCTAAGGGATTTCTTGATTACACCAAGGTGTCGGACGGCGCTCAGAACTGGGGCGAGCTGGGATATCTGGCGACCGGCGACGTTAATGACTTCCCGGCTGACGATCCCGCCGATCTGTTGATCGACCTGATCTATGCTCCGGCTTCCGGTTATCGCGCGAATGGTCGGTTTGTGATGAACCGGCGCACGGTGTCGAAAGTGCGAAAGTTCAAGGACTCGGACGGTGCCTATATCTGGCAGCCGGGCTTGAGCGCGGACCAGCCGGCGACCCTGATGGGATATCCGGTGACCGAGGCTGAGGACATGCCCGATGTCGCAGCCGGCGCGTTTGCGGTCGCATTCGGTGATTTCGAACGCGGCTATCTGGTCGTCGATCGGCAGGGCGTTCAGGTGTTGCGCGACCCCTATTCGGCCAAGCCCTATGTGCTCTTCTACACCACAAAGCGTGTCGGTGGCGGCGTTCAGGACTTCAATGCGATCAAGCTGTTGAAGTTCGCCGTGAGCTAGTTGGGGCGCGCTGTGACGCTGGCGACGAGTGTGGCGCGCGTCACGCCTGTCGTCGGCGTCAGGTTTTCAGTTTCCGGTCCGGTTTTCGAGTTTCAGCGGCGGCGTTGAGCGCTGCGCAGTTTTGAAAGAAACGCTTTCCATGTCCCTGATCCAGACGACTGCTCCAGCAGTCGAGCCTGTGAGCCTGTCTGAGGCGAAGGCTTTTTTGCGCGTCGGCCACGAGCATGAAGACGAGCTGATCGGCCGTATCGTTTCAGCGGCCCGCTCCATTGTGGAGGCCAATACAGGTCGCGCGCTGATCCAGCGCGGGTTTCGCGAAACGCTCGACGGGTGGAGCCTGACCCGCCTGTCAGCGTGCGGGACCGCCTTTGCTCTGCTTCGCCCGCCGCTGGTGTCCGTGGAAGCGGTGCGTGTGCGCGATCCGGCGGGCGCTCTCTCGCTGTGGGACAGTGACGAATACCGGATCGATCCTGAGGCTGATCCGGGGCGCCTGATTGCGCGTGCGCCATTTGCCTTTCTCAAGCCTGCGCCAGGCCCAGGCGGTATCGAGATCGAGTTCACGGCGGGATATGGCCTGGCCAGCAGCGACGTGCCGGCGCCGCTGCGTCAGGCGACCCTCGCCATCGCCGCCCAACTCTATTCCGATGGCCAGCGTGCTGAACGCGCCGGGCGAGGAGATGTCGTCGCCGCTCATCAAGCACTGCTCGCACCGTTTCGCACGGTTCGGCTATGAGCGGTGAGAGCGCCTTTCAGGACGCGGTTCTCTCTGTTCTGAACGCGGCCCCGAGCGTAAAGGCCTTGCTTGGCGAGCCGGCGCGCGCCTATCCGGCGGCCCCGGCCGGGGCATCCTTTCCCTATCTGGTCTTCGGCGCCTCCGTGTCGGAGCCGCGCGACGGGGGGCAGGCGGATCTGTTGCATCATCGCCTGACCCTTCAGGTGCGCGGGCGCCGCGAGGATCCGGACGAAGTGCGTCAAACGCTGAACGCCGTGCGCAGCGTTCTGCATCACGCCGAGCTGACCTTGGTCGAGCCCTGGCGCTGCGTGCTGGTTCGGGTCGTCTACTCAGACATCATGCGCTCCGGTGATCGCAGGGGCTGGACCGGGCTTCTGCGCTTGAGCGCCTTGATCGAAAAACTGGAGGCTGCCTAAGATGACGGCTCAAGCCGGTAAGGATCTGCTTTTGAAGCTGGGCGATGGAGCGGCGTCGCAATCATTCGCCAGCGTTGCGGGGCTGCGCGCGCGATCGCTGAAGCTGAATGCCCACACCATCGACTCCACACACGCCGACAGCCCTGGCCGGTGGCGCGAGTTGATCGGAGGGGCTGGCGTGCGTTCAGCCTCGATCGCAGGATCGGGCATCTTCGTCGATGCTCAAAGCGATGCTGATGTCCGCGCCGTGTTCTTTGCCCAGGATCGTGCGGACTGGCGCGTGATCATCCCGGGGTTTGGGCTGATCACTGGGCCGTTTCTCATCACCGGTCTGGAGTATGCCGGTCGTCACGACGGCGAGGCGACATACTCGCTTGCACTGGAATCGGCGGGAGAACTCGTTTTCGCCGCCCTCTAGCCGGAAGACGGTATTTGTCCATGGCGTCGCATGCGTTCGTCTTCGAGCTCACGCAGGCATTCTCGCTGCGCCTCGATGCCCGGCAAGCCTTCACATTCGCGCTCGGCGCGCTGGTCATAGGCAGCTTGGCCCCAGCTTGAACAACCGGCCAGACCCAGAGCGGCGACGGCTGCTGCGATAACGGCGTTTCTCTTCATTTCTGTTCCCTGCGCTCGACGCCCCACGGACTACCAAACCACTGGAGGGCCCGATGTCCAACCCCCAACGCGGTGAGACTTGCCTGCTTATCGATGACCAAAGCCGCCGCCTGCGCCTGACGCTCGGCGCGCTGGCTCAAATGGAGGAGGCCCTGGGCGTTGACGGGTTTGCAGCCCTTGGCGCGCGACTGCGTTCTCTATCGGCAGGCGACCTCGTCCATATTCTCGACGCCTTGCTGGCCGCCGGAGAGGGTGAGGGCGCCCCTGACCCGCGGACGGCGCAGCTTGATCCGACCGAAGCCGCGAACGCCGTAGCCCGTCTGTTTGCCGAGGCGCTCGGGGGGCGAGTGTGAAAGCCCACTGGTCCCACATGCTTCGGTTCGCTGTCGGAACGCTCTGCCTGCCGCCGAGCGAGTTCTGGGCCTTGTCGCTGGCCGAATGGCTGGCCCTGGTCGTAACGGCGACGGACGCCGGACTTGGCCGCGCGGAGCTGGATGCGTTGATCGATAGCTACCCTGATCAGACGGAGGTCCGGTCATGACGCAGAATAGTTGGGAGCCGACCGAAGACTTCCAGGCGCTGGAAGAGGCGGCGGAGCGCACCGGATCTGTCATGGAAACGGTGTTTCGCCGCGTGGGGACAGAAATCGAGCGCGCCCTTCTTCAAGCGGCGGAAACCGGATCGCTCGCTTTTGAGGACATGGCGCAGCGCATTCTGCGCAGCGTCGCCATGATGGCGCTTGATCGTTTGACCCTGGATCGCATCAATCCCACTCCTGGCGCCGACGCGACCGGGTTTCTGCCTGGCGACAAGCCGCCGTCAGGCCGTGGCGAACGCCAGGGGGATCGCGCTGCGATGGCCCCGATCGTCAACATCACGATCTTTGTGTCCGGAGGCGACACGGTGGGCGGTCTTCGTCGTTCGCAGTCACAGATCGCCGCTGCGGTGGCGCGCGCTGTTGCGCGGGGAAGCGTAAAGCTATGAGCGCCTTTCATGACGTCCGCTTTCCGTTTCCGATCGCGCTCGGCGCGCGCGGCGGTCCGCAGCGCCTTACCGAGATCGTTGAGCTCGCCTCCGGGCGCGAGGAACGCAACACGCCTTGGGCGCATTCTCGCCGTCGCTGGGATGCCGGGTCAGGTGTTCGGTCGCTGGATGATCTGGCCGAACTTCTCGCCTTCTTTGAGGCTCGCAGGGGCCAGCTGCACGCGTTCCGGTTCCGCGACCCGCTGGACCACAAGTCCTGTAAGCCCTCGCTCAACCCTTCCATAGACGATCAGGTGATCGGGCAGGGCGACGGGGTGAGTACGGCCTTCGCGCTCGTGAAACACTATGCAGACCAGGCCGGCGGCTATGTGCGACCGATCGGCAAGCCAGTTGTACACGAGACGCTGGTCGCAGTGGACGGGATCGCAACCGAATTCCAGCTGGATGATGAGGGGCAAGTTCTCTTGGCCTCAGCTCCGGTTGCCGGCGCGATCATCACAGCCGGCTTCATCTTTGACACCCCGGTGCGCTTTGATTCTGATCGCTTGGACATCCAGATGGACGCCTTTGAGGCAGGCGAGCCGATCAGCGTACCGCTGATCGAGGTGCGCCTGTAATCTTTGAAAACTGGACGACCGGACCGTCACCCGCAAAGCTCTCATGGTCTTGAAGGAGAAGCGCCATGATGATCCTCATTCTTGCGTTGGCGGCTTTGCAGCCTGCCTCGAACGAAGCGCCGGAGCCTTATGAAGTCCAGGGTTTTCGGGCTTCGGTCGTGGTGAATATCGCCGCAGAGCCTCAGGTGGTGTTCGAGGCCGCCACTGGCGATATCACGGGGTGGTGGGACCACAGCTTTGCTCTGCAGCCGGCTGAGCTCGTCATTGAGCCGCGTTTCGGGGGTCGCTTCTACGAACGCAGCTCAGATGGGCTTGATGATGGGGCGCTGCACGCGACGGTGATTTATGTCGATGCGCCGAACGCGCTTCGTCTTCACGGGCCGCTTGGCCTATCGGGACGCGCCGTTGACATGGTGAGCTCCTGGACGCTGGAGCCGCGCGATGGCGGAACGCGCTTCACCGTCGATCTGTCGATCAATGGCGAGGTGGACGCGCAGCTGGCTGGCGTCGTGCGTTCGGTTTGGGTGCATTTCATCGAGGGCCGTCTGAAGCCATACGTAGAGGCTGGTTGCCACCTCGCGCCGGATAGATCCTGTCCAGCGTTTCAGCCTTAGCTCGACCACACTTCTGGTTCGACCGTTCATCGAAATCCGGCCCTCGCTTCGGCGGGGGCTTTTTGTCTGGGGCGCATGGATGATCCACCCTCCTGAACCAATGCTGGCCCAGTTGCAGCAGGGCGTGACCACCTTGGCCTGGTGCTGGCGGATCGAACGCCGGGACGGCTTCGTCCTGGCGGTGACCGATCACGACCAGCCGATTGCGTTCCAGGGGGCCAGCTATTCACCCGGCGACGGCCTGGCTCAGAGCCCGATGCGCGCGGAAGCCGGCCTGGCGCCGTCGCGCGGCGCCGTGTTTGGCGCGATCACCTCTGATCGCATTCGCGCCGCTGACATTGATAATGGCCTGTGGGACGGCGCTCAGGTGACGCTCCATCGTGTTGACTGGACTACACCGGAGCGCCGGTTCCAGGTTTTTCTCGGCGAGTTTGGCGAGATCACGCGAACCCTCAACGCTTTCGAGGTGGAGCTCAACGGCCCGTCAGCTCGGCTGAACAGGATGATCGGCCGGGTCTTCGCAAAACGCTGTGATGCTGAGTTGGGTGATGACCGGTGCGGTGTCGATCTGACCGATGAGCGCTATCGGGCCGAAGGCGAGGTCAGCTGGCTTTGGCCGAATGGTTCTTTCAGCGCGACCGGGCTTTATGGGTTTGCCGAGGGATGGTTTGCGCATGGGCGCCTGACATGGGTATCCGGCGCCAATACCGCCGCTCTCGTACGGGTGGATGCGCATGCCGTCCCGGGTGATGACGTCCAGCTGAAGCTCGCGGCGCCTCCTGCTGCTGTGATCGCCTTAGGTGATCGGTTTGTGGTCACTGCCGGGTGCGACAAGCGCCTTTCCAGCTGCTCTGCGAAGTTCTCGAATGCGGAACGGTTTCGCGGATGCCCGTTTCTTCCTGGAAATGACCGGCTTCTTCGTCATGCCGGGGCTCCTGGGCCATGAGCGCTGTCGGCGGCGATCGGGTAAAAACGCGGGTGGTCGAAGAAGCGCGCGCCTGGATCGGCACGCCCTACAGGCATCAGGCGAGCCGGCGCGGTGTGGGCGCCGACTGTCTCGGTCTCGTGCGCGGGGTCTGGCGTTCGCTTTATGGTGCTGAGCCTGCGCCAGTGCCGGACTACACCGCCGATTGGGCGGGACGTGTGGGCAATGAGCCGCTTCTTGAAGCAGCAGCTCGAAATTTCACTTCAGTTGAACCTGTCGCGGCTCAACCTGGCGACCTTCTCGTCTTCAGGCCCTTTGCGAACGGCCCCGCCAAGCATTGCGCGGTGATGAGCGCACCGGGTCGGATGATCCACGCGGTTCATGGGCGCTGCGTTTGCGAGACCGTTTTCGCCCGCTGGTGGGAACGCCGCACTGCAGGGGTCTTCTCTTTCCCGGAGTTCCCCCATTCCAAAGATGGCAGGACGTGATGCATGGCGCAGCTAATGCTTACTGCGGGTCGATCCGCTTTGAACGCGGCGCTGCCAGCTTTGGTCGATCAGGCGCGGACCTCGGTGTTCGCGCCGGATCGCGACCCCGGCCCGCGACTGGACGGGCTTGAGCTTCAAACCTCCACCGAAGGCGCTCCGATACCGCTCACCTTTGGACGGGTCCGACTGGCCGGCCAGGTGATCTGGGCAGGCGACTTCGTTGAAAATGCGCGTACCGAACGTTCCGGCGGAAAAGGCGGGTCGGGCGTCACGCATTATGAGTACGCGGTCAGTTTCGCTGTGGGGTTGTGCGAGGGTCCGATCCAGCAGATCGGCCGGGTCTGGGCGAACGGCGAATTGCTTGATCCCACGAGCCTGGTCATGCGGGTCCATCTCGGCGATGAAGATCAGGGGCCGGACCCTGCCATTGAGGCCGATGAAGCCACTGGCGCGACACCGGCTTTCAAGGGACTCGCCTATGTGGTGTTCGAGGACTTCCCGCTTGATGCGTATGGCGCTCGCATCCCCAATCTGAGCTTTGAGGTGTATCGTCAGCCTCTTGGGTCGGGCGGGCTTGAAGCCATGCTCACCGGGGTTAGCCTCATTCCGGCATCAGGCGAGTTCGCCTATACGCTTGAACCGGTTACTCGCGAAGTGGGTCCGGGTCGCGATCTTCCCGAGAATGCGCATGCCGGGGCAAACGCCGCCAATGTCAGCGTCGCCCTGGAGCAGCTGGAGACCGCGCTGCCCCATTGCGTCAGCGTCTCTCTCGTCAGCTCTTGGTTTGCTGACGGACTTGATTGCGCCAACTGCAGCATCCGCCCGAAAGTCGAGTCTCGCAGCAAGGTGACGCGACCGGCGCACTGGTCCGTCGCCGGGCTGTCCCGGGAGCAGGCCGAAGAGGTCAGCTGGGTCGATGATGCGCCGGCCTATGGCGGCACGCCGGATGATGCCAGCGTCATCGCGCTGATACAGTCTCTGAAATCACGCGGATACGCGGTCACGCTACATCCCTTCGTGCTGGTCGATGCCGAAGGCTTTCCCTGGCGCGGCCGGATCGGCGCCTTCCCGCCCCCGGGGGAGGCGGGATCGCCAGATCGCTCCGTAGCCGCGCGCCAGGGGGTCGAAACCTTCGTTGGAACGGCTCAGGCTTCACACTTCAGCCTTGATGGAGAGAAGGTCGTCTATTCCGGACCTGCGGAATGGTCGTTTGCGCGTTTCCTTCTTCACCATGCGATGCTCGCCAAGGCGGCGGGCGGCGTGGAAGCCTTTCTCATCGGGTCTGAGATGCGCGCACTGAGTTTTCTGCGCGATGAGACCGGCCACCCCTTTGTTGAAGAGCTGCGCCGCCTCGCGGCGGAAGTTCGCACCATTCTGGGACCGAATGTAAAGCTCAGCTATGGGGCGGACTGGAGTGAGTATTCCGGGTTCAGCCCGCCGGAAACGCCTGGTGACCGGGTTTTCCACCTGGACCCGTTCTGGTCGGATCCGGCGGTCGATTTCGTCGGTATTGATTGGTACGCCCCGCTGAGCGATTGGCGCGATGGATTTGATCATGCCGATGCGCTGGCCGGAGCGGCGTCCATCCATAGCCGCGATTATCTCACCGCCAATGTGGAAGGCGGCGAAGGTTATGACTGGTACTACGCCAGCGATGCCGATCGTGAAGTCCAACAGCGATCCGCGATCGAAGACGGCGCTCATGGCGAGCCTTGGGTTTGGCGTTACAAGGATATCCGCAGCTGGTGGGCGAACGCTCACCATGACCGCGTCGATGGCGTGCGCCTTGATGAACCCACCGGGTGGCTCGCCCAGTCAAAACCGATCCGCTTTACGGAAATCGGCTGTCCGGCAGTCGACAAGGGCGCCAATCAGCCGAACGTCTTTGTTGATCCGAAGAGCTCGGAAAGCGCGCTTCCCCACCATTCCAGCGGTGAGCGGGATGATCTGATCCAGCGCCGTTATCTGGAAACGATCTGGGCGTATTGGAACATGTCTGAGGGCGGCAACCCGACCTCTTCAGTCTATGGCGGGGCCATGCTGGACCTGGATCATTCCACGGCCTGGACCTGGGATGCGCGCCCTTTCCCGGAATTTCCGGCACGTGAAGATATCTGGACAGATACCGGCAACTGGCGTCTCGGGCACTGGCTGAACGGGCGTGTCGGGGTCGCCTCGCTGGCTGCGATCGTCCTGGAACTGTGCGAGCGCGCCGGATTGGCGAACGCGGATGTCAGTGCGCTTGAAGGGCTGGTGACCGGGTATCGCATCGATCAGGTCAGGAGTGCGCGCGAAAGCCTGGCCGAGTTGTCGAGCATATTCCGCTTCGATCTTTTAGATGGCGCGAGCGGGCCTGTCTTCAGGATGCGCGATCGCCATGAGATTGACTGCGAGCAGATCGAAGAGCCGGTCCGCTCGGATGGCGAGCTTGTTCGGGTTGAACGTGTCGCACTCGTTGATCGCGCTGAAGAGCTGCGTATCGGATTTATTGCCGATGATGAGAGCTATAACCCTTCAGCGGCTTATGCGCGCGGTCTGGAGGGACAGCTGAACGGTCTCGTGCAACGCCGGGCACACCTGGTGTGCGATATCGAGCAGGCGGAAATCTGGGCAAGAGCCGGGCTCGCCGACCTGCGGGCTGGAGAAACGCGTATCGCCTTGCGCGCGCCGCCTTCGCTCATCGGTCTTCAGGTCGGCGATCTGGTTGGCCGAGCTGCGGAAGCGGAAACCGGGCCCTGGCGCGTTGCCTCGGCTGACGGGATCGCGGCGCGAGACTTTGTTCTGGAGCGCGCGAGCGCTGTTCGTATTCCCGCTGTTGTCGCCGTGAGTGCGCCAAGTCTGGCGGAGGTTTCGCCGCCGCCTGCGCGTGCGCTTCTGCACATCCTTGATCTGCCGGCCATGCCCAACGCCGTGACTGAACGCGGCGGGCCTTTGGTCGCGGCCTACGCAGCGCCATGGTCTGAGCTTGAGGTTTATGTCGGCGCGAGCGCCGAGACCGCGACCTTGCGGACGACAATCCCCGCTCCGGCGACGGTTGGCGTCCTGACATCCAGCCTGTCGCCGGCGGGTGAGGGACGCTGGATGCACGATGCGGCTCTTGAGATTGAGGTGTTTCACGGCTCCTTCTCCAGCGCGGGACGGCTTGCCGTTCTGGGCGGGGCGAACCAGATCGCTGTTCAAGGTGTGGAGGGCTGGGAGATCATCAGCTTTCTGCGGGCTGAAGAGATCGAGCCGGCGCGCTGGCGGTTGTCAGGACTGCTGCGCCGGATTGGCGGCGGCCCGCCGGTAGACGCAGGGCCTGGTGCGGGGGTTGTCGCGCTTGATCGGGCGGTGAAACCCCTTCCGATGCATGCCTATGAGTTTGGTGCGCAGTTGGAAATCTTCGCAACTCCGCTTGGCGCATCCCTGACGGCGGTGAACACGGCCCGCACAGACTATCAGTATGACGGCCTCGAGCTGCAGCCCTTAAGCCCGGTCCATCTCCGAGCCTTGACGAATGACGAAGGCCTGCAGTTGAGCTGGGTGCGCCGGACCCGTCTCGGCGGGGATGGATGGAATCTGTTGGAGGCGCCGTTGTCTGAGCAGGACGAGCGGTATCAAGTCCGATTGCTCGACCCGCTTGGCGCCGTCCTGTCACAGGACGAGGTTGCTCAACCAGGATGGCATATCGCGCCAGCCGCCTTGAACATGCTTGTTCCGGACGGCTTGAGCGGCTGCTCACTCGACGTCGCCCAGCTCAGCGATCTTACGGGCGCCGGCCGCCCGGCGCGGCTCGTGTTTGCATGAAACCGATGCGCAGCCTTCGCGGGGCTGATATCACCTTTAGCGATGAACGACCCGTACGCGATTCTCGGCGTCCCGCGCTCAGCCGATGCGCAGACGATCCGCAAGGCTTACCGAAAGCTCGCCAAGGAGCTGCACCCTGACGCGCGGCCGGATGATGCAGCGGCTGAAGAACGCTTCAAGCAGGTGACGGCGGCGTTCAAGCTGCTCTCTGACCCGCAGGCGCGACAGCGCTATGACGCCGGTGAAATCGATGCATCGGGTCAGGAAAAACCCTCCTTCCATTATCGAAGCCGACCCGGCGGGGCATCTGCGCGCGGTCCTGCAGGTCGGTTTGAAGATCTCGGCGATCTGTTTTCCGACCTGTTCGCCGGGGGCGCCGGACCGGGCCCAGCCGGTCAGCGCCGGGCCCAGCGCGGGCCAGATATGCGTGCGCGTCTTGCGGTGAGTTTTGAAGAAGCGATGCGCGGCGCCAAACGGCGCGTTTCGCTTAGCGCCGGTCGCCCGCTGGATATCTCCATCCCGGCGGGTGTGGAAGCGGGACAAGTGCTGCGCCTGCGCGGGCAGGGCGCTCCGGGTGCAGCCGGCGGCCCACCCGGTGACGCGCTGGTGGAAGTGCAGATAAAGCCGCACGGCTTTTTCCGACGCGAAGGCGATGATATCCGCATTGATCTTCCCATCAGCCTGAAAGAAGCGGTGTATGGCGCGCGCGTACGGGCTCCGACGGTGGATGGGCCGGTTGAGGTGCGCGTACCGGCTGGCGCAACGTCAGGCGCGGTTCTTCGTCTGCGCGGCAAGGGGGCGCCGAAGGGGAGCAAGGAGCGCGGCGATCAGCTGATCCGTCTTCTGGTGGATATTCCACCGGGGGACCCGGCGCTTGAATCCCTGCTTGAAGCTTATTCCCCGCCGACAGGTTATGATCCGCGAGCGCGTATGAAAGAATAAGGTCGCAGGGGCGCCAGCCTTGCAGGATGCGGGACGGGCGTCTCGTTCAGGAGGCGTTCAGGCGCGCATCGTTATCAGGTGGATCATGATCCGGACGTTCACCCTTTCCCTCCTCGCTGCGGCGATGGTCGTTCTCGCCTCTCCGGGCGAGGCTTCGGCCCAGCAGTTCGACCCGCGTTCGCGTTTCTCTGCGGATGAGGCGCGCGATGCCCGCCGCGCGGGCGAGGTGCTGTCCGCCTCGCGCGTTCTTTCAATCGTCCGCCAGCGTTTCCCCGGTGAGCAGGTTCGCGTCGTGGATCTGATCAATGGATCGCGGCCCTATTATCTCGTCCGGGTCGCGACACGCGATGGTCGGCGCTTCGACGTTCAGGTCGATGCGCGCACCGGTCGCATCCTGTCGGTTCGCTGACAAAGCCTAAGAAAACCTCGGAGCTCCGTTCATGCGCGCCCTCATTGTTGAAGACGATCCAGACCTGAATCGCCAACTCGCTGCGGTATTGAGCGATGCCGGCTATGCGATCGACAGCGCAGCCGACGGCGAGGACGGATGGTTTCTCGGTGACACTGAGCCTTATGATGTTGTCGTTCTGGACCTGGGTCTTCCCAAGCTGGACGGCGTGACCGTTCTGGAGCGCTGGCGCGAGGCTGAGCGCGATTTTCCGGTTCTCATTCTGACCGCTCGCGACCGCTGGAGCGAGAAGGTTGCAGGCTTTGACGCCGGCGCCGACGATTATCTGACCAAGCCTTTTCATCCGGAAGAATTGCTGGCGCGTCTGAGGGCGCTGACGCGCCGCGCGGCGGGCCATGCCAGCGCCACCCTTCAGTGCGGCGCGCTTGCAATCGACACCAAAGGCAAACGCGTGTTCATTGACGAGCATCTCGTCAAGCTCACCTCGCATGAGTTCAGAATGCTCAGCTATATGATGCATCATCGTGATCGGGTGATTTCGCGCACCGAGCTGGTCGAACATATCTACGATCAGGACTTTGATCGTGACTCCAACACCATCGAGGTGTTCGTGGGACGACTGCGCAAGAAGATCGGATCGAAGCGAATCGAGACTGTGCGGGGGCTGGGCTATCGGCTGGTGGACCCCGATGCTGACGCGCGGACTGCGGCGGCGGGTTGAACCAGGCTGAACGAGCTCCCCTTCAGCGCGGCGGATCGCTGGTCCGCCGACTGGCGGCGACCGCGGCGCTCTGGGCTGCTGGAGCCCTGCTTATCGGCGCGCTCGCGCTGACGGCGCTGTTTCGCCAGACCGTGCTTTCCGATCTGGATGACCGTCTGGGCGGGGTCGCCGAGCTGCTCCTTTTTTCCGCTGAGATCGGCGATGACGGGTCGCTGGCGGTGCTCGGCGAACCAACCGACCCGCTCTACACCCAGGTCTTCTCCGGGCGGTACTGGCAGATCCGACCGGTCTCGAACGCCAATCCCGCCGAGGCCCTGCGCTCGCGCTCCCTCTGGGATGAGCAACTGGCCCTGCCGCCCGCGCTGCTGGCGCGCGCGAGGGCTCGCCCGGGAGAGCCGGTGTCCGGCGGGGCGACAGGCCCGGATGATGAACCCCTCCGGCTTTTACTTCGCACGGTCCAGCTGCCGGGCGTCGCCGAACCCTTCGTGATTGCGGCGGCTGAAGATCGCCGCCCGGCTGATCGCCGGGTGCAACGTTTCGCGATGGCGGCGGCGGGATTGTTCGGACTGTTTGCGGTGACGCTGGCGGCGGGCATCGTGCTTCAGGTGCGCCTTGGGCTGGGACCTGTGCTGCGAATGGTGGACTCCGTAGCCGATGTCCGCGATGGCGCGGCTGAGCGTTTAAGCGGCCGCTACCCTCAGGAATTGTATCCGCTCGCCAACGAGCTGAACGCGCTGATGGATCACTCCAACGAGGTCGTCGAGCGCGCACGCACGCATGTCGGTAATCTCGCGCATGCGCTGAAAACCCCGATTACCGTGCTGTCCAACGAGGCGCGCGAGGATGACGCGGCTCTGGCGGAAGTGGTGCGCCGGCAGACCGCGCTCATGACCGAGCAGGTCGAGCACCATCTTCAGCGCGCGCGAGCTGCGGCGCGAGCCCGCGCCATCGGGGCCCGCACGCCTGTCGCGCCTGTCGTCGGCGATCTGGCTCGCACGCTGCAGCGCATCTACGCGGCTCGTGACATCTCCATAACAGCCGATATCGATGAGAAGCTGGTCTTCCGTGGGGAACGTCAGGACCTGACTGACATGGTCGGCAACCTCCTGGACAATGCCTGCAAATGGGCCCGCGCTTCGGTGCGGGTCAGCGCTGCGGCGGGCGAGGCCGGTCGACTGATCGTGACCCTGGATGACGATGGCCCCGGTCTGGCGGAGGCCGAACGTCGGCATGTGCTGGAGCGCGGCGTGCGTCTTGATGAGAAGACTCCCGGCAGCGGGCTTGGCCTGGCGATCGTCAATGATCTGGCGCGCGCCTATGGAGGCGGGCTGTCTCTGGACGCCTCTCCAGGCGGCGGCCTGCGGGCTGCGCTCGACCTTCCGGCAGCCAGAACGATTTTGGATACGGGACGTTAACGCTGTTTCGGCATTCTTGGGCCAGGATAGGCTCAAGGCGCGCGCGTATGTCGGCATTGACCCCGGAAAAGCTGGTGAAACTGCGCGGGCTGCTGACCAGCCTGCCGGGGCCTGTAACCGACCGGTTGCTTGGACAGGCGGAGATCGCCGATCCGGCTCTGGGGCGACTGCTTCGTTACTGCAAGACGGACCCGGAGCAGGCGGCTCGCGACCGATTCTTCGCTCCGCTGGCTCCGCTCAGCCATGATCCCGAGACGGCGCGCCCGTCAGTGTCGCGTGCTGCACCGGTCGCGCTTGACGGAATGTGGCGCTGGATCGCTGAGGATCTGGCGCCGACCGCCGCTGACGCGGCTCGCGCGCGGGCGGCCGATCTGGACACGGTTCTGGAAGACGGACATCTCGATCCTTATCGCTGTGAGGCCGCAACGGCTGTAATCGACGCGTTGGAGGGTCTGCCGGATGAGCCGCGTGTCGAGAAGCGTTTGCGCACGCGCCTGGGTGTGGACGATCTCTCACGCATTCGAGAAGCTGCCGTCGTGCTTCGCGCCACGCCCACGCTGCGCACCGCGCTGAAGGATATCGAGCCGAGCATAGCCGATGTGGACGACGCGCTCAGTGGGTTGCTGCGAGACCGGTATGAACAGGTTATCGAATCCGATCCCGATGCGGGTTCCTGGTTTCTCTATCTGATCATGGCGCGGCTGCAGAAGCCGTGGCTGATCATGCGTGTCTTTGAACGTATTGTCGGGCGCGGCGATGATTTTCTGCTCTCGCGCACCGAGATGCACTCCATCGGCGATGCGTTGCTGGAAGACGCCGAGCATTGCCTGATGGGCTTTGCCCAGGCGCCCATCGATCTGGCTGCTGCGGATGGTTCGGCGTCGGCGCTGAGCGATTTCGCCTCCATCACTGTCGGCATGACGCGCGAAATGGGGATTCGCAAGGATGGCGACTGGGGCAAGGCTCTTGTTGATCTGCGCGGGCGAGCCGCCATGCAGATGGAGGCGCATCACCTGACCGCCAAGCGCCAGGTGGACCGCATCCTTCCGGACTCGCGCCGGATCAAGGCGGGTCGCTGGAAGCCGGTGACGGAACTCGGAAGCCCTGAGTTTGAGCAAGCCGAAGCGATGTGCCGCTTTCTTCACCTGACCCGTTCTCATGCCTCGCGCGCGGCAGTTGGCGGGTCCCACCAGCAAGTCATCACCGAGCTTGAAGAGACACTGCACGAGCAGGGCGCAGCGGTTCTCGAATGGGTGCGAATGGACGAAGATGCGGACCGAAGCATGGCCGCAGCGCACCTTGAGTTCGTTGCACGTCTGTTTGAAGCCCTCGACGAAGTTGAAGCCGCGCGCATTCTGGTGCGCCGAGGGGCCGCAGCCAAAGCGGCCTAATTTGCTTCAATTCAGTTCCACACCGGACTATCTAGCCGGTTATGCAAGACTCTGCTCCCCACATTATCGCCTTGGAAGACCGCGCCTCAGACGGCGCGCGCCTGTCCTCGCCGAGTGCGGCGCGCAACCGGTCCGTGATCGCGCAGCTCCTCGCCGAGCGCCTGTCCGAGGGCGCGCGGGTTCTGGAAATCGCCTCAGGAACCGGCGAGCACGCAGTCGCCGCGACGGGTTTGCGACCGGACCTGTCCTGGACTCCTTCCGACATTGACGAGGCGTCTCTGGCGAGCCAGGCCGATTGGGCGCGCGATGCGCAGGGGCGAATCGAACCGCCTCTGAAGCTTGATGTCTCGCAGGCCGACTGGTGGGGCGAGGCGCCGGCCATTGATGCGGTCTTTTGCGCCAACATGATCCACATCGCCCCTTGGCGCGCTGCGCAGGGCCTGTTCGCCGGAGCCGGGCGCCTGTTGTCAGATGCCGGTCTGCTTCTGCTCTACGGCCCTTTCCTTGAGGGCGAGGCCACAGCGCCTTCCAATCTTGAGTTTGACGCCAGCCTGAAGTCCCGCAATCCGGACTGGGGCGTGCGGGCGCTGGATGATGTCGTGTCGCTGTCGCGGACACACGGATTCCGGCTCGCCGAGCGGGTGGAGACACCGGCCAATAACCGTTTGTTGCGCTTCCAGCGCGGGGGCGCCTGATGACGGCTTTCGCGGTGATCATCAGTCTGATCGGCGTGCTGGCTGCGGTCTATATCGCAGCGCCGCTGGCCGGCGCGGCCTCAAGCCTGATGCGGCGGCTCGCGACCATTGCTCTGGTGGTTTCAGTGAGCGGGGCGGCTCTGGGCGTCTATCTTGTCGGCGGCCAACCCGGAGCGCCCGGCCAGCCCTACGCTGCCGTGGCCGAGCGATTGGCTGAGGCGGATCCCGCCAGCCTCACGCTCGCCGAGCAGGAAGAGCGGCTTCGTTCCATTCTGCGCGAGACGCCGGGCGACGCCACAGCCCATGCTCTGCTCGGCCGGTTGCTGGCGCGCACCGGACGCGAGCTGGAGGCGGTGGCCTCGCTGGATCGTTCGCTGCGCATTCAGACCGATGCGCGCACCTTCTCCGACCTGGGCCAGGTGCTTGTGACGATGAATGAAGGCGCGGTGACGCCGGAGGCGCGGCGCGCCTTCATGGCGGCCCATCAGGCTGATTCCAGCTTGCCCGAACCGGCGTTTTTTCTCGGCGCTGCTGATTACGAGGCCGGCGATCGGTCCTCGGCGCTGAACCGGTGGGCTGAGGTTCTGGAACAGCTCGCCGAGGACGATCCCTACCGCCTGGCCATCGCCCAGCGCGCCGCCGACCTTCTGTCGCGCCCATCGGTCGGGCCCATAGAAGCCGGTGAGGGCGATGCGCCTTTCGCCGCATTGGGCGAAGGCGATGCAGAGGCCATGATCTCCGCTATGCTGTCGGGGTTGACCGAGCGGTTGGAAGCGGATCCGTCCGACATCTCCGGCTGGCTGACGTTGGCTCGGGCTCAGGCCATGCGCGGCGAAGCTGAAGCCGCTGCGACCGCCATTACCCGGGCCGCCGGGCAAACCGACGCCGGTTCCGGCGAACGCCTGATCGTCGCCGCTCTGGCTGCGGCCCTGCAATTGGACCTTGAGGAGAGCGAGGCGTGAGAAAAGCCCGCCGCCGTCTTTGGATTGTCGCCGCTGCTGGCGGCGTTCTCATCATCGCCGCAGCGCTGGCCAGCGTCGCGCTGCGCGACGCCATGGTCTTCTTTTATTCGCCGGCCCAGGTCGCAGAAGCACCGCCTGAACCGGGCAAGCGTGTTCGCGTGGGCGGTCTTGTCGTTCCCGGCTCGGTGGAGCGTCCCTCGCTGGGCGGCGCGAATTTCACTGTGACCGATGGGGCAGCGCAGATCCGTATCCTCTACACCGGCTCGCTTCCTGACCTCTTCCGGGAAGGCCAGGGCATCGTCGCTGAAGGTGCGTTTGACGAGGTTGGCGAGTTCCAGGCTGCAACCGTGCTGGCCAAGCATGACGAGACCTATATGCCGCCGGAAGTCGCCGCGGCTCTGAGGGAGCAGGGGCTCTGGCAGGACGGTCAGAGCTATGCGCCGGCCGTCGAAGCGCTCACCCCGGCCGCTGCTGAACCGACAGGCGCGTACTGATGATCGCAGAAATCGGCCGCTTCCTGGTCGCGCTGGCGCTGATCGCCTCGATCGCCCAGACCGTGCTCGCCTTTCTGGCCGCGAACCGCAAAGGCGTCGGCCCCTTCGCGCGCGCCGGGCTATCGGCTGCGGAAATGGCTGTGGCGTCGGCCGGCGCCGGCTTCATTCTTCTGATCGCGCTGTTCATTCAGTCCGACTTTTCGATCGCCTATGTCGCGGCGAACTCCCATGTCGACAAGCCGTTGGCCTACAAGATCGCGGCAGCCTGGGGCGGCCATGAAGGCTCGATGCTGCTGTGGTGCCTGATGCTGGCGGTGTTCGGACTGGGACTGGCGCGCATCGGGCCGAAAGAGGCGGGCCTGCGTATGCGCGCGGTCAGCTTTCAGGGCCTTCTGCAAAGCCTGTTCTTCGCCTTCCTGGCGTTCGCTTCAAACCCGTTTGACCGGATATTGCCGGCGCCGCTTCAGGGCCAGGAGCTCAATCCGATCCTCCAGGATCCGGCGCTGGTGATCCACCCGCCGCTTCTTTATGTCGGCTATGTCGGACTGTCGGCTTCATTCGCGATCGCCGCCGCCGGGCTGTGGCAGGGATCGCGCGGACGCGAGGTCGCCACCGCGCTTCGCCCGTGGGCGCTGGGCGCCTGGACCAGCCTGACCGCCGGCATCGCGCTGGGCGCCTGGTGGGCCTATTACGAGCTTGGCTGGGGCGGTTGGTGGTTCTGGGATCCGGTTGAGAACGCGAGCTTCATGCCGTGGCTGCTGGGCGCTGCGCTCATTCACTCGGCCATCGCGACGGAAAAGCGCGGCGCCTTTCCCGGCTGGACGGTTTTCCTGGCGCTGCTTGCCTACATCCTGTCCATCCTTGGCGCGTTTCTGGTGCGTTCGGGCGTCATCACCTCGGTGCACGCCTTTGCGCTCGACCCTGAACGCGGCGTCTGGATCCTGGGCATGCTTGGCATTTCAGCGGTTGCCGGCTTCACCCTTTTCGCGCTTCGCGCCGGTTCGCTCGGAGAAGGCGACGGGTTCGAGCCCACCAGCCGCGAAGCATTCATCGGCGCGAACAACCTGCTGCTTGCTGCAACGGCGGGCGTGGTCTTTGTCGGCACGCTCTACCCGCTCTTCATCGAATTGTCAGGCGGGGCCACAGTTTCGGTCGGCGCGCCATATTTTAACGCAACTGCGACGCCGCTCCTGGTTCTGCTGCTCGTGCTGCTCCCGCTTGCGCCCTTCCTGCCCTGGGTCAATGGCGGGGCGAAGGCTGGGGTACGCCAGATGCGCGCAGCGCTTTTACTTCTGCCGGTCACACTGACCGGGGCGGTCTTCATCTGGTTTGAAGCTCCGGTGATGGCGGTGATCGGCGGCGCGCTGGGCGTGTGGGTGATCGCCGGTGCGGTCATGGATACGCTGCGCTCGGTCCCAAGCGCCCAAACCGGCCCGCTCAGGGCGCTGGCGATCGGTCGCGCGCTGGCTCATGCCGGCGTTGGATTTATCGCGCTCGGCGCGGCGGCCGACGCCTCGCGGCCGCCGGACATTCACGTCGCCCTGGTTCCTGGCGAGCAGATGCAAATCGCCGGACGCACGTTGGAGCTTCAGGACATCAGACGGGCGGACGGACCCAACTATCTGGCCGATCGAGCCGAGTTGACCGTGAGCGGCGCATCAAGCGGCACGGTGATGCCGGAACGTCGCTATTATCCAGGCGCGGATCAGCACACCCGTGAAGTGGCGTTGAAGTCGCGCCTGTCAGGCGATCTCTATGTCTCGGTCGGTGAGCCTCGCCCGCGCGGCGATGGCGTTGTCGGTTATGAAATCCGGGCGGCCTTCCATCCGCTGATCTGGGCGCTGGGTCTGGGCGCGTTGATGGTGGTCGTCGGCGGGTTGACCGCGCTTGGCGGTCGACTGGCGAACCAGCGCCGAATGTTTCAGCGTCGCGAACTGTCGTCGACCGGCAAGGCGACGCCGGAGCCGGCTGAATGATAGCGCGGCTCGCCGTTATCCTGGCGCTGATTCTAGCCTCGTCCTCAGCCATGGCTGAGGACGTCATGCTGCCCGGCGAGCAGGAAGCTGAAGCCCAGGCGTTGATGCGTGAGATTCGCTGCATGGTGTGCTCGGGCGAATCCATCCTGGACAGCGGCGCGCCTATGGCCCGGGACATGCGCGTCTTTGTTCGCGAGCAGATCGCCGAAGGTGCAGACGCCGAAGGCGTGCGCCAGGCGCTTGTGGAACGCTTCGGGCATGAAGTGCTGCTTCGTCCGCCTATGGAGGGGCGCACCGCGCCGCTCTGGATCGCGCCGGTCGCCTTTGTGCTGCTGGGCGGTGTCCTGCTGTTCACCGCCATGCGCCGGACCTCGCGCAAGAAGTCGTGATCGGTCGTGCGTTGCGCGGCGAAGGCGCGGCGCCTTAATCCGCCAGTCACGCCAGCACTGAGGAGTTCGCGTCATGGCCGCATCTGAGAGAGTTACCTTCACAGGATCGCTTGGCGAGACGCTGGCGGCGCGCCTGGATCTGCCCACCGGCAAGCCGCGGGCCTATGCGCTGTTCGCGCACTGTTTCTCCTGTTCCAAGGACGTGCTGGCCGCCAGCCGCATCTCACGCGGGCTGGCTGAGCGTGGAATCGCCGTGCTGCGCTTTGATTTTACCGGGCTTGGTCAGTCCGAGGGTGATTTCGCCAACACCAATTTCACGTCCAATGTTCAGGATCTCGTGCAGGCCGCCGCCTTCCTTCGTAAAGCGCATGAAGCGCCCAGCCTGCTGATCGGCCATTCGCTGGGCGGAGCGGCGGTTATCGCGGCGGCGGGCGATATCCCGGAAGTCCAGGCCCTGGTCACCCTGGGCGCGCCAGCCGATGCTGATCATGTCACCCATAATTTCGGCGGGCAGCTCGCCGAGATCGAAAAGACCGGCGAGGCCGAGGTGTCGCTTGGCGGTCGACCCTTCCGAATTCGCAAGCAGTTTCTCGACGATATCTCCGGCCGCAAGCTTGACGACGTGCTCGCCGGTTTGCGCATCCCGGTGCTGATCGCGCATGCGCCGCGCGATGAGACGGTGGGCGTGGAGAATGCCACCCGCCTCTTCGTGGCCGCCCGGCACCCCAAATCCTTTCTCAGCCTGGACGATGCCGATCATCTGATCTCCAACCCGGCGGATTCTGCGCACGCCGCCAGCGTGATTGCGGCGTGGGCGGAAAAATACGCTGTGCGCGAAGCGCTCCCTGCAAGCCCGCGTCCGCTCTCAGAACCGGTCAGCGCGGTTGTCCAGGAAACCGGGTTGGGCGGGTATCACGGCTGGGCGGTCATGGGCGAGCATCGCGTAATGGTCGATGAACCTGAGCGCTTCGGTGGGCTGGACGGCGGCGCCTCGCCCTATCAGTTGCTGAGCGCCTCGCTGGCGGCATGCACCACGATGACCCTGCGCATGTATGCTCAGCGCAAGGAATGGACGCTCGGGCGGATCACGACAGAAGTCGTTCATGAGCGCAGATCCCAGCCTGCCGAAGGCGAGCGACGCGATCTGTTCCGCCGCATTGTGAAGGTGGAAGGCGGCGTCACCGCAGAGCAGGCTGAAAAGCTTGTCGAGATCGCCGGCAAATGCCCGGTTCACCGCACGCTGGAAGCCGGCGCCGATGTTGAAACGCGCAGCGATGTGAAGATCAGCTAGCCGCTTTGCAGACCAACGCTCTACATTACTGATACGTAAGAGTCCGGTAATCCGGCGTATATCGTGACGCTGTCATCACATCTGAAGGCTGGGTGCGCAGCGCGCGCCGCGAACTGGACAGACAGACCCACAGCCCACTCACAGCCGATAGGAAAACGCTTAGATGAAATCGAACTCCCGCGCCGCCCGGTCCGCCGCCACGCTGTCTTCGACCGTATTGTCCGCCCTTACGCTGGCGGCTGTGACAGGCATTCTGGTTGCCGCTCCTGTCGCCCAGGCCCAGTCGGTTGATCCGCGCCCGGCCTACGGCGCCGCCGTGCCGCAGGGCGCGCCCATGTCATTCGCCGACCTGATCGAGTCCGTCAGCCCCGCCGTCGTATCGATTGAGGTGACCGGCGAGGTTGAGGTGCGCATGCCGACGCGCAATATCCCGCCACAGTTTCGTGAATTCTTCGGGCCGTTTGGCGGTCAGGACGGCGAGCCGCAAACGCGTGAGCGCCGTGCTGAAGGTTCCGGCTTTTTCATCTCCGCTGATGGCCTTGTGGTGACCAATAATCACGTGGTCGCCGATGCTGATCAGATCAGCATCGTGACCAGTGATGGCGAGACGCTTCCCGCCAGCATTGTCGGGACGGACCCGGCCACGGACCTGGCGGTTCTGCGCGTAGACGGCGAGGAGGGCTCCTTTCCCTTCGTGACGCTGGATGAAGACCCGAATGTGCGCGTTGGCGACTGGGTTATCGCGGTGGGCAACCCGTTTGGTCTGGGCGGCACGGTCACTGCAGGAATCATCTCCGCCAAGGGACGACCGCTGGGCGCAGGCTCCACCTATACCGACTTTCTTCAGATCGATGCCCCGATCAATCGCGGCAATTCAGGCGGGCCCGCCTTTGATCTGGAAGGCAATGTGATCGGCGTGAACTCGGCGATCTTCTCGCCATCCGGCGGCAATGTCGGGATCGGCTTCGCCATCCCGTCCGACCTGGCCTCCGATATCGTCGCGCAGCTGGTGGAGTCAGGCGGCGTGGTGCGCGGTTATCTGGGCGTTGGTCCGCAGACCCTGACCCCTGAAATTCGAGATGCCATGGGCATTGAAGGCGAGATTGAGGGCGTCCTGCTTTCAAGTGTTATCGTCGATACGCCGGCTGAAGCCGCCGGGCTTGAACAAGGCGATATCGTCATCGCCGTGGACGGCGACCCGGTGACTGATGCGCGCGGTCTGACACGCCGTATCGGGGCGTTTCCGCCGGGCGCGAGCGTTGCGCTTGCAGTGCTTCGCGACGGTGAAGAACAGATCATCACCGTCACGCTGGCCGAACGTCCCGGCCAGGACGACCTCGCTGCAGCGCCGTCATCGGGCGAGTTGTTCGGCATGATGATGGACAGCGCCACCGACGAGGCGCGCGAACGGCTGAACCTGGATGAAGGGCGCGGCGTGCTCGTGACCGGCTTGCGTCCAGGCGGTGAAGCCGCCGAGAAAGGTATTCGCGTCGGCGATGTCATCCTGGAAGCCGGCGGTGAAGACGTTGTCACGCCAGACGATGTGCGAGCCGCCGCTGAAGCGGCGCGCGAGCGCGGGCGCAGCGCGCTCCTGGTTCTGGTCGCGACCCAGGGCGGCGCCCGCTATCTCGCCCTTCAGTTCACAGATGACGAATAGACCCAAAGGGAGGCTTCGCCATGCGCGTGCTGATCATCGAAGACGATGCGGAGGTCTGCGCCTACATGGCCAAGGGTCTGCGCGAAGCCGGTCATGTGGCCGAAACCGCAGGCGATGGCGAGCAGGGCCTTGAAATGGCGCGCGATGGCGGATTCGACGTGCTCGTAGTGGACCGGATGATGCCGCTGCGCGACGGCCTGTCCGTGATCGAGACGCTCCGGTCAGAAGGCGACAAGACACCGGTACTGATCCTGTCGGCGCTCGGTGAGGTCGATGACCGGGTCGACGGGCTGAAGGCCGGCGGGGATGATTATCTGGTCAAGCCCTACGCCTTCGCCGAGCTTCTGGCGCGGGTTGAAGCGCTGGCCCGGCGTCGCGATCCGGAAACGGTGAAAACCCGGCTGAATGTCGGCGATCTGGAGATGGATTTGCTGGCGCGCACCGTGCAGCGCGGCGGTGAGGACATTCAGCTGCAGCCGCGCGAGTTCCGCCTGCTGGAATTTCTGATGCGCCATTCCGGTCAGGTGGTGACGCGCACCATGCTGCTGGAGAAGGTGTGGGACTATCACTTCGACCCGCAGACCAATGTGATCGACGTGCACATCTCGCGACTGCGTGCGAAGATCGACAAGCCGTTCGGGGCCAACATGCTCCATACCGTGCGCGGTGCGGGCTATCGGCTATCGATCTGAATCCGCAAGGGGTTTGAACCGTTGAGGGGGCGCCTGAGTTGAATAATCCGGCCCGTCGGCTCCCCGCCTTCGCACGCACGACCACATTCCGGCTGACGCTTTTGTCGGCGGCGCTCTTTGCGCTGTCCAGCTTTGTCATCCTGTCTTTGGTCTACGGGGCGAGCGTCGGCGCGGCCATGCGCCGGGCCGATATCGCCATCGAGGCGGAAATCGCTGCGGTGGAAGCGCGCTTTGATTCCGGCGGCGCGCAGGCCGCGAACCGTTACATCGTGCAGCGATCGGTTGGCGGCGGCGAATATCTCTACCTCTTGCTGCAAGCCTCAGGTCGCCGGGTTTCAGGGAACATCTCCGCGCTTCCGGCGACCCCGCGCGATGCCCAGGGCCGGGTGCGCTTCGTCTATGATCGAGCCCCGGTCGCCGGGGGGAGCGCGGAGGATGAGGCCGGCCGCGCCGCGCGCGGGCGCATTGTCGATCTGGGCGGCGAGTATCAGCTTTTCGTGGGCCTTGATGTCGAGGAAGAAGAGCGCTTTGTCGGCAATATCCTGAACGCGGTCCTGTTGGCGTCCGGGCTCTCGCTCGCGCTCGGACTGGCGTCCGGGGCTGTGGTTTCTCGGCGCTTTTCAAGACGGCTTGAAGCGATCAACAGCGTGGCCCGAGAGGTCATGGGCGGGCGGCTGCAGACGCGCGCTCCACGGACCTTCTCCGGCGATGAGATCGACGAACTTTCCTCAAATTTCAATGACATGCTGGACCGTGTTGAACGCCTGATGCATCGCATGCGAACGGCTGGAGATTCCATTGCACACGATCTGCGCCTGCCGCTGACGCGCATGCGCGGTCGTCTCGAAAGCGCGCTTGTGGAAGCTGGCGATCTGGCCGCGCGCGAGGCGGCGCTGTCTCAGGCGGTCAATGACAGCGATGAGCTGTTGAAGACGTTTAACGCCGTGCTCAGCCTGTCGCGGTTGGAAACCGG
This sequence comes from Pseudomonadota bacterium, assembly GCA_039819095.1. Lineage (GTDB taxonomy): Bacteria > Pseudomonadota > Alphaproteobacteria > Caulobacterales > Maricaulaceae > JBCBSP01. The sequence continues at coordinate 45,282 of JBCBSP010000001.1, forward strand.
TGAACGCCGCCGAGCGTTTGAGGATCTCGACCCGTGCGCCATCCTGGCCGATGTCGCCGAGCTGTACGAGCCGGTGTGCGAGGAGATGGGGCTCGATTTTGTCCATGAGGCGGAGGCTGACCTCACCCTTCTGGGCGATCGCGAGCTTCTGGCTCAAGCGGTCGCGAACCTTCTTGATAACGCGATGAAATACACACCCACCGGCGGAGCGGTGGCGCTGCGTTGCCGAAGATGCGCGTCCGGGGAGGTGGAGATTTCCGTCACCGATACCGGACCTGGCATTCCCGCCGATCAGCGCGAGCGCGTGCTGGAGCGTTTCGTACGCCTTGAAAAGAGCCGCAACCAGCCTGGCGTCGGCCTGGGTCTGTCGCTGGTTCACGCCATTGCTGAGGTGCATGGCGCCAGCCTGAAGCTCGATGACGGGCCGGGCTCGCTGGATGGCGCGGGGACCGGCCTGCGCGTAGCGCTCGTCTTCCCGGCCGGTCGGTAACGACGTCTTGCTTCGCCAACCGGCGCGCTGCACCGTCGGTCCATGACCGCCGCGCTTGTCAACCGAATCTCCTGCTTGCCGCCAGTACTGGACGCGTCCGCCGCCGCGCGCGCCAGAGCGCGCCTGGCCCCGGAGGTGTATTCAGCCTGGAGCGAGGCGGACGGATTTTTGGATGGTGTGTTTTCGAATGCGCCTTACCTCTCCCGGCTCGCCCGTCGGCATCAGGATGTGCTCGCTGCGCTTTCGCGCGGCGATCCTGAAACGTTGTGCAATGAAGCCAATGCCGACGCGCTTGCTGCTGCTGACGAGGACGGTGAAGCGGGGATCATGGCGGGGCTGCGGCAAGCGAAGGCCAAGCTGCATCTCACGGCCGCCCTGGCGGATCTGGCGGGGGCCTGGGACGTGGAGACGGTGACCGGCGCGCTGTCAGACTTCGCCGATGCGGCCTGCCGTGGGGCTCTGCGCGGCGCGGCGCAGCTAACCGGTTTTGATGTCGGCAATGACCCGGCGAACCCGGTTCGGGGTGTTTTCCTGCTGGCGCTGGGCAAACACGGGGCTCAGACCCTCAATTATTCAAGCGATATCGATCCTGTGGCGTTGTGGGAGCCGGAGCTAGCAGAGCCGCCGCCCGGCAAGGAGCCTCGCCGGGCCTTCGCAAAGCTTATCCAGACCACGGCCCGTCTGCTCAGCGAGATCACTGCGGACGGCTATGTCTTCCGTGTCGATCTGCGGCTTCGGCCTGACCCTGGTTCAACGCCGGTGGCGGTAAACGCGACCATGGCCCGACGTTATTTCGAAGCGCTTGGACAGAACTGGGAGAGGGCCGCCTACGCCAAGGCGCGCTATTGCGCCGGCGATGCCGGGGCGGCCTCGGCTTTCCTTGCCGATCTGGAACCCTTCATCTGGCGGCGCACGCTGGACTTCGCAGCCGTGGCCGATATCCGGGCTCTGGCCAGACAGATCCAGTCGGTCGGTGATCGTGCAGACCTGATCTCGCCCGGCCATGACCTGAAACTGGGCCGTGGCGGCATACGTGAAATCGAGTTCTACGCTCAGGTGCTGCAGCTGGTCTTTGGCGGTCGCCGCCCGGCCTTGCGTCAGCGCGACACGGTCAAGGCGCTGGGCGCGCTCGCCGATGCCGATCTGATCGATTCCGGTGAGGCGGTGGCGCTGGTTGATCACTATCGCTTCCTGCGCGCCGCCGAGCACCGCATTCAGATGCTGCAGGACGAGCAGAGCCAGACCCTGCCGCATGATGACGTAAGCCGGGCGCATGTCGCGGCCCTGATGGGCTGGGAGGATCTGGCCGCTTTCGATGCCGATGTGGAGCGGCGGCTTCGCGCCGTACACCAGGCCTTCTCCACCCAGTTTGAGGATGATGAAAGCCTAGCCACCCCAGCCGGCAGCCTCGTGCTGACAGGGGTGGAACCCACGCCGGACACGCTGGCGACGCTCCAGCGATACGGCTTCAGCCAGGCTGGGCGGGTCTGGACCAAGCTCGCCGGCTGGGCGGCTGGAAAGGCGAAGGCGGCCCGCAGCCCGCGCGCGCGCGCGCTGTTCTCGCGCTTCGCTCCGCGTCTTGTGGAGGCGCTGGGCGAAACCGGCGACGCCGACGCCGCCTTCACCCGGTTCGCCGCCTTCTTTGAGGGGCTCCCCAGCGGCGTTCAGGTGCTGTCTTTGCTGATCAACCATCCTGAGCTTACACGGGAATTGATGACTGTGCTGGGCCAGGCGCCGCGCCTGGCGCAGACGCTGGGGCAACGCCCCGCTGTTCTGGACGTCATGCTCGACCCGGCCTTCGCCACGCCCTTGAGCGAGGATGATCCCCGCATTCACGCCCAACGCTTCGAGGCGCTGTGCAGGCTGGAATTTGAGCCGGCGCTGAACGCTGCGCGTTGCATCGTGCGCGAGGAGAAATTCCGGATCGGCGCGCAGCTGCTCTTGCGAAGGGCGACCGCATCGCAAGCGGCGCGAGCCTTCTCATCTCTGGCTGAAGCCAGCGTCATCGCGATGAGCCAGGTCTGTGAGCAGGAGGTGGCGCGCCGCCATGGCCCGCCGCCCGGGCGCTGGGCCGTGATCGGTCTGGGCAAGCTTGGCGGGCGTGAGCTTTCCGCTGATTCCGATCTCGATCTTGTGGTGGTCTTTGATGCGGAAGCCGAATTATCCAGCGGCTCCAAACCGCTCGGCCCGGAGGCCTGGTTCGCCCGCTTCACCCAACGCCTGATCGCCGCGCTCTCTGCGCCGACCGAGGAGGGCGAGCTGTATGAAGTCGATCTGGCTCTGCGACCGGACGGCAATCAGGGATCAGTCGCGACGCGTCTGGCGCGTTTTGAGAAATACTATGCGGACGAGGCCTGGACGTATGAGCGCATGGCGCTGACCCGGGCCAGGGTGATCGCGGCAAGCCCGGGTTTTGCGCCCTGCGTGGATGCGGCGATCACAGAGGCGGCGATGGCCTCGTTTGATGCCGACGCCATAAGGCGCGACGCTGCGGACATGCGCGCCCGGCTTGAGCGCGACAGGCCGGCGAAATCCATCTGGGACCTGAAGTTGAGGCCTGGCGGTCTCATCGATATCGAATTCATCGCCCAGACCGGCCAGCTGGCTGCGCGGCGAAGCTTTTCGCCGACAACGCGCGAAGCGCTTGAGAGCCTGGCGACAGCCGGCCTTCTGAACCGGGAGGATCTCGGCGTGCTGATGTCTGCAGCCGAAGACTATGGAGCCGTAACAGGGTTGCTGCGAGTCGCCCATGGCTCCGGGTTTGACCCGGAAGAGGCGAGCCGGCCCTTTGCCGAGCGGCTGGCGGTGGCGGCGGGCTGCGCCGATCTTGAGGGTTTGGTGATTCGTCTGGACAGCCATGCGCGATCGGTTCGTCGCCTGTTCGAGGCTTATGTCGGCGTGAGTGCAGATTCCGGCGACGGATAAACCACATCTCCGACGTTGGAGAGGTGAGGGGCGCTAATAGGGCGCTATGCCTTGATTGACGGAGACTTGAACCATGACTTCATCCCTGAAACCTGCACTCGTTGCGATCACCATGGTCGCTGCCGGGCTCGCCGCTGGAACGGGCGCCGCCTCTGCACAGAGCGCTGGCCCAGCGTCGCCAGCCCAATCTCATGCGCATGACGGGCCGGGCGGCCCCGGCGGCCACGGCATGCGTCGCGGCCGCCAGGGTGGCGGCCCAGGCGCCGCCTTGCGCATGCTCCAACTCGCCGACCTGAATGGCGACAACACAGTCACCCGCGCGGAGATCCAGCAGCTTCGCACCGAAGAGTTCGCCTATCGTGACCGCAATGGAGACGGCTTCCTCGACTCTGAGGATCGTTCGCCGACATCCCAGCGCGCCATGGCGCTGCGTGAAGCCTCGGATGACCGTCCCCGGCGTGAAGCTCGTCGCGTCATGCGTCGCATGGAGCGCATGGACGCTAATGGCGACAGGCGCATCTCCCAGGCCGAGTTCGTCGACGCAGAGAACCGACTGTTTGACCGGGCCGACGCCAATGACGATGGTGCAGTGACCCCGTCGGAGCTGGATGCGCTTGTGGAGCAGGGCAGGGACCGTCGTGAGAACCGCCGCTTCTGGTGGCGCGGCTAGGCCGCCGCACCTTTCCGGCTCGAAGGAGAGCGTCATTCGTCCCCAGCTGCGTGTCATCTCAGGCGATCAGGCCGACGGGACGCGTGGAGCGGGGGCGGATGACGCCGCCTTCGCAGCGGCTTTGGCGCGCGGTGAGGCGGATGCAGTGCGTCTGTTCACCCGCCGCTGCCTGCCCATGGTCAGCGGTCTTGCTAGGCGCATGCTTCGCGACGAGCAGGAGGCTGAGGACGTCGCTCAGGAAGTCTTCCTTCGCGCCTGGCGCAATGCTCACCGCTGGAAGCCGGGCCCGGCGCGATTTGACAGCTGGGTTGGCCGCATCGCGATCAATCTCTGCTACGACCGCCTGCGTCGTCGCCGGGAGACGCTGATGGAGAACGCTCCGGAGCGAATGGATGCGGCCCCGCAGGCCGACGCTGCGCTGAGCGGGTCTGAGGGGGCCAAGGCCGTGCGCCAGGCCGTCGCCGTATTGCCGGAGCGTCAGCGCCTGGCGTTGGAGATCTGCCATTTTCAGGAACGCAGCAATATCGAGGCGGCGGAGATGATGGAGCTTAGCGTGGACGCGGTGGAATCTCTGCTGGCGCGCGCCCGGCGCAAGCTGCGCGAAGCGCTCGCCGATCAGGCGCCGGATTTGATTGTGGCGTTGAACCAGGCCGGGCCAACCCGTACGGGGGATTTGTAAGATGATGACATCGCAGCGTGTTTTGGACATTCTCGCCGCCTATGGCGGTGACTCTGAACGCTGGCCGTCGGCTGAGCGGGCCGCGGCGCTGGCGCTGATCGCGTCCGATTCCGAGCTGCGCGCACAGCTGAACGCGGCGCGGGCGTTGGATGAGGCGATGAAGCCGGCCGCCCTTGAGCCGGTCGGCGGCAGACTTGCCGAACAGATCGAGGCCCGCCTTCTGGATGAAGTCAGCGCGCGCCGCGCCGCCCAGTCTTCACCGATCCAGCGTTGGGCGCCCATGGCGGCTGCGGCGGCGCTCAGCCTCGGGCTTGGGCTGGGCTGGCTGGGTGCTGCGGCGACGCCGCTGGACCCGCTCGACGAGACTTCGCTTTATGCCTCCGCCTTTGGTGCGATATCAGACGATGAAGACTGGACGCAGGAGGGCGCGCTCTAGGCGCGCGATAAGCCGATGAACCGCAACACGCTCTGGATCGGCCTTCTTCTGGCCTCGGTGCTCGCCAATGGCGTTCTGGCCGGCGTGCTGATCCAGCGCGCCAGCACCTCCGCCGTGGTGCAGGCTGAGCCTGATGAAACCATGCGCGGCGGCGGCCGCTTTCGCCCGCGCTCTTTCCTGCAGGCTCTGCCGGAAGACCGCCGCGACGAGTCGCGGGACCGCTTGCGTGCCGGCATGCGCGACGCTGCTCCGCTGATGCGCGCGGCGGTGCGAGCCCGGCGTAACGCGCTCGCGGCGCTGGCGGCTGAACCGTTCGATGCCGATACCGCCGTTCAGGCGATGGCGGATGCGCGAATGGCGCGCGGCGCGCTCGACACCCATGTTGAACGCATCGTTCTGTCGATTGTCGCTGAGTTGCCTCCTGCCGAACGCCGGGTCGCTTTGGAAGCGGCCTGGTCCGGCGGGCCGCCTGAAGATCGTCGCCGTCGCCGCCCGCGCGGCTTGGACCGTCCGCCCCATGGCGAACCGCCGCCTGGACCCTAGAGCCTTCCCAGCAAAGGTGGGAACCAGCTCTTCGTTTCGAACAGGCGACCGCTTAAAGACTTGAACCGTTTTCAGCCTCAGGCCGCATCGTCTTCTGTAGCGGTGAAGGGGGCGCCGGTTTCGTCCGAACCGGTCTGTTCGACCGCTTCCGCCTCATCGCCCTGCTGGATCCGCGCGCGTGCCGGCAGGGTGAAGGAGACCGTCGTGCCCTTGCCGAGTACGGAATCGATCCGCAGCGTGCCGCCATGCAGTTCCACCAGTGATTTCGACAGCGCCAGACCCAGACCGGAGCCCTGATGGCTCTTGGCGTGATGGCTCTCGATCTGTTCGAACGCCCGGCCCAGACGCGGAAGATCGTCTTCGGGAATCCCGATGCCGGAATCGGCGACCTGCAGAACGACGCCATCGGCGGCGTCGAAGCCGCGCACGACGACGCGCCCGCCGTCCGGGGTGAACTTCACCGCGTTGGACATCAGATTGAGCAAGACCTGCTTGATGGCGCGCGGATCGGCCTCGATTTCAGGCAGGTCCGCGCCCTCAGCGCGCAGCATGATCTGTTTTTCTTCAGCGCGTGCGCGCATCAGGCGCAGGCATTGCTCGATGAGATCGCCCGGCAACACCATTTCCGGCTGCAGGTTCATTTTGCCGGCTTCGATCTTGGACATGTCCAGAATGTCGTTGATCAGTGAAAGCAGGTGCTGGCCGGAGCTGAGAATATCGCCGACATAGCCCTTATATTTCTCGTCGCCGAGCGGCCCGAACATCTCCTGCAACATGATTTCCGAGAAGCCGTTGATCGCGTTGAGCGGGGTGCGCAGCTCGTGGCTCATATTGGCGAGGAATTCAGATTTCGACCGATTGGCCTCCTCAGCGCGGATCTTCTCCTGCTCATACTTGGTGGCGAGTTCCTGGATCTGCTCACGTGAGAGTTCCAGATCGAGCACGGTCTGTTTCAGATCGCTTTCAGAGCGCACCAGCGTCTGCTCCTGATCCTTCAGCGCGGTAATGTCGGCACCGACACTGACCAGCCCGCCCTCAGCAGTGCGCCGCTCTGAGTAGTGCAGCCAGCGACCGTCTTTCAGCTCCAGCTCGAAAGCGCCCTCGGTCTCTCCGTACGAAGAGGCGTGGGCGGCGAAAATGGCGCGACCGGCGGCCGCTTCCACTGCATTATAGGAAATGCCCGGCTTGAGCTGGCCATCGGGGAAACCGAAGAATTCACGGAACTTTCGGTTCCACAAGACCAGCCGGCGGCGCGAATCCCACAGCACGAAGCTTTCCGTCATCGATTCCAGGGCGGCGCGCAAACGGGTTTCCGCCGCAGCGACCCGCGCCTGGGCGCCCTTGCGCTCGGTGATGTCGATCGCGACCCCGACCATGCGCCGACCGCTGCCGTCCGGGCTCGGGAAGGGGCGCCCGCGCATCTGCATCCAGACCGGCACTTGCGAAGCGCGAATTTCCACATCCAGCGGTTCGCCGTCATCGGCGCTGTTCAGCGCGGTGCGCAGCTTGCCGCGGTCATCATTAGACAACAGGCCGAGAAAGAGCGCGCCGGACAGGCTTTCTCCGGCGGTTCGGCCCAGCATGCGCGCCATGGAGTCGGTGATATAGACCGCGTCATTGTCGATATCCCAGTCCCAGACCCCGCAACGCGCGCCTTCGATGGCTAGGCGGAAGCGGCGTTCAGAATCGGCCAGCTGCACCTTTGTGGCGCGAAGCTTGGACATGTGGTGCAAGAGAAGCGCGCACAGGCCGACCGCAACGATGAGCGGGCCGAGGCCCAGTAGAAGGTAGAAGACGACGGTGCGCCGCCACGCTGCGGCGTCCATGCTGGAATTGGTCAAAGTATAGGTCTGAAGCGGAGCATCGGGCAGGGCGGCGAGCCCCAGCACATGCTCGACTCCATTGCGATCCTCGCCTGAGAGCGCGCCCCCATTGCGCGCAAGCACCGCCGCGCGCGCGGGCTCAAGCCCGATCTGAGAGGCTGCATACGGAGCCCCCGCGAGGTTGGCCGGCGGGTGGGAGGCGAGCGCGCGCCCGCTCTGATCGGTCAGGATCGACATCTGGCCGTCGCCGCGCTCCGGCAGCAGCGCGCTCGGGTCGATGCGCAGGACAAGCGCGCCGACGGCATTCTCGCTCAAGCGCACAGGCGCAGCGGCGGCGATCCAGACCGGGGCTTCGTCAACCATGGCGGCGAGACCGGACGGATCAGCAAGCGCTGCATCAGCCGCGGCGCTCAGACTCTCAGGAAAATCCCCGGCGATCTGCGGGTCAGCGCTTGGCGTCAAGAGTGCGGCGCCGGTCACATAGCCGGAGCGTGTCAGCGCCTCCAGACGATCACCGATGAGCGCTTGCGAGCGCCCCGATCGAACCAAGGACAATTCACCTGCAGTAAGCGCCAGCGCGCCGCGCGTCTCACCCAGGCGCGAGGATACGCGTTCAGCCAGAAAAGCGGCGCTGCGCGCCTGGGTATCGAGCGCCGTGCTCAGCGCAGCCTCATGTTCCTGGTTGAGCTTAACTGCGATCAGCAGAGCGAAGACCGCAACAAAGGCGCCCACTGCAAGCAGGACCGTAGTCGGGCGCAGCGTCTCCCCGTCGGCGTCGTGCGCACCCTGCCGCGCCGCCCGTTTTGCGCGACGCGGCGAGGAGGCGCGCCCTTGCCGGGCGCCGGACGCTTCGCGGCTTCGAATCATGAGCACAGAGTAAGGCGCTGCACGCCTCGGCGTCCATACGCTGCGGCGCTCTTATAGCGCGGCGCTAACCGTCTCCGCTGGCGGCCTGTTCAGGCTGAGCGCTCTCGGTCTCGGCCCGCCGCTCCACGCCCTCGTAATCGTCGCTCTTCAGGCGGCGACGGTCAGGTCCGAAGAACACCTTGGTGCGCACGAAGGGGCGCGGGTTGTTGATGACGGCGGCGAGCTTCATCCAAAGCTGGTTCGCAGTCAGCGGTTTGGCGCAAATTTCGGTGACGCCGGCATCGCGCGCGGCGATAACGCGTGAGCGTTCAGTGTAGGCGGTCAGCAAGATGATGGGGATGTACGGGTTCTTGCTGTCCTTGGCGGTGCGGACCATGCGGGTGAACTCCAGCCCGTCCAGCATGTCCATCTGATAGTCCACGACAATCACATCAACCGCCTCATGGCGTGTGATATCGAAAGCTTCCGCAGCGTCGCGCGACTCATAGGTGCGCGTGATCCCGAACCCGCGCAGCATGGTGCGAACGATCGTGATCATATGGGCGTTGTCGTCCACGACCAACGCGCTGACTTTACTCAAGTCTCCGGACATAAGCCGCCTTTACGTCGCTTACTGCGAGGCTAGGGGCGAGGCGTTGCGGCTTTGTAAACCATACTGCGGTTCAGGCGGCGAGTTCGTCCGGGTTGATCGGACGCGCGCGAACGCTTGACGCCAGGCTTGAGGCCTGGCGCGCCAGAGCGATCAGATCGGGCGATGCGTCAGGGTCTTCCGATACGGCGCGCGCGAGCGTTTCAGCCAAGGCAATCAGTCGCGGGGCGTTGACCAGAAGGCGCGCCTGCGCCTCGATCCGCTGCGGGTCGCGATCATATTCAGCCGCCGGAACGCGCCAGCCGCCCCAGTCGCGCTCGTCGGTCACGACAACAGGAAAAGTGCCGGGGAAGGGGTGGTGACCGCACTCTTCAGGTTCCTGCCACTTGTTCTTCGCGCGCAGAATCCGCCAGTGACCGGCTTCGACTGTGTCGACATGTTCAGCAGCGAGCTCATCGGCGACGAAGTCGCGGCCCAGACCGCAATCGTAGAAAACCTTTACCGGCTCTTCGAGATCCTTGATCCATTGCGGCTTGACCCGCTCGATAACCGCCCAGGTGCCGACCGGACGCACATAGACCCGCTGATGCTTGTGAAATAGGGCTTTGGCCATGCTCACGCTCCTGCTGAACCAAGAGCATGGCGCAAAGCCTATCAAGACCGGGTTAAGAGCCGTCGGCAGTCATGCCGGGTCGCCGGCCACGCCCGCCAGCCTGCCGCCGCTCGCCGCCGCCGCGGGCGCGCCGCTCAGCCGGGTTGAACTCGATCAGCATGTCCGGGCGGGTCACGATGCCATCGCCATTCGTATCGAAGCGGTCGAAGGCCCGCTCGAACACGCTGCGAAACTCCTCCGGGCTGGTGGAGGCGTTCTGGTCGGGGTCGAAAGCGATGCGTCCCGGCACGGGGAAGGCGGAACCCAGATGCGCCAGCGAGAAAGCCGAAAGCTCGGGCCGGCTGAGTGCGCCGTCGCCATTAGCATCAGCGCTATCAAAGAGCGGGCCGATCCCGCCGTCCAGCTCGGCGCGCGTAAGCTGGGCATCCTGGTCGGCGTCCAGATTTGACAGCACCAGGGCGACCGGCGCGAACACCGCCATCGGACGCATGGGCTGACCGGGCTGACCGCGTTCCGGAGAGGGCGATTGGCTGGACGCGCACGCGCCAAGAACCAGCGCGAGCGCGGTGCTCGCGACGCAGAGTTTTCTGTTCATGAGAACTCGACTTTCCTTGTCAGAGACATCCCCTCACGGCGTTCAACGCATTTGCGGCGTCAATCCGTCGTTTGAGTTTCGGCCAGTTCGTTGAGTGCGCGGTGCACATCGCTGACCACGACTGAGCCTTCGCCCACAGCGCTGGCGACACGCTTGACCGAAGCGGCTCGGACATCGCCGACCGCATACACGCGAGGCAGGCTGGTCTCGAATGTGGTGGGCAGGCGCTCAAGCGCCCAGCCGGCGCGCACCAGGTCCAGATTGCCAAGCGAGGCGCCGGTTTTCACAAAGCCCTTTTCGTCGCGGCGCAGCGTGTCGGGAAGCCAGTTGGTGAACGGTGCTGCGCCGATGAATAGAAACACAAAAGGCGTATCCAGGCAGTTGCTTGCACCACTTTCTTCAAGTGTTGCTCCAGTGAGGCGCAGCTCGCTGTCACCATCCTGGTCCTTGCCATGCAGCGCGGTGATCTGAGAGCCGGGATGCAGATGGATATTGGGTGTCTCTTCCAGCCGTCGGACGAGATATTCCGACATGGTGTCGCGGATATTGTCCCGGCGATAAATGACGTGAACGGCTTCAGCGGTTTGCGACAGATAGACCGCGCCCTGGCCGGCGGAATTGCCGGCGCCGACGATGGCGACCCGCGAGCCTGAGCACAGCTGCGCCTCCAGCGAGGAGGCGCCGTAATACACGCCGCGTCCTTCAAAATCCTCCAGACGTTCAATCGGCAGGCGGCGATACTGGGCGCCGGTGGCGATCACCACCGCTTTGGCCTTCAAAGCCCGGCCATCGCGCGTGCGCAGGCAGTATTCGCCGCTCCCAGTCATCTCCAGGCTTTCAGCACGCGCGGGCGCCGCGATGCGCACGCCGAATTTCTGCGCCTGCACCGAAGCCCGGTCCGCGAGCTCGCGACCGGAAATTCCGGTGGGAAAGCCGAGATAATTCTCAATTTTCGACGACGTTCCGGCCTGACCGCCAGGCCCTTCGGCGTCCAACGCCAGCACAGACAGGCCCTCTGAGCCCGCATACACCGCCGAGGCCAGGCCGGCCGGACCGGCGCCGACCACAATGACATCCGCGCTGGCGCCGTCGGGCAGAAGATCGAAGCCAAGGCTTTCGGCGAGCTCGTTGACGGTGGGTCTGCACATCATCTGCGCGGAGCTGAGCACCACCGCCGGCAGGTCCTCTGAAGCCAGAGACTTGGCGTCCATGATCGGCTGGGTCAGGGGATCTGTATCGGGGTCCAGCCAGGTGTGCGGCACCGAGTGGCGGGTCAGGAAATCGCGGATCGAGAACAGGCTGCGATCATAGGGCGTGCCAATGACGATCACCGCGCCGAGCTTGCTCGACAGAGCGAAGGCGCGCCGCGCGGTGAAAGTGCGAACAAAGGCGTCGGAAAGCTGTGAGTTTTCAACGAGCAATCTTTGCAGGCGCGCATAGGGGATGTGCAGAAGCTCGCCCGCCTTGCCCATCGTCACCCAGGCGAGCGAAGCCTGCCCGGTCAGCACCGAGATATCGCCCGCGAACTGACCGCGCTCCATATAACCGCGCCGGTGCTTGCCTTCCGCGCTATCCACGAAGATGTGCGTCTCGCCGGACAGGGTGACCAGGCAGTCGGCCTGATGATCACCAGGAGAGACGAGCAGCTCGCCTTCCTGATGCGCACGCAGCTCTCCATAGGCCATAAGCTGATCCAGCTCGGCTTCGGAGAAGGTGTAATTGACGTCGGCGGGCGGTTTGGTCTCGGCCATCTGGCGGGGCTCCGGTGCGTAGTTGAACGCTTTCGCCCCGCGCAGCGCGTGAGCGACATCCCATATAGGCGCGAACATGATCTTGGGCGAGGCGTCGTTTTGCGTTGATCGCGACATGAGATGCATGAGCGACCCGAACCCCAGGAGCCAGGTTCTTTATGATCGACCGTCGCTTCTCTGTCGCGCCCATGATCACGAGCGAGTCTCCGGTCTCCGAGCGGCGTTAGTCGCCCTTACGCGCCTCGCGGCCGGCCCCCTCAGCGACCGAAACTGGCGTTGGCGGCCAAGGCGGATCGGAGGACAGCTTAGATGCCGGCAATCAAGGTTCAGACCTAACCGCAGGCGGTGCGGCCGTTTCGCCTGATCGATTTTCATCCCGCCATACTCCTTGCGCCAACGGTAGTCGGTCACTTGAGTGACACCGAGCCGACGCACGGCCTAATCGACGCTGACGCCCTCCGCCAGCAGCACCTCAGCCTCACGCAGCTTCGAGATAATCTGCTCGGGTTTGTAGCGCTCCGCGCCCATCGCTCTTCTCCTTTGAACAGCCCATTCTTCCTCTCAAAGTGGCTGCGCTCAAAGGGGACGGGTCACGTGTTCCAATCGTCAAATCTACGCTCCATCTGTGTGAATGCCGCAGACGAGCTATTCGTAGTCAGAAGACCATTTCGGTGCGGTTCACAGCGCATCTTGTACTTTGCGATGGGCAGGGTGTTGCGTCGTGGTAATTTGACGAATTAGCCTGGGCTTTCCTCCCAGACAATGATTTCTCCCGGCGATAGCCCGTTGATCACCTCGACCGATTGCGGCCCCCGGGCGCCCAGATGTATGGCGCGACGTTCTTCCGGCGCCCTCTCGTGCGCTCTCACGCGCACCATGGGACCGTCCGGCCCGGTAAAGATCGCTTGAGGTGGTACTAACAGCGCGGCAGGGGCTTCGTAGAGGACCACCGTGACCTGAGCTGTCATGCCAATACGCACTTGTCCGTCCGCAGTTTCCGGCAAGGGGTCAAGCCGCGCGGCCGCGGTGAAACGCGCTTGCCCGTCGCGTCCGCCCGGTTCGGCCTGGCCAGCGATGCTTGCAATGCGTCCATGAAGAGTTTCTGGGAAGCCGGCGCCGGTGACAGTTACCGCCATGCCTCGATGCAACGCGTTCACATCCGCCTCATTAAGACTGAAAACGATGTTGAGCGCTTCGGTCCGTGCTATGACGGCAAACGCTTGGCCTGCGCGCACTTCGGCGCCGACAGTTATTCTGAGCGTACCCTCCGCCTCCTCCGGCGGGCGCACCGCCAGCCCTGAGGTCGGTGCTCGCACCACGGTTTGGGTGGCGGCGGCGTCAAGCCGTTCAAAACGCGACTGCGCCACCTCACGTTCAAGGTGCGCGATGCGCAGGTTTTCGCCGGTTCCGCGCGCTCGAGTTCCAGCAAGCTCTTCACGCGTCTGTTCAAAACTCATCTGCCGTGACCGCCTTTGCTGCAGAAGGCTGTCATATTCAGTGCGGGGTACAAGCCCTTGCTCGAGCAAAGCGCGGGTTTCTTCGAGACGGCGTTCAATATCGGCCAACTCACTCTCCGCCTGCGTCAAAGCGCGGCGCGCGCGCGACATTTCCGGACCGTTGCCCCAGCCTTCGAGTCTGCGGGCCTCAGCGTCGGCGCGCAGGAAAGCCGCCTCGGCTTCAGCGCGGGCGCGGGCGACGCCGGTAGGGTCCAATTCCAGGAGCGCATCGCCCGCCTCGACCCGGTCTCCATAGGTAAACAGCAGCGCTGTCACCGCGCCATCAAAAGGCGCGGAGACCGCCGTTTGCTCACCCGGTGCGATACGACCGGAAAACTGCATGGTCTGCGTGAAGGGCTGCGGGGCGAGCGTCAGACTGTGCTCCAACGGGTCCGTAACGCCGCCGCCTTCCGCGCCGCAACCGCCAAGCAGTCCAAACGCAAGCGCGCCGAGCGCCGTCTTCAGTCCTCCACGGAGATGCGCCATGTGTCGAGCGTGCTCCCGATCTGTTGGTCCAGCGCCGTCAGCGCGTTGAGGTAAGCAATGGACGCGTTGAGCGCCTGAATATCGGCCGCGCGCAGATCGGCCTGAAAAGAAAGGACTTCAAAGTTCGAAGCCCGGCCCGCCTCCAGCCTGCCTTGCTGCAGCTGCAAGGCGCGCTCGGCCAGGGCCTGGGCGCGTCGGGCGGTTTCCACCTGGCGCCAGCGCGCTTCGACTTGCTGCACGGCGTCGCGCACCTGGTTTTCAGCGGACTGGACGAGATCCTGGAAGCGCAGCTCGGCGACTTGCAGATTGGTGCGTGCACGCACCAAACGCTGTTCCGGCCCCACATCACCGATGGGGATGGAGACGCTCAGCCCCGCGGTGAAGTCCTGATCGTCGCCCAGCCCGGCCTCAAGACCGTCTCGATCCCGCCAGGTGGCCGTTCCAAATAGGGAAACGTCCCAAAGCCGGTCATTGCGCGCCACGGCCAGCGCCTCGCGGGTCTGTTCTAGCGCAAGCTCCTGGCTGACCACGTCGACCCGGCGTTCAAGGGCGATGGCGACGGCGCGTTCGGCATCGATTTCCAAAGGCTCGGCGGCGACGGCCCCCGCCGTGCGCACGTTGGTGCGCGGATCAAGCGCGAGAAGTTGCAACAGGGCGAGTTGAGCCGAGGTCCGGCTCTGTTCGGTCTGCAATAGCGAGACCTCCTGATTGGCCACGGCGGATTCGGTTTGCACGATATCGGCGGCGGCCATGCGCCCGGCGTCAACCATGGCCCTATTGGTCTCAAGCAGCCTTTGGGCCCGTTCCAGCGACAGCTCGGCCAGGCGCACCTGTTCTTCGGCCTGGGTGAGGGCGCGATAGGCCAGCACCACCTGGCTGATCGTGTTGATGATCGTGCCTTGAAGATTGAGTTGGTTGACGCGCTCCTGCAGGCGGGCGACCCGAAGAGGCGCGCGATTGACTCTCAGCCCCGCCCCTCGCAGCAAAGGCTGATCCAGGCTGATCTGTGCGGTCTCACTCGCTGCGCCCGCACCCTCGCCCAGCGGCTTGCGTCTTTGCCAGGTGAAGCGCAGGCTGGTTCCCAAAGGCGTGCGCCAATCCATGAAGGGGGAGATTGAAGCCTCTCCATCCGCGATCCCGCTTTCTCGCCGTTCGATGCGGGCGTTGATCCCGCCTCGCGGGATGAAGGCGCGCTCGACGGCGACCAGGTCAAAGCGCTGGGTCACGCGCTGCAAATAGGCCGAGCGGATGGTGCGGTTTTCTCGCAGCGCCAGCGCTACGGCCTCTTCAAGCGTCAACGGCAACGCGTCCCCGCCCGGTTGCGGCGTCCAGGGCGGAGAGGGCGTGTCGGCCACAGGATCAACGGGCGGCAGCACGATGCGCCCATCCTGTCCCGGCGACGGCGTTTCACGGATTTGAATCGGCTCGGCGAGGGCCGTTCCGGCAGGTAGAAGAGCGGCTGAAACGAGCCAGGCGAGAATACGGTCAATCGGCACGCAGGGCCTCGATCGGATCAATATGTGAGGCGGCCACCGCGGGATAGGCGCCGAACAACACCCCGATAACCCCCGCCATGCCCGGCCCCAGCGGCAACACCCAGAACGCGATCGCAAAACCCCAGCCCGACAGCGTGCCGATCAACGCGGTGGAGGCCACGCCGACAACCGCGCCGAGCGCTCCGCCCGCTATGGACAGCATGGCCGCCTCGATCAGGAAGAGGCGCCGGATGTCTGCCGGCGTCGCGCCCAGCGCTGCGCGCAGGCCGATCTCACGCCGACGCTCCATCACCGTCATCAACATCACATTGAGAACGCCGACGCCGCCAACCAGCAGCGAGATGGCGCCGATGCCGGCCAGAAGATTGGCGAACACCGCCTTTTGACGGTTCATCGCTGCGATTAGTTCACGCGCGCTACGCACATTGGGTCTGGTCGAGGGCGTCGCCAGCGCTTGGGTGATGCGCTCGGCCGTCGCGCTGGGGTCGGCTTCGGGCCGCAAGCGCACCAGAGCGCTTGAGGGACGACCGCTTTCCAGCACGCGCTGGGCGCAGGACAGTGGGATTATCAGCGTGGTGTTATAGTCGGCGGGATTCAGCGCCTGAAGCATCATTTCGGGCAGAACGCCCACAATCGTATAGCCGTAATCGCCCACCAGGACGCGCGCGCCCGGCGCCAGCGGTGCAGCGGGCGCAGACAGATCCCGGGCCAGACCCGCCCCGGCCACGGCGACGAGGCCGCAATCGTCCACCGGGACCAGTCCCCGGCCGCGGACCGGGTTCAGCCCGGCCAGGGTGAACAGAGCCGGCGGAGCGGCGAGGATGGTGGCGTTTGCGCTTAGCCCGTCCAGACGCACCGGTTCGCGACCCATCGCAAGCGGAACCGCTTTGATGACATCGGGATCGCTCAGCGCCAGCGCTTCGATGGCGGCGCGGTTCAAAAGCGGCGTCTCGCCGCTGGTTCCAGCGGGCGAGGCGCGGACCTGCAGCATGTCCACTCCCATCTGCTCGAAGCGCTTGAGGGTCTCCAACTGGGCGATATGGCCAAGATTGAGCAGGGCGATGATGGCCGCCGACCCGATCACCACGCCCAGAAGCGCCAACAGCGAACGGCGGGCATGGCGGCGTAAATTGGCCAGAGCCGCTCCGGTCAGCGCCAGCAGCGAAGCGCCCTGCGCCTGTTTCGCGTGATGGGCGTATTGGGTGTTTCCCGGTCTTGAGGCGCGCGCCTGCGCGCCCGGAAGCGCTGCGACGTCAGCCATCACGCCGCCTCCGGCTCAAACAGGCGACCGTCGCGAATATGCACGACCCGGTCGCACGCCGCCGCGACGTCCTGATCGTGCGTGACCATAACCACGGTCACGCCCAAGGCGCGATTAAGCTCGCGCAGCAGCGCGATGGCTTGGCCGGCGGTGGCCCTGTCCAGGCTGCCGGTGGGCTCATCGGCCAGCACCAGGGCGGGTTCGCCCACCAGCGCGCGGGCGAGCGCGACGCGCTGACATTGTCCGCCAGACAGCTGATCGGGACGGTGGTGGACGCGATCGGACAAGCCCACCCGTTCGAGCATGGCGTGGGCGCGTTCGCGACGTTCGGCGCGACCGACGCCGCGATGAAACAAGGGCAGCGCCACATTCTCCCATGAGGTCAGCTTCGGCAGCAGTTGAAAAGACTGGAAGACGAAGCCGATCATGCGGTTTCGCAATCGGGCCGCCTGGGCGCGCGAGCGGAACCCGGCCGACACGCCGCCCAGGCGAATCTCGCCCGCATCAGGCCGGTCCAGAAGGCCGATCAGATTGAGCAGCGTGCTCTTGCCCGAGCCTGACGGCCCGCATATGGCCAGAAAACCGCCCTGGGCGACCGAGAGGGATACGCCGTGGAGAACCGGGGTGCGCGCCGCGTCTGCGCCATAGCTCTTATGCACGCTGATCACCTCAAGCACGTATGAGCCTCCCTGACGGTCAGTGTAACGCTACAGCTTTGAAGGGCAAAGGCATGCACCCGGCTGAGACAAGAAAGCCGGGCGCCGTCAGACGCCCGGCTATAGTCAATGGGGTGTTTCACGCAGCAGGCGCGCTAGATAGTGACGTCGCTGCTCGTCACAAGCTGCCCATTGATCGTGCAAGGGGTTGGTGTCCCTCCGACCTCACCCGCAACGGTGTCATTCTGGAAGTTCGGGCCTGTGGTGCCAGAGCTATTATTCCAGGCTACGTCTGAAATCGTGCCGTTGCAGGTTCCGAACAAAGAACCGGCCGAAACCGTGATGTCGACGGTCGGGGGCGTGCCGTGGTTCGGCGTCGCAGTCCAGGCGCCAAGCGGGCTTAATGCCGAACAGCCGAAGCCGCCGCTGAAGCTCTGGCCTGTAATGGTCATGACAGTGCCCGCTGCATTGATGGAGTAATTGGCGGAGAAGCTACAGGTCAGCGTAACGGTTTGGCTAAGGGTCAGCGTTCCCGTGATGGTTCCCGAGCTCGGAGCCGGCGAAAAAGTGCTCGCCAGTGCCGGCGCCGCCAGCAGGGCGGAGGCGGCCATGGCGGCGGTGAGGGTGAGTGCCTTTTTCATGAGTGCAGTCCTTTCATAAGGGGGGGGACGTAGGATGACGCACCGCTCATCGGTTGCGTCGCTATAATTAGGTATCTTATTAGGCGAAGAGTCAAGCATTTCTCGATTATTTTCAATGTCTTATAGTTTTCCCATAGGACTCTCTCCGCTGCGCTGAGCGCATCGGTTTCGAGGGGCGCGTCACGCCCCGTCAGCCTGTCCCCATGTTTGAAGAGGCCGCCCTGTGTCACGGCCCCTGTTCATCCGTCTTTAGATGTTGGCCAAAGAGGCCCGAACCGGGCGGCGTTTCCTTGGCCGCGCCTGACGGCGCTTTCCCTGCAAGCGAGGTATGCAGATTCTCAAAGTTGCAATCTACACATCTTTATGGAGATATATTGCAGTGCAACATCTGTGGGTTGTGTCACCAGCATTAAGCCTGCGCCAAGGTGATGAGTCAAGGTTTTTTCTTTTTATTTTCAATATGTTAAATGATACACAGCCGTAGAATCCGGTGCGTCCATCGCACCGGTTCCGGGGCTGCAGCCCCGTCATCTCAGCCGCAGCGCCGCATAGGCGTGGGCGGATACATCGCATTTCGACCTGCCGGAGAGACCGGTATGGCCCGGCTTGCCTGCCCATTCCGGTCGGTCTGAATCGAGGGGCGCGGGCGGCGCTGTCACGGAACGGATCCCGGGTCTTCCCCCGGCTCAAGGCCGGGGTCGCCCGGGATGACAGGGTTTGATATGTCATCCCGGACGCGCAGCGATCCGGGACCTATGCCGGTTGGTTTGAACTACAGGGCGCTGGCGGCGCAGTGACGGCATGGGGTCCCGCATGCGCGGGGATGACGTTTAGGCTTCCACCGACCCCAGCCCGGTGTTTCCCCGGCTCAAGCCCGGGGCTTCATGCTGGCCTCCTTTTAAAACATGGCGCGGATGCTCAAACCCCAGATGCGGGGGTCGAGCGTGAACACATTGGTGGTCAGAAGGGTGTCGTCGCTATTGGTGAAGGCGTCCACGATGGGCGCGTCATCGAAGACGTTCTTCACATAGCCTTCCACGACCAGGCCGTCGCGCGGCCGGATCAAGCTGACGGAGAGATTGAGATTCTCCCACGCCTCCAGCCGGTCATACTCGGTGTTGTAGACCCGGAAATAACTCTCGCTCTGCCAGTAGTAATCCGCCCGCGGGGTGAGTTCCCAATCGCCGAACTCGAACGTGTATTGCGCGCCGATATTCGCGGTCCAGTTCGGGGCGTTCGGCAATTCATTGCCCCCGAGATCGGCGGCGAAGCCGCGCCCGCCATTGGGCGCATCGGTCAGCGGATTGTATTCAAATCCATAGAGGAAGGGCTGCCAGAACTGTAAAGTCGGTAGAAGGTTTTCAAAACCGTTGTCCGGATCGAAGCTGCCAAAACGCGCGGCTCCCGCACACAGAGCCGATAGCGCGTTGGACGTTGTATCCTGTCTAAAAAAGAAGCTGTTTGGGTCATATCTGGACAGGATCGCCTCGACGAATTCCGTCGGGGCGATGCAGTTCGACGGCACCTGAACCCAAGGGCGGACCACCGTCCAGTCTTCATTGCCCTGGGTGCGGTTCATCACATCGACGGATTCCTCGCCATCGGCGATTTCGGTGTTGAGATAGCCGATATTGCCGTCGATCTGGAAATTCCGCGTCGGGCGGAACAGGGCTTCCATCTCCAGCCCCCACACCGTGGCGTCGAAATTCTCGTTGAAGCTGGTCCGGTCGACGATCTGGGAGACCTGATAATCCTCGTAGTCGTAGTAAAACCCGGTCAGATTCACCACCGCCCGGCCATCAAACAGCGTGTTCTTTGTTCCGATCTCAAAGGCGTTGAGATATTCCGGCTCGAACGTGCCTTCCAGCGGTTGATATTGGATGACGTCGGTGTTGATCTCTGCCCGCGGTGGATTGGTGCCGCCGCCTTTATAGCCGCGCGCGAAGGAGCCATAGATCAGCGTTTCGTCGGTGAAGGCGAGATCGGGCGTCCAGTCCAGCACGGCCCGTCCGGTCACCGCCTCCCAGCCCAACACGACATCAGGGTCGGCGACAAAGCCGCGGCGGATGAAACCGCCGGAACTGGGTGCAGCGACGCCATCCAAAGTGCCGCCCAGCAGCAATTGCGTCGGGAAAGGCGTCGCCGTTTTTTCATCATCGGTGTAGCGCGCGCCCAAAGTCAGGCGCAGATCGTCGCGCAGCGTCCAATAGCCTTCCGCGAAGAAGGCGAAAGACTCCGTTTCAACCACATTTTTCGAGCGGAAATAATTATGCCCATCTCCGGCCAGATCATCAATGGAAGTTGGGTCGACATAAACACACTCGGTGCCAGGGCCGCCGTTTGGAAAGCTTATGATATTATAGTTTTCGTCGCATAGAGCGTTATCGAAAAAGCGGTTAGGATCAAAACCACCCCCGTCAAACGCACCGGTATCTTGGTTCAGATTGTAGAAGTATTCGGCCAGGAGGCTGAACAGGTTGTTGAAGACGAAATAGTCATCCTGGGATTCGAATTTGAGATAGTTCGCGCCGGCAAGAAACTCGAAATTCCCGCCGAAATCGGACTGGATGCGGAACTCCTGATACCATTGTTCATTGTCCGACCGGCTGAGATCGGCTGACAGGATGCCGCTCGACGGGCCGAGCTGCGGGTCGGTGTAAATCCCCCCTGGCGCCGCCGGTGATGCGGCGGGCACCAAAGGATTTGGGAATACGCGAACATCGGGAACGACAATGTCATTGGTATCTCGGAAAACATCGTTGGAGGGAAAGCGCGCGTAATCCTGGGTCGACCAGTAATCATCCTTGGCGTAGGTGGTCTGAGAATACAAAGTCAGGGTGTCAGTGAGATCGAATTCCAGATTGAACTGCACCACATCATTTTCCGCTCGGAAGCGCGGGTCGTAGGTGGTGGCGATTTCCCGCAGATCCCGTGACTGCACCACGCCCTCATACGGGTTGGCGTTGACATCCACGATTGTCGGCTGCCGTCCGAAAAGCGGATTATCGGGGTTGGCGCCAAGAGTGATCAGCAATCCCGCAGCGCGATAGGCGGGAAACGACCCGGCATTGGGCGTGCCGAAGGCGTCATCGCTGAACAGGGTTTCCGGCAAACAGCCTTGGCTGAGCTGGTTCCGGAGAAGCGGCAACGGCACATCAACGGCTCCGACCCGCGCGGGACCCGGATCGGGTGTGCACAGCTGTTTGCCGGTGCGCGAGCGGTTGTCGTCTTCCTCAAAATGCTCCCACACCAGGCTGGCGCGAAAGCGGTCCGTGGGCTCCCAGCTGGCGGAAAACCGCGTCGACCACAAATCCCGGTCATTGACCCGGCGATCGGTGATCGTATTGAAATCAAACCCGTCCCGCTGCGTCGCCGCGCCGGCCAGGCGCACCGCGAAGGTGTCGGTGATCGGCAGATTGACCATTGCGCTCAGACGCCGCGTGTCGAAATTGCCGACCTCGCCTTCAAGAAAACCGTTAAACCCCTCATCGGCGGAAGCGATGTTGGGGATCATGTTGACCACGCCGCCCGTGGCGTTGCGGCCGTAGAGCGTGCCCTGCGGCCCGCGCAGAACCTCTACCCGGCTCACGTCGAGATATTCCTGCTCGAACAACCGGTTGCGGATCAGGGGGGCGTTGTTGAAGCTGATCGCGACGCCCGGATCGCTGGCCGCGGAGATCGCCTTGGTCCCGATCCCGCGGATCGAGAAGTTATACATGGAGAAGTTATTCTTCGAGAACGCCACGTTCGGCACCGCCCGGAGCAATTCCGAACCGCCCTCGATCCGTCGCATCTCCAGATCATCCCCGCTGAAGGCGGAGACCGCGATCGGCACGTCCTGAATATTCTGCTCGCGCCGCTGCGCCGTCACGGTAATGGTGTCGATCGGGCTGTCGGCGGCGGCCTGCAGTTGAAAGCCGGGTTCAGGCTCACCCTGCGGCGCGTCCTGAGACGCGGCGGGCTGGGCTGTAGGCGCGACGACCTCGCGCAGCACGAGCCGACCTTCCGCCGTGCGTCCAACCTCCAACCCCTCAGCCCTGGAAATCAGCAAGGTCAGAGCAGATTCGGCGGTCATCCGGCCTTGAACGGCGGGAGCGGTGCGCCCCTCAACCAACGTCCCGGGCGCCAGCACCATCGTGTCAGCCTGGTGGGCGTACTCAACCAGAGCCAGTCTAAGCGGCTGGGCGGGAATGTTGAACTCAGACACCGCATTCGAATAGGCGTCTGCTGGCGGCGCGGCGGCCAACGCAGCAGGAGCGACGGCTGCGCTCAGAATGGCGAAGGATGAGACGGTGGCCAATCCCAAAGCACGGAGCGACGGCTGCTGCGAATGAAACATATATTTCCTCCCATGTTTCAGCGCCGAACCGGCCACGGATTATCCATAGCTCCCGAGTGCCGGGTACGGCTTTGCAAATATGACGCGCAAACCCGTCCAATCCGTCACCGATTTGGGGAATTTCTTCAGCTGGAAGAGCCAAGCGTTCGGCTTCAGTCGCCGGAATCGCGCACCAAGCTTAGCACTAAATAGCCGTCCGACCTGGTCTCCGCCGCAACGGGCATGGAGGCAGTGATCATCCCGATAAGAGCCTCTGCCTCCTCTACTCGCAGGGAGGCGGTCAGGTACAAGTCGCCCACCTCATCGTCGCCCAGCACGATCTCGGCGGGATGATAACGGTTCAGATCTGCGATGACCTCGGACATGCGCGCATTGACATAAACCAATCGGCCCGAGCGCCATGCGGCGACGTCGTCCACTGCGACGGACTCGACATTCGCCCTCGCGGCTCCTCCGCCGGACGGGCGGCGCTCGGCCGCACCAAGTGCGGCCGCATCATCAAGCAACAGGCGTTGACCGGCGGTCAGTACCAGCACGGCAGGTTCGGATCCGGAAAGCATCCGCGAAGCGATGGGCCTGAGATTGCGATTGGCGACCTCCACCACCCCTTCCTTCACCGCTACGTGGACTTGGCCCGCAGTGCGGCGCACGCCGAACTGAGTGCCCACCACACGGATGATGCTATGGCCAGTATCTACGTAAAATGGCCGGTTGGGATCTGAAACCACATCGAAAAACGCCTCACCCTCGATAAGGCGCACGCGGCGTTCGCCGTCAGTAAAGGCAAGGTCAATGACCGATCGTGCACCCAGCGTGACGCGGCTGTTGTCCGGCAGAATCTCTTCGCGGATTTCGGCGATGGCCGTGGCATGTCGCATCCCAGGTTCGGTATCCGTCACCGAAACCGCCAACCAAGCCGAAGCGCCCATCAACGCCAGGCCGGCGAGCAGCCCGCCGGCCCGCCACCGTGCGCCGCACGGCCAGGCGATGAGGTTGCGGATATGCTCAAGCCCCTCCGACAGCCTCAGCGCCCAGCGCTCATAAAGCGGTTCCGCCACAAGGTGGTCATAGTCAGGCGCGTCCGCCAGCAGGCTCGCCGAATCCCAATGCTGGCTCATCAAGGCGAAAGCCTCCGCATGGGCTGGGTCGTCCTTGCGCCAAAACTCAAAGGCTGCGCGCTCGGAGGCGCTGGCTGGCTTTGCCTCCAGACGGACAATCCAGTCTGCGGCCTCGTGTTCGGCCTGGCTGAGCTTGCGCGTGCTCATCGGCTGCGTCTCTTGTTTTCCTCTTGCACCGGGCGATCGGGCGCATACGCCGTCAGCGCCTCAAGCGCCTTCTTCACTTCCCGGCGCACCGTAGCCTCGGAGACATCATATCGCCGTGCGAGTTCAGCAAAACTGACGCCTTCGACACGATTAAGCAGCAGCAAGCGACGTTGGCGCCTCGGCAGCCGCCGGATCAGCGCGCTGACCGCCATGATGCGCTCCCTGCCTAATAAGACGCGCTCCGGGTCCAATCCGTCGCTCTCGCCGAAAATGTCTCCCAATCCGGAGGCTTGACCGGCATGGCGCCGCCGCACTTTTTCCCGTCGCCGGAAGGAGATGATGTAATTGGCGGCCGAGCGATAGAGAAAGGCGCGGATATTCACGATCGCAGCGGGGTCCGCCATGGCGGCGATCTGTCGAAAAGTATGTTGGACGACATCTTCAGGATCAGGCGGGCCCTGCCCGACCTTGCGGACCGCAAAGGCAGTCAACTCCTGGCGGTAGGTCCGGTAAAGGCGGTCGATCCAACTTTGCGCCGAACCACCCGGTTCCGGCGCGCGAAACGCTCCCGGCCTTGGCGCTCTTTCGGACTCGGCCATGTTCTCCTCCCGCATGCACAGGACTCCAACCGGCGCTCTGGCGGCGCCTGATTGAAGTCTGCGCGCGATCAAGATCACCTGGCGCCGGACGTGTCAACACCGCCCGAATGTGACTAGACCGGGCCCTGCGCGGTCGCCTCGACTGCCGCACGGCCGCTGGAGTTCGAACACCAATTCCTAACCCTCAAAGCAATCGGTTTAGTTGATGGCTCGAGGGGCTTGGCCGTCAACAAGACTTGGATCCATTGAGCTTTGCAGCCTCATGTACTGCACTGAGACCCAAGTCTGGACCACTGCCGGTTAGAGTTTCGCGGCATTTTCACGATGGCGGACTTGTAACGCCAGCGTGATTGATCAGCGCGACCGGGGATTTGTTCCCGATGGCGCTATGGAGCTTTACCGTGTTGTAGTCTCGACGCCAACACTCCAGCTTTTCACGGGCATCGGGCAGCTTCATGAACCAGTTGGCCGAGAGGCGCTCGACCCGCAGCCGGCCATTGAACGCCTCAATGAATGCGTTATCCGTTGGCTTTCCGGGGCGCATGGGCAGCGAACTCAGGGCCATTATCGGACCGCCGTTCACACCTCGCGCGCTTCGCTAACAGCAGACGCGCGCCGGACCTGTTCCTTAGCGGGCGGGTCGGGCGATCACTCGACGCTAGCCATTTCAGACTGGAATCGCCGTTTGGTGCTTTGTGCGTTTGTAGACGAAGTTTGTATCGCAGCGCGCGACATTTGGATCGCCAAGCACATAATCATCTATCCACTCATTATAGTGCGCCATATCACGCATGTGAGCGACAATGATAAAGTCCACCTCGCCTGATACGTTGTAGCATTGCAGAACCTCCGGCGCGGCGTCCATGCGCTCGATAATATGCGTGTAGGCCTCTCGGCTTTCTTCTACACAACGCAAACCGGTGATGACGGTGAAACCAAGATGATTGCTGTCGAGCAGAGCGACATCCGCTTCAATCACGCCGCTTTCACGCAGACGCTTCAATCGACGACGAACGGCGGTCGCCGATAAGGCAACCATCTCACCCAGGGCTTCGTTGGTGAGGCGATTGTCGCGCTGAACGAGCTCCAAAAGCCGCCGATCATGGAGGTCGAGGGGGGTGTTCTTTTTCGCCATTTACAAGTGTGTATTCGTCGGAATCCGCGCTTTCAAGTGCTGATATCGCCTCATTTGCATCTCGAGTCCGGCCTATGATTCAGCGTCTATTCAAAGCCATGCTTGCCTCGAAAAAGGACGTCTTACATGTCGCTCTCTCATTGGCTGACCGCCGCTCTTTTCTTCATGGGCGGAAGTTCAGCATTCGCCCAGGACCAAGCGTTAGACGTGGCCGACGAGCCGCTGGTGTTCATTGTCGAACCGGACCGCGTTCAAGCTCGGATTGACCAAATCGCGATTGAGACTGGCATGCCTTCGATCTCCATCGCTGCGGCCCACGGTGACAGCGCGATTTGGGCTTACGCAACGGGTCTGGCCGATAAGGAAGAGGGTCGCAACGCGACACCCGAGACGGCTTACCGTCTTGCGTCGGTGTCCAAGCCGATAACGGCGGTTGCGATCATGGTGCTCGCCGATCGCGGCGTGATCGATCTGGACAGACCGGCCAATGACTATTTGGGCGATCAAAAAATCGTTGCACTGGCCGGCAGTGCTGACGATGTGACCGTCCGGCGTCTTCTTTCCCACCGGGGCGGTTTACCGCTGCATTACAACCTGATCCATGAAAGCGAGGATTACGAGCGCCGCGCCTTGGACGAAACGATCGCGCTTTACGGTCAAGCCATGTTGCCGCCAGGACTGACCCATCGCTACTCCAATGTCGGATATGCGGCGCTGGAGCGCATAATCGAGGTCCAATCCGGAATGCCCTTCGACCGGTTTCTCGAAGAGACCTTTTTCACCCCCCTGGACATGACCAGCGCGGGCGTGGTCACCGCACCTGTCCATCCTGAAGGGGCCGCCATCCCCTACACGCATTCCGGAGACCGATATGCGGCCTATGATATGGACACCCGAGGGGCAGGGGGCGTCTACATGTCGGCGAGCGATCTGGTCAGATTTGGGCGCTTCTTTAGCGATGCTCTTGATGGCCGCTCCGAGCTTCTTTCCAGAGACGCTTCCTGGGAGATGCTGGAAACACAGCATGAGGCTGACGAGGGCAGGCTAGAGTGGTATGTCCTAGGTTGGGTTCATGAATTACGCGGTGAAGATCGGCAGTACGGCACGATCTATCACCTGGGTTCCACACCTGGCGTGCGAGCCGAGCTTTGGATCTATCCTGATGCTGATCTAGTGATCGCCACCCTGGTGAACGAGCAATCCTATCGGCCCCTCTCCCGCGCCCGCGAAGCGGTGATAGAAGGCGTGCTCCCACAGATCAGCTATCGGCCCTACGCCAGCTCAACTCCGTATGAGGATTTTGATATTCCCGCAGACCTTCAGGCCGAGTGGCGCGGGCGTGCCAGCTTCGGCCCTGACGGCGCAGCACTCGTTGAGTTTGACTTTCGCGACCCGCTAACGCCGACGGTTCGTGTTGACGGGCAAGGCGTGCACATCTCCCGAATCGCGAGGAATGCGGATGGCATGGTGACAGTCACGACCTCGAGTGCGCCTGTTCCCACCGAAGATGCGGCGCGGCAGCCCTATGAGCTGGGTTTCCTGCTTCACCATGATGATGCGCGCCTGCAGGGCTATGTCTCAACAAATCGGATCGCCACCCGTAATCGCGACAGCGGGAATTTCGCTTATCCCGTTTTGCTTGAGCGTCTTGCGGAGGATGCAAGGTAAGGATGGTTTGGTGTCATGACGTGATGGCGTAGGGGCGGTACTGGGCCAGGCTGCGGAATTTCCAGCTTGGCTTACCGGTCTGAGGTCCGTGCGCCGATTTCCAAAAAGCTGACGGGGTGCATGAGGGTAAGTCTCCGTGTGGGGTTAGTTCACGATGGTGAAGCGGATCGGGATATCAAAGTCCAGCGTGTCAGCGGGGATGTTCTCTGGAATGCGGTCAACGCGCCGCACGCGCCTGGCGCAGCGCTCCAGCTCGGCGTCCAGCTGCGGATCACCGGCGCTCTGCCGGATGGACCAGCTCTCTATGCGGCCATTACGGTTGGCCCTGATCCGCAACACCCCGACGCCTTCAATACCGGCCCGTTCTGCGTTGCGCGGATAGCGGGCCTCCCGGACAAAGCGCTGGCGGACGCTGCGGACATAATCGACATAGGAGCGGTATTGCTCCGGTGTGAGCTGAGGCCCGTCCGAACCCTCGCGCGCCTCGCTGACGGCCGAAGCCCGTCGAACCGGCTCCTCATCGGGTTCCGCGAACCGGCGTGCGGTGATCTCCGCGGGTGGCGGGGCGTCCTGGGCGCGTTCGGCTTGAACGATCGGTTCTTCGGCGGGTGGGTCAGGCAATTCAATGTCCGGCGGGGGAGGTGGCGGAGGCGGGGGTGCGGCCGCCTCGGTCGCGGGCGGTGCCGGCGGGGTGAGCATACCAGCAGCTCATCGTCCGGCGGCGGTGCTGGCTCAGGCGGGGGCGGTTCCGTCTTGGCGGCGCTCACGCCCATAGTCGATTAGGCAAACCCGATCGAGATCCTTGATCGCAACATAGCCCAGACGCTTGCTCAGAAGTTCAAGTGAATACGCTTTGGACCGTCGTAGGGGCTTGCCGACCTCGGCCATATCCGCGATGTGAAGGTCGATTAGATCAGAAAAACGCTTTAAGTGCTTTGGGCGCGCGACTAGCAGGCTTTCACCTCGGTCGGCGCGGCGCTCCATATCCAAGGCCCAGGACTTGGCGTCGGCCTGGCGAAGAAAAGAGCGGGAGACGTATTGTCGGCCACGACGGATTTGGACGCGCCAACGACCTGAGGGAAGACGATGGATCGACGACATCTCGTGTGCACCTGGTGTGCGAAGGGAGATCAAAACCGGTACAAACGGGTGCAATTTGGTCCAAAATCACTGCACACGATTTGCACACGTTCTTTGTATGTTTCAAAATGATAGCGAAAAAACATTGAAAAAACAAGATCGTAGATTTTCTGTCGCCCCTATGATGGACTGGACCGACCGGCATTGCCGGGCGTTTCATCGCGTTCTGACGCGCCATGCGCTGCTCTACACGGAGATGGCGGTGGATCAGGCCGTGCTGCGCGGCGATCGCGAGCGCCTGATCGGCTTTGATGCTGCAGAACACCCCGTGGCGATTCAGCTGGGCGGATCCGATCCGAAGGATCTGGCCGAAGCGTCGAAAATCGCTGAACAGTTCGGCTATGCGGAGATCAATCTGAATGTCGGCTGCCCGTCCGACCGGGTTCAGTCCGGCCGGTTCGGCGCCTGCCTGATGCGCGAGCCGGAGCTGGTCACCGATTGTCTGGCGGCGATGCGCGACGCGGTGCGCGTGCCGGTGACGGTGAAGCACCGGCTCGGGGTTGATGATCAGGATCCTGAGCAGGCTCTGTTCAGCTTCGTCGATACGGTGGCCAGGGCCGGCGTGACCACCTTCGTCGTCCATGCGCGCAAGGCCTGGCTGGACGGGTTGAGCCCGAAGGAAAACCGCGACGTGCCGCCGCTTGATTATGATCTGGTTCGGCAGCTCAAGGCTGAGCGTCCGCAGCTGGAGATTATTCTCAATGGCGGGCTCGCTTCGCTTGATCACGCCCTGGCCGAGCAGGGCGAGCTCGATGGGGTGATGCTGGGGCGTGCCGCTTACCACACGCCGTTCGAGTTGGCCGGCGCCGATAGCCGGGTCTTTGGAACGCCAGACCGGATTAAAAAACCAATTGATGCAATATTGGCTTACCGCGATTATGTGGAGCATCAGTTGAGCGAGGGCGTGAAGCTGCATTCGATCACGCGTCACATGCTCGGAGTGTTCGCGGGGCGGCCGGGCGCACGGGCCTGGCGTCGCATTCTGTCCAGCGAGGCCAACAAGCCGGGCGCCGACTGGCGGGTGATCGAGATGGCGCTGGCGGCGGTCGATCCTGAGCGCGCTGCGGCCTGATGGAGCTGTATCTTCCGCTTCTCATTGCGCTGGCGATCACGGGCGCATTCGCCGGCCTGATCGCGGGACTGTTCGGCATTGGCGGCGGGGTGGTGATGGTCCCGGCGCTCTTCTTTGTGTTTTCGGCGCTGGGTTATGGCGATACCGCCATGCACGCCGCCGTAGGGACGTCTCTGGCCGTTATCGTCGCCACATCGCTGCGCTCGGTAGCCGAACACGCCAAGCGCGGCGCGGTGGACTTTCAGGTCCTGAAGACCTGGACGCCCTGGATCATCCTAGGCGCGCTCGCCGGGCCCGCCGTCGCTGATCTGGCGCCGGGCGAAGTGCTGACCGGCCTGTTCGGCGTCGTGGCGCTATTGCTTTCAGCCCAGTTCTTCTTCGGTCGGCCGGACTGGCGCCTGGCTGAGGACCTGCCGGGCCTGCCGCTACGCGGCGTGCTCGGCGCGGGGATCGGGATCATGTCCAGCCTGATGGGTATTGGCGGGGGCGTATTCGGCGTCACTTTGATGACGCTGTGCGGGCGCACCATCCATACCGCCGTGGCGACCGCAGCCGGATTGGGCGTAGCGATCGGGGCTCCGGCGGCTTTGGGTTTCATCATCGCCGGCTGGGATGAGGTCGCACGTCCGCCCTTCTCGTTGGGCTATGTGAATATGGCCGGTTTTGCGGTGCTGGCCGGCTCCGCCTTCTTCCTGGCGCCTGAGGGCGCGCGGCTGGCCCACCGCCTCAATGCCGCTCGGCTGAAGCAGGCCTTTGCGGTGGGGCTGGTCATCGTGGCGCTGAACATGCTGCGCGAGGCGTTTTTCGCTTAAGTTCCGCCGGCGCCGCGACTGGCGCGGTACGCCGCCTCACGGGCTTTCAGCTCGGCTTTCACCGCCTTGCGCTCATCATCGGTCATCAGCGTCCAGCGCCCGAGCTCCTCCATCGTGCGAAAACAGCCCACGCAGATCGGTTCAGCCGGGTCCACCAGGCAGATCTTCTTGCAGGGCGACCAGATCGGCGGGCTCATCGTGCGCCGGACCGGAAAGTGCGCAGGCGGTCAGTCACGGGCGATTTCATAGAGGATTGCGCGCTGATCGCTGGACCCGCCGGACGGTGTGGACGGTGAGCGTAATTCCTGGGTCAGCGTCACCGCGACCAGACCGAGCGCCGGGCTCACGAAGAAGTCCGTGTCAAAGGCGCCGCCCCAGCTGAAATCGCCGGGAATGCCCCCCGCCGGCGCTCCGCCATCGGCCAGCGGCGTAACCACGCCGAGCGAGTAGCCGTGCGCCAGTCCGATTTCAGCCTGACCGGCCGGCATTTTCTTCAGCCCGACATGCACAGCCGTCATCGCCGCAACGCTATCTTCGCTGAGGATGCGCACATCGCCCAGTACGCCGCCATTGGCCAGCATCTGCCCAAAGCGGATGAAGTCGTCTGCAGTGGAGTAAAGCCCGGCGCCGCCGGTTTCCACATCGGCCCCGCGCAGCGGATCATCCTCGTCCGGAACGCGGATCAGCGCGCCGGTCTCGCCATGGGTATGCAGCGCCACAAGACGCTCACGCTGTTCCTCGGTGGGGAAGAAGCTGGTGTCGACCATGCCCAGCGGCTGGAAGATGCGCGCCTGCATGAAAGCTTCCAGCGACTGGCCGGAGACCTGCTCGATCACCGCACCGAGAACGTCGTTGGAAAACGAGTAGAACCAGCGCTCGCCCGGTTGGAAGTAGAGCGGGGCGTTCGCCAGCCGCGTCACGCGTTCCGCCAGACCGCCGTCGCCGGCATAGGCGCTGTTCTCGACCCATAGAGCGCCCAGGTCGGTCTGGGTGTCGAACCCGTAACCCATGCCCGCCGTATGGGTCATCAGATGCTCGATCGTGATCGGACGTTCCAGCGGCGCCGTGTCGATCTCGCCATCATGGCCGGCCATCAGCTCGGTCGCGACACGGACCTCAGCGAAGGCGGGGAAGTAGTCGCTGAGCGGATCGTTGAGCGACAGCGCGCCGTCCTCGACCAGCATCATGATCGCAGCCGCCGTGACCGGCTTGGTCATGGAGGCGATGCGGTGCAGCGAACGCGTGCCGACATCCTCGCCCGTCTCGATATCGGCGGTGCCGACCGCGACGCTGTAGGCTTCAAGGTCGTCAATCCGGATTGAGATCACGTAGCTGGCCCGCGCGCCATTGCGCAATTGCTCAATGAGGTGCTCCGAGAGGCGCGCGCGTTCCTCGTCGGTGATGCGCCGCGTGCGCTCGCGAACGCCGGTATAAGTGCTTGGACTGGATTCGTTCGTCGCTGGAGGCGCGGAGGGCGCAGATGTGTTCTGGCCGGGCAGGCCCGCGCACGCTGCAAGGACGAGCACGGATGCTGCAGTGATCACCGGGGTCAGGCGGGCGCGAAAACAGGATGACATGATGAAACAATCCTCAAAACAAAACCGGTGGGCTGAAACCAGAGCGACCGCAGCGAAAGCTCGCCACGGTCGCCGGCTTCGTCAAGGCTTGTGGTCGGCTCAGACGGCTTTTGCCAGGTTTTCGGCTGCGAACTCCCAGTTCACCAGATGCCCCAGGAAGTCGCCCATATAGTCCGGGCGGCGGTTCTGGTAGTCCAGATAGTAGGCATGCTCCCACACATCCATGGTCAGCAGCGCCGTTCCGCTCGCGTTCGCCAGCGGCAACTCGGCGTTCGGCGTTTTCTGCACCTCCAGCGCGCCGCCGCGATAAACCAGCCAGGCCCAGCCTGAACCGAATTGCGAACCGCCGGCGCTGGTGAAGGCTTCTGCGAACGCCTCATAGGAGCCGAAGGAGCGGTCGATCAGCTCGGCCAGCTCGCCCGTCGGACGCCCACCGCCATCCGGGCTCATCGAACGCCAGTAGAAGGTGTGGTTCCAGATCTGGGCGGCATTGTTGAACAGCGCCATGTTCTTGTCGGCCCAGGCCTGCTTGATAACGTCCTCAAGCTCGGCGTCGGAGGCGTCGACCATGCCGTTGGCCTTATCGACATAGGCCTTGTGGTGCTTGCCATGATGGAAGCTGAGCGTCTCAGCCGAGATATAGGGCTGAAGCGCGTCGGCGGCATAGGGCAGGTCGGGGAGGGTGAAGGCCATGATCGGCTCCTTGAAAGCGGCTTTGAGGTGCTGTCGGTTAGGCGCGCGAGGCGCCATTGGCCCGCTGCCCGTCTTTTCTTTACTGCGCTGGGAGATATGGTCCCCCGCATCGCGCCTGTCCACAGCGTCGGGTGCGCCACGCCCGGCCCTATCGCGAGTGCGGCTCTGCCTGTGACCGATTTCGACGCCCTGCTTGAACACAATGACCCGGATCGTCGCCTGGCGGCGATGTTCGCCGAACCGCTCACGCGCGGGCGGCTGTTGACGCTGTACGCCTTTTATCACGAGGTCGCACGGGTGCCCGATGCGGTGAGCGAGCCGGTCATCGGCGAGATGCGGCTGGCCTGGGCGCGCGAGGCGGTGGAGGACCTGTTCGCCAGCCCGCCAAAAGTCCGCCGACACGATATCTATGAAGCCTTGTATGAGCTCATCACCGCGCCGGGCGGCCCGGATCAGGAAACCTTGATCAGTCTGGTTGAGGCGCGCGCCGCAGACCTGGGCGAGGGGCCGTTTCTCACGCGCGATGACCGCCGCGATTATGTCGACCGGACCGCTGTGGCGCTGATGCGAAGCGCGGTGCGTATTTGCGCGCCGGGCGTCGATCTGGGCGGTGAGACCGGCGTCGCGGTGATGGCCGCCGGACGGCTGTGGGGTTTCACGGGTCTCCTGCGGGCCTTCCCGGCGCTTTGCCATGCCGGGCGTCCGCCCTTCACCGCCGAAGAACTCGCCGGCTCCCAGCTGAGCGAAACCGAGCTGCGGCGCGGGCGTGCGCCGGACAAGGCGAAGGCCGGGCTTGAGGGACTGTGCAAGGAGGCGGGCGAGGCGGCGGCCCTTCTGACGCGCACCCGCGCCAGCCTGCCGGCGAACCTCTTCCCGGCGGTCGGATACGCGACGCTCGGGCGCGCGGTGACCAAACGCGCCGCCCGAATCACGGACCCGTATCGCCAGCCGGTCGAGCCGTCAGTGGCCACTCGCCAGCCAAGGCTTGTGTGGGCGAGCCTGACGGGTCGGGTCTAGCCGCCGATCTGCTCGACCAGAAAGCGCTCCATCTCCTCGAAGACGGCCAGGCGCGTTGGATACTCGGTGAGCCAGTGATCGCCGCCGTCCAGCGGCACATAGCGCACATCAGCGCCAGCACGCCGCAAGGCTCGCTCCATCGCCCGGCTTTGCGACTGGGGCACCACGGTGTCGTCTTCGCCGTGCATCAGCAGAACCGGGATGGAGATGGCGTCGGCATGATGGGACGGAGAGCGCATGTCCAGCAAGGCGTGCCGCCCCGCTCCCTCTAGCGACCCGGTCATGGACAGACGCCAATAGCGGGCCGGCTGGGAGTCGTGACCGAAACGATCGCTGGCGTAGTCGATCATGGCGTTCAGGTCGCTCACCGCGTTGATCGACACCGCACAGGCGTAGAGCTCCGGCGTGAAGGCGGCGCCGGCCAGCGCGGCGTAACCGCCATAACTGGCGCCGGCGATACAGATCCGGTTCCGGTCCGCCAGACCCTGCTCGACGATCCATCCGGCGGTGTCGGTAAGGTCGTGCTGCATCCGACCCAGCCCCCATTCGCCATGGCCGGCGCGTTCAAAGTGAGCGCCGTATCCGTCCGAGCCGCGGAAATTGGGCTGGATGACGCCGAAGCCGCGGCTCGCGAGGAAGTGAGCAAAGTCATCAAACCCGGCGACGTCTCGCGCCGCCGGGCCGCCGTGCGGCAGGACGACGAAGGGGTGAGGGCCGGGCCCGCGCGGCGTCGTCAGATACGCATCGATCCGCATGCCGTCGCGCATCACCGGTTGAACCGCGCGGCGCGCGGGCAATGTTGCGTCCAGCAGCTCCGGATAGACCGACAGGATAGGGTCGGCATGCATGCGCGCACGGTCGAACAGGAAGTAGGTCGGCGTCGTATCGGCGGGCGCCGCGTGTATGATGAAGCGCTCACGACCGCGGCTCCAATCCACGATCGTCACCGCGGCGCCGTTGAACGCGGTCTCCAATGCGGTCTGGAACCGTTCGAGCTCATCATCGAACCAGATGGTGTGTCTGCGCTCGCGCTCAATCGACACGCCGAGAGCGGCGCCGGAGTAGGGATCGAGTCGCACGCTGCCGAAATCGTAAGCGGGGTCCTCGAACAGCACTCCGGAAATCTCGCCAGTGCTCAGCTCAAGGCGTTGAAGGACGCGGGTTCTGCGCGGATTGCTATTCACAGTCGTGACCGCAAGCGCCAGACCGTCGACGGTAAAGCCGGGCACGCCGATATCGATGAGCGGCGTCGTCGCTTCGGTGATCTGCCGCCGGCCGCCATCCTGATGCAGAATGATCTCATAGCGGTCACTGCGCTCAAGAAATTTGAACTGGACGTAACGCTCGCCGGTCGCATCGGCGATCCAGTAGCGCGTGGACGGTGTGCCGCGCGCGCGCAGGCGCTGGCGGCGGGTGATCGGGTCGATCGATAGAAGGTTGAGAGCACGCTGGTCGTCGCGCAGCGCCATCAGAAAGCGACCGGTCGCCGCCTCAAGGCCCGCCACGCGGTCAAGGTCGGGGTTGAATCCGATACGGTTGCTGCGCCGGACCATCTGTTCCACCTCACCGGTTTCGGCGTTCGCGGTGAACAGCACGCTGTAGTCGACATCGCCGCGGACCCCGAAGGTGCTCAACACATCGCCGACGCGCAGCATGACGAGGTCCTCGCTGTGCCAGAACGTGCCCTCGATACGCAGTGTATTGGCGTCGATCGCCAGCAGGACTTCACCGCCGATTTCCATGACGACGATGAATTTGGACGCGCCCTCATTCGTCACATACGCGATGCGGTCGCCGCCCGGCGAGATCGAGACGTGCTCGATATTGGGCAGTCTGGCGAATGCGCTGGCTGGCGGCTGGGCCTGGGCGGAAACTGAGCAGGCGAGCGCGACCGCCGCCGCGATGAAAATGCGAATCCAGGCCGACATTCACGCCCTCCGCGTCGTTTCCCGTCAGGCGCGAAGTTCAGCCGGATGCGCATGGTCTGGCAAGATGCGAGCGGTTGGACATATACGCGCAGGGCGCGTGTCTACTCCGCCGCCTCGGCGACCCGGCCAAGCCAGGCGTCGATGTCATTGAGCGCGCGGGCGCTCATGGCGCGCTTCTTGGCCACGGACTTGTCCTTGCCGCGCAGGCGCTTGCCTTCGGCGTCTTGGGTCGGCGCGACGATATCCGGGAAGAGGCCGAAATTGACGTTCATGGGCTGGAAAGCGCCCTTCTTGCCGGGCACGTGACCGGTGGTGATGTGGGTCAAAAGCGCGCCGAGCGCTGTGCTGGGCGGGGGCGTGGCGGGAGCTGCTCCGAGGCGTTCAGCCGCTGCGAACCGGCCAGCCAGAAGCCCCATGGCGGCGCTCTCCACATAGCCTTCCACCCCGGTGATCTGTCCGGCGAAGCGGAGCGAGGGGCGCGCTTTCAACCGCATCACGCCGTCCAGCAGGCGCGGCGAGTTGAGGAAGGTGTTGCGATGAATGCCGCCCAGCCGCGCAAAGCGAGCGTCCTGCAGGCCCGGGATCATCTTGAAGACCTCGGTCTGGACGCCGTATTTCATCTTGGTCTGGAACCCGACCATGTTGAACAGCGTGCCCAGCGCATTGTCCTGGCGCAGCTGGACGACTGCATAGGCTTTCTCGTCCGGCTTATGCGCATTGGTCAGACCGCGCGGCTTCATCGGTCCGTGGCGCAGCGTCTCGCGACCGCGTTCGGCCATCACCTCGATCGGCAGGCAGGCGTCGAAATAGGGCGTATCCTTTTCCCAGGCCTTGAACTCTGTCTTCTCCGCCGCGAGGAGAGCGTCAATGAAGGCCTCGTACTGTATCTGGTCCATCGGGCAGTTGATGTAGGCGGCCTTGTCGGCCTCGGTCTCGCCCTTGTCATAGCGCGACTGTTTCCAGGCGACTTCCATATTGATGGAGTCCGCGTAGAGGATGGGCGCGATCGCGTCGAAGAAGGCGAGTTCACCCTCGCCGGTCAGGCCATGAACCGCTTCAGCCAGAGCCGGGGAGGTGAGCGGTCCGGTCGCGATGATCACGCTGTCCCAGTGCTGCGGCGGCAGGCCGGTGATTTCCTCGCGGCGGATATCGATATTGGGGTGAGCTTCCAGCTTCGCCGTGACCGTGTCTGAAAACGCCACCCGGTCCACCGCAAGCGCGCCGCCGGCGGGCAGGCGATGAGCATCTCCCGTACTTAGGATGATCGATCCGGCGCGGCGCATCTCCTCATGCAGAAGACCCACTGCATTGGTTTGGGCGTCGTCGGACCTGAAAGAGTTGGAGCAAACCAGCTCAGCCAGCCCATCGGTCTGGTGGGCCTCTGTTCCGCGCACCGGGCGCATTTCGTGGATGACGACGCGCGCGCCGGCTTCAGCGGCCTGCCAGGCCGCTTCGCAGCCGGCCATGCCGCCGCCGATAACATGTATAGGATCGCTCTGTTTCATAACCGCGCATATAGGCCTTCAACGCCGTAAACCGCAATGAACGGGCTGATTGAGCCTTGACGCCAGTGAACGTGTTAGTGATCTCTTCTCAGGCTTAATGAGGGAGCGTCTGCAATGTTAAGGATGGTTCTGGCATGCATGCTGGGCATTTGGCTCCTGACCTGCGGCGCCGCCACCGCCCAGGATATTCCGCCAAGCGTCACCGAGCCCTATACGCGTTTCCTTGAAGCGATTGAGGCCGGTGATGTGGAAACAGCCTCACGCGCTCGCGGGGTTCAAGCCATCGCCGCATTGCGGCAAGGCAATATCCGCGTCGGGGGTGAGCGGGCCCAGGAAGCCTTTGAAGCCTGGACACAGACCGAGCGTGAATACACGCTACTCCACGGACGGTCGGGGACGGTATAGGCGATTGGAGGTCCTCTACGCCTATCCGTTTGAGGAAGGGCAGGCCTTGATGACGGTGTTGCAGTCTCGCCGTTCCGCCATGATCCGAGGGCATGAACGCGTGACGTTCTTCCGGTTTGACCCCTGTTACGAAACTCTGGATCAGGATCGACAGCCGAAACCGGTCTGCCGTGCGGCGCCATAGCGCTTGGCGGGCGTGCGCTTGCGCGTTAACTGGCGCGTTATGGCTCTGATCGATCTTTCCGCATTGCGCGCCGCTTTTCGTTTCCCGGTTCAACACGCCCGGCTCGTGCTGTTGGGTGCGGGGCTCTATGCGGCGGTCTTTTTCTTCCAGAGCTACTTCACCGCAGCGGCCACGGGGGCTGAAACGCCCGGCTATGCCGCGCCGCTGGCTTTCACCTTCGCTCTGGCGGCTTTCATCGCCTTTATCGTGGCGCTGGCGGCCTGGCTGCGCGCCGATCTGGGGCACGCTTTGGGATCCGGACTGGACGCATTTCGATTCAGCGATGATGAACGCCGACTTCTCTGGGGCGTGGTGCTCGTGCTCATCCTGTTATTCACCGTGATGGGCACGGCGCTGCTGATGCTCGCCTTCATGCTCGGCGCTTTGGCCATACTGGGCGCTCAGCGCAGCGGCCTGATGGAGCCGCCGGAAGGCTTCATCAATATCTTCGAGCTGTTCGCGCTGGGCGAGTGGATCGTGGCCATCGTGCTGATCGCGGCCTTCGCC
Organism: Pseudomonadota bacterium; assembly: GCA_039819095.1. GTDB lineage: Bacteria > Pseudomonadota > Alphaproteobacteria > Caulobacterales > Maricaulaceae > JBCBSP01. Next base: position 83,184 of record JBCBSP010000001.1, read on the forward strand.
GGGTTCAATATCTGGTTCTTCGCCCGCTTGGCTCTCGCGGCGCCGGCGACCATCGCGCGTTCACAGGTCCAGGTGCTGGCCGCCTGGCCGCTCTCTGACGGACGGGTCTCGCGCATCGTGCTGACCACGCTCGCGGCGACTCTGCCGGGGCTGGCCATCCTTGTCGCGTTCAACATGATCTGCGCGGCGTTGTTTGGCGTCTACCCGGCATCCTCGCTGTCCATGACGGACGCGCAGGGGTCTGTGACGGTTTCAGACTGGAGCTTCGCGGCGCTGTCCCTGCCGTACGGCGTTTTGAAGATGGCGGTGCTGGCGGCCCCGTTGACGGCGCTGTTTTCAGCGCTCTATCGCCGCGCTGGCGGGGCCGCGACCAAAGCGGGTTAAGAAGGCCGGGACTTGCCGCGCGCTTTGAGCTAAAATCACCTCCATCTTGACGGGGCGTTCAAGGAATCGCCTTCGTCGCCAGGTCATTTCGGGGGATAATGATGACTCGGCCTTCTTATGATTTTGCGTCCGCAACCTTCTTTTTCTTCAAGGCGTTCGCCCGCCGCCCGATGGGCGTTTTGTGGATCGGGCTGATCCAGATTGCGCTCTACACGGCGCTGACGGTTTGGTCGTTTGCGATGTTCGGGCCTCTGTTCGAACTCCTCATTGAGGCCGCCGGCCAGAGCCGCGAGCCGGATGATGCTGAAGTCCTCGCGGTGATGGGCGGCGCATTTGTACAGATCCCTCTGCTGATCTTCCTTTCCTTGGCGGTGGTGGTGATGATTCAAGGGGCCTGGCTCAGGCTTCTGACACGCGACGAGATCGCAGCCGGCATTCCGCTGCGCTTCGGTTTCGACGAGCTGCGCCTGGTGGGCGTCAATCTCTGCTTCATCGTGCTGGGTTGGCTGGGATACCTGGCCGCTTTCATCATTGTTCTGGCGGTCGGCGCTGCCGGCGTCGGGGCCACCGCAGCCACGGATGGTTCGATCTGGACCGCGCTGGGCGGCGGGCTGGTGGCCTTCGTCTTCGTCATCGCGGGGATGGTGCTGGCGATCTATTTTGCACTGCGCTTCGCCGCCGCGCCGGCCCTGTCGATTGCGCAAAAACGCTTTCGCCTGTTTGGCGCGTTCGCAGCATCGCGCGATGTCTTCGGCTGGATGCTTGTGTCCTACATCGTGCTGCTCCTGGTCTGGATCGTGGGCGTCATAGCGGTTTCGGTTGTCCAGCAAGTCGTTGCGCTGGCGATGATTGGCGGAGCCATGGGCGAGCTCATGGCGCTCGGGCAGATGTCGGATGCCGACCCGGCTCAGGTTGCCGAAGCGCTGAGCGCGATCATTACATCACCGGGATTGATCGCCGGGTTGATTGTCAGCGTGATCATCTGGATGGCCTTCCAGATTGTGTTCGAAGGGCTGTGGCACGGCGTCGGCGCCTATGTGGCGGTTCGCCATACCGGTGGCGACGCCGCCGAGCCGGAGGACATTTCCGCACCGGCTGAGTCGGTCGGCGAGAGTCCGAGCGAGGGCTGAGCGCATGTCACAGGCTTCTGAAGAGGGCGGCTTTGCCCTCGGGCGCGCCCTGGGATTCTGGTGGCAGGTGCTGCGCGCACGCCCGATCGGGTTTGTGATCGCCAGCGTTTTTCAGGCCGTGATCACAGCCGGCGCCTCTGTCTGGATGCTCGCCATGACGGCCGGGCCTTCGCTCGCCTACTTCGAGGCGCTTGAGGCTTCTGGCGGGCAAGTGACTCCCGAAGCCATAGGACTGATGGGTCAGCAGCAGCTCACGCTCTGGGCGGGGGTGGTCATCACCCTTGTCGCATTCACCTTCAGCGAGGCGGTCTGGCTGCGGCTGTTCGCCAAGGGGAGGACCCGTATCCTGCCGACCGGCGGTGATGAACTGCGCGTTTTCTTCATCCTGCTGATTACGTTTGGCGGCATGTTTGCGCTTCTCCTGCTGGCCGCCATCCTGGCCGCCGTCCTTGGGGGGATCGCAGGGGCGACGATCGGAGCGGCCGGCGGCGTGCTTATCGGCGCCTTGATCGGGATCGCCGGTTTCGTCGCCGTAATTTGGTTCGGCGTCCGGGCCACACCGGCCGCCGGGCTGAGTGTTGCGCGGGGTCGTTTCGCGTTCGGTTCAGCATTCGCACGATCGGCCAGGATATTCTGGCCGCTTCTGGGCGCGCTGTTCGTGGCGCTCCTGATCTATATCATCGGGGTCATTGCGATCATGGCGCTGGCGGTCTTCATCCCGGGCCCGGTCGGGCCGCTGATCGCGGCCAGTCTCGACCTGAACGCCGCGATCAACGACCCGTCGCTGCAATATCGTCTCATCCAGGAGGCGCTTGACCAGCCCGGCGGTTTCCTGGCGCTCTGGTTCGGATACGCAGTCATGGCGCTGCTCTATTCGCCTATCATGGCGATGTGGCGCGGGATTGGCGTCCGCGCCGCGCTCGATTTCGATGCGGAGAACGAAACGCCCTGATGCGGACCGGAAAGAGCCGATGATGATCGGACCGATCTACGCCCCTTGGCCTGAGCGCGCGCGCCGCCCCTGGGGGGCGGCCGCGCTGGCGCTGGCGGCGTTGGCTTATCTTGTCTCGGCGGTTCCGGTGGTGCTCGTCACGATCGGTTACGCTGCCTATCAGGCGGCGACCGGGGCTGATATCGCCACGATTGATCAGCGTCTCATGACCGAGGACGCGCTGACGGTGTTTTTCCCGGCCTTGCTGGGGCAGTTCGCGACCTGGCTTGTCCTCACCCTGATCTGGCTCAGCGCCTGGGAGCGGCGCACCCTGGCGACCATCGGGCTGGGTGGGGAGCGTTTTGCAGCGCGCTATCTGCGCGGGCTGATCGTCGGTGTCGTGATAGCGTTGGGGCTGGGCCTCGCCGCTCTGGTGTTGACGCCGCAGGGCGCGGTTTCCAACGAGGCGGCGTCGCTGGCGGAAGGCTTTGACGCCTCGGGGCTGTTCACCGGCGCTGTGCTGGGCGCGCTGGTCTTCATCGCCCTCGGCTTTCTGTTCCAGGGCGCTGTGGAGGAGGTCATCTTTCGAGGCTGGCTGCTCAGCGCGCTGGGCTCGCGCTGGGGCGTGGCGCTTGCGGCTTTCGCCTCGTGCGGCCTGTTCTCGCTGCTGCACCTGCACGTCTTCGCCTCCGGCGCTGTTTTGGGGACCGCGGCCATCATCGGCATCACCATGACGGGGCTGTTCTTCGCCGCTTATGCGCTGAGCGAGCGCAGCCTGGCCGGCGTGATGGGCGCGCACGGCGCCTTCAATGCGACCATCGTCATCGCCTCCATGCTGCCGCGACTAGGCAGGCCGGACGCCGATCCGGGCATTGTGTTTGGGGAGGTGCTGCAACAGGCCACGGCGCTGTCGCGACCGGAAGACTTTCAGGCCGGTCCTCAAATCTGGGTCCAGTCTGTCGTCTTCGGCGCGCTCGCGATCGTTCTGGCACTCAGACTGATGGGTCGAAAGGGTTGATTGAAGGTGGCGGTGAAACGCGGTGATGGCGAGATGGACAGAAGCTCGCTTGAAGGGCTTTTTGATAATCTGCTTGATGAACTGGATGCGCAGTCGGACGATCATGCTTCAAATGGCGGCGGCGACCCGCTGGTCAGCCTTGATCAAATTCTGGAACGGCTCGGGCACCGTTCTTACGGCCCGCTCCTGATCGTCATATCCCTCGTCGCCATCATGCCGGTCGTCGGAGCGCTGCCAGGAGTGAGCTATAGCGCAGCGTTTCTGGCGATCCTGGTCTCGGTGCAGTTTCTGTTTTCCAAACCTAAGCTCTGGGCGCCCGGCTTCGTCAGGCGACGCACCTTCAGTCGAAAGGCTTTGAAAAAGGGAGTCGACAAGTCCCGGCCCGTCCTGCGCTGGATTGACGGCTTCATCGCTGAGCGTTTCACGCTGGCATTGGCCTCGCCCATGCCGCGCATTCTCGCTCTTATCTGCGTTGTGCTCAGCGTGTTGATGTTCATCTACGCCGCAGTACCGGGCGGGGTGGTGATCCCCGCCCTTGCAATCCTGCTGATCGCGCTCGGACTGACGACGCATGACGGGCTGGTCATCGGCCTCGGCGTTCTCGCCGCCGCCGCCGCCATCGGCTCGTCCTGGTGGCTGGTGACGCGGTTCGTGTAACAGGAGAAAACAGCGCTTGACCTATCGCCTGCTCACGGCATGATGCACGCTGAGCGGGAGGTGAGCGCCCATGTTCCGGATCACGGACGCCCTCAGCCATGGCGTGCAAACGGCGAAGGCCCGGCCGTACGACGCCGCACGCATTTTCGCGGTGGATGCGCTGTTTGCCGGAGGTCTGTTTCTGGCGATCAGCGGGTCGCTTGCCCGTTCGCCATCGGATCCGAGCTTTGCGACGTCAGCCATGGGAGGCGCAGCTTCTGTCCTTCTCGCGCTGGAATTCTTCAGGAATCTCCTGTCCGACGCGGCGTGGTGGCGGTTCCTGGCGCGCCGGGACTGTCCGGGCTGGATGGTCTACCGCCTTGGCGGCGACGAGTGGCGTCTGTTCGTCTTCTGGCTGGTCGCGTCCATCCTGGCCGCACTGGTGCTGTTGGCTCCGATCATCGTCTTTGTCGTTATCCTGTCAGTGCTCGGCCAGGGTGTAACCTGGCTTCTCACCACAGGCGCGGGTGTACTGATCCTGGTGGTTCTGGCTGTTATCTCTCCGGTTGGGCCACTTCTAGTGATGCGCCGCACTTTCGAACCCTGGCGAGCGATTGACGATGCTCTACAACATTGGCGCGGCGTGATGAGCGCCTATGCGCTCGCCATCGCCGCCTTCGCTGTAGCGCTGCTGCCTGTCGTGATTGTAGTCGCTGGAGTGTCCGCTGGGAGCGGCGCGGGCTTCAGCATGGAGCAGTTGGGCACGCGCTTTGATGCGGTCCATCAGCACGGCATGGTTTGGCCTCTCGGCTCTGAAGATGTCGCGATCACCATCACCTACGCCATCATCATGACGGCGCTGTACCTCGTCCTGCGCGGGATCGCGGCCTATACCGCGCGCCTGATTGAGGCGGAGCCCCGTCCAGGCGCGGTCGAAGACCTCTCGGCTACCCCGCCAGCTTCTTCTGACGGGCCCGGTCCCGCTCCAAGACCGGTTTGAGATAGCGCCCGGTCCAGCTGGCTTCGACGCCGGCGATGTGTTCCGGCGTGCCTGCGGCGACGATTTTCCCGCCGCCATCACCGCCTTCCGGGCCGAGATCGATCACCCAGTCGGCGGTTTTGATGACATCGAGATTATGCTCGATCACCACCACCGTGTTTCCGGTCTCGACCAGTTCGTGGAGCACTTCCAGCAGCTTCTTGATGTCTTCAAAATGCAGGCCGGTGGTCGGTTCATCCAGAATGTAGAGCGTCTTCCCGGTGGCGCGTTTGGACAGCTCTTTAGACAGCTTCACCCGTTGCGCCTCGCCGCCGGAAAGCTGGGTTGCGGGCTGGCCGACCTTGATATAGCTCAGCCCCACGCGTTTGAGCGTCTCCATCTTGTCGCGCACTGAAGGTACCGCTTTGAAGAAGTCTGCGGCTTCTTCCACGGTCATATCCAGAACGTCGGCGATGGACTTGTCCTTGAATTTCACCTCCAGCGTTTCGCGGTTGAAGCGCGCGCCGTGGCAGACATCGCACTCTACATAAACGTCGGGCAGGAAGTGCATCTCGATCTTCACCACCCCGTCGCCCTGGCAGGCCTCGCAGCGTCCGCCTTTGACGTTGAAGGAGAAACGGCCGGGCTTGTAGCCGCGCGTCTTGGCTTCCGGCAGGGAGGCGAACCACTCGCGAATGGGTGTGAAGGCGCCGGTATAGGTGGCCGGATTGGATCGCGGCGTGCGCCCGATCGGGCTCTGATCGATATCGATGATCTTGTCGAGCTGATCGAGCCCTTCAATCGTCTCGTGCGGCGCGGGCGCGGAGGATGCGCCGTTCAGGCGCCGGGCCGCCGCCTTGTACAGCGTCTCGATGGTCAAGGTGGATTTGCCGCCGCCTGAGACCCCGGTCACGCAGGTGAAGACGCCGAGCGGGAAACTCGCATCGACCGTTTTCAGATTATTGCCTGTGGCGCCGCGCACGGTCAGCTGGCGCTTCTTGTCCAGCTTGCGGCGCTTGTCCGGGACGGGGATGGCGCGGGCGCCGGACATGTACTGTCCGGTGAGGCTTTTGGGGTTGGCTTGAACCTCTTCAGGCTGGCCCTGGGCGACGATTTCGCCGCCATGAACGCCGGCGGCCGGGCCGAGATCGACGACATAGTCAGCTGTCTCGATGGCCTCTTCGTCATGTTCGACAACAATGACGGTATTGCCCAGATCGCGCAGCCCTCGCAGCGATTCCAGAAGGCGGGAATTGTCGCGCTGGTGCAGGCCGATGGAAGGCTCGTCGAGCACGTACAACACGCCGGTCAGGCCCGATCCGATCTGGCTGGCCAGGCGAATGCGCTGGCTTTCCCCGCCCGATAGCGTGCCGGAGGCCCGGCTGAGCGAGAGATAATCCAGCCCGACATCGACCAGAAAGCGCAGCCGGTCACGGATCTCTTTAAGAATGCGCCGCGCGATCTCCTGATCCTTCGATGACAGGGTGGCTTCCACCGTGTCGAACCAGTCGCGCGCTTCACGGATCGATTTCTCGCCGGCTTCCGAGATATCGAGCCCAGCGATCTTCACCGCCAGCGCTTCCGGTTTCAGGCGTTTGCCGCCGCAGGTCTCGCAAGGTTGGGAAGATTGGAATCGGCCCAGGTCCTCGCGCACCCAGGCGGAATCGGTTTCCCGCCAGCGCCTTTCCAGATTCGGGATGACGCCCTCAAACGCCTTGGTGGTGGTGAACTGGCGCAGCCCGTCTTCGTAGGTGAACTTGATCTTCTCTGGCGTGCCGAGCAGCACGGTCTCGCGAAACTTCAGCGGCAGCTTGCGCCAGGGATCGAACATGGACGCGCCGAAATGCTCCGCCAGCGCCTGCAGCGTCTGCTGGTAGAGTTTCGAGGTCGCCCGGTTCCAGGGCGCAACCGCGCCGTCATACAGGCTCTTGTCCCGGTCCGGGATCACCAGGTCTTCATCGAATTTCAGGCTTTTGCCGAGCCCGTCGCAGGTCGGGCAGGCGCCGAACGGATTGTTGAACGAGAACAGGCGCGGCTCGATTTCCGCGATGGTGAAACCGGAAACCGGGCAGGCGAATTTTTCCGAGAAGACGATGCGCTTGGGTCCGCCATCATCGTCGGTTTGATCGGCAAACTCCGCGATCGCGATGCCGTCGGCCAGGCGCAGAGCGGTTTCAAGGCTGTCGGCGAAGCGCTGTTCCAGCCCTTCGCGCACCACCACCCGGTCCACCACCACATCGATATCGTGCTTGAATTTCTTGTCGAGCTCCGGGGCGTCTTCCAGCGCGTAGAACTCACCATCGACCTTCACGCGCTGGAAGCCCTGCTTCAGCAGTTCGGCGAATTCCTTGCGATACTCGCCCTTGCGGCCGCGCACGATGGGCGCGAGCAGGTAAAGCCGCGCGCCGTCATCCAGCCCCATAAGCCTATCGACCATCTGTGAAACGGTCTGGGCCGAGATCGGCTCGCCGGTCGCGGGCGAATAGGGAACGCCCACGCGCGCCCAGAGCAGGCGCATATAGTCGTAAATCTCCGTCACCGTGCCGACCGTGGAGCGCGGATTTTTCGAGGTCGTCTTCTGCTCGATGGAGATGGCTGGCGACAGGCCCTCGATGGAGTCCACATCCGGCTTGCTCATCAGTTCCAGGAACTGACGCGCATAGGCCGACAGGCTCTCCACATAGCGCCGCTGGCCTTCGGCGTAGATCGTATCGAAGGCGAGGGAGGACTTGCCGGAGCCGGAGAGGCCCGTGAACACAATGAGCTGATCGCGCGGCAGATCGACCGAAACGCCCTTCAGATTATGTTCGCGCGCGCCGCGCACGGAGATGGTCTTGAGCGGTTCGGTCATGGATCGGGTCTCGTTTCAGGTGACGCATGTTAACTAGAGCCGGTCGAGGCGCGCTTCCACCGCTCATCCCAGAAAGGCGCTGCTGGGAAGGCATGGACCAAAGGTTAACGCTCTGGTCAACTGCAGTCCGACTCGCTCGTCTTGACGGGTGGAACATTGTGTGAACAAATCAACGCGGAATTCAATGAAAAAGGTGGGCGGACCATGGCCGGCAGCGTGAACAAAGTCATCCTGGTGGGGAATCTCGGGGCGGACCCGGAGATTCGCCGGCTCAATTCCGGCGACCCGGTGGTGAATATGCGCATCGCCACGTCGGAGTCCTGGCGCGATCGGCAGACCGGCGAGCGCCGCGAGAAGACCGAGTGGCACAATGTCGTGATCTTCAATGAGAACCTGGCCAAGGTCGCGGAGAATTATCTGCGCAAGGGCTCCAAGGTTTACATCGAAGGCCAGCTGCAGACCCGCAAATGGACCGACCAGAATGGTCAGGACCGATACACCACCGAAACCGTGCTTCAGAAATTTCGCGGCGAACTGCAAATGCTCGACAGCCGCGGCGAGGGCGGCGGCCAGCGCGGCGGCTATGACCAGATGGAAGGCTCAGGCGGCGGCTCCGGCGGCGGTCAGCGCCAGATGGACAAACCCAAGGAAGACTTCTCCTCCGACACGCTGGACGACGAAATACCGTTCTAGGCGGAGGCTGATCCTGGCGTATCCAGGCCTGCGCTCATGCGCGGCGAGTGATGGAGGAAATGGCTTTGCGGTTCCTGTTCCTCTTGATCGCGGCGTCCGTCGCGCTGACCTTCCTCATTCTCAACACGAGCGAGGATGCCGGCGAAGGCGCGCTTGACGCTGTGCTGGAGGCCGAAGGGGCGACCGGCGCGATTCTGGTTCGCCGGCTTTCCGATGGGGCGGAGTGGACCGGCGGCGGCAGCCGCGTCGATGAGCGTTTCGTGGCGGCCTCAACCTTCAAGATCGCCAACAGCCTGATCATTCTTGAGGCCGGCGTCGTCTCCGGTCCTGATGCCGACCCGCTGGCCTGGGACGGGGTGGATCGCTTGCCGGGCTGGGACCAGGACCAGACGCTGCGCACCGCCTTCGCCCGGTCAGCGGTCTGGGCCTATCAACACTGGGCGCGCCAGGTCGGCCACGCACGCATGACCGAGGCGGTCGCCCGGCTTGAGTACGCAAACGCCGATATCGGCGCTCCCGAGAGGCTCGTTCGCTTCTGGCTGGAAGGCCCATTGGAGATTTCAGCACGTGAGCAGGTCGACTTCCTGCAGCGTCTGCACGCCCGCTGGCTTCCCGTCGCGCCTGAGATTCAGAACCAGGTCGTCGACCTGATGCGCCACCGCGCGGGTGAAGGGTGGCTGATCCGGGCCAAGACCGGCTGGGCGATCCGCGATGAACCGAACCACGGCTGGTATGTCGGCTGGCTTGAGGCAGCCGAGGACGTCTGGATCTTCGCGGTCAATGTCGACCTAGACTGGGAGACGGGCGAGGGCGCGCTGCGCGAGCGGCTGGCGCGCAACGCGCTGATCGCGGTCGGCGCGCCGGTCCCGCCGGTCCAAGGCTAACCCAGCCTCAGCTTGGCGTGAACGCCTCCACCGCAGCGGTGGTCAGCGCGCCGCCGGCCACCGTGCTGCGTTCTATGTCACGCCCTATTTTTACGTAAAGCACGCTTGACTTCCTTGTGCATCCGGCTGTAAAGCAGCCTTGTCACCAGCAAGGGAGCGGCCTGACATGGCTGATGCAGCAATGAACCCGTCTGTCGAGACAGCGCCTGAACCGAAGACGCGTGGGTTTGGGCCGGAGGCATTCACCTGGGTCGGCGCCGGGGTTGCGGCTCTGGCGGCCCTCGCGTCTCATCCCAGCTCCGCAGTGCTGGGGGTTGCACCTGTGGCGGGCGCGGCCGGCGGCGCGCCGGCCGTGCTCTCCATGGCGCTGTTGGCCTTCATGCTCGGCTGGATTGGCGATATCGCCACTCGCCGGCTCTCCGGCGTGTCGGAGTTCCTGGTCAGTGCAGTATGCTGGGCCGGTGTCGGCGCCAGCTTCGTCCTCGCGTTTGACCCGTTCAGCCGTATGGCGTTCGATGGCGTTTTCGTGCGTTCGGTTACGACGCTGGAGTTTGTCGGCTTATGGACAGGCGGTCTGCTAGCCTTGTTGGGCGTGGCGTTGGTCGGCGCGCTCAGCGCCGCAGCCCGTGAATCTGCCGAGGTTACCAAGCGCGAGCAGCGACAGATCGTGGCGGCCATGCCAGCGCTCATCGGGGAAGGCGTCCTGCTCGTGCTTCTGGCGCTCGCGCGCCCGCTTGATTGGACCGCGCCAGGACCGTTTCATGCCGGGCTGCTCTTCCTGGCCGGCGCGGCGATTTTTGCAGCGGTCTGGTTCACCTTTGCCAGCCTTGCCAAGCTGGATGAGCTGGAGCGCAATCTCAGCTATCGGCAGACCACGGTCTGTTTCATGGTCTATTTCTTCTTTGTCGCCGCGTGGGCGCTGGGGGAAGCGGTCGGTATCGCGCCGGCGCTGGACGCCTACGCCGCTTTCCTTCTTCTGGTTCTGATAAGCCTCGTGATTGCGCTGCCCTGGACGCTCTGGGCGATGCGGGAGGAGGAATAGGGGCGCTAACCCTGGCGCTCGTTAGAGCAGGCTCTGCGGTTCGAGCACCTCAACCGCTGCGCTAGTGAGATTGCCGCCCGCTGCGGCGGCCCCTCCAATTGTATAGATCGCGCCTTGCAGGGTGACCGCGCCGAGGCCGTGGCGCGGGGTGGGCATCCTGCCAATCTCTTGCCAGGCGTCCGCGACCGGGTCATAGGCCCAGACCTGAGCGTAGACGCCGCCGCCGGAATTATCGAACCACTCCCCGCCAAACGCATAGAGGCGTCCGCCCAGCTCGGCGGCGGCCAGCCCTCCTGCGCCGCGCGGGCCGGCTTCCGGCTGGGGCAGGGGCGCCAGTCGGTCCCAGCCATCACGTTCAGCGTCATAGACCTCGTGCGCATCGCTATTGCCGCCTGAAACCGTACGGCCTCCGATGACGTGCAGCCGTCCGCCGAGCACCGCGCCTGCGGCGGAGTTGCGTGCGGTCGGCGCCGGGGCGCGCGTGCGCCAGACGCTGGTGCCCGGTTCAAGCACGAGATGCGCGTTGCTGTCGGCGTGATCGGACCAGTTGGCGTTGGTCATGCCGGCGGGTCGCCGACCTGTCACCAGATGCAGGTTCACACCGACCGCGGCGGCGACCGTTTCGGCATAGGGCGTTGGCAGGTCCGGGCCTGCGCGCCATTGATTGCGTTCGAAATCGAAAACGCGCACCTGATCGCTCATTGACCAGGCCCCGCCCTGACGCGCGGTGAACCCGCCAATGGCGAAGACCGCGCCTCCGAAGCTGACACAGTTGGGATGGTGCGTGGCGACCGGTAGACGCGGCAGCTCGCGCCATCGCGTCGCTCCGGGCAGGAGCGAAAAAACGCGGTCGGAAAGCCCGATACGACCGCCTCCGATATCCGGGGACAGTCCTCCGGCGACGAAGAGCGCGCCGTCATGGACCGCCGGATAGATTTCCTGAACCCGGATCGGCAGGTCCGGGGCCGATCGCCAGCCAGGCATGAGATCGGCCGGTGAGGGCGCCGCGTCCTGGGCCGGCGCGCACGCCGCCGCGAAGCCTGTCGCCGCGATGCCGGTCAGCGCCTGGCGGCGTGTCAGAGCCACCTTCGCGCTCATTGTTCGGCCACCGCTTCGATCACGCCGCAGACGATGCGCGGTCCGGCGCCGCCGATCGGCTGACTGAAGTGATCGTCCGGGTTCTGGTGAAACACAAGGGCGGAACCGTCAGCGTCGAAGAGCGCCGGCGTGTCCTCAGAACCGTTCAGGCTGACGCGGCTGGTGAGAAATTCGCCGCGCATCACCCCATCTGCATGGATGTAAATATTCGGCAGATCCGCATTGTCCGGTCCGTCCGGGTGCAGAAGGCCGTGGGCGCGTCCGGAAGGGTTGATATGCCCGCCTGAGCTGGTGAAATCCTCGTTGGAGCAATCGCCGATCATGTGAAGATGGATGCCGTGCCAGCCTTCCTCAAAGGGCGGGAAGCCTTCAGCCTCAACCCTAATCAACACCCCGGCAGGGCCCTGGCGGAGCATGGCTTCTCCGACCACGGCGCGGTCCCGGTTGATCAGCTCAGCGCGCGCGGTCGTGATGATCGCAGGCGCCTCAGCGACCGGCTCGGAGCTGTCGTTCTGCGCATCCGCGCAGGCTGTTGCGCCGCCAAGCGCGATAAGACCGGTGAACAGGACGCAAGCGGATCGTTTCATGTCGAAATTCCTGATGGCGGATAAGGGGCGTCTTTAAAATGAAGCTAGCACGGCGAGCAAACGGCGCCACTCGACATCGCGACGCATTCGGCCCGGCTTACAGCCGCCCGCTTTGCGCCTGAACGCCCTGTCCGGACAGGTTTTACGTCGTGTCCGGAACGCAAGTCGCTTAAACTGAGTGCGTGTTTGGCTGAAGGCTTGAACCGTCGTCGTACGCTTTTGAGGCTCGGCGGGCGGAACAAGGATTGAAGAAGGACGCATCGATCATGACGCAGGAACCGGAACGCGGATCGCCGAACTGGCGCAAGAAAAGCGAGATGCTGGAGGTGCGCATGTCGCACCCGCAGAAGCTGGCTCTGCTTGAGCATTGCAAGGCGAACGATATGCCGGCGAGTGCGCTGGTGCGTACCTTGATCGATGATCATCTGGCCGGCCGGACCGCACCACAGCAGCGACGTCATACAACCCTGACGCAAAGGATTGAGACGATGACTGTTACTGTCAGACACCATTCCCGCCTTGTCGCCGGATCTGCGCTGGCGATGGCCGGCGCGCTGATCATGGGCGTCACCACCCCGTCTGTCGCCAGCGATGGGCGGGCTGCTTTTCAGCAGATGGACGCCAACCAGGACAGCGCCATCTCGCGCAATGAGTTCGTGGACTCCGTCACAGAGCACCAGAGCGCGATGACCGTCCGACATGAGGGCGAAATCCACACCATCCCTCGCCGGCGCCTGATCGGCGCGGCCCATGCCGAATTTGAGCGCTATGACCGCAATCAGGACGGATACATCGTCTTTGATGAGTTCTCCGGGCGTTACCAGGCGCGGCTGCGCGAAAGCTTCGTCTATCTGGATCAGGACGGTGATCGCCAGCTCAGCGTGGCTGAACTATCCGCCAGCCTCGGCGGGGCGGACCTGACGCTCTCACGCGAACTCATGTCCGAGCTTGATCGCGATAACGACCAGCAACTCACCTTCGCGGAGTTTTCCGCCGAAGACGTGTAGCCTGGTGTCTTGCGCCCTTGTGGACGGCCGCCCGGAGCACCGGGCGGCCGACTGGCTTTCTTGTGGTTAAAGCAGAGCGCGGCGTTTGCTCGCAGGGCTCTGGATTGGTAAGTCTAAGGACAATTGCGTACCGGCGATTCCGCCGGTTCGCGCTTTGCTGGACGGGGGCGGCTGATCGGCCCGGTTTTGCAGGGTTCTGAAGTCTTTCCAGTCAGGATCGCCCCACCTTGAGCGACACGCCCCCTGAAGACCCCGGTCTCGACGCCGGTGAACCGCCGCAGCCTGCGAGCGGGCTGCACATCTCCATCGAAGATGAGATGCGCCGGAGCTATCTCGATTACGCGATGAGCGTGATCGTCAGCCGCGCCATCCCGGACGCGCGTGACGGCCTGAAGCCGGTGCACCGACGCATTCTGTGGTCGATGCACGAGAACGGCTATACGCACGACAAGCAGTATCGAAAGTCTGCGCGTGTCGTCGGTGACGTGATCGGTAAATACCACCCGCACGGGGATTCAGCCGTCTATGACGCGCTGGCGCGCATGGCCCAGGACTTCTCCATGGGTCTGGTCCTGCTCGACGGCCAGGGCAATTTCGGCTCGGTCGATGGCGATCCGCCAGCGGCCATGCGTTACACCGAAATCCGGATGGACCGCCCGGCCGAAGCCCTGCTGGCGGATATCGACAAGGAAACGGTCGATTTCCAGGAGAACTATGACGCGACCGAACGCGAGCCTGTGGTTCTGCCGGCGCGTTATCCCAATCTTCTGGTCAATGGCGCTGGCGGCATTGCGGTTGGCATGGCGACCAATATTCCGCCGCACAATCTCAGCGAGATCGTCGACGCCACCCTGGCGATGCTCGACGATCCGGACATCGACGATGCGGAGCTGCTGGAAATCGTGCCCGCGCCCGACTTTCCGACCGGGGGAGAGATTCTCGGCCGGTCCGGCGCCCGCAAGGCGCTGATGGAAGGCCGCGGCAGCGTCGTGGTGCGCGGTCGCACCACAGTGGAGGAGATCCGCAAGGACCGTGAAGCGATCCTGATCCACGAGATTCCCTATCAGGTGAACAAGGCCTCAATGATCGAGAAGATCGCCGAGCTGGTCCGCGAGAAGCGGATCGAGGGCATTGCCGATCTACGCGACGAGTCCGACAGGTCCGGCATGCGCGTGGTTGTCGAACTGAAGCGCGACGCCAATGCCGAGGTCATCCTCAATCAGCTCTATCGCTGGAGCCCGCTGCAATCCTCATTCGGCGTGAACATGCTCGCCCTGATCAACGGGCGTCCGCAGCAGGCCGGGCTTCGCACCTTCCTTGAGACATTTATTCACTTCCGCAAGGACGTGACGGCGCGGCGGGCGAAATTCGATCTGAAGAAGGCGCGCGATCGCGCCCACGTCCTGGTCGGACTTGCGGTCGCAGTAGCCAATATCGACGAGATCATCCGGCTCATTCGCTCTGCGCCCGACCCGGCGACGGCGCGCACCCAGCTGCGCGAAAATGCGTGGCCGGCTGCGGACGTGGCGCCCTTGGTGGAGCTGGTGGCCGATCCGCGTTCGGTGATCCGTGAAGGGGTGATTCGACTGACCGAGGAGCAGGCCAAGGCGATCCTCGATCTGCGCCTGCACCGGCTGACGGCGCTGGGCCGTGACGAGATCGGTTCTGAGGCCCAGAAGCTTGCCGACCAGATCGCGGACTTGCTCGACATATTGCGCAGCCCGGACCGCATTGCTGAGATCATCCGCGGTGAACTGCTTGATTCCAAAGAGCGCTTCGGCGTGGAGCGTCGCTCCCAGATCGTCGAAGGCGATCTGGAGATGGAAGACGAAGACCTGATCCCGCGCGAGGATATGGTCGTCACGCTCACCCATGGCGGCTATGTGAAGCGCACCGCGCTCTCCACCTATCGCGCCCAGCATCGCGGCGGGCGCGGACGGGCCGGCATGGCGACGAAGGACGAGGATTTCGTCTCCTCGCTCTTTGTGGCGTCGACCCATTCGCCGCTTTTGTTCTTCTCCTCCGACGGCATGGTCTACAAGACCAAGACCTGGCGCGTGCCGCAGGGCGCGCCGAACACGCGCGGCAAGCATTTGTCCAATCTTCTGCCGTCCTTGTCCCAGGGCGCATGGATCACCTCGGTGATGGCGCTGCCGGAAGACGAGAGCGAGTGGGACAAGCTCTTTGTCATGTTCGCGACCACCGCGGGCACGGTCCGGCGCAACAAGCTGTCCGACTTCATCCGCGTTAATCGCAACGGCAAGATTGCGATGAAGCTGGATGAGGAGAAAATCCTCGATGTGCGGCTGTGTTCTGAAGCTGACGATGTGCTGCTGGTCTCCGCCGGCGGTCGAGCGATCCGGTTCGGGGTCACTGACGTGCGCGTCTTCGCCAGCCGCAATTCCACCGGGGTTCGCGGCATCCGGTTGAAGCCGGGAGACCGACTCATCTCCATGGCGATCCTGCACCATGTCGATGTGACGACCGATGAGGCGCGCGCCTACATGAAGCACGCCAACGCCATGCGCCGGGCGGCTGGAGATGAGGAGCTGGGCGAGGGCGATGATGCGGCGGTCGACGAGGTCGATATCGACGTGGCTATCAGCCCTGAGCGCATCGCTGAACTCGGCGGCGCGGAGCAGTTTGTCCTCACCGTGGCGCAGGACGGGCTCGGCAAGCGGTCGTCGGCGTATGATTATCGCACCATGGGCCGGGGCAATCAGGGCGTGGCCGCCCATGACATGTCCAA
Source organism: Pseudomonadota bacterium (assembly GCA_039819095.1). Classification (GTDB taxonomy): domain Bacteria; phylum Pseudomonadota; class Alphaproteobacteria; order Caulobacterales; family Maricaulaceae; genus JBCBSP01. Next base: position 99,173 of record JBCBSP010000001.1, read on the forward strand.
GGTCGATGAGCTGGCGGCCTGCTTCAAGGTAACCGATGGCGACACCGTGATGGCCGTGACCGATGGCGGCCAGCTGATCCGCTTCCCGGTCGACACGATCCGCATCGCGGCGCGTGCGACCAAGGGCGTGCGCCTGATCCGTCTGGGCGAGGGCGAACGCGTTGTGTCGGTGGTCCGGGTCGCCGAGGCCGATGACGGCGACGAGGCGCCAGGCGATGATGCGTCACCGAGCGCGTCGGATTCAGGCGGTTCGGATACGGCGCAATAGCGTCGCGTCGGCTAGGGCGTCAGGAGGCGATTATGGCGAAACGCACCGCATTGTATCCCGGCACGTTCGATCCCCTGACGAACGGGCATCTGGATATTATCGGTCGGGCTGTGAAGCTGTACGACAAGCTCGTCATCGGTGTTGCGACCAACCCGTCCAAGACACCGCTCTTCACACTGGATGAGCGCGTCGATATGGCCCGTGAGCTGGCGATGAGCGTCGCTGGGAGTACCGAGATCGAGGTGCGCTCGTTTGAAGGCCTGCTGATGCATTTCGCCGAAACGGTCGGCGCCAATTCGATCATTCGCGGGCTGCGGGCGGTGTCGGACTTTGAATATGAATTTCAGATGGTCGGTATGAATCAACGCCTCAATCCTGACATTGAAACGGTGTTCCTGATGGCCGATCCGAGGCACCAGGCGATCGCCTCGCGCCTGGTGAAGGAAATTGCGCGGCTGGGCGGGGACATTGACCCCTTCGTGCCGGCCCTCGTCAAAGAACGTCTGTTGGAGAAAGTCTCGAAATGATGACCCGTTTTCGCGCACTGTCGGCTGTCTCGATTATGTGCCTGGCCCTGCCGGCGGCGGCTTGCGCTGAACCTGCTCAGGAAACTGAAGCGCCCGCCACGCAGACCGAGACGGCGGCGACTGAGGCCGCGACGCCTGAACCCGCTGCGGCGGAAGCTGCGATTTCCGCCGCCGACGCGATCATCGCCGAAGCCGGCGACGAAGCCTGGCGCGATGTCGACCATGATCGCCTGATCAAGATCGTCACCGAGCATGGTGATGTCTGGGTCGAGCTCGCGCCGGAGTTCGCGCCCAATCATGTCGCGCGCATGATCGAGCTGGCGCGCGAGGACTTTTACGATTTTCGCATCTGGCACCGTGTCATCGACGGCTTCATGGCCCAGGGCGGCGGACAGGTCGGCAACGCCAATTCCAATTCGGACAAGGACAATCTGGAGTCTGAATTCACCGTGATGCGCACCGCAGAACAGATTTCCATCCCGGAAATCCAGATGCGCGTGGCCAATCCGCGTTCAGCGCCGTTCAATGCGCCGGCCGGGTTCTGGAACGGCTTCCAGGCCGGCACCCAGCCGGTTGCTCAGGCCGCGATCCGCGCCGACGGCATGGTGGAAAGCTGGCTTCTGCACTGCAAGGGCGCGGCGGCTGCGGCGCGAACCAATGATCCGAACTCGGCCAACAGCCAGTTCTACATCACGCGCGCCGAAGCGCCTCACCTGAATGCGATCTACACCGTCTGGGGCAAGGTTCGTGTGGGTCAGGAGGCGATTGACGCGCTGGCCGTGGGTACGGTCGGGCAGGATATGGGCTTCAGCCCGGACTTCATCGAGGACATGGTGCTGGCCGCCGACCTGGCTGAAGGCGAGCGTCCGCGCTTGCAGGTGATCGACACCAACGGGCCCGCCTTCGCGGCCTATCTTGATGCGCTGTCAGCTGAAAACGGCGGCGCGCTTCCCGATATCTGCACCATTGAGGTGCCGGTTCGCATCCAGGAGGGATGATCCAATTGACTGAAGCAGCACAAAACCTGGTCCTGACGCTCGATGGCGGCGATGTGACGATCCGGCTGCGCCCCGATCTGGCGCCGAAACACGTCGCGCGCATCGCCGAGCTGGCGGGCGAGGGCTTTTATGACGGCCTAACCTTCCACCGCGTGATTGACGGTTTCGTGGCTCAGGGCGGCTGCCCGGACGGCAACGGCACGGGCGGAAGCGGCCAGAAGATCGATGGCGAATTCTCCGACGCCAAGCACGAGCGCGGCGCCTGCTCAATGGCGCGCACGATGGATCCGAACAGCGCCGATTGCCAGTTCTTCATCTGCCTGGACGCGGTTCCCTATCTGGATGAGCAATACACCATCTGGGGCGAGGTCACGGACGGCATGGAACATGTCGACGCTCTGCCCAAGGGCGAGCCGCCGCGCGCGCCCGGCAAGATCCACAAGGCGGTGGTGAACTAGCCTGCACGCTTTCTTGCGACCCTGAATTATCCCGGGGGCCGGCTTCCCCGCTCCCGGGATCAGGCCTCTAGCCGCCGACCTCAATCAGCTCGCCGTGACGTTTCTCATCAGCGGAACACAGTGCGGCGATGGCCGGTGCGATCTCGTCAGGGGCCGGATTGTCCATCGGGTCTTCGCCCGGCATGGCCTTGGCGCGCATCGCGGTGCGCATTCGTCCCGGGTCCGCCAGGTTGACGTTCAGCGGGCTGTCGACCAGCTCGCGCGCCCAGCTTTGCACCAGCGCCTCCAGCGCGGACTTGGAAGCGGCATAGGCCGCCCAATAGGCGCGGCGCGAGCGCGCTGAGGATGAGCTGATGAACACTGCGCGCCCGGAGTCGGACTGTTTGAGCAGGCCTTCATACGCCCGGATCAGGCGCGCGGGCGCAATCAGGTTGACGCCCATCGTCTCGTTCCAGACCTTTGAGGGGATCTGGGCCGCCGGCGTGATCACGCCCAGCTGACCGGCGTTTGAGACCAGAATGTCCAGCTTGCCCCAGCGCTTGGACACCGCCTCGGCGAGTTTTTCGATGCCGTCCGGCGCGTTGAGATCCATCGGAACCAGCGTCGAGGATCCGCCCGTTTCGCGGATTGCGTCATCCAGCTCCTCAAGTCCGCCCTGGGTGCGGGCGGTTGCGATGACATGGGCGCCCTGGCTGGCGAGCTCTTTGGCGATGGCGAATCCGAGGCCGCGCGAAGCGCCGGTGGCCAGCGCTACGCGGCCCTCTAGCGGGCGAGATGAGGTCATGCGTCAACCAGAAGCGAGAGTTGTTGGTCTTTGTTCGCCGCAGCCCGGTCGCGATCGACCAGGCGGGTGGGATAGTCGCCGGTGAAGTAATGATCTGCGAGCTGGGGATTGGCGCTGTCGCGCGCTTCGCCGGTGACGGCCCAGTACAGCCCGTCCACCGACAGGAAGCCGAGCGAATCCGCATCGAGCATGGCGCGCATGGCTTCCGGATCGTTGGACGCAGCCATCAGTTCTTCGCGCATCGGCATGTCGATGCCGTAAAAATCGGGATAGGTGATGGGCGGGCAGGCGGAGCGGAAATGGACTTCCTTCGCACCGGCTTCGCGGACCATTTTCACGATCTTCTTCGAGGTCGTGCCGCGCACGATGCTGTCGTCAACCAGCAGGACACGCTTTCCGGACAGTGCGGCGGCGTTCGCGGCGTGCTTGCGCCGGACGCTGAGATCGCGCTTGGCCTGGGTCGGCTGGATGAAGGTCCGCCCGACGAAGTGGGAGCGGATAATCCCCAGATCGAAGGGCTTGCCGATAGCTTCCGCATAGCCGAGCGCGCTGGTCATGCCGCTATCGGGCACCGGAACAACCACATCGATGTCAGCCGGGGTCTCCTCGGCCAGACGAATGCCCATCCGTTTGCGGGTTTCGTAAACCGACCGGCCCGCAAGGATGGAGTCCGGACGCGCGAAATAGATGTACTCGAACGCGCAGGGCCGCGCCGAGCGGGCCGGCGCGTAGCGGCGCGATTCAATACCGTCTGAAGACACGATGATGGCTTCGCCAGGCTCGACCTCGCGCACGAACCGGGCGCCGATCATGTCGAGCGCGCAGGTTTCACTGGCGAAGATGACCGCATCGTCCAGTTTTCCCATGACCAGCGGGCGGATGCCGAACGGATCGCGCGCGCCGATCAGCTTGTCATTGGCCAGCGCCACCAATGCAAACGCGCCTTCGATCTGGCGCAGAGCCTGTAAGAGGCGATCGGCGGCCTTGGCTTTGCGTGACTTGGCGGCCAGTTGGATGATTACTTCGGTATCTGAGGTGGACTGAAAGATCGAGCCGGACGAGACGAGGTCTTCGCGAAGAGCGCGGGCGTTTGTCAGATTGCCGTTATGGGCCACAGCCAGCCCGCCGCCGCGCACATCGGCGTAAAGCGGCTGAACATTGCGCAGCACGGTCGCGCCGGAGGTGGAATAGCGCACATGGCCGATCGCCATCGCGCCCTTCAGCCCGTCCAGCAGCGCCTGGTCGGTGAAGTGCTCGCCCACCAGACCCAGCCGGCGCTCTGAATGGAAGCGCTCGGTGTCGTAGCTTGTGATGCCGCAGGCTTCCTGGCCGCGATGCTGAAGCGCATGAAGGCCCAGCGCAGTCATCACGGCAGCTTCCTCAACGCCGCGTACGCCGAAGACGCCGCATTCTTCGCGCGCTCGGTCTGTCTCAGCGTCGTAGGTCAGGGTGGGGATCTCTGAGCGTGCGGGCAGGGGCAGGGTCATCCGTTGTCCTCAGGCCTGGAGCGAATAATGTCGCCGATATCGTCATCTCGCGCGGGCTCGCTTTGAACCCAGCTGCCTTCCGGGGCAAGGCTTTGCAGCAGGTTCGCCGTTGCTTGTGCGAGCGGATAGACCCGCGCGCCGGTCAGCCAGCCCGGTTGAGAGCCCGGCGCGGCGTTGTTGAACACAAGAACCAGCAACCCCAGCAGCACCAGGCCGCGCGCCACGCCGAACACGAAGCCCAGCGTGCGGTCCAGCACGTTGACGTCTTCGCCCCGCTTCACGCCCTTGCTGAGCGAAACGGTCACGAAGCTGACCGCGAGGTAGACGATGATGAAGATAAAGGCGAGGGCGGCCAGGTTTGCGATCAGACCTCCGGGAAGAAAGGCGCTGGCGATATCGGCGAAGACCGGACGCGCCCACAGCGCCGCCAGCGCGGCGGCGACGAAGGCGGTCACGGTCAACGCCTCGCGCACAAAGCCGCGAAGCAAGGCCGTGACGCCTGAGAAAAACAGGATGAAAAGCGCGAAGAGGTCGAAGGATGCAAAGCTGGCGCTCATGGTCTTGCTCCTTCTTCGGCTCTATAGCTCGTGCCGGTCGCCAGCCGGATCGAGCCGGTCGACGAGGGCCTGGACGGTATCGACACTGGAGACCGAGACCCCCGAAGCTTCGGCGCCCTTCGGCGCGATGGCCTGATCGAAACCCAGCTTCAGCGCCTCTTTCAGCCTTGCGTCAGTGCGGCCCACCGGGCGCACATCGCCGGACAGGCTGATCTCGCCAAACACGACGCCTGTGGCTGGTAAAGGCTGGTCAATCAGGGAAGAAATCAACGCCGCCGCCACCGCCAGATCCGCTGCAGGCTCAGCGATCTTCAGCCCGCCTGCGACGTTCAGATAAACGTCGCGCCCGCCGAATCCAAGTCCGCATCGGGACTCAAGCACCGCCAGCACCATCGCCAGGCGCCCGTTATCCCAGCCGACCACGGCTCTGCGCGGCGTGCCGAACGCGGCAGGCGCGACAAGCGCCTGAATTTCAGTGAGAACAGGCCGCGTGCCCTCCAGCCCTGCGAACACCGCCGCGCCGGAGGCGGCTTCGCCTCTGCCGTCCAGGAAGAGCGCGGACGGGTTGGCTACTTCAGCCAGCCCCGCATCGCCCATTTCGAACACGCCGATTTCATCGGTCGGCCCGAAGCGATTCTTCACCGCGCGCAGGATGCGGAACTGGTGGGAGCGCTCGCCCTCAAAATAGAGCACGGCATCAACCATGTGTTCCACGACGCGCGGCCCGGCGATCTGACCGTCCTTGGTAACGTGACCGACCAGGATGACCGCCGCGCCGCGCTTCTTGGCGAAGCGCACCAGCTCCTGAGCGCAGGCGCGCACCTGCGCCACCGTGCCCGGCGCGGCGGCGAGTTGGTCTGACCACATGGTCTGGACCGAATCGACGATCACAATATCCGGCGTCTCCGCCTTCAGCCCGTCCAGAATGGTCTCAAGGCTCGTTTCCGCCGCCAGCGCGACGGGCGCGTCGGCCAGGCCGAGCCGGCGTGCGCGGCGGCGCACCTGATCGGCGGCCTCCTCGCCGGACACGTAGGCGGCTTTCGCTCCGCTCTTTGCGATAAGTGCGCTGACCTGCAGCAGAAGGGTGGACTTGCCGATCCCCGGATCGCCGCCGACCAGAACCGCCGAGCCTGGCACCAGGCCGCCGCCGCAGACCCGATCGAACTCCGCGATAGTTGATGTCAGCCGCGGCGGGTCTTCGGTCTCAGAGCCGAGATCGACGAAGTCGAGGCGGGAGCGTCGCCCGGTTCGTGCGCCGGCCGACTTCGAACTCGCACCCTGGATGGGCGCGGAGGGGGCTTCCTCGACGAGCGAATTCCACGCGCCGCAATCATCGCAGCGACCGGCCCACTTGGCATGGACGGCCCCGCATGACTGACAAACAAAGACGGCGTCGGCTCGGGGCATGTCCAAAGCTCTGGGGAGAGGGCGAGGTGGCTAATATAGCGCAAGCGAAGCGATTCGGCCTGCGACCCGTTCAGTCAGACCGCTGAATATAAGCGATGTGACCGGAGACGCCGTGACACGGCCACAATCCCTGCTCTAATCTTCTCACTACAGGCGAGGGAGGGTGAGGCATGTATCAGCAATCCAGGGGTCAGGATGCGCAACTCGCTGACACCGCGGCGCCCGTGAGCCAGGCGCGCCCGTCCGATGAGCTTCTGCCCTTCCTGAATAATTTCCACGACATCTTCACCACGATCGGTGTGTTGATCTTGTTCACCGGTCTGGGGCTCGGCGCCGGCCAGCTCTATCAGTCCATCGCCCCGGAAGAGGGCGGCTTCAGCCAGGAAGCGCTGATCCTGTCCCTTCTGTTCGGCGTCGGTCTTGTGGCGTTCGTCCTGTCGGCCATTCTTGTTGGCCGTCAGCGGCGCATCCTGCCCGGCATCGTGCTCAGCCTCGTATTCGTCGGCTGCATCAGCGTGGTGCTGATCTGGCTCTATACGCGCCTGACGATTGCATTGAACGGCGGTCAGTCGCTGGAGCCGGCCTTTGATGTTCTGGGAGAGATTGAAGAGCCGACGCGTGCAGCCTTCCAGGCGGCGCTGGGCGAACTATCGATCGTCGTGCGGGTGTTTCCGGTCATCGCCGGGCTGATCGTGTCGGCTGTCATCGCCTTCTATTATTCCCGCTTCCGCCTGCCCTTCTCGGCCGGGCTCCTCGGCGTTGCGCTGGCGACCACCGCAGCAGCGCTGCTCGCAATCATCGATCCCTACAGCTTCGTGATCTGGAATCCGACGGTGAGCCTGAGTCTGGGCCTCGCCCTGTTCGCAGCGGGGATTGTCTTCGATGCACGCGACCCGGAACGCACGACGCGCCTGTCCGGGGCTGGCTTCTGGTTCCACTTCTTCGCCGCCCCGACCCTTCTTGGCGCTGCGGTCACCATCGCCAATCTGGGCTGGACCTATAGCGAAGCTGATTTCGAAGCCGGGCAGGCGGCCGGGCTGATGGGGGCCTGGATCATCGGCGACGAGGCTGCGGCCATGCGCAGCGCCGTCGCGACCCTGATCGTGATCGGCGCCTTCGCGCTGGTTTCGCTCCTGATCAACCGGCGGGCCTTGATCGTCGCCGGCCTGATTACAGCGGGCATTGCGACCGCCGCGCTCGTCAGCCAGCTTGGCCTTGGGGTCGGGACGGTGATCGCGGTCACCCTGCTTTTGCTGGGCGGCGTGGTGGTGCTGCTGGGCGCGGCGTGGAACCCGGTGCGATCCATTCTGGTCGCGCCGTTCCCGCGCAGCGGACCGCTGGCGCGGATCATCCCGCCGGTGAACCACGAGGGCTGAGACTGCCCGGAAGCGCTTTTCTCCGAGGCGTGTTCATGATCAAAACCGTTCTGCGATGCGCCTCAGGAGAGCGGACCTCATGAAAGCCCTTGTCAAAGCCCAGCCCGAAGAAGGCCTGTGGATGCAGGATGTCGAACGGCCCGAGATCGGGCCTGACGACGTGCTGATCCGCGTGCACATGACCGCGATCTGCGGCACCGATGTGCATATCTACAATTACGATGACTGGGCGAAGAAGACCGTGCCGGTGCCGATGGTGGTCGGTCATGAGTTCGGCGGCGTCATCGAGGCGGTTGGCGGCGATGTCACCCGGGTTAAACCGGGTTTGCGGGTTTCAGGCGAGGGCCATGTCGTTGGCGAGAAATCCCGCGCCGTGCGCGCCGGACATTTCCATCTGGACCCCGACACCAAGGGTATTGGCGTGAATATGCCGGGCGCCTTTGCTGAATATCTGCGCCTTCCGGCCTTCAATGTCATACCGCTGCCGGACGAGGTGTCGATGGAGCAGGCCGCTTTCCTCGATCCGTTGGGCAATGCGGTGCACACAGCCACAGTCTATGACCTTGTGGGAGAAGATGTTCTGGTTACCGGCGCTGGTCCGATCGGCATTATGGCAGCAGCCGTGGCGCGCCATTGCGGCGCCCGGCACATCGTGGTGACGGATATCAACCCGGACCGGCTGCGGCTGCTGGAAACGGTGGTCCCGTCCGCGCGTCCGGTCGATACCACGAAGGAAGATCTACGCGACGTCATGGCCGAGCTGAACATGACGGAGGGCTTTGATGTCGGGCTTGAAATGTCAGGCGCCGAACCGGCCTTCAACCAGATGATCGAACACATGGTCATGGGCGGCAGGATCGCCATGCTTGGGCTTCCCGCCAAACCCTTCTCGCTGGATATGGGCTCGCTCATCATGCGCGCCATCACCTTCAAGGGCGTCTATGGCCGTCAGATGTTCGAGACCTGGCACAAAATGCTGGCGATGCTGCAATCGGGGCTGGATGTGTCAAAGCTCATTACCCACAGACTGCCGGCCGGCGAGTTCCAGGCCGGCTTCGACGCCATGCGCTCAGGCAAGTCCGGCAAGGTGATCCTGGACTGGCGGGACGTTTGAGGCGGATGACATTCGCGGCGGATGTGCGGATGCTGGACCCATGACACACGAAACTCTGCCCCTTGAATTCACCGAACTGCCCGAAACCGAGATGCGGGCTCGCGCGCTCGCCTTTTTCGAGGCGATGAAAGCGCGTCGCACGGTGCGGGACTTCGCCGACCGCGACGTCCCGCGCGAGATCATCGAGACCGCGATCCTCACCGCCGGAACCGCGCCCAACGGCGCCAATCATCAGCCCTGGCACTTCACGGTGCTGGGGAAGGGTCCGTTGCGCGCCCGCCTGCGCGAAGCGGCCGAGGCGGAGGAGCGCGCGTTTTACCAAAGCAAGGCCAGCGCGGAGTGGCTGGATGCGCTTGAACCGCTCGGCACCGATGCGAACAAGCCGTTTCTGGAAACCGCGCCCTGGATCATCGCCGTGTTCGCGCAGCGCCGCGGCGGCCCGAAACCGGGCGACGACAAGAAAAACTACTATGTCTCTGAATCGGTCGGCATCGCATGCGGGCTGTTGATCGCCAGCCTGCATCAGGCCGGGCTCGCCACGCTCACCCACACGCCCAACCCGATGAGCTTCCTGACCGAGATTTGCGAGCGCCCCGCGACGGAAAAGCCGATGATGCTGATTGTGACCGGCTATCCGGCCAAGGATGCCCGCGTGCCTGTCCACGCGCTTGAGAAAAAAGCGCTGGGCGACATCAGCGATTTTCGCTGATCAGACCTGTCAGGCCGCCCGCACCCGACGCTCAATCGCGGTGAACGACCAGATTAACGCGACGATCCAGCCGATCACCGTCCAGCCGAGCAGCAGGTTGGTCAGAAAGATCGCAAACCCGTTGTGGTGACCGCGCAAGAGCGCGATCAGCGTTGGCAGGAAGTGCAGCAGAACGGCGAGAACAATAATTTCCAACGGGGAGCCTCCTTATCGTTTTTCGATATGAATGTAGGAAGCTCCGCCCATCGCTGCAAGTGACGGCTTGGTAATGTGGCCGACCGCGCACGCGTTACCCTTGTCATCCCGGCCCCGAGCCGGGACCCGGTCCGTGACGCAGACGCTATCGCCCCTGAGTTCAGACCGACCGGAATGGGTCCCGGATAGCGCTATCGCGCTTCCGGGATGACAGCATTGAGCCTGTAATTGCGTTACCCCGGCGTTGCGCCGCCTTCATAGTCGGCGTCGGGGAATTTGTAGTCCTTGAACATCTCGCGCAGCCGGGTCTTCAGGATTTTGCCCGTAGCGCCGAGCGGCATTTCGTCGATGAACTCCACTGCGTCCGGCAGCCACCATTTCGGCACGACCCCGGACAGGTATTCGATAATGTTCTCCTGGGTGGGCGTCGTGTTCGGCTTGGCCTGGACGATGAGCAGCGGGCGCTCCTGCCATTTGGGGTGGGGCAGGCCGACCGCGGCGGCGATCGCCACGTCAGGGTGCCCCATCGCGGCGTTTTCAAGGTCGATGGAGCTGATCCATTCGCCGCCGGACTTTATCACGTCCTTGGAGCGGTCGGTGATGGTCATATAGCCGTCTTCGTTGATATGGCCGACATCGCCGGTGCGGAACCAGCCGTCATCGGTGAAGGCTTCAACGCCGGCGCCGCGATAATAACTGTCGATGATCCACGGGCCCCGCACCTGGATGTGCCCGGAGGATTCCCCGTCGCGCGGCAGCACGTTTCCATCATCATCAACGGAGCGCATATCCACGCCGAAAAGCAGGCGGCCCTGTTTCAGCTTGATGGCGACCTTTGCGTCCGCATCCAGGTCTTCGTGCTTGGGCAGGAGTTTGCCGACGGTGCCCAGCGGGCTCATCTCGGTCATGCCCCAGCCCTGCTGCATGTCCACGCCATACTCGCCCTCATAGGCGCGCAGAAGCGATTCCGGCATGGCGGAGCCGCCCATCAGCACCTTCTCCACGGAGTCGATGCGTTTGCCGCTTTCGCGGAGATACTGGAGCAGGCCGAGCCAGACGGTCGGCACGCCGAGCACCTGGTTGACCTGTTCTTCTTCGATCATCGCCTGCAGGCTGGCGCCATCCAGCTGCGCGCCCGGCATGACGAGCTTGGCGCCGGCGATGGCGGTCGCGTAGGGCACGCCCCAGGCGTTGACGTGGAACATGGGCACCACCGGCATGATGACGCCTTCCGCGCCGACGCCGATCGCGTCGACGCTGCAGCATGTCATCGCGTGCAGCACGGTGGAGCGGTGCGAATAGAGAGCGCCCTTGGGATCGCCCGTGGTGCCTGACGTGTAGCACAGGCCGGCGGCGGTGTTCTCGTCGAAGGTCGGCCAGTCATAATGGTCGTCGGCCGCATTCATCAGCGTCTCATAGACGTCGACCTTGGTCTTCATCTCCGGCTTGGTCGCATCGCCGGTCATCGCCACCCAGCGCTTGACCGTCTTGCAGTGCTTGGCGATGGCGTCGACCAGGGGCGCGAAGGTGACGTCGAAGAAGACGTGCTTGGCCTTGGCGTGATTGATGATCCAGGCGAGCTGCTCCACGCCGAGGCGCGGATTGGCGGTGTGCACCACCGCGCCGACGCCGGAGACGGCGTAATAGAGCTCAAGATGGCGGTGGGTGTTCCACGCGATGGTGGTGATGCGGTCGCCCGGTTTCACCTTCAGCGGGCCGGTCAGCACATTGGCCAGTTGCTGGGAGCGTTCCAGGCAATCCGACCAGCCATAGCGATGCACCTGACCGGTGTCGGGCATGCGCGAAACGATCTCCCGCTTGCCGTGATTAAGCCCGGCATGGCGCAACAGGTCCGCTATCATCAGCGGACGATCCATCATCTGACCACGCAGCATAGCGCGTCCTCCCCTCGTCAATTGCGGACGGTCCGAAGGTGTCGGCCGCCTCTTCAGATATCGTGTTCGGCCCCATCAAACGGAGGCGAGGCCGCAAGTGCAATCCTTTTGGAGCATTTCGGCGCGCGAAATAACGACAAATCGGCTAAGGGGACTCTCATGACCGATCCATCCCACGCTTCGCTTTCGCTCCCGATTTTCGCCGATGTCCGCGATGCTGCGGCCCGCATCAAGGATCTGGCGGTGCGAACACCACTGCTGTCTCACCCGGATCTCGATGCGGCGGTCGGCGGGCGGGTCTGGCTAAAACCTGAGACGCTCCAGCGCACCGGATCGTTCAAGTTTCGCGGCGCCTATAACGCGCTTTCGCGGCTGACGGACGCGCAGAAGGCCAGAGGCGTGGTGGCCTTCTCGTCTGGCAATCACGCGCAGGGCGTGGCCGAAGCGGCGAAAATCCTTGGCATTCAGGCGCGCATCGTCATGCCGGCCGACGCACCGCCCGTCAAAGCCGACGGCGTGCGCCGACGGGGCGGTGAAGTGATCACCTTTGACCGCGAGACCGAGGATCGCGAGGCGATCGCGCGCGCACTCTGCGAGGAAAGCGGCGCGACGCTGATCCCGTCCTATGACCATCATCACATCATCGCCGGGCAGGGCACGACCGGTCTTGAAGTGTTTGAAGACCTCGCTTCTAAGGGCCGGAGCGCCGATCAGCTTATCTGCTGCGTGGGCGGCGGCGGGTTGATTGGCGGGATCGGGCTGGCTGGCGCCGAGCTGTCGCCGCGGACGCGCCTCTATGGCGCTGAGCCTGAGGGCTTTGACGATCACCGCCGCTCGCTTGAGAGCGGTCGTATCGAGTCCAATGTGCGACGATCCGGATCGGTCTGCGATGCGCTTCTGGCCGAACAGCCGGGGGCGTTGACGTTTCAGCTGAACGCCAGCCGGCTCGCCGGGGTCGGCGTGATCACTGATGACGAGGCGCTGTACGCAGTGCGTTTCGCGTTCGAGACGCTGAAGCTCGTGGTCGAACCGGGAGGCGCGGCGGCGCTCGCCGCTGCGCTTTCAGGGCGGATTGACTGCCGCGACCGCTCCACGGTCATCGTTCTGACCGGCGGCAATATCAGCCCCGACATTTTCAAGATGGCGATTGGCGGCTGACGGGCCTCAGCGCGAGTCCGAATCGTCCGGGCTTCGATCGCCGGGCATCACAGTGAGCGGGGGCAGGGTCGGCAGCTCGATATTCGCCGCTGTTCCGCCCATATCACGCTCAATGAAGAGCGGTGCGCGTCCTTCATCGCTCATGCGGGCCCGGTAGACGCCGAGATTCTCCAGTACGCGCTGCACATAGCTGCGCGTTTCGGAAAACGGGATGCTCTCCACCCAGTCGATCGGGTCGATCTCGCCTGTGCGCGGATCACCGTAATTGCGAATCCAGCGATCCACCCGGTGACCGCCGGCGTTGTAGGCGGCCAGGGCGAGCACGAGCGAGCCGTCATACTCGTCGACGACTTCCTGAAGGTGCGCCATGCCAAGGGTCAGATTGTATTCCGGATCATCGGTCAGCCAGTCGAAGCGATAGGGCTCGCCGAGCTGGCGGGCGGTCTGACGCGCCGTGGCCGGCATCATCTGCATCAGGCCGCGCGCGCCGGCGTGGCTCACGGCCTGCTGGTGGAACTCCGTTTCCTGGCGGATCACCGAGTGAGTCAGGGCCGCATCGGCGAAGATCGGCGCATCAAGCGGCAGGTCGATCGTCGGGTAGGCCCGCTCCGCCAGCGTGTAGCCGCGCATCCGGGCGGACTTGGCCGCGCGCACCGCCTCGCGAACCTGCAGAAATTCAGTCGCGATATCGGCGATCATGGCCTGCTCGGCGGGCGTCTCCATTTCGTCATCGAAATGGTACATGAAGACGCGGAAATAATAGTCCGCATCGATCTCCGCGAGCAGGCGGATCCCAGTAATCTCCCGGCGCGCGTGGAAGGCGGCGCGCATTGCATCGGTGATGACCGGGTCAGGCGGAAGATCGATCTCGGTCGCCGCTTCACCGAGACCCAGAAGCGCCAGCTGGCCGTAATAGGTCGTCACGTGCTGCGCGGCGGCCATGTAGCGCTCGCGCGCCAGACCGAGCTGGCCCTGACCCTCGGCGGCGCGGCCCTGCCAGTATTTGGCGCGCGCCAGCGAGACCGGCGTGCTCACCCCGCCTTCCAGCGTACGGAAATGGCCCAGAGCCGCGTCCGGCTGGTTCAGCCGGGTCAGCGCCAGCCAGCCGGCGATGAATTCGGCGTCGGCGAAGTCCACCCCGCGTTCCATCCCGTTGGAGGCGGCGAGCTGGTAGGCGGTGGCGAAATCCTCATCGCGGATCAGATCGAGAATCTGCAGCTTGCGTTCGGTCCACATCGCGTCGAGCGCAGTGGTGTTGTCATAGCCGGACGGCAGCTGCAGCAGGAGCGGCAGCGTGGTGTCCAGACCCGCCCGGCGGCGCCAGCGGGCGCGCTCATAGACCAGGCCGGGATCTTCCAGAAGGCTTTGCGGCACCTGCGCCACTGCGCCATCAACGCCCCGGCCGCGGGCGGCGAGGGTGATTCGCGCCCGCGCTACGCTGCGCCGGCCTTCATCAAGCTGAGGCAGGAGCCGGCCTGCGGCGGTGCGTTGCCCGGCCCAGAGCAGGAAGTCGACCCGCTCGGCATGATCGTCGGTGGTCAACAGCGAGGCGTGATCGCGCAGCACCGCCGCCTGAGTGGACAGGCGCAGGGTCTGGCCGCGCCATGCCTGGCGGATTTGGTTCTGGCCCTCGTCGGCGCGTCCGACCGCAAGCAAGGCTTCGCCATAGGCGATGCGGCCATCGCCGCTGACGGGCGGGTGGTCTTCGAACCAGGCCGCGATCAGGGCCGGCGACAGACCGCTATCATCAATGCGCCATTCCGCCTCGCGGCGGATATTGGCCATGCGCGGCCAGTTCTGCAGACGGTCAATCGCCAGATCGACTTCGGAGAAGGGCGCGCCGGCGTCCGATACCGCGATCCGCCAGAGCAGGAGATCGGCGGCGGCGCGGTTGGACAGGCCGCTGCGCGCATTGCGCACCGCATCCCAATCGCCATCCTCAGCCGCGCGCATGGCCCGGCGGAAGGTCGCGAAATCAACATCGGACAGGATTTCAGAGTGGTTCTGAACCGGCGGTTTGGGACGTGGGGCGGGGGCTTGAGCCAAAGCCGGCGCAGCAAGCGCGCACGCGATCAAAGCGGTAAGGATGCGGGTGATCATGTTGAAGAAGACGCCTTCCCTCGTTAGGCCCCGATACAGCCTCGCTTATGCCTTGGCCCGTGTCCATAACAACGCGCTGCACTGAGCAGGCGTGCTTGGCGTGTATTGAGCGGATCGATATGGTCCGCGCCCGCATGCAAGAAAGGTCCTTGAAGCGATGTTCCGCGGTTCCATTACGGCTCTGGTCACGCCATTCAAGAATGGCGCCGTGGAAGAGGCGTCCTTCGTGCGTCTTCTGGAACGCCAGATCGCGGCCGGAACGCACGGCGTGGTTCCGTGCGGCACGACCGGCGAAGTCGCCACGCTGAGCGATGACGAGTTTCAGCGGCTCATCGCTCTGACCGTCGAGGTGTGCGGCGGCCGCATTCCGGTGATCGCCGGGACCGGAACCAACGACACCGCGCGCACGATCGCCCGCCAGCGTTACGCGCAGTCTGTCGGCGCGGACGCCGGTCTGGTGATCGCCCCCTATTATAATCGCCCCGATCAGGCTGGAATCGCGGCGCATATAGAAGCGGTTGCGGACGCGTCGGACCTGCCTGTGATCGTCTACAACGTTCCTGGGCGCACGGTGACGGACATTTCGCCGGCAACACTCGCCCGGCTCTCGGCGCATCCGCGTATTATCGGTGTGAAGGACGCGACCGGCGAGATGGGACGCGTCACCCGGCACAAGCTTGATTGCCGGAAGGGCTTCGTTCAGCTGTCAGGCGATGATCCCAGCGCGCTGGGCCACTACGCCCATGGCGGGGCCGGCGCGATCTCCGTGACCTCCAATGTCGCTCCGGCTCAGTGCGCGGCGTTTCACCAGGCCTGTCTCGATGGCGAATGGGATGAGGCTCGCGCGATCAACGCCCGGCTCCAGGCCCTGCATGAGGCTCTGTTCTGCGCGCCGAGCCCAGCGCCGGCCAAATATGCGCTCTCCGCCCTGGGGCTCTGCGAAGCGGAGCTCCGACTGCCGCTTGTTGCGTGTGATGATGTCGCACGCCGGCGCGTTGACGCCGCCATGGCCGGACTGGATCTGTCATGAGCGCGGTCAAGGGCCGTCAGGACGGCCTGGTCGCCGTCAATCGCCGTGCCCGGTTCGACTATGAAATCGTCGATACGCTGGAAGCGGGCATCCAGCTCACCGGGACCGAAGTGAAGTCGATCCGGAAGGGTCACGCCAATATCGCCGAGGCCTATGTCAGCCCCGAGCGCGGCGAGCTCTTCCTGATCAATTCCGACATCCCGCCTTATGAGGGCGGTAATCGATTCAATCACGAGCCTCGACGCGCGCGCAAACTGCTCGTGCACAAGCGCGAGCTGTCAAAGCTCGCCGGTGCGGTTCAGCGCGAAAGGCGCACCATCGTGCCGCTGCGGCTCTACTTCAACGATCGCGGGATCGCCAAGCTCCAGATCGGGTTGGCCAAGGGCAAGAACACGATCGACAAGCGTGAAACCACAAAGAAGCGCGAGTGGAATCGTCAGAAGCAGAGAATTCTGAAGAATTTCGGCTAAATTACTGCTTTTGCACTACGAAACACATCATGGAACATGGCTTCGGTAAGCCGTCCGGTGTTCGTATTATAGCGCGAGCAGTGATAGCTATCGATCATCAGCACCGGGCCGTGCGGGCCTTCGAGCGCATGCTGTTCGCCATGTCCGAAACGGTAATGGGCGGGCTTCTGGCCAAGTGCGCGCAAGGTGTTCTGGTGGGCGACCGTGCCCAGCGCGATGATGCACTTCAACGCTTTTAGCGACGCGATGCGCGCGGTCAGAAAGGGCCGGCATGCATTGGCTTCAGCGCCGGTGACCTTATTGGCCGGCGGGGCGCAGCGCACCGCATTGGTGATCATCGCATCAACCAGGTGCAGATCATCGACGCCATCGCGGTCATAGTCGCCCGCGCTGAGCCCGAAATGGGCCAGGGTCGGGTAAAGCAGATCACCCGCCCAGTCGCCGGTGAAGGGGCGCGCGGTCCGGTTCGCGCCCGTTCGCCCGGGCGCGAGGCCCACGATGAGCAGGCGCGCGGCTTCATCGCCAAAGGAGGCGACCGGCGCGTTGTGCCAGCCTGGTTCCTCGGCGCGATTGGCTTCACGGTATTCAACCAGGCGCGGGCAGAGCGCGCAGTCAAACGGCGCTTCTGGCGGCGCGGCCTGGGCGGCGCTAGTCCTCATCGCCGTATTCGTGGTCTTCGCGCGGACGGCGCTCGCGACCGACCAGCTTGCCGAGATCAGCCAGCTCGATGAATGAGTCCGCCTGACGCCGCAGATCGTCCGACGCCATGGGCGGCTGCGATTTCAGCGTGGAGACCACTGAGACGCGCACGCCGCGGCGCTGAATCGCTTCCACGACGGTGCGAAAATCACCATCACCGGAGAACAGCACCACGTGATCGACATGGCCGCAGGAATCGATCAGGTCCACGGTGATATCGACATCCATATCGCCCTTGATGCGCCGCCGGCCGTTGTCATCGGTATATTCCTTGGCTGGTTTGGTGATGACGCGAAAACCGTTGTAATCGAGCCAGTCGATCAGCGGCCGGATCGGCGAGTATTCTTCGTTTTCCAGAAGGGCGGTGTAGTAATTGGCGCGTATAAGGCGTCCGCGCTTGCGGAACTCTTCAAGCAGCTTTCTGTAATCGATATCGAAATCGAGCGCCTTGGCTGCTGAATATAAGTTGGCGCCGTCCACGAACAGCGCGATTCTTTCATTGGGGTAGAATGTCATTACCGCCTCTCAGAGTAAGGTTTTAACAAATGGGTCGGCTTCAACGCGTATACATAGCGCTTGGTGCAAATCGAACCTATCGACGACGCCCGCTTGTGGAAAGCTTAATCGGCGCCCTGAAGGCGCTTGAGGGCCCCGCCATACGGGTGATTGCGGCCTCGCGGCCCTGGCGCACGCCGGCTTGGCCGGATCCGCGTGATCCGCAATTTCTGAACGCCGCCGCAGAACTTCGCACCGATCTGTCGGCAGACGATCTCCTGACTGTGCTGCATGGCGTTGAAGAGCGCTTAGGGCGGGTGCGAGGGGAACGAAATGCGCCGCGCACGCTCGACCTTGATCTGCTGGATCACGGCGGACGCGTCAGCGCGGACGGCGATCAAACGATAACGCCGCATCCGCGTCTTCACTTGCGCGCTTTCGTTCTGGCGCCGCTGCGCGAGATCGCGCCACGCTGGCGTTTGCCGGGAGAGGGGACACCCATCACAAGGCTCTATGCCGCGCTGCCTTCGAGCGATCGCCGAGCAGTTCGTCCCGCCGGACCGCCGCTTATCCGCGCGCTGCGGTGCAGCGAAACGCTTGCGGGCGAGGGCGGGATCGACTAATCACGGGGCTTGTCTCCATTTTTGGGACGATCCTCATATTCCGATTAGGAGCCGCTCGCGCATGGCCCGCGTCACCGTAGAAGACTGCATTGAAAAAGTATCGAACCGGTTTGACCTGGTTCTGCTCGCCGCGCACCGCGCTCGCAATATCGCCGCCGGCTCTCAGTTGCAGATTGATCGCGATAACGACAAGAACCCGGTCGTGGCCCTTCGCGAAATCGCTGAGGACAAGGTGGAGCTTGGCGGGCTGGGTGAAAGCCTTGTGTCGGGCCTGCAGCGCGTGCTTCCCAGCGATGACGACGAGCCGGCCGAAGCCGCTGCCCCGAGCCGCGGCAGCGAAGCCCAGCGTCCGGCGCTGCCTCAGCCGGAGCTGGATGAAGCCGCCATGCTGAAAGCGCTTCAGAGCGACAGGGACGGGCCGGCCGACGGCCGCCTGTAGGCGCAGTGACCGCGCTCGCCGGTCCGCAATCTGTTATCGACGCCGCCGAGGCGATCCCCAGCGCTGACGATCTCGTTGCGCGCGTTCACACCTATTATCCTGACGCCGACGCGGACCTGATCCGCCGCGCCTATGAGTATTCGCGCGTCATGCACGCCTCCCAGACGCGTCAATCGGGAGCCCCGTATTACGGTCACACCGTAGCGGTGGCTTTCCTGCTGACCGAGCTGCGTCTGGACGTAGCCTCGGTCTGCACCGGCCTGCTGCACGATACGGTCGAAGACACCGACGCCACGCTTGAGGACATCGCCGAGCTGTTCGGCGCTGATATCGCCAGGCTGGTGGACGGCGTCACCAAGCTGAACGAGCTGTCGTCGAAGCGCACCAAGCAGGCGGAGAATCTGCAAAAACTCGTTGTCGCGATCACGCAGGACGTTCGCGTGCTTTTGGTGAAGCTGTGCGACCGCCTGCACAATATGCGCACGCTGCACTTTCTGAAGAAGCCGGAAAAGCGCGAGCGCATCGCGCTGGAGACGCTGGAGATCTACGCGCCTCTGGCCCGGCGCATCGGAGTGAACCGGCTGTGCACCGAGCTGGAAGATCTCGCCTTTTTCAACCTGAATCCCAACGCGCATGAAGGCATCACCAAGCGCCTTGCCGAGCAGCGCGAGGGGCGTGCGCGCGCCATCGCCGACATTTCCGGGCGGCTTTCGGAGCAGCTGGATCAGGCCGGTATCGAAGCGCGCGTCTTCGGTCGGGAAAAGCGCGCCTATTCGATCTGGCGCAAGCTGGAGCGCAAGGGCGTCAGCTTTGATGAGATCGCCGACATCTACGCTTTCCGCGTCATCGTCGGTTCGCCGGAGGAGTGCTACCGGGTTCTGGGTGTGATCCACCAGGTCTGGCGGTGTGTGGCGGACCGGTTTCACGACTATATTTCAACGCCGAAGCCGAATAATTATCGCTCGCTTCATACGACGATCATCGGGCCGGGCAATATCCGGGTCGAGCTTCAGATCCGCACCGAAGACATGGATGCGGTCGCAGAATCCGGCGTCGCGGCTCACTGGCGCTACAAGGCGGGCCGGTATGGCTATGACCCGGCAGCAGCCGAGATCGCCGGCGGCGATCCGCTGGAGCGTTTGCGGCCCTTTGTTGAAATCCTGGAGCAGGGCGGCGACCCGGACGAGTTTCTGGAGCACGCAAAGCTGGAGATGTTCTCCGACCAGGTCTACGCCTTCACCCCGAAGGGCGATCTGATCGCCCTGCCGCAAGGCGCCACGACACTGGATTTCGCCTATGCTGTTCATACCGAGCTCGGCCATGCCGCAGCCGGGGCCCGGATCAACGGTCGTTCTCGCCCGCTGCGTTCGCCGGTGCGCAATGGTGACGTCGTGCAGGTCATCAAGGGCGGCGCGAAAACGCCGCCGCCCGGTTGGGAGGATCTGGTCATCACCGGCAAGGCCAAAGCGGCGATCCGCCGACTGGTTCGCGCTTCGGAGCAGGATGAGTTCATCCGTATCGGCAAGGTGATCGCTGAGCACGCCTTCCTTCGCGAGGGCAAGGTGTTCCGCGAAGCCGGCGTCGCGGACGCGCTGAAGCGTCTGGAGCTGGACGATCTCGACGCGCTTTACCTGGCGCTGGGCAAGGGCCGGGTCAGTTCCGGCGAGCTGTTCGACGCCGTCTATCCCGGCCAGCGCAACAAGCGCGGCGACAGCCCGAATGACCGTGAGCTGATCGGGGATGAGAAGGGCGCGCTCTACGTTCACGGGCGCGGCCTGACGCCGGGCGTTTCTCTGCATTTCGCCAAGTGCTGTTCACCCATTGCGGGCGACCGCATCGTCGGAGTGATGAATCCCGGTCATGGCGTGGATGTTCACGTCATCGATTGCGAGCAGCTCGCCTCGCTTGAGGATGAGGCCGATCTGGAGCACTGGATCGATCTGAAATGGACGCCGGAAGCGCTCAGCAACGCAGCTTCGGTGGGCCGGGTCGTCGCCGTGGTTCGCAATGAGCCGGGTGTATTGGCCGAGATCGCCGGAGCGGTCGGCGAGGCGCGCGGCAACATCATCAATGTGAAAATGTTCGAGCGCAGCCGCGACTTCTTCCGCATGGCGTTCGATATCGAGGTTCTGGACACGCGGCACCTGTCCAATGTGGTCAGCGCGCTGAAGACGTGCGAGAGGGTGACCGAAGCTGAACGCGCCCGCTTTGACGGGGATGACGCCCTTGAAGGGTTTGACGAGGAAGCCGGATGACCAGCGAAGACGTGCTTGAAGAATTCCGCGGCGCCGGCGCCCTGCTAGAAGGCCATTTCATCCTGTCTTCGGGGTTGCGCAGCCCGGTCTTTCTGCAAAAGGCTCTGGTTTTCCGTGATGCGGCGCGCACCGAACGGCTTTGCAGGGCGTTGGCTGCGAAGGTTCGCGCTCAAACCGATGCGCGCTTCACCGCCATTGTCAGCCCGGCGCTTGGCGGGATCATACCGGGCTATGAAACCGCCCGTCAGATGGAGCTGCCTTTCCTGTTCGTGGAACGCGAGGACGGCGCCTTCGCGCTGCGTCGCGGCTTTGAGCTGACATCGGCTGATCGTGTTCTGGTGATCGAAGACATCGTCACCACGGGCCTGTCCTCGCGCGAGTGCATCGAAGCGATCAACGCGACCGGCGCTCAGGTTGTCGCCGAAGGCTGTCTGGTGGACCGTTCCGGCGGCAAGGCGGAGGTCGGCGTGCCGCTGATCGCGCTGGCGACCGTGTCCTTCCCGGCTTACCCGGCCGATCAGCTGCCTGATGAGCTGGCGCGCATTCCTGCGATCAAGCCGGGCAGCCGGGGGCTGGCCTGATGGCGCAGGGCGCGCTTCGCCTGGGCCTGAATATCGACCACGTGGCCACGATCCGGAATGCCCGCGGCGGCGACCATCCCGATCCGGCGCGCGCGGCGGCCATGGCGATGGACGCGGGCGCGGACGGGCTGACGGTCCATTTGCGCGAAGATCGCCGTCATATCCGCGATGGCGATCTGGACGCGATCCGGGCGGCCTGCGCCCTGCCGATCAATCTGGAGATGGCCGCGACTGACGAGATGTGCGCCATCGCCGAACGCTTTCGCCCGCACGCAGCCTGTCTGGTTCCTGAGCGCCGTGAAGAGCGCACCACGGAAGGCGGGCTCGACGTGGCGGGGCTGCACAACTCCATCACGCCCATCGCGCGGCGGCTTCAGGACGCGGGATGTCGCGTTTCGCTCTTCATCGAACCCGATCCGGTTCAGATCGCCGTGGCCGAAGTGCTTGGCGCCCCGGTGGTGGAGCTGCACACCGGCAAGTACGCCGAATTGTGGAATGAGGGCGGTCTTGAAGCGGCGTCTGACGAGCTGGAACGCCTGCGCCTGGCGGCGGGCGAGGCCGCGCGACGCGGGATCGAACCGCATGCCGGCCATGGTCTGACGTTCGATAACGTCAAACCGGTCGCGGCTATTGCTGAGCTGGCGGAGCTCAATATCGGTCATTTCCTGGTCGGCGAAGCGATCTTTACCGGACTTGAAACGGCGGTGAAGCGGATGCGCGCGCTCATGGATGAAGCGCGTTCGGAGCGTGCGGCATGATCCTCGGCGTCGGCACCGACATTATCGATATCCGCCGGATCGAGCGCTCGATCGAACGCTTCGGCGACCGGTTCACGCACCGCATCTTCACCGAAGGTGAGCGCGCCAAGGCCGACAGGCGCCGGCGCCGCGTGGACACGTACGCCAAGCGTTTCGCGGCCAAGGAGGCCTGCGCCAAGGCGCTCGGAACAGGGATTTATCGCGGCGTGATCTGGCGGGATATGGAGGTGGTCAACCTTCCCGGAGGTCGCCCGACGCTGAAGCTGACTGGCAAGGCCGAAGCGCGCATGCGTGCTCTGACCCCGCCGGGTTTTACGCCTGACCTGCAACTGACGCTGACCGATGATCATCCCTGGGCGCAGGCCTTCGTCATCCTGCAGGCGCATCCAAAGGGGCAGGGCCCTCATGAGTGATCGCATCGGCCTGTTTCAGGAGCGAATCGGGTATCGCTTCAAGACTGTTGCTCTGCTGGAGCGCGCGCTCACTCATGCCAGTCATGGCGATGGGCGCAGCCGCGAAGATTCCAACGAGCGGCTGGAATTTCTCGGCGACCGGGTTTTGGGTCTCTTGGCTGCTGAGCGCCTGTTTGAAATGTTCAAGGGTCTGAGCGAAGGCGGGCTCGCCCAGCGCCTCAACGCCATCGTCAACAGGGACGCCTGCGCCGAAGCTGCGCGGGCCTGCCGGCTCGGCGAGGCGATCCGCCTGTCGCCGGCTGAAGACCGGCTGGGCGGTCGTGAAAAGCCCTCCATCCTGGCCGATGCCTGCGAAGCGGTGCTGGGCGCGCTTTATCTGGACGGCGGGGTGGATGCGGCGCGCAGCTTCTTCGATGCCAACTGGGCTGATCAGCTTGAAGGCCTTGGCCGGCGCCCCCGGGACGCCAAGTCGCACTTGCAGGAATGGGCGGCGCAAAAAGGCCTGCCGACGCCAATCTATGACACGGTTGACCGCTATGGTCCCGACCATCGGCCCTGCTTCACCGTTCGTGTGACGGTCGGAGGCCTGGAGCCTGCCCATGCGGAGGGCGGCTCCAAGCAGGACGCCCAGCGAAACGCCGCTCAGGCCCTGCTGGAACGAGAGGCGACAGATGACGAGTGAAGCAGAGGCCAAGCGCGCTGGCTTTGTCGCCGTGATCGGCGCGCCGAACGCGGGGAAATCCACGCTGGTGAACCGGCTGGTCGGTCGCAAGGTGTCCATCGTGACCCACAAGGTTCAGACCACGCGCTTTCAGATTCGCGGCGTGATGGTGCGTGGGCAGGCCCAGATCGTTCTGGTCGACACACCGGGCGTTTTCGCACCGCGCCGGCGTCTCGACCGGGCCATGGTCAAGGCTGCCTGGGAAGGCGCCAATGATGCAGACGCGATCGTTCACGTTGTCGACGCGGCCGCCGAGCTTGGCGACAAGCCGGCCGACAAGCGCTCGGCGGATGATGTGCGCCGGGTCATTGAGGGACTGGAGCGCAGCCAGGCGAAGGCCATTCTGGCTCTCAACAAGATCGATCTGATCCCGCGTGAAGCCCTTCTGGCGCTCTCTCAGCGGCTTTTTGAGACCGGCGTCTATGATGAGGTCCTGATGATCTCCGCTCACACGGGCGACCGCATTGATGACCTGGCGACGGCGCTGGTGGCGCGCATGCCGGAGGGCCCCTGGTTCTACGGAGCCGATCAGGTGGCTGACCTGCCCGAGCGTCTGCTGGCGGCGGAAATCACCCGCGAGAAAATCTTCCTGCGCGTGCATGAAGAGCTTCCCTATGAGATCACGGTGGAAACCGAAAGCTGGACGGAGCGCAAGGACGGCTCGGTTCGCATCGATCAGCTGGTGTATGTGGCGCGAGATGGGCACAAGCCCATCATCCTTGGTAAGAATGGACGTACAATCAAGGAGGTTGGAGAAAGAGCTCGCCAAGAACTTGAGCAGGAGCTGGGGCGCCGGGTGCACCTCTTCCTGCAGGTAAAGGTGCGCTCCGGCTGGGGTGAGGAACGTGCGCGCTACGCTGCGCTCGGGCTCGACTTCGACGTCTGAAGCGGCGCAGGCTTATCGCCATGGAATGGAGCGAATCCGGACGCATCTTGTCGGTTCGACCGTATGGCGAGACCAGCGTCATCGTGGAAATCCTCACGCGTGATCACGGTCGCCACCCCGGCATGGTGCGCGGCGGGCGATCGCGCGCCATGAGGCCGGTCCTGCAGCCGGGAAACCGCGTGCGTGCGACCTGGCGGGCTCGGCTGAGCGATCATCTCGGCAATTTCCAGATCGAAGCTGAAGACGCGGCGGTCGGCGCAGTGATGGAGGATCGCCTGGCGCTGGCCGGGCTCAACGCCGCCTGCGCGCTGGCGCTCGCCGCACTGCCGGAGCGCGAAGCTCATCCGCGTGTGCATGATGCGTTCGAAATCCTGGTCGCCTCCCTGACCGATCCCGATATCTGGCCGGCTGTCTATGTGCGCTTTGAGGCCGGCCTGCTTGCGGATCTCGGCTACGGGGTGGATCTGCGCTCCTGTGCGGCGACCGGGACGCGTGAAGGGCTGATCTATGTCAGCCCGCGAACGGGCCGGGCCGTAAGCGCCGAAGCGGGTGAGCCTTATAAGGACAAGCTGCTGGCCTTGCCCGGCTTCATGAAGGGCGAAGGCGCGATTGAACCCGGCGATATCGCGTCCGGGCTGAAGCTGACCGGCCATTTTCTCGA
This sequence comes from Pseudomonadota bacterium, assembly GCA_039819095.1. Lineage (GTDB taxonomy): Bacteria > Pseudomonadota > Alphaproteobacteria > Caulobacterales > Maricaulaceae > JBCBSP01. Next base: position 124,237 of record JBCBSP010000001.1, read on the forward strand.
ACGCCGCCTGCTCTGGCCTTCTGACCGGCTGCTGCCTGACGCTCGGACGCGGATGATGGAACGCCTGGAGGCGGCAGACCGGCTTTGATCCACGGTTTCCTGTGCGCCGTACGTCCGTGAACAGGTTGGGCGGCCTATACTGGCGGGCGAGAATCACGAGGACGGGTCATGGCGGACTTGATCGACGACGACGGCGCAGGGCGGATCATTGAGGAATCGTTCGAGGACGCTCTGTCCTCGCGCTATCTAGCCTATGCGCTCTCCACGATCACCCAGCGCGCGCTTCCCGATGCGCGCGACGGGCTGAAGCCGGTTCAGCGCCGCATTCTTCACGCCATGCGGCTGTTGAAGCTGGATCCGGACGCCGGCTTCAAGAAATCGGCCCGCGTGGTGGGTGATGTGATCGGCCGCTTCCACCCGCACGGCGATCAGGCGGTGTATGATGCGCTCGTGCGCCTGGCTCAGGACTTCGCCGCGCGCTATACGCTGGTCGAAGGCCAGGGCAATTTCGGTAATGTGGATGGCGATGGCGCTGCGGCCATGCGCTACACCGAAGCGCGCCTGACGGAAGCGGCGCGCCTGCTGCTTGAGGATATCGACGCCGACACGGTCGATTTTCGCGAGACCTATGACGGCGAGGATGAAGAGCCGGTCGTCCTGCCCGGAGCTTTTCCGAACCTTCTGGCCAACGGAGCGAACGGCATCGCGGTGGGCATGGCCACCAGCATCCCGCCGCATAACGCTGCTGAGCTTTGCGATGCGGCGCGCCATCTCATCAAGTTTCCCGGCGCGGCGACGGAAACCCTGCTGACCTATGTGCAGGGCCCAGACTTTCCCACCGGCGGGGTCTGCGTGGAGCCGCGCGAGGCCATACTGGAAGCCTATGAGACGGGCCGGGGTGGCTTTCGGGTCCGCGCCCAATGGCATGTCGAGGAGCTGTCGCGCGGTCAGTGGCGCATCGTCGTTACCGAAATTCCTTACCTGGTTCAGAAAGCCAAGCTGATCGAACGCCTCGCGGCCCTGTTGGAGGCGCGCAAGGTTCCGCTGCTGGCGGATGTCATGGATGAGAGTGCGGAGGATATCCGCCTTCTTCTGGAGCCGCGCTCACGCACGGTCGATCCGGAACTCCTCATGGAGTCGCTGTTCAAATTCTCCGATCTGGAAGTGCGGGCCTCGCTGAATCTGAATGTACTGAACCCCAATGGCGCCCCGGGCGTTGTGGGGCTGAAAGACGCTCTGCTGATCTGGCTTCGACATCGCCGCGAAGTGGTTGTGCGCCGCGCCCAACGCCGCCTTGAGAAAGTGGAGGACCGGCTTGAGGTGCTCGCCGGTTATCTACTGGTCTATCTCAATCTTGATCAGGTCATCGCCATCATCCGCGAGGCCGATGATGCCAAAGCGGAGCTGATCGCGGCGTTCAAGCTGACCGATCGTCAGGCCGAAGCCATCCTCAATATGCGCCTGCGCGCCCTGCGCAAGCTGGAAGAGATCGAAATCCGCTCCGAGACTGAGCGCCTGGAGGGCGAACGCGGGGAGCTGCGCGCCCTTCTGGGCGACGAAACTCTGCAGTGGAAGCGCGTGGACGCGGAAGTCGCCGAGGTGAAGAAGCGCTTCGGACCGAATACCGAGCTCGGCAAACGTCGGACCCTGTTCGGCGAGGCGCCCGCCAGCGATATCGCTGAGATGATCGAAGAAGCGCTGACCCCGCGCGAACCAATTACTGTGGTGCTGTCGGACAAGGGCTGGGTGAGGGCGCTGAAGGGTCATGTCGATGATCTGTCGACCTTAAAGCACAAGGATGGCGACGAGACCCTGTTCGCGGTCAAGGCGGAGACCACCGACAAGCTGGTCCTGTTCGCCACCGATGGGCGCTTCTACACGCTTGACGCCTCCAAGCTTCCCGGCGGGCGCGGCTTCGGCGAACCCTTGCGCCTGCTCATCGAACTGCCGGAAGACGCCGCCGTCATTTCCATGCGTAAGCACGACCCGGAGCGGGTGCTTCTGGTCACCTCCACCTCCGGTCACGGCTTCCGGGTGAAGGAGGCGGATGTGCTGGCTTCCAAGCGCGCCGGGCGTCAGGTGATGAATCTGGTTCAAGGCGCTGAAGCGCTGTGTGTTATCGATTCAACGGGCGACAGGGCCGCCGTGATCGGCGAGAACCGCAAGCTGCTGGTGTTCGCGCTTGATGAAATCCCGGAAATGGGACGCGGCAAGGGCGTTCGCCTGCTCGGCGGCAAGACTGCCGAACTGGCTGATATCACCGTCTTCTCCAGCGAGGAAGGACTGAGCTGGACCGATTCCGCCGGGCGTCGTCATCTGGTGGAGGACTGGAAGCAGTATGAAGGCAAGCGCGCGCAGGCCGGCCGGCTCGCCCCGCGCGGCTTCGCTAAGTCAAACCGCTTTGAGCCGCGTCAGAGCCGGCCTGTCTAAAAGCTTGGCCCGGCGGGCGGGCGCGTATATCAGATTAACCCCACACCTCTTGCGGACAGGAAAGGTCGCGCCATGGAGCTGCTCATCATTCTGGGCGTCATCGCCGTCATCGGCGTCTTCATCGTCCTTATCTACAACCGCCTGGTCGCGCTGCGTCAGACGACCAATCAGGCTTGGGGCGATATCGATGTGCAGCTGAAACAGCGCCACGATCTGGTTCCGAACCTTGTGGAGACGGTCAAAGGCTACGCCGCGCACGAGAAAGAGACGCTGGAGAACGTCACCAAGGCCCGCCAGGCGGCTGTGGACGCGGACTCCATCAAGGAATTGGCCAATGCCGAAAACATGCTCACCGGCGCGCTGCGGCGTCTGTTTGCGGTGTCCGAAGCCTATCCGGATCTGAAGGCGAGCCAGAACTTCCTCGCCCTGCAGACCGAGCTCGCCGACCTTGAAAACAAGATCGCCGCGGCCCGCCGCTTCTTCAACAACGCGGTGGGCGAATACAACACAGCGATTGAGCAATTCCCGGCGGTTCTGCTCGCCAACAGCTTCGGTTTCCAGATGCGTGAATTCTTCGAAGTGGCGGCGTCCGAACGCGCGGCGGTTGAAGCCGCGCCCTCAGTGAAGTTCTAGTCCCGGTGCGCGCGTCATGACCCCTTCGGTCGGTCTGCGCACGCATATCTGGAACAATAATCTGAAGTCGCTGGCGCTGCTGGCGGGTTTCCCGGTTCTGCTGGTTCTGATCCTGTATGCGGGCGTGCTGGCGGCGATGGCGCTGGGAGCGGTTTCAACCCCGGGCTATCGTCCGGGGAGCGAGCCGCTCAGCGCCCAGCTTCTTCATGCGGCGAGCCTCCTGCCGGGCCTGGCGCCGTGGGCGATCCTTGGCGCGCTCATCTGGTTTTTCATCGCCTGGCTTGGTCATCAGGCGATGATCGATGCGGCGACCGGCGCGCGCGGCGTGGATCGCAGCGAAGAGCCTGAGCTCTATAACATGCTGGAAAACTTGTGCATCTCGCGCGGACTGACCATGCCGAGCCTGCGTGTGATCGAGACGCCGGGCCGCAACGCCTTCGCGACGGGTCTGTCCACGAAGCGCGCGTCCATCACCCTGACGCGCGGCCTGGTCAATGCTCTGGAGGCGGACGAGATGGAAGCTGTGCTCGCCCACGAGCTGACCCATGTGCGCAATCATGACATCCGGCTTCTGGTCATCGCGGTGATCTTTGTGGGCATTTTCTCATTGCTGGCCGAGGTCGGGGCGCGTGGGCTGTTTCGCGGATCCATGACCCGCATGGGCGGGGCGCGGCGGGGCAAGTCCGGTAATGCCGGCGCGCTCATCCTCATCGCCATTGTCGTGATCGGGGTGGCGTACGGTCTGTCGCTGGTGATCCGCTTCACCCTGTCGCGCAAGCGCGAATACATGGCTGATGCCGGCGCTGTGGAGTTGACCAAGAACCCGGATGCGATGATCTCCGCCCTGCGTAAGGTCTCCGCGTCGCCGGAGGTGGAGCGCGCCCCGCGCGAGATGCGCCAGATGTTTCTGCACGACCGCTCGACCGCATTCGCCGGCCTGTTTGCTACTCACCCGCCGATCGAGGATCGCATTGAAGCGCTGAAGCGTTATGCCGGCGGGATGGAGTCGGTCTGATCGTTGTCGGGCTTTGGTTGGGCGGCCTTGAGAAGCGGGCCATAGCTTTCCGCATAAATATACCAGGCAGACGTGAACAAGGCTGCGATCACCGGGCCGACAATGATGCCGGTCGCGCCGAACATGGTCAGACCGCCCAGCGTAGACAGAAGCACCATGAGATCGCTCATCTTGGCGTCCTTGCCGACAAGGGTCGGGCGCAGGATGTTGTCGATCACCCCGACCACGAGCGCGCCCCAGGCGGCCACGCCCAAAGCAGCGAGCGGCTGGCCGGTGACATAAAGCCAGATCGCCGCCGGCAGCCAGACCAGAGGCGGCCCAACGCCGGGAATGATGGACAAGAGCGCCGCCAGCGCCCCCCAGAGCGCTGCGCCCGGAACGCCGGCGACGGCGAGGGCGCCGCCGGTGAGCGATCCTTGTATGAGCGCGATGACGAAGGTGCCTTTCACCGTGGCGCGAATGGTTGACAGGGTCCGTTCGGCCAGATGGTGACGATCCACCGGGCGCATCGGCAGCAGTTCGAGTGCGCCGCGCTTGAGCGTCTCCCCGGCGGTGAGCAGATAGAAGAGGGCGAACAGGAAAACCACAACGCCGAGCGAGAAGCCCAGCGCGCCGCCTGTCGCACGGGTCAGCCCGTTGAACACCGCGCCGCCGACGCTGGAAGCCAGCTGACTGGCGCGGCGCAGAAGCTCGTCCTGATACGGCGCGAGCATGTCACGGAACGGCACCCAATCGGGCAGACCGGTCAGGCCCTCAGCGCGCACAGCCGCGATCTGCGTCTGAATCCAGGGCAGGACCGATGTTCCGACCTCGGCGGCCTGGCGCGCAGCGAGCGCCAGCGCGGCGAGGATCGGTATCACGATGACGAAGACCGCGAGGACGAGCACGACGCTGGCCGCCAGACGTGGACGATTGCCAAGCACGCGGCTGAGCCAGCGTTGCAATGGCCCCAGGAAGATCGCCAGCACCGCTGCGATGAAAAGCGCGCTCAGAAAATCGCGGATCATCCACAGGAAGACCGCAGAGACCGCCAGCGCCAGCACGACGATGAAGCCGCGCTGCAGCGTCTGACGGTCCGCCGTCAGACCGTCGGAAACCTGTCCATCGGATTTCGCCTCATCAGTCATAGAGCATGTCCGGCAGCGCCGTGGCGAGCCACGGCATGGCCACCACCGCCATGATGGCGATGATCTGGATCACAACGAAAGGCGCTGCGCCGCGATAGATGGCGCCGGTGGTCACGTCCGGCGGCGCGACGCCTCTTAAGTAGAAAAGGGCAAACCCGAAGGGCGGGGTCAGGAAGCTCGTTTGCAGGTTCAACGCCATCAGCACGCCCAGCCAGACCGGATCAACGCCCATCATCAACAGCACCGGCGCCACGATGGGCACCACCACGAAGGTAATCTCGATGAAGTCTAGGAAGAAGCCGAGCAGGAACATGATGATCATGACAACCGCGAGCGCCCCGAACACGCCTCCAGGCACCGCTTCCAGCGCGTGACGCACGCTCTCATCACCGCCCAGCTCGCGGAAGACGAGCGCGAAGAGCGAGGCCCCGATCAGGATCACAAACACCATGGCGGAGATCTGCGCAGTCGCCGTCATCACCTCATCGAGCACGCCGGAGCCCTTCAGCCGGACCAGCGCGGCCAGCCCGCCCAGAACCGCCATGGCCGCGAGCAGGTAAGCCAGGCTCAAGGCCGGCCCCGCTGATGCGGTGCGGAGATCCACAACCAGAACCGAACCGATCAGCATAAACAGCGCAGCGGCGCCGGCCAGCGTCAGCCAGCGGCCAAGCGGCGGATTATCGTCCCGGCCTGCATTTCGGACGCCCGCAAGCAGGGTGGCGCCGACTGCGCCAACGCCGGCCGCTTCGGTCGGAGTGGCCAGGCCGCTCAGAATTGAACCGAGAACGGCGATGATCAGGATGAGCGGGGGCAGGAGGGCCCGCGCGATCTGGCCCCAATCCGGCTTCAGCTCGTCAGGCGGGATGGCGGGCGAGCCCGCCGGTCTGAAAATCGCCGAGCCGATCTGATAGAGCACGTAGACCGCCACCAGCATCAGCCCCGGTATGAGCGCCCCGGCGAACAGATCGCCAACCGAGACCACGTCCGGGGAGAATATCCCCTGGGCGCGTTGCGCTTCGGCATAGGCCGATGACAACTGATCGCCGAGCAATACCAGCACGATGGAAGGCGGGATAATCTGGCCCAGCGTGCCGGCCGCCGCGATCGAGCCGGACGCCAGCGCCGGGTCATAGCCGCGCCGCAGCATGGTCGGCAGTGATAGGAGCCCCATGGTCACTACAGTCGCGCCGACAATCCCGGTTGAAGCTGCCAGCAGCGCGCCCACGACCACGACTGAGATGCCGAGCCCGCCGCGCAGAGAGCCGAAGAGCGCGCCCATCGCCTCTAACAACTCCTCGGCGACCTTGGACTTCTCCAGCATGACGCCCATGAAGACGAAGAGCGGCACGGCCACGAGGATGGATTTGTCCATCTCCATGATGTTGCCGTAGATGCGCTGCGGGAAGGCGCGAAGATGCAGCGGGTCGAACGCCCCGAAGGCGAGCCCGATCAGCGCGAAGACGATGCCGACGCCCGCCAGAGTGAAGGCCACCGGATAGCCGCGCAGCAGCGCCGCGAAAGCGGCGAAGAACATGGCGAAGGGCAGGATTTCGAAGAAGAGCTCCATCGATCAGAGCTCGGTCTCGACAGCGCGCGGGCGCGGCGGTTGATCTTCATTGGCCAGCGTCAGGGCTGCGCGCGCAGCCATGGCCGCGCCCTGGGCGATCATCATCACCGCGAATACCGGAATGGCGGTTTTCAACAGGAAGACCAGCGCCAGTCCATCGCTCTCGCGCGACCGCTCCAGAATGCGCCAGGCGCCGCCGACATAGCTGCGCGAGGTGTCCAGGATCAGCCAGCACATCGGCAGCAAGGCGAGATAGGTCCCGGCGATGTCCGTCCACGCTTTTGAGCTGTCGGGCAGCTTTGAGTAGATGATATCGACCCGTACATGCCCGCCGGCCAGCAGCGTCGCGGCGGCTGAAAGCAGGAAGAGCAGGGCGTGCATGTACACCACGCTTTCCTGAAGCGGGGTGAAGGACAGGCCGAAGACATAGCGCTGAACCACGATGATCGCCGTGACCAGCACCAGGCCCAGCGCGAACCAGCGTGCGGCGTCTGCGATGGCGGTATTGACCGCATCGATCGCGTTGATCGCTCGCTTCAGCAATCGGATGAGGCCGGCGGGCGCGGATGCGAAGCTCGCCCACAGCGCGGCGAGCAGCGGCAGAAGCAGCAGCGGGCTGAGCACCCAGCCGGTCCAGCCCAGGCCCTGACCCAGCGTCTCGCCAAGACCAGGCAGCGCGTCTCGCGCCCAGCGCTCGCCGGCCCCGCCGCTTGATGCGTCATAAGCCACGAACACCGCGCTCGCCGCGATCACGATGAGAAGCAGGATGTCTCCGGCGCGCATGAGCTCAGCCTCCTATCGGCCGAGCACGCGCTCGCGCTGCTGATAATAAGGCGCCTCGGAAATACGGGCCCAGTCGCGTCCGCGCCGGCGCGCTTCGACATAGCTCTCATAGACCCGCCGTGAGAGCGGATCGGCATTGGCGGTGTCGGCGACGACCTGTTCGGCGATCCGACCGGCCTCGTCCCAGACATCATCGGAAAAGCTTCTCAGCTGAACGCCGTGATCATCCTGCAGCGCGCGCAGCGCCATCGCATTGTGATGGGTGAATTCAGCCAGCGACTGATTGTTCGCAGAGCGGCAGGCCGCGCGGACGATCGCCTGCTGATCGGTCGCCAGGCTGTCCCAGACGCCGCGATTAATCCCGAGCGCCAGCGCGGAGCCCGGCTCATGGAATCCCGGACCGTAATAAAAGGGCGCCTCGCGGTAGAAGCCGAAGGCGAGGTCATTCCACGGCCCGACCCATTCGGTCGCGTCGATGGCGCCGGACTGCAGGGAGGAGTAGATTTCACCACCGGAAAGCGCGACCGCCGCGCCGCCCAGTTCACGGATGATCGAGCCGCCAAGACCGGGAATGCGCATGCGCAGTCCGCGGAAATCCTCAAGGCTGTTGACTTCGCGCTTGAACCAGCCGCCCATCTGGTGGCCGGTATTACCGGCCTGGAAGGCGATGAGATTGAACTGGCCGGCCAGCTCGTCCCACAGCTCCTGACCGCCGCCGAACTCCACCCAGGCCATGATTTCATGGGCGGTCATGCCCATCGGCACCGCGCAGTAGAAATTATAGGCCGGCGAGCGGCCCTGCCAGTAATACTCCGCCGCGTGATACATGTCGGCCACGCCATTGGAGACTGCGTCGAAGACCTCGAACGCGCCGACAATTTCGCCCGCGCCATAGACCTGAACCTCCAGCGATCCGCCCGACATGGCGTTGATTTCGGCTGCGGTTCGCTCAGCCGCCGTGCCCAGCCCGGGGAAGCCCTTCGGCCATGTCGTGATCATGCGCAGCCGGCGCACCCGTCCGCGATTGACAGCGGGAGCTGCGGGCGCGGCCTGGGTGTTCGCGCCCTCCTGTGAGCAGGCGGTCGCCGCCGCAGTGCCGACAATGGCCGCTCCGGCCAGAAAAGTACGCCGATCCATGATGTCTCCCCGTTTGTCATGCAGGCGCGTCGCTATGATCAGCGCACGCTGTTCTTGTTCAAATCTGCGCAGTCCGGCCAGGCTGTTATGCGCGGCTGCGTTCTTCTTCGGTCAAGCGCCGCCAGCCGGTCGGCTCAAGAATCTCGAGTGGCCGATAGCGCGCCTTGTATTCCATCTTCGAACTGCCGCGCACCCAGTAGCCCAGATAGACGAAGGGCAGACCAGCGTCGCTGGCCCGCTTGATGTGATCCAGGATCATGAAGCCGCCCAGGCTGTCTTCTGAGCGCGCCGGATCGAAAAAGCTGTACACCATCGAATAGCCGTCTGAGAGCTCGTCGACCAGTGCTGCAGCGACCAGGACGCCCTGCGGGTCGCGATACTCAACCATCTCGGTGCGCTGTGCTCCATCCTCGACCATGCTGGCGAAGTCGAAGAAGTCCATCCCCGCCATATCGCCGCCTTCATGGCGACTGTTGAGATAGCGGCTGAGAAGGTCGTACTGCTCAACAGTCGCAATCGGGTCGCAGGCTTCGCGGGTAAGATCGCCATTCCGTTTCATTGTGCGGCGCTGCGTACGCGAAAGCTTGAATTCGCCTGTCGGAACGCGGGCCGACTTGCACAGCGCGCAGCGCTCGCAGGCCGGCCGGTAGAGAATGGATTGCGAGCGACGAAAGCCGGCATGGGTCAGCGCGTCGTTCAGCGCCGGGCCGTCGCCCGGCTCCAGCTTGGTGAAGACCTTGCGCTCCTTCAGACCAGGCAGGTAGGGGCAATCCGACGGCGCGGTCAGAAAGAAGGGCAGCTGCTTGGTCGTGAACGGATGGGTCACCGCGTCCTTCCCGTTGAGCCGGCGATTCCCGGCTGGCTAAAGCTCACTCTAGCGCGCCTCAGCCAAACGAAAAACTGACGAACAGATATGCGGTGAAGACCAGCCAGATCAGCATCGACAAGGGCGCCCCGGCCCTGAAGTAATCCATGAAGGCGTATTTGCCCGGCCCCATCACCAGAAGATTGGTCTGATACCCGATCGGCGTGGCGAAACAGGTATTCGCCGCGAACAGGACGGTGAGAGCGTAGAGCACCGGATCGCCGTTCATCTGCACCGCCGCACCCACCGCGATGGGTGTGAAGAGGATAGCGGTGGCGTTGTTGGACAACACATTGGTCAGCGCCATCACAAGCAGGAAGATTGCCGACAGGAGCGCGACCTGACCAAAAGGCTGGAAGAGGGCGACCACGCTGAAGGCCAGAACATCAGCTCCGCCGGTCGACTGAAGACTGACGCCAAGCGCGAACGCGGCCCCGATCAAGAGGTAAAGGCGCTGATCAAAGGCGCGCGCGGCCTGGCGCACGTTCAGACATCCGGCCGCGACCATGGCTGCGGCCCCGGCCACCGACGCCACCACGATGGGCGCGAAGCCTGTCGCGGCCGCAGCGATGACGCCGGCGAAGATCAGGCGCGCCATATTGGCCCGGCGCGGATCGGGAACATCGCTGGTCGCCCATTCCATGAGCAGAAGATCGCGGTCGGCGCGCAGCTGGCGCATCGCTTCAGCCGAGCCGAACAGCAGCAGCACATCGCCGGCTTCCAGCCGGATCTCGCTCATCCGGGCGCGCAACATGCGTGAGCGGCGCTGCACCCCGAGCACAAGCGCGCCGACCGCATGGCGAAAGCCGATCTGCTTGATGGAACGCCCAACCAGCCTTGAGCCGGGGGACACCACCGCTTCGGTAACGGCCAGACGCTCACCCGGCGAGGGGGTCTCCCCCGGGCCGGCGGCTCGAAGCACGCCTTTCATGAAGTCGGCGCGGCTGGACAGAAGCGAGGTCAGCGCCTTACGGGTCGCGGCTACGATAATGATGTCGCCGGACTGAAGCGCTACCGAATCAAACGGGGGCAGGAAGGCGCTCTCGCCGCGCTGGATCATGCGCACGGTTACATCCGGCAGATCGGGGAACATGCCGGCGACCGGGGTCTGACCGATCAAGGGATGGCCACGGCTGACCTCGATCTGGGCGATGTATTGCTTCCCGCCTCCGGTGACTTCACTCTCCATGCCGGCCTTGTCGGGCAGCAGATGCGGCATGATGAAGACGATATAGAGCAGCCCCGCGCCCGCCAGGATCAGGCCCGGATAGGTTGGCTCGAAGAAGCCCAACGTCTGGCCGTATTGCTGCAAGACATCGGCGACCAGCAGGTTGGTCGATGAACCGATCAAGGTGGTCATGCCGGCCAGCACGCAGACAAAGCTCAGCGGCATCATCAGTTTTGACGGCGAGGCCTGCATCCGCGCAGCGATCGCGCCAAGAATGGGGATGAACATCACCACGACCGGCGTGTTGTTCAGAAAGGCGGAAACCGCGAAGGCGAACAGGAAGAGCGCGAAAATCGTCAGCTTCGGGCGGATATCGAACCAGCCCAGCAGCGAGCGGGTCGGGCCCTCCAGCGCCCCGGTCTGGAAAATGCCCTGCCCAACGATGAGAAGAGCAAGAATCGTGACCAGGGCCGGGTTGGCGAATCCAGCGAGCAGATCTCCCGCGCCAGGGCCGGCGGCGTCTCCAAACAGATGAAAGAAGACAAGCGCGGTCGCCACAATCACGGCGGAGACCAGCTCGATCGCGTATTTTTCCCAGCAGAAAAAGAAGATGGCGACGGCGACGCCGGCGAATACCGCCCACATCCGCCAGTCGGCAATGGCGCTGAGTTCTTCCATCAATCCCCCGGCAAAGGCCCGCCCTGAGACCGAACCCTAGCCGCGAGGGGATACGAAGGGGAAGCCGGCCTCACATAAGCGAGGCGGACAATCGCTCGGCCTGGCGATCAGCGACCGCCATGGCTGGGGGGCAGAACCGGCGCTTCGCGCAACAGAACAACCGACAGGCGGCGATTGCCCGCCATATAGGGGTCGTCCGGGAAGAGGGGTTCGGAACCGGCCTTGCCGCGCACTTCGTAAATCCGATCGTCGGCCAGCCCGCCTTCACGCAATACGCCCAGTGCGGCGTTGGCGCGCGCAGCAGAGAGCTGCCAGTTGGACGGCCCGGACCGTGATGCCGGAGATGAGTCGGTGTGACCGGAGATGGACAGACGGTTCGGCAGTCGCTGCACAATCTCGCCAACCGCGCGCAGCAGCACCACGGCGCGCTCGTTGGGCTCAGCTGCGCCGGGATTGAACATCGCGCGCCCTTCTTCATCGATGAGCTGGATGCGCAGGCCTTCCGGCGTCTGGTCGATAATCACGTGGCGGGACAGCTCAGCCAGTTCCGGCATATCCTGCAGCGCCTGGCGCAGCGACATCTCCGCGCTGGCGAACTCGGCGGCTTCTCGGCGGGCGAGGGCGCTGGCGAGGGCGCTCTGGGAGATTTCCGCCTCCGACCGGGAGGCGGTCGGCGCCTCCGGAGTTTCCTGCGGGGTCTCGGTATTGACCCGCTCAGCCTGAGGCGACATGCGCTCGATGACCGAGGAGGTGCCGCGTCCGCGCACGCCGTCCTCGCCCAGCGCCGTGCCGGCGAGAATCCCGCCGGAGCCGGACGTGGAGGGGCTGACGCTGGCCGGGGCGAAATAGTCGGCGATGCCGCGCTTCTGCTCGGGTGTCGTCGTATTGATCAGCCACATCAGCAGGAAGAAGGCCATCATCGCGGTCACGAAGTCCGCATAGGCGACTTTCCAGGCCCCGCCATGGTGACCATGGTCGCCGCCCTTCTTGACTTTCTTGATGACGATCGGTTGATCCGAGGCCATATCCACCCACCTTGCTGTTTTCTGACGGCATTAAACGCCCGTCAGGGTTAAGGCCGCGTTTCCACGCTTGCATTTGCTGCGAATCAGGAGTTTGCCCCTTGGATCAGTCGCGCGCCTTCCGCGATGCGCTTGCGCAATACCCCACAGGCGTGGCCGTGGTGACCATCGCTTCTGCTGAGGGTCCGCGCGCCATGACCATCAACTCCTTCGCCTCGGTATCGCTCGATCCGGCCTTGATCCTGTGGTCGGTCGCCAAAGACAGCGAGCGCTGGCGCAGCTTCCGAGACGCCCCGGTCTTTGCGGTGAATGTGCTCGCCGCCGACCAGGCGGCCGTGGCTAGCGCCTGTGCGCGTAACGACGCGCTTGATGAGAGCGGTGCGCCCTGGCGTCAGAACGGTGAAGTCGCAGTCCTGGATGGCGCCGTGGCGTGGTTTGAATGCGCTCTGAGCGCCATTCATCCCGGTGGCGATCACGACATCATTGTCGGTGAGGTGACCCGGTTCAGCGCCAGACCCGACACGCCCGCGCTGCTCTTTCACCGTTCGCAATTTTCCTTCACGCACAAGGACTGACGGCCATGGCGAAACTCGCTTTTCTCGGGCTCGGCGTCATGGGGTTTCCCATGGCCGGCCATCTCGCCGCCGCCGGTCACGAAGTACGGGTCTGGAACAGAAGCGCGGCGAAGGCAGAGAACTGGACCGCGCGCCATGACGGGACGACGGCTTCCAGCATTGAAAACGCTGTTGAGGGCTGTGATTTCGTGCTGATGTGCCTGGGCGATGATCCCGATGTTCGCGCGGTCGCCGAGCCGGCGATCGAAGCCATGCCGGACCGCTCCATCCTGATTGATCACACAACCGCTTCGGCTGGGCTCGCACGCGAATTGTGCGAGGCCGCGCGCCATGCTGGCGGGATCGGCTTCATGGACGCGCCGGTTTCCGGGGGGCAGGCCGGGGCGGAGAACGGCCAGCTCTCCGTCATGTGCGGCGGCGATGAGGCGGTGTTTGAACGCGCCCGCCCGGTGATGGAGGCTTACGCCAAGGCCATCGTTCACGCCGGCCCGGCCGGCGCCGGGCAGCTGGTGAAGATGGTCAATCAGATCTGCATCGCCGGGCTCGTGCAGGGGCTTTCGGAAGGGCTGCACTTCGCCATGAAGGCCGGGCTGGAGCCTGAAACCGTCATCAATGCCGTGTCGAAGGGCGCCGCACAGAGTTGGCAGATGGAAAACCGCTGGCGCACCATGGCGGGCAGTGAATTTGATTTCGGCTTTGCAGTCGACTGGATGCGTAAGGATCTTCGTATTGCACTTGAAGAAGCGCGCGAGAATGGCGCGCGGCTTCCCGTTACGGCGCTGGTCGATCAGTTCTACTCCGAGGTTCAGGCCATGGGCGGCGGTCGCTGGGACACCTCCAGCCTGATTGCGCGTCTTCAGGCTTCCGATCGGCCCAAAGCAGGCTAGGCTTTCCCGCTCCAGCAGATCGGCGGTGGCTCATGCGCCTGGTTGAACTCACATTTCCCGATGGCGAACGCGTTCAAGCGCTGCTGAAGGCGACGCTGAAGACCGAACCGGTCGATCACAGCCTCTCGCCGCCCGATGAACGCGGACGACGGCTGCTGCGCCTGGTCTTCAATCATGGTGATGGCCAGAAGGCGATCGACGCCATCCAGGCGATCCTGGAGGACGAGGCGGACTGGCGTCTGATCGTTGTTCCGGTCGAAGCCAGCCTGCCCAAGCAGGAAGACCCGCCTGAAGGCGCGCGCCGGGCCCGGACGCTGGCGCTTCGCGAAGAGCTTTATGACGACATTGCGCGCGGTGCGCAGCTGAACAGGGACTTCCTGCTTCTGACGGCTCTGTCGACCATCGTGGTCGTGTTCGGGCTCGCCGCGGACAATATCGCGGCGGTGATCGGCGCGATGGTGATCGCGCCACTGCTCGGGCCGATCCTGGCCTTTTCTTTCGCTTCGGCGCTAGGCGACTGGCCTTTGATGATCCGCGCCGGACGCACCGCCTTGACCGGGCTGGGTCTCGGCCTGGCGATCAGCGCGGCGATCGGGCTCGTGATGGGGGTTAATCTGGAGAGTGCTGAACTGATGAGCCGGACCGTGGTCGGACTGGATTCAGCGGCGCTGGCGCTGGCGGCTGGCGCGGCGGCGGCCTTGTCACTGGCGACCGGCCTGCCGGCCGCCCTTGTAGGTGTGATGGTGGCGGTCGCCCTGCTTCCGCCGGCGGCGTCCGCCGGCCTGTTTGCCGGAGCCGGGCAGTATGATCTTGCGCTGCGCGCCACGCTTCTGCTCGCCATCAATGTGGTCAGCGTCAATCTGGCTGCCTTGGCGACCTACTGGCTGAAGGGCGTGCGTCCGCGCACCTGGCTGGAGCGGCGTTCGGCCAAACGCTCAGTCTATGTCAACGCGGCGGTGTGGGCGACGATGATCGTCCTGCTTTCAGTACTGGCGCTCCGTCTGGCGACGACGGCGGTCTGACCGTGAGCGTCGAACTCGTCTTTACTCTTCTGGACTATGCCGGGATCTGGCTGTTCGCGCTGACAGGCGGCATCGTTGCCGCGCGCAAGGGGCTGGACGTTTTCGGCGCTGCGGTGATCGGCGCGGTCACCGGCATGGGCGGAGGCACGCTGCGCGACCTCCTTCTGGGCGAGCTGCCCGTCTACTGGATCGATGCGCCGGAATATCTGCTCGTGGCGCTGATCGGCGGCGTTGCGGGCTATTACGGTTCGGAAATCGTTCGCGGCGAGGTCGGTTCGCGCCTCAGAGCACTCATCTGGGCCGATGCGGCCGGCCTTGCGGTCTTTTGCGTCATCGGCGCTCAGGCGGGGCTGGCCGCCGGCGTTCACTGGTCGATCGCGCTGGTGACCGGCGTGATGAGCGCAGCATTCGGGGGGCTTCTGCGCGATATCATCGTCAATGAAGTGCCGCTGGTCCTGCGCGAAGACGTCTACGCGCTGGCTGCGTTGGCCGGCGCGGGCGCCTATGTGCTCGCGGTGCATCTGGGCATGAGCACCAGCATCGCTGCGCCGCTGGCCGCACTCTCAGCCTTCACGCTTCGCGGCTGCGCCATCGCGTTCAAATGGACCCTGCCGACGATTACGCGTCTGGACTGACGGCTCATCGAGGCAAGGCCGAAGCGGCTATGCAAGCTCGCCCGGTCGGATCACGGCGATCGGGTCGAAGACCGATACTGTCTTTCGACTAAGACCGGCCGAGCCAGGTTGCTGGTGTGTCGCAGGCTGGCCCTTGAATGATGAATTCTCGAAAAAAGTTTCAAGCGTCACCTCTGCCGCCGAAACCGGATACCGTTCGCCGGCAAGCCATTGGAAGAGCGCGGCGGAAAAATCGTAGAGGACTGGAAGCTCGTCGTTCGCCGCTTCTGGGAACAGGAATTGCCCATGCGGGTTCACTTCAAGGAAAAAAATCTCGCCAGATACCGACTTAGCCAGGTCCACAACGAAGTGCTCAAGGGCTAGTAGAGATTTCAGCCGGCCTAAAGCGCCCAGCGTCTCTGGTGGAAGAACGCAAGCGGAGAATTCCAGGAGATTTTCTTCTGGCGGGTTTTGACGCCAATCGACCTGGTCGGCGCCATGAGAGTGCCGGATCTCGTAGGCGAGAACGCTATCTGCGATGACGACAACGCGATACTCGGCGGCTTTCTCAATACGTTCCTGGAGGATTCCCGGCGCCCAAGCTGCGTTCTCATCAAGTTCTGCAAAGCCCTGTGCACAAACTGAAGTTGTGCGCAGCATTGTGTATTGATTGGCGCTGATCGGCCACAAGCTGTGCCGCAATGGTTTGTAGATCGACTTCAGCATCGAGTCGCAGAAGGCTTTCGCCTCACGGAAGTCGTTTGTGACCAGCGTCTTGGGTACGCTGAATCCACAGGCTTTCGCCGCCCAGAGCTGGAATATCTTGTTTGCGGCTCGTTGAGCCCGGTCGGGTGGATTGAGGCACCGTGAGCGAGCACACACCGTACTTTCTATCCCTTGTAGCGCCAGAAGAAGCGTTTCTTCGGTGTTCGCCAGCTCATAGATCGACGGAGTCGAGACCGACGGCTCAACCATTGGCGCATAAACCGGTTTTCGAAGCCAGACCGCATCTTCTCCGGCAATGCCGTTGGTGATCGTTGTGGTGTCATCAACGCGACTGAAACTGGTTCTTCTCCCTTCTGTGATCGCCGCTAGGTCGGTCAGCTCCACCTTCACGCCGGCTAGCCTTAGCGCCCAAGCAATCGCTTCAGCATGAAAGTCGCCAGTATATGACAGAAGGCGGAGCCGCATGCCGAAAAGGCTCGTTCTCACGAGCCGCCTGGGTTAGTCGTCGATGATCGTGAGGATCATGACGATCCCGTTGGGCCCTTCGCGCGGCTCGCTTTTGCACGTGGAAAGCGTGTACGCCCCGCCGTCGCCGCCCGCGCCGGATACCGCTTCGATCTCACCTTCGGTCAGCGGGCGCATTGTTTTCTTGGCCAGTTTTTTCTCGATCATTTCAAACACCTTCTTTGACGCGCCAAGCATTAGACACAATTAAAGGTTACACTCGAGATTGGGCAGCAACCTAGACGCCACAGATCACGAATTGTAACTAGGTGTTTCTAATCTTATCTCAAAGGTTGAACTATTACGGGTGATTACCGCACAACCTAGAAGATGATCGTGGTTTTTGACAGGTTTGTGATGGTTCGGGCAGGCAGGATTGCGTTTGCGTGGCGCAGCTTTATCGTATGTTTGCTGGCTTCGGCGCTTGTTCCAGCCGGAGCGTCTGCAAGTGAGTTTGAGCGGACCAACGCCGATACGCGCCTGGCTTCCTATGAGACCTGGACGCGCCATGTCGCCGAGCGCGCGCGATCCGGACAGTCTTCGGTGATCATTATGGGCGAGGTTCATGGCTCTGAAGAAAGTCCGCGATTCATCGGCAATCTCGTCGACCTGATGGCCTATGAGGGAGCCCGGGTCAGCCTGCTGCTGGAAGTCAAAGCCCGCTATTCACCGGTGATTGAGCCGCAGCCCACACCCACTGCAGCGCGGGATCGGGTTTGCGGGGAACTCTTTGATCTTTTTGCGAATAATCGGATGGGCTACTCAAGCGTCGCTATCAGTGCCTTGCTTGAGTCCGGTCTTGTTCGGATGCACCAGGAGCCGGGGTTCAATCTTCGCTTCATCGACGGGTCAGATGGGCGTGGCAATGCGGGACGGCATCAGGCGATGGCGCGCATCATCACCGAGGAGATGCAGCGCTCGGACGTGGTGATTGCGCTGCTCGGTCGCTACCACCCGCCGCGGGTCAAGACCCGGTTGGAGGCGATGGACCTGCCGCGTGATTCCCTTGTCATGACACTTCGCCAGCAACATCCTGGCGGCGAGGTTTGGAACTGCACCCAGCATGGTTGTGGACTGAACGCGATACGCGGACCGGATGTCGACCAACACGCACAGTGGGCTTCCCTGGTTGGAACAAACTGGCATGGTGGGCTCGTGGCCGATAACCGGCCTGACGACGCCTGGTTCTTTTCTGGGCATTACGACGCATTGGTGTTGCTGGAGGCTGCCACCCCATCACCGCCGGTTTTCGAGACCGACCACTGCACCGATGTCTGGTGGGGTGGCGATATCGAGCGCGCCGCTCTGGCGCGCGGGCGCGCGGCATATACGGCCGCCCGGTAACCCTTGGCCTTGCGATCTCCGGGCTCGGCCTGATCGGGTCAGCTCGTCCTTCGTCGCATACCGCTTCGCCAGTGCACACCTTGCCCGATGGGCTCCTGCGCGTTAGGCATCCGCCGCCTTGGCCAAGGAGTCTCCCCCGTGCAATTTGAGTTGACCGAAGAACAGGCCCTGATCCAGGACGCCGCGCGCAAATTCTCAGACGAGCGCCTCAAGCCGCATGCAGCGCAATGGGACGAGGAGAAGATTTTCCCCGTCGATGTAATGCGCGAAGCGGCCGCGCTCGGCTTTGCCGGCATCTACACCCGAGACGATGTCGGTGGTTCGGGCATGGGCCGCGTCGATGCGGCGCTGATTTTCGAGCAGCTCTCGCGCGGCTGCGTGTCGACGGCCGCCTTCATCTCCATTCACAACATGGTCTCCTGGATGATCGACAGCTGGGGCGATGACGCCCAGCGTCAGCGCTGGCTGCCGAGCCTGACGACGATGGACCTGATCGGGTCCTACTGCCTGACCGAGCCGGGCGCCGGATCGGACGCGGCCTCACTGCGCACCAGGGCGGTTCGCGATGGCGACGAGTATGTGCTGAACGGCGCAAAGGCTTTCATCTCCGGCGCCGGGACGTCTGATCTTTATATCGTGATGTGCCGCACCGGCGCGGATGGACCCAAAGGCGTGTCGGCTGTGGTGGTGGAAAAGGGAACGCCCGGCCTCAGCTTCGGCGCGAATGAACGCAAGATGGGCTGGAACTCCCAGCCGACTGCGGTTGTGAACTTTGAAGACTGCCGCATTCCAGTCGCCAACCGTCTCGGCGAGGAAGGCCAGGGCTTTAATATCGCGATGAAGGGGCTAAATGGCGGGCGGATCAATATCGGCGCCTGCTCGCTCGGCGGGGCGAGCGAAGCCTTCGATCTGGCGCGCGACTATGCCGGAACGCGCAATCAGTTCGGCAAGCCCATCGCCGCCTTTCAGGCCAGTCAGTTCAAGCTGGCGGACATGGCCACAGAGCTCGATGCGGCGCGCCTGATGCTGTACCGCGCCGCCGCCGCGCTGGATGCAAAAGATACTTCAGCGCCGAAATACTGCGCCATGGCCAAGCGTTTCGCGACCGATCTCGGCTTCAAGGTCGCCAATGACGCGCTGCAGCTGCATGGCGGCTACGGCTATCTGAAAGACTACCCGCTGGAGCGGATCGTGCGTGATCTTCGCGTTCACCAGATTCTCGAGGGCACCAACGAGATCATGCGCGTCATCATCGCCAAGGACCTGTTGTCATGACTGAACAGCCTCATGTGATCGTGCGCCGGATCGGCGATGTCGGACGCATCACGCTCAGCCGCCCCAAAGCGCTGAACGCGCTGACCTGGGAAATGGTCTCAGCCATGACCGAGGCGCTGATCGCCTGGCGCGATGATGAGGCGGTGAAGGCCGTCATCGTGGACGGGGAAGGCGAGAAGGGATTCTGCGCGGGCGGCGATATCCGGCTGCTGGCTGAATCCGGCAAGGCGGGCGACGATCGGGCCTGGCGCTTCTGGCGCGATGAGTACCGGCTGAACACGCTGATCCAGGAGTTTCCAAAGCCGTACATCGCTCTGATTGACGGCGTGACCATGGGCGGCGGGGTCGGCATTTCGGTTCACGGCACACACCGTGTCGCCGGCGACCGCACCCTTTTCGCCATGCCGGAGACGGGGATCGGTTTCCACCCGGATGTCGGCGGGGCCTATTTCCTGCCCAGGCTGGCTGGCGAGCTTGGCATGTGGATGGGTCTGACCGGCGCGCGGCTGAAGGCCGCGGACAGTCTGGCGGCGGGTGTGGCGACTCATTACGTGCCAAGCGAGCGTACTAGCGCGCTGTTGAACCGGCTGGAAACTGAGACGCTGGACGCGGACGGCGAGCAGGTCGAAGCCATCCTCAGCGATCTTTCAACCGATCCGGGCGCATCAGAACTGTCGCTGATCGGCGGCTTGATCAATGCAGCGTTCGCCGGCGACGATCTTGCTGAAATGACCCGCCGGTTGGAAACGGCGGGCGATGCCTGGTCGTCGAAACAGCTGAAAATCCTCAACACCAAATCGCCTACTTCGGTCGCCCTGACTGCGATGGGGTTGCGCCTGGGCGCGCAATTGAGCTTCCGTGAGGTCATGCATCAGGATCTGCGTCTGTCCATGCGCTGCCTGCGCGAGGGCTCTGACTTCTACGAAGGCGTGCGCGCGGTCATCATCGACAAGGATAATGCGCCGAACTGGTCGCCACAGGCCGATGCGACGCTTCTGGAGCGTCATTTCGAACCGCTCGCGGACGATCTTGAAATGAGCTTCATCGAGGCGGAGGGCTGACATGTCTGCGATCGCTTTCATCGGGCTGGGCAATATGGGCTCCGGCATGGCCTCCAATCTGCTCGCGGCGGGGCGCCCGGTTCGCGCCTTTGATCTGAACGCCGCAGCGGTCAGTGCGCTCGCGGCGAAAGGCGCTGAGGCGGCCGAAGGCCTGGTCCAGGCCGTGGCGGGCGCCGATGCGGTGGTGACCATGCTCCCGGCCGGGCCGCATGTACGCGGCGTTTATGAGGGCGAGGGCGGCGTGCTGGCGCATGTGAAGCCGGACGCCATCCTCATCGATTGCTCCACCATCGATGTCGATTCCGCCCGTGCGGTGGCGCAAAGCGCAGCCGATCGCTCGATCGATTTTGTCGAAGCCCCGGTTTCCGGCGGCGTTGCCGCAGCCGATGCCGGCGCCTTGACCTTCATGGTTGGCGGTTCCGATGCGGCGTTCGTGAAAGCCGAGCCCATCCTTCAGATCATGGGCAAGGCGGTGATCCATGCCGGTGGCGCGGGCGCAGGGCAGGCGGCGAAAATCTGCAACAACATGCTCCTGGCGATCCACATGATCGGCACGTGCGAGGCGTTCAATCTGGCTGATCGGCTGGGGCTGGAACGTCAGAAATTCTTCGATATCGCGTCAAAGGCGTCGGGCCAGAATTGGTCGCTGACCAGCTATTGTCCGGTGCCGGGCCCTGTGCCGGCTGCCCCGTCCAATCGTGATTATCAGCCCGGCTTCGCCGCGCCGATGATGCTGAAGGATTTGCGCCTGGCCATGGACGCGGCGCGCGGCGTGCAGGCCTCCACCCCGCTCGGCGCGCAGTCTGAAGCGCTCTACACCCTCTTTACCCAGCTTGGCGGCGAGGATCGGGACTTTTCAGGCGTGTTCGAAATGATCAGCGGGGCGATGCCCGTTTCAAAAGAAACCGGGTAAGCTCAACACGCTTTCGACAAGACGAAGGCGTCAGGCGAGTGTGCATTGAGCGGTCGGCCCGGGCAGAACATCATTTTCGAGTTCCACGCGCTGGGCGACAGCGTGCGGGTGGCGGCGGTTGACGTCGCCACCGGCGAAGAGGTCATTGTCAGCGGCCCGGTCGGCGCCATGCAGGCCGATCTTGAACGCATCGCGGCTCGCAAGCTGTTCAGGAAGCTGGGGCTGACCGATACAGGCGAAACAAAAACGCCCCGACCAGGCGGCCGGGGCGTCATCGTTTAGGCGTCGAGTCAGACGATCAGCCTTTGCGACCGCCGCGGCCGAGGCCGATCTGCTTGGCGAAGTCGGAACGGCGGCGCGAATAGGACGGCGCGACCATCGGGTAGTCAGCCGGCAGACCCCATTTGCGGCGGTAATCGTCCGGCGACATATCGTATTGAGAGCGCAGATAGCGCTTCAGCATTTTCAGTTTCTTGCCGTCTTCAAGACAGACGATGTGATCGTCCTGAACGGACCTGGAAATCGGAACGGCGGGCTTTGATTTCACTTCCGGCTTGGCTTCGCCGCCGGAAATTTCCTTCATCGTGGCGTGCACCGACTTGATAAGATCGGAGACATTATCAGCAGGCACTGAATTATGAGACAGAAACGACGCGACGATCGTCGTGGTCATTTCCAAAAGGTCTTCGTTTTCGATCTGAGCAAGGGTTTCTTCGGTCATCATCACTTCCTGATATAAATAAGACGCACGCGATTCGTACGATCGCGTGGGGATATATAAGCGCCAGAATGCTTGTGCAAGTATAATCAAGCAGAGTGATTTGGATACGCTGGACACCTCTAAGATGAGTGAGGTCATAATATTGGCGACCGGTCGCAGCCGGTTGTGGTTGAAGGCTGGCCCGGCGCACCGTATGTCTGCATCAGCGTGACAGGAGGGAGATCGCCATGGCCGTAACCTCGCAGCCGGAACCGGAAGGGTTCGCCGGCTTCTTCTCTCAGGGGCTTGGTGAAAGTGATCCGGATGTCGCTGAGGCGATCGCCCGTGAGATCGGACGTCAGCAGACCCAGATCGAGTTGATTGCTTCAGAGAACATTGTGTCGCGCGCCGTGCTTGAAGCCCAGGGCTCCCCGCTCACCAACAAATACGCCGAAGGCTATCCGGGGCGGCGCTATTATGGCGGCTGCGAGTTCGTCGATGTCGCTGAGGAACTGGCGATTGATCGGGTCAAGCGCCTGTTCGGCGCGGCCTATGCGAACGTCCAACCCAATTCGGGAAGCCAGGCGAACCAGGCGGTTTTCCTGGCGCTGCTGAAGCCGGGTGACAGGATTCTGGGCATGGACCTGGCCGCCGGCGGCCACCTGACGCACGGCGCACGCCCGAATCTGTCCGGCAAATGGTTTGAAGCGCACAGCTATGGCGTTCGCCGGGACGATGCGCGGATCGACTATGACCAGCTGCGCGAACGCGCTCGCGAAGTGCAGCCTCAGCTCATCATCGCCGGAGGGTCCGCCTATCCGCGCGAGATCGATTTCTCCATCTTCCGGTCCATCGCTGACGAGGTCGGCGCCTACCTGCTTGTGGACATGGCGCACTTCGCGGGTCTGGCCGCTGGCGGCGCGTACCCCAATCCGGTCGAGCATGCCGATGTGGTGACGTCCACCACGCATAAGACGCTGCGCGGGCCGCGCGGCGGGCTGATCCTGTCGCGCGATGCGGATCTGGGCAAGAAGTTCAATTCAGCCGTCTTCCCCGGTCTGCAGGGCGGTCCGCTCATGCATGTGATCGCAGCCAAGGCCGTGGCCTTCGGCGAGGCCTTGCGCCCTGAGTTTCGAAGCTATGCCAGCGCGGTTGTGGAAAATTGTCGGGCGATGGCCGGCGCGGTTGCATCGGGTGGTTATGATCTGGTCTCAGGCGGCACCGACAGTCATCTGGCTCTGGTCGACTTGCGTCCGAAATCGCTCACCGGGGACATCTCAGAGGCGGCGCTAGAGCGTGCGCACATTACCTGCAACAAGAACGGCGTGCCGTTCGACCCTGAAAAGCCGATGGTCACGTCCGGGCTGCGCGTGGGTGCGCCGGCTGGCACCACGCGCGGCTTCGGCGCGGGCGAATTCAAACGCGTCGGCGAGTTGATGGTCGAGGTTCTGGATGCGCTCACGGTCAATCGCGAGGGCCATGCTGAAGTTGAAGCGCGCGTGCGCGATGAGGTTATTGCACTGTGCGAGCGCTTTCCGATCTATCCTGAACTTGGGTAAGGAGTAGCGATTGCGCTGTCCGTTTTGCGGCCATCCTGACACGCAGGTGAAGGACTCCCGTCCTGCTGAGGACGGGCACGCCATTCGCCGCCGCCGCCAGTGTCCCTCCTGCGGCGCCCGTTTCACCACGTTCGAACGGGTCCAACTGCGCGATCTGCATGTGGTCAAGCGGGACGGCAAGCGCGCGCCGTTTGATCGCGACAAGCTCATGCGCTCCATCCTGATCGCCACGCAGAAGCGTACGATTGAGCGCGACCGCATCGAACAGATGATTTCCGGCATTGTTCGTCGTCTGGAAAGCCTAGGCGAGCCGGACATCGCTTCAGAGCGGATCGGCGCCTTGGTCATGGAAGGCTTGCGCAATCTCGATACCGTGGCCTATGTCCGTTACGCGTCGGTCTACAAGGACTTTCGTGAGGTCTCCGACTTCTCCGAGTTCATTCGCGGTGAACAATTGTCTGAAGCCGGTCAGGAGGATGATGCGTCCGGCGATGAGGGCGGGACACAGGGCTCATGAGCGCCGCGCCGTCCCTGGCGCCGTCAGTCACCTTGAAGCTGGCGACCTCGCTTGATGGAAAAATTGCACTCGCCAACGGGCGCTCAAAATGGATTACCGGCGCTGAAAGCCGCGCACGCGTCCAAGAGTTGAGGGCCGGCCACGATGTCGTGCTGACGGGGATCGGCACGGTGCTGGCCGATGACCCCTCTCTGACGGCGCGGGCGGGGGAGGCCTTGCTGGCGCGCCAGCCGATCCGCGCCGTGCTCGACACTCAGTTGCGCGTGCCCACGAACGCGGCGCTTCTCAGCGGCGAGGGGGGGGCGGTGTTGATCTTCACCGCCCATCCGGACGCGGCGTGCGTTCAGGCGCTGGAAATGGCGGGCGCTGAGGTGATCTCTTGCGATACCGATGAGAGCGGGCGCGTGTCCTTGCCGTGCGTGTTGCAAGCGCTTCACGCGCGCGGCGCCGCTTCGATCATGATTGAAGCGGGCGGGCGTGTCGCCGCATCCGCACTCACGGCTGGCGTCGTTGATCGTGTGGAATGGTTCCGCGCGCCGCTGGTGCTGGGCGGTGATGCGCAGGATGTATTCTCAGCTCTCGGGCTTGATGATCTGGCGCGCGCACCGATCTTCGTGCGCGAAGGTGCTGAAGACTGCGGCGCCGACCTGCATGAGCGCTACCGGGTTGAGCGCGCGACGAGCTGAAAAGGCGCAGATAAGATGTTCACCGGAATTGTGACCGCGCAAGGCAGGCTGATTGAGCGCAGCGGCGAAGGCGTGCTTCGCTTTGAGGTGTCCAGTCCTTACCCGGCTGATGATATCACGCTCGGCGCGTCCATCGCCCATGACGGCGTCTGCCTGACTGTGGTGGAGATCCTCGCCGACGGCGGGGGATCACGCTACGCGGTGGAGCTGTCGCCTGAGACGTTGCAGCGGACCACGCTCGGGGACCGGCGGCCCGGCGACCGGCTCAATCTGGAGCGGGCACTGAAGGTGGGCGATGAGCTTGGCGGGCACATCGTACAGGGCCATGTCGATGGCGTTGGCGAGGTGACAGAACTGTCCGATGAGGCTGGTTGGCTGCGCGTGCGCGTGAGTGCGCCGCTTGAATTGGCGCCCTTCATCGCAGAGAAGGGCTCCATCGCGGTGGACGGCGTATCGCTCACGGTCAATGCGGTGAAGGCGACCGAGTTCGATCTGATGATCATTCCGCACACCGCCGAGGTCACGACGTTTTCCCGGCTGCCTGTCGGGGCGCGGGTGAATTTGGAAGTCGATATTATGGCGCGCTATGCGGCGCGTCTTGCGCAGGCCCTGCCGGGCGGACACGGAAAGGCTGAGCCATGACGGCGCACACCGGCGATCACATCCAGACCGCGCTCTCGCCGATCGACGAGATCATTGAAGACGCGCGCAACGGGCGCATGTTCATTCTGGTCGATGCTGAAGATCGCGAGAATGAAGGCGATCTGGTGATCCCGGCTCAGTTCGCCACGCCCGAAGCGGTGAACTTCATGGCGATGCACGGGCGCGGGCTGATCTGCCTGGCTCTGACCGCAGCGCGGACCCGCAAGCTCGATCTGAAACTCATGGCGCCGGAAAACCGCTCGCGTCACTCCACCGCCTTCACCATCTCCATCGAGGCGCGAGAGGGCGTATCGACCGGCATTTCCGCCTTTGATCGGGCGTTGACCATCCAGGTTGCGATCGACCCGACCGCCGCTGCTGAGGACATCGTCAGCCCCGGGCACGTCTTCCCGCTGGCCGCCCGTGATGGCGGTGTGCTGGTGCGAGCCGGCCATACCGAGGCGGCGGTGGATATCTCGCGGATCGCCGGGCTTAACCCGTCCGGCGTGATTTGCGAGATCATGAATGAAGACGGCTCGATGGCGCGTCTGCCCGATCTGGTCGCCTTCGCACAGCGCCACGGGATGAAGATCGGCGCCATCGCCGACCTCATCGCCTATCGGCGCGCCAAGGACCGGTTCGTGGAACGCCAGCTCGATACCAATGTGGAGCTGGCCGCCGGGCAGAGTTTCACTCTTTCGGTCTTCCGCTCCCTAGTGGACGAGGTGGAGCATGTCGCGCTGGTCAAGGGCGAGGTGAACCCCGATCAGCCGGTCTTCGTGCGCATGCACAAGGTCAGCTTTGCGGATGACGTTCTGGGCCTCGCCGGCGGTCGTCATGGACTGGTTCAGCGCGGCATCGAAGCGCTCGCGGCTGAAGACGGGCCTGGCGTGATGGTGTTCATCCGTGAATCCAACAGTTCCGCGATTATGGAGCGTTTCGGCGCCAAGCCCAGCGATCCGCCCAGCGAACGCGAGGCCCGCCGTTTGCGCGAGTACGGCATCGGCGCCCAGATCCTGCGCGATCTCGGCGTTCGCAAAATGGTGCTGCTCTCCACAGCGCCGCAAACCATCGTGGGACTGGACGGCTATGGTCTGGAAGTCGTCGAACAACGCGTTATCGAAGGATAGACTTTATGGTTGACGCTCCGCGCGTGCTGCTCATCGCCGCGCCGTTTTATGAAGACATCACCGATCAGCTGCTCACCGGCGCTCGTGCGGCCTTGGATGAGGCTGGAGCCGTCCACGAGACGCTGATCGTGCCCGGCGCGTTCGAAATTCCCGGCGCGATCGCGATGGCCGAGGCCGGCGACGCCGGGTTTGACGCGTATGTGGCGCTGGGCTGTGTCATTCGCGGTGAGACGAGCCATTACGACTATGTGTGCGGCGAGAGCGCGCGCGGGTTGATGGAGCTCAGCCTGAAGGGTGTTGCGCTCGGGTACGGGATCCTGACGACGGAGAATATCCTGCAGGCGCGCGAACGGGCTCATATCGACAAGAAGAACAAGGGCAAAGACGTCGCCGAAGCGGCGCTTGCCATGATCGCCGCCCGCCAGCGTTTCACGACCGTATCATGAGCGAGACCGCATCCAGCACGCGCGCGAGATTGCGCCGCGCGTCGCGTCTGGCGGCGGTGCAGGCGCTCTATCAGATGGAAGTCTCCGGCCAGGGGGCGAGCTCGGTCGTCAAGCAGTTTCGCGAACATCGTTTTGGCCATTCTGGCGAGCCGGGCGATCTGATCGAGGCCGATGAAGACTTCTTCGAGGACCTCGTGGCCGGCATTATCGGCGCGCAGGCCAGGGTCGATCAGACCCTGTCATCAAGCTTGAAGGAAGGCTGGAAATTTTCCCGTCTCGACGCGACGGTGCGCGCCATTCTGCGCGCCGGCGGCTATGAGCTGGCGGAACGACATGACGTGCCCACAGCGGTCGTCATTGATGAGTATGTCGATATCGCCAAGGCCTTTTTTGAAGGCCCGGAACCGGCCTTCGTGAATGGTGCGCTGGACAGTTTCGCCAAGGTGTCGCGCACCATGCCGGAAGCCTGAGGCGAAGCCATGAGCGATGGCGGTGAGTTCGGATATATCGCGCGCCGGCTCGCTCCTCTGGCCGGCAAGGGGGCGCTGGGCCTTCTGGACGATGCGGCCCTCATCGAACCACCGGCTGGCGAGCGCCTTCTCGTCTCGGCTGACACGCTGGTGGCGGGACGCCATTTCCTGATCGAGGACGGGCTGAGGCTTGCCGCCAGGCGGGCCCTGCGGGTCAACCTGTCCGATCTCGCCGCCATGGCGGCTCGCCCGCTTGGCTATCTGTGCTGCGTCACCTGGCCCGATGAGGCCAGTGACAGCGACCGTGCGGCCTTTGCCGAGGGTCTTGCGGAGGATCAGGCGCTTTTCGGCGTTTCGCTCCTGGGCGGCGACACGACCCGCGGGCCGGGCCCGCTGACCATCACCATCACGGTTCTGGGCTCTGCGCCCGCCGGCAAGGCGGTGCTGAGGTCTGGCGCGCAACCGGGCGATGTCCTTCTGGTGACCGGCGCGATCGGGGACGGGCGGCTCGGCCTGCAAGCGGCGCTGGGCGAGCTGGACATCGACGCGGACGAGGCTCGAGCGCTGCGCCAACGTTATCGCCTGCCGGACCCGCGCCTTGAGGCCGGAAAGGCTTTGCAGCGTTTCGCCAATGCGGCGGTGGATGTCAGTGACGGGCTGATCGCGGACGCTGGCCATCTGGCGCTGGCGAGCGGTCTGGCCCTGGATATCGATCTGGAAGCGGTGCGCCTGTCGGATGCTGCCCGGAGCTGGCGGGTGAGGCGGCCCGACCCGGTTGTCGCGACCGCCTGGCTGGCCTCGGGCGGAGATGATTACGAACTGGCCTGCGCGGTTGCGCCGGCTGATGTCGAGGGCTTCATGGCCGCCTGTCAGGCGGTGGATCTGCCGGCGACGCCCCTCGGGGCGTTTTCCCACGGCAAGGGTGTCTCCACGCGCTGGGGGGCGGAGCCGGTCAAGGTTGATCGGGCCGGCTTTACGCATTTTTGACGCGTTTCTGTCAGGCTTGGCCTTATGAAACGTATTGTCCTGCCTCTTGCAGCCTCACTCTGCCTCAGCGCTCCGGTCTTCGCCGGCGGCGGGGAGGAGGATGCCCCCCGACGCCCGTCGAACATTATCGAGGCGAGCTTTACCTGGGACGAGATCCGCGAACCGGGTGAAGACGAGAATCCGTACGCGGAGTTTGAGGCGCCGGACTATAACCATGTCGATCTGCCCCAGACCGTTGCGCCGATCGTTCGCGATGGCCGGCTGGTGGGCTACGCCTTTGTCATGGCGCGTGTGCGCCTGGACGAAAGCGTCGACATCTGGCGGGTTCGCGAGAAGGCGCATCTGCTTCTCGATGCGCTGGTCCGCACCATTGATGATCACCCGGTCCAGCAGATCGCGGCCGGCGAGTTCGACGATAGCGATGCGCGCCAGGCCTGGCTTGACGCCCTGACCTCAGCCCTTCCTGAAGGCTGGGTCGTGGATGTCAGCCTGCTGGGCCAGGACGTGCGCATGCTGAGCGGCTAGCAAGCCTCGGCCGGCCTGTTTTGTGTGCGGCCAACTGCATGCAATTGCGCTTTGGTTAAGCACTTTCTTGCGCCCCTGTGACGGCTTCGGCATATTCCGCCCACCAAATGGGGGGCGGGACCAGCCTGATTCTGTTCAAAATCAGGCTACGGGGCCGTCTTTCTTACGAAAATGAGTAGAAAAAACAGGGGCTGAACCCATGACCGACCTATGGCTATGGCTAGCTATGGCAGCGGGCTTGCTGTCGATCATCTATGGCGGCGTAACCGTACGCTCCATTCTCGCATCGAGCGCGGGCAATGAGCGCATGCAGGAAATCGCCGCTGCGATCCAGGAAGGCGCGAACGCGTATCTGCGTCGCCAGTACACCACCATCGCCATTGTCGGCGTGGTCATTCTCATCCTCGTCGGTTTCCTTCTGGGGCCGATCGTGGCGCTTGGCTTCCTGATCGGCGCGGCGCTGTCAGGCGCGGCCGGCTTCATCGGGATGCTGGTTTCGGTCCGCGCGAATGTGCGCACCACCGAAGCGGCGAAGAACAGCCTGCAGGCGGGTCTGTCCATGGCCTTCCGCGCCGGCGCAGTGACCGGGATGCTGGTCGCCGGCCTCGCCCTCCTGTCGGTGGCCGTCTACTACGCCTTCCTGTCCAATATGGGCGCGTTCGCGGGCCTTGAGAGCAAGCGCACCATCATTGACGGTCTTGTGGCTCTGGGCTTCGGCGCCTCGCTGATCTCGATCTTCGCGCGTCTGGGCGGCGGGATATTCACCAAGGGCGCTGACGTGGGCGGCGACATGGTCGGCAAGGTCGAAGCGGGCATACCCGAGGACGATCCGCGCAACGCAGCCACCATCGCGGACAATGTCGGCGACAATGTCGG
Organism: Pseudomonadota bacterium; assembly: GCA_039819095.1. Lineage (GTDB taxonomy): Bacteria > Pseudomonadota > Alphaproteobacteria > Caulobacterales > Maricaulaceae > JBCBSP01. The sequence goes on from JBCBSP010000001.1 coordinate 154,121, forward strand.
TGACTGCGCCGGCATGGCCGCGGACCTGTTCGAGACCTATGCGGTGACTGTTGTGGCCACCATGGTTCTGGCCTCGATCTTCTTCCGCGATTCCATCGCGCTTGATGCGATCATGATCTACCCGCTGGGCATCGGCGCGGTCTGTATCCTCGCTTCGATCATCGGCACCTATTTCGTTCGTCTGGGCAAAGGCTCCACGAATGTGATGGGCGCGCTGTACAAGGGCTTTGTGGCGTCCGCCGTGCTGTCCCTGGTCGGTCTTGGCATCGCAACACATTTCCTGATCGGCTTCGACAGCGAGCTTGTCGCCTCCGCAGGCGGCGGCGAGATCGTGATGACCGGCATGGACCTGTTCCTGTGCGGCCTGATCGGTCTGGTGGTGACCGGCCTGATCGTGTGGATCACCGAGTACTATACCGGCACCGGCTTCCGTCCGGTTCGTTCCGTCGCCAAGGCGTCGGAGTCCGGCCATGGCACGAATGTGATCCAGGGTCTGGCCATGTCGCTGGAGGCCACCGCGCTTCCGGCTCTGGTCATCATCGTGGCGATCATTTCCACCTTCCAGCTGGCCGGCCTGTTCGGCATCGCCATTGCGGTGACCACCATGCTGGCGCTGGCGGGCATGGTCGTGGCGCTCGACGCCTTCGGTCCTGTCACCGACAATGCCGGCGGCATTGCTGAAATGGCTGAACTTGAAGGCTCGGTGCGTGAAACCACGGACGCGCTCGACGCGGTGGGCAACACAACCAAAGCCGTCACTAAAGGCTACGCCATCGGTTCGGCGGGTCTGGGCGCTCTGGTTCTGTTCGCGGCTTACACCGAGGACCTGAACTATTTCGCGTCCAACCCGGACAGCTATCCCTTCTTTGCAGGCATCAATGTCGATTTCGCCCTGTCCAACCCGTACGTGGTTGTCGGGCTGTTCTTCGGCGGCTTGTTGCCCTTCCTGTTCGGCGGCATGTCCATGACCGCCGTCGGACGCGCCGCGCAAGCGGTCGTAGAGGAAGTGCGTCGGCAATTCCGCGAGAAGCCGGGCATCATGAAGGGTGAGGAGAAGCCGGACTATGGCCGCGCTGTGGATCTGCTCACCAGCGCTGCGATCCGTGAAATGATCGTGCCGTCCATGCTGCCGGTCCTGTCGCCGATCGTTCTGTTCGGAGCCATCTTCGTGGTCGCCGGCAAGGACAACGCTCTGGCCGCGACCGGCGCCATGCTGCTCGGCGTGATCGTCACCGGCCTGTTCGTGGCGATCTCCATGACCGCCGGCGGCGGCGCCTGGGACAACGCCAAGAAATACATCGAAGACGGCAATCATGGCGGCAAGGGCTCTGAAGCCCACAAAGCCTCCGTGACGGGCGACACCGTGGGTGATCCTTACAAGGATACTGCGGGCCCGGCCGTGAACCCGATGATCAAGATCACAAATATCGTGGCGCTCTTGATGCTGGCGGTTCTGGCCGCGCGCTTCTAGCCGAAGCGTCCATCCTGAACGAGAAAGCCCCGGTCCGTTTGGACTGGGGCTTTTTTGTCGGCGCTAAAGGCGGTCGCCATTATGGCGAAGTCGCCGGTGGCCTAATTCCGCCCGTCGCCACGCGGGCCGCCGGCGCCGCCGGGAAGGTTCTGCTCGCCGCCGAACTGGTCGGTCGGCAGACGTCCGACATTGCCCAGCAGCTGCTCGAGGAGCGTCAGCTCGCGACCGCGCGTGGGCGTCTCACGCTCCTGAAAGGCGACGACGCGCCCATCTTCAAGGCCGAACTCCTCAACTTCGCTGACCGTGCCGTCCTCAGCAAAGCGCACCGCCAGAATGCGCCGCTCGCGCGTTGTGGGGCGCAGATAAGCCAGATGCTCGCGCGTGGCTGAGATATAGTACCAGGTGTCCTGCTCGAACACGCCGCGCGTGGACGGGCTGCCAAGGGCGGCCAGCACGCTGGACTGGGTGTCTTCGCCCGGCGTCAGCGTCGGGACTTCATTATCGGTGTAACGAAAGCCATGCGTGCGCAGGGTCGGATTGCAGGCGGCGACGAGCATCGCGCTCATTGCTGCGCCAAGAATGAGGGCGGCGCGCGCCCGGCGTCTGGTGATCATGTCCAACTCCGAAGTCCGTCCTGCGCCTGTGACCGCTCAGCTGTAACCGATCGGCCCTGCGTGGTGTCGTTGACCTAGCCGGGTGCGAGCTTAGCTTCAAGCCCGGCAAAAGGGAGCCCGCTTTGCGCATGTTCCAACGTTGGTTCAAACCCGACCCTATGAAGCGGCGCGGCAAAGCGCTGTATGAGCAGGTGCTTGAAGCCTCACGAAGGCCCGCCCTGTTTGGTGAAGACGGCGTACCGGACACGGTTGATGGCCGGTTCGATATACTCAGCCTGCATATGATTCTCGCCATTCGCCGGCTCAATCGCGCGGGCTCTGAGGGCAGGGCGCTCGCTCAGGCCGGCTTCGATGCGATGTTCAAGGACATGGACGAAGCGGTTCGCAATCTGGGCGCGGGCGACATGACTGTGGGTAAGAAGATCCGCAAGATGGCCGAAGCTTTCTATGGCCGCGCCCAGGCTTATGAGGCCGGGCTGGATGCCGGTGAGGCTCAGGCGCTGGCTGAGGTGATCGGGCGCAACATGCTCGATGAGATCGAAGCCCACGAGCCGGTCGCGCTGCGGCTGGCCGACTATGCGCTGCGCATGGATGAGGCTCTGGCTGAACAGGCCGATGAAGCGGTGCTGGGCGAGGGCGGACCGCGCTTTCCCGCCGTGGGGTAACCGCCTGCGCAGGCGCCCGGCGGGCCGCTTGCCATTTGAACCGCGTGAGTTAAGGTCCGCGCGCCTCGACTGGGGGCCGCGACGGCGAGTTATCTCGCGCAGTGGATTGATTGGCTGGATAAATCTGATGTCCTCCCCGCTTATCCTTTCGCTCGACGCCATGGGCGGCGATTTTGCGCCGACCATCGTGATCGAGGGCGCGGACCACTTCCTGAAAGGGCGGCGTCGCGCGGTCCGGTTCCTGTTGCATGGGGACGAGGCCGAGATCGGCCCGCTTCTGGACCGGCATCCGGCTGTCAAAGCCGTCAGCGAGCTGCGTCACACGGACTCGAAGGTGGACATGTCCGCCAAGCCGTCCGAAGCGGTGCGCCGCTCGCGCGGCTCATCCATGTGGAACGCGGTTCATGCGGTGAAGGACGGCGAGGCCCATGTTACGGTGTCGGCGGGCAATACCGGCGCGCTTATGGCGATCTCCAAGGTCATCCTGCGCATGAAGCCTGGCGTGCATCGCCCCGCCATCGCGGCGAGTTGGCCGATCCCGGAGGGCTTCTGCACCGTGCTGGATGTCGGCGCGAATGTGGAATGCACGCCGTCCATGCTGGTGGAGTTCGCCATCATGGGCGAGGCTTTCCATCGCGCGGTCAATGGCGGCGTGACACCGACGGTGGGCCTGCTCAATGTCGGTCAGGAAGAGCTGAAGGGTGATGAACGCGTGCGCGACGCTGATCAGCTTTTGCGTTCCGCCAATCTGGAAATGGATTATCGCGGCTTCATCGAAGGCGATGACATCTCCATGGGCACGACCGATGTCGTCGTCACTGATGGCTTCACCGGCAATGTCGCCCTGAAGACCGCCGAAGGCACCGCTCGGCTCGTAGGCGGCTTTGTACGCGAAGCCCTCACCAGCTCGCTCACCGCCAAGCTCGGCGCGCTGCTGCTGCGCTTCGGTGCGCTCGACCGGCTGCGCTCGAAAATGGATCCGCGCAGCGTCAATGGCGGCGTCTTCCTGGGCCTGAACGGCATGGTGGTCAAAAGCCATGGCGGAACGGACGGGCCGGGCTTTGCGACCGCGCTTCGCATCGCGCTGGAGCTTGCCGACAGTCGTTTTTTGAGCGAAATCGAACAGAATCTTGCGCGTCTGAAAGACGCCGAGGCCGCCTCTGAAGGATCAGAGCCGGCTGCCGCGAAACAGGAAACCGCGTGACCGATCTTGTCTCCCGCATCGCCGGCGTCGGCGGCTATCTCCCGGACCGGGTGATGACAAACGCCGATCTCACCGAGATCGTCGAGACCAGCGATGAGTGGATCAAGGAACGCACTGGAATTTCGCAGCGCCACATCGCCGCTGATGGTGAGCTGACCAGCGATCTGGCGGCGAAGGCGGGCGCCGCGGCGCTGAAGCATGCCGGCCTGACGATTGATGATATCGACCTGATCGTGGTGGCGACCGCCACGCCGGATCTCACCTTCCCGGCCACGGCCACCATCGTCCAGGACAAGCTGGAAATGCGCCATGGCGCGGCCTTTGACGTGCACGCGGTGTGCTCAGGCTTCCTGTATGCGCTGGCCACGGCCGACAACGCCATTGCCCGCGGGCAGTCCAAAGGCGCGCTCGTCATCGGCTCGGAGACCTTTTCGCGCATTCTGGACTGGACCGACCGGACCACCTGCGTGCTGTTCGGCGACGGAGCCGGCGCGGTCGTCCTCACCGCTCAGGAACGCGAGGCCGGCGAAGGCGTGATCGCCACGCGCCTGCATTCGGACGGGCGGTATAAGGATTTGCTCTATGTCGACGGCGGCCCGTCGGCGACGAAAACGGTCGGGCATCTGCGCATGCAGGGCAATCAGGTCTTCCGCCACGCCATAGAGAAGATTTCAGGCTCGATGCGCGAACTGCTTACCGTAACCGGCCATGAGCCTGACGAGGTTGATTGGTTCATCCCCCACCAGGCCAATGAACGCATCTTGCGTGGGGTCGCTCGCAAGCTGTCCATACCGGTTGAGAAGGTTGTTTCCACCGTCGCGCGGCATGGTAATACCTCAGCGGCGTCCATTCCGCTCGCCCTGAGTGAGGCGGTGGCGGATGGCCGTGTGAAACGCGGCGATCTACTTTTGATGGAGGCGCTTGGCGGCGGCTTCACATGGGGCGCGGCGTTGGCGCGTTTCTAAACCTTATCGACGTTAGGGCGTTGACCCGCCGGCCTTGGCGGTCTTACCCTTGATCGTGTAACGCTTTTTGGAGCCAGAACCATGTCCGGAAAAACGCTCACACGCGCCGATCTGTCCGAGGCGGTATTCCGAGAAGTGGGATTGTCCCGCCAGGAGTCGGCCACGCTGGTTGAAAGCGTGCTCGACATGGTCGCCGACACGCTGGCGAACGGCGAGACGGTGAAGCTCTCCTCCTTCGGCTCCTTCATGCTGCGCGACAAGAATGGTCGGGTCGGCCGGAACCCGAAAACCGGTGAGGAAGTTCCCATCGATCCGCGCCGCGTGCTTGTTTTCAAGCCGTCCCAGGTCCTGAAGGATCGTGTGGACGAGGCGCTGTCGAAGTAGGGCCGCGCTCATGGCGGCTGACAAAGCGCCGGACGCCTATCGCACCATCTCTGAAGCTGCGGCTGAAACCGGCCTGAAAGCGCATGTCCTGCGGTTTTGGGAGTCCAAGTTCGCCCAGCTGAAACCGGTCAAGCAGAAGGGCGGCCGGCGCCATTACCGTCCCCAGGATATCGCGCTGATACGCGGGCTGCGCGTTCTGCTCCATGATGAAGGCCTGACGATCAAGGGCGCGCAGAAATATCTGCGCGACCATGGCGTGGCCGAAGTCGCCGCTATCGGGCGGGGCGGCGTAAAGCCGGCGCCTGAACCGGGGATCGCGTCTCGCTCAAACCCTGCCGCTCGTCCAGAACCGGCGCCTGGACGCACACCACCGGCGCAACCCGGCTCGCACGATGAGCTGGTGGAACGCCTGGAACAGGCAAAGGCGCGCCTGGATGCTGTTCTGGCTGGATCGTGAGCCGGGCCGGCAGCGCCGCACATTCTATGCTGATTGAACGGTTGCTGACGCATCGGCGCACGCTTATAAGTCCGGTTCCTCTGGCGCAGGCAAGCCTTGCGTCTTCGGTTCGGAGCGTGGCGCAGCCCGGTTAGCGCACCGGTCTGGGGGACCGGGGGTCGCGAGTTCAAATCTCGCCGCTCCGACCATTTCCCTCAATCAGAAAAGCGGCTTATCGCGCGTCGAAGAAGGCTTTCACCTCATCGTCGGCGATGCGTCTGCGATCTTTCAGGCGTTTTCTTAGCCGCTCCTGATAATCGGTGTTCTTGCCGTTGAAGCCGGCATAGCTGAAGGCCTGGGGTGAGAGCTCGTCAAGGTCGTCAAACGCGTCGAGCCGGTCAGTGCGTTGCAGCGACATGGCATAGCCCATGAGCCGGCCCATCAGCCCGCTATTGGCGCGTTTCCAACCATCCGTAACGTTGGAGAGCGGGGCTTCGAGGCTGGGCGCGAAACGGACCATTTTCTGCTTCTTCTCGCCCCGCCGGCGCGCGCGGATATTCACCGGGAAGTTCACGCCTTTGAAGTCAGGGTCATAGTCCAGCTTCGCGCCATGCAGCCTGGCGCCTTCTGCAACCCAGGCCAGCGCGTGATCGGACAGGCCGGTCGCATCCCCGCCGCCGCCGACTGAGCCATGATCGCCGGGGAACCAGAGCTGGAGATAGGCGTTGCGCGAGTACCCACGCTCCGGGTCTGTCGCTGCGGTTTCGCGCAAGTGTTCCAGCTTTTTGCGCTGCCAGAGGGAGGGGCGGAAGGCGTCGCGGTCTTCATCAATGGCCACGGCGTGGCGCGCGCGCTTCACCATGGAGGTGAGCTTCACGTCGTGAAACCCGTGCCTTTCATTGCGGTTGGCGAGCGCGCGCACGACGTTTGGCACACCGACCTGACCGACCGTGTCCCAGACGCCGAGATACTCCACCTGCAGGCGCTGGCGCTCATGAGCGGTGGCGATCTCGTTTTCAGCTTCTTCGTCGACCCACCAGCCCGGATAGCCATAGGCGCGGCGGAACTCGACCGCCGGGTCGCCGTCCGCCTTGATCGTACGGCTCTTGTAGATGTCAAAACCTTCAGCAGCGTGAGGCGCGGCGTCCCTGCGTATCACGCCGATGCTGCGGATCAGCCCGACAAGCGAGCGCGCGGTGTATGCGCCGCGTGAAAAGCCGAAGATGTAGAGCTGATCGCCGGGATCGTAATTCAGCACCAGGTGCATATAGGCGTCGAGAATATTCTGGTTCAGACCGTCCCCGAACGCCCCGCCATCCAGGCTCTCACCTTCAAGCGTGCCCACGCCCTCGTCATAGAAGACGGCTTGAGGTACGCCATCTGAACCGCGCGGCAGCACCGATTGGGCGAGCTTGACGACATTGGTGGTGGGCCGGGTTCGGTAATCGAGTTCGTTCCAGGTCCCGTCGCAACACATAACGATACGCTTCATGGCGCGTCTCCGTTCTCTGCTTCGTCAGAGACTTAACAATTCCGGGTTGAGTATCCGCCTGAAGCTCCTTTGATTCAAGTTCCTTGGACAACCGCTGCGCCCCGTCTCGCTTGATCGCATCGCTTCAGCTAGTCTGCTTGAAGAGGTGAGGGGGCATATGACGACGAAGTTTAAAGCGCTTGCAGGCGCGATGATCGCGGCGCTCTGTTTCAGTGCGGTGAGCGCGGCGGCGGACTCGGTGATTATCGGCGGAACCGTGCCGGACGGGCATATCTGCGAACAGGTCTGGGCCGACTCCGGTTCGCCAGAGGAGGCCGCAGCCGTCTTTATCGCCGCGCTTGTTACGCTTGAGACCGATCCGGATGCCGCACGCGACTGCATCGAACGGATTGTGGATGGCCGTTATCTCAACGGCGGCGCAATCAACGCGGAGCTGGACCGCCATCTTGCGCGTCTCATCATGAGCCCAGCCATCGCCCGCTCCTATCTCGAATTCGCAACGCCGGACACCGGATACGCCCTGCCAGGCGAGCCGCCCTGGCGCATCCTGTTCACCAGAGACCGGCGCTTCGATCTCGGCGATGGCTTCTATCAGGTTCGTGTGCAGCGGTCTGGCGCGAGCGCGGACCGCGAGGTCCGCCTGCGTCGCGACGGGCAGGGCCGTTACCGGATTTATGAGGCTTCAGACCTGCTCGTCGCCGTTGGAGGCTGAGACGCGGACCTCCGCGCGCCGCAGGTCGCGCGAGATCAGCCCTGACGCGAGCATCAGCCCGATTGCGGCCAGGGTGAACAGGTAAAGCCCCGGCAGGCTCGCCGCTCCACTCACCCCGGCGCCGGATAGTGCGAAGACGATCAGGGCGGCGATCAACACGTCCATCATCGACCATTTGCCGAGCGTTTCAATCAGTCGCACGAATGGGCCTTCGCGCTCGGGCGGAAACACATGGATGAGCCAGAGCGCCAGCGCCTTGATGCTTGGGAAGAGCACCGAGAAGACGAGAATGACGCCGCCCAGCAAAATCTCGCCGCGACCGAGTAGGGTGACGATCGCGTCCATGAGCGAATAGGTGTCCTTGAACACCACCAGGCGGGTGGTCTCCAGCATGGGCAGTAACAACCCCATCGGCAGGACGAACAGGACGATGATCAGAAGTCCGCGCGCCGCCGCGCCGCCCGGCCCGTGAGCGTCTGCGCGTTCAGAGCCCAGTGCCGCGCGCGGGAGGTCTGACGGCTCGTCCATCGCAGCGCTACATGCCCAGCATCTGCGCGACGCGGCCCGAACCCCAGCTTTCATCGCCAAGATACTCACCCGCCGCCTGGGCGCGCTTGTAGTAGAGGCCGATATCGTACTCGTCGGTCATCCCGACCCCGCCGTACATCTGGATGCCTTCAGATCCGGCCAGGCGGGACACCTCAGTCGCCTTCGCCTTGGCCGCCGCGCACCAGAGCGAGGCCTGGGAGGGCTGTTCGTCCAGCGTGCGCAAAGCCTTCATCACGAGCGAGCGCGTCAGTTCGATCTCCCCCAGCAAATGCGCGGCGCGGTGTTGCAACCCCTGGAAGGAGCCGATCGGAACGCCGAACTGCTCGCGTTCCTTCAGATACTGCACGGTGAGTTCAAAGGCCTGCTCGCCGACGCCGAGGCTTTCGGCGGCCTGACAGGCGCGTCCGGCGTCGAGAATGTGGTTGAGCGCAAGGCTCGCATCCTCGGCGCCGTTCATCAGAGCGCCGCCGTCCAGCTTGACCTCATCGAAAGTGATATCGGCCGGCACGTGGCTGTCGACGGTCTGGCGGCCCTGGCGCTCTACGCCCGCCGCTTCGGCATCGACAAGGAAGAGCTTCACCGCGCCGTCACCGGTTTTCGCGGTCACGATGAAGGCGTCTGCGCCCATGCCGCAGGCCACGAAACGCTTCTTTCCGGAGAGCTTGAAGCCGTTGCCGTCCGCTTCAGCGCGCGTCTCCACGTGGTCCGGGTTGTGGCGCGCCTTTTCGTCCAGCGCCAGGGCGATCACCGCGTCAGCGCCTGCGATGCGCGGCAGCCACTGGGTTTTCTGCGCATCCGTTCCACTCGCCCGCAGAGCGGCGGCTGCAATCACCGACGTCGACAGGAAGGGCGAAGCGGTCAGCGTGCGCCCCATTTCCTGTAAGAGAAGCCCGGCGGCGGTGTAGCCGAAATCCACCCCGCCATGGTCTTCCTCGACCAGAACGCCGGTCCAGCCCATCTCGCCCATGGAGGCCCACAGCGTGCTGGAAAAACCCTTGGGATCGTCGCTATCGCGCAGCGCTCTTAAAGCGGCGACGGGCGCGGACTCGCCCAGAAAGCTCCGCGCGGAATCGCGCAACATCTGCTCTTCTTCGTTAAGGACGAAGCTCATCGTAAAACCGCTCCTGACGGCGCTTTATTGGGTGGGAAGCTCGAGAACGCGCTTGGCGACGATGTTCAGCTGAACCTCGCTGGTGCCGCCTTCAATGGAATTGGCGCGTGAGCGCAGCCAGCCGCGCGCAGCGTCCTTGGTTTCATCCTCAGCGCCGTCCCAGACCAGGCCTTCGGATCCGAGTGCGGACATGTTCAGCTCATGCTTGCGCTTGTTCAGCTCGGTGCCGATGTATTTCAGCAGCGAAGCGCGCGCACCGACCCCTTCGCCGCTATCGGCTTCTTCCTTGATCCGGCGCACTGTGGCCTCAAAGGCGAGCCCGTCCACCGTCAGGCGCGCGACATCGCTGCGCAGAAGCGGGTCGGCGATGGCGCCGGTTTCATCGGTCTCATCGGCTTTCTTGGCCGCAAGCAGAGGGTTCAACCCGCCGAACTGGGCTTCAGACACGATGCCGGCGCGCTCATGGCTGAGCAGGTATTTCGCAATCGTCCAGCCCTGGCCGGCCTCGCCGATCGTCTGGCTCATCGGCACGCGAACATCGTCAAAGAATGTCTCGCAGAAGGGCGACTTCCCGCTGATCAGCTTGATCGGGCGGGTGGAGACCCCTGCGGTTTCCATGTCGATCAGGATGAAGGAGATGCCCAGATGTTTCGGCGCATCGGCTTCGGTGCGAACCAGGGCGAAGATCCAGTCCGACTGATCAGCGTAGGAGGTCCAGACTTTCTGACCGTTGACGATGTAATCATCGCCGTTCTGCTCGCCCTTGGTGCGCAGGCTGGCGAGGTCAGACCCCGCGCCGGGCTCTGAATAGCCCTGGCACCAGCGGATTTCACCGCGGGCGATCTTCGGCAGGTGCTCCAGCTTTTGCTCTTCAGAGCCGAACTTCAAAAGCGCGGGCCCCAGCATCCAGATGCCGAAACTGTCCAGAGGCGAGCGGGCGCCGATGGCCTTCATCTCTTCTTTCAGGACAAAGACTTCTTCAGGCGACAACCCGCCGCCGCCATATTCGGTCGGCCAGGCCGGCACCGTCCAGCCGCGTTCGGCCATTCGCTCCAGCCAAATGCGCTGATCATCGCTGGCGAAGGTCCAGTTGCGTCCGCCCCAGCAAACATCCGCTTCGCCGCGCACCGGCTTGCGCATGCTCTGCGGACAATTGTCTTCCAGCCAGGCGCGCGTTTCAGCGCGGAAGGTTTCGAGCGACATGATAGGGCTCCTTATGGTGACGTTTACGTCAAGGTTAGGTCGGAGCGCGGTGCGAGACCAGTGCGAATGCAGCCGAAAACTCGCCTGGCTCAGACCGCGGCGAAAGCGCGCAAGGCTTGCCACGCCGCGCCGGACCGATATGTACCGCAGCGAACACTCCCGATTCTTCCCGCCAAGAGCGTTTGATGACCTCGCTGACTGCTGATCTGCCGCGCCCTTACACCAGCCCGGATACGAGCCGCGCCATGTTCTGGTGGCTGGTCGTTGTGGCCGCCTTCGTCGTTTCGATGGTTTTGGTCGGCGGAGCGACCCGCTTGACCGATTCCGGCCTGTCGATCGTGGAATGGCGGCCCATCACCGGCGCGATCCCGCCGCTTACGGCTGCAGGCTGGGAGGCGGAGCTGGAGAAATATCGCCAGATCCCGGAATACCAGGAGCAGAACCGCGGCATGAGCATGGCCGAGTTCCAGTTCATCTACTGGTGGGAGTGGGGCCACCGTCAGCTGGGGCGCGTGCTGGGGCTCGTGTTCGCGATTCCGTTCTTCTATTTCCTGGCGCGCGGCGTCATGCCCAAACGCCTCCAGCCGAGGCTTTGGATCCTGTTCGCTCTGGGCGGTCTGCAAGGCGCCATTGGCTGGTGGATGGTCTCTTCAGGTTTGTCGGAACGTCTTGATGTGAGCCAGTACCGGCTGGCGACTCACCTCTCCATGGCGTTTCTCATATTGGCGCTGACCCTGTGGACGGCTTTGGAACTTCGCTATGGCGCGACCCGGGCTTTGGCGCCGTCGCGTTTCTTCAGATGGGCCGGGGTGATCTGGATCGCCGTGCTGGCGCAGATCGCGCTCGGCGCTTTCGTGGCGGGGCTGGATGCGGGGCGCATCTACACCAGCTGGCCGCTCATGGAGGGGCGTCTGATTCCGGACGGGTATCTGTCAGGATTGCCGCTCTGGCAGGCGGTGTTTGAAAGCCGTCCCGCCGTGCAGCTGCACCATCGCTGGTTCGCCTATCTTCTGACCGCCGCGATCATGGTCTTCAGCTGGCGGGTCTGGCGTTCAGGCGATCAGACGCTGCGTCGCGCCGCCTTCGTTCTCGTCGCTGCGGTTCTGTTGCAGGTCGTGATCGGCGTCGTGACGCTGGTTCACGCCGCGCCGCTTTCGCTTTCGCTCATCCACCAGGCCGGCGCCGTGCTTCTTTTCCTGGCGGCCGGCATCATGGCGTGGGCGCTCGCCAGAGCGCGTAACGAAGCGGGCTGAACGCCGGGTTAGCTTTCGCTGGCCACGGCTCGCGACAGCACTTCGCGCGCAACGATCTTCACCCGCGAATCTCCGCCGTCATAGATGGCGAGCACACCGCTGGAATAGGCCATGCCGCCAAAATTGCCGTCCGAGGCGGCAAGGGCGCCGGGATTGGCGAGGGCGGGGCTGTTCAGCCCTGCGGTCAGCTGAAGGTCGGTGATCCGATCCAGATCGCGCGCATCGAAGACCGAAAGCCCGCCTGAGGCGGCGTCCGGGGTGATGACGACCGGCCGGCCCAGCAGCTCAGTATAAGCAAAGTCGTTGATCGAAATGCGTTCAGCGTCCGCGATGACGCCGTCCTGAGGGTTCAGTCGGGCGAGGCCGCCGGTCGGTCCGCCGACCAGAAGGTCGTCGCCCACGCCCGCACAGGACCGCGCCGGGAAGGGCAGCCGGATCTGCGCCTGTCGTTCAGCGGTCAGGATATCTTCACCGGTATCGCTCACCCGCCAGATTTCCGCGCTTTGATCCGCGCCCAGCACGGCGATATCGACGTATCCGATGCCGATTTCAAAGGTGCAAAGCCCCTCAATCGATGTGTTGAGCGCGATCGCATCCATCGGCGCTTCAACGACCTGACCCAGCTCGCGTATGACCAGAAAGGCGCGTATCTCGTCCACGCTGTCCAGCCCGATGAGAAGCGGAAAAGCGTTGCCGCGCAGCTGGAAGTCCGGCGCCGCAGCGAGCGCGCGCAGCCGGGGCCCCGGCGCCTCAATCAGCAGCTCGCCGTCGATATTGTAGATGTCAAACCCGCCCGCTCGCGTCGACGCCGCGACAAGGCCGGTCCAGGGCGCTTCGCGATTGGGCAGGAAGATCAGCTCTTCGATCGCGCCGGCCGGCTCGAAGGCGGCGGTGACGATGGCGCTCGCCCCGGACCCGCTGCGGGGGCCGGACAGCCCGCCTTCGCTCTGATCGGCCGGCGTGCAGGCGCTGAGCGTCAGACCAAGGCCAGCGAACGCCGCGCCCACGGCCCGCGAACCGCGAAGGTGCGTCCGGGCGCTTTTTGTACGTTGAAGAAGAGAATTGAGCCGTCGGGAGAGAAGCATGGTCCGGTGATCTCGCTTTTTTCGCCGTCCTCATCGGACGCTGCATTGCGCCCAATGGTGTAGACCCGGCCGTCCGGTGTCACGCCCCTTATGTATTGTTCCGCATCGCCGTCTTCCACCACGATCAGATCGCCCCAGGGCGCGACGGTGATGTTGTCGCACTTTTCCAGTATCCGCGGATCGAGGGTTTCAACGAACAGGGTCAGCTCGCCCGGCTCATTGCGTTCCTGGGCGTAACCTTCAAAGCGCGAGGGACGATAGCGCCAGATCTGACCGATCTTCTCCGGTCCCCCATTGGTGCAGCAGAAAAACACCTCGCCTCTGCCGAACCAGGCGCCTTCACCACGGGTGAAGTTCGCTGCACCCGCCGCGATGGAACGCGCCGCGAGATCGTTATCCGGGTTGTGGATCGCTTCCAGATCGATCCAAGTGACCGGATGGCTTTCGCCCACGGTGAAGCGGTCAGCGACCTCCGGCCAGTTGCTCGTATCCGCGCCGGGACGTCCGACAAGGCCGAGCGCCTGAAGCCGTCCGCCGCGCCACAGCTCCCCGGGGTGGTCCGGCAGGAAGCGAGTGAACAGGCCCGGATTTTCGTCCTCGGTCTGATAGACCACACCCGTCGCCGGATCGATCGCGCAGGCTTCATGTTCGAAGCGCCCGAGACCGCGCAAGGGGATCGGCTCAACCAGTCCCATCGCATCTGCGCGGACCTCAAACGCATAGCCATGATCAAGCCGCGCCTGATCGCCGGCCTGCATGGTCGTTTCCTCACAACTGATCCAGCTGCCCCAAGGGGTCGGCCCGCCCGCGCAGTTATTGCAGGTGCCGCCGAGTGAGAGGAACTGGCGTTCAACCCTCAGGGTCTGTGGATCGACATGCAGAGTCGTCGTGCCGCCCAGATGCGGCGCACCGTCCCGCGTGAAGTCATAAAGGCGTGCGCGATCAATGCGATCAAGCCGTTCCTGATTGGCGCCGAAGCCGGACTGCTCGATCTCATCAGGATAGAGCTCATGATTTCGGATCAGGGTGACAAGGCCATCAGGGCCATCAAAACAGGCCATGCCGTCATGCTGGCCCGGTACGATCAAACCGTCATCCATCCGGTCGCCGAAACTGGAGATCACCTCATAGGAAAACCCGTCTGGCAGATCGAAAAGCCGGCGGCCATCGCGTTTGAGCGGGCCGAAGCCTTCCACTTGGCTGATCGGCGTTTCACCGGTAGGCCGCGCACAGGCGGACAATCCGGCGAGGCCGGAAAAGGCTGCCGAGGTGGCTGCGGCGCGGCGCAGGAAGGTGCGGCGGGAGACGGCCATAAGAGCCTCCATTCATGGCGTTAGTCTTCTTCATAACCCTCTGCGAGGAGCGCTTCCAATGAAACTCCCGCGACGCTTGATGAAAATGGCGGTAATATATGACCGCATTCTCAAGCTGCTGTTTTTGCTGTTTTTCTGAAAGCGTGGCTTGACCGAATGTGAAGCGGGCCGTAAGACGCGCGCTCCAAGCGGCGGGGGTCAGCCCTGCCGCACAGTTTTTTGGTAGGCTTTTGCGATGAAGACCTTCTCCGCCAAGCCCGCGGAAGTGGAACACAACTGGGTCGTGATCGATGCGGAAGGCGCCGTTGTCGGCCGTCTCGCCGCTTATGTCGCGACCCGTCTGCGCGGCAAGCACCGTCCTGACTTCACCCCTCATGTCGATACTGGCGATCATGTCGTGATCATCAATGCCGACAAGGTGGTGTTCACCGGACGCAAGTATAACGACAAGCGCTATTACCGGCACACCGGCCATCCCGGCGGCATCAAGGAGACCTCTCCGCGCCGCGTGCTGGAAGGCAAGTTCCCCGAGCGCGTCGTTGAAATGGCCGTCAAGCGCATGCTCCCGAAAGAGAGCCCGCTGGCCCGCAAGCAATTCTCCAAGCTGCGCGTTTACGCCGGCTCGGACCACCCCCACACGGCGCAGACCCCTGAAGTCATCGACTTCAAGTCCATGAACGCCAAGAACACGCGGAGCTAAATCGATGGCCGAACAAGCCCGTTCCCTCGAGGATCTGAAATCCGCCCTGCAAGAGGCCGAAAGCCCGGTCGTCGAAGCGCCCGAAGAGGAAGCCCTCGCCGAGCCGAAGATCGACGAGCATGGCCGCGCCTACGCCACCGGTCGCCGGAAAAACGCCATTGCGCGTGTCTGGATCAAGCCCGGCAACGGCAAGGTCACCGTCAATGGCCGCGATCAGGACGTCTATTTCGCACGCCCCGTGCTGCGGATGATCCTGGCTCAGCCGTTTGAGGCGGCTGAACGCGTCGACCAGTATGACGTGATCGCCACCGTCACCGGCGGCGGCCTGTCCGGTCAGGCCGGCGCGGTGCGTCACGGCCTGTCGCGCGCTCTGGTCAATTACGAGCCGGCCCTGCGCCGCCCGCTGAAGGCCGGCGGCTTCCTGACCCGGGACGCCCGCGTCGTGGAACGCAAGAAATACGGCCGCGCGAAAGCCCGCCGCAGCTTCCAGTTCTCCAAGCGCTAAGCCTTTTAAAGGACTGTTGGAATTGGGAAGGGCGGCTCCTGGTGGGGCCGCCCTTTTTGTTTCGATTTTATTATCTATACGAGGTCATAACATTAGCATACTGGGTGAAATTGCATTCTGTCGGGTATACGCAACAAAAGCGATCCCCTTTTTTGTAATTTTAAATTGTAATTGATTTGGGTCCAAAGTTATTAATTGATTCACTACTAAAAAATGCGCCCATTCATTTACATTTATGAACATTCTGTCTGTAGCCTTAGACTTATGTTCATTTAAGTAAAATTCAGCACCACTAAAAGGAATTCCATCCCTCTTTGATTCTAGCTTAATTAAAAAGGAGAACTGGGATCCAAATAAAAACCTCAGCACATATTCTGAAAAACTCGCTCGGATCGTCGCTGCGCATGCATCTAAAAGAACTTCTTCTCGATTTGGGTATTGTCCAAGTTCAAGGCGTTCGGAAAGGTCATCGTATAAGTATTGAATAGAGGGATCCAGCTCTCGGTACAGCGGCTGTGACTTTTCCGGAAGTTCGGGCTTCGGTGTGGTTCCTGTTGCGCCTTGATCCCCTGAAAAGCGTGCTCCTTTGGAAGATACCCAGCGTAGGCGACCAATCAAATCGGCAAGAGGCTTGCGAAACGTTACTAGCGCTGTCAGTGCTACTAGCGGCCAGCCGAGCGGCACCAACACTCGCACAAGAAATTCGAGCGCCTCATTCCAGATGTTGCCAAGAAGTTCGATCATAGAATGCTTCCCCGCTGCCCGGCCTTAGCTCCGCACCTTCACGTACTCGCCCGGCGCCGGGCAGATGGGTTCCAGCTTGCCGCCGCCGGGTTCGCGCGCGGCGGTCTTGTCGCCGGAGAGGCCATAGAGCCAGTCGCGCCAGTGCAGCCACCAGGAGCCGGGGTGTTCCTCGGCCCCGGCGAGCCAGTCCTCGCGGCTTTCCGGCAGCTCGGTATTGACCCAGTGCTGGTATTTGTTCGCGTCGGGGTGATTGACGACGCCGGCGATATGACCGGAGCCGGCCATCATGTACTGCACCGGACCGCCAAACAGCTTCGCTGAGCGATAGACGCTGTCGGCCGGTGCGATGTGGTCTTCCTTCGAGGCCTGCATGAAGATCGGGATCTTCACCTTCGACAGGTCCATGGTGTGACCGCCGACTTCCAACTCGCCCTTCGACAGCTTGTTCTCACGGTAGAAGGTGTCGAGATAATACAGGTGGAGCCGTTTCGGCATCCGCGTCTGGTCGGCGTTCCAGTACAGAAGGTCGAAGGCCTGCGGCTGGCGTCCGAGCATGTAGTTGTTGATCACGAACGACCAGACGAGATCGTTTGAGCGCAGCATGTTGAAGGTGTCGGCCATGGTGCGCCCGTCGAGCACGCCGCCCTGGGCGTCCATCAGCCGCTCAATCTCACCGAACCATTCAGCATCGATGAAGACCAGAAGCTCCCCGGCCAGTTCAAAGTCGAGCTGGGCGGCGAAGAAGGTGGCCGAGGCGATCCGGTCGTCGTCTTCAGCGACCGCCAGGGCGAGGGCGGTGCCCAGCATCGTACCGCCGATGCAATAGCCGACCGTATCGACCTGGTGCTCGCCGGTGATCTCCTCGACCTTCTCCAGCGCGGTGTGAAGTCCGGTGCGGATATAATCCTCAAAGTTCGCATCCTTCATCGAGGCGTCTGGGTTGACCCAGGAGATGAGGAAGACGGTGAAGCCCTGTTCCACCAGCCAGGCGATCATGGAGCTCTTGGGACGCAGATCGAGTATGTAGAATTTGTTGATCCAGGGCGGGGCGATGAGGAGGGGACGCGTGCGCACCTGCTCGGTCGCCGGGGCGTACTGGATCAACTCCATCACCTCATTGCGCCAGACGACCTGTCCC
Organism: Pseudomonadota bacterium; assembly: GCA_039819095.1. Lineage (GTDB taxonomy): Bacteria > Pseudomonadota > Alphaproteobacteria > Caulobacterales > Maricaulaceae > JBCBSP01. Next base: position 171,665 of record JBCBSP010000001.1, read on the forward strand.
GGGGTGGCGGCGAGATCGACGCCGACTTCAAACCCGTCAAGATCGGTCTGGCTGAGCGCCAGACGTCCACCGCCGCGTTCCAGGTCATTGACCAGATTCATCAGGCCCTTGGTGAGGTTCTCGCCGCGTGATTCCAGCGTCTCGCGCAGGACGTCCGGATTGGTCAGCGCAAAATTGGTCGGCGCCATGGCGTCGACCATCTGCTGCGTGACGAATTCCACCTTGCGCCTGGTCGCCTCATCGACGTGTTTGGCGCCGGCGACCAGCCCCATGATGAAGCGTTGATTGAGCAGGTAGGACTGCTTGATGGCATCAAACAGCGGATTGGTTGACCAGTCATCGGACCGCCAGCGCTTATCGCCTTTTTGCGGGCTGATGGCCGGCGCGGCTTCCTCACCCATCAGGCGCTTCGTCGCGCCGGCCCAGAGGTCGAGATATCCCTTGTAGAGATCAGATTGCGCCTGCAGCAGGAGTTCGGGATCCGACATCACATGTTCCCACACCTGCAGGACTTCAGGGGCGGCGTGCAGCGGATCGGCGTTCGGCATCATGCTGGTGTCGCCTTCCAGCGATTTGCGCATGACGTCCGACATCAGCTTCTGGCTCTTCAGGGCTGATTGCATGAGAGAGTGGGAGACCTCCTCCAGCGTTTCCAGATCGGCCTGAGGCAGGTTGGGAAGCCCCATCTGAGCGGCGATGTCGCCAGCGCCCGGCCAGGCGCTCGCGCCGGACTTGGCCGGTTCGCTCTCAGACGCGGAGGCTTGCGGCTTCGCCTTGGCGGTCTTGCCGACGCCTGGTGCATTGGCGGCGCCGGTTTTCGCCGCAGCCGACGCTTTGGGCTTTGCGCTTTCCGGCTTGGGCCCTGAGCCTTTGCTTGCAGTCTTGGGCTTCGCAGCGGGTTTGCGCTGCGTTTTGGGTGAGGATTTGGACCGAGGGCGGCCTTTGGGCGCGTTGTCAGCCATACCGAAGAACTCCGTTCCTGAGGTGACAGCGGATAGAGTTATCCATAGAAGACGAAGCGAAGGGCGCCTGTACAGCGCAAGGAGTTCATCATGGCCGCGATTCAACGCCGCACGCTTGTCCCGATCTGCATCGGTTTCATCGCTCTGACCGGCTGTGTCAGCGTGCCTGCGCTGGAGGAACCGGACGATTGGCTGACCGAAGCCGCGTCTCAGAACACCTCTGCAGAGCCGCCGGCTTCGGCGCCGTCACGCCAGCTTTCAGCCGCCGAACGCGCTCGCTATGACCGTGAAGCCGCCGCCATCGTCGAACGCGGCGCCCGCGTTCGCTCTGAAGCGCAGGACGGTGAGGCCGGCGAGCAGCCCGACACGGAGACCTTCACGCGCGAAAATCGCGAGCGGGCGGAACCTCCATCGCAGCGCTGATCTTTGCGCGACAGCTTTGACCGACCCTGAACCCCACACCTGAAGCCCTGAGTGAGATCATAAAGCCCATGTCTGACGGCGCCGCCCTTGACCGCCTCGCCCTTGAAGCCCTGAACGCTGCGGAAACCGCCGCCATCTCCGCCTTTTCACTGGCCGGCCGGGGCGACAAGATCGCTGCGGACCAGGCCGCCGTTGACGCGATGCGCAATGGGCTGAACGCCGCCCACATGCGTGGTCGCATCGTGATCGGCGAGGGAGAGCGCGATGAAGCGCCCATGCTGTATATCGGCGAAGAGGTGGGTTCAGGTCAGGGGCCTGAGATCGATATCGCCCTGGACCCGCTTGAAGGCACGAGCCTGACCGCCAAGGGGATGCCAAACGCGCTCGCGGTGCTGGCTCTTGCTCCGCGCGGCGGCCTGTTGCATGCCCCGGATACCTATATGGACAAGATCGCCATCGGGGCCGGCTATCCTGAGGGTCTGATCGACCTGGATGCGGAACCGGTGGAGAATCTTCGCCGCCTGGCCGAAGCCAGGGGCTGTGCGATGGACGCGCTCACGGCCTGCGTTCTGGAGCGTGAGCGCCATGACCATATCGTGGATGCGCTGTTGAAGGCCGGCGTGCAGGTCAATCTCATCCTGGACGGCGATGTACAGGGCGTGATCACCTCGGCCGATCCTGACGGGGATGCGGACATCTATATCGGTCGCGGCGGGGCGCCTGAAGGCGTTCTGGCGGCGGCCGCTCTGCGCTGCTTGGGCGGGCAGATGCAGGCGCGTCTCCACTTCAGGAATGAAGACGAGCGCGAGCGCGCCAAGCGGGTCGGCATCGCAGATCTGGACCGAAAATACACGCTCAATGAGCTGGCTTCCGACCACTGCCTGTTCATTGCAACGGGCGTGACTGAAGGTCAGCTGGTGGATGGCGTGCGTCATGGCAGGGGCTATGTGGAAACTGAATCCCTGCTGTTTTCCTCCGTCACAGGGCTTCGCCGGCGGATCCGCACGCGACGCTCCACTCAGAGCTGATGGCAGGCGAAGACGAGCCGGGCGCAGGGGCGGGCGCTTCGCTTGACCCGGCCCTGTTCGGCGTCACCCAATCCCTGGGCGGGCGCAGATGGACGCTCACCGATGCGCGCGAAGCCGACATTCAGGCGATCTCGCGCCTGTCCGGTGCGCCGGACGTGCTGGCCAGACTTCTGGCGGCTCGCTCCATCGCGCCGGAAGAGGCCAAAGCCTTCCTTGAGCCGCGCCTGCGCGATAGTTTTCCGGATCCCTCCAGCTTTGCCGACATGGATGCGGCCGCAAGCCTGATCTGGGATGTGCTTGAGGCCGACGCCCGGATCGCGATCTTTGCCGATTATGACGTGGACGGCGCGAGTTCCGCTGCGCAGCTGACCGCCTGGATGCGCCTGCTCGGGCATGATCCCATCATCTACGTGCCGGACCGAATTGAAGAGGGCTATGGCCCGTCCGCAGCCGCCTTCGACGCCATGCAGGCGCGAGGCGCTGAACTGATCATCACGGTCGATTGCGGCGCAGCAGCGCACGAAGCCCTGCGCCACGCCGACGCCAGGGGGATGCCGGTCGTGGTGGTGGATCACCATCTGATGGACGGTCCGGCGCCGCCGGCGGCCGCTCTGGTCAATCCCAACCGTTCTGACGACCGGTCCGGATGCGGGCATATGGCGGCGGCCGGGGTGACCTTTGTGCTTCTGACCGCGCTTAACCGGGAAGGGCGCGAACGCGGCGCTTTTGAAACCACTCCAGAACCCAGCCTGATCGATTTTCTCGATCTGGCCGCACTTGGAACCCTGTGCGACGTGGTCGCCCTGACCGGGGTGAATCGAGCCATCGCCGCCCAGGGCCTGAAAGTGCTGTCTCAGCGAAAGCGGCCCGGCATTGACGTGCTTGGCCGCATCGCCGGCTGGGAAGGCCCCGCCAGCGCCTATCACGCCGGTTTTGTGCTCGGCCCGCGAATCAATGCCGGCGGTCGCGTGGGCAAGGCGGATCTGGGCGCGCGTCTTCTGACCGCAAGGAATGACGGCGAAGCTGAACCGGCGGCGCGCCAGCTCGATCAGCTGAACGCGGAGCGCCGCGCCATTGAACAGGACATCCTGTCTGCGGCTCTTGAGATGGCGAGCGAAAGCATGGCCGCCGATCCCGATGCGCCCGTTCTGATCCTGTCCGCAGAAGGCTGGCACGCCGGCGTCATCGGCATTGTCGCCGGTCGGGTGAAGGATCGCTTCAATCGGCCGACCATCGTGATTGGCGCGGACCGGGAAACCGGGCTTGGAAAGGGCTCTGGCCGGTCCTGCTCAGGCGTCAATCTGGGCGCGGCGGTGGCTGCGGCGCGCGAGGCCGGCCTGCTCACCTCCGGCGGCGGCCACGCCATGGCCGCAGGATTGTCGCTGGATATGCAGCGCCTGGCCGAATTCGAGACCTTCATGCGCGATGCGCTGGCCGATCAATGGCGCGACGCCCATGAGGCCCGGCTTTACACCGTCGATGCGGTGCTGAGCGCATCCGGCGTCCAGTTCGAGCTCTGGGAGACTCTGCAACGGGCCGCCCCGTTCGGAGCCGGAAATCGCGAACCGCGCTTCGCCTTTGAAGCATTGAGCCTGACCTATGCGGAAATTGTCGGTCGCGACCATGTGCGCTTCGCCTTCCAGAGCGAGGCTGGCGCCGCGCTTCGCGGGATTATTTTCCGCGCCGTCGAGAACCCGATCGGGCAAGCGCTGCTGCAGGGAAAAGGCGATCGTTTTCACGCGGTCGGGCGGATCAAGGGCGAGGATGGCCGCTTCGGTCGCAAGGCGGAACTGCACTTGGAGGACCTGGCGCCGGTGAGGTGAGCCAGCCGCTTCTGCGATCTGCATATTTCCGTCACACAGGGGCCTTGCATCGCCAATATCAGCGCTATATACGAAGCGCTAACTCGCGATGCGGGCCCTTCGTCTATCGGTTAGGACGCCAGGTTTTCAACCTGGAAAGAGGGGTTCGATTCCCCTAGGGCCTGCCATTCGCGCGTTTCTCCTGAGCAGATTCGGTGAGCATTCTTCAGCTAGGAAGAGCGCCTTCGTGCGGACGCCTGGATGGCGCGTTCACTGTGCTGAAAACTCTCATATCGATGCGCTCAGTCTTGGACCGCCTCGGTCTTGCTGACTGTCTTGAATGGCATGTCGAGCGCTCCTGGCCAAACCAACACGCCTCCAGCCAACCGAATAGCGGGCCCTTTGGTAACAGATGTCAAAGCCTGAGGCTGTGACAGCTGAGTCGAATCGTCTCAACGTTGTTCAACTGGCAAACGCATGACACCAAAATACAATCTTAGCGGTCCATTTTGTTGGGAGAGCGTTTGATGACGGCGCTGGACATCTACGCAAGAGAGGCTCGGCATGTTGGGCTTTCGGGGCCATCCGAGAACAATGCGACCTCCTTTGCAGTGAGGGATCCCGGCGCTAGTGAGACGCCGGAGGTTGAGTTCCATCGCCCCCCGATCGGTGAGGGCTCAGCGCCGCTAGCCACGCCGGCGCCATCGATTTTCAAAGCCGATCCCGGACTTGGGGACGCTTACGAGGTGGCGCGCCGGGTGCGGCGAGCTGTTCGACCTGTGCTGACCGTTGAGGCGACCTCTACCTGTAATCTGTTATGCGAGGGGTGCTTTTACTTCCACGATGATTTCGAGCCGTTAGACGAGCCGGAACAGGTCGAGGTCTGGCGCGCATTCTTTCAGCACCGCTATGATGAAGGCGATCGATACGCCGTGTTTCATGGCGCGGAACCGGCTTTGAAACAGGACCGGCTTTTGGCCGCCGGCGAACTGTTTTCACGCGGCATCGTCTACACCAATGGCACGATCCGAATGTCCCCTGACATTCCCTTTGTGCGGTGTGTGTCGATATGGGGTGATGAGCATTCCACGACGAAGATTCGCGGCGCAGGCGTCTACCGCAAGGCTCTGCGCAATTTTGAGAATGACGACAAGGCGCGTTTCTCCGTTGTCGTCAACGCCCAGAATTATCGCTCGCTGCCGCAGATCGCGGAGGATATGCACGCGGCCGGCGTGTCAGCGACGATCAGCTATTTCTCCCCGTCTTTCAGCTATATGGAGAAAATCCGCGCCGCCGCACCGAACGACAGACGCTTCTTCCGCTTCTCAAACGCCAAAGACAACATGCTGTTGTCTCCAGAAGAGTTCGCACGCATTCGCGATATGATGGACGAGTTGACGGCGAAGTACCCAGACACGGTGATCCAGGGGCGCGCTTTCAATGACTGGCTGACTGCGCCGGGGGGGCGCTATGAGCTTGGTGAAGATGGCGTCGCCGGCATGTGCGCTGTCCGACCGCGTTTCGGCCACGAGATGTACGCCACGGATCTAAAGCCTATCCGCGAGAAGTGTGCGTTGGCGGACAATGACTGCACTGAGTGCCGCGTGACCCAGGTCGCCACCACCTCTTTGCTACACGGGCTGAAATACTACGCTTCGAGCGCAGAGGACGTGGCGTTCTGGGTGGAATGCGCGCTCCAGGCCGGAAGGGTCTTCCTTCGTGATGACGACACGGAGGTCTGGGGCGAGGGGCCGCCATCCATGCATGACTGGCGGGAGCATTTCGGCGTTCTGACCCCGCCGCCGCGCTGATGCAACGGCGCGATGTCCTTCGCGTCCTACGGATTTCTGTTTGAGTTTCTGCCGGTCGCGCTTGCGCTCGTCTGGCTGGCCACGGCGGTCTCATCGCGGCTGATACTGCCGGCGATACTGCTCGTCTCTCTCGCCTTTTATGCGTTCAGCTCGATCGCTCATCTGGGTCTGCTGGCCGGTCTGGTCGTGGCGACCTGGTCGATCAGCTGGATCTGGGATGCGGTGAAGTCCACAGTCTTCAAGCGCGTTCTGCTGACCCTTGCCATCCTGCTGAATCTGGGCGCGCTCGGCATCTGGAAGTATGGCGACTCCCTGATTGAGGTCTGGAACGCGATCGGCCTGCCGTACGCTGAGCAGCCCGGTCTTCTCCTGCCGCTCGGTATCTCCTTCTACGCGCTGCAGCAGATCGGCTATCTCGCGGATCTGGCGCGGGGGCGGACGGAACGGCGTTCTCTGGGCGAGTACGCCGCTTTTGTCCTATTCTTCCCGCAATTGCTGGCCGGCCCAATCGTGAAGCATAGCCGCATGTCGGCTGAGTTTGACCGTCTGCGCGCCGGCATCGGCATCTCTGAGCGCATGGATATGGCCGCGATCGGCTTTGTCTGGATCGCTATGGGTCTGTTCAAGAAAACCGTTATCGCCGATACGCTTGGCCGCATCATCACGCCCCATATCGCTCTGGCTGCGAGCGGCGAGATTGCGAGCTGGCAGGCCTGGCAGATCTTTCTCGCCGGCGCGCCGCGCATTTATTTCGACTTCAGCGGATATAGCGATATGGCCATCGGCCTCGGGCTGCTGTTCGGCATCCGGCTGCCCTATAATTTCGATGCGCCGTTCCGGGTGGATAACTTCCGCGAGGGCTGGCGGCGTTGGCACATTACATTCCATCAATTCATCCGTGATCATGTGTACGCGCCCCTGCGGCGGCTTTTCCCGAACTGGTCGTTCGCGCCGCTCTTCGCGCTCTTCGTGTCCGCCATTCTGTCCGGGCTATGGCATGTCGATAATCTTCAGTTTGTCGCATGGGGGACCGCGCTTTTCGTCTTCCTCTGGGCCGGTTCACGGCTGAGCTTCCGGGTCGGCAAAGGCGGCAATCTGGCCCGCTATATGGTTGTTGAAGTCGCCGCCTGCGGGGTGCTGACGACCTTGCTCCTGGTCGCCAGTGCGGACGTGATGCGCGTGTTGACCGCTCTGTTCGCCTTCAGCGCGGGAAGTGGAGCGGCGCAGACGCCGCTCTGGCTGATCGGCCTGCAATTCGCTTTCATCATAGGCATTTACGCGTTCGCCAAGACCGAGATATCCACCCAGATTCTGCTTAATGGCGCGCACGATCACAAACGCCGCCATATCTTCGGCTGGCGACCGCCGGTGTTCAGACTTGAGCCCTTCTGGGCGCTCTTCTTTGCAGCGCTCTTCCTGTGCGGGCTGTGGTTTGCGGGTTTCAGCGCGCCCTTCATCTATTTCCAGTTCTAGGAGATCGCCCGTGGATCCTGCTCCTTCCTCGCCAAAAGCCCGGCTGGGGTTTTTGGTCGTCGCGGCGACCGTCATTGCGTTCAGCACTGCGGTCTATCTGTTGCGCCCGACTGGGGACGTCGTCACCGCCGCTGAGGTGACCGCGCCGGACTTTGTCGCCGGACTGCGCGATAAGGGACGGGGAGAAGCGTGCATCGCACTGGCGGTGCGCGGGGATGTCGATCTGCTGATCGTGGGCAGTTCCCATGCCTATGCCGGCATCGATCCTTTCATCCTGGCCCAGGCTGGCCCCGGACAGTCGGCGGCTCTGTGTGCGGTCGCTGGCTGGAACGCCCTCAGCTTTGCCGCCCTGATCGAGTTTCTGGAAACCGAGCGCATCACGCCGCGACGCCTTGTCTGGCTGGCGGACGGAGCGGCGATGCGTCAGCTCCCCAATGGCGAGCGCTTCGTTGAAATGATTGAGCGCTTCCTGCTTGACGCAAGCCACCAGCGAAGCGTCCAGGAGAACTGGCGCGATGCGATAGATGAGGGCCATGCGGTCTTCCGCCTCGATGAAGCCGGCCGCGAGGACAGGCTTGAGCGTCAGCGCGACGGGCTTGCCCGCATTAATCCTGAGGCGGTGGAGGCGCTGGCGACCGGGCCGGGGCGCGCCAGTCTTGATGTTCTGAAGACGGCCATGGAGCGCTCAGAGCCCTTGCCCGGCGCTCGACAGGCCTTGCGGCGTCTGTGTTCGCAAGCTGTGCAGAGGAATATCCGCCTGGATGTCGTACTCTCGCCGGTTCCTGATGGCACGGTCCAGGCGATGTCGGGCCTCCTTGCCTCACCAGAAGAGCTGGCCGATGCGCTGGGTGAGAGCCTGCCGTGCGCGCGCCGGGTGATCCATCGCCCATTGGAGCAATGGGGCCTGGACGCCCGCCACTTCGTCAATCGAAGCGCGGATCCCGACTACTCGTATGAAATCTGGAACGACCCGGATGCGTTTATTACTCACTATGAAAGCCTCAGCCCGCGCGCTCGGCTTGATGTCTATGACAGCAATCATTTGAACGCCGCCGGCGCTGAAATCTTTACCCGAGCGGTGCTCCAGGCCATTGATTAGCCGGCGCTCCATTCCTGGGCTGTAATGTGAAGCGCCGCTCTAACGTTCAGCGCCCGCCTTTCGCAGGAGCTTGTTCAAGGCCTTCATTTCAGCCTCGGACAGACGCGCAATGACCTTTGCGGCGTCCGCATACCGTTCAGAAAGCGCGGCGTCCGCCTGCACGAGACCGCGTTCGGTGAGCCGCACATGCTTGACGCGGCGATCGCGTTCATCGACGCGCCGGGTGATCATCCCGGCCGCTTCCAGCCTTTTCAGACAGGCGGTCATTGCGCCTGATGTGATCATGACGCGGCGTAGCAATTCCGCCGGCGTCAATTCATAGGGCGGTCCGGCGGTCCGCAACATGCCCAGCGTGTCGTAGTCGGTGTAGTGAAAGCCAAGCGCCTGGACGGTGCGGGTTGCGCGCTCTTCCATCTTGCGACCGGTGAAAATGATGCGGCTGGCGGTTTCCACAAGCGCGGTATCGATGTCGGGACGTTCGCGGGCGAAGTCCGCAACGATCTCATCAATCATATCGTGTGGGGCGGGACGCTTGGCCATAAGGAACCCTTGCATATCAGCGGGCAAGCGATAATATCTTTATATAAAGATTAATAGGAGGCGCGGCTTGCGATTATGATTATCCAAGAAGGTATCAACACGCTTGTCCAGCTGGCTGTCGTGCTCGTCGTCTGCGGTCTTGTCTGGCTCGTGTTCGGAAGAAAAGGCGTCGGGTTTCGTCAATATCTCGGCCTGTATGCGCCGCCGCTGGGCGGTTGGATCGCAGCGCTGATCATCTTCATGGTCTGGGGCGCAATCACCACGACGCTCTACATGATACCGGAGCTGACCGAAGCTGTGACCGCAGACAATACTGTTGCCGGCGGTCTGCGCGCGTTTGGCTTCAGCGGTCAGACCATGGTGTTGATCCTGATCATCGCGGTGTTCAAGACCGCGTTAACCGAGGAGATCTTCTTCAGGGGGCTGATCGCCAAACGCTTGATCCATCATGCCGGGTTCCGGGTTGGCAATACGCTCCAGGCGCTGCTGTTCGGCTCGGTTCACTTGCTCATCTTCGTGATTCCGGGAGGACCGGAATTCACCCCGATGCTCGGTCTCGCCTTCCTCTGCCTGCCGGGCGCAGCCGGCTGGCTGATGGGCTTCGCCAATGAACGATACGGCGCCGGCTCCATCGCCCCGGGCTGGCTCATTCACGCACTGGGAAACGCGACATCCTATCCGATCATGGCGTTCCTGCTCTAGCAGCGGTCCGCCTGCACGCGCTCAGCCCTGAACGCGCGCCAGCGCTTCGGTGATCAGCTGGCGCGCCCGCTCAGCGCCCTGCCAGCCTTCCACCTGCACCCATTTGCGCGGCTCAAGATCCTTATAGTGCTGGAAGAAGTGAGTAATCCGCGCCAGCTGCGACGGGTGAACATCACTGTGGTCCTTTATGTCGTCATAGAAAGGCGTCAGCGAGGCGTGCGGGGCGGCGAGGATTTTCTCGTCCAGCCCGCTCTCATCTTCCATCAGGAGCACCCCAACGGGGCGCGCGCGCACCACACAGCCCGGAATGAGTTCCGTCTGGCCTAGCACCATGACATCGATCGGATCGCCGTCATCGGACAGGGTGTGGGGCATGAATCCGTAATTGCACGGATAGCGCATGGGCGTGTGCAGGAAGCGGTCGACGAAGACCGTGCCGGAATTTTTATCGAGCTCGTATTTGACCGGCTGACCACCTACAGGCACTTCAATGATGATATTAATGTCTTCAGGCGGGTTCTGACCGGCGGAGATGTTTTCGATACGCATGGCGAGGCCTCGTGGACGGATTTTGCGTCCTGCTAACGCTGGGGCAGGGCGGCGGCAAGCATTTGCGGCGCCTGCGAAGAAGGGCACACGCCCGATTGCGCCGCGCGCAAGCCAAGGCTAGCTTGCCGGCCATGATCCGAACATCGCTTTCCGCCTTCGCCCTTAGTCTCATCCTCGCAGCCGCCGCCTGCGCTCAATCGGCGGAGCCGGGGCCGAACGACTCCGTGCTCGACCCCACTGCGCCGGACGCGATTGTCGTCTATGGAGGGCCGGAAGCGCTGGGCGTGGAGAAAGCGGACGGCGAGCTGGTCCTGTTCCAGGTTGAAATCGCCGATGACCCGGTGAACCGCCAGCGCGGCATGATGTTCCGCGAGAGCCTGGATGAGGGCGCGGGCATGCTGTTTGATTTCGGCGAGGTGCGCCCGGTTTCCATCTGGATGCGAAACACGCTGATCCCGCTGGATATTCTGTATGTTCGCCAGAACGGCCTGATTGGCAAGATCATCGCCAACGCCCAGCCCATGTCGGAGCGCCAGCTCTGGTCTGACTATCCGGTTCTCGGCGTGATCGAACTTAATGCCGGCGCTGCTGCTGCCGCCGGCATTCAGCCCGGCGACCAGGTTCTGCACCCTGTTTTTGGGACGAACCTGCCCGAGCCGGGCGAAGCGGCCTCGGATGAGCAAGCTGCGTCTGAGCCGGTTTCGCAGGAGGCTGAGCTCCCTCCGGCTGAGGCCGAAGGCGAGGAAGGCTGAACCTGCTCGCCCCGGCGTCTTGCCTCGAGTCGATCTCGGCACTACACCGGCAATCACAACACACGGTCCTGTCGGGGCGTAGCGCAGCCTGGTAGCGCATCTGCTTTGGGAGCAGAGGGTCGTTGGTTCAAATCCAGCCGCCCCGACCACGCCGTTCAAGTTCGCAAGACGGGATGTGAGAGCCTTTCATGTTCGCCAGAATCTACCGACCCGCGAAGACGGCCATGCAATCGGGCCACGCCAACTCAAAGCACTGGGTGCTTGAGTTCGCGCCCGAGCAGGCCAAACGCCCCGATCCGTTGATGGGCTGGGCGTCGACCGGCGATACCCGTCGGCAGGTGAAGCTGTCCTTCGAGACTCGCGAAGACGCGGTCGCCTATGCGAAAAAACACGGCATCGCCTTCCGGGTTCGCGACGAGGCGGAGACGACCCGGCGCATCAAGACTTATGCGGAAAACTTCGCCTACGAGCGTAAAGAGCCCTGGAGCCATTAGGCGCATCACCCGCACCCGGCTCGGCGTTCACCCGCTTTCGGCCCCGTAGCTCAACTGGATAGAGCACCGGACTTCTAATCCGACGGCTGTAGGTTCGAGTCCTACCGGGGTCGCCATTTCCCATCACTTTGTGCTTTAAAGCGCCCGGACGAGGCTGATGACGCTTCATATGGACCGATTGCGCGTTAGTATATCGCGCAGGCGAGGGGATGATCCGACATGGTCGATGAACGCACTGAACGGCTGCAATCGCTGAGCATTGACCGTAGCGCGCCAGAAGCTTCCGGCGGCGTTCCGCTGTGGTCGCTAATCGTTGTGGCCATTCTGGCGCTTATGATCGGTGCGGCCGGCAGCTGGTTATTCACCGGGGGCGGGTCAGAAGAGGCGTCGACCACTGCGCGCATGGAGACGGCGCCGACCGCTGAATCGACAACCACCGAACCGGCCTCCCAGACTCAGAGCGCGCCGCCGCCGCGATCGAGCGGGCTGGTTGCATCCGGTTATGTGGTCGCGCGCCGGCAGGCGACCGTATCCGCTGAAATCACCGGCCGTATCAGCGAAGTTCTGATCGAAGAGGGTTTTGTCGTCGAGGCTGGCGAGGTGGTGGCCCGGCTTGATGATGAGCGCGCCCGGCTTGATCTGCGACTGCTTCAGGCTCAGCTCGCATCCGCGCAGAGACGCCTTGATTCCACGCAGGCCCAGCTCGTCGAGGCCGAGGCCCGACTTGGCCGGACCACCCAGCTGGTCGAACGCGAGTTCGCCTCGGCGGCTGCTCTGGACACTGCGCGCGCCCAGCTGGATTCGCTGTCGGCTCAGTTGCTGGCGGGCCGCGCCGACGTGGCGGCGATCCGCGTGCGTATTGAGAGCCAGGAAGACTTTATCGACCGTCACATCGTTCGCGCGCCCTTTGGCGGGGTGGTGATCGCGAAAAACGCTCAGGTCGGCGAGATTCTTTCACCGGCCTCAGCTGGAGGCGGCTTCACGCGAACCGGTGTTGCAACCGTGGTCGATATGCAAAGCTTGGAGCTGGAGGTCGATGTCAACGAGAACCAGATCCAGCGCGTGACTCCGGGCCAGCGCGTGGAAGCGGTGCTGGACGCCTATCCGGACTGGCGCATCCCGGCGCGGGTCGAAGCGATTATTCCAACCGCGGATCGGGCCCGCGCCACCATCCAGGTTCGCGTGGCCCTGGATGAGCGCGATGCACGCGTCCTGCCGGACATGGCTGCGAGGGTGACCTTCGTCGAGAATTAGCGGCGAATAAAAACATCCTCGATTCGAGTGATTTAGCTTCGTCCGGACAGGAATCAGTCGCGTAATCACGAACTTTATACTTTAAAGTGGACATGAGTTTCTGCTATTAGCCCTACAACAAGTCAGGCTGTGAGGGATCGATCCCATGACTGAGAATGCCGGCGCGGCGTCAGGCCCGCTCTACACGCTGAACGACCTGTCCAAAGCGTATACGCGAGGCCGTGAGAGCATCACCATATTCGAGAAGCTGGATATGCAGATCGCCAATGGCGACTTCATCGCCATCATGGGGCCGTCCGGCTCCGGCAAGACAACGCTCTTGAACCTTCTGGGCGGGATCGATCGGCCGAGTTCAGGCGAGGTGATCTTTCAGGATCAGCGGATCGACAATCTCAGCCAGGGCGCACTCGCCAAATGGCGTTCCAACCATGTCGGCTTCATCTTCCAGTTCTACAATCTGATGCCGACGCTTACCGCGGCTCAGAATGTGGAGCTGCCGCTTCTGCTGACCCGGCTGTCCGGCAAGGAGCGCAAACGCCGGGTTCAGACCGCGCTTGAAGTGGTCGGCCTCGGTGAACGCTCCAATCACCGTCCGCGCCAGCTTTCCGGCGGCCAGCAACAGCGCGTCGGCATTGCGCGCGCCATCGTTGCGGACCCGGAAGTCCTGCTCTGCGACGAGCCGACCGGTGATCTCGATCGCGCCACGGCGGACGAGATTCTGGAGACGCTTCAGCTGCTCAACAATGATCTCGGCAAGACGATCATTATGGTCACCCACGACCCGGCGGCTGCGAAATACGCTAGGCGCGAGCTGCACCTGGACAAGGGCCGCTTTCTGGAGAAGGGGGGCGCTTAGATGAACGATCTCACCCTGATCCGAAAAGGCGTCTTCAGAAAGAAGGTCCGTGCAACCCTTCTGATCCTGTCTATCCTCGTCGCCTTCCTTATTTTCGGCGTGCTGGGCGCAGTGAACGCTGCGTTCGGAGCCGGCGTGGACACCGCAGCGGCCAATCGATTGGTAACGGTCAACAAGATCAATTTCACCCTGTCCATGCCCTATGCCTATTACGGGCGGGTGCGGCAGGTCGACGGGGTGGAAAACGTCACCCACGCCAACTGGTTCGGCGGCTATTATCAGGAGCCCCGCAACTTCGTGCAGAGCTTTGCAGTGGAGCCGGCGACCTATCTGGCGGCCTATCCGGAACTGCAGTTCGGCGAGGGGCAGGCGGAAGCCTTCATCAACACCAGAGACTGTCTTGCCGTCGGCGCCGATCTGTTGACCCAATTTGAAGATTGGGAGCTGGGCCGGCGCATTCCTGTCCGCTCGAATATCTGGCGCCAGCAGGATGGTTCTGACACCTGGGAGTTTGAAATCTGCGCCGTGTTCGACGGCGAGCAGGATAACGTCCCGGCCAATTACGCCTTCTTCCACTATGAGTATTATAATGAGGCGCTTCAGTTTGGCTCAGACGAGATCGGCTGGATGGTGATCAACACCACCGATCCCTCGGTCAATGATCAGGTCATCGCCGATATCGATGAGATGTTCGTCAACTCCCGCGCCGAAAGCGAGACCACGACAGAAGGTGCGTTCAACCAGGCCTTTGTCGAACAGTTCGGCAATATCGGCATGATCCTGACCCTTGTCATCTCGGCCGCCTTCGCGACCATCTTGATGATTGTCGGCACCACCATGTTCCTGGCGATCAGCGAGCGCACCCGCGAGATCGCGGTGCTAAAGACGCTTGGCTTCTCACAGCCGCGCATCTTCACCCACGTGCTCAGTGAATCGGTTCTGCTCAGCCTGATCGGCGGCTTGATCGGGCTTGGTCTTGCGGCCTTGTTCGTGTCCGTCGCGGCTGCGGCTCTGTCCGCGTTTCTGCCGGGTCTGTCGATGTCCACTGAGACCATACTGACCGCGGTCGCCATCATGATCGGTTTCGGGCTCATCACCGGCCTGGTGCCGGCGATCAACGCCATGCGCGTTCAGATCGTCGACGGCCTGTCAAAATCCTAGGAGCGCGTGATGTTACAACAAATCGCCGCAGTGACGATGATCAATCTACGCTCTATCCCGCAGCGGTGGGGGATGTCGCTGGCGACCATTCTGTCCATCGCCCTGGTGGTGGCGGTGCTTCTGGGCTTCCTGTCCATGGCCAACGGGTTCCGGGCGACGATTTCAGGCACCGGATCTGATGATGTGGCCGTGATGCTGCGCTCCGGTTCGCAGGCCGAGCTCAATAGCGGGTTCGGCCGCGATGAGGTCCGGCTGATGGAAACCGCCCCGGGGATCGCAAGGGACTCTGCGGACAATGCTATTCTGTCGGCTGAACTCTATGTGATCGCCGACGGGCGAAAGCGCAGCGGCGGGCTCGACGCAAACCTTCCACTTCGCGGCGTGGGTTCAGCGGCGCCGCAGCTGCGTCAAGGCTTCACCCTGGTGGAAGGGCGTATGTTCGCGGAGGGCTCCAACGAGCTCGTCGTCGGTGAGGGCGTGATCCGCGAATTCAGCGGTTTTGACTACGGATCGACAATCCGGCTGGGCGCCAATGAATGGACCGTGGTGGGGGTGTTTTCCACCGGCGGAACCGTTTTCGATTCAGAGATCTGGGCCGATATCGGTGTCATCCAGAACCTCTATCAGCGCGGCGGCAGCTTCCAGTCAATGCGCGCTCAGCTCACCTCGCCTGAAGCGATTGAGGCGCTGCGCGCCTTCGTGGAAGCCGAACCTCGACTGGATCTGGAGGTCTCGACGGAGAAGGACTATTTCGCCGATACGGCGGGGGGAACCTCTGATCTGATCATGTTCCTGGGCTGGCCGCTCGCGATCGCCATGGCCATCGGTGCGCTGTTCGGGGCCTGGAACGCCATGTATGCCAGCGTGGATTCGCGGATCACCGAGATCGCGACGCTGCGTACGCTTGGTTTTAGCGGGTTTCCAGCTTTTGTGGGCACGATGGTGGAGGCGCTGCTTCTGGCGCTGATCGGCGGCATTGTCGGGGCGCTGGCGACTTATCTCGTTTTCAACGGCTGGAGCGCGTCCACCCTGGCCGGCGCCAGCTTCACCCAGATCGTGTTTTCCTTCGCCGTGACGCCGACGGCGGTGATGAGCGGGATCATTCTCGCACTCGCGGTTGGCTTCTTTGGCGGTTTCATCCCCGCAATCCGGGCCGCACGCGTGCCGCTTCTGGCGGTGCACGGCTGATCGCAGCTCCTCAGGGCAGGCGCTGGAGGCTCGCTTCCAGCGCCGCCCAGAGGTCTTCAACATCTTCAAGTCCGATGGCCAGCCGGATGAGAGCTCCGGTTTCATCCCATTGCGGGCAGCTGCGCCGGATCTGCCGGTCGCAGGACAGCGCCAGGCTTTCGTAACCGCCCCACGAGAATCCGATGCCGAACAGCTCCAGCTGATCGACGAAGGCTTCGCCGGCGCGGGCGTCGGCATCCTTTAAGATCAGGCTGAAACATCCGGCTGCGCCGGTGAAATCGCGCTGAAACAAGGCGTGGTCTGCTGAGCTGGCCAGTCCCGGGTGCAGCACGCGGGCGACACGCGGATGGGCGTCAAGCCGCCTGGCGAGCTCAAGACCCGTTTGACCGGATCGGTCCATCCTCAGTCCGAGCGTGCGCAAGCCTCGCAGCGCCAGGAAGGCGTCGTCAGGACTGACATGAAGCCCGTAGCGTTCAGCCAGCTTGCGCGCCCGGATCGCCGCTTCGCCCCGTGCGGACACAGCGCCCATGAGAAAATCGGAGTGGCCGCCGACATATTTGGTCAGGGCCTGCGCCGCGTAATCCACCCCGAGATCGAGCGGGTTCATCAAGACGCCCGCGCTCCAGGTGTCATCGATCACACATGCAACGCCTACAGCCCGCGCGGCGCTGGCTATGGCGGGGATGTCCTGCAGCTCGAAGGTCAGCGAGCCTGGGGATTCCAGCAGCACCAAGGCGGTGGGTTGCGTCAGACGCTCGGCGATTCCAGCGCCCAGCCTGGGCGGATAATAGACCGGAGTGACGCCGTAGCGCGGCAATTCCTCGTCGCAGAAACGACGCACAGGGCCGTAGGCCGCATCGGTGATCAGGGCCTGCATGCCGGCGGGTTGATCGGGCAGGGCGGAAAGGATGGCGTGCGTCACGCTGGACAGGCCTGACGCGGTCAGCACCACCTCATCAGCCTGATAGAGCTCGCCGATCGCCGCGCGCAATTCCGGATTGGGCCCGACGCCGCCGCGCCCGTAATGGTGGCGACCGCCGGTCGGCTGATAAAGCTCAGCCGTGGTCGGAGCGAGCACGGTGGAGGCGCGCCTGATGGCGGGGTTCACCAGCCCGTCGCCGTGATCGCCTTCAGGCCCGATGCGTCCGGCGCGAACCAGCTGAGTGTCGCGTTTCATGTCGACGCGCCTTTCCTGCTTCGTTACATCAGTATTCTGCTTAAGCCTTTAGGGCGGGCCGCGCCGTGACGCCAAATGCTTTCTTCGACCTTCTCGCCCCGCGCAGGCTCGTCCGAGCGGCGACGGCGTTCGCCATGGGCTTTGCGGTTTCGCAGAGCGAGGTGGAACAGCTCGGCTCAAAGCTGGAGCAAATCCGCGATCGCGGCGTGCTTCTGTGCGGAGTGGACACCAATCTTCCAGGCTTCGCCATGCAGACCGGGGACGGGACGTGGGAAGGCTTTGAAGCCGATCTGTGCCGGGCTTACGCCGCCGCCTTCCTTGGGAGGGCCGATCAGGTACGCTTCGTTCCACTGACAACCGCGGAGCGGTTTGAAGCGGTGTCAGATGGTCGTGCGGATATTCTGGTGCGTAATACCAGCTGGACGCTGGCGCGTGAGGCCGACCTCTCGGTGAGCTTCGTTGGCGTCTATTATCATGACGGGCAGGGCTTCCTGACCGCCAATGATCTCGGTGTCGCCAGCGCGCGCGAGCTGGATGGCGCTCGGATCTGCGTTCAGTCGCAGACGACCACCGCGCTGAACCTCGCCGATTATGCTCAAGCCTTCGGGGTCAGTTTTCAGCCGGTTGAAGCCGACACCGCCATCGCAGCGCTTCGTGCCTATGAGGCGGGGGCGTGTGATGCGCTGACCAACGACATCTCCTCGCTGGCCGGGCTGCGTCTGCAGCTGGATGACCCGTCCAGCCATAGCCTGTTGCCGGATGTCATCTCAAAGGAACCGCTCGGCCCCGTTGTTTCAGACGCCGATCCGCGCTTCGCCGATACAGCGCGCTGGGTTCTGTACGCGCTGATCGCAGCGGAGGAGTATGGCGTGACCGCGCAGAACGCCCGCGTTATTGCTGAAACCAGTACGAACCCGGAATTGCGCCGTCTGCTCGGCGCGGAAGGCGCGGTCGCCGATGCGCTCGGTCTGGACGCCGAGTTCGCTCTGCGCGCCATCGAGGCTACGGGCAATTATGCGGAGATTTTTGAGCGTCATCTGGGGCTGGAATCAGAGCTTCAGCTGCGTCGTGGTCTTAACGCCCAATGGACCGAAGGCGGGCTGCTTTACGCACCGCCTTTCCGGTAATTCGAAACTATTCGCTCGTCTCAAGCCAAGGCGGAACGGGCAGGCCTTTCTCCTTCAGAAATGCTGGATTGTAGAGCTTGGACTGATAGCGCGCGCCGTGATCGCACAATATGGTCACGATGGTGTGGCCGGGGCCCAGCTTGCGGGCGAGCCGGATCGCGCCGGCGATATTCACACCCGCTGATCCGCCTAGGCACAAGCCTTCTTCCTGCACAAGATCAAACAGGATGGGCAGTGCTTCCTCATCGGGAATGCGAAAGGCTTCGTCGATCTCCACGTCTTCAAGATTGGCGGTGATGCGGCTCTGGCCGATGCCTTCGGTGATCGACGTGCCGTCCGCTTTCAGCTCGCCATGCGCGTAATAGCCGTAGAGCGCGGCGCCGCCCGGGTCCGCCAGGGCGATCTTGATGTCACGATTGCGCTCCTTCAGCGCCATGGAAACGCCCCCGATAGTCCCGCCCGACCCGACCGCAGCAACAAAACCATCCACCTTGCCGTCCAGCTGATCCCAGATTTCCGGGCCGGTGGTCTCATAGTGGGCCTTGCGGTTGGCGACATTGTCGAACTGGTTGGCCCAGATCGCGCCATGAGGTTCACTGGCGTTAAGCTCTTCGGCCAACGCGCCTGAGTATCGCGCATAGTGATTGGGATTCTTGTAGGGAACTGCGTCCACCTCGATGAGCTCTGCGCCCATCAGCTGGATCGCGTCGCGCTTTTCCTTCGACTGAGTGCGCGGGAAGACAATCACCACACGGTATCCCAGCGCTCGGCCGACCATCGCTAGCCCAATCCCGGTATTGCCGGCCGTGCCTTCAACAATGACGCCGCCCGGATGCAGCGCGCCTGAGGCTTCCGCATCACGCACGATGCCCAGTGCGGCGCGATCCTTTACCGAGCCGCCCGGATTCAGAAACTCCGCCTTGCCCAGGATTTCGCAGCCGGTCATGTCTGAGGCCTTGTTCAGGCGCAGGA
This sequence comes from Pseudomonadota bacterium, assembly GCA_039819095.1. GTDB lineage: Bacteria > Pseudomonadota > Alphaproteobacteria > Caulobacterales > Maricaulaceae > JBCBSP01. Next base: position 191,035 of record JBCBSP010000001.1, read on the forward strand.
GCGGCGTATTGCCGATAAGGTCTAGTACCGACTGGGCGGGCGTATGCGACATGAGCGGTCTCCAGAAACAAGGCGGGCAGGGTCAGCGCCTGCAAGCTAGGCAGGGCCGCGAACCGGTTCAACTGTTGCGCAGCCGCAATCAAGCAGGCGTGATCCAATCGCGTTTGCGATGCGTAATCAGTTACAGAAAAACGCACCTGTAAGGAATAACGCCATGGGCGTTCTTGATGATGGCTGGATTCTCGACGCCGCCTCCGGCGCTGGCCCGCGCGCCATGAGCGTGTTGGCCGAAGCACAGGCGCGCCTGAACCCGGCGGTATCGGCCCGTAAGTCTGCGGCTGAGGCCGCCATGTCGGCGATGTTTGAAGCTGAAAACGGCATTGCGCTTGACCCGGGCGCGCTTGAGGCGGTTCTGTCCGCCACCCGCGCCGCCTCCATGACCCATGAGGTCGTGCAAACGCCTGGCGCTCTGGGTCGGCTGATCGATGATCCTTTGGCGGGTGAGGGGCTTGGCTGGCGCCGTCGTCCCGGCGGCATTGAAGATATACGGCTTGAAGATCTGGAAGAGCCCGGCCTTCAGGTGCGGCTTCTGCGCCTTTCGGCTGGACGCAGCGTGCCTGAACATGACCACACGGGCGACGAATATACGCTGATCCTGGCTGGCGGGTTGGCCGACAGCCGGGGCGAGTACCATCGCGGCGATGTGTGTGTCGCCGGGCCGGGCGTGCTCCATGCGCCGCGCGTTTTCGATGACGCCGATTGCATCTGTTTTACGGTCGCCTTCGGGGGGAGGCGTTTTTCCAACCCGCTGACAGCGGTCTTTGATCGTCTTGTCGGCGGGATGTTCTGACCCCGAAAAGGAGACCAGCCATGGTTCGGATGCTCACTACAGCACTCATCACGCTCGTAACGATTTCAGCAGGCTCCGCTCAGGCTGAAGAGCATGGCTACCCGCTTTACCAGCCGCGTGATGGCGAGCGGATTGCGTTCGACGTGTTTCGCGGCGCCAGCGAGTTCGGTGTGCATGAGGTCGGTTTTCGCCGGGATGGCGGGGATGTCATCGCGGATGTCTTCATCCGCCTTCGCGCCGGTCTCGGTCCGATCACGGTGTTTCGTTATGAGCATGAGTCCAGCGAACGCTGGCGCGACGGTCAGCTGCTCGGCAAAACCGCGCGCACGCTGAAGGACGGAGAAGAATTTCGTATCGAGACCCGTCTTGAAGACGGGGCCATCGTCACGAGCGGAACAGCCGAAGGCGGCCGACAGATCGCTGAGAGTCTCGCATCCACTATCCTGCCGTCCTCTCACTGGCACGGATACCCGGACGGCTTGACCGTCATGCTGAATACCGAGACCGGCGAGCCGATGGACATCCAGCTGACTTATGTCGGACGCGAGCGCATTGAGGCCGATGGCGGGGTGATTGAGGCGGACCGCTACCGCTTGGAAAGCTCCATCACTCTGGACCTCTGGTATGACGCCAATGGTCGCTGGGCGGGATGCGCCTTCGAGGCGCGCGGTCAGGAAATCCGCTACATCCGCCGCGCCGATCCGCTTCAGGGCTGATATGTCATGGCCGTTCTGAGACTTGTTCTCGGGGACCAGCTGACCCGGGATGTCGCCGCCCTGCGCGATTACGCCGACGGTGATGTCGTTCTGATGGCCGAGGTGGCGGAAGAAGCTGGCTATGTACGCCATCACAAAAAGAAAATCGCCTTCGTGTTCGCCGCCATGCGCCATTTCGCCGAGGCTCTGAAGCGCGAAGGCCTAAGTGTGCGCTATGTCCGGCTGGACGATCGGGGCAATGCCGGCTCGCTAGCCGGGGAGGTGAAGCGGGCGCTTGATGACAACAGCGAGCTGAAGGAAGTCGTCGCCACCGAGGCCGGCGAGTACCGGTTAAAAGCCGAGATGGACAGCTGGTCGGAGACGCTGGGGCGCCCCGTTCAGATCAGACGCGATGACCGTTTCATCGCCACGCTCGACTTCTTCAACGTCTGGGCGGACGGGCGCAAGCGTCTGACGATGGAGTTTTTCTACCGCGAGATGCGCCGCGAGACGGGCCTGCTGATGGACGGGGATGAACCGGTCGGCGGGCAGTGGAATTTCGATAGGGATAACCGCAAGCCTCTGCCATCAGACATCTCCATCCCGGAACGCGCCTGGATCGAGCCTGACTCGATCACCAAGGATGTCATGGAGCTCGTTGGGGAACGGTTTTCTGATCATTTTGGTGATCTGGAGCCCTTCGGCTATGCGGTCACCGCCGCTGATGCACAAGCGCATCTGGACTGGTTCATCCGCCACGCCCTCAGCCGGTTTGGCGACTATCAGGACGCGCTGGCGGACGGGGAGGCGTTTCTCTTTCACTCCGTCTTGTCCATCTATCTCAATGCCGGACTGCTCGACCCGCTTGATGCCTGCCGGCGCGCTGAACAAGCCTGGCGCGAAGGCGACGCACCGCTCAATGCGGCAGAAGGCTTCATCCGTCAGATCCTGGGCTGGCGCGAATATGTCCGCGGCGTCTATTGGCGTTTCATGCCGGACTATCTGGAGCGCAATGCACTGAATGCGCGCCGCCGGCTGCCGGATTTCTACTGGACCGGCGAAACGGAAATGGCTTGCGTGCGAGATGTGGTGAGCACCACGCGACAGCACGCCTACGCCCATCACATCCAGCGGCTCATGGTGACCGGCAATTTCGCGCTTCTGGCCGGGATTGATCCAGCCGAGGTCAATGAATGGTATCTAACCGTCTATGCAGATGCCTATGAGTGGGTCGAGGCGCCCAACACCCATGGCATGGCGCTCTTTGCCGACGGTGGGATCATGGCGACCAAGCCCTATGCGGCGAGCGGCGCCTATATCGACCGGATGAGCGATCACTGCAAAGCCTGTAACTATTCGGTGAAAGAGAAGAATGGAAAGAAGGCTTGTCCCTTCAATTACCTGTACTGGAATTTTCTCATTGAGAATGAAGATGAGCTGCGCAGCAATCAGCGTGTTTCAATGATCTACCGCACGCTCGATCGCATGAGCGATGAGAAGCGTGCGGCGGTTCGCGCGGACTCTGAACGCTTCTTCGCTGAAATCGGCATCGACACTCAAAGGAGCGCCGCATGACACGGCCCGTCCCCGCCAAACCCAAAGACGGCGTCGCCTGGATCACCGGGGCGAGCTCCGGTATCGGCGCAGCCCTGACCGAGCACCTGGTGAAGGCCGGCTGGCGGGTAGCAGTCACAGCGCGCAGCGAAGACAGGTTGCAGGCGCTCGCCGAGGCTCATCCTGACAAGGTGTTCGTTGCACCCGCCGACCTGTCCGATGCTGAAGGCGTGGAAGCTGCCATTGCGCGCATCGAGGCTGAATTCGGAGCGGTCGCTCTGGCGGTTCTGAATGCCGGCGTATACCTGCCGGTGAATGCCGAAGCGCCGAGATTCGAAGACTATAAGCGGAGCTTTGACATCAATCTGGGGGGTACGGCGGCGTGTATCTGCGCGCTCACGCCACGCATGTCGCAGCGCGGCTTCGGGCAGATCGCCATTGTCTCATCCGCCACCGCGTTCGGAGGGATGCCGACCGCTTCGGCCTATGGGGCCACCAAGGCCGGGCTGGTGAACATGGCCGAGTGTCTGGCGCTTGAGCTTTATCGTTATGGCGTTCTGGTCCAGTGCATCACCCCGGGTTTTGTCGAAACGCCGGCTCAGGACGACAACGCCTTTCCAAAACCCTTCATGGTTAGTGCGAAGACGGCGGCCCGGCGCATTGCTGCCGGCCTGAAAACCCGCCGCTTCGAAATCACCTTCCCGCGTCGCTTCACCTGGATGCTGAAGGCGATCTATGCTTTGCCTTACGACTGGTATCTGCCGCTCGTGCGAAAGCAGACCGGTTGGGACAAGCCGCCTGAAGCGCCGTGATGGCTGACCGTCAGGAAGGCCGGCTCACCACGAACTGGCCGACATTGATCCGCTCAGTGCGGAAGCCGGCCTCGCAATAGGCCAGGTAGAAAGTCCACATACGCTTGAAACGCTCGTCAAAACCCATCGGGCGGATCTCATCCCAGGCGTCATTGAAGCGGATCATCCAGGCCGCAAGCGTATCGGCGTAGTCGCGCGCGAACCGCTCCACACCCTCGAATTTGAGTTGAGCTTTCTCGAACTGGTCTTCCAGACGCGGCACGCTGGGCAGCACGCCGCCGGGGAAGATATAGCGCTGAATGAAGTCGGCGCGCCCGCGATAGGTCTCGAACAGATCGTCGCGAATGGTGATTATCTGCAGACCAGCCTTGCCGCCAGGCCTCATCACGTCGCGGACCTTTGAAAAGAAACTCGGCCAGTATTCCTCGCCGACCGCCTCGAACATCTCGATGGAAGCGACCTTGTCGTAGACGCCGGTTTCGTCGCGATAATCCTGCAGCTTGATGTCGACCTTGTCCGACAGCTGCAGCCGCTGCATGCGTTCCATCGCATACTCGCGCTGGGACGGTGACAAGGTCAGGCAGGTGACCTCAGCCCCGACCTCGCGCGCGGCGTATTCAGCAAAGCCGCCCCAGCCGCAGCCAATCTCCAGCACGCTTTCACCGGCTTTCAGGTCGATGGAACGGGCGAGGGCGGCGTATTTCTCACGCTGGGCGTCCTCAAGCGACTGTTCAGTGCTGGCGTATCGCGCCGAGGAGTAGGTCATCGAAGGGTCCAGCCAGAGCTCATAGAAATCATTGCCGAGATCGTAGTGAGCCTGGATATTGCGCTTCGCTCCGCTGCGCGTGTTGGCGTTGAGCCGGTGGCGGAACCAGTTGATCAGCCGGGTGATTGGACCGCCGGCGACGATGACATTGTCCATCCCGTCAAGATTGGCCGAGAAAACCTCCAGAACGCCGGCCAGATCGGGCGAGCTCCAGTCCCCATCCATATAGCTCTCGGCGAAGCCGACATCTCCGCCGGCGACCACTTTGCGGACAATGGCGAAGTTGGAGACTTCAATCACCGCCTCGCGGCCAGGCGTCTCGCCTTCAAAGCGCAGGGAGCGGGCATCGGGCAGCACCACGGTCAGCGCGCCGCTTTTCAGCTTCAAAAGCAGCTTCAGGCCGAATTTGAAGACATTGGGCACGCCGCGCAGACGCGCGACGGCCTCAGCGGTCATCGGTGTTGTGGAAAGCGAGGGGGCGGCCGCGTCAGTCATGAGCGTTGGGTCGTCCGGTTTAAAAGCTGTTCCAAGTGGAAAGCATAGCCTATTCGGCGGGTTGGCTGAAGTCCTGCGGGCTCGGATCAACCGGGCGCGCGGCGCTGACCGGCTCTAGCGGGTCAGGCTTGGAATGATAGCGCGCGCCTTTAAGAATTAAACGCAAGGCCTGCCAATGAATGCCGAAAATCGCCTGCAAGGTGGAGAAGGGCAAGCTGGCGAACAGGCCGAGCAGGCTACGATCGGTCAGCGCCTGGCGATGCATCGACATGGTGGCCAAAAGGTCGGGACCATCCTCGCGCTGTTTCTTTATGACCAGCGAGAAACGTTCCGAGGGCGCGCGCAGCGTGAAGTCATAGCGCCCGGCGCGGTCAAAGAAGGGCGAAACATGAAAGCGTTTCTCCGCTTCCTGGCGACAGGTCCCGCCCGGCCCGGCAATCGCTGGCCCGACATAGGCGTGTGCTTCACCAAACGTGTTGTGGACCTGATAGATCGCTCCGCGCAGGCCGCCTTCGCGCCCTTCGGCGAGATAGAGGCTGAGCGGGTTAAAGACATAACCGAGCACGCGCGGGAAACACAGCAGCCGGATTCGGGCCGCCTGAACGTCCACACCGGCCTCGGTGAAGCGTGCGCGGGCCCAGGCGGCGAGGCTGGATCCGTCGCGCGGACCATGATCGCGCTGGCGAAAGCTGAACAGGTTGAACCGTTCAAAGGAGAACAGGCGCTGCCCCGCATCGATCTCGTCAAGGCGATCAAGGTCAATAAGGATCGATGCGATCGGGTAGCGGAACCGGTGCAGGAAGGGCGCGCGGCGTTCATGCACGGTGTGTCCGCGGTAAAGGGCGATCGCCGGGTCGCGAGCAGCGGCGAGGCTCACTCCGCAGCAACATGAATGGCGTCGGTGGACAAAACACGCTCACCCCAGGCGCCGCCGCTGATATCGCCATCCTGGAAGTCCCAGCCAATACGCCCGCCAAGGCGCAACGCGACGCGCAGGCCCGCGCGCAATCCGTCCTCATGAAAGCCATAGCCAAGCCAGGCGCCGGCGAACCAGGTTCGGTTCACGCCCTGAACGCTGTTGAAGATGCGTTGAGCGGCCAGGCCGGCGGCGGTGAATTGAGGATGGTCATACTCAAACCGACCAAAGGTCAGCGCCGGGTCCGGTTCGCGCACCGGGTTCAGCGTCACGTAAAGCGGCTTGTCCGCATCAATGCCCTGAAGCCGGTTCATATTATAGGTTACCGCCGCGTTGGGTTCGTTCTCGTAACTCATATAGCACCAGGCCGCCTGCGCGCCCTTCGAGGCCGGCGCCAGAGCCGGGTCGCGGTGCAGCACGGCGGTGTTGGGCGCGTAGGGCAGAGCGCCAAGTAACTGAGTCTCGTTCATGTCGGCGTCTTCGAGCAAGGCCAGAGCTTCGTTGGCATGACAGGCCAGGATCACCTCATCAAAAACATGCTCCAGCCCGTTCTCGGTCCGGATGATGACATGCTCGCCGTGTCGCCGCACGCTTGTCGCCGCGCCTTCAATGACGACATTGGCTGCTTTCAGCTCGGCGGCGACCTTCGTCACATAGCTGATGCTGCCGCCTTTGACGGTTCGCCATTTAGGGCGAACCGCATTGACGAGCCGATGGTTCTTGAAAAAGCGAATGAGGGCCTCAGCCGGATAGTCCTGCATGTCAGCTTCGGTGGAAGACCAGATCGCAGCGCCCATGGGCAGGAGGTAATTGCTGCGGAAGCGGCGGCCATAGCCGTGCTTGTCGAGATACTGCGCCAGGGTCAGCCCCTCCAGCGCTCCGCTTTCCAGATCGCGCAAGGCGCTCTTGTTGAAGCGCAGCACGTCTCTCAGCATCGACAGAAAGCTTGGACGTGTCAGATTGCGTGGTTGAGCCAGAACGCCGCCGAGACCGTTCGACGACCACTCCACATCACCGGCGAGCGAGAAGCCGAAGCTCATATCAGTCTCGAAGCTTTCTACTCCAAGCGTTTCAAGAAATGGCGTGAAGTTCTTGTAGTTAAGTGTGTTGTAGACAATGAATCCGGTGTCGACCGGGACTGTCTGACCGTCATAGTCGATCTCGACGGTATTGGCATGACCGCCGAGGCGCGGCTCTTTCTCGAACACTGTGACATCATGCACGTCTTTCAGCGCCCAGGCCGCGCCCAAGCCTGAAATGCCCGCGCCGACAACCGCGATGCGGCTGCGACGAGTGAGGACCGGATTAATGAAGGTCATGCAGCGTCCTTGGTTTGAGCAAAGGCGGCCAGGGCGCGCTTGCGCGTCTCGCCTAAATCGACAATCGGTTCAGGATAGGTTTCGCCAAGGCGAATTCCGGCGTATTCAAGCTCGAGCCGGCTGGCCGTCCACGGCTTATGAATCAATGCGTTGGGCAGCGCGTCAAGCTCCGGGCACCAGTGGCGAACATAACGCCCGTCAGGATCGAACCGCTCACCCTGTGAAACCGGGTTGAAGATGCGGAAATAGGGCGCGGCATCCGCGCCCGATCCGCCAATCCACTGCCAGCCGGCGGCGTTATTGGCCAGATCCGCATCCACCAACGTATCCCAGAACCAGGTTTCGCCGCGACGCCATGAAATCAGAAGATTTTTCACCAGGAAGGAGCCTGCGATCATGCGGACACGATTATGCATCCAGCCGGTCGCCCAGAGCTCGCGCATCCCCGCATCGACGATCGGAATACCGGTGCGCCCGCGGGTCCAGGCTTGAAAGCCAGCTTCGTCATCGCGCCAGGGGAATCGATCGAACTTCTCCTGAAAGTTTTCTTCAGGGAGGCTCGGGAAATAGTGGAGGAGGTGATGGGCGAATTCGCGCCAGCCCAGCTCGGCCCTGAATTTGTCCGCATCGACGCCTTCAGCGCATGCGTTCTTCAGCGCCATCCAGACCTGGCGGGGGCTGACCTCGCCATAGTGAAGATGCGGCGATAAACGCGATGTGCCTGGCTCGCCGGGAATATCACGCCGCTCGCTGTAGCCCCTGATACCGCCCTTGACGAACACAGCGAGCCGATCCGCGGCCCCGGCCTCACCCGGAGACCAGACTTCACCGAAGCCAGCCGCCCAATCCGGATCGCTCGGGTTGAGTTTCCAGTCATCAAGACTGTCGCTTGTCAGCTCACCGACATAGGTCGTGATGGAGGCGGGTGGGTCCAGCAGCTCGAAGTCAGCGTCCTTATCGCTGGCAGCGCGCCAATAGGGGGTGAATACTTTATAAGGCCCGCCCGACTTGCTCTCGACCGTCCAGGGTTCGCGCAGAAGCGCGCCATTGTAAGAACGCGCCTGGATGCCCATTTCTGACAGACAGGTCTTGAGCGCGCCGTCGCGCTCGCGGGCCCACGGTTCATAAAGTCGGTTCCACACGACGGTATCGGCGCCGGTCTTATCAATGAGGTCCCTCAGTATGCGTTCCGGATCGCCCTCGCGAAGCGTGAGCCGGACGCCGCAAGCCGCCAGGCTTTCTCCGAGCGCGGCGAGGCTGTGATGAAGCCACCAGCGCGAGGCTCCGCCCATCGTCCATTCGCCGGCATTCGCATCATCAAGAATGTACGCGGCGATGACAGGTTTGCCCGTCGCAATCGCTGCGCTCAGCGCCGGGTTGTCGGCGAGACGCAGGTCCTGGCGGAACCAGACGATGACCGGACGGGAGACTTTAGGGTTCGGCAAGCAGAGGCTCGATGGCAATAAGGTGACGCAAACAGGTTCGTGGGGTAGTACGCACGCTGAGCCGTTGCGGATCGGCAGCGGATGAAATTATCTGAACCGGCCAGGTCCTGAAGCAGGATCAGGAGGGCGGCCCGGTTGGCGCGGACATTGCGCAGAGAGGACGGAAAGAATGACCGGTGAAAACCAACCGAACCATGTCGTGCGCATCGAGCGCCCGGGCGGTGATGCGCTGGAAGTGAGCAATTCCAGGCCGCTGACCTTCATCGCCGGCCCCTGCGCGCTGGAAAGCCGCCAGCATGCGCTGGAAGTCTCTGCCCAGCTGAAGGAAATCGCCGACCGGCTGGGCTGCGGGCTGATCTACAAGACCAGCTTTGACAAGGCCAATCGCACCAGCCTGTCCAGCGCCAGAGGCATTGGTCTGGAGGCGGCGCTTCCGATCTTCGCTGAAATCCGCGAAACCACCGGCCTGCCCGTTCTGACCGATATTCATACCGCCGAGCAGTGCGCGCTGGCGGCGCAGGCGGTCGATGTATTGCAGATCCCGGCCTTCCTGTGTCGTCAGACCGACCTGCTTGTCGCTGCTGCCCAGACCGGAAAGGTGGTGAACGTGAAGAAGGGGCAGTTCCTGGCGCCCTGGGACATGAAGAATGTGATCGCCAAGGTCGTCGGCGCCGGCAACCCGAACGTCTTCGCCTGCGAACGCGGAGCCAGCTTTGGCTACAATACGCTGGTATCGGACATGCGCGCGCTTCCAGTGCTGGCCGATATCGGCTGCCCGGTCGTGTTTGACGCCACCCATTCGGTCCAGCAGCCCGGCGGTCAGGGCGGCACCTCCGGCGGTCAACGCGAATTCGTGCCGACGCTGGCGCGAGCGGCGGTGTCGATCGGCGTGGCTGCAGTGTTCATGGAAACCCATCCTGACCCGGACAAGGCGCCGTCGGACGGGCCGAACATGATCCCGCTCAATCAGTTTGAAGCGCTGGCGGCGGACCTGATGGCGTTTGACCAACTGTCCAAGTCACGCTCCTCAGCGGCCTGATCGGCGTTCGGACGGGCTGACCCATGGATCGAGACAAAACCGCCAGCCTTCTCGCGCGGATCGCCGGGCGCCGCGCCCTGTGCGTGGGCGACGTGATTTTCGACGAGTTCGTGTACGGCGAGACGCGGCGCATCTCGCGCGAGGCGCCCGTTCCGGTGCTTTCGGAATCGCGTCGGGCGACCATGCTCGGCGGTGCGGGTAATCTGGCGCGCAATATCGTCACGCTGGGCGGCCAGGCGAAAATCATCAGCGTCTGCGGCGATGATGAGCGCGGTCTGGCGATCCGGGCCCTGCTTAAAAACGATCTGGGAGACGCCTCGGGTCTGATTGACGAGGCCGGGCGCGCCACGCCGGGCAAGACCCGTTATGTATCCAATGGCCAGCAGGTCCTCTGCGTGGACAAGGATCCGAACCGGCCGATCAGCGACGAGACCACCGACCGTCTGCGCCAGCTCGCCGACCGGCTCATCGCTGACAGCGATGTGGTTGTGATCTCCGACTACGGACGCGGCATGGTAACGCCCGGCCTGTCCAAGGCGGTGATCGAAGCGGCGCGCACAGCGGGCGTTCCGGTCTGCGTTGACCCGCGCGGGACCGATTATTCACGCTATGACGGCGCCGACCTGATCAAGCCGAACGCGGCGGAGCTGGCTGAGGAAGCGGGCATCGAAGTCAATGACGATGCATCTGCTGAAGCCGCTCTGAGCACGGTGCTCGGCGCTCTGAAGACCACGTCCGCGCTGATCGCGACACGCGGCGGGCGCGGCATGAGCCTTTTAAAGCGAGGCGGTGCGGTGACGCATCACCGCGCCCGGCCCCGCTCGGTGTTTGATGTGTCCGGGGCCGGCGATACCGCTTTGGCTGCGCTTTCGCTTTGCATGGCGGGCGGCATCGATCTGGAAGACGCGATCGGTCTGGCGGATCTGGCGGCCGGGGCGGCGGTCGGCAAGGCGGGCACGGCCTGCGTCAATCCCGATGAGGTTCTGGCCGAGGCGGTCGGCGGGTCAGCGGCGCCGGGCTGGCGCGTGCCGGCGCGCTCTGATGCGGCTGAGCTGGCGCAGGGCTGGCGCGCAGAGGGCCTGCGTGTGGGCTTCACCAATGGGTGTTTCGACATTCTCCACCCGGGTCATTTGTCGGTTCTGCGCTTCGCGAAAGCCGCCTGTGATCGGTTGATTGTCGGGCTGAACAGCGACGCATCGGTCCGGCGTTTAAAGGGCGCTGAACGCCCCATCAACAACGCTGAAGATCGCGCCTTGATGCTGGCCTCATTGGAGAGCGTGGATCGGGTCGTGGTCTTTGAGGAAGACACGCCCGAAGCGCTGATCCAGGCCATCCGGCCGGACGTTCTGATCAAGGGCGCGGATTATCAGGCGGACGATCTGCCTGGCGCGGCCTTCATCAAATCCTATGGCGGGGAGGTGCGTCTGGCCCCGCTGGAAGCCGGGCGCTCGACAACCGCTCTGGTCGAGCGTTTGAAATCCGGGGCAGCGGACTAATCGATCGGGCGGACCGGAGCGACCTCGACCTCTTCAGGCGGCGCCAGATCCGGGGCCCAGCGACGTTCTTCAGCCAGGATTTCAGCCAGTGCGGTCTGGCGGCGCTGGGCATCGGCCTGAAGATCAAAATAGAACAGGTTGAACGGCGCGATCCGGCGGTCCTCGCCCAACCGTCCAGGGCGGCGAAGCACCGCTGACCGCGGCTCTTCAATCATCAGAACCCCGTTCTGGCATTGCGCGCCGGTCTGGGCGCTGAGCGGTGAGGGCGCATCGCCCGGCGCCAGCGCCTCGGCCGCCGCGCCGCCGCGATGCAGGCGCGCCGGCGCATAATCTTCCGCCGTTGTCCACAAAAGCGGGTTCACGCAGACCAGGCCCCGCCCGGCGACATAGCCAAGCTCGCCTCGCGGCGTCCAGGCCATGGACCGTTCGGTCAGGGTCTCGATCCGTTTGCGCTCCCGGCTGCTCGCCGAATTGTAGGAAATCACGCACCGAACCGCGTCAGCGTTGTTGCACGGCTGCAGCCCGGACAGCGCGTTTTCAAACAGATCAAGCGGCGTGGGCGCTTCAAGCAGATAGGCGGCGACAAGACGGGCCCGAAGCCCCTCGTCGGGCGCCAGCTGGGTCATCAACAGACCGAGGCCGTGCAGGGCGCCTTGCCCGACACCGACAATCAGGAAGGGACGCTCTTCACCGATGGACTGAGCGAAGACCGAAAAGGCGCGCTCGACATCCTTATACGCGAACATGCGGGCGCGAAGCGCGTCCTCGCGATTATTCATGAAGGCGTAGAGCCCGGCCTGACGATAGTGCGGTGCGGCCAGGCTGGCCTCTGCTGCGAACGGTTCGGCGTAGTTCGGCAGGATCAGGTTTTGAAGCTCTTCAGCCTCCTGCGCCCGATCGAAGGGCGCATTCCAGTGCTCGCCGCCGTCATATGTGGTGGGGTGAATGAAGAAGACCGCCGGCGCGTCGGGATCGTCCGGGTCAATCGGGTCCAGCCGGGCCCAGGCGCTCGCTTCAGCGTAATCCGGTGCTGGCGGCGCGGTATAGGTCTGATAGGGGATGCGCGGGTCGAGCGCGGTCTGGTAGATCTGGTCGCGCATCATGATCGCAGCAGTGATGACCAGACCAAGGAATATCGTCAGCCCCGCCAGCAGAAGCAGGATCAGCGGTCGGCGTAACATCGAGGTTGGTTCAGCGCTCATGGCATTCGTGGTAATGCGAGGGCAGGCCTTGGCGCAAGCCTTGCCGATTCCCGTGTGATGAATGTGTCACCGCCCGAGTGGAGGCGATAGCGTGCTGCGCTGGCTGAGAAACAGTTTTCTGACCGGGATCGTCGTGGCGACGCCATTGGCGCTGACGATCTGGCTGATCTACGCCTTCGTCACTTTCGTTGACTCCACGATCAAGCCGCTCATTCCTGACCGCTATAACCCGGAAACCTATCTGCCTTTCGCCATTCCAGGCATGGGGCTGATCATTGCAATCCTGGCGCTGACCCTGGTCGGCGCGCTGGCCGCGAACATTTTCGGTCGCACGCTGATTTCGATCGGCGATCGCATCGTCAACACGGTGCCGCTGGTGCGCAATGTCTATGGCGCAATCAAGCAGATCGTAGAGACGGTGATGGGTGGCCAGCAGAACTCCTTCAAGGAGGTTGTTCTGGTGGAGTATCCGATGGAAGGCTCATTTGCCGTGGCCTTCGTGGCGTCAGAGGGAAAGGGTGTCATCCGCAGCCATGTCGGTCAGGGCGAGGATGTGATCGGTGTTTTCATCCCCACCACGCCGAACCCGACCTCCGGCTTTCTGCTCTTCATTCCACGCTCGCGCGCGGTGAAGCTCGATCTCTCGGTCGAAGAAGCCGCCAAGCTGATCATCTCCTTCGGCCTGGTGACGCCTGACCGTCTGCCGGACGGCGCCATTCCCAGCGATGGACCGGTCAAGACCGGGACCGTGCAGGACGCCGGCTGGGATGCGGTCTCAAGTGATCGTAAGCGCTCCGACGAGGACGCTGAGTCGCGGTCTTAAGCCGACCGCATCAGGCGCACGCCTTCATCGCGTTCAAACAGGTAGAGCAGGGTGCGCAGAGCCTCGCCGCGTTCGCCTTCGAACGGGTTGCCTCGGCTGGTCTCAAATTTCGCCGCATCGCTGGCCATTTTCAGCAACTCCGCGTGCACGCCGAGATCAGCGAAGCGATAGGCCGGCAGCCCGGACTGGCGCAGGCCGAGCGGATCGCCGGCGCCGCGCAGCCGCCAGTCTTCTTCGGCGATTTCAAACCCGTCATCGCTGCGCCGCAGGATCTCCAGACGCGCGCGCGCAGTCTCGCCGAGCTTGCCATGATAAAGCAGCACGCAGCTGGAGGCCTTGTCGCCGCGTCCAACCCGCCCGCGCAGCTGGTGCAGTTGGGCCAGGCCGAAGCGCTCAGCATGCTCGATCACGATGATGGTCGCATCCGGCGCATCCACGCCAACCTCGATCACTGTCGTGGCGACGAGCAGATCAATCTCACCGGCTCGGAAAGCGTTCGCGGCGGCTTCCTTCTCCCTGGCGGGCATCCGACCGTGCACCAGGCCCACCCGCGCGCCGAGCAGCTGGGAAAGCAACCGATGGCGGTCTTCCGCTGCGGCGAGATCGGAGACGTCGCTTTCTTCCACCAGCGGGCAGACCCAGTAGGCCCGCTCGCCGCGATCAAGCGCGCGTCTCAACCCTTCGATCACCTCATCGAGGCGTTCGGCGGATACGACACGTGTTGCGGTGGGTTTGCGATGGGCGGGCTTTTCATCGAGCCGCGAGACATCAAGGTCGCCGTAGACGGAAAGGGTCAGCGTGCGCGGGATGGGCGTCGCGCTCATCACCAGCGTATCCGGCGCGGCGCCTTTCAAGGTCAGCTTGCGCCGGTCCGACACGCCGAAACGATGCTGCTCATCAATAATGACGAGGCCGAGATCGGCGAAGTCGACGCTCTCCTGAAACAGGGCGTGGGTGCCGCAGACGACCTGCGCCCGACCGCCTGCAATGGCGTCAGTGATCTCAGCGCGCCTGGCGCCTTTATCGCGACCGGTCAGCGCAGCGACCGTAATGCCGGCAGGCTCCAGAAGCGGCGTCAGAACCGCGCTGAGCTGACGGGCGAGGATCTCCGTCGGCGCCATGACGGCGGTCTGTACGCCGGCCTCGGCGGCTTTCGCCGCGCTCAATGCGGCCACGAAGGTCTTGCCCGATCCGACATCGCCATGCAGGAGCCGCATCATGCGCACCGGCTCTCCGAGATCCTCGCTGACCGCTTCGAACGCACGCATCTGCGCCCCGGTCGGGCTGAAAGGCGCGTGATCAAGCACGGCGCGGACCTTCGCGCCATCGCTCGCGATGACGCGTCCCTTACGCTCGCGCCGGCTGGCGCGGGCAAGCTTCAGCGCCAACTGATGCGCCAGCAATTCATCAAAAGCGAGCCGTTGCAGGCCCGGCGCTTCAGCGCTCAAGGCGACAGGCCCTGCGGGGCGATGCAGGCTTTCCAGCGCCGCGCGCCAGCTCGGCCATTTCTGCTGGCCCAGCAGGGAGGGCTCGATCCATTCGGCGAGCTCTGGAGCAGCACTGAGCGCCTCGCGCGCGGCCTTGCGCATCACCCCGGCCGATAGACCCGCAGTGAGGGGATAGACCGGCTGAACGAGATCGGCGTCCTCGATCTCACCCGGTGCGGCGATCAGGTCCGGGTGGACGATCTGAACTTCGGAACCGAACCGGTCCGCCTTGCCAGACACCACCCTGACCGCGCCTTCAGGAAGGATGCGGGTCAGGTAATCGGCCCGGGCCCGGAAGAAGACCAGATGCAGAAACCCGGTCTCGTCGCGCAGGCGCACCTTATAGGGCTGCTTCAGAGTCTGACCAGGCAGGTGGGCCTCGACCGTCGCTTCGATGGTGACGATCCCGCCATCCACCGCATCGCCGATCGCGACACGGCGCGTGCGGTCCACGATCGTGTGCGGCGCGGTGAACAGCAAATCCTTCACCCGCCCGCCGCCGCACGCCTTCTCCATCAAGGCTGCAATGCGCGGCCCGACGCCTTTCAGCGAGGTCAGATCGGCAAAGAGGGGGAAGAGGGAGGAGGGACGGGACATGAGGCGATCAGTTTGACGCGCGCTGAAGCTGGGAGAAAGCCCCGGGCCGCACCGAATTGTCCGCACCCGCCGCCTTCACCTGCTCCTGCCCCCGCGCTATATGCGCGCTCCATGAGTGATGATCCGTTTTCCGATCCGAACCGGCCGATCAACGCAGCCGACCGTTTAAAGCGGCTGCGCTTTCGTGCGTGGCGGCGCGGCTTCAAGGAGGCGGACCTGATTATGGGTCGTTTCGCCGATGCGCGCCTTCAAGCGCTGTCTGAGGCTGAGGTGAGCGAGTTTGAACGCCTGCTCGATGCGCCGGACACCGAAGTGTATGGCTGGATCATCGGCATGCAGCCGACCCCGCCGAATTTTGAAGGCCCGGTGCTGGATCAGCTCAAAGCTTTCCGGTTTTACGATAACGCGGCGGCGGGCGACGGCCCGGCGCGCTAAGCCGGCCTGAATGACAAAAAGAAGAGACCAGTTCCAGTGCAAGAGCTTGAAGCCATTGCGCGCGCGCCGGGCGCGATCACCGTTTCCGGCGCGCCGGACGGGTCTGAGGCGCTGGTCTTCTGCGACGCGGCGCGGCTGCGCGGCGGGACCAGCCTGTTCATCGCCTCAGACGAATCGCGCGCCAGCGTGTTCGCAGCCGCCTGCGCCTTCTTCGCGCCCGATCTGAAGCAGCTGCGTCTGCCGGCCTGGGACTGCCAGCCCTATGACCGGATCTCGCCAAGCCCGCGCACCGCAGCGCGCCGCGCCGGCGCGCTGCATCAGCTGGCTTCGCGCACAGCCGATGACCGCACACCGCTCATCGTCATCACCACAGTGAATGGCGTCGTGCAACGCTGCGCGCCGAAATCGGCGATGGGCGAGGGCGGGCTCGCCGCGCGTCCCGGCGGCGTGCTCCAGATCGAAGCGCTGCAGCGCTATCTGTCGCTGAACGGTTATGCGCGCGCCTCCACCGTGACCGAGCGCGGCGATTACGCGATCCGGGGCGGGGTGGTGGATGTTTTCCCGGCGGACGCCGAAGAGCCGGTCCGGCTCGATTTTTTCGGCGACACGCTGGAGACGGTGCGCAGTTTCGATCCGGAGACCCAGCGCACCACACGACAGCTGGATGCGGCCTGCTTCACGCCTGTCAGCGAAATCCTGCTGGATGAGGCTTCGATCTCCCGCTTTCGTTCCGGCTTCCTGCAAGCCTTCGGCGGCGGGGTGAGCGGCGATCCGATCTATGACGCGGTGAGTGCGGGTGCGCGACCGAACGGGGCGGAGCACTGGCTGGCGCTCTTTCATAAACGCCTCGACACGGTGTTCGATTATGTCGGCGAAGAGGCTCTGATCGGTCTTGATGGGCTGGCGCGCGAAGCGCGCGACGAGCGCATCGAGCAGATCGCAGACTACTTCAAAGCGCGCCAGGACGCCCAGGCCGCCGCCAGGAGTTCAGGCGGGTTTTCCGCGCCGGCCTATCGCGCGCTTGAACCGGAAACAATGTATCTTTCCACAGGCGAGTGGGATGAAATCATTGGTTCGCGGAGCTCACGGCGCTTCACCAGCTTTCAGGAAGCCGGCGCGAACGTCATTTCCCTCTCCGGACGTCAGGGCCGCAGCTTCGCGGCTGAACGCCAGGCCGATCAGAATGTATTCGAAGCGGCGCGCGACCATATCGCCGCGCTCAGGAAGGCCGGAAAACGCGTCCTCATCGCCTCATGGAGCGAAGGCTCGTCGGACCGGCTCGCCTCGGTGCTCGGCGAGCACGGCCTGTCCCCGATCCAGCCCGCTCAGGACTGGACCGCGGCGAGCCAGGCTGAGGCCCGGGTCATCTCCCGCATCGTTCTGCCGCTGGAAACCGGGTTTGAGACCGATGATCTGGCCATGGTGTGCGAGCCGGACATTCTCGGCGACCGGCTGGCCCGCCCGCGCCGCAAACGCAAATCAGCCGACATCATCGCCGAGGCCGGCAGCCTGACGCCGGGCGATCTTGTGGTGCATTCGGACCACGGCCTGGCGCGTTATCTCGGCCTGAAGACCCTGTCGGTGACCGACGCGCCGCACGACTGTCTGGTTCTGGAGTATGCCGGGCAATCGAAGCTCTACCTGCCGGTGGAGAATATCGAGCTGCTGTCGCGCTATGGTGCGGATTCTGAAACCGCTCAGCTTGACCGGTTGGGCGGGGCGGCCTGGCAGGCGAAGAAGGCCAAGGCGAAGAAGCGTCTGCGCGACATGGCCGCGGAGCTGATCAAGATCGCCGCGAAACGAGCCGCGCGTACAGCTGATGCGATTGAGCCGCCAAGCGGTCTCTATGACGAGTTCGCCGCGCGTTTTCCTTATGTGGAGACCGATGACCAACTAAACGCCATCGCCGATGTGTTCGATGATCTGGGCAAGGGTCGGCCGATGGATCGGCTGATCTGCGGCGATGTCGGCTTCGGCAAGACCGAGGTTGCGCTGCGCGCCGCCTTCATCACCGCGATGACCGGGCGCCAGGTCGCCATCGTCGCGCCGACCACCTTGCTGGCGCGTCAGCATTATCAGACCTTCGTGGAGCGTTTTCGAGGCTGGCCGGTCAAGGTTCGCCGCCTGTCTCGCCTGGTGGGTCAGAAAGAAGCCAACGAGACCCGCAACGAGCTGGCCGAGGGGCGGTGCGAAATCGTCGTGGGCACCCACGCCCTGCTCGCCAAGACGGTGAAGTTCAACGATCTCGGCCTGCTGATCATCGATGAAGAACAACGTTTCGGGGTCAAGCACAAGGAACGCCTGAAAGCCCTTCGAGCCGATGTCCATGTCCTCACCCTGACCGCGACGCCAATCCCCAGAACGCTGCAGCTGGCTATGTCAGGCATTCGCGATCTGTCGCTCATTGCGACGCCGCCGGTCGACCGGTTGGCGGTGCGAACCTATGTGACGCCCTTCGACGCGGTCACCATACGCGAGGCGCTGCTGCGCGAGCGCTATCGCGGCGGGCAGAGCTTTTTCGTGGTGCCACGGATTTCAGACCTTGAGGAGGCGAGCGCCTTCCTGCGCGAGCAGGTGCCCGAGGTCAGCTTCGTCGCCGCGCACGGCCAGATGGCCGCCGGTGCGTTGGAAGAGATCATGACCGCCTTCTATGAGGGTCGCTACGATGTGCTGCTGTCGACCACCATCGTAGAATCCGGCATCGACATTCCAACGGCGAATACGCTGATCGTCCACCGCGCCGACCGGTTCGGTCTGGCCCAGCTTTATCAGCTGCGTGGACGCGTGGGACGGGCCAAGGCGCGCGCCTACGCCTATATGGCCACGCCCGCGCAAGCGAAGATCACCGCCAGCGCCGAGAAGCGCCTGAAAGTGCTGCAATCGCTCGACAGCCTTGGCGCCGGGTTCACCCTGGCCTCGCATGATCTCGATCTGCGCGGCGGCGGGAATTTGCTCGGCGAAGAACAGTCCGGCCATATCAAGGATGTCGGCGTGGAGCTGTACCAGACCATGCTGGAGGAGGCGGTCGCGAGCCTGCGCGGCGATGCCGATGAAGACAGTCGCGAATGGTCGCCCCAGATTAATCTGGGCGCGGCGGTGCTGATCCCGGAAAACTATGTGCCCGATCTGGATGTTCGCATGGCGCTCTATCGCCGCGCGTCAGGGCTTGAGAACAAGGCTGAACGCGAAGGCTTCGCCGCTGAGCTAATCGACCGTTTCGGTCCTCTGCCCGATGAGGTGGAAAGCCTGCTGCAGGTCGTCGCGGTGAAGGGGCTGTGCAAGCGCGCCGGCATCGCCAAGCTGGATGCGGGCCCCAAGGGTGCGGTGGCGACCTTCAGGCCAGGGGCCTTCGACGATCCCACGGCGTTGATCGAGCTCGTGACGCGCCGCGCCGCGCAGTACAAGCTGCGTCCCGATCACACCCTGGTCATCAAGGGCCATTGGGAGGATGTCGATGTGCGCCTGAAGGCGGCCCTGCAGGCGCTGGCGCCGATCGCGGACGCCGCGCGGCGTTCCCGGGAAGCCGCCGCCTAAACCGCTTCGCGCCGTCGGGCGGGCCCGGCGTCTGTAGCGAAGGCGCGCGCCAGGAGGCTGTCGGCGGTGTCGCCGGCAACGGATTGGCGCACCTGATGGCGGATCATCATGCGGAACGGATTGAGCGGATCTTCGCTCTCATACGCGGTGCATTCGGCGATCGCCGCGACCCGCGCCGCCACCACATCGGCCTGTTCAACCTCTGTGGAAGGCAGAACCAGATAGAAGCGGCTTTCGTCGGCGCGCACCGCGAGGTCTTCGGCCCGCACGCAATGGCGCAGCATGCTGGCGAACTGGGTTAGCGCGCTGTGAGCGCACGGCCCTGTGCTGGGTCCTGCGTCCGGCGGCGTCAACGCCTCCAGCGCAACCACGCTCAGCGGCGCATTCTGGCGTTGGCCATCGCTCAGCAGGGTTTCAAGATGCGTGCGTCCGAAAGCGTCGCCAAACAGATCGGTCGAACTATCGACCAGGCTGGAGATGCGGCATGCTTCCAGCAGGGTTTTCGCATCACGGCGGCGACGGCGCTCACTGGCCAGGCCCATGATCCGCTCGCACAAAACATCGCACGGTGCGGCGGCGTCCAGGATATCGGAGGCGCCGCGCGCGAAGGCTTCATCGGCTTCGGCATAGACCTCGCCGCGCGCCAGGATGAGGGCCGGCGTGTGATAGAGCCTTGTATTGCGGCGCATCGCCGAACAGACCGTATGGGCGGTTTCCCGCTCCGGTTCGGCGTTCAGCACGACGGCGTCAAACGCGCGCTCATGCAGATAATCAAAGGCGCTGAAGGTGGAGAAGGCTGCGATCACTTCAGCGCCGCGTCCGTTCAGCGCGTGGCGAAGGCGCAGGAACTGAGGATCGGGTTGACCGACATAGAGCACGCTCTGATCCGATGCGACCGGACGCACAGGGGACGGCTCACCGCCGGCGCATCGAACATCTCGGGCGCGAGAGCGCGCTGCGGTTTCCAGAACGTTCAGACGCAAAAGGGCGCGCAGGCGCGCTGCGACCTGAATGGGATGGGCCGGCGGGCGGATGACCGCATCGGCGCCCTCGACAGGGGTCTCGCTGAGCGCCAGATGCACCCCGCCCTCAGGGCGATGGCCGCGAAGATCGCAGCCAAAGGTGATGAGGGCGTTACCAGGTCGACAGGCGCCGCTGCGCGCGTCTTCGATGGAGCAATGCCGGGTCATCAAACCGAGAACGCCCAGCGCCTCAGCCAGCTCTGACGCGGGCTCTTCAGGCCCGCAAATCGTTATCTCTACCCCACGCCCCATTCGACCCCCACGAAACGAGCTGGGGGCATTGTGTCGATGCTGCTTGAGTGTCACAACCGATTTTTCCAACCTCAACCCACCACGAGCTTTTTTCTTGTCAGGAGAGCGCACACTATGGCGCAAGGCCCTTTGCATGGCGTTAAGGCGGTGGAATTTGTCGGGTTGGGCCCTGCGCCCTTCGCGGCGATGCTCCTGTCTGATCTCGGCGCTGAGGTGATCCGCATCGACCGGCCTGGCGCGCTTGGAGGCGGACCGGCGGAAATCCTGGCGCGCGGGCGGCGTTCGGCAGCCTTCGACCTGAAAAAGCCAGAAGGGGTGGAGGCCTGCCTGAAGCTGGTCGAGCAGGCCGATATCCTTCTGGAAGGCTACCGACCCGGCGTGATGGAGCGGCTCGGCGTCGGGCCGGATGTCTGCCTGAAGCGCAATCGCGCGCTCGTCTATGGCCGTATGACCGGCTGGGGACAGCATGGCCCGCTGGCTCACGCCGCTGGTCATGACATCAATTATATCGCCCTGACCGGGGCGCTTCACGCCACCGGCTCCAAGGACAGCCCGACGCCGCCGCTGAACCTGGTCGGCGATTTCGGCGGCGGTTCGCTCTATCTCGCCTTTGGCTGCCTGGCCGCCTTGCTGCACGCGCGCGCGACGGGTGAGGGCCAGGTGGTCGATGCGGCGATCGTGGATGGAACGACCTCGCTCATGTCCGCCATCCATCAGCTGTCCGCCATGGGGCTGTGGACGCCGGAGCGCGGCGCCAATCTTCTCGACGGCGCCGCGCCCTTCTACGGGGTTTATCGATGCAGCGATGACGAGCATGTCTGCATCGGTCCTTTGGAGCCGGAATTCTACACTCTGTTCCTGGAAAAACTGGGGCTGAGCGAGGATAAAGAGATGGCCCAGCCCTATGACCAAAGCCGCTGGCCGGCCATGCAGGAAAAACTGGAAACAATGTTCGCGCAAAAATCACGCGCTGAATGGACCGAACTGCTGGAGGGCAGCGATGTGTGCTTTGCTCCGGTAATGGATGTTGCCGAAGCGGGCGAGCACCCGCACATGATCGCCCGCGGCGTGTTCGAGACCGTCGAGGGCGTTCGCCAGAGTGCGCCGGCGCCGCGTTTTTCGCGAACGCCGGGCGCGATACAGGGCGCGGCGCCGAAACCCGGCGAGCACACGGAAGCCATCCTGGCCGATTGGGGCTTCGCACAGGCCGACATCGCAGCCTTGCGCAAAGCCGGCGCGCTCGGATAGCCGTTCATGCCCGGTTCAAGCCCTATCCGGCTTTATGGCGGTGAAGCTGGCGCTCCACCCTTCCGGTCCCTCAACCGGAGCGCTGGCTTCACCCGAGGCTCCTTTCGGGACCTGATCTCTCCATCAGGTAAGGCGCGCCGGTCGCTGGCGAAGGCGACCGGCGTCGCCATATACAGGTCAGACCTGATCCGTTGCGAGCCGGAATGCTGAGCCTTATTCGAACCCGTGCGATCCAGTTTGGAACGGTCGTCATGTCGATGGCTGCGCCGGCGATCGTGATTCACTCGATCCAGCGGATGATGGCCAGAGAAGTCATGTTGTTCGCAGGCGGGGCGAGTTTCTTCGCATTGCTGGCGCTTTTCCCTGCGCTCGCCGCCGGCGCCGCCATTTACGGCCTCCTGGTGTCGCCGGACGCCGCCGCATCGCAGATGACCCGCATCGCCGATACCGGCGTGGTGCCCCCGACAGCGCAGAGCTTCCTGTCGACCCAAGTGAGCCAGCTCGCCGGCGCGCCAGCCGCTTCGCTGACCCTGCAGGGCGCGGTGGCGTTGCTCATCTCCGTGTTCGCCGCCGCGCGCGGCGCCAAGGCCGTAATCGCCGGGCTCAATCAGATCGCCCGGCGCGGCGATCTTCGCAATGTGCTGCATTTCAATCTACTCGCCATGGGCGCTGTGATGGCGGGTGGAGCGCTGCTGATCGCCTCGAATTTGCTTGTCTTCGCCGTGCCCAACGTGATCCGCCCGATTGCGCGCCTGTTCGGCGTGGAGGGTCTGGATTACTCGCTGATTTTCAACGAGTGGACGACGGCGGCGCTGGCGATGGGGACCGCGCTCTACTTGTTGTACCGCTATCTGATGCAGCGCGCCGGAGAGACCTCCTGGCGCGCCTCCCTGGTCGGCGCGGCCAGCGCGACCGCGCTCTGGCTGGCCGGTTCAAAAGGCTTCTCGCTTTACGTGACAGCGGTGATCCATCCGACCGCCTACGGTTCGCTCGGCGCGCTCATTGTGTTCCTTCTCTGGGTCTATTGGAGCTCCTACGCCGTCTTTTTCGGCGGTTCCCTGGCGGTGGAAGTGGATAACTGGCGCGCAGGCAAGCGCGCCGTGGACGAAGACCGGGGTTCCGACAGCGAGGCTGCGAGGCCGAAGCGGGGCGGGCAAGGCAAGGACGCCGCCTGAAACCCCTTTCACTGACCGACGCGATGGTATAACTCGCCCTTCAAGGTTCTCGTTTCAACGCACGTTGAAACCGCTGCGATTTTTCAAGGAGGCTTCCCGGTGAAGAAGGTCTACCCAGACGCCAAGAGCGCCCTTGACGGGCTGCTGTTCGACGACATGACGCTGATGGCTGGCGGGTTTGGCCTGTGCGGCATCCCGGAAAACCTCATACTGGCGCTGCGCGATAGCGGCGCCAAAGGGCTGACCGTGATTTCCAACAATGCCGGCGTGGATGATTTCGGGCTTGGTCTGCTGCTGCACACGCGTCAGATCAAGAAAATGGTCTCTTCCTATGTGGGGGAGAACAAGACGTTCGAGACCCAGTATCTGAACGGCGATCTGGAACTGGAGTTCAACCCGCAGGGCACGCTCGCTGAACGCATCCGCGCCGGTGGGGCGGGCATTCCCGGCTTCTACACCAAGACCGGCGTCGGCACGCTCGTTGCTGAAGGCAAGGAGCACAAGGAGTTCCACGGCGAGACCTACATCCTGGAGACCGGGCTGGTCGCCGATGTCTCCCTGGTCAAAGCCTGGAAGGGCGATGCGGAAGGCAATCTGGTGTTCCGCAAGACCGCCCGCAACTTCAACCCGATGATGGCCACGGCCGGCAAGGTGACAGTCGCAGAGGTCGAAGAGATCGTACCGGTCGGCTCGCTTGATCCGGACCACATCCACACGCCGGGCATTTTCGTGCAGCGCCTGATCGAGGGCCAACACGAAAAGCGCATCGAACAGCGCACCGTGCGCAGCTAATCTGACAGGACAAGGAGAGCAGCCATGGCCTGGACCCGCGAACAACTCGCCGAACGCGCCGCGCAGGAGCTGGAGGACGGCTTCTACGTCAATCTCGGGATCGGCATCCCGACCCTGGTGGCCAACTACATTCCCGATGGGATGGACGTCACGCTGCAGTCGGAGAACGGCATGCTCGGCATGGGCCCGTTCCCGCGCGAGAACGAGGTCGACGCCGATCTCATCAATGCCGGCAAGCAGACCATCACCGAGCTGGACCGCACGAGTTATTTCTCCTCGTCAGACAGCTTTGGAATGATCCGCGGCGGACATATTGATCTGTCCATCCTAGGCGCGATGGAGGTGTCCGAAGACGGCGATCTCGCCAACTGGATGATCCCGGGCAAGATGGTCAAAGGCATGGGTGGGGCGATGGACCTCGTCGCGGGCGTGAAACGCGTGGTGGTGATTATGGATCACGCCTCCAAGAAGGGCGATCCGAAGCTCCTGCACCAATGCTCGCTGCCGCTGACGGGTCAGAAATGCGTGCATCGGGTGATCACCACGATGGGCGTGTTCGACGTCACCGATGACGGGCTGGTTCTGATCGAGCTGGCGCCGGATGTGACGGTGGAAGCCATCACCGCTGCGACCGAGGCGAATTTCAAGATCGCGGAATCTCTGGCCGCTTGAGCTGACTTCGCCTGAATCACGCCGTATTCTGTCGCTTATCGTTGCGTCTGCGCCGGTTCGGCGCATTCGATTGTCGATGGGAGAACATCATGCGTTCAGATCAGTTTTTCGCAGGTCTAGCGGCGGCTTTGACGCTTGCGTCGTTTGCGCACGCACAGTCGGCCAATCCGGCTGAGGCCGCGAGTTCGGAAGCATCCGAAGCCGCCATCGCCTCGGTCGAGGCCAGCGCGGCGATCACCGAGGCCGGTTTGAAAAGCGCAGTGGGCGCTACGGCCTTGCCGCTAAGCGCCACTGGGCTGGTCAGCGCGACAGCGGGCGCATCGGCAATGGAAATCGGCGCAGACTCGATCGAGGCCGGTATTGCCTCGGCCGAATTCGCCACCACCCCGCTCAGCGTTACCGATCAGGTCGTCGCACCGGCGCCGATGCCGCAGCCCTTGCCCGACCTCAACCCGCCCGCCAGCGCTGACGATGCGGCCCAAGATAACGATGCACCGCAATGATCATGCGCATAGTCACAGCGATTGCGGCAGCGGCGCTTCTTGCGACACCGGCGGTTGCGCAGAGCCGACCGTTTGACTCCACGCCTCGCGATATCGCTCAGGACACAGAAGACGGCTTTCTGAGCGCTGAAGACGCGGCGCTGTTTTCAAAACAGATCGAACGCGATCTCGCCGCGCGCGGTGCGCGGGTCGCACTCGTCTTCCGCTCCGGACGGCCAAGGGACGAGCTGCCTGAAGGAGTGCGCTACACCCATGGGGCTTTCTGGGTCTACCAGCCGCTACAGGCGGCTGACGGTACCGTGTTCAACGGCTATGCGGTCTACAATCTCTATGTTTCCAATGAGGATCCGGACGGGTCCTATCTGCATCAGGACTTCCCGTTCGACTTCACCCGTCCGATGAGCATTCCTGAGGCGGGGGTCATCATCCCCGTGCCGGAGCTTCAGCGCCGCGTCCTGCAGATCATGGCCTCGCCAACCTATGAGGCGCTGCATCAGGACCGGTATTCGCTGATTTCCAACCCGCATGAGCTCAGCTACCAGAACTGCAACGAGTTCATGCTGGATGTGATCGCCGCTGCACTGTGGGAGACGGATGACCGGGCTCAGCTCAAGGTCAATCTTGAAGCGCATTTCGATGCGGCGGAGATCGAGACGAACCTGTTTGAGCGACTCTTTGCGCCAATGGTTGATAGCCGCCTGAAGACCGATGACCATCGCGGCGGCATTCGAACAACGACCTACCTGTCAATGGCCCGCTTCATGGATCAGAACGGCTACGCCGTTGCGACATATGAGCTTGGCTATGATGACCCGGTCGAATCCGTTGGATCTGAGTAGGTGAAACGGGAAGACCGGCGGGCAGGGCGCTAAACGTCCGCCCGCCTTGCCTCTTCCAGCTCCTTGCCGAGAAAATAGCTGATCGTGGTGCGGATCACGACCAGGGCTGCGACGAAGATCAAATCGCCCAGTTCGCGGCTGATCACGGTATGGACGATGTCCGAGGCGATCATGAACTCGATCCCAAGCAGGATGTAGAAGCCCAGGGTCAGGCGCACGGACTGGCAGTGCTCAGCATCCCCGCTTGTGATCACGCGCCGGGCTTCGCGCCGAATGAAGCTGAACAGGGCAATCGCGAAGCCGTACAGAATCACGGCGATGCCGATCAGATCGATCACCACGGCGACCGTTTCCAGCACGGGGACCAGCGGCGCGAGCCAGCCATGCACCTCCATCGCCTGAGTGCCAAGATGCATGTCCATCAGATCAACTCGCCGTCCTGCATGATTTCCAGAAGGGCCGGACCCTCCTGCGCGAGCGCTTCAGCCATGGCCCCGTCCAGCGCTTCACGGCTCGTCACCCGTCGACCCCAGCCGCCACAATCCTTGGCGAACTCAGCGAAATTCGGATTGATCAGGCTGGTCTGATACACGGGGAATTCTTCGCCGCGCTGCTCCTTGGAGATTTTCCCGAGCTCAGCATTGTTCAAAAGGATCAGCGTGATGTTCATCCCGTGGCGGATCGCGGTGGTGAACTCCATGGCGTATTGCGCGAACCCGCCATCCCCGGCCACGGCGATGACCTTGCGCCCGCGATGACGCTCGAAATCCTGTGTCGCCGCCCACGCGCCCATTGCGGCGGGGAAGGCGAAGCCGATGGACCCGAGATACCCCGACAACAGAACGCTCTGCCCGCAGGGTTCAAAGTAGCGCCCGAAGGAGTAGGCGTTATTGCCGACATCAACCGCCATGACGCCATCGCTCGGCGCCAGACGGGTCAGGGCTTCGAACACAGCGCTGGCCGACAGGCCCTTGCCTCGATCCTCGCTTAAGCGCACTGCTTTTTCATCACGC
This sequence comes from Pseudomonadota bacterium, assembly GCA_039819095.1. GTDB lineage: Bacteria > Pseudomonadota > Alphaproteobacteria > Caulobacterales > Maricaulaceae > JBCBSP01. The sequence goes on from JBCBSP010000001.1 coordinate 218,016, forward strand.
CAGATGCGCCAGCGTTCGGCGATCTCGCCGCGCTGATCGCGACCGGCCAGTGACAGAGCCTGTTGTACGCCCTCGCGCAGCAGTGACACGCTGCGGCCGACCTCGCCAAGAACCGGAATATCGATGCTGTGGAACTTGCCGATCTGCATCGGGTCGAACTCCACCTGGATGATCGGCTTTTTCGGTGCGATGCCCGTGTGATTGGAGAAGGAGGAGCCGAGCGCCAGAATGAGGTCGCACTCATTCATGAACCAGCTTGCGATCGGCGTGCCGGAACGGCCGAGCACGCCGGCGGCGAGCGGGTGGGTGTCCGGGATCTGGCCCTTCGCCTTGAACGTCGTCGCGATGGGACAGTTCAGCGCTTCGGCCAGCTCGATGATCGCGTCCATCGCATCGCGCGCGCCATAGCCCACGATGATCATGGGCCGCTCTGCGGACTTCACTGCGTCAAGCGCCGCCTCAATGCTCTCGGGTGAAGGCGCGACATCCAGCGGTGCGGTTCTTCCGTCCGGTCGTGATGGCGAAGCCTCGCTTTCTTCCTTGGCGACGTCATCGGGGAAGATCAGATGCGCGACATCGCGTTGAACGATGGCGTTCTTGCACGCCAACGTCATCAGCTCGCCATGGCGCGAGGAAGACAGCACCGTCTGGCTGAAACGGGAGACCGCGTCGAAAGCCGACGCCAGATCAATGTCCTGGAAAGCCCCGGGTCCGAAGACCTGAACCTGTACCTGCCCGGTCAGCGCCAGGACCGGCGCCCGGTCCATCTTCGCGTCCCAAAGCCCGGTCAGCATGTTGGTGGCGCCCGGTCCTGCGATGGACAGGCAGGCCGCCGGCGAACCCGACAGCTTCGCGTAACCGGAGCAGGCGAATGAGGCCGCCCCCTCATGACGGATGGCGTAATAGCTGAGCGCGCCGGCCTCCTCCTGGGTGCGAAAGGCTTCGGCCAGGCCGAGATTGGAGTGGCCAACCATGCCGAACACGGTCTTCACGTCCCAATTGATCATGGTCTCGGTCATCACGTCTGAGACCGTGCGCGCACGCGGGGTTTCCGGCGGCACGCCGACATAGACGCCATCGCCGCGCAGCTCGACCGGATAGGTGGTTTGACCGGAGTCCTCATGGCCGCCGGGCGGCTTGCCGGTCAGAGGGTGAAAATCCCAGCCGTGCCAGGGACAGCGCAGCCAGCACTGGCCGTCCACGCCCTTTTCGATGGAGCCTTCGCCCAGCGGCCCGCCCTGGTGAGGGCAATGATTGTCCATCGCGGCGTACTGGCCGTCGAAATGCACCAGCGCGATGAATTTCGTGCCAGCCGTGACCGATTTCGCCCGGCCTTCAGCCAGCTCGTGGTGATCGGCGACCTTGTACCAGATGAACTCTTCGGTGGTGGTTTCGGTGGTGTCCTGCATCGCGCCCTCCCTCAGATCAGTCTGATCTTACTCAGGTTGGGCGGCAGTCCTGATCACAATCCATCACGAAATCAGGCTTGTTCTTGCCGAATGGTTCACTGAGTTGTCAGCTGACGGTGAGCGGTGAAGCTGAAAGGCTTTCTCGCAAGCCGACGCTCAGGGGGCGCACATGAAGAAGATTGCAATCGCGGACTGGTCCGCCTTGCCGGACCGAACGCCGCAACACGCTCTGGTCGCCAATGTCGATCTGGTCATCGTACGTTACGACGACGAAGTCTCGGTTCTGTATGGCCGATGCCTGCACCGCGGCGCGCTGATGGCGGACGGCCATGTGCGCGGCGATGATCTCATCTGCGGCGTTCATGACTGGGACTACCGTTACGACACCGGCGTTTCCAGTTACGACAACGCTGAAAAGCTCCATAAATTCAGCGCCTGGATCGAAGCGGATCAGGTCCTCGTCGATGAAGACGAGATCGCCGCCTGGCATGACGACAATCCGCAGCCCTTCGATCGGGGCGCCTATCTGGGGGATTATCAGGACACCGGTTCAGAAGCGGCTGAACCCTTCAACGCCATGATCCAGGCCTATGCCCGCGACGGGCTTGAGAAGACCGGCCATCACGGCCTTGTCTCGGCCATGGGCGTGCCGCGTCATGAGCTGCCCGACTGGGATGACATCCAGATCGTCACCGCACAGCTCGCCCGTCCGCCTTTGCTGGACGATGCGCCGGTTGACAGCTCTGTCGTGATCGGACCGCGTGCGAAGAAACCGCTCCAGCTCGATATTCCTCTGTTTGTTTCCGACATGAGTTTCGGCGCGCTGTCGGCTTCGGCCAAGGTTGCGCTGGCGCGCGGCGCGGAGCTGGCCGGCACGGGCATCTGTTCGGGCGAAGGTGGAATGCTGCCCGCTGAGCAGGAGGCGAACAGCCGGTATTTCTATGAGCTCGCCTCGGGCCGGTTCGGCTTTTCCTGGGACAAGCTGGGCAAGGTGCAGGCCTTTCACTTCAAAGGCGGGCAGGGCGCCAAGACGGGTACGGGCGGACATCTGCCCGGCCACAAGGTGATTGGCGAAATCGCCGAAGTGCGCGGGCTGAAGCCGGGTGAAGCGGCGGTCTCGCCTTCGCGGTTTCCTGAATGGACCGAATGCGCGCAAATCCGCGAATTCGCAGACGAGGTGCGCGAGCGAACCGGCGGCATTCCCATCGGTTACAAGCTTTCCGCCCAACGCATTGAAGATGATATCGATGCGGCGCTGGAAGTGGGCGTCGATTACATCATCCTGGATGGTCGAGGCGGCGGCACCGGCGCGGCGCCCATCATCTTCCGCGACAATATCTCGGTCCCCACCATACCGGCGCTGGCGCGGGCCCGGCGTCATCTGGACCGCTCCGGAAACAGCGATATCAGCCTGGTGATCACCGGTGGCTTGCGCCGACCGGCTGACTTCGTCAAAGCACTCGCGCTCGGCGCTGATGCGATTGCGGTTTCCAACGCGGCGATGCAGGCCATTGGCTGTATCGCCATGCGCGCCTGTCACACCAATAACTGCCCGGTCGGCATCGCTACTCAGCGCCCTGAACTTGTGAACCGTCTGGTGGTGGAGAAATCAGCCCAGCGCCTGAAGAATTTCTTCGATGCGACGGTAGAGCTCATGGCGGTGATGTCGCGCGCGTGCGGTCATGACCGCATGAGTGATTTCTCGACGCGCGATCTGACGACCTGGAAGCGCGAAATGGCCGATTTGACGGGCATTGAATATGGCGGCGTGGCGGGGAGAGGCTGACATGTCGACTGAACTGGCAAGCGCGATCTGGGCTGGGGCGGGCGTTTACGCGCTGATCGGCTTCGTTGTCGGGCTCGTGATGATCACCGTTCTGCTGAAAAGGGTGTCCAAGGGCGCCGCGACAGCAGCGCCGCTACAATTCCGACTCCTGATTCTGCCCGGCCTGATCGGGCTCTGGCCGCTGGTCCTGATCGTCCTGTTCACGCGCCCATCGGCCCGTGTTGAGGGGGGGTCCTCATGAAACGGGCTCATCGCACAGCGCACTGGCTGATCTGGGTCCTCATGCCTGGCATTCTGCTTGTCATAATTGGGGCGTCGCTCGCCATTCGGGCCGAACCTGCAGTGAATCACGCGCTTCCAGCGGCGCTTATCGAGGAGGCGGGCTGATGTCGGTCGGGTTTCAGGCGGTTCAATGGAACCGGTTCAAGATCGGGTACGACATCGTCTTATGGGGCGGCTCGGTCGCGGTGATGAGCGCCTTCATCGTGTTGACCGCATCAAACCAGCCGGCCGGCGAGAGTTTTCATCCGGTTCAGCTTGTGCTGCGAGCGCTGGCCTTCACCGCCTTCACGCTCTTGCACATAACGCTGGCGATCGGCCCGCTTGCGCGCCTGAGCGACCGGTTCAAGCCGCTGCTCTATAACCGCCGGCACCTGGGCGTCACCGTCTTCGTCTTTGGTCTGCTGCACGCGGCGCTGGCGACGCTCTGGTATCATGGGTTTTCGCCGGAAAACCCGCTCGTCTCCATTCTCGCCACCAACCCGAACTATGACCGCCTATATGGCTTCCCGTTTGAAGCGCTGGGGCTGGGCGCACTGCTGGTTCTGTTCGTGATGGCCGCGACCAGCCACGATTTCTGGCTGGAGTTTCTCGGCGCGCCGATCTGGAAGGCGCTGCACATGCTGGTCTATCCGGCCTATGGGCTGCTTGTCGCCCATGTGGCGCTCGGCGCGATGCAGGGCGAGACCTCCATCCTGTTTCCCGGCGCGCTCCTGGCAGGCGCGGCTCTTCTGAGCCTGCTCCACCTTAGCGCTTCGGGCATCGAGTGGGCGAAGGACCGCTCCGGAACGCAAGAGAGCGTGGAAGGATGGCTCAATGCCGGCCCGGCAAACGCCATTCCCGAGGGACGAGCGGTGATCCTGACGCCCGCCGGTTCAGAGCGCATCGCGGTGTTCCGAGACGGCGCGCGTATCGCCGCTTTGTCGAATGTCTGCAAGCATCAGAATGGCCCGCTCGGCGAAGGACGGGTCGTCAATGGATGCGCGGTGTGTCCCTGGCATGGCTGGGAATACCGACTGGAAGACGGTCGGGCGCCGGCCCCCTTTACCGAGAAAATCGCCACTTACCGGGTGAAGATCCGCTCTGGCGAGGTTTTCGTGGACCCACAGGCCCTGCCGCCTGGCACGCCGAGCGAACCGGCGCTGATCGAGGAAGGACACCCATGACCAAGCGCACCAAAGGCGTTCATCCGCCCCGCGTCGGGAAGAGCTTTTTCATCGGCTATGCGCCGCTTCCGAGCGTTGATCGCCGAAGTCTTGTCTTCGGCTCCGCAGCCGTCATCGCCGGAGCAGGCGGGCTGGCCTGGGCGATGGGCTCCAAACAGGCCGGCGCCGGCTTCGGGGCCTGGGATATGGGAACGCAAGTCGCGCTGACCGGCTATGTGCAGGTTGAACCCTACGCCGCGATCCGCGTGGTGGAAGAGGGCGCCGTGCGCACCGTGCTGCTCGGCTGTGAAACCAAGTGCGGCGCTCGCGCGCGCCTTGAAGAGATCGGTTTCAACAACGGAGCAGCAACCGTGCGAGGCACGCTCATGCAGCGGGGTCGCTATCGGATGCTGGCGACCGGGACGGGGTCTGACTGGATAACCTCTGCGGAGATCAGCCCGGCGCCGGCGCCGGTCGCTGAGCGACTTGGCGCCGCAACGCTGCGCGGGGAAATCCTCGACAGCAAGTGCTGGTTCGGCGCAATGCGACCCAATGAAGGGCTGAGTCACAAGGCCTGCGCTACACTGTGTATCGCCAACGGCGTGCCGCCCTATTTCGGGGTGCGGGACGCGAGCGGTAATGAGCAGGCGCTGATGCTGACCGATTTGGAAGGGCGCTCGGTGATCGCCCACATCCTGCCTTACGTGGCCGAGCCGGTGGAGCTGGTCGGCGAGCTGGTGCGTTTCGACGATCTGGTTCAGTTCCGGATCGACCCGGCGCAGATCAACCGTTTGAGTTAAGGCTCAGCAGACCGGCACGTTGACCGCGAGCCCGCCCTGGCTGGTTTCCTTGTACTTGTCGGACATGTCAGCGGCGGTCTGGCGCATGGTTTCGATCACCTGATCCAAGCTGACCTTGTAGTCGCCATCGCCAACCATGGCGAGGCGGGCCGCATTGATCGCCTTGATCGCGCCGATGGCGTTGCGCTCAATGCACGGGATCTGAACCAGCCCGCCGACCGGGTCGCAGGTCAGGCCCAGATTATGTTCCATCCCGATTTCCGCGGCATTCTCGATCTGACGGTTGGTCCCGCCCATAGCCGCCGCCAGCCCGCCTGCCGCCATCGAGCAGGCCACGCCAACCTCGCCCTGGCAGCCGGCCTCGGCGCCGGAGATGGAGGCGTTCTTCTTGTACAGCGCCCCGATCGCGGCGGCGGTCAGGAAAAATCGCATCAGCGCGTCCGGGTCGCCCGTGCGGCGGTAATGCCGGTCGAAGTAGCGCGCCACCGCCGGGATGATGCCGGCGGCGCCATTGGTCGGAGCGGTCACCACCCGGCCCCCGGCGGCGTTCTCTTCATTGACCGCCATGGCCCACAGATTAACCCACTCCATCGCGGCCAGAGGGTCGGTTTCGGCGCGTGCGGCATCGGCCATCAGTCGCTGGCGCATCTGGGTCGCGCGACGCTTGACGTTAAGCCCGCCGGGCAGTTCGCCATCAATCTGCGTCCCGCGTTCGATACACGCCTCCATGGCGCCGAACACGGCGGCGATCTGGCTGCGGACCTCGTCTTCGCTGCGAAACGCGGTCTCGTTGGCCAGCATGAGCTCAGGAATGGTCAGCCCTTCACGTTCGCAGATCGCCAGAAGGTCATCGCAGGTATCAAACGGGTAGGGCTCGCCGCGTAGCGCCTCGGCGGCGGAATTGCGTCCGGCTTCGGCTTCATCAATGACAAATCCACCGCCGATCGAGTACCAGACTTCTTCCTTTATCGCATTATGATTCACGTCAAATGCACTGAATTTCATGGCATTTGAATGGAAGGGCAGGCGGATATCTCCTTTCAGAAGGAGGTCGGTCGTCAGCTTGAAACCGATCTGCCGACCGCCGAGCAAGCGGATCGTTTCCTCCGACTTGATGCGCGCGATCATCGGTTCCAGCCGGTCCGGGTCGGCTGTTTCAGGTCGCACGCCTTCAAGACCCCAGAGCATGGCTTTATCTGTTGCGTGACCCGCGCCGGTCAGCGCCAGAGAGCCATACGCCTCCGCCTGCACCCGGGCGATGTCGGGTAGCCTTCCGGCGCTGTCGATCCGCTCCAGAAACTGGCGCGCGGCCTGAATGGGGCCGACCGTGTGCGAGCTGGATGGGCCGACACCGATCTTGAACAGGTCGAAGACACCGAAATGCATGCCTGAAAGCTCCTAGAGCGAGGTGCGAACGGTCCACAGCTCCGGGAAGAGGCGCAGCTCCAGCGCCTTGACCAGGTAGGAGACGCCGCCCGATCCGCCAGTTCCCCGCCGGAAGCCGATAATGCGCTCCACCGTCTTCATGTGGTTGAAGCGCCACTGTGAGAATTTCTGCTCCAGATCCACGAGTTTTTCAGCGAACTCATAGACTTCCCACCATTGATCGGTGTCCAGATAGACCTCGCGCCACATCGCTTCGACGTCTGGATCGGGCTCATAGGCCTGACTCCAGTCCCGATCGATCGCGCCAGCAGGAACGGGCAGCCCGGTGCGTGCGGCGAACATCAGGGTTTCGTCATAAAGCGAGGGTGCTTCCAGCGCGGCCCTGACGCTGGCATGGCGCTCCGGCTCGGAGGCGAAGACCGCGCTCAGACGCGGATTCTTGTTGCCGAGGCGGTATTCCAGCATGCGGTATTGATGGGACTGAAAGCCTGAGCTCTGGCCAAGCTTGTCGCGGAATTTCAGGTAATCGGCCGGCGTCATCGTCGCCATGATAGCCCAGCTCTGGGTCAGCTGCTCCTGGACGCGGGCGATCCGCGCCAGCATCTTCATCGCCTCGCGCGCCCCGTCGCGTTGCAGCAGCGCAATTGCGCCGTCCAGCTCGTGCAGGCAAAGCTTCAGCCACAGCTCGCTGGCCTGATGGACGAGGATGAACATCATCTCGTCATGTTCGCCGCTGATCGGCTCCTGGGCGCCCAGGATCGCGTCCAGCTTCAGATACGCCCCATAGGACAGCCCGCCTTCCGGCGACCAGTGAATATCCTCGCCCTTGAGGCTGACCGAGGTCTTGAAGCTGTCGCTCATGTAATCCGCCGCGCTGCGATCGAAAGCCTACCGGGTGGTATAGCGCTGCCGCGCGACGGGCAAGCGCAACGGCGCGCCGAAGTCGGGATCAGACCAGGGTAAAGCTGTGCGCGGGAAGTCCGTCAATGCGCGCTTCAACGTGATCGCCCTGCACAATGGGGCCGACGCCTGCCGGCGTCCCGGTATAGATGAGATCTCCCGGCATCAGTTCAAACAGGCCTGACAGGTGAACCAGGGTTTCAGCGGGCGACCAGATCATCTCAGCCAGATCTCCGGCCTGGCGGGTCTGGCCGTTGACCGTGAGCGTGATCGCGCCGCTGCCCGCCGGCAGGCCGGGTTTCAGATGACCGATGGGAGCTGAGTGATCAAACCGCTTGGCGGCGTCCCAGGGCCGACCGGCCTTCTTCGCTTCGGTCTGGAGGTCGCGGCGCGTCAGATCCACGCCGACCGCGCCGCCATAGATGCAAGCGATAGCCTCAGCCGGGCTGAGATGGGCGCCGCCGTGATGAAGAGCCAGGACCAGCTCGACCTCATAATGCAGATCAGCCGTGGCTGGCGGGTAAGGCGCCGTCGCCTCACCGGTCAGGGCATCGCGCGGCTTTGAGAAGAAGAAAGGCGGTTCGCGATCGGGATCGGCTCCCATTTCGCGGGCATGATCGGCGTAATTGCGACCGACGCAATAGACGCGTCGAACCGGGAACCAGCCGCCGCCAACAACCGGAATGGCTGTCTGCAGCGGTGGCTCAATCACCCAGTCCCGGGCCACTGGCTAGTCTTCCAGCTCGTAGCCGTCCGGCAGGTAAGGGCAGAGCTCGTAAGGGCGAACCGTCGCCTGCTCTGGTGTCCCATAGATGTCGTAATAACAAATCTTCTCGTCGCCGCTGATGATCTCAGCGCGGGTCAGGAAGCCGATCAGATTGTCACTGATCGTGCGGGTGGTGCGCTCTCCATCCGGTTCGACCGGCGGCGCCGGCGGGCGCGGTTCCGGCCTCGGTTCGGGACGCGGTTCCGGTTGCGGTTGTGGGATCGGGTCGGAAGGCGGGGCGGGCGGATTGACCGGCCCCATGCCGCTCTGGTGGCAACACGCCCCCAGCAGCAAGGCTGTGACGGCGGCGATAGCAAGCTGTTTCATGACGAATCGTCTCCCCGGTTAGCTCTATAGTAGACGCGCTGACCTTAATCGCGAAGCGTGGTGAGCTGACGCGCCATGCTGATGCCCGATCAGGGCTGGTTGACCGCGCCGGATCGCGCGCCTAGGACCAAAAAGAGCCGTCTTGGGGCGCAAACTTGACCACAATCGCCGTGATCCAGTCGAACTATCTGCCCTGGAAGGGTTATTTCGATATCATCGCGGCGGCTGACGCCTTCGTTCTGTACGACACGGTTCAATACACCCGTCACGATTGGCGCAACCGTAACCGGGTGAAGACCCGTGAGGGTCTCAAATGGCTCACCGTGCCAGTCCGACACGCGCCGTTGGGCAGTGCGATCAACACAATAGAGATTGATGAGCATGCATGGCTTGATCGCCATAAAGCGCTGTTGCGGCAGTCCTATGGGCGCACGACAGGTTTTGAGTGGGCGATCGAGACGCTGTTCGGACTTGCCGATCTGCCGGATATGCGACTGTCGACATTGAACGAGCGACTGATCCGCAGCATATGCAAGGCTCTGGGCATCACCACATCCATTCATCGTTCCGAGGCGCTGCCGCATGGTGGATCCGCGACCCAGAAGATACTCGATATCTGCCAGGCCCTTGGGGCTACGCGCTATCTGTCCGGGCCGGCGGCGAAGGATTACCTGGACGCATCTCTTTTCGATGCTGCAGGCATAGGCCTTGAGTGGTTCGATTATTCCGGTTACCGCACGTATGAGCAGCCGTGGGGGCCGTTCGAACACCAAGTTTCGATCGTGGACCTTCTGTGCTGCTGCGGCCCCGATGCGCCGGGATTCATGAAAATGGGCGCTCGCTGATGCTTTCGATTGTCACCTCGCTTTACCGGTCCAGCGCCTATGTGGAGGCGTTTTTCCGTCGTGCGATGGACGCTGGCGAGGCAGCGGGTTTCTCGGCCATCGAAGTCGTTTTCGTCAATGACGGCTCGCCTGATGATTCAGCGGCGCAGGTCCGCGCGCTCGCCGCAGCGGGCGAACCGGTGGTTCTGGTGGATCTGACCCGCAACTTTGGTCACCACAATGCGCTGCTTGAGGGGCTCGCCCACGCAAGCGGCGCGCATGTCTTCATGATCGACAGCGATCTTGAAGAGGATCCGGCCTGGCTCGTCCGCTTCCTCGTTCGGCTTGATGAAAGCGATGCGGACATCGTGATCGGTCAGCAGAAAGTCCGTAAGGGCGGATGGTTCGAACGCCTGTCCGGGCGCTTCTTCTACTTTCTGCACCAGCGGATGTCCGAAGCTGGCTATGCGCAGGACCAGACCACGGCCCGGCTGATGACGCGCCGTTTCGTCGATGCGCTTCTGCAATTTCCTGAACGCGAGGCTTGTTTCTCCTCGCTGTGCGAGCTGGTTGGTTTCCGCCAGGTGGTCGAACCGGTCGAGAAGCTGGACACAAGCCCGACCACCTACACGTTTGCGCGGCGAATCGGGCTTTCGGTTCGCACCTTCACGGCCTATTCCACAGCGCCGCTCCACTTGATGTTCGCTCTGGGTCTGATCCTCTCCGCAGGAGCTGCGGTTTTCATTCTCTGGCTGGTCATCAACTGGGCGGCAGTGCGTGAAATCCCGGACGGTTGGACATCGTTGATGGTCTCAGTCTGGTTTCTGGGCGGGCTGATCCTGTCCTGCCTGGGCACGATCGGGCTTTATCTGGCGACAGCAATCAAAGAGGTCAAACAGCGCCCGCGCGCGCTCGTGCGCGAGGTTGTGCGCGGGGTGGTCAAAGGCGCGTCGGAGCCTCGCTCATGAGCAGCCGCGATGAATTCACCGATATCGCCAACTACTTCAACGACGCTTTCGCGCGTCATGGTGCAACCGCGCGCGGGCTGGACTGGAATGGCGAGGAGACACAGCGGATCAGTCTGGAGCAATGCTCGAAAATCCTAGCGCCTGACGAGACGGGTTTCAGCCTGATCGATCTGGGTTGCGGCTTCGGACCCTATTACGCCTTCCTTAAGGCCAGAGGTTATGAGGCGGATTATGTCGGCTATGATCTCAGTCGCCCAATGATCGAGACGGCGAAGCGGATCTACGCCAATGACCCAAAAGCGCGTTTTGAGGTTGGCGACCGGGCGCTTGAGCAGGCCGACTACGCTGTTGCTAGCGGCATCTTCAATCTGCGCCTGGATCGAAGCGATGCCGACTGGCTCGCCTTCATTACCGACACGATTGATCACCTGGCGGCATCCGCGCGGCGCGGCGTCGCTTTCAACTGTCTGACCCGGTATTCGGATCCGCCTAAGATGCGGCCAGACCTCTACTACGCCGATCCGTGCCAGCTGTTCGACTATTGCAAGCGCAAGCATTCACGTGATGTCGCCTTGCTGCACGACTACGGCAAGTACGAGTTCACCATCCTCTTGCGCTTCTGAGACCGAATGCGGCGCGCTCAGCTTCCGCCGGTCTTCAGCGGCTCGTTCTGGCGCTACGCCCTAGCCTTGACGGCTCTGGCCGCAAGCGTTGTCTTGCTGGTCTGGATCAGCGATCCGGCTCCGGTCCTGGCGGTTTTGAGACAGGCGGACTGGATCGCTCTTGGCGTGGCGGCGCCGTGTGTGATCGTGTTGAGCTGGCTGGCGCGCGGCATTCGGTGGTTCTCGATCAATGCTGCGGCTACGCCGGGATACGGCCCATTGCGTGCGTATCTTGATAACGCACTTGGCCAGAGCCTGGCCGAAATCACGCCCGCCCAAAGCGGTGAGGCTTTGAAAATCGTCCTGGCCTCGCGCGCCCATCCGGGACAAAGCGCCGGGTTCGCGGCCATGTTCGCGCTTGAGCGGGCGATGGATACGCTCGTTTTCGGCTTCATCGTGATGATACCGGTTGTCCTGATGGGGGCTGGCTGGCTTCCTGGCGCGCCAAGTCTGACGGACTGGCTCGCCATCCTGTGCGGTTTTATCCTGATGGGCGGCCTTCTGATCGGGCTGTACCTGATTCATGGACAGCGCCTGTCCGGCTATCTGAAACGCGCCTGGGGCTCGGTTCTCCAGCTTGGGCTCAGGCGGTTTGGGACTGCGCTGCTGCTGACCGTGATCAACTGGGCGCTGATCGTATTGAAATGGCGGATCGCACTGTCAGCGGTTGGGCTTGATCCCAGCTGGATGGTTCTGTGCGCTCTGATGGGCCTGGTGACACTGGCCTCCCTGGCAAGCCTCCTGCCGAGCGGGCTGGGTCTTGGTGATGCAACGCTTGCCGGATTACTGCTCCTGACCGGCTCAGATCCGGCGACCGCGATCGTCGGCGCGGCGGCGGTGCGTCTTTTGAGTTTCCAGATCCTGGCGGTCGGCGTCCTGCACCTTGGGGGTCGGTGGATGGCCCTCAGGTCTGGCCTGTAACCGCCGATCTCAGCGCATTGACGACCTGCTCGATCATGGCGGGGGTCAGATCACGCCACATGGGCAGGCGAAGTATGCTGGCCGAGACCGCGTCGGTCTGGGTCATGGCCCCGCTCACCCGACCGAGGCGACGCCCGGCTTGCGAAGCATGCAGCGGCGTGTAGTGGAAAACCGCATTGACCCCGCGCTCGGTCAGTCGCTCGATCACAGCATGGCGATCCAGGTCCGGTGAGAGCAGCACGTAATACATGTGGCCATTGTGCTCGCAATGGCTCGGTACGATGGGCCGTCGTAGAAGCCCTTCGCGCTCGAGCGCTTCCAGGCCTGAATGATAGCGGTCCCAGCAATCCAGCCTCCGCCTGGTCGTTTCCCGGGTCGCCTCAAGCTGGGCAGCCAGAAACGCCGCGGACAGTTCGCCCAGCAGGAAGGACGAGCCGAGCGATCGCCAAGTATATTTGTCCACCGCGCCACGCAGGAAACGAGAGCGATCCGTCCCCTTTTCGCGCAGGATTTCAGCGCGCTCAACATCTTCGGCTTCATTGAGGAACAGCGCCCCGCCTTCGCCGCAAGTCGCGTTCTTGGTCTCATGAAAACTCATCGCCCCGAACCGACCAAACCCGCCCAGCGGCTTGGTTTTGTAGGAGGCGCAAATCGCCTGAGCAGCGTCCTCGATCACGCTCAGACCGCGCCGAGCGGCGATGGCGTTGATCGCGTCCATCTCACACCCGACGCCGGCATAGTGCACCGCGCAGATAGCCCGCGTGCGAGGGGTGATCGCCGCCTCAATGAGGGTTTCGTCCAGATTGAGCGTGTCGGCGCGGATATCCACAAAAACCGGCCTGGCCCCTCGCAACGCAAATGCATTAGCCGTCGACACGAAGGTGTAGGACGGCATGATGACTTCATCATCCGGCTGTAAGTCCAGAAGCAGCGCGCTCATTTCCAGCGCCGCCGTGCATGAATGCGTCAGCAGGGTTCGCCGACATCCGATTTGATCGCTCAGCCAAGTTTCACACTGCCTGGAAAAAGCGCCATCGCCTGACAAAGCGCCAGCATCGTGAGCCGCAGAGATATTCTCCAGTTCACGACCGGACATGTACGGCTTATTGAAGGGGATCATCGAAGCTTCTTCCACGCATCCACACCCGACCACGTTGGCCATACGACAGATGCTTCAGCAACGCTACATGAGTGAGGCGGCCCGCACCCTTACGGCGCGTCCCTGGGACCTTGCGTCCTGGGCGCTCATCGTTTTCAGCACTCTTCCTATCCTCGCGCTGCGCTACGATCAGTGGGACGGTGCTCTGATCGCCGATTTTCTGCTCACCCGTGATCTGACCGGTGTCACCAACTGGATGCTGGAGGGCCAGGGTCCGCTGCTTTTGGCGGTTTTTTGGCTGATAAGCATCATCGACGCGCCGCTGCGTTTGATCGACGGATCGGTGTTCGCTGCGCTGTCCACGGCTCTCGGCATGGTCGGAGTCTGGCGGGCTTCGCGTTTTTTGTGGAACGCGCCGATCGCGGGATTCGCGGCCACAGCGCTCATGGTCGCCACCCCATTGCATTCGCTTTTTGCGTCGAGCATGCACGCGGCCATTTTTGGCTTCATCGGTATCGGGTTGATCGGGTTTGTGGAATTCCAGAAGCCGTCGCCAAGGCGCTGGTTGGGGCTGGCGATGATGGTTTTCAGCGTCGAAATCGCACCCATGATCATCCTGCTGCCCGCGCTCATCGCGCTTGTGGAGCTGCGTCGTGTGATCGCGGGGCAGGCTATTCGTTGGGGTAGGGCGGGGGCGGCGGCGCTTCTGCCGGCTGCCTATCTTGTCGGGTACGGCGTATTTTTCACCGGGACCGGCATTTATTCAGCCTATAATCAGTTTGACATCCAGGACCTGCTGGCTGCTCCGGAACGGCTGTTCGGATCCAGCTTCTTCATGGATTTCACTGTCCCGCCAGCCATTATCGGGCTGGTGATGATCAGCGTTATGGTGCGGCGAGGTGCGTCGCGCCGCGCCGTCCTGTGGCGCGCGACTCAATTCCTGCTCCTGACTGCACTGGCCCTCGCCGTGGCGGCGCCGTACGCGATGGTGAACAAGACGCCGCCGAGTTATGACCTGTTCCAGCTCGCTGACGGCTTCCTGGTATTCAATAACTCCAACTATCGTCACGCGCTGATGCCGGTTCTGGTGATGGCGATCGCGCTATCCGGACTTGTGGCGATGGTTTCGCGTCGCGCCTTCGCCGGGATGCCCCGCATCAGCCTTCTCGCTCCAGCCCTGTTCATCGCCCTTCAGGGGGTTGCCGCATCCCATGGCTGGCAGGACAATTTCCAGCGCGATGAGGAGATCCACGACCTCATCGCCTCGATGCGTCATCTTGATTTGGACCAGACCGATCTGTGCGCGATCGACATTTCCACCTACCCCGCCTATGCCGGAGATCGGGCCAGAAGTTATGAGCTGACCTACTATGCCGGGTTGGCGGGAACCGGGCGCGCCACCTTGCTGGCGCCCAGCACGATCAGCGAGCGTTTGCTGGGCTTTACGATCGATATTTCCTGCCGTTCACCCGATCATCAGGCCAAATATGGCGTGCCTGACCTCAATTGCGCACGCTTGCAAGAGGCTGAGCGGTCAGTCGCCGAGCTTCAGCCGTGTCCTTTTAAGTCCACCGGGCTTGACGACGCGGGAGAAGGAACCGCACCTGTCAGGCCACGATAAGACCGCTCAGGAATCGAGCCTGCCATGACCCATCACGCGACCAAGATCGTCATCATCACCGAGAAGGTCATTTTCGACGGGGTCGTGAAGATCATCGAGGCGGAAGGCGCCAGCGGCTACACCGTTGTCGCGGCAGGCGGGAAGGGCAGTCGCGGCGTGCGCCAGGCCGGTCGCGCCGCAGCCGTGGTCGATGCTTTCACCAATGTGAAGGTGGAGGTGATTGTCTCAGACCGGGCGATGGCCGAAAGCATCGCGGACGCCGTCTCGCAGAAATACTTCGAGAATTATTCCGGCATCACCTATCTGGAACCGGTTGAAATCCTGCGGCCCAGCAAGTTCTAAAAAACCGCTTGCGCCAGAGCGATATAGAGCGGAATGCCGATGGCGATGGCCACTGGCGTGCCCACGCTGGTCGATGCCCCGATATAGGAAGACGGGTTGGCGCTCGGGATCGCAGCGCGCAGCGTGGGCGGTCCGGAAATATCGGAGCTGGACCCGGCCAGCACCGCCAGTAGCACCACCCCGCCGGGGCTGAACCCGGTCGTGATGTGCGCGATGTATCCGAAACCAAACGCGATCAGCCCGTGGAAGAGCGGCGCCAGCGCCCCGTAGACGACATACCAGTGCGCCACTTTGCGCAGCTCATTGAGGCGCGTGTACGCCTCCATCCCCATGATCAGCATGAGAATGGACAAAAGCCCACGGAAGAGCGGGTCGTAAAAGCCCTCGAACACCCGGTCCGGACGCGTCAGAAGTCCGAGCGCCAGACCCAGAAGCAGTGCGGTGAGTGCAGCGCCTTGCAGGCTCTCCTTGATGATCGGCCAGATCTCCACCTTCGCGGCGGAGCCGCCCTTGCGCTTGGTCAGATAGATATTGGCCAGCACGATGGCGAGAATGAGCGCAGGGATATCCATGAAGGGATAAAGCGCTGGCGCCCAGGCCTCATAAAAGATGTCGCCTTCTTCCAGGAGGACCATCGCCGCAGCCAGGGTGGAGGCGCTGACGGCCCCGAACAGGCCGGCGGTGGCGATCCCGTCTTCGGTTTTGACACCGGGAAGATTGGCCAGAGTGAACCGACCGATCAGCACGATGGCGCAGCCGATCACCACCGCGAACACTGCCGGAAGTATCATGTCGGCCAGATTGGCGTTGCGGATCTCGATGCCGCCATTGATCCCGATACGCATCAGCAGCATGAAAACGCAGAATTTGTAGATCGCGTCGGGGATGACGAGCTTGCTGCCGAGCGCGGCGATCAGCATGCCGCCGATCAGGAAAGCAAGCGCCGGGCTCTGGAATTGCGTGACGAAGCGCGTGGCGAAGTCCAGCAACAGATCCATCAGCTCGCCTCACAGTTGCGCCGGTTCGCGCCCCGCCCGACCAAGGCGCCTGCACCAGCAATCATCTCTTCACGCTTAGACGCGCCCGGCCCGGCGAGGCAAGCTCATAGCGATGGATCGCGTGTCGTCCCAAGCGCGTTCAGGAAGGGGCCGAGCTGGTCTTCATAGCGCTGCCAGTCTTTCAGCGATGTCTTATACATCGGCTTTCGGACCTGGGCGTAACTGGCCGTGGCTACTGCGCGTTTGGTTTTGTGGAAATCGAGGCACGCGGCTTCCCACTCAAGCCCGCAGGCTTCAAGCAATGCGCGCACCTGCGGCTCGGGATCTTCCACCAGCGCTTCGTATTCCTGTTCGTAGAACCAGGCTGAAGGCGCAATCGAGCGCCAGTGCTGCATCAGGTCTTGATAGGCGTTGATGAAGCCGGCCAGGCTCTTCTGATCGTAGGAATAAGAATGCGTATCTCTCGTGAAGAGCGTCCTGAAGATCGACCAACCGACAGCGCGGACATCGCGGCGAAGATGCACGATCCGCGCCTTGGGCAACATCAGGCGGATAAACCCGGCATAGCGGAAGTTATGCGGCAACTTGTCGACAAAGCGCGGCGCGTCGATGCCGCGCGCGCGCACTCGCTCGACATAAAGCTTGCCCGCTGTTGCGAAGCTGTCGGCGTCCGCCTTTTCGAGCCGGCGCTTCAAACCCGCCTCTTTGGGATCGCCCCACACCTGGGTGATCACCCGTTGGAGATCGGTAAGTTCACCAGCGCCAAAGACCTGTGAGTGGCTCGCCAGTATCTGTTCCGTCAGCGTGGTGCCGGACCGCGGAAGGCCGATGACGAAAATGGGAGAGGGGTCGTCGTGACCCGCTTTCGCGGCGTCAAAGCGTTCCTGCTCGAAGGCGTCCTTGATGGCCCGGTAGAAGCGCCGATCTGCATCACGATCATGAGGCGTTAGCTCGTGCTTGAGCGAAGCGCCCTCTGCGTAGGCGGCGAACACGGTTTCGGCCGTTTCGCCGCGATCCTCCCGCGCCTTGCCGATCGCATAGGCGACACGCACTCGGTCCGCTGGGCTGACGCGCTCATTCTGAAAAATGGCCTCCAGCTCCTCCACTGCGCCATCCCGCTCGCTGTTATTGGTCAGCATGGCGAGCGCCGCAGCCGCTTTTGGAAGGCCAGGCCTCAGACGCAACGCCTCGGCGAGCCGAGTTTTGGCCTCATCCATGCGGCCTTGCGCGCCATAGGCCTGGCCCAGACGGAACTGCGCTTCGGCCAGTTGCGGGGCGAGCTGGACCGCCATCTCCAGCGCTTCAACGGATTTGTCATGGAATCCGAGCTCGAACTCGACCAGGCCGAGATTGGCGAAAGCAATGGCGCGTTTTGGGTCCAGCTCTGAGGCGCGCGCATGGCTGTCGCGGGCCTCTTCCGACTGGCCGAGCGCGCGCAGGGCGACGCCCAGATTGTCATGCGCATCCGCGAAATTTGGATTCTGAGCAATGGCGCGCCGGTAGGCCGAGGCCGCCGCTTCATGTCGCCCGAGCCCGAGCAGGGCGCCGCCAAGCGTGTTCAGCGCCAGCGGGAAGGGTTCGCGCGCAGCGATGGCGCGCCTTAGATAATTCACCGCCTCCTGGGTCTCGCCCAGCTGCAGGCAGGCGACCGCGATCATGTGCAGAGCATCGGGGTTTTGCGGTTCGCTCGACAACGCGCGTCCGAGCGTCGTACGGGCAGCCGCCGGCGCGCCGGCTCTCAGCTTCTGCTCCGCCTCGCGAAGGAGGCCGGCGACCGCTTGCGCAGCTGGCTTCGCCATACCCAGCGGCGGGCCGCTGCGGCCAATCGGTGCTTTTGAACGCGCCATGACTGTTCCCATATCGCGCAGTCGCGATGAACTCATATGTGATGTCGGTCTTGGTATCACCGATGCGGCGACATTCCGAAGGGCCGATATGCAGCACCAGCCCGCTCAAATGGCAGGCCCTTCGCGATAAAAATGCGAGCTATTCATGCGTCATTGCGTGGTGATAGGGCCGAGCCGGGTTCGAAGCGAAGACCGTCACGACAGACTATCTCGTCAGACTTCCCACAATC
Organism: Pseudomonadota bacterium; assembly: GCA_039819095.1. Lineage (GTDB taxonomy): Bacteria > Pseudomonadota > Alphaproteobacteria > Caulobacterales > Maricaulaceae > JBCBSP01. The sequence continues at coordinate 236,326 of JBCBSP010000001.1, forward strand.
CGTATTGAACGCCGCCCTGCAAATAGATTGCGAACTTGCCGTGCCCTGGAATCTCTGTCGCCAGCATCGCGAACTCAGCGCCGGATGCTTCAGCAGCAGCGATCGCCGCCTCAATATTCTCGATCCGCAGATAAGGACGAACCAGCGGCGCGGCTTCGTCTGCGCTGAGCGGGGCGCGAACGCCAAGCCGCCCGCCATTGCTCAAAAGTGCAATGCGCGCATTTCCAAACTCAGGCTGAGGGGCCCCGAATTCAACCGCGTGCACCTCAGCCAGCGTCGCACAGGAGGCGTCTACGTCCGTCGTCACGATTTCCAGGTATTGAACGTCCATGGAGGCCTCGATTGCTATTTGCGGGATATCTGTTGGCTGTTCACTCAGCGACGGCTCACAACCGCCGAGAATGATCATAGAGGCGAGCGCGCAGAGCGCAAAAAAGGTGTAGTTGGAGGTCAATTGTGTATCTCCGGGTGGGTCTTGGAAAACGTGTAAGCCTGAGCACCGGAAAACAGAAGCTGGATCAATTGGATCAGCTGGCGAGGGCGCGCGTGATGAAAAGGCGAATTACTCCTTTGCTATCGCACTACGATCGTGATTGACCCATCCCCGCCTGTGACCTCACGCGTTCTCGGCACCTTCGTGCGAACGCCGGGGCGCGTTAGCCGCCGGGAGTTGAAGGGCTCAGGTCAAATCGCCAATGCGATCCTCCACAATCTTGGAGAGTGCTTTTTCGCTAGGCTCATCCGTTGGATAAAAAAGCTCGATCCGCAGGTCGGATAGAGTGAGGTCCTGGGCTGTGTTGAAAGAGGCCTGAACCGATGTCAGCACCATCTCTCGCCCGTCAATCTCCAAAACGGTCGGGATTGCGATGTCAGAAGGATGAGTTGGTATGTCAGGTGCGACAATACTGAGTTTCTCAGCCTGCTGAGAGGTGACGGCGTGGCCGCGTTTACGCCCTTCGGCGCGCAGGCGATGGACCAGGTGAGCGGCGGCCTCTTGCCAATTGATGAGCCGTCCGCCGAGGGTGGGTTCTTCGATTAGCGCGTCCACAAGGCTGTCACCTTCCGATAGGCCCAAGTGCGCCAAGAGGCGCGAGCCCGCCGCATTTGTCAGCGACAGGCGCCAATCGGCGTCAAGGGCCCATCCGGGATAGGGATGGTGTCGATCCAAAAGTCTCTGAGCCGCGGCTACGAAAGGTGCAAGCGCCTCGCTGTCCAGCGTGCGACGCTGATAGATCGGCGCAAATCCAGCGTAGACAAGCCAGTCATTGCACAAGTGCGGCGGCACGCTGAGCGCGTCGGTGAGGCGAAGCACCATAGGCCGGCTCGGAGAGGACTTACCGGTTTCGAGGTAAGACAGGTGGCGCGGCGATACATTCGCGGCATCGGCGAGGGCCATTTGGCTCATGCGTTTTCGACGGCGCCAGGTTTTCAAAGTCTCCGCAAAGTCGGTCATGCGATGCCTCTTCAAATCAGCCTCTATCCAGAACAAAGCAGGATGATCATTACCTCTGAGGTTATTGTTTCACCGCAATCGATTTGCTCTTTGGAGGTAATCAAGTCGAAGCAAGAAGAACATGATGAAACATCTGATCGACAGTATGCCGTTCGCGACCCGTCTTGGGATTTCCATGTCTGAAGCGGAGACATCGAAAGTGGTCGGCGCGATGACTGTGCAGCCTGAATTCTGCACCGTTGGCGAGAGCGTTCATGGCGGGGCGTTGATGGCGTTCGCCGACTCGCTCGCCGCGATAGGCGCTTATCTGAATTTGCCGGAGGGCTCTCAAAGGACAACAACGATTGAAAGCAAAACCAACTTTTTGGGGCGTGCTGCCAAGGGGGAGATCATCACAGCGGTATCGACGCCTGTCTCCGTGGGTAAGCATATCTCGGTCTGGCAGACTGCCATTCACACTTCTGACGGCAAGCAAGTGGCTTTGATCACCCAAACCCAACTCGTACTCTAGCCCGGATTCTTCACCGTATAAGCTCCACTCTCTACACGCCGGTCGGTCAGCATATGCCTCACACTGTCTGTAGTCGGCGAGAATCTACCGTTTCGGTCAGCTCCGAGAAACAGCGTCGTGCTATGGCGAAATGGCGGAGGAGGAGGGATTCGAACCCCCGGAACGCGTCAACGCTCAACGGTTTTCAAGACCGCCGCTTTCGACCACTCAGCCACTCCTCCGCTGGAGGCCAGCTTTAGCCGCGCCGCGCCCCAGCTTGCAAGGTTTCGGATGCGGTCGAGCATCTCGACGCCGGCGAGTGCTCAGCGTATGCAGGAGCGGTAGCGGTCCCGGCGGGAGGCATGATGTTCGGCAAGAAGGCTAAACCGGCAGCGGATATTCCGGCGCACCCAAGTCTGACTGAAGACCCGGCTGCATTGAGCCAATTCATCAGCACCGCCAAGCGCGTGCTCTGGAATGACGTGGAAACGCGCCGCGCACTCGAAGAAGCGGGGCTCAGCCTGACGCCGTGCCGGTTTTACAACGAAATCCCGAGCCTTGCAGATATCGAGACCGGGTTTGAAACAACCGAGGCAGAACCCTACGCATTCGATTTTCTGGACCGGGCTGTTGTCGCCGAGACGCTGAAAACGCTTCAGCCTTTCGCTGACGAGTTCAACCCGCCACATGAGGATAGCGGTTCAGGCTTCTTCTGGTCCAACCCCGCCTTCTCATTCTCCGACGCAATGGCCTATTACGCCTTTGTGCGCCATCACCAGCCAAAGACCATTCTGGAGGTGGGCAGCGGCTATTCCACGCTCGCCGCCTTAGAGGCGCTGAGCAAGAACGGCGCTGGCCGGCTGGCGAGTATCGAGCCATACCCGATGGACCGGATCGCCAGTTTGGATATCGAGCTGCACGAGGCCTTCGTTCAGAGCTTCAATGCGGAGTTTTTCAACGACACGCTGGCCGACGGCGATCTCCTCTTCATCGACTCTACCCATACGGTGAAGATGAGCTCCGACTGCGCGCATCTGTATCTGCGGGTCCTGCCAAATATCCGCCGTGACATTCTTGTCCACGTTCACGACATTCGCTGGCCATTGGGCTTGTCCAGCAAGGCCGCGATTGAGCGGCATGTCTACTGGACCGAGCAGCATTTGCTGGCTGCTTACCTCCTGGACAATCCTAAAATCCGCTTCTTGCTGGGCAATACGGCGGCCTTAGTCTGGCTAAGAGCGGAATTGGACACCTTCATGGGCGCCAAGCACCGCTCAGGCGGGCGCAGCGTCTGGTTCGAGCTTAATGGAGCATCCGCTTGAGCTTCAGCCTGCGGCTGGCGCCGCTCATTCTGCTTGCAGGTGCAGGCTGTGCGACTGCATCGGGCTCGGCGACAACGACCATCGACCCGGTTCAGGTCCAACCACAAGCGGATCAGGCAGCACCAGGGCCTGTTGCTCAGACGGTCGCTTCGACTGAGCCAACCACGCCCCAACCGCGCGCCGTGTTTGAAGGGCTCGCTTCGTGGTATGGGCCCGGCTTTCATGGTCGTCAGACCGCGAACGGTGAAATCTTCGATGAGAACGTATTGAGCGCGGCTCATCTCACCTTGCCTTTGCCAAGCCTGGCGCGCGTCACGCGCCTGGACACGGGACAGTCAGTCATGGTGCGGGTCAATGACCGGGGACCCTATATCGACGGACGCATTATCGATCTCAGCCGGGCTGCCGCCGAAGCGCTCGGTTTTATCGAAGACGGCCTGGCTGAGGTGAGGGTGGAGTCATTCGGCCCCGCCGATCCGGAAGACCGGGCGGCTCGATCCGGCTTCTTTGACCCGTCCACTGGTGCAGCATCGGCTTCGCGCCTGACAGAGGCGCCTTAGCGAACGGCGATGCGCTGTGAAGCTTGCGGTGGACGCGCTCGCTTGGGCTGGCTTTGATGGCGTATGATCGCATCAAACCGCTCAGGGCGATTCCGCACCTGGCATGATCGCGTAACGGAGTTCCGCGCCATGATCCGCATTATCGCCAGCCTGTTCGCCGCGCTCAGCCTGACCGCGACCGCCTGGAGCCAGCCGGTTTTCCAGACCGAGGCCAGCCACGCCGTGATCATGGACTTTGAAACCGGCGAAATCCTCTTCTCCAAGAATGCCGAAGAGCCGATGTCGCCGGCCTCCATGTCCAAGCTGATGACGGCTCTGATGGTGTTTGAGGCGTTGGAGAACGGAACCCTGTCGGAGGATGACGAGCTTCCGGTCTCCGAAGACGCCTGGCGGCGCGGAGGCGCGGCTTCAGGCTCATCGACCATGTTTCTTGAAGTGAACAGTCGAGCGAGGGTGGAGGATCTGCTTCGCGGCATCATCGTGCAGTCCGGCAATGACGCCTGCATCGTGGTCGCCGAGGCTTTGGAGGGGTCTGAGGAGGCGTTTGCAGACGCCATGACCGCCCGGGCGCGTGAGCTGGGCCTTGAAAGCGCGACCTTCCGCAATGCAACAGGCTGGCCGGATCCCGAGCATCTCATTTCCGCTGCCGATCTGGCGAGACTGGCGCGCCACATCATTGTGAACCACCCTGAGGCCTATGGGATTTATGCCGAAGAAATATATACCTATAACGGAATCCGGCAGTTTAATCGCAACCCGCTTCTTGGCGTGTTTCGCGGGGCGGACGGGCTGAAAACCGGCCATACCTCCGTGTCAGGATACGGGCTGGTCGGATCGGCGGCCCGGGACGGTGAGCGCCGCATCATTGTTTTCAATGGAATGGAAGACGAGCGCGCCAGAGCCGATGAAGCCGAGCGGCTGATGCGTTCCGCCTTCGCGGACTTTAATGTCTATACCTTGCTTGAAGCCGGCGATCCGGTTGGCAGCGCTGAACTCTATCTCGGCGTCGACGACACTGTTCCGGTGCGGGTGTCGCAATCCGTCGCGCTGGGCATGCACCGCCGTGCACGAGACGAGGTTAGCGCTGAGCTGATTTATGAAGGTCCCATCGCGGCTCCCGTCAGCGAGGGTCAGGGCATTGGACAGCTTGAGATCACATTGAGCGACGGCCGTGTTGAGCGCTATCCGGTGGAGGCGGCCGCAAGTGTGGACCGCCAGGGCATGGTTGGACGGGCTTTCTCCGCGCTTGCTCAACTGATCCGCGGTTGATCCGTCATCCATGGCCGAGCGAGGACGTTTCATCACGCTGGAAGGCGGGGAAGGGGCCGGCAAGTCGACGCTGGCCAGGACCCTGTGCGGCCTGCTCCAGGCGCTCGGTCTAAATGTTGACGTGACGCGCGAGCCGGGCGGCACGCAAAACGCGGAAGCCATCCGCGAGCTTCTCGTGTCCGGCGATGCTGCGCGCTGGTCGCCAATGGCGGAGACCCTGCTTCTGTACGCGGCGCGGGTGGATCATATCGAGGGCCGGATTGAACCGGCGCTTGTCAATGGAGACTGGGTGATCTGCGATCGGTTCTCCGATTCAACACGCGCCTATCAGGGCGCGGCCGGCGCGCTCGATGAGGCGCGCATCGCCGCCATCGATATGGCCAGTCTGAATGCCTTCAAACCGGACCTCACCTTGATCCTCGATCTTGATCCAGCCGTTGGACTGGAGCGCACGCGCTCGCGCGGCGAAGCTGTTACACGGTTCGAACGCCATGATCTCAGCTTCCATACAGCGCTGCGCGAGGGTTTTCTTCGTATCGCGGAAAAAGAAGCCGAGCGCTGCGTGGTGCTGGACGCGTCTCAAACGCCGGCCCAGCTGGCCGATCAGGCCTTCACCGTGATCGCCAAACATTTCTCGCTGACGCCGTGAGTCGCGACGTCGAAATCCCGCAAGCCGACCGCGAGGGCGAGCTGGCCCATCCGCGTGCGGTCTACGACCTGTTCGGACACGCTGCAGCGGAAACCTCCGTCGCTGAAGCGTTTAAGCACGGCCGGCTTCATCACGCCTGGATGATCACCGGCCCAAAGGGGGTCGGCAAAGCGACCTTCGCCTATCGGCTGGTCCGGCGCGCCTTGGGCGCAAAAACGAAACCCGGCGGCGGACTGCAGGCCGAAGCCGATGATCCGGTATGCCGTCTGCTTGAAGCGCAATCTCACCCCGACTTTCTGCTCTTGCGGCGCGCCTATGATGAGAAGCGTGGCAAGCTGCGCGGTGAAATCACCGTGGACGACGCTCGGCGTGCGCCGGGCTTCTTCTCCAAACGCGCCAGCGGGGATCACTGGCGCGTCGCACTTGTCGATGCAGCTGACGACATGAATGTGAACGCCGCCAATGCGCTCTTGAAAACGCTTGAAGAGCCTCCGGAGAAGGGCCTGCTCATCCTGATCGTCCACGCGCCGGGCCGGCTGCCGGCGACCATACGATCGCGCTGCCGCAAGCTCGTGCTTCGCGCGCCGAGCGTGGAAGACTGTGCTGCCTGGCTGAAGGAGCGGTGGGCGATGCCGGGCGACACCGCTGAACGCGCCGCTGCGCTTGCGGCTGGTGCGCCGGGGCGCGCGCTGGCTCTGGCCGAGACCGGCGCTGCAGACCTGTATGACGAGATGAACGCCGCGCTTGGCGATCTTCCGCGTTTTGATCGCAAGGCGGCGACCCGGCTCGGCGATCTTGTCGGCGCCAAGGGCGGAGATTCCCGACTGGAGATTATTCTTCAATTCCTCGCCGGCTTTGCCCAGCGCCAGGCCATCGAGACCGCGAACGCAGCCTCGCTGGAAGCGGCGGGCAGCTGGGCCGCAGCGGCTGAACAGATCGAACAGTTGGGCGGGGAGGCGCAGGGGCTCTATCTCGATCCGCGCCAGACGGTGCGCGAAGGACTGGCCGTGCTTCGCCGGACCGCAGCCCAGGCTGCAGGCCGCTGAGACCACCAAGCGAGGCGAGAATGCTGATCGACACCCATGTCAATCTACACGGCGAGGCCTTTGAGGAGGATCTCGACGCGGTGCTCGCAAGGGCGCGCGGGGCCGGGGTCTCGCCCATGCTCGCCATCTGTTCGCGCCTCAGCGATCTGCCGTCTGTGAAAGCGATCGCAGAGGTTCATGACGACATCTGGTGCACGGTCGGGGCTCATCCCCATCACGCCAAGGATCAGCCGGAGATTACTGCGGATGCATTGATCGAGATGGCAGACCATCCCAAAGTCGTCGCCTTTGGTGAGACCGGGCTGGATTTTCACTACAATTACAGCCCGGCGGAGGACCAGTTTCCCAGCCTTCGCGCTCATATCGAGGCGGCGCGACGCACCGGGCTTCCGATCGTGCTTCATTGCCGCGAGGCGGACGAGCCGATGGCTGAGATTCTGGAAGAAGAAATGGGGAAGGGCGCCTTCAAGGCCCTATTGCATTGCTATACCGGCGGCGCGGAACTCGCACGGCGCGCGGCTGCGCTGGGATGCTGGTTCTCCGCTTCGGGCATCATCACCTTCAAGAAGGCCGATGATGTGCGCTCCGTCTTCGCCGACATCATTCCTGACGACCGGATCATCATCGAGACCGATTGCCCCTACCTGGCGCCGGTCCCGCACCGCGGTCGGCGCAATGAACCCGCCTTCCTGCCTCACGTGGCTGAGAAACTGGGTGAGCTGAAAGCCTGGTCGCTGGAAGAAACCGCAGCGCGTACCCGCGCGGCGAGCCTGGACTTGTTTGACCGAATGGCGCCGGCATGACCGAGCCAGTGCTGCGCATCACCCTTCTGGGATGCGGCTCGTCCGGCGGGGTGCCTCGCATCGATGGCGACTGGGGAGATTGCGATCCGGCTGAGCCGAAAAACCGACGCCGGCGTTGCTCCATCCTGGTGGAACGCGCACCGAGTTTGAAGGCGATGGAGGAGGGGGCGGTCACCCGCCTACTGATCGACACGTCACCGGATTTGCGTGAACAGCTGATAAGCGCGGGCGTCACCACGCTCGACGCGGTGGCTTTCACCCATGATCACGCCGATCAGACGCACGGCATTGATGACTTGCGCGCACTGATTTATCGACGCGGCGAACGCCTGACCGCCTATATGAACGAACAGACGCGCGACGAGCTTACCCATCGCTTTAGCTATATATTCCAAACGCCAGAAAAATCTTCTTATCCGCCACTGTTGAATATCGATGTGATTGAAGACGGAGTCGAGAGCGCGATCACCGGGCCGGGTGGTCCGCTTCGCTTTTCCAGCTTCACTGTGGAACATGGTCCAATCGATTGCGCGGGCTTTCGGATCGGCGATTGCGCTTACACGCCGGATGTTTCCGGTCTGCCTCAGCCTGCTTGCGACGCCATGGCTGGCATATCGGTGTGGATCGTGGATGCGCTCAGGGACAAGCCGCATCCGACGCACTCCCATCTTGTGCAAACGCTGGACTGGATCGAGGCGGTCGGCCCCCGACTCGGCGTCCTGACCAATTTGCATGTGGACCTGGACTACAGAACCCTGCTTCAACGTTGCCCAGACGGGGTCAGGCCAGCTTATGACGGGCTGCAGATTACACTGTCTGAGAAGGATGGAAGCCTGATCAGCGCCAGCTCACGCTGAGCCTGCTGAATATGCGATCCATTATTTCTCATAATATTTATTATGCGTGAAATTGATCCTCATGTCTGAACCCACACGCTCCAAACAATCCGTCGTCCCCGCCTCGATTGAGACCGCGCTAGACGCCTCCACCGCGCCCATCAAGCGGCTCACCGCTCTGATGACGGTGCTGCGCGACCGTGAGCATGGCTGCCCCTGGGATGTTGAGCAGACCTTCGCCACCATCGCCCCTTACACGATTGAAGAAGCCTACGAGGTCGCCGACGCGATCGAACGTGATGACATGAGCGCTCTGCGCGACGAGCTGGGCGATCTCCTGTTCCAGGTCATTTTCCATAGCCAGATGGCGCAGGAATCCGGCGCGTTCTCATTCGATGATGTTGCGCTGGCGATCGTGGACAAGATGGTGCGCCGCCATCCGCACGTGTTCGAGGCGCCCGACGGTCGTGATGCCGAGGCGCAAACCCATGCCTGGGAAGCGATCAAAGCGGCCGAGCGTGCCGCCAAAGGGGAAAACGAGGCGCAATCGCTGCTCGACGACCTGCCCCTCGCCCTGCCCGCCCTGGTTCGGGCTGAAAAGTTGCAGAAACGTGCGGCGCGCGCGGGCTTCGACTGGCCGACCGCCGAACGCGTATTCGACAAGCTCGACGAGGAAATCACTGAATTAAAACAGGCGATTGTTGAAGGAGATCAGGCCCATATCACTGAAGAACTGGGCGATCTGCTTTTCGTGGTGGCCAATCTTGGCCGAAAACTTGGAGCGCAGAGCGAAGACTCCCTGCGTGCGGCCAACGCCAAGTTCGAACGTCGATTCAAGTATATAGAGGCCCGCCTGGCCGCCGTCGGCCGGAGCGCTGATGAGGCTGATCTCGATGAGATGGAAGCGCTCTGGAGCGAGGCCAAGCTGGCCGAGCGGGGCGGCTGATCGCCCTACCCTACAATTTCGGTTTCACCTGCATTTACAATATCTTCAAACCGACTCTTGAACCGTCCTGCATCCGCTGGCGTCAGGCGCACATGCACGTGATGCGTCCCTGACTGATCATCGACAGCCTCATTCAGGATTTCGCCATTCTCGTGCAGCCAGGCCAGGGCTGCGGGTTGACCGGCGGGAATGGCCAGGTCGAACATGACGTCCTCAGCCGACAGCGCTTCATCAATCGCGCTGAGCAGTGCGCCGACGCCCTCACCCGTCACGGCCGACACTGCGAAGGCTTCCGGCGCGGCGGGCTTTTTCGGAAGCCGGGCGCGCCACAGCACCTCGTCCCTTGCCTCTTCGTCCAGACGATCGATCTTGTTCCAGGCTTCGATCATGACTTGACCGTGCTCAGCCCCCGCCCCAAGCGCGTCCAGCACGCCTTCGACATCGGCCTTGCGTCCTTCATGATCGGGATCGGCCAGGTCACGCACATGGATGAGCACGTCCGCCTCGCGCACCTCTTCCAGAGTCGCCCGGAAAGCCGCGATCAGCTCGGTAGGAAGATCGGTTATGAAACCCACCGTATCGGACATCAGAATGCGCCGACCGCTTCCGGTTCGAACCCCGCGAACGGTCGGGTCCAGCGTCGCGAAAGGCATATCCTTGGCGAGTACGGCTGACCTGGTCAACGAATTGAAAAGTGTAGATTTTCCAGCATTAGTGTAGCCAACGAGCGCCACGGTGGGCCACGGCGCTGCGTCCCGGCGTTTGCGGTGAAGCGCCCGAGTGCGTTTCACGTCTTCGATCTCGCGACGCAGTTTCGACATCCGCTCCGAGATCAGACGCCGGTCCGTTTCGATCTGGGTTTCGCCAGGGCCGGCCAGGAAGCCGCGCCCGCCGCGCTGGCGCTCCAGGTGGGTCCAGGTGCGAACCAGGCGTGAGCGCGCATAGGTGAGCCGTGCGAGTTCAACCTGAAGCCGGCCTTCACGGGTCCGGGCTCGCTCGCCGAAAATTTCCAGGATCAGACCGGTCCGGTCGATGACCTTGACGTTCCAGGCTTTTTCCAGATTGCGCTGTTGCACGGGGCTGAGCGCAGCGTCGATGACAACCACCTTGGCGCCGCTCTGCCGGATCTCTTCGCCCAGCGCTTCGATCTTGCCGGAGCCGAAATAGCCGCCCGGCTCGACCTTGCGCACGGCTTCCGCACGCGCATCGATCACCATCAGGCCGAGCGCCTCACACAGGCCAGCGGCTTCTTCCAGGCGCGCATCAGCGCGCTGCGCGGCATGGGAGCTGGTCAGCGGGTGCAGAACCAGCGCCCCGTCAGCAGGCGTTTCGCGTTCAATCAATCGGCGGTCTCGTCATCGTCTTTGTCGCCATCGAAGAGCTGCACCGGCTGGCTTGGCATGATCGTGGAGATCGCATGCTTATAGACCAGCTGGATCTGTCCTTCGCGGCGAAGCAGGACACAAAAATTGTCAAACCAGGTCACGACGCCCTGCAGCTTGACCCCATTCACGAGGAAGATGGTCAGCGGCGTCTTGCTCTTGCGGACCGTATTGAGAAACGTGTCCTGCAGGTTCTGTTTTTTATCGTTCGACATGAGTCTCTCTTGGTCGGCGGGCCTGAAATCTGCTCCGCAATACGTAGGTAGCGGTGCGCGCGCGGGCTCGCAACCATGCATGTTGCAGTGCACCGCTCGCTTCAGCCCGCCTCACTGTAGGCCTGACGCAGTCGGCTTGCTACCGGACCGGGACTTCCGGAGCCGACCGGCTCGCCATCAATAGCCACGACAGGCATGACAAACGAACTCGCAGAGGTGATGAACGCCTCCTGTGCGGCTTTGGCCTCGTCCACGGTGAAGCTGCGCTCTTCCAGTTTCAGCTGAAGACTCTGAGCCAGGCGCGCAACCGCCTGTCGGGTAATGCCTCGCAGGATGAGCGAATCAGCAGCCCGCGTGATCAGAACGCCTTCGGTGGTGACGATCCACGCGTTGGAGGACGCGCCTTCGGTGACGCATCCCTCCTCATCGACCAGCCAGGCTTCAACCGCACCCGCCTCTGCGGCTTCCTGCTTGGCCAGAATGTTTGGAAGCAGTGAGATCGACTTGATATCACACCGTTTCCAGCGAAGGTCGGGCCGAGTGATCACCGCCGCGCCTGATTGCGCGCGACGCTCCATGGCGGCGACATTCACGGGGCGGGCGGTCAGGATCAGCGTCGGTTTTACGGCTGGATCGGGAAAGGCGTGATTGCGCGGCGCCACACCACGCGTGACCTGCAGATAAACCAGCCCGTCGACGATCCGGTTGCGGCGGATCAGCTCGCCAATGATCACCGGCAGTGCGCTCAACGCACAGGGCGGCGCGATCCGTAATTCGCCCAGCGAGCGCCGCAGGCGTTCAACATGACCCGCCCAGTCCATGAGGCGCCCATCGCGTACGGCCCAGACCTCGTAAACACCGTCGGCGAACTGCAGGCCGCGATCTTCCACCGCGATAGAGGCCGTGGTGACGGGTCGGTACTCACCGTTGACATAGGCGATCCGCGCCATCGTCTAGTCCTTTGTAAAAATTACGAAAAGCGCCGCTGCGAAGGCGACGACTTCCAGCCTACCGACAATCATGACCGGAATGAGGACGTACAGAACAGAGTCCGGCAAGCTCGCATAATCGGCGCCGGTGAGCGGACCGGCATTGGCCAGGGCCGCGCCGGACAAAAGCCATGCCTCGCTGAAATCAGCGCCGGCCGCGCCGATGAGCAACGCCCCCGCCCCCATCGCAAGCGGATAAGCCAGCGCATAAACCGCAACGCTCAACAGAGCCGCATCGCTCGCCGGGCGCCCGGCGAAGCGCGTTGTGACGGCGGCGGAAGGGTGTGAGAGCAGAATCAGCTCCTCGCGGGCGCGGCGCGCCAGCAGGAGAACGCGCGGGATCTTCACCCCGCCGGTCGTAGAGACCGCGGAGCCGCCGATTAGCGCCAGAGTCACCAGAATGATGGCGGGAAGATGCGCTGCACCGTCTGCGCTGAAGCCTGCCGTCGTCACCGCAAACCAGGCATCAAGCGCCGCCATGGGGAACTCGCCCGCTCCTGCAAACACAGCCGCAGCAACACCGCCGGCCAGCGCCAGCACCATCATCGCGCGCAAATCGCCCGGAGACCGCATGAGGCGCCGTCGCGTGACCAGCTCGTATTGTAAGGCCATGCTCCAGGCTCCGGACAGGCAGATCAACGCGGTCACCAGGATGGCCGCCAGCGGCAACCAGTCGCCCAGCGGGCCCGATTGCGGGGTCATCCCCCCGGTGCTGATCGCCGACATGGCCAGCGTGAGGGCTGAGAAGGGTTGCGCGCCGGTCGCCATCAACAAGCCCACGCCAAGGATTGTCAGACCGAGATACGTTGAACCGATGCGGCGAATAGCGCGCCCGAAATTGGTGAATACGTCATCGCCTTCAACGGTCAGCAGGGTGGAGCGGCGAAGCCCGGGTCCCTTGGCGTCCAGGGTGGCCAGGACCGTGACCGCAAGCACCAGGCTGGCGAGCCCGCCCAGCCACTGCAAAAGGCCGCGCCACAACACGATCGAACGCGGCGCATCTTCAGGAACCACAACGCTCGCGCCTGTGGTGGTCAGAGCCGAGAAGGATTCAAACAGGCCTGACGCGAACCCGCCGGTAGAAGCGATCAGGGCCGGGGCGGCCAGCACCGGCGTGGTCAGCCAGCCATAGAGCAGCAGCCGCAGCGCGGTCGCGGTGTCGGCCGGCGCTTGCGCGCCTCGCGTGGATGTCAGCGACAGGCCGCCGAGAAACACACCGGCCGCAGCCGTCAGCGCGAACCCGCGCGCGACTTCCCCCGCCCCTTCAGCCGCCGCGCCGGCGGCCAGAGGCGCGGCAAAGCCGCCCACGATCAGCCAGCACCACCCCAGGGCCTGCAGAAGTCGCAGGGAGATTCCCATCGACCTAGAAATACTCCAGGCTGACGCGGAACATCTGCTCCACCTTCGACACCATGGATTTCAGGGCGAAGAAGACGAGTCGGTCGTTCTCCTCGATCACGACGCCGTCGCGCTCAAAGAAGACCTTGTCGCCGCGCACGAGAGCGCCGACTGCGACCCCCTCAGGAAGATCGAGCCCGTCCAGAGGCTTGGAAACCAGCGGCGAGGTCGACAGCGCGATGCCTTCAAGGGCTTCGGCCTGCCCGTCCGCCAGCGTCTGCAGGCCGGTGATCCGCCCCCGGCGGATATGCTGCAGGATTGTGGACACCGTCACCGCACGCGGATCGATCATGACATCGATATCGAGCGCCTGCTGAACCGGAGCGAAGGCTTGGTCATTGACCAGGCAGAGCGTGCGTTCAGCGCCTTCGCGACGAGCCATCACCGCGCTGAGCAGATTGACCTTGTCATCATTCGTCAGGCACAGCGCCAGCTCCGCCTCCTGTACGCCGGCCTCACGCAGCACGCGCCGGTCCAGCCCGTCCCCGTGGAGCACGACGGTGCGGCGCAGGGCTTCAGCCGCCGCTTCAGCGCGCGCCTTATCCGCCTCAACCAGGCGCACGCGCACGCCGGCAACACGTTCAAGCGCCTTGGCGACATAGAGACCGATATTGCCCGCCCCGACGATCACCACGCGGCGCGCCCGTTTTCCGGACCGGCCAAACACATCCAGCGCGCGCGGAACATCGGCGGCGGCGACGGACAGATACGCCTTGTCGTCTCCCATAAGCGGGTCGGAGCCTTCAGGCACGAAGACCGTCTTTTCGCGATGAATGCCGACCACATCGATCTTCATCTCCGGGAAAAGCTCGAAGATCTGATCCTTTGAGCTGCCAGCGACCGGGGAGTTGGCTCCCACCCGCAGGCCGAGCAGCTGCACCCTGCCCCCGGCGAAGGCCGCTGTAGTAAAGGCGCCTGGCGTTTCAAGGCGTTGCAGGATGGTGCGGCCAACCTCCAGCTCCGGGGAGATCGTCACATCAACCGGCATGGCGCCATTGGCGAACAGATCGCCCCAAGCCTTGTCCAGATAAGCCTGGGAGCGCACACGCGCGATCCGGGTCGGCGTTTCGAACAGTGAGTGAGCGACCTGGCAGGCCACCATATTGGTTTCATCCGAATAGGTGACGGCGACCATCAGGTCAGCGTCGCGCGCGCCGGCCCGCTCCAGCACATCGGGATGCGAGCCGTGACCGACCACGCCGCGTACATCAAGATCGGTCGTGATCGCGTCGATGAGGGCCTGCGACCAGTCAACGACCGTGACTGAGTTGCCTTCATTGGCCAGCTCACGCGCAATGCCGTATCCGACCCGGCCCGCTCCGCAAACGACTGCCTTCATGAATGATCCGTTCCGCCTGCCGCCGGGCCTTCAGGCGCAATCATGCCAGCGCGCCCGTTACGAGGCTTCTTCTGTTTTCACCTCGCGCTGCGAGCTGTTGACGCCGAGCGACTTCAGCTTGCGGTGCAAGGCGGAGCGCTCCATGCCGATGAAATTGGCCGTGCGCGAGATATTGCCGCCAAAGCGGCTGATTTGGGCGCGAAGATATTCGCGCTCGAACTTCTCACGAGCATCGCGCAGCGGCAAGGCGATCATGCGCTCCGGGTCGAGCCCCTGCGTGGAGCCTTCGCGGCCGGCGACCTCGGATGGCAGAGCGTCCAGCGTAACCGGCTCGTTTGAGTTTCCCGAGGCCAGGATGAGTAAGCGCTCCACATTATTGCGCAACTGACGAACATTGCCGGGCCAGTCGTGGGCCTGCAGTGCGGCCATGGCGTCATCACCGACGCGGCGGCTGGCGAGACCTGACACCGCAGCCAAGCGTTCGATGAAATAGCTGACCAGAAGCGGGATGTCCTCACGGCGCTGAGCCAGTGCCGGCGCCTCAAGCGGAACCACAGCCAGGCGGTGGTAGAGATCTTCGCGGAAGCGCCCTCCCGCGATCAGCAAACGCAGATCTTTGGCGGAGGAAGACAGCACGCGGACATTCACCGCCACATCCACTCCGCCATTGACCCGGCGGAATCGTTGTTCGACGAGCATGCGCAACAATTTGGCCTGGGTGGCGCTTGGCATGTCGCCGACCTCGTCCAGGAAGAGCGTTCCATTATGGGCCGCCTCAAGCAGCCCGACGCGCTCCACCCCGCCATCGGGACGTTCAACGCCGAACAGCTCGGCCTCAACACGTTCCGGGTCCATGGTCGCAGCGGCGACCGGAACGAAACCGGCGTCGGCGCGCGGCGACTGGGCGTGAATCAGGCGGGCGATCAACTCTTTGCCGGAGCCCGGCGGACCGGAAATCAGCACCCGCGAATTGGTCGGTGCGACCCGCTCGATCATGGCGCGCACCTGAACGGCGGCCTGTGAACGACCGATGAAATCGCTGAAGCTTTCAGTCTTGGCGCGCAGCTCGGCATTTTCCCGGCGCAGCTTGCTAGCCTCCAGGGCGCGCGCCACGGTCAGCAGCAACTTGTCGGACTTGAAGGGCTTTTCCAGGAAATCATAAGCGCCCTTTCGGATGGCGGCGACAGCGGTCTCAATCGTTCCGTGGCCGGAGATGACGATCACCGGAAGATCGGGATCAACCGATTTGATTTCACCGAGAAGCTCAATGCCATCAAGGCGGGAACCCTGCAGCCAGACATCGAGAACCACGAGCGCGGGCCGGCGCTG
The DNA here is from genome assembly GCA_039819095.1 of Pseudomonadota bacterium. Taxonomy (GTDB): domain Bacteria; phylum Pseudomonadota; class Alphaproteobacteria; order Caulobacterales; family Maricaulaceae; genus JBCBSP01. The sequence continues at coordinate 252,352 of JBCBSP010000001.1, forward strand.
ACGGATCGCTTCCAGAGCGCTGTCCGCATCTCCAGCGTGACGGGGCGAATACCCCTCATCCTCCAGCAAACCGGCGATCAGCTCGCGGATATCAGCTTCGTCATCAACGATGAGAACATCGTACGCCATTAGCAATCATGCCTCCGCACGGGTTTCGGATGAAGATCCGGCTTGCGCCTCTTCAAGCAAGGGAAAGGCCAGACGAACAACCGCGCCTCTCCCGCGCACCGGATCGTCCAGCTCTAGACGCCCCCCATGGTCCTCCATCACGCGTCGAACGATCGCCAGACCCAGCCCGGTGCCCTTCTCTCGCGTGGTGATGTAAGGTTCAGTAAATTGTGACTTTTCAACGCTCGGCCAGCCCAGCCCGTCATCGCAGATTTCCATGATCGCGAACTCATGTTCGCGACGCACATCAAGCCGAACGGAGCCCTTGGCCTTGCCGCCATCGGCTTCCATCCGAGCGGTCACGCTCTCGGCTGCGTTCTTCAACACATTCGCCACCGCCTGGCCCACAAGGCGGGAATCGCACTCAACAAGCGCGGGTTCGTCTGGACGCTCAAGCGTGAAGCGGACATTGGGGGACGCCACGCGCCGGGCGAAGAGCGCGGATTCAGCCACTTCAACAAGGTCCACCACCTCCATTTTCGGCGCCGGCATACGGGCGAAGGCGGAGAACTCGTCGACCATGCGGCCGATATCGCTGACCTGACGCACGATGGTGTCGACGCACCGGTCAAACACGTCGAGCCCTTCCGGCGTAACCTCATCGCGATACTTGCGACGCAGACGCTCTGCGGAAAGCTGGATCGGAGTCAGCGGATTCTTGATTTCATGCGCGACGCGCCGGGCCACATCGCGCCAGGCCGCGTTGCGCTGGGCCGCGACCAGCCGGGTTATGTCGTCAAACGTCACCACAAGCCCGCCATCTTCATCGCGCGCGGCGCGCACATTCAGGTGCAGCACGGCGCCATCGGCGCCAAGCGCATCCAGCTGACGACCGGGAATATAGCCGCGGCGCCGGCGCGCCTCTTCCACGAGCGGTTCAAACACCGGCGCGACCTTCGCCAGGACCGCGCCAACCGCGTCCTGCGGGTTGAGGTTTAGAAGCTCCGCCGCCGCCCGGTTGATAAGCGTGATCCGGCCGGTCTCGTCAGCGCCTATCACGCCGGCTTCGACCCCCTCCAGCACCGCTTCAATGAAGGCGCGCCTGCGCTCGGCTTCACCGCGCGCTGCGACAAGCTGATCACGTTGAGAGCCAAGTTGACGGGTCATCCGGTTGAAGGAGCGCCCCAGCGCGGCGATCTCATCCTGCTCGCGTCTCACCTCAACGCGAGCATCAAAGTCGCCGCCGCGCACACGTTCCGCCGCCGACACGAGCCGGCCCACAGGCCGCACGACCCGGTTCGCCGCGCTCAGCGCCAGCCAGACCGCACCGACAAGGACCAGCAAAGTGGCCTCAATATAGATCAGCCCAAAAACCAGCTGGACGCGTTGCTGCTCGGCGCGCGCCTCGCGAAGCGAAAGGATGGCGGCCTCTGCGGCTGTGAAAACGCGAAAATCCGCATAGTGCACGATATAAAGATAAGCATCAGAATACCCGGACAGTCTTTTGAGAAGCCGGACGTAATCGGGTTGATCTTGGCGCTGAACCGGATTCGCGATTGAAACCGCATCCGGATCAGCCTCCAGCTGCGCGAACATTGAGGCGGACGGCGGCGCGAAGGCCGGAGCGGTCGGAAATTCGGCGCGCGCCAGTACGGTGGAGCGTCCATCAATCACATAGGCGGCGGGAAAGCCGCGCCCGCGCGCCTGGGTGCGCAGATACTCAACGTAAAGGATGCGATTGCGGCTAAGACCTTCCACCGGCCCGGCCTCGGACAGATCCTGCGCCATCACTTCCAGTTCCGAAATCGGCACCGTGAGCGCTTCAGGCGCTTGCTGGCGTCCAAAATCGGCGACGACCTCCACCAGGCTGCTGACCCGCTCGCCGAACCAGAACTCCACGGCCCGGTTTAGAACCACCGCGGAGAAGGCTGCAATCAGGATCGCAGGCACCATGGCCGCGAGCGCGAAAAGCGTCAGAAAACGGATATGAAGCCGCGGCGCCGGCTCACGGAAGCGGCGGCCCGTGACGTGTCGGCCCGCGCGAACGCCGATGGCGACGGCCATGATCAGGATGACGACCGCGTTGAATGCCAGGACTGCGTTCAGCAGAGGGCTGCCAGCGCCGATCGCCTGCCCGCTGCTGCTGGCCAGAACCACAGCCAGCACAAGGCCGACGCCCGCGAGCGCGAAGGCCGCCGGGAAAAGTGATCCCCGTCCGGCGTCGGCGATACGCTGCGGGTCGCGCCAGGCTCTCAAGTGGGTATTCCGTGAGTCATTGGACGATCAGAATGCGCGCAATGTGTCCCTAAATCAACACAGCGTGGCGCAAACGCATCAGCCGTCCTCCTCATCCAGACCGAGCGTTCTGATCCGTCGGGCCAGCGTGTTGCGATTAAGCCCCAGACGGTCGGCCGCCTCGCGCCGGACGCCGCCGGTCGCCTTCAGCGCGGTGCGTATCAGGGCCGCATCCAGTCGCGCCTGTATCAGCTCGGCGATCGCGTCCTCTTGAGTGGCGAGCGCCTCGGCGGCGAGCTCACTGGCCGCAACGTCGAACTTCGCAGCCCGGCTGGATTTCTCGCCTTCATCCAGCACACCGACCTGCAAAGCGCGGCGAACCTGTTCTGAAGTGACGATTCTGTTGGGGTTCTGCGCGCTCAGATGACGGGCGACCGCCTTTAATTCCAGCACGTCACCGGGCCACCCATAACCCAGAAGCACGTCCCAGGCCGCCGCCTCAAGCATCAGCGCTTTGCCGCCGGCGGTCTCAGCCTGGAAGTGCTCGAACAGAAGCCGCACATCACCCTCGCGCTCCTGCAGGCGCGGAAGATGTACCCGCCCGATGGCGATGGCGTTCAAGAGCACGGGACGAAGGTTCGAAAGTCCGGCGTCGTCTGCGGTGATGTAAAGCCGGGAGGCAAGCGCGGGGCCGCCCTCCTCCACTGCCTCCATCACAAGCGCTTGGGTGAGATCATTCCACGCCTCGGCCCGACGCAGCAGAAGCCCGGCCTCGCCAAGGCTTTCAAACACGGCGAAGCCTTCATGAGCCAGGCGCGCCGGACCGAGCTCGCGCAGCGCAGCGCCCTGCCCGTATCGCGCCCGGTGCAGAATGCGCGCAGCGCTTGCCCGCCCGGTTCCGTCTGCCCCGCTGAAGACCACAGGATCGCGACGCGAGGTGAGCTTCGCCAGAGCCTGGAAGGTGTCCTGCATCGCTCGCGAGCGTCCGATCAGGCCTGGCAGGGCTGGCTTTAATTTTGACCGGGCTGGGCCACCAGCGCCCTCTAAAGCGCGCGCCACGCAGTCTGAAAGATCATTAAGATCAAAAGGCTTGGGCAGGTATTCAAACGCGCCGCCCTGAGCCGCATCTATGGCCGTGTCGGCGGTGGTCTGGGCGCTCATGACGATGATGGGCGCGTCCGGTCTGGCGGACCGGATTTCACCGATCCGTTCGAGGAAGTTCTCCTGGCCGAGCAAGACATCGGCGACCAGAATGTCGGCTTCACGGCGGATCATCTTGTCGATCGCGGTGTCCGGCGATGTGGTGGCGCGAACCTCGTAGCCGGCGCGCGCCAGCGCCTTGCTCACCACGAGGCGCAGCGAATCGTCATCTTCCAGAACCAGCACCCGCGCCGTCACCGCTGCATCGCCTCCATTGGCAGGAAGAGCCGGAAGACCGCGCCGGATAGCTGATCTTCATTCCCATCCGAAGCGCCGGGCTCGGCCGCCAGCTCCACCGCCCCGTCATGGAGCTCCAGAATACGCGAAACGAGCGCCAGACCCAGACCCTCCCCGGCCGGCTTGCTGGTAACAAAGGGATTGAAGAGGCTGGCGCGCAGCGCAGAACTTACACCAGGACCGTTATCACGGATCTCCACCTCCAGCCGGGCATGCGGCGCCGGTCCGCCCGGGCTGGGCTGGCGGTAGCGTGTGCGCAGGCTCACACACGGGTTCTGATGGTCGCGGCAGGCTTCACAGGCATTGGTGATGAGGTTGGACAGCGCCTGAACCAAAAGCTCGTCATCACCCCAGGCCTCGGGCAGTGAAGGATCAAAATGCTCCTCAATCCAGATCCCCGGCCAGGCCGCGCGGGCTGAACTCACCGCGCGATCCACGATGGCGTTGATATTGACGGCGCTGAAGGCTTGCGGGGCGACATCCCCGATCCGGCTCCAACGCTCTGCAATGCCGCGGGCGCGATCAATCTCAGAGATGATGAGCGCGGCGAACTCGTTGGTTTCCAGGTCACCGCCCTCACCGATCAGCTGGGCCGCACCGCGCGCCCCGGCCAGCGGGTTTTTCAGCTCGTGCGAGAGCAGCCGTCCAAAGCCGCGTGCAGCCTCAGCCGCGCTCGGCGCGCCGTTGGCGTCGGATCGTTGAGGTGCGAGGCGGATGGCCAGGGCCGCGCCCTCGCCATCCGGCCCCGCGTCAAAGCTGACGGCCCGAGGACCGAGCGCGGTCGCCAATTCCACATCGTGGGCGACAAGCGTGCGGTCCTCCGCGATGGCGCGCTCGGCCAGCGACCAGGACATCCGTCCCACCGCGCCCAGCCTATCCAGGCGCAAGGCCAGAAGGCGTTTGCGCGACTGCTGGAAAAGCGTTTCGGCTGCTGGATTCACATAGGTGAGCTTGCCAGCCGGATCGACCAGGACGAGCGAGACGCCCGCCAGCTCGGCGGCGCGGGCGGCTAGCTGAGAGCGCGCTGATTCGATCACGCGGCGACCGCAGGGCCGTCGCCGGCCTCAGCAAAGGCGTCGAGCCCCTCAAGCGCCTCGCGCACCGTTCTGGACCGACATAGCCGTCCTCTCCAGAACCGGGACTTTTCCGGATCGCTCTCGGCCCAGTCCGCCAGGCTGGCGAAATGCTTGCGCATGCAGCGCACGCCGAGCGCCTCATCATAAAGGATGGCGGCGTCTTCCGTGGCTTCAGCGAGACAGGCCGCCGCTTCGGCTCGGCTTGGCTCGATGACGGCTTGGGTTTCGCCGGTCAGCGCTCTTGCGACAGCGCCCGGCAACCAGGGTCGTCCCTGGCTCGCCCTTCCGATCATGACACCATCAGCGCCGGACCGGGCCAGAGCGTCCCGCGCGCTTCCCAGATCCACTATATCGCCATTGACCACGACCGGAATGGTGATGGCGGCTTTCACCGCCGCGACAGCGGACCAGTCGGCCTCGCCTTTGTAGAATTGCTGGCGGGTCCGCCCATGCACCGTAACCATCTTCACCCCCGCCGCCTCGGCCCGCCGGGCCAGATCCGGCGCGTTCAACGTCTCATGATCCCAGCCGAGTCGCATTTTAAGTGTGACCGGCGTCTCGACGGCCTGGACAGTCGCTTCAATCAGGGTCAGCGCATGGTCGAGATCGCGCATCAGGGCCGAACCCGACAATCCGCGCGTCACCTGCTTGGCCGGGCAACCCATATTGATATCAATGATCTCTGCGCCGGCGTCCTCGGCGATCCGGGCTCCGATGCGCATCCACTCGGCTTCACGCCCTGCCAGCTGGATCACGCGCGGCGCAACGTCGGCATCTCCGGTCATTCGGCGCACGACGTCTTCGCGTCCCTGAGCCAGCGTCTCACACGCCACCATCTCCGAGACCACGAGCCCGGCCCCGAAGCGGCGGGCCTGCTTGCGGATCGGATAATCGGTCACCCCCGACATCGGCGCGAGCACTACTGGAGGGTCGATACGGATCGAACCGATGGAAAAACCGCTCAAGGTCGGTGAGGCAGAGTTCGGCGCGTTCATAATGGAGCAGATAGCGGTTCTGGACGCGCGCATCCAGACGCCGTAACGCTTCAGGACAAAGCTTGAAAGGTGAAGAAGGCGACGTGGCGCAGTCAGGCTACACCGCAATCATTGTCGCCGCTGGTCGCGGCGAGCGCGCTGGCGGAAGCACGCCGAAACAGCTGCGCGTGCTCGCCGGAAAGCCGGTCCTGGCATGGTCGGCGGAGCGCTTCGCCCGCGATGCAGCCTGCCGCCAGCTGATCATCGTCACCGCGCCTGAGCTGGCGGATTCGGTCACAAGCTGCCTGCAGACGCTCAGCGTCGAGGCCATGCTGGTCAATGGCGGCGCGACCCGAGGCGCCAGCGTGCGCGCCGGCCTTGATGCGGCTACCGAAGACCGGGTTCTGATTCACGACGCCGCGCGGCCCTTGCTCAGCGCTACGCTGATCGATCGGCTCCTGGCCGGGCTTGAGCACGCGGATGGGGCAGCCCCGGCCCTGCCTGTCGCCGATGCTCTTGTCAGCCTGAGCGATACGGTCACGCCCGTCGATCGCACGCCGCTGCGACGGGTGCAGACGCCGCAGGCCTTTCACACCCAAGTTCTGCGCCGCGCCTTCGGCCAGTCAGGCTGGGATGCTTTCCCTGACGAGGTCTCGCTGGCGCGCACGCACGGCCTTGATGTGGTTCTGGTCGAAGGCGAGGAACGCAATTTCAAGCTCACCTGGCCGGACGATTTCGCCCGTGCTGAAGCCCTCATCAACCGGACAGGACCGATGGCCATGACGATAACTGGACAGGGGTATGACGTGCATCGCTTGGCGCCGGGCGATGGTCTCATGCTGTGCGGGATCAGGATCGACTGCCCCCTGCGCCTGGTCGGCCATTCCGACGCTGACGCCGGCCTGCACGCCCTCACCGATGCCGTGCTCGGCGCGGCGGGCGCAGGTGATATAGGGCAGCACTTCCCACCCTCTGATCCGCAATGGGCCGGCGCGTCGTCTGATCGATTTCTGCTCCATGCGCTCAAGCTGGCTGACGAGGCCGGCGTCACACCGCTTCATGCCGACATCACCCTGATTTGTGAACGCCCCAAGATCGGGCCGAATCGCGACGCCATGCGCGCGCGCATTGCCGAACTGCTCGGGCTTGAACTTCAACGCGTTAACATCAAAGCAACGACAACCGAAGGGCTCGGCTTCACGGGTCGCGGCGAAGGCCTGGCGGCCCAGGCGGTGTTCACCGGGCGTCTGGAGCCGCGCGATGGATAAGGCCTATGCCGGGCTGAATCCCCTCGCCGGCCAGCTAGTGCGGGTTGCGGGGACAAAATCGCTCATGGTCGCGACGGCTGAAAGCTGTACGGGCGGGCTCGTCGCCGGAGCGATCACGGAGATTGCCGGGTCTTCCGCCGTGTTCGATCGCGGCTTCGTCACCTATTCCAACGCCGCCAAGGCTGAGCTTCTTGGCATTGATCCTGGTCTGATCGACCGGTTCGGGGCGGTATCCGGCGAGGTCGCGCGCGCCATGGCCGAAGGCGCCCTCGCCCGTTCATACGCCGACATCGCCATCTCGATCACCGGGATTGCAGGTCCGGGCGGCGGATCGGCGGACAAGCCGGTCGGGCTGGTCTGGTTCGGCCTGGCCGCGAGTGGTCGGCACACACGGATCGTCGAGCATCGTTTCGGTGATGTCGGGCGCTCAATCGTTCGCGCCCTCAGCGCTGAGACCGCCCTGCAGCTGCTAATCGAGGCGTCCTAAGCGCCCCGCGCAAAAGCCGGCTCGGCGGTAAGATCGAGTTCTACGGCGCCCATCGTGTCATAACGTCGATCCGCTTCGGCTGCGAATGCGCTCACCAGATACCGCACCGCACGAGCGCGGTTGGCGTCCAGCAACATCTGAAGCAGCGGATTGTCGAAATGATAGCGGATCCAGAAATCCACCAGCGTCGATCCGTCCGACAGCTCCACGAAGCGCCAATGATTTGCGAGATCGTGAAACGGACCTTCGAGGAAACCGACTTCGATCCGGCGCTCGGCGCGATGGCTGACCACCTCAGTCACGAAGCGCTCGCGGACGAATTTGAACCGGATGCGCGCCTCCGCAACAAGTCGGCGGGCATCGCCTTCAAAGCGATTCTCACGGACGCGCATGGCCGTGATCGGCCCGATGAAATCAGGATAGGCCTGAACGCCGCTCACCAGTTCAAACAGATCGTCCGGGCGGTGGCGCAGGCGCAGGCGTTCGACATGTTCAGTGCTCAAGGCGAAACCCTAATGCGCGCCGCTGAGCGCCGCATCGCGGGCTGCACGCAATCGCGCAAAATCATCGCCGGCGTGATAGCTGGACCGTGTCAGGGGTGAAGCTGAGACCATCAGGAACCCCTTGGCGCGGGCGATGGTCTCATAGCCTTTGAACTCATCCGGCGTGACATAGCGCTCAACGGCGGCGTGCTTGCGGGTCGGCTGCAGGTACTGGCCGATGGTGAGGAAATCCACGCCCGCAGACCGCATGTCGTCCATGACCTGCATGACTTCCTCACGACTCTCGCCGAGCCCGACCATGATGCCGGACTTGGTGAACTGGCCCGGATCGCGCTCTTTCACCCGCTCCAGAAGCCGCAGCGAGTGATAATAGCGGGCGCCCGGCCGGATGGAGAGATAGAGCCTCGGAACCGTTTCCAGATTGTGGTTGAACACGTCCGGTTTGGCGTCGATCACGATCTCCGCCGCGCCGTCCTTGCGCAGGAAGTCCGGGGTCAGAATTTCAATCGTCGTCTCAGGCGTCGCCTTGCGAATGGCGTGAATGACCTGACCGAAGTGCTCCGCGCCGCCATCGGCCAGATCATCACGATCCACCGAGGTGATAACGACGTGCTGCAGCTCCATCGTCTTGGTGGCGTGCGCGACGCGACGAGGCTCGTCGGCATCCAGGGCCGCCGGCAGGCCGGTCTTCACATTGCAGAAGCTGCAGGCGCGCGTGCAGGTATCGCCCATGATCATGAAGGTCGCGTGCTTTTGCGCCCAGCACTCTCCGATATTCGGGCAGCCGGCCTCCTCACACACGGTGACGAGATTATTCTCCTTCACCACATTGCGGGTTTCGGCGAAGACGCCCCCGGCGGGTGCGCGCACGCGGATCCAGTCCGGCTTGCGCAGCACCTCGGTGTCCGGGCGCTTCTGCTTTTCCGGATGACGGGCCGCGCGCGCCTCAGCAGCGTTCGCGGCGGATTTTTTATCGATGAGCGTCGCCATGGCCGGGAAAATGGACCTGTCCGGCCCCGCGTTCAAGCCGAAGGCTCTGCGTTCGGCGCAAGTCGGTCTTGCCGTAAAGCGAAAACACCCGATGCGACGGGGCGCGCACCGGGCGTTCTCAGAACAGGGCGGGTAGAGGCGAGGCGCCTAAACCGCCCCTTCTTCAGCCTGTAGCAGCTGCGAGCCTGCGCCGTTATCGGAGCGGGCGAAGATGGCGAGCGTCCATGCGCCCAGACCGACACAGAGCACCACCATGCTCAGCAGCCAGCCAATGACAGGGACGACGCCCAGTGCGCCCAGAACCGCCAGCAGCAGGAAGAGCGACAGAATGCGCAGGCCGACCCCAATTCCATTGCCGGACCGATTGAAGATCAGGTCGCCGAAGGCCAGCCCGCCAAAGGCAAAGGCCAGGAACAGGATCACCGGATAGGCGAGGAGCAGGATGAAGCCGAGCGGAATGCCGATCACGGTGATCGCAAGCAAGACGAACAGCACGACGACCATCACTGGCGCGAAGGCGAAGACGATCAAGCCCAGCAGACCCGAAACAAAGGGCCGGCGGCGGAAGCTTGAAGCAATACCGGCGACCGAGCGCGGCGCGATAAGCGTCGCAAGAGCACCCAGAACAAAGGCGGAAATCGCGAAGGCTCCACCCAGCGCCCAGCCGGGAGGTCCGATGTTGAAATCGAGATCTACGCCTTCAAACTCGCCGAAATCATCGCTGTCATACTGTGCGAACTCATAGGTGACGCCGCCCGGCAGCTCAGCACCCGGCTCCACGACCGGCTCGTTCGGGCCCCGAACCAGAACCGGACCGCCCATCACGGCTGTGGCGCTGATGACGACCCGCTCGGCGCGAATCTCCGTCGAACCCGCGATCTGACCACTGATCCGAATCTCGCGAGCACGGAGCTCCGCGTCGCCGCCGATGACGCCGTCCATGACGATCTCGCGTGCGGCGATTTCGGCTTTGCCTCCGATGGAGGCGCTATTGCTTACGGTCACCAAGGCGCCCGCCATCGAGGCTGAACGCATGACCGAGCCTTCAAGAGTGATATCGGCGCCCGCCACGTCCAGATCCCTGGCGTTCGCCGAGTGGATCAGGATGTCGGCGCCGGCCAGGCTGACATCTCCGCCAACCGTGCCGCTCAAATCGATATCGGCGCCGAGAATGGAGACATCGCCGCCCACATCGGCATCGATCGAGACATCGGCCGCCATCCCGTCCAGATCGCCCCCGATGCGACCGCGCACCGTCGCGTCAGCGGCCAGGAAGCGGGCGTCATCATTCTGATCGAGATTCAGCTCCAGATCGCCGCCGATGTGCTGAGCTGAAGCGGACCCGAGCCCGAACGCCATCGCACTGACGGCCAGGAGGGTGATGAGTGAGGTTTTCAACTGTTGGATCATTTGTGCCTCCCTTAAACGCGCGACCGGCGGCAAGGCTCGCCGTCACGGGGGGTGAATTCGATGTCTGCGACGGCGGCGCCGTCGAATTCAGGCGCTTCGTCGGCGATGATCTGAAGCGGGCCGGATACCGAACCGGTAATCACGACATGGCGCGCGCAGATAAACCCGCCGACAATGTCGCCCTTGATCTCCACCAACCCATCATTGCGCCGGTAGGGTTCGCGGCCGGGATCGGCCCAGATTCTGAGCGGCGCGCCGACATCTCCGTGAATGCGCGAGCTTCTGACCGCGGCGTCCAGCCCGCCGTCCAGTGCGCCGTAAACGACCAGATCCGCGGCGTTCACATAGGCTTCGCCGGCGACAGAAGAGCCGCTGGACAGATGAAGACCGGCTGCATTGGCCCGCAGCGCGCCGAACGCCCCATCCAGCCGGCCATCGGCCATATTGGCGTCGAACCGTCCGCCGACATCACCGCGCCAGCTGATATCCGCCGCATTGGCGCTGACATCGCCATCGACATTGCCGGTGAACTCCAGATCAGCGGCGGCGGCGTCAAGCGCGCCCAGCTGTAGATCGCGAGCGACAATGTCGGCGCCGGCGAGATGCAATTCGCCAGCGACGCTTCCGCGAACGTCCAGATCCGAGCCAGCGACGCGGAAATCACCGGGTTCGTCGAGCGTCACGGTGATATCGCCGCCGACAATGTTCTGCTTGCCGACGGCGGCGTGCCCGTCTCCAAGATCAACCACGATACAGCCGGAAAGCAGGAAGGCTCCGGCAGAGGCGAGGAGGAGATGTCTCATTTTTTGTTTCTCCGTTATGGCGACCAACCATATCGAAACTCGATAACATATCGAAACTCGATAACAAACATGTTTTTTCGAAAATCGATAAATTTTTCTCGCAAAACGGCGAACCCGGTGGGTTGAAAAACAAAAACGGGCGGCTCCGAAGAACCGCCCGCTTCAGGGTAATATATTGTTTTATGGTATTAATCGCAGTCCGCTCCGTCGCGGTCCGTGAAATCAACACGGTCAGCGGGAATGCTCTCCGGCAGCACCGGTTCAGAATCGGCTCTAACGGTCAGAACCTCGCCCAGCACCGCTCCATCCTCAAAACGGACCTCGTGCGCGCAGATGCTTCCGCCAGACGCCAGCTCGCCCTCCACGATGATTCGCGAGCGGTCATTGCGATTGTCCGATTCGCCGATCACCTGAACCGGTTGGCTGAAGGAGCCTGCCAGCACGCCTCGCCCGACATTGAGCTCGACCGGCCCGATATAACGCCCTCGCAGCCTGGCTCTCGCCGCGTTCACCTCGATCGGACCGAGGAAATCGCCGTTGAGGGTTATGCCGGCGCCGTTCACCTCCGCAGCGCCGCCGACCGAACCGGTGAACTCCACGCTGGCGCCATTCAGAAACAGATCACCGCCCACCTCAGCTTCGCCGTCAACCGTGGCCCCGTTCATTTCCAGATCACCGCCTATACGCCCCTTGGCCGTCACGGACATTCCGTTCATCTCGACATTGCCGTCGGTATTGTAGGTTCTGGAACCAGCGAGCCCGTCAAAGGTCTGAGTGGGTGTTGCAGCGATCGCACCGGCGCTGGCGAGCAGGCTCGCAGCGGTGATGGCGGTAAAACTGGTCTTGAGCATCGAGCTCTCCTCTGTGAAATCCAGTGGCGGCCTGTCAGACCGCCCTTCGCCCCAGATACAAGATGCCCTGCACTGCAATTATGGATGCAGCGCGCTGCAGTCGGCAAGGATACCGCAAGGCCCTAAAAGTGAAGCGCGCGCCCGTACGCGTCGAGCACGCTCTCATGCATCATCTCCGAAAGGGTCGGGTGCGGGAAGATGACCTGCATCAGCTCTGCTTCGGTGGTCTCCAGCGTTTTGCCGACCGCATAGCCCTGAATAAGCTCTGTGACTTCGGTTCCGATCATGTGCGCGCCAAGCAATTCACCGGTATCCGCGTCAAAGACGGTCTTGATCAGGCCCTCGTCCTCGCCAAGCGCGATCGCCTTGCCATTGGCCATAAAGGGGAAGCGGCCGACCTTCACATTGCGCCCGTCCGCCTTCGCCCTGGCCTCGGTCAGGCCGACTGAGGCGACCTGGGGGTGGCAGTAAGTGCAGCCTGGAATATTCGTCTTGTCGATGGCGTGCGCGTCGAGCCCGGCGATCTTCTCAACGCAGACCACGCCTTCATGGGAAGCCTTGTGTGCGAGCCAGGGCGCGCCGGCCACGTCACCGATAGCGTAAAGCCCGGGCACGCCGGTTGCGCCATACCCGTCCGCGATGACATGGCCGCGATCAATCTTCACGCCCAGCGATTCCAGACCGAGGCCCTCGACATTGCCGGTGATGCCGATGGCCAGAACGACGCGTTCCACCTCGACGATTTCGGTCTTGCCGGACTTCGTCTTGATGCGCGCCTTGACCGTATCGCGCCCCTTATCCAGGGCCTCCACCTGAGCGGAGGTATGGATGGTCATGCCCTGCTTCTTGAAGGCTTTCTCAGCGAAAGCCGAGATCTCCGCATCCTCAGCCGGCAGCACGCGATCCACCATCTCCACCACGGTCACGTCCGCGCCCATCGTGTTGTAGAAGCTGGCGAACTCGATGCCGATCGCGCCTGAGCCGATGACGAGCATCGATTTCGGCATGGTCTCGGGGACCATGGCTTCCTTATAGCTCCAGATGAAGCGGCCATCCGGCTCCAGCCCCGCGGCGGGAACCGTGCGCGCGCGCGCGCCTGTGGCGAGTATGACGTTCGAAGCCTTGTAGCTGGCCTCCTTGCCGGACGCGTCGGTCACGATCACGCGCGGCGCCGGGCTGGCCTTTTCCAGGCGCGCCTCGCCATCAATCACCGTGATCTTGTTCTTCTTCATCAGATGCGCGACGCCGGACGAGAGCCGCCCGGCCACGCCGCGAGAGCGCTTGACGACCTTGGCGATGTCGAAGCTGGCCTTGTCCACCTTAAGGCCAAACGAATCAGCGTGCTGGATCAGGCCGTAAATCTCCGAGGTTCGCAGCAGCGCCTTGGTGGGAATGCAGCCCCAGTTCAGACAGACACCGCCCAGGTGCTCGCGCTCGATGATGGCGGTCTTCATGCCCAGCTGGGCAGCCCGGATCGCGGCTACATACCCGCCAGGACCGGCGCCGATGACGATGAGATCAAACTGAGTGTCGGCCACAATACTGCTCCGCGCTGCTGGACCCCGGCTTGATGCGCGCGCCAGCCGCCAAAATCAACACGCAGCGAGCGCCCTTGGCTCTGATGAGCGCGCTCGTCGGCGCATCGCGGCAGGGCGATTTACCATTAATAGTTGATGTCAAGCATTTTTTTCTCTTTTAGGTATAAGCCTAATTCGGTTAAGGTTAATTGTCGCCTTGGGGGCGATCAACACAAGCAATAAGGGACCGGGCATTATGAAACGACTACTGATGGCTGCTGCCGCAGCCGCGTCTCTGGCTGCAGGGCTTCAAGCCGCGCCGGCGAGCGCGCAACAGGACAACTTCATCGGCGAAGTACGGATTTTCCCCTATCCGTCGTTCTGCCCACGCTCCTGGACCCCGGCGCATGGCCAGTTATTGAGCATTGCTCAGAATACGGCGTTATTCTCGCTTTACGGAACGACCTTCGGCGGTGATGGGCGCAGCACGTTCGGCGTTCCTGATTTGCGCGGTCGCGCTCCGATGGGCGAAGGACGCGGTCCCGGCCTTACGGCACGCATTCAGGGTCAGAAGTTCGGATCAGAGCAAGTCACGCTAACCGTCGCGCAAATGCCGGCTCACAACCATTATGTCCGCGCCTCATCGGCCGGCGCCAATTCAGCGTCCTTCGCAAACGCGGGCTGGGGCAGCTTTGGTTCGGCGTTCGCAGCCTACCGCTCCGGCGGTACGCTTGATCAGCAGGCCAACAGCTCAGCGCTCAGCATGGCGGGGGGCGACCAGCCTCACTTCAACATGCAACCGAGCCTGGTGCTGCGCTACTGCGTCGCCACCGAAGGCCTTTATCCGTCGCGCAGCTAGGCGCCGCGATCTGACCGGCGCTGGTCATCACGACCGCAAGCGCCGCCCGACACGATCAAGGAAATCTGATGATGAAAACTCTTCTTTCGAGCACCGCCGCAGCGGTCATGCTCGCAACTGGCGCAGCGACGATGAGCGCCGCGCCCGCCTCAGCCCAGGACCCCTTCCTCGGTGAAATGCGGATCATGCCGTATACGTTCTGTCCGCGTGGATGGCTTGGGGCTGAAGGTCAGCTTCTTCCGATTAACCAGAACCAGTCTTTGTTTTCGCTCTACGGCACGGTCTATGGCGGAGATGGGCGGACCAGTTTCGCTCTTCCCGATCTTCGCGGACGGTCACCGCTCGGCGAAGGTCAGCAAACCAGCACGACATCGGCTCGGATCACTGGACAGCAAACAGGCGCTGAGACGGTCACGCTCACAGTCGCCGAATTGCCGGCGCACACGCACGCATTCCGTGCTTCGTCGCAGACACCGGATGTCGGGTCGGTCAACGGCGCAGGTTGGGGCGATTTCGGCATGACCTTCGCCGCCTACAACTCCGGCGGGCAGCTCAACGAACAGGCGCGTTCCGACGCCATCACCAATACCGGCGGGAATCAGTCCCACAACAATATCAGTCCCACGCTGGTGATCCGCTACTGCGTTGCGACCCAGGGGGTCTTCCCGTCCCGCAACTGAGGTTCGAACTGACATCTCGCCTCGTTGCTCTGTGAACCAACAAGGCGGCGAGGATTGAAAGGAATGAACGATATGAAACGACTTCTCATGACCGTGGCTGCCGCGGCAAGCCTGACCGCCGGCATCGGCGCCGCGCCCGCCTCAGCCCAGGAACCTTTTCTCGGCGAAGTTCGCATTCTGCCGTACGGCTTCTGCCCGCGAGGCTGGACTGAGGCGGATGGCAAACTTCTGCCGGTCAGCCAGTTCGATGCCCTCTTCTCCTTGTACGGTACGACGTTTGGCGGAGATGGCCGCACGACCTTCGGTGTCCCGGATTTTCGTGGGCGCTCACCGATGGGCATCGGCAGCGGCCCAGGTCTGACGACAAGACAGCAGGGCCAGAAGCCCGGCGTTGAAACGGTGACGCTGACCGTGGCGCAGATGCCCAGCCATAATCATCGTGTGCAGGGAACCACGAGTGCTCCGAATACGGGAACACTTAACGGCAATAGCTGGGGCAATTTCGCGACCGTAGGCAATGATGCCTATCACAGCGGCGGCACGTTGGATCTGACCGCTCGCACCGATACGATCGGCATGACGGGCGGCAGTCAAAGCCATCCGAATATTCAACCGGTCTTAGTGCTTCGCCACTGCTTGGCGACAATTGGAACTTACCCGTCCAGAAACTAGGTTTGCGTTTCTCGGACTCTGAGAATAAAGGGGTCGGCATCGCGCCGGCCCCCTTTTTTATATGAGTAAATAGCTACCTCAATTGTGCGGTAAGCTTCTAGTTATGTTGATAGAATAATTCGTTTAAAAAGAGATATAAAAATAAGCTATGATTGTAAGGCCGCACAGCTCTGCGGCTTCACAACACATAGGAGCCTTCGCCATGAAACGCCTGCTTCTGACGACTGCCGCAATCGCCGGCATGACCGCCAGTTTCGCCGCCGCGCCAGCTTCCGCCCAGCCCTATTACGGTGAGGTGCGGATGTTCGCGAACACCTATTGTCCACGCAACTGGGCGGAAACCGATGGCCAGATCCTGGCGATCTCATCGAACCCGGCGCTTTATTCCCTCATCGGGACCATGTATGGCGGGAATGGTGTGAGCACGTTCGGGCTTCCCGACATCCGCGGGCGCAGCCCGATGCATCTCGGAACCGGGCCTGGTCTCACCACGCGCTTTCAGGGCCAGATGCTGGGCTTTGAAGACGTCATCCTGACCGTCGCCGAGATGCCGTCCCACAATCACCTCATCCGCGCCAGCTCAGCCGCCGCCAATACCGGCTCGCTTAATGGCGGGGGCTGGGGTGATTTCGGCGCCGCCTTTGACGCTTTTAATGCCGGCGGCCTGCTTGATCAGACGGCGCGTTCAGACGCTGTCAGCTCCGCCGGCGGCAACCAGCCGCATTACAATATGCAACCGAATACGGTTCTGCGCTTCTGCATCAACCTGTCCGACGGGGTCTATCCGCCGCGCAACTGAGGCGGTTTCTCGTTGTCATAAACGAAAACCCACCTTCAATAAGGAGATTGATCCATGAAACGCTTACTTATGACCGCCACTGCAGCGGCGGCGCTCGTCGCCGGTTTGGCGCCGTCGGCGAACGCCCAGGACGCCTATCTCGGTGAGGTGCGCATCTTCGCCAACACATTCTGCCCGGCCGGATGGATGCGAACCGATGGCCAGCTGCTTTCCCCCGGCTCTTACCCGGCTCTGTTCAGCCTCTTTGGAGATATCTATGGCGGGAATGGCGTGAGCACGTTCGCGCTTCCAGACATCCGCGGGCGCAGCCCGATGCATGTCGGAACCGGGCCTGGCCTCACCACGCGCTTTCAGAGCCAGATGCTGGGCCTTGAAGACGTCGTCCTTATCGAGTCGGAAATGCCGATACACACGCACACCATCCGCGCCAGCTCCGCGGCCCCCAACACCGGTTCTCTGAACAATGCGGGATGGGGTGATTTCGGGGCGTCTTTTCCCGCATTCAACTCCGGCGGTCCGCTTGACCAGACCGCGCGCAGTGATGTGATGAGCTACGAAGGCGGCGGTTATCCGCACGAGAATATGCAGCCGAACACCGTGCTTCGGTTCTGCATCAGTCTCGATGGGATTTATCCGCCACGAAACTGACCGCTTCAGTGACCAGACTTTACGAAGGGAGCCGGTTCGCCGGCTCCCTTTTGTTTGCCGACGGATCACGCATACCCGTTGACGCTGCTGGCCACGCCGTGATGATGCGGCTCAAACCGTATTGGACCGGAGCCGCTTTTCATGTCCGTTGAAGCCCTGCGTACGCCAGAGGATCGCTTCGCCGATCTTCCCGGCTTCGCCTACTCGCCTCACTATGTCGACACGCTTGCAGGCTATGAGGGCCTGCGCATGGCTTTTATCGACGAAGGTCCGCGCACAGGCGCGCCGACTTTCCTGTGTCTGCATGGCGAGCCGAGCTGGTCCTATCTCTATCGGAAAATGGCGCCGGTCTTCCTCGAGGCCGGCGCGCGCGTGGTCGCGCCGGACCTGTTCGGCTTTGGACGGTCCGACAAGCCCGTCGATGACGCTGTCTACACGTTCGACTGGCACCGCGAGAGCCTGAAGCGTTTCATCGAGCATCTCGATCTGAGCGATATCTGCCTGGTCTGTCAGGACTGGGGCGGGCTTTTAGGTCTCACCCTGCCCATGGACGCGCCTGATCGCTTCAGCCGGCTTCTGGTGATGAACACCGCGATCGGCGTCGGCAAAGGCGCCAGCGACGGCTTCATGGCCTGGCGGGACTATATGGCGAACACGCCTGATCTGGATGTCGGGGCGCTGATGAAGCGCGCCACCCCGATCATGAATGAGGCCGAGTCCGCCGCCTACAGCGCACCTTTCCCCGATCATCGCTATAAGGCCGGGGTTCGCCGCTTCCCCCAGCTCGTCCCGATCAGGCCGGAGATGGACGGCGTTGAGACCGGAATTGCGGGGGCCAGGTTCTGGAGTGAGGACTGGACTGGGGAAAGCTTCATGGCCATCGGCATGCAGGATCCCGTTCTCGGCCCGGAAACCATGGCCTGGCTGCGCAGCGTCATCCGCAATTGCCCTGAACCCATGCAGATCGCCGATGGCGGCCATTTCGTTCAGGAATGGGGCGAACCCATCGCCCGCGCCGCGATCAAGCATTTCGCTCTGTGACAAGGTTTTGAGCACGCGGCGGCTTCCGCCATCGCGCGGGCGGGTTTAAACGCCCTATCATGCTGTTTCTCAACCTTGCTCATCTTCCCGACGGGCCGCTCATGGCGGTTGACCCGGGCATGAAGACCATCGGCGTTGCGGTGTGTGACGCCGAACGCCGGGTCGTTACCCCGCTGACCACCATCGAACGCAGCAAATTCACGCAGGACGCCGCCCAGCTGTTTGCGCTGTATGATGAACGAGCCTGCAGCGGTCTAATCATCGGCCTTCCGGTTCACATGGATGGCGGCGACGGAAAACGGGCTCAGTCGGCCCGGTCGCTGGCCACCAATCTTCTTCGCCTGCGCGATATCGCGATCGGATATCAGGACGAACGCCTGTCCACCTTCGCCGCTGAGGAACGCCTGCGTGAAGCGGGCGTGCGGCCGGAGGACTTCAAGCGCTATGTCGATGCTGAAGCCGCCGCAATCATTCTTGAAAGCGCCCTTCAGGCGATCAGCGACGCGAAATCAACACCGCCCGACGCCCCGTCATGAGCCCGGTCGTTGACGCCCTCATCCCGATCGCCGGCGTCATTGCGCTGGGCTGGGGTTTGCGGCGGTCCGGTCTGGTCGCCGCCGAGCTTTGGGCGGGCGTGAACCGACTTGCCTATCAGGCGCTCCTGCCGGCCCTGCTTTTCTCCACGATTTCACGCGCCGATTACGCCAGCCTGCCCGCCGGCCCCTTTCTGATCGCCGTGACGCTCGGCTTTCTCGCCATGGGCGCGATTGCGCTCTGCCTGAGGGTCCTGCCGGTTGACGGACCCGGCTACACCTCGCTCTTCCAGGGCGCGGTGCGATGGAATGGCTTCGTGCTGCTGGCGCTCGCAGGAAGCGCGTTTGGGGCTGAAGGCGAGGCTCTGGCTGCGCTCGTTTTCGCGCCGACCGTGCCTCTGATCAACATCATGTGCGTTGCGGTGCTGACGATCTGGGGCGCCAGCGCGATGAAGCCCGATGCGCGCCGGGTCGCGCTTCGCATCATCACCAACCCGCTGATCATCGCTTGTCTGGCGGGCGCAGCGGCGAACGCGCTTCAGCTCTTCCAGACCGGTCCGGTCGCCGATACCGCAGAGCTCGCCGGACGCGCCGCCCTGCCCCTGATCCTCTTGTGCGTCGGCGCGGGACTGGACTTCACAGCGCTGAAGACCCGCCCGAGCCTTTTGACTCTGGCGGTAACCCTGAAACTGATCGTCGCTCCGCTCGTGTTTTACGCGCTGGGACGGATGCTCGGCGTGGAAGGGCTGGCCCTGACCATACTGACGGCTGTCGGCGCGACGCCTGGAGCAGTGGCGTCCTACGTGCTGGCCCGCGAGCTGGGAGGCGATGCGCGCCTGACCGCCGGTCATGTCACCGCCACAACGCTTCTGGCCTTCCTGTCCCTGCCCTTCTGGATCGCTTTCGCATCATGAACACCAGCGTCCTCACTAGCGTTTTCACCGCTTTCGCGCCGGTGTTTCTGCTCATTGGCGCAGGCTGGGTGCTGCGTGCGTCGAACTATATGCCCGCGACTTTCTGGAGCGGGATCAACGCGCTGAATTATCGCGTGCTTCTGCCGGCTGTGCTGTTCACCACCCTGGCCAGGCTTGACGTCAGCACGTCCGGGCTCGCCGCGACCGCGCTGGCGGCCGGGCTCGCCTCCCTGGTGATGATCGCGCTTGGCCTGGGCGCGGCGCGCCTTCTGCGGCTGGCCCATGGCGCAGCCGCGCCGCTGATCGGGGCGGCCGCGTTGTGGAATGTGGTGCTGGTCATGGCGTTGAGCGAACGGCTTTTCGGAGCGGCGAGCGCAGCCAGCACCGCCGCCGCCGTCGGGGCCGGCATCATCGTGGGCACGCTTTGCATGGTGACAGTGTTCGCCATCAGACGGCCAAGCGGCGCGGCGCGGCGCATTGTCACCGATCCGGTCGTGCTGGCTGCGCTCGCCGGGCTCGCTCTGGCTTTTGCCGGTCTTGAGGTCCCCCAAGCTGTCATGAGCGGGTTTGAAATGGCCGGCGCCGGTGCGTTGGCGGTGATTCTACTGTCGATGGGCGCAGGTCTCGATTTCAAGGCCTTGTCCGGCCGGGTGGCGCCGCTCAGCCTCGCCGCTGTGCTGCGGTGTCTGATCAGCCCGCTCGTGTTCGCCGGGCTGGGCCTGGCGCTGCATGTGGAGTCGGCTCAGCTGGCGGTCCTGATCCTGGCCGGCGCTGCGCCCGGTGCGGCCTATCTCTACGCCATGACTGCCGAATTTGACGGTGAGGCTGGACTGGCCGCGGGCATGATCACGCTGACCGTGATCGTCGCGGCCTTGGTGATGCCGATTGTCGCGATCATCGGCCTTTCGCTCTAGCCGGCTTGCCGCGCCTTCGGTGCGGGCTTATGAAACCGCACGCTTCAGGAGAAGGGCGCTCATGAGCCGGGAAGGCTTCGCCTACGACTTCGCGCATACCAGCCTGCTATCGGCCGGCGCGCTGAACCCGTTGGACCTGCACCTGATCTTTGATCGCGCTGAACATCACCTGCAGCTCAACCGCACCGAAGACAAGAAACAGACCGCACTTAAAGGTCTGACGCAGATCAATCTTTTCTTCGAGGCTTCCACCCGGACGCTCGCCAGCTTTGAGCTGGCGGGAAAACGTCTCGGGGCCGATGTGGTGAATTTTTCCGCCGGCTCAGCCTCGATCAAGAAGGGTGAAAGCCTGGCCGACACCGCGCGCACGCTCGCCGCGATGAAGCCGGACATGCTTGTGGTGCGCCATCCCTCGCCGGGCGCGGCCGCCTTCTTTCAGCGCGAAACGGACCTGAGCGTCATCAATGCCGGCGACGGCGCGCACGAGCATCCCACCCAGGCGCTGCTGGACGCCTTTACCCTGACCCGCGCCTGGGGCGAGGTCGGCGGCCGGCGCATCCTGATCGTAGGCGATATCCTGCATTCGCGTGTTACACGGTCGAACATATCCCTGCTCAATCTGCTCAACGCGGATGTGCGCCTGTGCGCCCCGACAACGCTTCTTCCCGCAGACGCGGACCGGTGGGGCGTCAGCGTCTTCCATGATCTCGATGAGGCGATAGAGGGCTGCGACGCCGTCATGGCGCTTCGTCTTCAACGTGAGCGGATGCAGGGCGGGTTCGTCCCGTCCGTACGCGAGTTTCATGAGCTCTATGGCCTGACGCGCGAGCGCCTTGAACGCGCCGCGTCAGGCGCTCTGGTCATGCATCCCGGTCCGATGAATCGCGGCGTGGAGATCGCCAGTGATCTGGCCGACGATCCTGAGCGCTCGGTCATCCTCGACCAGGTCGAAGC
Organism: Pseudomonadota bacterium; assembly: GCA_039819095.1. GTDB lineage: Bacteria > Pseudomonadota > Alphaproteobacteria > Caulobacterales > Maricaulaceae > JBCBSP01. The sequence continues at coordinate 274,025 of JBCBSP010000001.1, forward strand.
CGGCTTGTCGGTTCGCATGGCCACTCTGGAGCTATTGCTGGGACGCGCCCCGGACATGCGCTGGCATGACGAAAGCCCCGACGGGCTAGAGGATGGGGCATGAGCGCACTTCTGATCGAAAACGTACGGCTCATCGATCCGGCGTCCAGACTTGATGTTCATGGCGGCCTTCTGGTGCGCGATGGACGCATTGAAGCGGTCGGCGAGGCGGTTGACGCCCCGCACGATGTTGAGCGGATGGATGGCGGCGGGGCGGTGCTGGCGCCGGCGCTGATCGATCTGCGCGCCCGCGCCGCCGAGCCCGGCGCCGGGCCCGAGCGGCTGCACGAGACTCTGCGCCGTGCAGCTGCGGGCGGAATCGGAACGCTGGTGCTGGCCGCCGATAGCGGTTCGGGCATCGCAACGCCGGAACAGGTGGAATGGGTGGGCGCGCGCGCCGTGTCTTCTCCGGTACGCCTGCTGGCATCCGGGCTGGCGGTCCGGGACGGGGCGATGGCCGAAATCGGTCTGATGTTGAAGGCCGGTGCTGTTTACCTGTCAGATGGCGGGATTCCGCAAGCCGATTCCAGTCTCGTGCGCCGGCTGATGGCTTACTCAGCCGGGTTTGAAGCCTGGTTCAGTTTACGCGCAGAGGACGCCTTCCTGGCGCGCGACACCACGGCGACCGAGGGAGATTTGTCCGCGCGGCTGGCGCTCGCGGCGCGACCGGCCCTGTCTGAAGCCCTGGCGATCGAGCGCAATGCAGGGCTGGCGGCTTTGAGCGGCGGGCGTCTTCTGGTGGACCGTGTCACGACCCGCGAAGGGCTGGCCGCTATCGCGAACGCGCGCCTGCGGGGCGTAGAGATCGCCGCCACTGCGCCGATCACCCATCTGATGTTCAACGAGGTCGATGCCGGCGGGTTCGATACGCGCTACCGGCTGGAGCCGCCCTTGCGCGCGCAGAGCGACCGCGAAGCGCTGATCGAGGCGCTCAGCGAGGGGCGTATCGACGCCATCGTCAGCGACCACACTCCGGTTCAGGGCTTTGAGAAGGCCAACCCGTTCAGCGACGCCCCACCGGGCTCGGCGCATCTGGAAGCCGTGTTGCCGGCCCTGTGTTCCCTGGTCGCGGAAAATCGGCTCAGCCTGCTTGAGGCGCTCGCGCCGGTCACCAGCGGACCTGCGGGGCTTCTCGGCCTTAATCAGGGCCGTCTGACGCCGGGCGCGCCGGCCGATCTGGTCCTGTTCGATCCTGACGCGCCCATCGTCATGCCCCGTGTCGCGAATGACCCGCCCAGCGCCTTTTCCGGGCGTCGCCTGTTCGGTCGCATCTTGATGACGATGGTGGATGGCGCAATCATAGTCGAACCCCAACCTTAGGACGCCGATGGCTTTCGACCCGCTTCTCCTCCTCGCTGCGATTGGCGGATACCTTCTGGGTTCAATCCCGTTCGGGCTCGTCATTGTACGCCTGGCCGGTCTTGGCGATATCCGCCAGGTCGGCTCGGGCAATATCGGCGCGACCAATGTGCTGCGCACCGGCCGCAAGGATCTCGCACTGGCGACGCTGTTGCTGGATTCCGGCAAGGCCGGCGCGGCCGCGCTCATCTTCATGGCTCTGCTCGGCCCGCTGGCTGGGCTCATCGCCGGCGCGGCGGCCTTTCTCGGACACTGTTTCCCGGTCTGGCTGCGCTTTAAGGGCGGTAAGGGCGTGGCGACCTTTCTGGGCGTGCTGCTAGCCGCAGTCCCCGCAGTTGGCGTTCTGACCTGTCTGACCTGGCTGGGCATGGCGTTGACCTTCCGGATCTCTTCGCTGTCAGCTCTCGCCGCAGCTTCTGCGGCTCCGATCTTCTGCCTGGCCTTTTCACGGCCTGACGCAGCGATCATGGCGGCGTTCATCGCCGCGCTGCTTTACTGGCGCCACAAGGAGAACATCGCCCGACTGCTCACAGGCGAAGAACCAATGATCGGCGCGAAGAAGGCGTGAAGCAGCGCACGCTCTCCGCCGACGAACGAGTCGATTGGCTGCGCCTCGCGCGCACCCCGGGCGTTGGACCCGTCACCTTCGCCCAGCTCATTTCCCGTTTCCACGGCGCGACAGAGGCTTTGGACGCCCTGCCCCGATTGGCCAGGCGCGGCGGCCGTGTCGATCCGATGCGTATCGTCAGCCGGAGCCTTGCCGAAGGCGAGATCGACGCCGTGGAGCGCCTGGGCGGGCGATTGTTCTGCGCCTGCGAACCGGGTTTTCCGACACGTCTGACAACGCTCGATCCGCCGCCGCCGGTCATCACCATCCTGGGTCCGCTTGACCCGGAAGCGGAATGGCCCTGCGCTATGGTTGGCGCACGCAGCGCCTCCGCGGTCGGTATTCGCTTCGCCGGCGATCTTGCCAGAGAGCTGGGTGCGCGTGGCTGCGTGATCGTCTCCGGGCTGGCGCGGGGCGTTGACGGGGCCGCTCATGCCGGCGCGTTGCAAACCGGCACGATCGCGGTCGTCGGCGGCGGGGTTGATCAGATCTACCCCCGCGAACATGAGGCGCTGCATCGCGAGATCGCCGCAACCGGCCTGATCGTCTCTGAAATGCCGGTCGGCTATCGCGCCACCGCGAGAGACTTTCCGCGCCGTAACCGGCTGATTTCCGGCTTGTCGCTCGGCGTGGTGGTGGTCGAGGCCGCGGAGCGTTCAGGATCGCTTATCACTGCGCGCCTCGCCGCAGAACAGGGGCGCGAAGTGATGGCCGTGCCCGGCTCGCCTCTGGACCCGAGGGCGAAGGGTGTGAATCGATTGCTGCGAGATGGCGCAGCGCTGATTGAAAACGCTGACGACGTCATGGACGTGCTGCGCGGCGCCAGCCTGTCCGGACTGCGAGCCCCGTCCCTGTTCGACTATGAAGACGAGCCGCCCCGGTCAGAGGCGATCGAAGAGGAGGCCGACCGCATTCGCGAGCAGATCGCAGAGCTGTTATCGCCATCACCGGTGTCGCGCGACGAGCTGTCACGCATCACCGGGGCGCCGATCCAGGCTGTTTCAGCCGCTCTTGTGGAGCTGGAACTCGCAGAGCGCTGTGAAGTCGCGCCGGGAGGGCTGGTCCGCGCGGCATATCCCGAACCCGATTAAGGTCGACTCTTGGTGGGATCGCGACCCGGAGGAGATTCGCCGGTGGCAAGCCGACACTCCTGCTCCACCAGCTTGATCGCAGCGGCAAGCAAGGCGCTCGAATTGGGAAGGTCGGAAACATGGGCGAGGAAAGATGCCGATTCAAGCAAGTCCATAAGATAAGCAGCCGCCGGGCCAGGTTGGCGCGGTACATCGCCGATATGATTGCGCGGGTCAGACATTGGGGTGCAAGAATCGCTAAAACAACTATGTCGCGAAACTTTATGATGCACCACCCTCACGTGCAACCCGATATGGTCGCCAAGTGCAGCGAGTTGACTTCAAGACTGACCGCCCCCAACTTCCGCCGCCGCGCGATACTGTGATCGCTCTTACCTGTCAGGTCCTCACTTCATGAACCTCGTCGTCGTCGAATCCCCCGCCAAAGCCAAGACGATCAACAAGTATCTCGGCGCCGACTACACCGTGCTGGCAAGCTTCGGACATGTCCGCGACCTCCCGGCTAAGGACGGGTCAGTACGTCCGGATGAGGACTTTGCGATGAGCTGGGAAATCGATTCCCGTTCCGCACCAAAGGTCCGCGCCATCGCCGAAGCGTTGAAGGACGCCGACGCCCTGATCCTGGCGACTGACCCGGATCGCGAAGGCGAAGCCATTTCCTGGCACCTGCTCGAAGCGCTGACCAAGCGGCGGGCCCTCAAAGGCAAGCAGATCCAGCGCGTCGCCTTTAACGCGATCACCAAGAGCGCCGTGAGCGAAGCCATCGCCAGCCCTCGGGAAATCGATATGGAGCTGGTGGAAGCCTATCTCGCCCGGCGCGCACTCGATTACCTGGTGGGCTTCACCTTGTCGCCTGTGCTCTGGCGCAAGCTGCCGGGCGCGCGTTCAGCCGGCCGGGTCCAATCAGTCGCGCTGCGCCTGATCACCGAGCGCGAAACCGAAATCGAACGCTTCAAACCGCAGGAATACTGGTCGGTCGATGCTGAGATCACCGCCCAGGGCGCCGCCGCGCCGTTTCAGGCCAAGCTCTCCCGCTTTGAAGGCGACAAGATCACCCGGCTGAGCATTGGCGACGAGGCGCGCGCCCGCGCCGCTGAGGCCGCGATCAAGACCGCTGACCTCGCTATAGCCTCTGTCGAGGCCAAGCCGACCAAGCGCAATCCGCCGCCGCCCTTCACCACTTCCACGCTTCAACAGGAAGCTTCGCGCAAGCTCGGCTTCGACGCGGCTCGCACCATGCGGGCGGCGCAGCGTCTCTATGAAGGCGTGGACATGGGCGGCGAGACGGTCGGCCTCATCACCTATATGCGGACCGACGGCGTGCAGATGGCGTCTGAAGCCATTTCCCAGGCGCGCGGGGTTATTGGCGGGCAGTACGGTGATGACTACGTGCCGGAAAAGCCGCGCTTTTACGCCTCCAAGGCGAAGAATGCTCAGGAAGCTCACGAGGCGATCCGGCCCACGAGCTTTGCACGCCGCCCCGGCTCGGTTCGCCTGGGCGGTGATGAAGCCCGCCTTTACGAGCTGATCTGGAAACGCGCCGTCGCCAGCCAGATGGAAAGCGCGCGCCTGGAGCGCACCACGATTGATGTGGAGAGCGCCGACAAGTCCCTGGCGCTTCGCGCGGTCGGCACCGTGGTCACCTTCGACGGCTTCTTCACCCTCTATCAGGAGGGGCGCGACGATGAAGAGGACGAGGCTGAACGCCGCCTGCCCAAGGTGGAAACCGGCGCGCGCGCCGAAGCGGCGAAAACCGCCGCCGAGCAGCACTTCACCCAGCCGCCGCCACGCTATACCGAGGCCTCGCTGGTCAAGAAGATGGAAGAGCTCGGCATTGGCCGGCCGTCCACCTACGCCTCTATCCTGTCGGTTCTGCGCGAGCGCGAATATGTCCGAATGGACCAGAAGCGCTTTATCCCCGAAGACAAGGGCCGGGTGGTCATCGCCTTCCTGGAAAACTTCTTCAGTCGCTACGTCCAGTACGACTTCACCGCCGATCTGGAGAACCAGCTGGACCGGGTTTCAGCCGGCGATCTGGACTGGAAGGAGCTGCTGCGTCAGTTCTGGGAGGCTTTCCACGCAAGCGTAGACGACATCTCCGATCTGCGGATCGGCCAGGTCATCGATGCGATGAATGACGCGCTGGGACCCCTTATCTTCCCGCCGCGCGAGGATGGCAAGGACGCCCGCCTCTGCCCATCGTGCAACGAAGGACAGCTCTCACTGCGTCTTGGCAAGCATGGCGCATTCGTAGGCTGCTCTAACTATCCTGAATGCCGCTATACCCGGACCCTGTCCGGCTCAGAGCAGTCTTCAGGCATTGAAGGCGATGGCGAGATCGGTGCTCACCCCGTAACGGGCGCCATGATCCATCTGAAAGACGGTCGGTTCGGGCCCTATCTGGAAATGGCCGTCGAGGGTGAAGACAAGCCCAAGCGCGGCTCGCTGCCCAAGGGCTGGGATCCGGCGAGCCTGACGCTTGCCCGGGCGGTCCAGCTCATCGATCTGCCCCGCGAGATCGGCGCCCACCCCGAAGACGGTGACGTTATCGAGGCTGGCATTGGCCGCTACGGACCCTTTGTGCGCCACGGCAAGACCTACGCCAATCTTGAGAATGTCGAGGACGTGTTCGAGGTCGGCCTGAACCGGGCTGTAGACCTGATCGCTCAGAAGAAAGCCAATCCGCGCGGCCGCGGCGCCGCCGCCGCGGCGCCGCTGAAAGAGCTCGGCGCACACCCTGAGAACGGCGAGCCGGTCAATGTCATGAGCGGGCGCTACGGGCCCTATGTGAAGAACGGCAAGATCAACGCCACCCTGCCCAAGGGCGTGGAGCCGGAAGCCGTCACGATGGAACAGGCGATCGTCCTGATCGCAGAACGCGCAGCGAAAACCGGCAAGAAGCCAGCGAAGAAAAAAGCGCCGGCCAAGAAAACGACCGCTAAGAAAACCGCCGCCAAGAAGAGCCCGGCGAAAAAGGCCGCCTCGAAAGCGAAGCCGGGGTGACGGATAGCCCGTTCGAAGGTGCGGGCTTCACCCGCGACACGCTGATCGAAGCGATCAAGCTCGGCGAAGGTCAGTTCACCAAACGCGAAATCGCGCGTGCGCTTGGGCTGAAAGGTGATGCGCGCATCGCTCTGAAAGCCGCTCTGAAACAGCTGGAAGAGGACGGCGTGGTCCGGCGCACCGAACGGCGCGGTTATGTGGTCGCGGGCGGCCTGCCCGGCGTGATGGTGTTGGAAGTCGTCGATCGCGATGTGGACGGGGAAATGCTCTGCCGCCCGGATCGCGAGGACTTCGACCCGATGCCGGTCATCCGCCTCGCGCCCGGCGCCGGCAAAACCGACAAGCGCGAGCGCGCCGCCGGCATTGGCGACAAGGTTCTGGCCCGCCTCAGCCGCGAAGAGGACGGGTCCTATCTGGCGCGCATCATCAAGACGCTGGGACGCTCAGCGCACCGCGTGCTGTGCGTCTACCGCTCAGGCGGACGCGGCGGCGCGCGTCTGGCGCCCGTTGATCGCCGCTCACGCCATGAGCTGATCCCACAGCGAAGCGGCGATATCACCGCCGAAGACGGCGATCTTGTGCTGGTGCGCCTGGCCTCGGAACGCCGCCACGGGCTGAAGACCGCTATCATCGAAGAAGTGGTGGGTCGGGCCGACAGCCCGCGCGCCGGCTCGGTCATCGCGCTCGCCGAGCACGGCGTGCCGCAGGGCTTTAGCGACGCGGAACTGGCCGAGCTCAAAGGGCTAAAGCCTGCGACAATGGGCCAGAGAACCGATCTGCGAGATCTTCCGCTAATCACGATCGACCCGGCCGATGCGCGCGATCATGACGATGCAGTCTGCGCTCAGCCCGATGATAACGCCGCCAACCCCGGCGGCTGGATCGTCTGGGTCGCGATCGCCGATGTCGCCGCCTATGTGCGCAGCGGCGGTGCGCTCGACGCCGGCGCGCGCAAGCGAGGCGTCTCGGTTTACCTGCCTGACCGGGTCGTGCCGATGCTGCCGGAACGCCTGTCGAACGATCTGTGTTCGTTGCGCGAAGGCGAGGAACGCCCCTGCCTCGCGGCTCGCATGGTATTCGATCGCAACGGCGCCAAGCGCGGTCATGAATTCGTGCGCGGCTGGATGCGTTCGCCGGCCAAGCTTTCTTATGAAGACGCGCAAGCGGCCATTGATGGACGCGGAATCGGGAAAGCCGAAACGCTGAAGAAGGACGTTCTGGAGCCGCTCTGGGCTGCCTACCGAGCGCTGCAGAAAGCCCGCGCGCAACGTGAGCCGCTGGAGATCGACGCCCCGGAACGCAAAATCCGCATTGGCGAGGACGGGTCGGTGAACGGCGTTGAGACGCGCGAACGGTTTGACGCCCATAAGCTGATCGAAGAGATGATGATCCAGGCTAATGTCGCCGCAGCGCAGGCGCTGGAAGCGAAGAAGACCCCGCTCATCTACCGCGTCCACGATGAGCCGGGTTCGCAGAAGATCGACTCGCTGGCGGACTTTCTGCCCACGGTCGGGCTGAAATGGACCAAAGCCGAGCGCCCCACCCCGGCGCGCTTCAACCGATTGCTCAAACAGTCTGAAGGCTCCGACCACTACGAGACCGTCAATGAAGTCGTTCTGCGCAGCCAGAGCCAGGCGGTCTATGACACCGATAATCTGGGCCATTTCGGACTGAATCTGGAACGATACGCTCACTTCACCTCGCCGATCCGGCGCTATGCCGACCTGATCGTCCATAGAGCGCTGATCCGGGCCTACGGGCTGGGATCGGATGGTCAGAGCGACGGGGAGCGCTCCGAACTTGAGCGGATCGCCGAAGAGACCAGTCAGAATGAGCGCCGCGCCATGGCCGCCGAACGCGATGCGACGGACCGCTTCATCGCCAGCTGGCTTTCCTCCCGGGTCGGGAGCGAGTTCACGGGCCGGATCACGGGCGTGACCCGCTTTGGAACCTTCGTTCGCTTGCATGAGACGGGCGCGGACGGGTTGTGTCCGATTTCCAGCCTGGGCGATGAGTATTTCCATCACGACGAACGCGCGCACGCACTCATCGGCGACCGGTCGGGCGGACAATATCGTCTCGGCATGTCGGTCACGGTCCGGCTGAAGGAAGCCACGCCGGTCACAGGCGGGCTGCTGTTTGAAATGCTGACGCCGCCTGAATCGGCTAGTATGGAGGCGCGAAAGCGGGCCCGTCGCGGCGGGCGCGGACATTCGCGCTCAAATCAACGCCGACAGCCACGCAAGAGACGGTCCTGACCGCCACGCCCGACACCCGTTCGCCGACCTTAAGGCCTAAACTCGCCGCTTCGCTGATCCTCACGAGGAAACGCGCCAGCGGTGAGATGGAAGTGCTGCTGGGCCGACGCTCCCAGGGCCATGTCTTCATGCCGCGCAAATACGTGTTTCCCGGCGGTCGGGTGGATCGCACCGATGGGTTTGCGCCGCTTGCACGCGAACTGCGCGAAGATGTCCAGAGCGTGATGCGCCGCGTGCTCAGCGAACGCCGGACCCGGGCTGCGGCTGCGGCGGCTCTGCGCGAGACGGCGGAGGAGACCGGGCTCCTGCTCGCTCGGCCAGCCGCGATTCCGGCCAGACCAGACTCGCCCTGGCGTCCCTTCCAGGAAGCCGGTGTGGCGCCGGACGCTGAACCGCTCAGCCTGGTGGCGCGCGCGATCACGCCCACCGGACGGCCCCGGCGCTTCGACGCCTTCTTCTTTCACGCCGATGCCGACCGGCTCTACGGCTCTGTAGAGCCGGTCGAAAGCGCGGAGCTTGAAGATCTGCGCTGGGCGAGCCTTGCAGAAGCGGACTCGCTCGACATTCCGATCATCACACGCTTCGTTCTTTCAGAATTGCGCGCCCATCTGCGCGGCGGCGCTCCGGTGCGCTGCGCCAGGGTGACCCGCTCCGGCCCGAAAGTGGACGAGTTATGAGCGCCCGCCCGTTCGACTCCGCAGCCCTGGTGATCGCAGACAAGCATGCCGCTCGGATCGCGATCGCACGCGGGCCCTCCGGGCTGTATCTGCCTGAAGCGAAAATCGCCGCCACAGCGCATCCGAGTCCAAAGATGCGCCAGATCAGCGATGGGCGCCTCGGTTCGTCGAAGGCGAAAGCCGCCTGCTTCGCTGACGCAGCTCTGATGGCGGGGTTTGAGCATCTCGGCTGGCTCATCGCTCGACCGACAGAACCCAGCCCCCAGCATGGATCAACCCGCTCGCTTGACCGGATTCGCCTGCACGGCCTGGAGCCGGGCCGAGGCGATCTGGTGTTTCTTGGACGTGCACTCAGCCCCGCACACCAGAAGCGCCGCCGGCATGTGCGCGTCTTCGCCGCGCCTTTTGCAGCCGTTTCAAACTCTGTGGTTCGGCCCGCTCGCGCGCAGTCCGTGGCTTGGTTGACCCCGGCTGAGGCGAGCGAAGAGTTGGACGACGATCTGCTGGGGCCGCTGGCCGCACGGGCGCTCGACGCGTTCAGCGCGCGCTTCAAACCGCATCTGGTTTCCTTCCGTGCAGGTCGGCGGCTTGTCCGTGCGCTCTAGCACGCCATGACCGCCACGCACGGCCAGCCCGGCGCAGAGGCGCGAACCCACTCCCTTGCCGCCGCCATGCTGTGTGCGGCTCTGGCCGGGTGCGGGTTCGGACTTTTGATGCCGCTGGTCTCACTGAATCTGGAGGCGATGACCGGTTCGGCCGCCATCGCAGGCGGGAACGCGGCCATGGCCGCGCTATCCACCATTATTCTGACGCCATTCGCCCCCGGTCTGCTGGCGGCGATGAGACCGCGCCTCGCGATCATCCTGGCCCTGATCATCACAGGGCTCGGCATCGCCCTCTTCCCCTTTATCGCCGACGTCACCGCCTGGTTCATCCTGCGTTTTCTCGTCGGGGTCAGCATGACCTTCGTCTTCGTCGCGAGCGAAACCTGGATCAACCAGCTCGCCAAACCGGAGCGGCGCGCCAGCCTCTTGGCGGTTTATGCGACTGTGCTCGCCGGCGGGTTCGGACTCGGCGGGGTGCTGGTCGCGCTGCTGGGCGCCTCCGGTTTCGCCCCCTGGCTCGTCGGCGCTGGGATTTTCCTGCTGGGCGCCGTGCCCATCATCGCGTTGCGCGGGCCGGAGCTCGAAGCGCCTCTAGCGGCAGAGGCGCGCCCCTCAGCGCTGTTCAGCGCAGCGCGGATCGCGCCCCTTGCCATGCTCGCCGGCTTTATATTCGGGGCGCTGGAGACCTCCTCCTTCGCCCTCTTCCCGGTCTACGCTGAACGGCTCGGCTTCCCGATCGTCCTGATCGGCCTTCTGACAACAGCGGGCGCGTTGGGCGCCATCGGGCTTCAGGTGCCGATCGGCATGATCGCCGACCGGGTCGGGCGCCGTCGCATCCTGTTTCTGGTCGCCCTGGCGAGCACGCTTGCGCCGCTGGGCATTCTCGCCTCGGGCGCTTCAGCCCCCCCGGTCTTCGTGCTGACCTTCTTCTATGTCGGCTGCGCGAGTGCGTTTTACACGCTGGGTCTGGCGCTGGTCGGCGAGCGTTTCACCGGCGGGTCCATGGCCGCCGCGAATGCGGCGTTCATCCTGGCCTATGGCGCGGGATCGCTCGTCGGCCCCCTGAGCGGGGGCGCTGCGATGGATATATGGAGCCCGTTCGGGCTCATGCCGGCGTTGAGCGCGCTGGCGTTGATCTATGTCCTTCTGTCAGCGCTCTCCAGCGCGCGCGGGCGGTGACCGTGCGATTGGCGCAGCGCCTTGCTTGACAGGCGTCGCGGCGTGCGTATGTTCGCGCGCTCGCAGCGCTGGAACCGTTCCGGCGCGCTACGTCTTTATGGGTGCGCGACATGGCGAAACCGAACAGCATCAAGATTCGCCTGAACTCCACGGCGGGCACGGGTTATTTCTACGTGACGAAGAAAAACGCCCGCACCATGACCGAAAAGCTCGTGCTGAAAAAGTACGACCCGGTTGCGCGCAAGCATGTCGAGTTCAAGGAAGGCAAGATCAAGTAAGCCCGTTGCGCCGGCCACGGCGCGCGATTGATCCTGTTGAAATCTGGAGAGAGGTCGCGGTTTACGCGGCCTTTTTCTTTGCCACCGCCACCTTGTTGCGCCCGGCGGCCTTGGCCTCGTAGAGCGCCGCATCGGCCCGCGCCAGAAGGCTTTCCGGCGAATCACCCGCCACCGCCTGCGCGCAGCCGGCGCTCACCGTGACGCCAAGCGCATCAGCCTGAGCCACTGTGAACGGTGCGGTCGCAATTGCGGCGCGAACGCGTTCAGCGCTTCGCGCGGCTTCATCCAGATGCGCGCCGGTGAGCAGAACGAGGAACTCCTCACCGCCATAACGGCCCGCCACATCCACAGCCCGCAAGGCGCGGCCCATGCGCGTTGCAAAACCCTTCAGCACGTCATCGCCAGCCTGATGACCGTACGTGTCATTGATTCGCTTAAAGTGGTCGATATCGAACAGGACCAGACTGAAAGCTTCACCGCTCAGCTCCACGCCTTCCAGGGCGGAGCGAAGCCGTGAATTGAGATAGCGCCGGTTATGCAGCCCGGTGAGCTGATCGGTCACCGCCATCTCCAGGCTTTCTTCCAGCCGGTCGCGAAGCCGGTCCGTATAACGCTTGCGTTTCAGCTGGGTCATGGCGCGCGCGGCCAGCTCGCCGGAATCAACCGGTCGGGCCACCACATCGCTCACGCCGATATCCAGTGCGCGAACCATCGCCGCCGGAGTGTCCGGATCAACAATGCCAAGGATGGGCGTGTGACGGGTATCCGCCTCGGCGCGCAAACGCGCACACACGCGCAAGCCGTCAAAGCGCGGCGATGACAAGTCCACAATGATGAGCTCAGCACGCTGGGCCTTGGTCATGACCGTGCGCGGATCGCTGGCGCCTTCACAGCTGAAGCGCGCCGGCAGTCGCGCTGCAAGACGCTCGGCCTGGACATCATCAGGCGCCACAACGAGAACATGGCCGCCCGCAGGAGCGGCCTCGACGGCGTTCTCAGCCTCAATGGCCGGACGCGCATCCTCGCGCAGACGCAACTCGTCCATTACCAGCTTCAGCCGCAGCAACGAGCGCACGCGGGCAAACAGGGCGATATCGTTAACCGGCTTGGTCAGAAAATCATCGGCGCCGGCTTCCAGTCCGCGGACCCGGTCTTCGCGCTGATCGAGCGCGGTGACCATCACCACAGGGATGTGCCGCGTCTTCGGATCGTCCTTCAGACGCCGGCAAGTCTCAAACCCGTCAATGCCCGGCATCATCACATCAAGAAGGATGACGTCAGGCGATTCCGCGCGAGCAACATCCAAGCATGCTGTGCCGGAATCGGCCTGCAGGACGTCAAAATACTCAGCCGAAAGCCGCGCCTCCAGCAGGCGACGGTTGGATTCGATGTCATCGACGACAAGAATGCGGCCACTCATGGCGCGCCCCTAATCCAGAAACTTCCGGACCGTCTGGATAAAGGTGGAAACCGTGATCGGTTTCGACAGATAAGCCTCGCAACCGCCTGCGCGGATACGCTCCTCATCACCTTTCATCGCAAAGGCGGTCACGGCAACAACTGGAATCTCAGAGAGTTCCTCGTCGTTCTTGATCCACTTTGTCACGTCCAGACCGGACACTTCCGGCAGCTGGATATCCATCAGGATGAGATCGGGCTTGTGCTCGCGCGCAAGATCGAGGGCCTTCATGCCTTCGCGCGTCTGCAGGGTTTCGTACCCGTGGGCTTCGAGCAGATCATGAAACAACTTCATGTTCAGCTCGTTATCCTCAACGATCAGTACTTTTTTGGACATGACCTGCAGCATGACGAGCGCGTTTCCCCGTTGCTTCGCCTATTGGCGTAAGCTCTTGACCATCCACGCTCAGTAAAACCGATCTTCCTTAATCAACGGTGAGTCTCCACCCAAAACGGGTTCATTCAGGTTTCACAGCCGCCCGGAACAAGATAAGAACCTATCGCCAGAAGCCCGAACTGCAAAGGATAAATCGTGGTGCGCGCCGGCCTGGACATCGGAGGAACAAAGATTGAAGCCGCCGCTCTGGATGCCGGCGGACAGGTGCGCGCACGCCTGCGAATACCAACGCCGGACAGCTATCACGGCATGCTAAACGCGATCGAACCGCTGCTCGCACGATTACAGGGGCAGTGCGGATCGCTCGCGCCAGGGCTTGGCGTCGGTCACCCCGGCTCGATCAATCCGCAAACCGGGCGGGTGCGCAATGCGAACTCTGAACGGCTGAATGGCGAGCGCTTGCAGGCGGACCTGCAAGGCGTTCTGAACCGTCCCGTGCGCTGTGCGAACGATGCGGACTGTTTCGCCCTGTCCGAGGCGCGTGACGGCGCCGGCGCTGGCGCGCGCAGCGTGTTCGGGGTGATTCTCGGCACAGGCGTTGGCGGCGGCATCGTCATCGACGGCGCGGTGTGGTCAGGCTCAAGCGGCATTGCAGGCGAATGGGGCCATACGCCCCTGCCCGCTGCGAGCGAGGCGGAACGCTTAGCGCCACAATGCTGGTGCGGACGGCGCGGCTGTATCGAGGCCTGGTGCTCCGGTCCGGCCCTGAGCGCGGATCACCATCGTCGATCGCGCGAGGTCCTCAGCCCGGAGGAACTGGCTGTACGCGCCGCTGAGGGCGATGAAGCTGCGACCGCCTCATTGGATCATCACGCCGACCGGGTCGCGCGCGGGCTTGGCGTCATCGTCAACGTGCTGGACCCGGAGCGGGTCGTTCTGGGCGGCGGGCTGTCCAACCTGCCGGGTCTGGCCGAGCGGATCGAAGCCCGGCTCGCTGCGCATGTCTTCTCAGACGCACCGGCGGCGCGCGTTCGGATCAATGAGCATGGCGATTCCTCCGGCGTTCGCGGCGCCGCCTGGCTCTGGCCGGAGCCCTGATCCATGGCCCCAGTGTATTGCCGGGACTGTTTTTCCGCCGCGTCGCAGCCGGTCGAAATCTGCGCGCACTGCAAATCAGCGCGCCTGGTCCGTCATGACGAGCTGGACTCGCTGTCCATCGCTCATATCGATTGCGACGCTTTTTTCGCCTCGATCGAGAAGCGCGACGATCCCAGCCTTGCCGATCGCCCTGTCGTGGTCGGCGGCGGACGTCGCGGCGTGGTTTCAGCCGCCTGCTACATCGCGCGCCTGTACGGGGTGAAATCGGCCATGCCGATGTTCAAGGCGCTCAAGGCCTGTCCGGACGCCGTCGTAGTGAAGCCCCGCATGGATGTCTATGTACGCGAGGGGCGGCGCATCCGGACGCTGATGGAAGATGTCACGCCGCTGGTCGAACCTTTGTCGATTGATGAAGCGTTTCTGGATCTGTCCGGCACGCAGCGCCTGCACGGCGCGCCGCCCGTTGTCACGCTGATGCGCCTGCAGGCGCGTATTCTGGAGCAGGTCGGCGTCACTGTTTCGGTCGGGCTGAGCTATAATAAATTTCTCGCCAAAACCGCCTCGGACCTGGACAAACCGAACGGTTTCGCCGTGCTCGGGCACGCCGATGCGCCCGGTTTCCTCGCCACTCAGCCAGTCGATGCGGTGTTCGGTGTCGGCCCCGCCTTCGCAAAGACGCTGCGCCGTGACGGGCTCTCCACCCTGGCCGATATCGTGCGCGCCGGAGAGCACGCGCTCATCAAGCGCCATGGCGAGTCCGGCCAACGCCTGTTTCGGCTCGCCCAGGGTATTGATCATCGCGCCGTGAACCCACAACGCGAACGCAAGAGCGTCAGCGCCGAGACCACGTTCAGCAACGACATCACTGACAAGGCCGAACTCGCCAACCGGCTCTGGGTGCTGTGTGAGAAGGTCGCCGCACGCATGAAGGCCAGCAATGTCAGCGGACGGGTGGTGACGCTGAAACTCAAGCGCGCCAATTTCAGGACCGTGACCAGACGGCGCACGCTCGATGCGGCGAGCCAGCTGGCCGACACCTTGTTTCGAACCTGCCAGACTCTGCTCAATCGCGAGCCGGACGGGGTGCGTTACCGCCTGATCGGAGCCGGATATAGCGGGCTGGAGCCGGCCCAGGGCGATGCCGGCGATCTGCTTGACCCCAATGCGCTCAGACGCGCCGCCGCTGAGCGGGCCATGGACGCGGCGCGCGAAAAATTCGGCAGCGACGCCGTGAAGAAAGGCAGGGCGCTGAAGGGGCGGGACTGACCCACAGCCCCGGATTCAAACACCCAGGCTCCAGGCCAGTCGAAGACGCTCCGCCAGAGGCCTTCGGCATTGTTCAAAAACAGGCCGTGATGACCGATGGGGCGTGCTGGGCATAGGGATCTCCGGTGAATGCGGTCACACGGCCGGATGACGCCGACGTCAAGGCAAGCACGCTTGCATTGCCGGGCCGGCGCCGTATCAAACGCTGACAGCTGAAGCGGAGAGCCTCATGAGCACGCCGGAACAACGCCTCGCCGATCTCGGCATCCAGCTGCCGCAGGCCGCAGCGCCCGTGGCCAATTACGTCCCCTTCGTGATCAGCGGCTCCCAGCTTTTTGTCTCCGGACAGATTTCACTGGGCCCGGACGGGCTGGTGAAGGGCCAACTCGGCGAGGATATGGATGTGGCGGCCGGTCAGGCATCCGCCCGGCTGTGCGCGATCAATCTGATCGCACAGTTCAAGGCGGCCACCGGCGATCTGACTAAGATCGCACGCATTGTGAAGCTGGGCGGCTTCGTCTGCGCGACAGCGGACTTCGTGGAGATCCCGCAGGTCATCAACGGCGCCTCTGATCTGATGGTTGAGGTATTTGGCGAAGCCGGGCGCCATGCCCGTTCTGCGGTTTCCTGCCCGGTCCTGCCCCTTGGCGCCGCTGTGGAGATCGATGCGGTCGTCGAGCTGGGCTGAACCGCCTATATCTGACGGCTCACCTCAGCAACAAAGCGATGCGGCGCTGGCCTTGATGACCGAGCTGAAATTGCGCATCGCCCACGGGCTCGACGATGTCGATCGTGAGGCGTGGGACGCGATCGCCAATCCGGCTGATTCGCCCTACGACCCGTTCGCCTCGTGGGACTTCCTGCAGGCGCTGGAACAGTCGGCTTCGGTGTCGAACGAAACCGGGTGGGCGCCGCATCATCTCCTCGCCGAGGACGAGGCGGGACGCCTGCTGGGCGCGATGACGCTCTATTTGAAGGGCCATTCCTACGGCGAATATGTCTTCGACCATGGCTGGGCGGACGCGTTTGAGCGCGCCGGGGGATCCTATTACCCCAAGCTCCTGACAGGAGCCCCCTTTACTCCGGCGACGGGGCGGCGCCTGTTCGGGCGCGACGAAGCGGTGCGGACCGCCCTGATCGAGACCACCAAAAGGCTGTGCAGGGAGTGGAGTCTGTCCAGCTGGCATGTGCTGTTTCCAGAACCTGGCGATTACGCCGCGCTTGGCGAACATGGGCTTTTGCAACGCTGCGACATCCAGTTCATCTGGCGCAACGAAGCCTATCGCGATTACGCCGACTTTCTGGACGCCCTCGCCTCGCGAAAGAGAAAGGCGCTGCGCAAGGAGCGTGAAGCGGCCCAAGCGGATGTCATCATCGAACCGCTAACCGGCGCGGCGATCAGACCGGAGCACTGGGACGTCTTCTTCGCCTGCTATCAGGACACGGGTGCGCGCAAATGGGGCACGCCCTATCTCAACCGGGACTTCTTCCAGCTCATCCATGAACGCATGGCGGACCGCGTGCTTCTGGTGATGGCGCGTCGTCAGGACCGTTATGTCGCTTCAGCGCTGAACTTCATCGGATCGGAAACACTGTTCGGCCGCTATTGGGGGTGTCTGGAGCCGATGGAGCACGTCCATTTCGAGCTCTGCTATCACCAGGCCATCGACTATGCGATCGAGAATGGGCTGAAGCAGGTGGAGGCCGGCGCGCAGGGCCCGCATAAAATGGCGCGCGGTTACCGCCCGCAGGCGGTTCATTCGGCCCATTATCTGCCCGATGAGAGATTCGCCGATGCTGTGGGCCGGTTTCTTGACCGTGAACGCCCAGCCGTTCTCGCTGAGATCGAGGCCCTTGATAAGGAAACGCCGTACAAGGTCGGCTCGTAAGCAGGCGCCGCTTGATTTTCCAACCGCAGCGCTCACGATGCGCCAAGCAATGAGGAAGCCGGGACATGAGCCTCGACGGCGTCTATGACGATCAGAACATCTTCGCCAAGATCCTGCGCGGCGAGGCGCCGTGCGTGAAAGTGTATGAGGATGAGCATGTGCTCAGCTTCATGGACATCTTCCCTCAGTCGCCCGGCCATTGTCTGGTCATCCCCAAGGAACCGGCGCGCAACCTGCTTGAGCTGTCCGGTGAAGCCGCAGCCGAAGCCGTCGCGCGTGTTCAGAAGATCGCCCGGGCAGTGAAGACCGCCCTGGCGCCGGACGGGATCACCGTGGTGCAGTTCAATGGCGCGCCGGCGGGCCAGACCGTGTTTCACATCCATTTCCACATCATCCCGCAGCGCGGCGACACACCGCTCGCCGGGCATGGCAATGCAAAACAGGGCGATATCGCCGAGCTGGAAGCTCAGGCTGCAGCGATCAAGGCGGCCCTCTGAGCGTTCACGCCGCGCTTTAGCTTGACCTGACGAACGAACGTTCGAGTATTGAACTATGGCTGGATCGAAACCCACGCGCGAGCGCATTCTTCAATCGGCTCTGGACCTGTTGCCGCGAGCCGGGTTCGCTGGCCTGACGGTGGGTCGTCTCGCCAGCGAGACCGGCATGTCCAAGAGCGGGCTCTTTGGTCATTTCGGCTCGCAGACCGTGCTGCAGATCGCGGTGATCGAGGCGGCGGCGGCGCGCTTTAACGCCTCCGTCATCACGCCGGCCCAGGACGAAGCGGACAAGGCGGCTCGGCTGGAACAGCTCGCTGCCCTCTGGCTTTACTGGCTGACCAGGCCGGGGCTGGGCCTGCCCTGCCCCTTGATCCAGGCCGCCTTCAGCGCTCCGGGCCTGACCGATGAGGCCGGCCAAACGGCGATCCAGATCCGCAGCCGCTTCGCGCCCTATATCGCCAGGCAGGCCGAAGCTGCGAAAACTGAAGGCGCGTATCGCGCCGATCTCGACGCCGCGCTTTTCGCCTTCTCGTTTGAAGCCATTGGCCTTGCCGTCGCGGCGCAGGCGATGCGCGATGCCGAGGCCGCGCGCCACCGGGCCGAAGCCGCCTTCGCCCACCTGTTTGCGGACGCTGCGGCATGATTAATCCGGCAATCGCCATGGCCAACGCCATGGCCGTCTTCGCGCCAGCGAGCTTCAAACGCAGAGCCGGCGCTCAGTTCGTAACGCCGCGCGCGCGCAAACAGACCGATCGCGGGCGGGAGTTTCTCGAAAGCCTTCAGATCATCGACATCGAGGCGCCCAAAGTCGTCCAACGCGTCTATCTCAGCTCCAGGGACGGTCCCCTCGTCTTCTTTCAGCATGGCTGGGAGGCCGATAGCGCCGATCTCAGCTCACACGCCAAAGCGCTCGACGCGGCAGGCTGGCGCGTCGCGCTCATTGACGGCCCGGCCCACGGCGGTTCGGAAGGCCGGCGCGCGGTGCTGCCCGACTTCTCAGCCGGGCTCGCCAGCGTGGCCGACCAGCTCGGCCAGCCGGTCGCCGTGGTCGCGCACTCCATGGGACTGCCGGCCACGGTGGTGGCCATGACCGAGCACGGGCTCACACCGCGCGCAGTCGTGGGACTCGGCGGGCCGCATTCCATGCGCGCCAATATCGAGCATCAGGCGCCGGCCATGGGCCTCAGCGCGCGCGGGACCGCCTTGCTGATTGAGGCCGTGGGTGAGCGCCTCGGCCGATCCGTGGATGAGTTCGTGATTGATGAACGCATCGCCGAGGCACAGGCCGCCGCCCTGCTGATCCATGGCGGGCGCGACGAAATCGTCCCGCCCTCCGGCTCGCAATCGATCGCGCAAGTCTGGCCGGGCGCCTTGTGCGAAATCCACGACGATCTCGGCCATCGCGGCGTGCTGCGCGATGAGGCGGTGATCGCCAGGGTGTCCGAGTTTTTGTCCGCGTTTCTACCGGCCTGAACCGCTCGGCTCAAAGATCGTCCACGACAGCCGTTTTCTCTCCCGGTTCGGCGTCGCCGGTATTCACGACACCGGAACGTTCCAAAAGCAGCATGTGCACCGGCCCCTCTTCCACAACGGGTCTATGGCGGATTCCTTTGGGAATAACCGTGAGCTCTCCCGGTCCGAGAATGACCGGATCGGCGTTTTCGATCTCGATGAGCAACACGCCGTTTGTGACCAGGAAGAGCTCATCTTCATCGGCATGGGCGTGCCAGACGAACTCCCCCTCGGCCTTGGCCAGCTTCACCTCATAATCCTCGACCCGCGCAATGCGCTTGGGCGACCATAGATCGGAGAAGCGACTATGCGCCTCTTCAAGATTTATAACCTTCGGCGCGCTCACATCAGCATCGTCATCGGGTCTTCGACGAAGCCCTTGAAGGCGGCGATCCATCGCGCGCCGGTCGCACCATCGACCACGCGGTGATCGCAGGTGACGGTGACGGTAATGACGGTGGCCTTGGCCAGAGCGCCATCGGTGATCACCGGGCGTTCTTCACCGGCGCCGACGCTCATGATCATGCCCTGCGGCGGGTTCAGGATCGAGGCGAAGGAGGTGATCCCGAACATGCCCAGATTGGACAGCGAGAAGGTGCCGCCCTGGAACTCTTCCGGCTTCAGCTTGCGCTCGCGCGCCCGTGCGGCAAGGTCCTTCATCTCGGTGGAAATCTGCGCGAGGCCCTTCTGATCGGCGTCGAAGATGATCGGGGTGATCAGTCCGCCCTCGATGGCGACCGCGACAGACACGTCAGCGTGCCTGTGCAGGGCGATGCGCCCGTCCTCGATCCAGCTGGCGTTGGCCTGCGGCACCCGCTTCAGCGCCATCCCGCTCGCCTTGATGAGGATGTCATTGACCGACACCTTCACCCCGTCCGGCGCCTTGGCGTTGATCTCTTTGCGGAAGGCGAGCAGGGCGTCGATGCGGCAATCCACGTTGAGCGGGAAGTGCGGCACGTCCCGGAAGGACTCCGTCAGGCGTTTGGCTGCGATCTTCGTGACATTGTCGGCCTTCACGACCTCATACCGGTCCGCCGTAATGCCGTAGCGGGCCAGCGGCTCATCGGCGTCGATCTCAGGCGAAGGCGGGGCTGCGGGAGCGGAGCTGGTTTTTGAGACTGCCGCCGATGCGCCGGATTTCGCCGCCTCCACATCGCGCTTCACAACCCGGCCATTGGGACCGGAACCGGCGATCGCGAAAAGATCAAGCCCGGCCTGCTCAGCCAGACGGCGTGCCAGCGGCGAGGCCTTGATGCGTTCGCCTGGCTCCTGGCCCCCGCCCCGACCCTCCCCAGAGGGGGAGGGAGAAGCAGACGAGGCTTCAGTCTTGTCAGAATTGGAGCCATTGTCCCGCGAGGGCGCTTCAACCTTACCCCCCTCTCCTTGAGAGGAGGGTTGGGGCGGGGTGGAAGCGGCAGACGAGCCAAGGCCCTCAAGCGCGCTCTCATCCTCGTCTTCCTCAAGCAGGAGCGCGATGATGGCGTTGACCTTCACGCCTTCAGTTCCCGCCTCGACCAGGATTTTACCGATCCGGCCCTCGTCGACCGCTTCGACTTCCATCGTGGCCTTGTCGGTCTCGATTTCCGCGATCACGTCGCCGGAGCTGACCGTATCGCCTTCGCTCACCATCCAGCTGGACAGCGTGCCCTCCTCCATGGTCGGCGAGAGCGCGGGCATCAGAATTTCAATCGGCATAAGGGCTCTCCGAGGGAACAGATCAGGCGTCAGCGGACTTGAAGGTCGA
The DNA here is from genome assembly GCA_039819095.1 of Pseudomonadota bacterium. GTDB lineage: Bacteria > Pseudomonadota > Alphaproteobacteria > Caulobacterales > Maricaulaceae > JBCBSP01. The sequence goes on from JBCBSP010000001.1 coordinate 294,922, forward strand.
GCGCGCAAAGACAGTCAGAAGAAACAGCGCAACATAGATGATGGCCGCTCCGCCAAACAGGGATTGGGAGACCAGCCAGTCGACGCCGGATCGCGTATTGTCGAGCGCGGCCTGCCCGGCCGGCGACAGGCCCACTGTTTGCTCCAGTTCGATCAGCGTAGCGACAAAGCCGTCATGCAGCTGCTGCGCACCGACCGCGATGCGGATCAGAAAGGCGAGCACGAAAGTCAGGAAGAGGAAGGAAAACGCTCGCAGCGCAAAGCCCGCATGGCGCAGAAAGACCCAGATCGCCACCACATAGGCCGACACCACGGTGAAGAAGACCGAAACGCCCACCAGAAGGACGTTCAGATACTCCACCATCTGCTCAATGACGTCGGCTTCGCTCATAACCTCTCCGATCGGCTCTGCGCGGGGCGGTTTCAATCGGCGTAGCATACCGCGCGTGCGGCCTGGACGACATCCTCCGCGCCTGGCAGGGAAAGCTTCTCCAGATTGGCCGCATAAGGCAGCGGCACGTCTTTCTGGAAGACCCGTGCGGGCGGCGCATCAAGATAATCAAACGCTTCTGCGACCACGCGTGCGGCGATTTCAGCGCCAACGCCGTGCTGGCCCCAGCCTTCTTCGGCGCAGACGATGCGATTGGTCTTCTTCACCGATTGAATGACGGTGTCGGTGTCCAGCGGGCGCAGCGTGCGCAGATCGATCACCTCAGCCTCAATGCCCTGCTCGCTCAGCGCCTCCGCCGCCTGCAGCGCGAAGCCGACCATGCGCGAATGCGCGGTGATGGTCACATCGGAACCTTCGCGGCGCACCTTCGCCTTGCCGATCGGCAGCACCCAATCTTCAAGGTCCGGCACGTCGAAGTTTTCGCCATAGAGCAGCTCATGCTCCAGGAAGACCACCGGGTTCGGGTCGCGAATGGCGGCTTTCAGAAGGCCCTTCGCATCGGCTGCGTCATAAGGCGCGATGACTTTCAACCCGGGCACGTGTGCGTACCAGCCGGAATAATCCTGGCTATGCTGGGCGCCGACGCGCGAGGCCGCGCCGTTCGGTCCGCGAAACACAATGGGGCAGCCCATCTGCCCGCCGGACATGTAGAGCGTCTTGGCCGCTGAGTTGATGATGTGGTCGATCGCCTGCATGGCGAAATTGAAGGTCATGAACTCGACAATCGGCTTCAACCCGCCAAAGGCTGCGCCGACGCCAAGACCGGCGAAGCCATGCTCAGTGATCGGTGTGTCCACGACCCGCTTTGAGCCGAATTCCTGCAACAGCTCGCGCGTCACCTTATAGGCGCCCTGATACTCGGCGACCTCCTCGCCCATGACGAAGACGGTCTCATCGCGGCGCATTTCTTCGGCCATGGCGTCGCGCAGCGCATCGCGCACGGCGGTGGAGGTCATCGATGTACCCGAGGGTATATCAGGATCGGTCAGGCTAGCGACCGTAGCCGGCGTATGACTGGCGGCTTGAACAGGCTCCGGCGTCGGCGCTGCTGACGCGGCTTCTATTTTCGGTTCTGCAGAGCCGGACCCAGCGCCGTCAAGCGCGCTGTCATCTTCACCCTCTTCCAGCAGCAGGGCGATGACAGCGTTCACCTTCACCCCTTCAGCGCCTTCATCGACGAGCAGCTTGCCGATCACGCCTTCTTCGACGGCTTCCACCTCCATGGTGGCCTTGTCGGTCTCGATCTCGGCGATGACATCGCCGGAGCGCACCGTGTCGCCGGGCTTCACATTCCACTTCGCCAGCGTGCCCTCTTCCATGGTGGGCGAGAGGGCGGGCATGAGCACTTCAAGGGGCATCACGCGGCTCCAGAAAACGGCAGGACTTGCAACAGGATGAGGATCGAGCCGGCGGCGGCGACGAACCAGGCGAGTGTGCGCGCAATAGGCACGCCGAACCAGTAAAGCGGGGCGTAGACCGCCCGGCCGGCGACAAAGAGCCAGCCGCCAAGGGCCGTCATCTCATTGGCGCGATCAAGCATCAGTACGACGAGCACCAGAGGCGCATGGATGAGAAGCGCCTCGATCATATTCTGGTTGGCGCGCTTGGCCCGACAGGTCAGAGCACTCTGATCGGTCAGCCGGTCGCGGGCGCCGAGTTGATCTTTCGGCGAATGCTCAAGATTGGAGAATACGGCCTGGACCAGGATCATCGCGATGAAGATGAGGATGGCGAGGACGAGGAGGCTCGCGTCAATCGGCATCATGGCTCAGCCCTCCACCAGAACATCGGTCCACAGCTCGGACGGATCGGGCTCCGGGCTCTCCTTGGCGAATTCGGCGCTGGCGTTCACGATCGCCTTGATCTCTTTTTCCATCGCCTTCAGCTCATCCTCATCGGCGTATTTCGCCTGGAGGATTATCGCCTTCGCCAGATCAAGCGGGTCGTGGTGCTCGCGCACCTCATTGACCTCGTCGCGCGTGCGGTACTTGGCCGGATCGGACATGGAGTGCCCGCGATAGCGATAGGTCTTCATTTCCAGAATGAAGGGGCCGTTGCCGTCACGGGCATGCTTGACCGCCGCTTGAGCAGCCTGATGGACCGCCACAACGTCCATTCCGTCGACCTCTTCACCGGGAATGCCGAAGGAGACGCCGCGCTTGTAAAGGTGCGTCTCAGAGCTGGCGCGCTGGACGCTGGTGCCCATGGCGTACTGATTATTCTCAATCACGTAGACGACGGGCAGGTCCCACAGCTTGGCCATGTTGAAGGCCTCATAGACCTGGCCCTGATTGGCCGCGCCGTCGCCGAAATAGGTCGCACAGACCCGCTTGTTTTCCTTATAGGCGTTGGCGAAGGCGAGCCCGGTGCCGATCGGAACCTGCGCACCCACGATGCCATGACCGCCGAAGAACTGCTTCTCGCGCGAGAACATGTGCATGGACCCGCCCTTGCCGCGCGAATAGCCGCCAATGCGCCCGGTCAGCTCGGCCATGACGCCATTGGCTTCCATGCCGGTGGCCAGCATGTGGCCGTGATCGCGATAACCGGTGATCACCTGATCGCCTTCCTCAAGCGCGCCCTGCACGCCCACCACAACGGCTTCCTGGCCGATATAGAGGTGGCAGAAGCCGGCGATCAGACCCATGCCGTAGAGCTGACCGGCCTTCTCCTCAAATCGGCGGATCAACAGCATGTCGCGATACCAGGACAGGAGCGTGTCCTGATCCGGCGCCTTGGGCTTGGTCGGTGTCTTCGCCCGGCCGGACTTGCTCGCTGCGGCGCGTTTAGTAGCCATATTTCACACGCGAAATAGTCTTCGCGCTCCCTGTCAGACGCTGATCGCGGCTTAACAGGGACTGAGTTCAGCAGCAAGCCAAACAAATGCTGCGCGTGCGAAGGATCACGCCGCGATGCGCTTCAATAGCCGGGACTAACCGGCTGCAGACGGATCACAATCTCATCGGGATGACCGAAATTGAGCACTTCGCGCGACCGCTCGGCCAGAAGATCAAGATCCAGCTCACCGCGGTCGGCGTGAAGACGCGTAACGCGATCGGCCAAGGCGGCGCGATGCGCGCGCGCCTCGGCCAGCTCGCGTTCAGCCGTTGCGATGCGCTGCTCCACCATCAGGTAGCGGACATAGCCCTCGCCGCTGAGCGCGTGAAAGCCCAGATAGGCGATGAAGCCGGCCAGAGCCAGCGTCGGAGCGAAGCGCCTGAGGGTATTCATCCCTCGCCTCCATCCACCGTCCGCCTTTTGCGGATCGTTGGATCCAGAGATAACCGCACATCGTAAACGAAGTGTTAGGACGAATCGTCTGGCGCCTGATTCTTGTATGGACTAGACGCCCCTCACCTCGCTCAGCGTCTTGCCCGGCGCGATCTGTTCCACATCGCCTCTGATCACGATCAGGCTCGGTCCCTCATGGGCTTCAGCGGCGATGAAAGCGTCGGGGAAGTCCGCTTCGGTGTCGATCTCGAACCCCTTCACGCCAAAGCTCTCCGCGAACGCCCTGAAGTCCGGATTGGTGAGGTCTGTTCCAGATACCCGCGCCGGATAATCGCGTTCCTGATGCATCCGGATCGTGCCGTAGGAGCCGTTGTCCACCACAATGAAGATGACGCCTGCGCCATAACGCTTCGCCGTCGCCAGCTCCTGTGCGCACATCAGGAAGCAGCCATCGCCGCTGACGGAGACCACGATGCGCTCCGGCTCGGCGATCTTCGCCGCGATGCCGGCCGGCACGCCATATCCCATCGCACCCGAGGTCGGCGCCAGCTGGGTGCGCCAGCTTTCATGGCGATAGAAGCGATGCAGCCAGGCGGCGTAATTGCCCGCGCCATTGGTCACGATCGCGTCCGCCGGCAGATGACTGGACAGCCAGCTGAAGGCTTCTGACAGGTTCACGCCGGACCCGACGCCCACCGGACTTGAGAACGCCTTGTAGGCGTCATGGGCGAGCGCCGCCTCGCCGGACCAGGCCGACGCGTCCACCAAGACTTCGCTAAGCGCGCGCGCCGCTTCGGGGATTGAGGCGTGAACGGCCTGGGCCGGCGTGTAAACCCGGCCGAGTTCTTCCGCGCCGGGATGAATGTGCACCAGGCGCTCACGGGTCATCTCGCGGGTAAAGAGCGTGTAGCCGCTGCTGGTCATCTCACCCAGGCGCGGACCGAGCGCGATGATCAGGTCGCTGGCATGAAGCCGTTCGACCAGCGCCGGGTTCGGCGCGATGCCGACATCGCCGGCATAGACCGCAGATTCATTGTCCAGATAGTCCTTGGAGCGAAAGCTGCACCCGGTCGGCAACCCGTTGGCTTCAGCAAAGCGGCGCACATCGGCAACCGCTTCTGCGGTCCAGCCGCCGCCGCCAATGAGCAGAAACGGGGTCTTCGCCCGGCGGAGGCGCTCGGTCAGCTCGCTCATGGCCTGAGGGCCCGGCGCATGGCGGGCCGGTTCAACACGCCCCGCGGGAACCGCTTTCGCGGCGTCCTCCAGCATGTCCTCAGGCAGAGCGAGCACAACAGGGCCCGGCCGCCCGTTCATCGCCGTTGCGAAGGCGCGCTCCATGTATTCCGGGACGCGCGCCGCATCATCGATCTCGGCGACCCATTTGGCCTGATCGGCGAAGAAGCGGCGATAATCGACCTCCTGAAAGGCTTCGCGGTCGCGCATGCCGCGCGCGACCTGCCCCACCAGCAGGATCATCGGGGTGGAATCCTGAAACGCGGTATGCACGCCGACCGCCGCATGCGTGGCGCCCGGCCCCCGCGTGACCATGCACACGCCTGGTCGCCCGGTCAGCTTGCCGTGAGCTTCGGCCATGTTCGCCGCGCCCGCCTCATGGCGGCAGGTGATGAAGCGCACCGACGGCGCGTCCACGAGCGCGTCCAGCACGGCCAGATAGCTCTCGCCCGGGACCCCGAAGACCAGCTCGCACTCATTGGCGACAAGCGCATCGACCAGGTGCTGGGCGCCCGTGCGTTCACGAAAGGGGGAACTGGATTGAGGCGTGGACATGGATTGGCGGGCTCCGGCGGCAGGGTTTCATCGAAGCGCTACCCGTCCGGCTCGCCGGCGGCAAGACCGGTTAGCCGGATATCCGCACTCCGAACGACACGCTGCGCGGCTCGCCGGGGAAATAGCGATAGGACCCGAAGGCGAAATCGGCCCGTTCGGCATAACGCTCGTCGAACACGTTGCGCAGTGCGGCGAAGACCTCCACCCCATCGCTGAATGCATAGCGCCCGCGCAGATTGCCCAGATCATGGCCGTCATATTCAGCGCTGTTGGCCGCATCGGCGAAATAGGCGCCGACATGGACCCATTCCGCCTCCAGCTGAAGCGCCGGGACCGGCGCCCAGATCAGCCGGGCGTTGGCCAGGGTGTCAGGCGCGGTATCCACCCGCGCGCCATCACGAATGATATCGGAGCTGCGCGCCACAAGGCGGTCGAAGGCGTAGTCATGTTCAGCGAAGCTGGCCGAAGCGGCGAAGCTGAGCGCGTCGGTGAGCGGCCAGATCAGATCCAGCTCCACGCCGTTATGAGTCGTTTCGCCATCGGTGACGTTGAAGCCGTCCGCATCACGGAAAAACACGTTGCGCTTGGTCATGGCGAACCCGACCAGCTCCAGCCGCACCCCCGAAGCGCCGGTGAACCGCCAGCCCATCTCCACGCTGTCCAGAGTCTCAGGTTCAATCTCATCGATGATCTGACCCGGTTGAAGCCGATAGAGCTCAGCGGTCTGCGGCGCGCGCACACCGCGCGCTGCGCGGGCGAAGAACTGCTGGGCGTCTGTAGCCCGCCATACCGCGCCCAGATGCGGCGCGAAGGTGGTGAAGTCGTCAGAGCGGTCTTCAGAACGAAGGAAGCGGCCTTCCTGCCCGGCGGGCATGCGCGTGTCGTAATCATAGCGGGTGGATTCCAGCCGCGCGCCGCCATCAATGGAAACTGTATCGGAAACATCCCAGCGCCACTGCGTGAAGATCGCACCGACCAGGGCCTCCACCTCGTAATCGTAGTGAAGGCCTTGAGGAAAGCTGCCAAAGCTCGGCCGGGTCTGATCCTCGATCAGCTCGCCGCGCGTCGCCTCCCCATCTACGCCGAGGCGGATCTGAACGCGCCCAGTGTTTCGCTCGACCATGGACTGGAAGCCGATGCTGTCATGACCGGTCTCTTCCAGGGCTTCAGAGGGCAGGAAATGAAGCCGGAACTGCATGTCATTGGACCGGGCGTAAGCGACGCCGCGCGCCGTCCAGTCATCGTTGAGCGGACGATTGACATGCAGGCTGACCCGGCTCGCGCTTGCATTACGGAACGCCTCCGGGTCGGCATTGCTTCGTGACATCGCCTCATCGCGATAGGCTTCGAACCCGCGCACGAAGGTGGCGGTCTCCTGATCCAGATCGATGAAGGCGCCGCGCAGCGACCAACCTGTCTCGCCGCTCCGGCCATCAAGGCGCGCCTGAAGCGCCCCGCGTCGAAGCGAGGCGTCTTCGCGCCACCCGTCTTCGGTGCGCACCGAGCCGCCGACGAAGCCGTCGCCCAGCCTTGTGGCCCCTGAGATGAAAGCATTCGCACGCGCGCGTCCGAACGAACCGGCTTCAAGCTCGATCCGGCGGCCCGCCTGGCTCGGGTCCCGGCTGAGCACGTTGACGAGGCCATGCAGCGCATTGGAGCCATAGACCGCACCACCCGGCCCTCGCACGACCTCAATGCCGGACGCCAGATCGTCCGCCGCTTCAAACAGACCGTTCACATTGGCGAACCCGGCGGCGCGGAGCGCGACGCCGTCTTCCAGATAAAGGAAAGAGCCCGCTCCGGCGCCCCCGGTCAGGACCGGACTGCGGATCGCCGTGAGATGTTCAGCGCCATTGCCGCGGTGAATGTTCACGCCGGGCGCGCGGTTCAGCGCCTCAGCGATATGGTGCGCGCCGATCCGTTCGAGTTCGACTTGGCCGAGCCTGGCCACCGGCACGCTGAGCTCATCGCGGGACTGCTCAGCGCGTCCCGCCGTCACCACCACATTGTCCGGGGCCGCAACAGCCTCGCCGCGCGCCAGCGCGGGCGCTGCGTTCAGGACAGCCGCCAGGAGGGGCAAAGAAATCAGTATCCGCATGACGCATCCTTCGCATGATCGAGCGATGATTTAGGGCGTCGCGCCGCCATGCGCAGGCGCCGGCTGCAGCTTTTCTTGACCATGGCCGGCCTCACACTAGTCTGCGCGACGCTCTTTGATCGTTTTTCGGGGTTTCTTCCATGCGTCTGGTTCTCGCCGCTCTTGCCTTATGTGTCCCGTTTGCCTTCACCGCACCGGCGGCGGCGTATGAACCCAAGCCCATAGAGACTCTGATCGGGCAGGATGCGGAGTATGACGTCGCCATCCCCAAGCCCGAGGATGTTGTCGGGTTCAGCACCGGCCAGATCATTTTCACGCCGGAAATGCTGCACGCCTATCTGCGCGCGGTGGATACCGCCTCAGACCGGGTCAGCGTCGACGTGGTGGGGCGCTCCCATTTCGGTCGCCCGATCCTGCGTGCAACCGTAACCGCACCGCAGAACCAGTCCCGTCTTGAAGAAATCCGCACCCGGCAGCTGGCGCTCGCAACCGGCGAGGCTGCGCCGACTGAGGGCGACCTTCTGGTGGTTCAGTTCACGCACGGCGTGCATGGGTCTGAACCCTCATCATACGATGCATCCGCGCCACTCCTCTACCATCTGGCCGCTGCTCAGGACGCCGCCACGCTGGAGATGCTTGAGACCTCTGTGATCAACCTGGTCGTCGTCATCAATCCAGACGGCGCCAACCGGTTTGCCGAGTGGACCAACATGCATCGCGCACGCGTCCCGGTGGCCGATCCCCAGCATCGCGAGCACTTCTACGAGTGGCCCTGGGGGCGGACCAATCATTACTGGTTCGATCTGAACCGCCAGTGGATTCCGGTCAACCAGCCCGAAGCTGTGGCATTGGTTTCCGCGACGCATGACTGGTCCCCGCATCTGGCGGTCGACCTGCATGAGATGGGCCGCAACTCCACCTACTTCTTCTCGCCGGGACCGCGCGACGGCCTGCACCCGCTGCTCGGGACAGACGGGCTGGAGCTGAACCTTCAGATCAACGCCAGCCTCGCCGATCAGATGGACGCCGAAGGCGCGGTCTTCGTCAGCGAGGAGCTGTTTGACGATTTCTACCTTGGCTACGGCTCCAGCTATCCGGGCTTACTCGGCTCGGTGCCCTACCTGTTCGAGCAGAGCTCGGTGCGCGGCATTATTCAGGAAACCAATCGCGGCGTGCTGCGCTATGACGACAAGATCGGCCAACAGGCGCGTGTGGCGCTGTCGCTGATCCGCGGCGCGCACGAGCACCGCAGCGAACTGCTGGCGCACAAGGAAAACTTCGCCGCCGAGAGTCGCCGCCTGGCCGCCAATGATCCGGTAACGCATTACGTCTTCACCAGCGCCGATCGCGGGCGTCTGGCTGACTTCCTTGAAATGCTGCAGGTCCACCGCATCGAGGTGCGCGCCCTCACCCAAACCATCCGCGCCGAAGGCATCGCCTTTGAAGCAGGCGACAGCTATCTGGTGGCGACCAACCAGGCGAATTATCGCGTGATCAAGGGCTTGTTCGAAACCCGGGTCATCGACGACAAAAGCGAGTTTTACGATGTCTCCGGCTGGACCCAGCCTCTGGCCTATGATCTTGATTACGCGGAAATCCGCCGCGGCATGTTCGGCCCGGCCGTCTCCAATGGCGACCCTGTTGATTTCAGCCTTGCCGCCCCGGCTCCGGCCCGCTCGAACGTCGCCTACGTCATGGACTGGCGTTCCTCCTGGTATGCGCCGCGTGCGCTGAACCGCATCGTTCAGGCCGGTCTCTATGCGCGCGTCATCCCTGACGAGATCGAGCTGCAGACCGCCGACGGCCTTGTGGAGCCTGGTCGCGGCGCGATCATGATCCCGGTTGGCGGACAGGAACTGGACGCCGACGCCATCCACGCGCTGATGGAACGCGCTGCTGCAGAAGACGGCGTCACCGTCCATGCCGCTGTCACCTCCTCCACGCCGCAAGGCTCTGATCTTGGCGGCTTCCGCCTCGGCGATATCGAGCGGCCTGAAGTCCTGCTCCTGACCGGTCGCGGCACTTCAATGAATGATGCTGGCGAGATCTGGCATCTGCTCGATCATGAAATGGAGATCGGCGTGTCCATGATCGATCTGACATCGTTCGCGAACGCCGATCTGGATCGCTATACCCATATCATTCTGGTCAGCGGCAATTACAGCACGCTCGGCGAGGCCGGCGCGGAACGGCTCGGGGACTGGGCGCGTGAAGGCGGTGTTCTGATCGCCAGCCGCTCAGGCGCTCGCTTCCTTGTGTCCAACGAGATCGGCGCAGCCCGCTTCGCCGAGGACGAAGAATCCGATGACGCCACCGCCGAAGGTGTGGAGCTGGCGTACGAAGAAATCAATCAGTGGGATGCGGAACAATCCATCTCCGGCGCGCTGTTCGGCGTGGAGCTTGACCTCACGCACCCGCTCGCCTTCGGCCTGACGGATGAAGACCTGACGGTCCACCGGATCGGCAGCGCCGCGTTCGCGGTCAGCGACAACCCCTTCGCCCTGCCCGCGCGGTATCGCGAAGACGGATTGTTGTCCGGCTACGCCTCACCTGAGAATGTGGAGGCGCTCGCCGGGCTCGGAGCGGTTCATGCAGAGCGTCTCGGCGCCGGATCGGTCATCCTGTTCGCGGACAATCCCTATTTCCGCGCCTATATGCGCGGGCCGGCGCGCCTGTTCACCAACGCGATCTTCTTCGGTGACGATTTCCGCAATCCGCGCCGGCGCGCCGATTAAGGCCGGCTTCGCTCCGCCAGCCGCTCGGTGACATCTCTGAGCGAGAGCCCGCGAGACTGAAGCAGGACGATGAGGTGATAGATCAAATCCGCCGCCTCATCGGTCAGCGCCTGATCGTCCTCCGCCGCGCCGGCGAGCGCGGTCTCAACGCCCTCCTCGCCCACCTTCTGCGCGATCTTCAGAACGCCTTTGGCGAAGAGTTTTGCGGTGTAGCTGGAGGCCGGATCGGCGTCCCTGCGCCCAGCAATGATCGCTTCCAGCTCGCCCAGGAAGGCAAGGTCCGGGCCCGGCGCATCACCGAAGCAGGACCGAGTCCCAAGATGACAGGTCGGCCCGGCGGGAAGCGCGCGCACCAGAAGCGCGTCGCGGTCACAGTCCAGCGCCGCCGAGACGAAGGCGAGCGTGTCGCCGGATGTCTCGCCCTTGGTCCAGAGCCGGTCCTTGGAGCGCGAGAAGAAGGTGACCAGCCGCTTTGAACGCGTCGCCTGGTAGGCCTCGGCATTCATGTATCCAAGCATGAGCACCTCGCCGGTGCGGTCATGCTGAATGATGGCCGGAACCAGCCCGCCGGACTTTTCAAAATCGATCAGGTCAACGGACGGGTTGGAACGGGTCATAGGCGCACCTCGATTTCGGCCGCCTTGAGTGCGGCTTTCAGGTCCGGGATTTCGATCAGGCCCTTGTGGAAGACGCTTGCGGCCAGCGCGCCGTCCACATCCGCTCGGTGGAACACCTCGGTGAAATGTCCAACGGCTCCGGCGCCGCCCGATGCAATCAGGGGAACCGTACAGACCTGCCGAGCGGCGCTGAGCTGGTCCACATCATAGCCTTCACGCACGCCGTCCTGATCCATGCAGTTCAGGACGACCTCGCCCACACCGCGATCAATTGCTTCGCCGATCCAGTCGAGCGTGCGGCGATGACTGGCGGAAGTCTTGTTCGGGTCGCCGGTATTCTGATGAACGCGCCAGTCGTCATCAATGACGCGGCTATCCACGCCGAGCACGATGCATTGGGCGCCAAACTCCGCCGAAAGCCTGTCGATGAGAGCCGGATCGTTTAGCGCCGGGGTGTTCACTGAAATTTTGTCCGCGCCGGCGAACAGGCGCGCGCGCGCCGCGTCGACAGAGCGCACGCCGCCGGCGACGCAGAACGGAATATCGATGGCGCGCGCCACGCGCGATACCCAGTCCGGCTCCACGACGCGTTCTTCCGGGCTTGCGGTGATGTCGTAGAACACCAGCTCGTCCGCGCCGGTCTCAGCATAGCGGCGCGCCAGCTCCTCGATCTCGCCGACCACTTCGTGATTTCGAAACCGCACGCCCTTGACCACCTTGCCGTCACGCACGTCGAGACAGGGAATGATCCGGCGGGCCAGCATCAGGCCACCGCCTTCAACGCGTCTTCCAGGGTGAAGCGGCCCTCATAGAGGGCGCGTCCGGTGATCACTCCGCTCGCGCCGACGACTTTCAAAGCCGCCAGATCAGCAAGCGACGCCACGCCGCCGGAAGCCTGCCATTCGATGTCGGCGCGCGCGCGCACGAGGTTGGAGTAGAGCTCGGTATTCGGCCCCTCCAGCATGCCGTCCCGAGAGACATCAGTGACCAGCGCATGTTTCAGCCCGGCCTGGCGATATTCCTCCAGCAACTCGGCCAGCGTGCGCGATGAACGCGCAGTCCAGCCGGCGCTGACCGGGAAGGCCACCCCGCCTTCAACGCGCACGTCAAACGCCGCCGCCATCGCTTCGGAACCGAAATCATGCAGCCAGGTGAGCACGGTCGAGGGCTCGTCGATGGCGAGGCTGCCGACAACCGCTCGCTTCGCTCCAGCGCTGAGGATCGCAGACACGTCAGCGGCCGAGCGCACCCCGCCGCCGGTTTGCACATTCAGTCCGGTCGCAGCGATCTCGCCGACCAGTTCCGCCTGGCGCCGGGCGCCGTCTCGCGCTCCGGACAGGTCGACGAGGTGGAGCCAGTCCGCGCCCGCCGCCTTGAAACTTTCGGCCACCGCCAGGGGATCGTCTCCATACTCGGTGACCGCATCGAACTCGCCCTTGGCCAAGCGAACCACCTTACCGTCGAGCACATCTATGGCGGGATAAACAATCACGAGCTGACCTTCACGAAGTTGGCGAGAATGCGCGCCCCGACCGCGCCGCTGCGTTCGGGGTGAAACTGGCATCCGGCGATCTCACCATCGCGCGCAATGGCGGTGATGGCGGGGCCGTATCGGGTTTCGACCGAGGTGCTGTCCGCCACCGGCGCGTAATAGCCGTGGACGAAATACACGTGCGCGCCAGCCTCAACACCGTCCATCAAGGGCTCGTCAGCGCGCGGCTGAAGCGTGTTCCAGCCCATGTGGGGCCAAGGCCTGTCCGGACCGGGATCAAGACGTTCAACCCGCCCAGGCAAAAGCCCCAGCAAGGCGACATCGCCTTCTGCAGAGTGTTCGAAGAGCAATTGCATGCCGAGGCACACGCCGAGCAAGGGGCGTTCGCGCCGCGCCAGAAGCTCATCCCATCCGCGCGATCTCAGCGCCGTCATAGCCGGCCCCGCCGCGCCGACGCCGGGCAGGATCAGACGATCGGAATCACGCGCTTCATCGGGGTCGCGCACCAGATCATAACGGGCATCCAGACGCTCAAGTGCAAACCGGACCGAGGCGATATTGGCCGTGGACGTGTCGATCAGGGCGGTGCGCGCCATCACAACACGCCCTTGGTGGACGGCAGCGCATCATCTTCGATGGCGATCGCCTGGCGCACGGCGCGCCCAAAGGCCTTGAAGCAGCTTTCAATCATGTGGTGGGCGTTTTCTCCGTCCACTTCGACATGGATGGAGGCGCGCAGACTCTCGGCGATGGAGCGGAAGGCGTGCGGCGCCATCTCCACCGGAAAATCGCTGACGCGCTCACCGGGTATCTCGCCGTCGAAGCGGAAATAGGGACGCCCGGACAGATCAATCCAGACACTGGCCCGGGTCTCATCCATCGGCAGGGCGAAGCCGAAGCGGCCAATGCCGCGCTTGTCGGCCAACGCTTCGCGCAAGGCTTCGCCAAAGGCCAGGCACACATCCTCAATCGTGTGATGGGCGTCGACATCGACATCGCCCACACAGCTAACTTCCAGCGACACGCCTGCATGACGCGCGATCTGCTCCAGCATGTGATCGAAGAAGCGCACGCCGGTATCCACACGAGCCCCCTGCCCGTCCAGATCAAGCGCGACAGCGACATCGGTCTCCTTGGTGGTGCGGCGCACGCTGGCGCGTCGGACCAAGCTGGACAGGCCAAGCCGGCGAACCAGAGCGCGGGCCTGATCGGCGCTGGACAGCCAGAGCACCAGCCCGCTTTGAACACGCTCAGCGCTCACGCCGAAGGCTTGAAGGCGGGCGTGCAGCGCGGCGGGATCATCAAGGACCAATGCAATCCGGTCATGGCCGAGCCGCACTTCAACCTTGTCGGCCTCGCCCAAAAGCCAGGCGAGGAAAGGCTGCAAAGCCGCCTCACGTTCAGCCGCATCGGCGCGCGTCTTCATAAGCGCGCCCGGCGTGATCGCATCGAGGGCCGCCTTCAGCACGAGCGGGCAAAGCGCCGCGCCAGGCTCAACCGCCTCGTCCAGCACGCCGACGCACACCGGCGCTTCATCCGGTCCGATCCGATAAAGGGCCGGACCGGTAAGCGGCGCATCCAGCGCGACGACGCCTTCAGCGGTCTGGTCGCGCCAGCCGGTGATCCCGGCCGCATCCAGCCTGCGCCGCGCATCACCCTCATCGGTGAACAAGGCCAAGCGTTCCTCACTGGCATTAAGCGCGTCACAAAGGGCGGTCCGCAAGCGCTGGGTCAGCGTCTCGGCGAGCCGCGCCGGCGGTTGGGACAGATCCAGTTCTCCGGTCATCCTTCACGTTCACCTTCGCCTAGCAGCGCTTCAGCCCGTTCGCGGCGCATCGCCATGGCGGTGCGGTGGGCATCGAGCCCCTCAAGCGCGGCGAGCCGTTCCACGGTCTCAGCTATGGCCGCAGCGCCGCGCGCATTGATCTCCAGGACCGTGCTGGTCTTCTGGAAGCTCTCCACCGTGACCCCGCCAAACGCGCGGGCGGCGCCGGCGGTGGGAAGCGCGTGATTGGGCCCGGCGGCGTAATCACCAGCCGCTTCCGGTGTCCAGGGTCCCAGGAAGACCGAGCCGGCGTGGCGGATAAAGCCGAGCAGCGCGCGCGGCTCGGCAGTCTGGATGATCAGATGTTCCGGCGCATAGGCATTGGCCACATCCACCGCTTCTGACAGGCCTTCCGTCAGCACCGCGCGCGAGTTCGCGAGCGCGGCCGCAGCGGTTTCAGAACGCGGCAATCGGCACAGCTGGTCACGGAGGCTGGCTTCCAGCCGGTCAAGCCAGGCGTCGCTCTGCGCCACGATCAGCACTTGAGCGAGAACGTCATGCTCGGCCTGGCTCAGCAGGTCGGCGGCGGCCAGCTCAGGGTCGGCGGCGTCATCAACGATCACCATCACCTCGCTCGGACCCGCCGGCAGATCGGTCGCCGGCCCGCCCGGCTCAAGCGAGAGGAGCGCCTTCGCCGCCGCAACATAGGCATTGCCGGGCCCGAAAATCTTGTCCGCCTTGGGAAGTCCCGCAGCACCGAAGGCGAGCGCCGCAACACCGTGCGCGCCGCCTACCGCATAGACCTCGTCCAAGCCCAGCAGGCGCGCAGCGGCCAACACGGTGGGCTCCACCCCCTCACCGCGCCGCGGCGGGACAATCACGGCGATGCGCGGCACGCCGGCGAGCTGGGCCGGCACCGCCAGCATGATCAGGGTGGAGACCAGCGGCGCGGTGCCCGCCGGCACGTAAAGCCCAGCCACGTCAATCGGGCTGACGCGGCGTTCAGCGCGTGCGCCCGGCCAGTGTTCAACGACGCAATCGGACAGGCCCTGCCGGGCGTGGAAGGCGCGCACGGCGGCGGCGGCGCTGAGGATGGCCTCGCGATCGCCCGCATCCAGACCGGTTTCGGCCTGACGCATCTCCGTCTCGCTCACGCGCAAGGAGTCCGGAGCCCAGCCATCAAGCTGTTCGGCGTATTCGCGCACTGCCGTCTCGCCGCGCGCGCGCACCGCATTGATGATATCGCCCGCCGCCTGCATGGGTTCAGGACGGTCCGCCGGACGGGCCAGCGCCCGCTGTCGTTCAGTGTCGCTCAGGCGCGACCAGATCAATCGGTTCAACATGAGCGTCACGCCATCATCTTTTCGATCGGCATCACCAAAATAGAGCGCGCACCGGCAGCTTTCAGCTTTTCCAGCGTCGACCAGAACACCTCTTCGGTGCAGACCGCATGCACGGCCACCACGTCCTCGCGTCCCACAACCGGCGCCACGGTCGGCGCGTCGGAACCGGGCAGCACGGCCCGGACCTCGTCCAGGCGCTCACGCGGCGCATTCAACAGGATATATTTCGTCTGTCGCGATGCGATGACCCCGTCAAAACGATCGAGAAGCAGGCGTCCGGTATCGGCCACCGGTTCAGCCAGGCCGCCCGCGCGCTGCACCAGCACCGCCTCGCTTTCCAGTACGGTTTCAAACGCAGTGAGGCCGTTGGCCTCCAGTGTCGCGCCGGTTGAAACCAGATCGCAGATCGCATCGGCGACACCCATGCGCGGCGCGACCTCGACCGAACCGCCCATCTCCACGATTTCCGCCTCCACGCCGCGCTCGTGGAGATAGGCTTGCGTCAGACCGGGATAACTCGTGGCGATGGTTCGGCCCTGCAGGTCTTCAGCCGAACGGATGGAGCCGTCCGCAGGCGCAGCGAGCTTCAGCTTGCAGCGTGCGAAGCCGAGCTTTTTCGACACGTTCAGCTGGGCAAGCCGGGGCGAGCGCGCCTGCGCCTCATACAGCACGTTCTCGCCGACAATCCCCAGATCGCACGCGCCGGAGGCCACGAAGCTGGGTATATCGTCATCGCGGATCAGCATCAGATCGAGATTGACGTTCTCCGCCCGGCGCATGAGCGCATCGCGGCTATAGGCGAGTTTCACCCCTGCCCGCTTCAACAGGTCCATACCGCCTTCGGCCAAGCGGCCCTTCTTCTGAACCGCCAGGGTCAATCTCGCCGCGCTCATTGCGGATCCTCCTTCATGCGATCAAGCACCAGGCGGTAACCCCGGTGAGGCTCCTGGCTGAGAAAACGCGCCACGCGCGTGACCGTTGTTGTGCTGACTCCGGTCCGGGCGCTGATCTCGCGATAGGACAGCTCGCCAGCGTCCAGCAGTCGCGCTACTCTCCAGCGTTCCGCCAACGCCGCCAACTCGCCCGGCGTTGTCAGATCCAGCAGGAAACGCACGGTCTCCTGGGCAGTGGCGCATTGCTGCAGCGCCGCGCACAGATCGTCGATATCGCGCTGCGCCTGCCCATCTCTATTGCCTGTCATCGTGACCATGATCGGCCTCCTTACAGGGCGATGTAGCGTATTATCGCGATAACACAAGTGGTCAATGCATCTCGCCGAGATGGGCGGGTGCAACGCAGTGCGGCTGTTGACTGTGAGCCGGCATCTCTTACGTACAGTCCGACCCCGATTTGAATGGACGGAAACGCGCCGATTCCGGCGCTTTGGAGGATTCGTGTCGAAACCACATCGTAGAGATAGAGAGTATGTAAAACGGCTCGACGTGGCCCGCGTGGGCGAAGCCGGGACGCTTCTGGCGCTAGTCGCAGTCAAGTTTTCCGTGCCCGACCTGAACACCGCAGCTCATGTCTCCGAAGCCAAGGGCTTTCGCACCGAAGTCGCCAGCACCGCACGCGCGCTCGTGTCCGGCTCCGGCGCACAGGGCGAAGAAATGAATTTCGTCGTCAATCACCACCCGGACGAGCTGAGCGCTGACGCCTTCGCCGGCCTCATCCTGCCCGGCGGCGAAGCAAGCGTTGAAACGTTGCTGGCCGACCCTGACGCGCGCAAGCTCATCGCCGCCTTCCTGACCGCCAACAAGCCGATTTGCGCCATGGGCGCGGGCGTCGCTCTTCTGGCGGCGCTGTCGGAGAAAAGCGGCTTTGAAGGTGATGCGGCCCTGGCCATGGCGGGTGATATCTTCACCGGCGCAGGCGAGACCGCGCGCGAAGACGCGGTGAACGCATTCGTCGGCGCAGCCGCTGCGGCTAGGCCTCAGGCCGCCTAAAGCCCTTCGAGCTGGAAGCTGAACGGCTCAAGCGCGGCCCTGGCCGCCTCAAGCTGGTCAGCCTCAACGCCGGACACCGCCACGATAAGCCCGCGCGCCTTCTCGGTTCGCGGGCTTATTTGCGCGCCCTTCACACCCGCCTTGTTCAACGCGGCCTGAGCAGCCTGGCCGGCGGCCTGCTCGCGTAGAGCCGGCTTGAATATCTTGCCCACTGCAGTGACCGGCATCGTCTCAAGGATGCGAACCGCCTTCGGTGCGGCGGGCCGTTCCGCCACGGTCTCGCGCGCGAAGGCTTCAAGTTCAGCCTCACTGACCACAGCTCCCTTGCGCAGCGTGACATAGGCCACGGGCACCTCGCCGGCATAAGCGTCCGGTTGACCGATCGCAGCGGCGAGCTCCACCTGCGGATGGGCGCTTAGCGCCTCTTCAATCAGGCTCGGATCGATATTGTGTCCGCCGCGAATGATCAGGTCCTTGGCCCGCCCGGTCAGCCAGAAATAGCCGTCCGAATCCTGCCGCGCGAGATCGCCGGAATTGAGCCAGCCGTCAGGCAGGAAAAGCTCTGTATTGCGTTCAGCCTGGCTGTATCCGGGGATGACGGTCGGGCCGCGCATCGCGATAACGCCGGTTTCGCCCGGTTCGGCGTCGCGCTCAAACACGCCGGCCTCGTCAAGGATTGCGATCTTCACCTCATGATAGGGCATGCGAAGCCCGATCGATCCGACCCGGCGCTCGCCGTCGCGCGGATTGCAGGTGGACACGCAGCTGGTCTCCGTCATCCCGTAAAGCTCAAGGATCTCGATGCCGGTGCGCGCTTCAAAAGTGCTGAACACGCTGACCGGCATGGGCGCTGCGCCCACCACGCCATAACGAAGCGAGGACAGATCCGCCTCGTCGACCGGCTGGTCAAGCAGGCTGGCATAGATGGTCGGCACGCCGGAGAAGACGCTGACGCGATAGTGCTCCACCAGGCGCCAGAAATTCGCCTGCAGACGCTTGTCCCTGAATCCGTCCGGGCCGGCGAGCAATACGGTCGAGCCGTTCAGGAGCGGGGCGAGCCCGGTCAGGATGGCGGCGTTGGCGTGAAACAGGGGCAGGCCCGTCAGCACGACATCGTCCGGTCCCAGATCAAGCGCGAAGGAGAGCATCCAGCCCATCGCCGCCTGGTTGGCGCGCGTCTGCTGGGCGAGCTTGGGTGCGCCGGTGGTGCCGCCGGTGTGAAAATACGCCGCCACGGCGTTGGCATCGTCGCCGCTGTCAAAAATCAGCCTGTCATCAGGCTGCATGGACACGG
Organism: Pseudomonadota bacterium; assembly: GCA_039819095.1. GTDB lineage: Bacteria > Pseudomonadota > Alphaproteobacteria > Caulobacterales > Maricaulaceae > JBCBSP01. The sequence goes on from JBCBSP010000001.1 coordinate 313,681, forward strand.
CGTCCGACAGGCGCATCGCGTCCTCGACCAGGGCTTCGCCGACGGTGAGAACCGCTTTCAGCCCAGGCGCGCGTTCACGAACCGCCTGAGCGGTGTCCCACAGCGGCGTGCCCGGACCGGTGGTCACCAGAACGCCAGCCCCGGACGCTTGGACGATCTCCGCGACCACATCGGCGGACAAAAGCGGGTTCACCGGCGCGGCGCCCGCCCCGGCGGCCGCGCCCCACAGAACGAAATGCGTTTCAGCCAGGTTGGGCAGGAGATAGGCCGCCGGCTTGCCCTCGCCGGCCTGGTGCAGCGCGTTAGCGGTGCGCGTGATCTCAGCCATCAGCTGTGAATAGGTCCAGCGCCGCGCCGGCGCGCCCGGCTCCGGGCTCGCAAGATCGATCAGAGCGGTGCGGTCACAGTGAGCTTCTGCGGCGGCTTTCAGGCAGCCGAAAACGTCCGGCGCGGCCAGGTGCTGGCTCAGAGGAACCGCCTCGACCGCCTCGATATCGTCGAGCGTTCGAAACGGTCCGTAGCCGCCAGCCATGCTGCTGCTCCTGTAGAACGGCGCCTACTGCTCCCAGTCGCGCTCAATCGTGCGCGAGGCGATCAGGAAGAAGATGCCCGCCACCACATACAGAGATGCGCCGATCATGATGGAGTAGCGCAGCGCTTCATCCCCGAAGGTCGGCGTCAGAAGCGTCGACATTTCACCGAGCACATACACGCCCACGCCAATGCCCAGAAGGTTGTTGACGAGAAGGAAAATCGCCGAGGCCATGGCCCGCATATTGGGCGGGGCCAGATGCTGGAAGGCCGAGAGCGTCGGGCCAAGCCAGGCCAGGCCCAGCCCCGTCGGGATCAGGAACAGGATCACCGCGATCACCGGGGTCGGCGAGAGAACGCCGGCGACATACATCGGGAAGGTCAGGAAGAAGGCGATCGCCGGGATGATCGCATAGGCGGACTTCTTCGCCGCACCCAGCCGGTCGCCGAGAATGCCGCCGAACAGAATGCCCAGGGTTCCGCCAAAGAAGAGCACCGAGCCGAAGAGCCAGCCGGTGTCGATAATCCCCAGATCAAAGCTGCGCGCGAAGAAGCTCGGCAACCAGAAGAAAACGCCATACCCCATCATTGATGAGCACGAGGCGCCGAGCACCAGAAACCAGAAGCTGGGTTTCTTTGACAGCAGACTCAGCACCGCCCAGAAGCTGGCCTTCTCATCAGCCTGATCAGGCGCCTTGGCCGGTTCGCCGCCAGCGGCGACGGCTTCAGCTGCAGCGCCTTCGGCCGGGACCGGCCCCGCGTCCGCGGCGGGCTTCTTCGGCTTGACCGGATCGAGGCCGCCGCGTTTCGGTTCGCGCACCGTGAGCTTGAATAGGGGCGCGATCAGCACGCCCGCCACACCGACGATGATGAAGGCGGCGCGCCAGTCGAGATCTTCCCCCATGGCGCCGCCGGCGATCTGGGCGCCGGCCACAACGCCGAACGCACTGCCGATCGGGATGCCCAGCGAGTAGATCGCCAGGGCGCGTGCGCGCTTCTCCGGCGGAAAATAGTCCGCAATCAGCGAATAGGACGGCGCGACGCCGCCGGCTTCGCCAACCCCGACACCGACGCGCGCCAGGAAGAGCTGCATGAAGTTCTGCGCCAGACCGCACAGCGCCGTGAAGCCGGACCAGACGGTCAGCGCGATGGTGATGATCCAGGTCCGGTTGGTCCGGTCGGCCAGCCAGGCGATCGGCACACCAAGCGTGGAATAGAGTGCGGCGAAGGCGATGCCGCCCAGAAGGCCGAGCTGGCGATCACTCAGGCCAAGCTCAGCCTGGATCGGGATCGCAAGGATGGAGATGATCTGGCGGTCCAGAAAGTTGAACGCATAGACGACGAACAGCATCGCCAGAACCCAGGCGCGATATCCGCCGCTGGCCGGTTCCGCTTCCGGGGCAGGCGCCGTTTGTGTGCTCGCGGTCATGTTTTCCCCCTGGCGCCTGTCATGGCTCTGGTTCGCCGCTTTGATATCGGCTTTGACGCATATTGGCGGCGAAGTGACCGCAAATGCAAAGAAAAACGCCGCCGGTCTCAGTGAAGAGAACCGGCGGCGTTACAGGGGAGAGCCCTAGTAGCGGTAACCCAGCGTCAGAGTGAAGGTCCGCGGGTTGCCGTAGAAGGTCGTGATGGAGCTATCAATCACGCCGAAGTTATAGCCGGAGGTGATATATTCCTCATCGGCGAGGTTCTTGCCGTGCAGCGCAGCGCTCAAGCGGCCATCGCTCGATGTCCACGCGACAGAAGCGTCGAATAGCCAGTACGCCTCCTGATCGATGCCAGCGGTGGCGAACTCGAATTGCTGAGTGTCGCCGCGGTAGGACGGCATGAACAGGAAGGACAGGTCGCCTTCTTCACCGAGCAGGTTGAGGCTCTTGGTGTAGTTCAGGATCAGAGATGCCGTCAGGTCCGGCGTATTCTGAACGTCAGGCACGCCGCGCGCATCCGGCATCGTCACCAGGTTCACGCCATTGGCTTCAAACTCGGTGTACTCGGCGTCTGCATAGCCCAGCGCGAATGTCGCCGTCAGGCAATCGCTCAGGAAGGCGGTCGCCTCGATTTCGAAACCGGAAATCCCGGCTGCACCAGCGTTGGTCAGCGTTCCCTGGAAGGTCGTCGAGCCGTCCGGCAAGGTGATGATTTCCGAACCCGGGATCTGAACGTCCGTGTAGTCAGCGAAGAAAGCCGCAGTGTTCGCCGTCAGACGCCCGTCGAAGAAGGTGCCCTTCAGACCAACCTCGTAGGAGTCAACGAATTCCGGCTCGACGCCGTCACGGATCTCGACCGGTGCAAAGTTTCCGCGTGGATCGAACAGACCACCTTTGAAGCCTTGGGAGTACGAAGCATAGATATTGACGTAGTCGCTTACTTCGTACGCTAGAATTACGCGTGGATTGAAGGCGTCATCGGTACGCGAACCCGTAAAGGTCGGTACAACCTCATCCCCGTTCGCGGCGAATACCGGCACGGTGATCGACGGGTTATTGACGCCGAAGAAGGGTGATCCAAGCCCGAGGAAGGTCTCGCGCGTCACCACCGTGTTGCGTTCATCCTCGGTATATCGACCACCGACCGTAAGGCTCAGGCGTTCGGTCATATCAAACGTCGCTTCACCGAAGATCGCCCAGGTCTGAGTATCCACGTCACCAACGGTCAGCGCAGTGGACGCACCAAAGATCGCGACGTCGAAGGCGTTGAAGGCGTTGGCGTCCAGGTAATAGAGGCCGAATACACCCGTCCAGTTATCGCCCTCGTAGTTGGCTTGGAATTCCTGGCTGAACTGCTCGTTGTCATACTCCACCCAAGCATCGAAGTTCGGCAGCGGGGTCGAGTCGAAGTCGATTAGGCTATCGGTCTCATCCTGGCGCCAGGCGGAAATCGATTTCAGCGTCAAACGATCAGAAACCGTCCATTCAGCGGCGATCTGAGCGCCGGAGGCGATGGTTTCAGCATTGCGGAAGGGGGCAAAGTTTCGGACGCCGCCTTCGGTGTCGTAGCGGTCATCAAGGTCAAACGGCTGCGCGCCGGTTATGGCGCTCGGCAGAATGCGGAAGCCATGACGCGGGCTGGAGTCGTCGATCATGTGATCGGCTGAGACACGGATCAGGAAGTTAGGAGACGGTTCGAGTTCGGCCGACAGCCGAAACGCGGTCACGTCCTTGTCGTAGTTGTCTTCGCCGGTGAAGCGGTTCTCGCCGAACCCATCGCGTGTCAGCCTCGCCAGCGAACCTCCAACACGTACGCTGTCGCTCAGCGGCGCCGAGCCAGATAGGATCGCGTCGATCTGGTTGTAGCTGCCCAGCGAAACACGAGCGCCTAGGGTGGCCGCCTCCGGGTCGAGCCGACGGGTCACATACTTCACCGCGCCGCCAATCGTGTTGCGCCCGTAAAGCGTGCCCTGCGGACCGCGCAGCACCTCAATTCGTTCTACATCATAGATGTCTAAAATCGCCGCTTGCGGACGGTTCAGATAGACGTCGTCCAGATAGATGCCGACGCCTTGCTCAAAACCGGCGACAGGATCCTGCTGGCCAACCCCGCGGATAAATGCGGTCAGCGTGTTGTTTGTGGCGCGCGAGTTTTCAAGGGTCACATTGGGCGTGATCTGGTTCAATGCAGTGATGTCAGCCGCACCGAACTCTTCCAACTGATCACCGGAGAATGCACTCACGGCAATCGGCACATCCTGCAGCGACTCCTCGCGGCGGCGGGCGGTCACTGTGATGACGTCGCGAGAGTTGTCGCCGGAGGCCTGAGAATCCTGCAGAGCCAGCGCCGGGGCGCCAACCGCCAGCATGGATACGCTTGAAAGAAGTGCAGCAGCGCCAGCAAGGCGAGTGGTGGGTCGCATGGGATAGTCCTCCTTTAAAATTATGAGCCGCCAATTCGAATGACGTTTGGGCCGAAGTAATTTCAACGTTGAATGAAAAGTCAATAAAAATTAGACTTTCAACACGATGAAGCCGGCTAGGTGCTGCGCGCTGGTCACAGCGCCGAAGGCAGACCGGAAGCGTGACTTGCGGTATCACAGTCCGCCAGACTCAAGTCCGCATTGGCGGGAGGAATGGGATTAATGGCTCCCTCAAGGCTGAACCGACGCGGCGAACGCACCCGCACGGCCCTTCTGGACGCAGCCGAGCAGCTGTTCGCGCAGAAGGGTTTTCACGGCGTGACCGTTCGGTCCATCGCGCGCGAAGCCGACGCCGACCCCGCCCTTGTCACCTATTATTTCGGCGGCAAGCGCGAGCTGTTCGACACGGTGCTGATGCGCCGGGCGCAGCTTCTCAATGAGATTCGAATCGAAGAGCTGGAGCGCTGCGAACGCGAGGCCGGGCCGGACGGCCCGACGGTGGAGGCCATCATTGAGGCTTTCACCCACCCCTTGCTCGACCGTTCCGCCAATGGCGGGCCGGGCTGGAAAAGCTATTTCGCGCTCATCGCCCAGATCACCAACTCGCCGGAATGGGGCGGCGCGGTGATGTCGAAATATTTCGATCCGATCGTGCGCCGCTTCCTGAATGCGATTCGCAAGGCCCTTCCCGACTGCAGTGAGGAAGATCTGTTCTGGAGCTATCATTTCCTGTCAGGCGCGCTTGTGCTGACCTTTGCCGAAACCGGCCGCGTGGATGCGCTTTCCGACGGGCTTGTCCAGTCCACCGATATCGCCAGCGTTCACAAGAGGATGCCGATCTTCATCGCCGCCGGATTTCGCCGACTGGCTGAAGCCGGCGCCAAGACAGACACCCAAGACCAAGAGGAGCTCGCCGCCGAATGAGCGCGTTTTCTGAGCATTTCTTCAACGCGCCGGACGGCGTGAAGACCTATTATCGGCGCTACCCGGCTGAAGGCGCTGAACAGAAGAGGCCGGTGCTGTGCATGCACGGGCTGACGCGCAATTCTCGTGATTTTGAAGAGGTCGCCCCGCGCATCGCCGCCATGGGACGCACCGTGATCGCGGTTGATGTGCGCGGACGCGGGCGTTCCGATCGCGACCCGAACCCGGACAACTACCTCCCAACCATCTATGTCGACGACATGCTCGGCCTCGCCGATTCGCTGGGGTTGGACGCGCTGGTGGCGCTGGGCACCTCGATGGGCGGCTTGATGAGCATGATCATGGCCGCGACCCGGCCCGGACTGATCACCGCTGCGATGATCAACGATATCGGCCCGGTGATCGACCCGAAGGGCCTGTCACGCATTCAAGGCTATGTCGGCGGAGCGGGACCCTTCAGGAGCTGGGACGAAGCCGCCGAGGCGGCGCGCGGCATTAATGGCGTCGCCTTTCCCAATGAAACCGGCGCGGACTTCTGGATCGCCTTCGCCAAGCGGCTCTGCCGGGAGCGCGAGGACGGTCTGATCGAGCTGGATTATGACCCGCAAATCGCCAAGCCGGTTCAGGGCGGCGATGTCGCTCCGCCTGACTTGTGGCCGCTCTTCGATGCGCTCGCCGCGACGCCGCTGCTTCTGGTGCGCGGAGAGATCACCGATCTGCTTTCGCTTGACACCGTTGATGAGATGCAGCGCCGTTGTCCTGACATGAAGCGCGCCGATGTCCCGGGAGTCGGCCACGCTCCGCTCCTGACCGAACCGGCGGCATGGTCCGGTATTGAAGCCTTCCTGAACGAGGTGTCGTGATGATCTGGCGTATTCTTGGCGTTGTCCTTCTGCTGCTGGTCGCCCTGACGGCCTTCATCGTCTGGTCGCACCGGCCGCTCTCACCCGACACGCTTCAAAGCGAATACATGACTGAGGCGGATCGTTTCGTCAGCGCAGCCGGCAGCGAGTGGCGGGTGCGCGAGACCGGCCCTGAAAGCGCGCCGGCCATCGTGCTGATCCACGGCTTCAGCCACAGCCTTGAGAGCTTTGACGCCTGGGCTGTAGATCTGCAGACGGACCACCGCGTCATTCGCTTCGACCTGCCCGGTCACGCCCTCACCGGCCCGCGCGACGATGCGGCCTATTCCAACGCGGCGACCACCGAGCAGGTTGCAGCGCTGCTCGACGAGATTGCGCCGGAGCGCTTCGTGATCGGCGGCAACTCGCTCGGCGGCCTCATCGCCTGGCGCTACGCGGCGATGCACCCGGATCGCGTGGACGGCCTCGTCCTGATCAGTTCAGGCGGCTACCCCAATTTGGGCGTGGGTGATGAACCGCTCGAAGCGCCAGGCGCGGTTCAGTTCTTCCTGCGCACGGCGCCGGCGGCGGGCGTTCAGCAAGCCACGGCGGCGCTCTATGGCGATCCCAGCCGGATCACGCCGGAACGCCTTGAACGCATTCGCGACCTGATGCGCACTGAAGGCGTGGGCGAGGCGCTCATTGAACGCATCTCGCAATTCACCCTGCCCGACCCGGAACCCATGCTGGCGCAGATCAGCGCTCCGGCGTTGATCCTGTGGGGGGCTGCGGACGTGATGATCCCCTCAGAGCACGCCGCACGCTATGAGGCCGCCCTTGCGGACGCCGAGGCGGTCGTGCTGGACGGGGTCGGCCACATGGCGATGGAAGAGGCGCCGGAAGAGACCTTGCCGATCTTGCGCCGCTTCCTGGACGGACTTGGCGCCGAGGCTGACACCATCGCGGCGGAATAGACCTCAGGCGCCGTCCTGCGCCAGAACGATCTGACCGGTGGGCGGGTCCATTCGGAAGACCGGAAAACCGGCTTCCTTCCAAGCGCCGATGCCGCCGGCCATATGCCCGGTCACGTTCACGCCTGCGGCCTGACAGGCTTCGGCAGCACGCGCCGAACGTCCGCCGGACTTGCAGTGCAAAATCACGCGGCGGTCAGCGTCTGTCGGCATGGCGGACGGATCAAAGGTCGAAAGGGCGTGCAGAAGCGCGCCGGGAATGCGTTCAGCCTCATACTCGGCCGGTTCGCGCACATCGATGAGCAGCATCGTGCCGGAATCGAGCCCGGCCTTGATGTCTTCTGGCGTGAGATCTTCAACCGGCATGGCGCAACTCCTTGACTGGCGCGACTTCAAAGGGTGACTCGTGTTCTATCTCACAATGCCTGACCGAGTTTGCAAGCCGGAGACCGACCGATGACACAGCGCCCGCGCGTGGACGCCTGGTTTGACACCGACAGCTGTACGGTCAGCTACCTGGCGACCTGTGAGGAAACCGGCGCATGCGCCATCATTGATCCGGTGCTGGATTTCGAGGCCTGTTCCGGGCGCACCGCGACCCACTCGGCGGAAGTCATACTCGGCGAGATCGAAGCGCGCGGGCTGAACTGCGAGCTGATCATCGAGACCCATGTCCATGCCGACCACCTGTCCGGCGCGCCTTTCCTTCGCAAACGGCTGGGCGCGCCCATCGCCATCGGCGCCCATATCGCGGAGGTGCAGCGCGCCTTCGCACCCATCTATGCGCTGGAGGGCGAGCTCGACTGCGACGGGGCGCCGTTTGATCGATTGCTTGACGATGAGGCGCGTTTCTCTGTCGGCAAGGTCAAGGCGCAGGCTTTTCACACGCCGGGCCATACCCCGGCCTGCATGAGCTATCTCATCGGTGATGCTCTGTTTGTCGGGGATACGCTGTTCATGCCGGATTTCGGCACGGCGCGATGCGATTTTCCCGGCGGCGATGCGCGCGCGCTCTACCGCTCCATCCAGCGGCTCTACGCCCTGCCCGATGAAACGCGCGTCTTCACCTGCCATGACTACAAGGCGCCCGGGCGCGATCACTACGCCTGGGAAACCACGCTCGCCCAACAGAAGACGGGCAATGTGCACATCCATGCCGGGGTCAGCGAGGACGAGTTCGTCGCCATGCGAACCGAACGCGACGCCATCCTGCCCATGCCCCGGCTGATGCTGCCATCGGTGCAGGTGAATATCGCCGCCGGCGAGCTGCCCGATGAGGACCCCCAGGGCCGCCGCTTCCTGAAATTGCCGCTGAACGCGTTTTAGCTCGCAAGGACAACAGTGGGCGGGTATCCTGATGCCTCACGGATTTGAGGTGTTGTGATGAGCTATGTTGAAGGCTTCGTGCTGCCCGTGCCGAACTCTGCGCGGGACGCCTATATCGAACACGCCCGGTATTCCGGCGAGATATTCAAGGAATACGGCATGGTCTCCATGGTGGAGTGCTGGGGCGATGATGTTCCAGAGGGCAAGCTGACCTCCTTTCCCCTGGCGGTGAAGCTCCAAGCCGATGAAACGGTCGTCTTCTCCTGGGTGGTCTGGCCGGACAAGGCGACGCGGGACGCCGGCTGGGAAAAGATCATGGCCGATCCGCGGATGAACGACGAAAGCATGGCCATGCCCTTCGATGGCAAGCGCATGATCTTCGGCGGCTTCGTGCCTGTCGTGGAAATGTAGGCAGCGTGGTTTAGCCGGCGTTGGCGCGCCCTACCCTTCAAACCGGATTTCAGGCGCAGGCCGGTTGACGCTGTCGGCTGAGGTTAGCATGGCTTCAGCCGCACGCGCGAAGGCCTGAGCAACCGGCCCGTCGCCGAGCGCGACCGGGCGGCCCTCATCAGAGGCTTCGCGCAGCTCCGGGTGCAGCGGGATTTCGCCCAGGAAGGGCGCGCCAAGCCGATCGGCTTCAGCGCGAGCGCCGCCGCGCCCGAAAATCTCCGTGCCCTCCCCGCAATGCGGGCAGAGGAAGAAGCTCATATTCTCCACCACGCCGAGAATGGGAATGGCGGTCTTGTCGAAAAGGGCGATCGCCTTCTTCGCGTCATCAAGGGCCAGATTCTGCGGCGTGGACACCACGACCGCGCCGGTGATCGGCGCGCTCTGGGCCAGCGCCAACTGCGCATCGCCGGTGCCGGGCGGCATATCGATGATCAGCACATCCAGCTCGCCCCAATCCACCTCGCCAAGGAATTGCCGGATCGCGCCAGTGACCATCGGTCCGCGCCAGACGACTGCTTCGCGTTCGCCGACGAGGAAACCCATCGACACCATCTTGATGCCGAACGCCTCCAGAGGCTCGATGCCTGCATCGGTCTTGCGCAGGCCCGGCGCTTCATTCAGCCCGAACAGGCGCGGCGCTGAGGGACCGTAAACATCAGCGTCCATGAAACCGGTTTTCAGTCCCAGCTTCATGCAGGCGGCGGCGAGATTGGCCGCGACGGTGGACTTGCCCACCCCGCCCTTGCCCGAGCCGACCGCGATGACATAGCGCGCCGGCGCCGCGATGGGCGCGGTCCCGCCATCGGCGTTCACGCGCGGCTTGCCTTTTTGAGCCGGCGCGGCGCCTTCAAAGATCACCCGGACCCGCTCTACCTCGGACAGCGCAGTGAGCGCGCCTTCGACCGCCGATTTCAACGCGCCGGCATCCTCGTCGCGCTCCGGCGCGGTCAACAGAACGGTGGCCACGCCGCCGCGCAGATCCAGTCCGGCCATGCGCCCGCTCTCAGGCAAGGGCGCGCCGGAGCGTGGATCGACGATGGCGGAAAGGGCGGAGGAGAGCGCTTCGGTCATGGCGCAGATTTAGACGAGCCGGAAGGACGCGACCACCAAAACCGGCAGGCGGCTCAGTTTTCCGGCTGCGTCGTGATAAAGCCTCGTCATGCGACCCAGCCTCGAAGACCTCATCGCCACGCTGAGACACCGCTGCACCGGAGCGAAAACCGCAAGCGTCATCGCGCTCGACGGTCGCAGCGGCGTTGGCAAATCCACGCTCGCTCAACAGCTCGCGGCCCGGCTGAACGCCGCCATCATCCCATGCGACGATTTCTACGCCGGCGGGGTGGAGCTGCGCCGAGAGCCGCCGGACCAGCTTGCCGATCTATGCCTGGATCGAGACCGCCTGAAATCAGTCCTGGCGCGGGTGAAATCGGGAAGACCTGCGCACTATCACGCCTTCGACTGGTCCGCCTTTGACGGTCGGCTCGGTACTGAGCCCACAAGAGTGGAACCGGCTCCGGTTATCATTGTGGAAGGGGTCTACGCCGCACACCCCGATCTACGTCCCCTCATTGATCTGGCGGTGCTGGTCGAACTCGACGAACCAGAACGGATGAAGCGACTCGTCGCCCGCGAAGGTCGGATCAGCGATTGGGAAGGCCAATGGCATCGCGCCGAAAACTGGTATTTCACTCAGCTGGCGCCGCACGAGGCATACGATCTCATCGTGGATGCCGCCGAGGCGCAATGACCACCGCCAGGCTGGCGCCCGGACGCTCGCAGCTTTTCAGCCCGCCCAGCCCACTGCGTTGAGTTGGGCCATCACGCTTGATCGCGTGGAGCAATCTTGGCTACACCGGTCAGTGGAGACGTGGCCGAGTGGTCGAAGGCGCTCCCCTGCTAAGGGAGTATACCTCAAAAGGGTATCGAGGGTTCGAATCCCTTCGTCTCCGCCAGCTTTTCTTCTGGCGAGCTTAGAGTGACCGGAAGCACATGTGCGCTCCCGGCCAATCTCATTTCAGCCTACCTCACCTGCCCCGCAACCGCTTCCAGAACTTCGCTCAGCGCCGTCAGCCGCGCCGCTGTGGCTGCATCGTCATCATCATCCGGCAACGCGTCCGCATGCTCGCTCAACGCTGCAGCCAGGGCTTGGTCTGACGCGCCCGCCTCCATGTGCTCGGCGGCGCCGGAGAGCGCGGCTCGCAGCTCGGCGAGGGTTTCTGCGCTGAGCGTCTGTGAGCGCTCCAGCTGGTCAAGATAGGCCAGCGCGATGACCGGGTGGTCGGGCCAGCTGACCGGGGTCTGGGTCTGCGGGTTGAAGATCTCGCCCTGATCAGCAAGCGCGGCGGCGGCGATTTCGTTCTCCGTCAGGTGCTCGGTCGCGGTCAGTTCAAGCACGTCCAGCCCGCGCACGATCTCGGTGGCGTAGATGCGCCCGTCATACCAGTAGGAGGACCAGAACCCGCCGAGCACGCGTTGTTCGGCGTCGATCGGTCCGCGGTCGAAAAAGCCGATCTCGACCGGGTTGGCGCTGTCGGTGAAGTCGATCAGCGACAGCCCGCCCTGATACCAGGACTGGATGAAGAGATCACGGCCCGGCACCGGCACGATGGAGCCGTTATGGGCGACGCAATTCTCCTTGTCCGACTGGGCGGTCGGGATTTTGAAATGCGAGCGATATTCCAGCTTGCCGTCGACAATGTCGTAAAAGGCGTTCGCGCCCCAGTTCATCGGGTCCTGCGCCTGGCAGCGCGGGCGCCAGCCCCCGCCCCACTCATCGGTGAACAGCACGGTCTCGCCATCATTGTCGAACGTGGCCGAGTGCCAGTAGGCGAAGCCGGTATCGACCACGGCGTCGATGCGCTCCGGCGCACGCGGATCGGTGATGTCGAACAGCACCCCATTGCCCGAGCAGGCGCCGGCGGCCAGGTTCAGCGAGGGGAAGACGGTGATGTCATGGCACTCATCGGTGCGGCTGGTGGTCTGGGTGCCGTCGCCATGATCGCCGCCCTGCCAGAGCCCGGCGATCTCGCCAGTGTCCTCATCGGCAAAGACGGTCGGGCTGTCGATGATGCGCGCCTGGGACGGGTCATCAACCGGAATTTCCACCACATCAATGCGGAACAGCGCGGTTCGGGTGTCGCCCATCACCTCGCCGACGCAGCCGGCGAGCTCTTCTTCGTCGCGCACCCGGCCAATGCCGGAATTATAGACGATGATAGTGCCGTCCGCGTCGGGGCCGGAGACCACCGAGTGGGTGTGCGAGCCGCGGCAGGTCTGCACCTGGCCAACCTGAAGCGGCGCCAGCGGGTTGGAAATGTCGAAGATGCGCAGGCCCCGGAACCGATCCGGGCTGATGTCTTCAGGCACGCCCTGCCGGCCGCAATCGACGCGCCCGCGCGTGTCCTCGACCGACATGATCAGGATATCGCCGACGATGGAGACATCCCCCTGCCCGCCCGGACAGATCACCGAGCTGATGAGGTCTGGATCACCCGCGCCCAGGCGGTAAAGATTGAAGCCGTGATAATTGCCGACAGCCATCAGATCGCCGGCGAAGGCGAGATCGGTGTTGGAAAAGCTCAAGAAGGGCGAGCGCTCGCCAAAGCGGCGTTCTTCCTCGCCGCGTTCGCCGTCTTCATCGGCGTCTTCTTCCTCTTCGGACGGGATTTCCGGGCGCAGCCCCGCCGGGTTCTCCGGATCGAAGAAGCCAGCTGGCTTGGCCAAAGAGGAAACCAGGCTGAGGCCCGCGATCGCCTGCTCGGCGTCCTGGAACCCGGCCGCGAGATTGGAGCGCGGATCCTCATCAAGCTCGCGCAGCATGGCGCTCATCTGATCGATTTCAGCCTGCTGCTCGCTTTTTACGTCATTGGCGAAATTGAACAGGACCGGGTCGAAGGCCGAGCCGCGCTGGGCGAAGAGATGATCGACCATCTCGATGGCGCCCTCATGGTGGCGGATCATCAGCTCAAAGAAGAGTCGGTCAAAGGCCACGCCGCTGGAGGCGGCAAGCTCAGCCATCTGTTCGGGAGTGGCCATGCCGGCCATGTTGGAGTGGTCCATCGCACCGTGATGAGCGCCATGCCCGCCGTGATCGCCATGACCTTCATGCGCACTATGATCGCCATGCATGGCCGCCTCGCCGGTCGGGTCCGGCGCGTGCTCGCCGCGATCGGTGAGCCAGGACTGCATAAAGTCGATCTCATCAGCCTGGGTCGCGTCGATGCGACCGGCCAGCGTGACAAGGCTTTCCCGATTGGTCCGGTCGCCCACCAGCGCCGCCATATCGACGGCCTGCTGATGGTGAATGATCATGCCCTGCATGAAGGCGACATCGTCCTGCGAGTAACGGTTATCGGCCAGCTGCACCGCCTCGTCCTCGCTCAGCGCGCGGCTGGCTTCACCCGGCGCGCCGGGCTGGAGGATCGGCGCCTGCTGGGCGGCAACGCTCGCGCTAAGAAGAGCTGCAAGGCTGGTTCCAGCAAGCAAGGCGGCGATATTCATGGACATGGTCAACTTCCCCGAAATTCATCTGATTGGGGGAAAGTGTAGCGAAGGCCCGCCATCCGGCAAGCACGGCTTGCTTGATCGCGCCTTTGGCTGAGGTCACTATCGCTAAGTCAAGGAGATGGGGAAGGTCTTATGCGCATTCTTATTACGGCCTGCGCCGCGTTATTCGCCATCGGACCGCTGGCTGCGGCTCAATCGAACGAGTCAGAGGCTGAAACCAGCCCCGCGGCTGAAGCCGTGACATTCGATGCGCCGGTGGAGCTGGCGAGGCTTCCCTATGACCTGACACCCATGGTCTGCCCGTTCAAAAGCGATATCGATTACAAGCCCGGCGCGATCGAATGCGGGCGCATTACCGTTCCTGAGAACCGCGAACGCGCCGATAGCCGCGCCATCCGGCTGCATTATGTGCGCATCGCCGCCTTTGGTGAGGATGAGAGCGCTCATCGCGCTGATCCGGTCATCTATCTGACCGGTGGCCCGGGCGTGGGCGTTGGGGGCTACGTGGCGCGGCTGAAAGACCATCCGGTGGCCGAGCACCGCGACCTCTACATCCTTGAGCAGCGCGGCATTGGCGATAGCGGCCAGTTCTGCCGCCGCTACGCCGACACGGCGCCGGAAATGGACTGGGCCGACAACCTGGAGACAAGGGAGCGGGCCTCCACAGCGCGCATGCTGGCCTGCTTTGACGAGGCCCGCGCCAATGGCGTCGATCTGAGCGGATACAACACGGTGGAGAATGCGCGCGACGTTCAAGCTTTACGCGAAGCACTTGGTTTTGAGAGCTGGAATATATGGGGTATTTCCTACGGCTCTCATCTCGGCCAGATGCTGTTGAATGTCGATCCGCAAGGCATTCGCGCCATCGTGCTCGACGCCATCGTGCCCAACGACCTTGTCGGGTTGATGGATATTCACCGCATCTTCGATCAGGTATTCGAAAACTATCTATCCACCTGCGATGACTCGGCTGCGTGCGAGGATCTTGAAGCGCGTTTCTTCGCCGCGATTGAGTCTCTGCAGGATGACCCGGTCATCGTGGAGGTTCATGATACCGAGCGTTTTCCGCGCGGCGAATTCTGGGTTCCGCCCATGGTGCTGGGTTATCTGCCCTTCATGATGGCATACGAGCAGGATGAGCACCCCGCCGCGCCTGCGGTGATGTCAGCCCTGGCCGACGCGGTTCTTGAGCGCGACGAGACCGTGCTGAAGGGCCTGGGCGCAGCAATGTCCTCAGACGACGCCGACGGCTTCACGGTCGCCCAAGGCATGTCTGACGCCATTCGCTGCAATGACGGGTATACGGCTGAAGCGGCAAGAGCGATTGAAGCGGACCTGGCCGCCTATCCGCACCTGGCCGGCCTGATCTCAACGACGCAGACCGCCCGCGAAGCCGCTCAGGCCTGCGTCGAGGCCGGGCTCGCGCCGCGTGATCGAGCAGACTATGCCATTCCGCAGACGGAACGCCCGACGCTCGTCGTCAACGGTGCCTGGGACCCGGTCACCCCGCCATGGCTGGCGGAGCGGGTCGCCAATGAAATTCCGGGCGCTCGCTATATCGAAACACCCTATGCCGGACATGGCCCCACCCGCTCCATGGCTGAGTGCGGCGGTGCAGTGATGACCGCTTTTTTCGACAACCCCGATGTTGATGCGCTCAACGCCGAGTGTCTGGAGGAAGGCGTTGAACCGCCGGTCTATCTGGATCTCATGACAACAACCGCGCCGCTCAAGGCCATGACCAAGCTGGAGAGAGGCCCTGAAGACATGCTGCCATCCGCCGGGTGGCTCGCTGCATCAATCCTGCCGCTTCTGCTGGCGATCATCATGCTTCCGCTCGGCTGGATCGGGCGCGTAATTGATCGCACGCCGGCCATGGAGCTGGCGGCTGAAACCGGGGGCGCGCGCCTCTTCGGCTTCCTCGCCGCGCTGACCGGCGCGGCTGGACTGACCGCGATCGGATATGGCGCCTATGCAGCCTCTGAGGTTTCGATGGTCGCCCTGATCGCCGGGTTTGCAGCGCCGGCTGGCCTCGGCGGCTGGCTGATCCTCGCCAGCGGCGCGCTCGGAGCGATTACGCTCATCGCCATCGTGCGGGCTGCGTTCGGAGAAACCCGCGTCAGAATCGGCACGCTGCTCGGCCTCTTCATCATCGGGGCGGCTGCGCTATCGCTTGCGGGGTTTGCCTTCACCTGGGATCTGACGCCGTTCTGATCCGCGGCGAGCGGCCTTAGATCCGCTGCAGGCCGAGGAGGATCGCCTGGTATTCGCGGATGCGGGCCACGTAGTGCACCGGTTCGCGACCGCGCGCATAGCCGTGTCGTGTCTGAGTGTAGTAGCGGCGCTGACTTAAGAGAGGCAGCACCTGTTCCAGATCGGTCCAGGCGTTTTTGTCCAGCCCCTGCCGCTCGGCGAGCGCGCGAGCGTCATAAATATGACCCATGCCGACATTGTAAGCGGCCAGCGCGAACCAGAGCCGGTCATCGCCGGTCACGCCATCGGGCAGGCGCTCATAAAGCTCAGCCAGGTAAGCCGCCCCGCCCATCACGCTCTCCTCGGGGTCGAGACGGTCCTCAACGCCGACACGGCGCGCGGTGGACCGTGTCAGCATCATCAGCCCGCGCACGCCTGTGGCGCTGCGCGCATCCGGCTCCCAGTGGGATTCCTGATAGGATTGCGCCGCCAGCAGCGTCCAGTCGAACCCGTAATCGTCCGCCGCTCGCTGGAAAAGGCGGCGATAGGCTGGAAGGCGTTCCTGCGCGCGGCGAATGAAGCTCGCGACCTCAACATAGTCGAAATCCTGGAAGCGCCCGTAATAGCGCTCGTCGAGCTCATCCAGAACCTCCGTGTCGTGCAGGTCGACAAACCAGTCTTCCAGCACGGCATCAAGCCCTTCAATCCCAGGCGCCAGCACCCAGGCCAGCGGCTCGTCCTCGGTCAGCTCAAACGCGGTCACAAGTTCGGGAAAGCGCCGGCGCGCGGTCGCCACGATGTTGGAATCAGCCACCGTGCAGTCGATCTGTCGCTGCTGAACCTGCTCCAGCAGGGCAAGAGCGTTGGGCGCGGCGCGCTCGCGCCAGACAACGCCTTCGTCTTCAGCGGCCATGCGCCGCAGCGTTTCCACATAGCTGGACCCGGCCACCACGACGATATCGAGCCCGGCCATCTCTTGGGGCGCATCGGGGATGCGTCCGCCGCGCCGACATACCAGCTCCTGGCGCACATTCTTGTAGGCCGGCGCGAAGTCATACCGCTGAGCGCGAGCCGGCGTGTGCGTGATGCCACCGGACGCGATATCGCCCTCACCGGCTTCGATCGCTCGCAGCAGAGCCGCCACATTCGGTTCAACCTGATAGTCGATCTCCACGCCCAGGCTGGCGGCGAAGCGAGCCAGAAGATCCGCCTCATAGCCGGACGGTTCGCCTTCAATGGTGAAATACGTTGTCGGGCCTTCCAGGACGAGCACGCGCAGCTCGCCGCTCTCGCGGATCGTGTCGATCGTGCGCGGCGGCTCAGCCTGTCCGCACGCCGCCAGAAATCCGACAGCGACACAGCAGGAAGCGAGGAGCGACAATCTCATGGTCGGCAGGTTAACAAGCTGAAGCGCCAAGCGCTATTCGGTTTGATTGAGCGCCCAGTCATACGCATGACCGGCGATGTCCCGGTTCGCGTTGATCGCGGCGGCCAGCTCCGGCTCGGCATAGGCGAGGACATGCGCGATCACGCCAGCCTCGCTATCGCCGAAGTCTTCGCGGAACCAGCGGTATATGCGTGAAACGACAAGTCCGCGTTCGGTCACGGTGACGCCGCGTGGATGGTTCACATAGGCGCGCGCGGCGCGATCCAGTCGTTCAGCGAGACCTTCACCGCGCCAGGCCGTCGGCTCCAGATTCGGGCACCCGATGGAGGCGCAATTGACGGCATAGTGGACAAGCGCAGCCTCAAAGCGCGGCCGCATGACGCCATGCTCGATATCATCCAGCGAGAATGCCTCGCCTTCCACCGTGACGCGGCTCACGCCCCAGGGGCCGATGGACCAGGGCCGCGGACGGATCTGGCGGATGGAACGTTCCGGCGCCTCGTCAAGGATCACCTTGATCGTCACCGCATTGTAGAGATTGGCCCAGTAGGCGAAGGCATCATCGGGCGCCATTGCTGACGGAGCGGCGACTTCCAGCGCGCGGATATACGCCTCCAGCGTCTCGCGATCTTCAGCAGTGTCGCGCCAAAGCGCATAGTCGACCCGGTTCACGCCATCAGGATGAGGGCTGACATAGCGTTGAAGGAGCTCATCCCAAGGCGCGTGCAGATCGGTCTCAGCCGCCGCAGCGAACGGCGCGGTGAGAAGCGCGATCAAAGCGAAAACGAGGCGCATACGGGTCTCCAAGGACGATGAGCTTGCCTTCAAGATTAGCGCTGCTAGCTCTCACGGCCATCACACGCTTTCGTCAGCCGCCCTTTGCGAGCCCCCCTATGACCGCCGAACGCATCACGCTGAAACTCGATGACGGTCAAATGGCGGGCTGGCGTTGGGCGCGAGCGGGCGCGCCGCGGCTACTATTCGCGCACGCCAACGGCTTCAACGCTTACACCTATCGACAGATGTTTGACGCACTCTCAGCCATGCGTGATGTCGAAATCATCGCTATTGATCTTCGCGGGCATGGCCGCACCACCCTGCCAGCCGATCCAGCGACCATGACCGGATGGCAGGTCTATGCCGATGATCTGACAAAGGTGATCGACCAGCTTGGGGACCCGCCCTTAACGCTCGCCGGGCATTCGTTGGGCGGAGCCAGCCTGATCCTCGCCGCCGCCCGCCTGGATGCGCCGCTCAACGTGCTGGCGATTGATCCGGTTCTACTGCCGGCGGTCGTCTACGCCATCGCGCGCTCACCGCTCCATCCCATCATGCGCGAGCGTCTGAGCCTGGTCCGTCAGGCGCGCAGCCGCCGCGATCGCTGGAGCTCGCGCGAGGCGGTTCTTAGCGCCTACAGCGCCAAGTCGATGTTCTCAGTTTGGGCTGACAAAGTGCTTGAGGATTATCTTCAAGATGGTTTGATTGAAAGTGAAAGTGGTGTTCGCCTTGCCTGCTCCCCCGATTGGGAGGCGGCGAATTTCGGCGAGCAGACCCATCACATGTGGCGCGCAGTCGAGACGGTCGGTTCCAGGCTTCATGTGCTGAAGGCCGGGCGCGGCTCCACAGTGATGCGCCCGGGAAAGCTTCGCCGAAGTGGAGCACTGCTCGACATCTGGCCTCAGGACGGTCACTTGCTTGCGATGGAGAAACCTGAAGCTGCAGCGCGCTGGATAAGCAGCAAGCTCGACACGCTCGACGCCCCGCCCGCCTGACTTGATAAGAGCCGCGTTTCGCGTTCGCATGTGGCGACAAGCCGGAGACATGCGATGAGCCTCACCTATGAGCCAGACGGCGCAATCGCCGTCATCACGCTGAACCGTCCAGAACGACGCAACGCGGTAGACCGCGCGACAGCCGAAGCGCTGGTTGAAGCGTTCCAGCGCTTTGAAGGCGATGCGACCGCTTCCGTGGCCATCCTCACCGGCGCCGGCGGCGCGTTCTGCGCGGGCGCGGATCTCAAAGCCATGGCCGAGGGCGCGCCGCCGAACCGTGTTGAGGAATATGGTGACGGCCCGATGGGCCCGACGCGTATGATGCTGTCAAAACCGGTGATTGCGGCGATCGAAGGCCCGGCCGTCGCCGGCGGGCTGGAGCTGGCGATCTGGTGCGATCTGCGCGTGGCGGCCGAATCCGCCGTGTTTGGCGTCTATTGCCGGCGCTTTGGCGTGCCGCTGATCGATGGCGGCACGATCCGCCTGCCCCGGCTGATCGGTCAGTCCCGTGCGATGGACATGATCCTCACCGGGCGTGCGGTCAACGCTGACGAAGCCTTCCAGATGGGCCTCGCCAACCGGGTGTGCGCCGACGGCCAAGCGCTGGACACCGCAAAGGCGCTGGCGCTTCAGATCGCCGCCTTCCCGCAAACCTGCATGCGCAATGACCGCCGTTCCGCACTGAGCCAGTGGGCGCTCGACGAGCAGGCAGCCCTGCGCGCCGAGACCCGGCTGGGGCTTCAGACGCTGGCCAGCGGAGAGACCGAGGACGGCGCGCGCCGCTTTAGCGACAGGCAAGGCCGCCACGGCGCCTTCTGACGCCGCAGCGGCTTCGCTTCATTGCTCGACGTAATCGCCGCGCGGACGATCGATCAATCCGGACAGGAAGATCGCGTTCATCAAGAGCCGTTCGGTACCCGGATACATGCCCCGGAAAACCGGATTATCCGCCATGAGGATGACCCCGCCTGAGCCCATGCGTTCGGCCAAGAGCGCCGGCGTCCCCGCGATCTCGCTCACCCGGCGATCCGACGCGTAGCCGGACAGCAGCGGCGCATCCGTGTAGCGAACAACCTCCGCATACGGGTTAGCGTCCGGGGCGATCAGGGTGAAGGTCGCATTGCGATGCAGGGTGATGTCCCGATCCGCATAACCGAAGCCGAGCGGATGGGTGATGTCGAGATCGCCGGCGAACTGCGCCCCGCCGATAAAGTGCTCAGCATCGCGCAGCCGCATCTGCTCGAAGTCGAAGCGGGCGCGCTCGCCCTCTTCGCCATTCTCGCCCTCTTCGCCATTTTCCTCGTCACCCTCACCACCGCGCTGAAGAATCGCCCGCTGCGCCCAGCGCGCGCCCTCGGTATGCGCAATCAGCGTGCCGCCTCGCCGAATCCAGCCTGTGACGGCCTCGGTCGCCGCTTCGCTGAGCGCGGCATTGCCGCCAACGAGGATGATGTGCGTGTAGTCATCCAGATCGAGACGGGTCAGATCCTCTTTCTCGCGCATGGTGACGGGCATGCGCATGCGATAATCGAGCGTCCACCAGACTTCGCCGGCGTCATAGCGCGAAAGCCCGCCATCAAAGATGAGCAGGACTTTGGGGGCGCGCAGCGCATCGAACACATTCCAGGCGCCGAGATCGCGCCCGGCCTCAGGCGTCATGCCGCTCGACACCGCATGAATGGCGATGCCGGCGTCCTGGGACGCTTCGCGCATGATGGCGTGGATGTCGCCATGATCGGCGGCCTGACCCTGCAGCGGCACAAAGACCGAACCGCGGCTCATCTCAACGACGCCGGACGCGGTGTTCACCGAGAACGGCTCTTTCGAAGCGCGCGCCAGGAGGCCGTTGGACAGGATGTGACCGAGCGCGCGCGGCGCATATGTGTCGCTCCAGTTGAACACATAGCCATAGGCCGCTTGCGCCGGAGCGGGGGCGGCTTGGCGCGTTCCTTCGGCCAGATCTCCGAGCAGGGCCGGCGCGAAGCTGCCCGACAGGGCGGCGTGTTCCAGATCGAAAGTCAGCGGCAGCGTCCAGCCGGAGACATCGTAGAAGATATTCTCTTCAAACTCGGTGACCCGATCGAAAATCCCGCGGATCATGCGGTGCTGATCCTGCGCCAGCGGCACGACATAGCTCTGCCCGGCGTTGAAGCGCTGACCGGAGACGGTCACATCGCGCGCCAGCTCATGGACATCAATATCGTGCAGACGCAGGAGGCGCACGAAGCGGTCTGCGCGCGCCGGGTCGCCCTCAGCGCCGAAGACATAGCCGCGACGCCGGTCCTGCCCGCCGAGCCGCTGCGCGCTGGCGAAGAATTCGCGCTGGTATGCGATCAGCTCGTCTTTCAGCTCAACCGAGCCCTGCACCGTCGTCAGCGCGGTGCGGAACTGAGTACGCACATTGTCGGCGTGTTCCACCAGCCCGCGCTCGGTCTGGATCTTCCCGCCGCGCGCCGCGCCGGCTTCAAACAGTATACCGATCGAACCATTAACCTGCGGGAAGGTTGAGCCCTTGCCGATATAGAAATTGTCGAAGACTTCCTCAGTGGCGAAGAGGCGCGCTTCTGAATCCATGAAGGCGATATGCCGCTCCGCAATGCCCATGGCGAGCTCGCGTGAACGCGCCGGGATCAACGGGTTCAGCCGGTTCGGCTCGCCCGGGTGGAAGTAGTAAGGCGAGTTCGACCCCATCTCGTGATAATCGGCCGAGACATGCGGCTTCCAGCGGTGCCAGTTGGACACCCAGGCTTGGCTTTCCGGCTGCGTGGCCGGCAGCCACTGACGGTTCAGGTCGAGCCAGTAGTGATTGGTGCGCGCCTCGATCCACATATTATGCGCCTCATGCGCGGGATCGGTGACGTCGGTATAGCTGGAGAAGGTCTCCACATGGTCGATCCGGCGCGCATGCCCGTCCGGGTTCAACACTACGGCGGCCAGGATCACCGTCTCTTCCAGCGTTTGCGCTACAGCGGATTGTTCAGCCGCAGCGAAGTGGTAGAGGAAGGGAATGGCGGCATCCATCGACGAGCTTTCCGCGCCATGGACGCCGAAATTGATCCAGACCACCGCCGGAGCGGCGTCCGCGCCCGCATCACCGAGCCGGCGCGCCAGATGCGCCTGGCGCACCACATCGATGTCGGCGAGATTTTCCGGCGACGCGATTGTGAAGAGCAGGATCGGACGGCGTTCGTGCGAATAGCCGATCGTCTCGACCGAGATCCGGTCGGACGCGTCCGCCAGGTCCCGCAGATACGCGATCATGTCGCCATAGCGCACCGGCCTGTCGCCGACCTCATAGCCAAAAGCGGCTTCCGGAGTCTCGATCGCGCTGTCATACGCGACGCCGTCCAGCATGAAGTAGGAGATCGGCTCAGCGCTCGCGCCCGGCGCAAAAGGAACCATAGCGGCGAGCGCCAGTAGCGGCGCGGCGAAACGTCGAAGCATGAAAGAACTCCCCAGGAGACAGCTATTGGGTCGGCTTTTTGAGCGTGCGCCGGAAATCTAGGGCGCCGCTTCAATGAGCGCCAGCGCTAGCCACCGCGCGCGAGCGCGGGTATGAGGGCCGCGACTTCGCCAAGCCTCGCTTACACCCCCTGCCCGCTCAAGGACGATCCGTCATGACCGCTCCGGTCGAAAAGCTGCGCAATATCGCCATCGTCGCTCACGTCGACCATGGCAAGACCACGCTTGTGGACAAGCTGCTGAAACAGTCCGGCACGCTCGGCGACCGGGCCGAAGAGATCGAACGGGTGATGGATTCCAACGATCTGGAGAAAGAGCGCGGCATCACCATCCTGGCCAAGAACACGGCTGTGACCTGGGGCGACTACCAGATCAATATCGTGGATACGCCCGGCCACGCCGATTTCGGCGGCGAGGTGGAGCGCGTCCTGTCCATGGTCGACAGCGTGCTCCTGCTGGTCGATGCCGTCGACGGACCGATGCCGCAGACCAGCTTCGTGACCCGCAAGGCGCTTGAAGCCGGCCTGAAGCCCATCGTGGTCGTCAACAAGGTGGACCGGCCCGGCGCGCGCCCGGATTGGGTCGTGGACCAGACTTTCGATCTGTTCGACCGCCTCGGCGCGGATGAAGATCAGCTCGACTTTCCCGTCGTATACGCCTCGGCGCTTCAGGGCTGGGCGAGCCTGGATGTCGACCAGCAACCGGATGACATGAACGCGCTGTTCCAGACCGTTGTGGACAAAGTCTCCCCGCCTCAGGTCGACCGCGATGCGCCGCTTCAATTGCAGGTCTCAGCGCTGGACTATTCCAGCTATACTGGCGTGATCGGCATTGGCCGCATCAAGCGCGGGACGCTGGCCAAGAATCAATCGGTCACGGTGATCGGCGCGGACGGCAAGACGCGTAAAGCCAAGGTGCTGCAGGTCTTCGGCTTCCACGGGCTGGAGCGTGTTGAACGGGAAAGCGCGAGCGCCGGCGACATCATCACCTTCAACGGGGTCGATCCGCTGTCCATCTCCGACACGCTGTGCGATCCGGAGCATGTTGAAGCGCTGCCGCCTCTGAGCGTGGATGAGCCGACTCTGTCGATGATCTTCCAGGTCAATGACAGCCCGTTTGCCGGACGTGAGGGAAAGTTCGTAACCTCGCGCAATATCAAGGAACGGCTCGAACAGGAGCTTATCCATAACGTCGCATTGCGCGTCGAACAGCTTGATGATGCTGATAAATTCATGGTCTCCGGGCGGGGCGAGCTTCACCTGTCCATTCTGATCGAGACCATGCGCCGCGAAGGCTTCGAGCTTGCCGTGGGTCGCCCTCAGGTGATCCTGAAGGAGATTGAAGACGAGCTTTGCGAACCGTTTGAAACCCTAACCATCGATGTTCCCGAAGAGCACCAGGGCGGTGTGATGGAACGGCTCGGCACGCGAAAGGCGGAGCTGAAGAACATGGCGCCGGACGAGACCGGTCGCGTGCGTCTGGATTATCTCGCCCCGACGCGCGGACTGATCGGCTTCCGGTCTGAATTCCTAACCCTCACCCAGGGCGCCGGGCTGATGTATCACGCTTTTGATCACTACGCGCCGCGGCAGGCCGGTGAAGTCGGCCAGCGCCATAAGGGCGCGATCATCTCCATGATCAACGGCAAGGCGCTGGCTTATGCGCTGTGGAACATCCAGGAACGCGGAAAGCTTTTCATCGGCCACGCGGTGGACGTCTATGAAGGCATGATCCTGGGCGTAAACGCACGCGAGGAGGACATGATCGTCAACCCGACCAAGGGCAAGAAGCTGACGAATATCCGCGCCGCCGGCTCCGACGAGGCGGTGCTGCTCACCCCGCCCATCCGGGTCACGCTGGAATACGCGCTGGAGTTCATCAATGACGACGAGCTGGTGGAAGTGACCCCGCAATCCATCCGCATCCGCAAGAAATTCCTGCAGGAACACGAACGCAAGAAAGCCTCACGGGCCAGCGCTGCGGGTTAAACGCCGGTCTGAGATCTTGAAGGCGCCTTACCCAACACGCGTCATCCCGGCCAAGCGCGTTAGCGCGCCGAGCCGGGACCTATTCCGTTACTTTTCCGCCTGGCGCTCCACGAGTTCAGGCCGACCGGAATGGGTCCCGGGTCGCTAGGCGCCCGGGATGACACGCGATGAAGAAAAGCGCGCCTATTCGCGTCGGATCGACGAGCTCTCAAGCACGTAGAAAGTCAGGGTGATGTCGTCACCCTTCACGGTGTTGTGGCCTTCAACCGCGCCGAGATTACGGACCGCCGCGTCACCGAGCGCTTCAAAGAAAGCCTCCGACTGGCGTGATTCCACGATCGCCAGACCGCACTCGGAGTGGGAGAGTAGATAACGCGCCGCCTCTCCGCCATAACGCGCCAGCACCGTATCAGTCCCGAAGTGGAAAACGTTCGACGGTTCGCGATAACCGGCGGTGATCACCTGCATCCGTTCGCAGCCAACTAAAGTGTCGGCATACTGTGCGGCCCGTTCGGACGGCCAGAGCGCGTCGATGCGCGGAACGGCGCCGCCGAACAGCGCGCCATAGACCACGATGGTCCCGGCGGATGCAGCCAGAAGACGGTTGCCTGAAGAGGGCTTCATGGCCAGCGCCGCGACCGCCAGCAGCGCGAGCGCGCCGGCGCCCGCCGCGATCCAGCTCGCCGCGTCAATGGCTTCACCCAGATACTGGTTGGCGGCGATGGCGAGCGCACCCAGCACGCCGGCAACGATTACCGCGAGCACGGCCGTGACCGTGTGCAGGGCTTTTGCGCGCGCGCTCTGAAGCAGCCCACCGGCATGGGTCATGCCCAGCGCCATTAGCAGCATGATCGCCGGAACCGTCGGCAGCACGTAATGCGGCAGCTTAGTCTGAACGAGCTCGAACACGATCCAGGTCGGCACGATCCATGCGATCAGGAAGCGGATCTCGGGTTCTGCGCGACGCTTCCACGCCGCCAATACCGCAAGCCCGGTCAAAGCCGCCGCCGGCCATAGCGTCACCGGGCTTAAAAGCGTGTGATAGCCAAGCGGTCCGCCATGAGAATCGTCCGCTTCGCCGACCTTGCCGAACAGGGCGTGACCGACCGCCTCCATCAGGAAAGCGCCGTCTGTTTTTATCGTGATGGCCGCGATCCACGGCACGAAGATGGCGCACGCCAGCGCCAGACCGGGAAGCGGCTGCAGCCGCAAAAGCATCCGCCAGTCGCGCATCCACAGCGCATAGCCGATGGCCGTCAGCGCCGAGACCATGGCGATGATGGGCCCCTTGATCATGACCGCAGCGCCAGTCGCCGTCCAGAACACCGCCGGCCAGCCCCAGAAACGACCGGAGAGCTCGCGACCGCGCACCAGAAGCATCATCAAGGCCAGTTGCGCAAACACGCCAGCGGCTAGCAACGCTGCATCGGTTTTTGCAGTTCTTGCTTCGACTTGAAGCATTAAGCTCATAGCTAGCATTATGCCTGCTGCGACCCCTACCGGCGCAGAGAACAACCGCGCGCCCAGCCATGCGGTCGCCAGAACCGCCAGAAGGGCGCCAAAGAGCGAAGGCAGTCGGTGCGCCCAGACCGGCGCGTCCGTTCCGCCGAAGGGCGCAGCAGTCGCCACCTGCATCCAGTACACGCCCGCCGGTTTTACGTGGCGCGGATCGTCCTGGAAGCGGATATCGACGTAATCATTCGTCTCCATCATCTGACGCGCGGCCTGCGAATAGCGCGCTTCATCGCGGTCCATGGTCGGGATGGAGAAAAAGCCCGGCAGCATCGCCGCCAGACTGATCAGAACCAGAGCAACCCACGCCGCCGGCGTCAGCGCGCGGTCGCCACCCTCAACGGTCAGCCGGTCCCAGAGATTTTGACGATAATCGCTCATGCTTGCTCCCCCTGCCCGCGTGCGCTGTCTCGCATCAGCTGGGCGCGCCCCGGCGCGTGCGTGCGCCGCATCAGCCAGATCACCCCAAGCAGATCAAACAGCCCCGCGACAGCGCGCCCGATATTGGAATATTTCGATTGTCCGGCGCTGCGCTCGCGGTTCACGACACGATGATTGAGCGTCGCGAAGCCCAGATGGCCAGACAATGCTGGAATATAACGGTGCAGCGCATCAAAGAAGGGCAGCGCCAGAAAGACGTCTCGCGCGACAAGCTTCAGCCCACACGCGGTGTCCGGGCAGTCATCATTCAACAGCGCCCGGCGCAAACCGTTGGCGAAGCGCGAAGCGAATTTGCGGCTTGCCCCGTCTGTGCGGTTGGCCCGGCATCCGGCCACGACGCCGATCTCCTTGACAGCGCCC
Source organism: Pseudomonadota bacterium (assembly GCA_039819095.1). Lineage (GTDB taxonomy): Bacteria > Pseudomonadota > Alphaproteobacteria > Caulobacterales > Maricaulaceae > JBCBSP01. The sequence continues at coordinate 340,199 of JBCBSP010000001.1, forward strand.
AGATCCACAAGGCCCGCCATTTCCAGCACATAGCGTGGATCGTCCTGGCCATCTCCGTCCATGGTGGCGACCCATTTGGACCGCGCATTGAGCATGCCGGTGCGCAGGGCCGCGCTCTTGCCGGATCGGTTCTGATGGCGAATGACAAGGAGGCGCGGCTCGTTTGCGGCCAGCGCGCTCAAAGCGCCTGCGGTGTCGTCGTCGCTTCCGTCATCAATCACGATGATCTCGAATGCCGGCTGTTCAGCGCCGACGACCTCGATCGCCTCGCGCACCACATCGGCGATGCTGGCGGCTTCATTGAAGGCGGGAATGACGATGGTCAGCAGTGGCGCGGTCATGAAACTCGTCGGCTCAGGGCTTTGCGATGGCGCATAGCGCACGCATAGCCCGAACCGCTTGCGTACGCCATGCCTGCGCACCTTCAGCCGTGCACAGGAGGGCGTTAGGCCGGACGCGCGGTGTTCTGCGCGAAGGCTTCGCGCAATACGGCGACCGCTTGCGGGTCGCGCGCGAGATTCATCGCGTTCTCCTGCGCTTCATAGACCGACCAGCCCGACGTCCAGCGCCAGGCCGCCCATCCGGCGCCGGCGCCTTCCAGTGACACGATCCGTTCACGGAGAAAGTGCGCACGGTCCGATGCCGAGGCCGTTGCGCCAAACTCAAGACAGGCCCAGGCCGGGGTCTTGGTGTTCGGCGCTGCAATGTCAGCCGAAGAAGGCCGGCTCCCGCCGGAATGCGTGTAAGCGTGCGGCGACCAGTCATGGCTCACCAGCCCAACATCATCGGTCAGAACTGGAGCGATTTCATCGGCCCGGCGCGCATCCGCCCAACCAGATGGGCTCAGCAGAAGCGGCGCGGCGACGCGCACCGGCGCGCACGCCGTGGCGATGCCCTGTGCAAAACCCGGCCAGACGCCAGGCTCGCCGACGGTCTCTGCATTGGGCTCGACCATCGCCAGAACGCCAGCGCAGGCCGGATGATCGCCAAAGCGGGCGAGCATCCAGGCGACCATCTGCGCCCAGGCCTCCTGCTTTGACCGATCGCGCCACACGCTCTCGTCCAACAGCTCGCGCGGATACCAGTCTTCGTCCCGGTTGAAGGCGAAGGCGCTGCGGCCCGGTCCGGAACGAAGCGCCAGGACGGTAAACAGCCCGCGCTGCCGGCACGTCTCCAGCCAGGCGGCGATATGATCCTCAATTGCGGGATCAGGCCGATGAGGCTTAGCCTCGCTGAACGGTCCAGGTCCTGACCAGACGGCCAGGTTCGCACCCAGATCGGCCAGCGCATCAAGCGCCTGATCGCTGACAGGCGGGCCAACCAGCCCCGGCCCGAGAAATGTCGGCCCATCAAGCTGTTGATAGACGCGCCGCTGCGCGAACACTGCGCCGCGCAGATGAGGCCCGTCGGCATTCCGCCAGAGCGCGAGACGGTCGCGGGCCTGTTCAGCCCGCGCGCCGGCGCCGAGCCCGGCTGCTGCGCTGAGCGAAAGCGTGAAGGCGCGCCGCGTCAGCACGTAGCGCGAAACCCGGCGATCTGGTCGATGCGCCGGAACGCCTTGCCCGGCCAGCGAGAGAACCGGCCAAGCGGCGCGGCCTCTGCAATCTGCTCGATAAGCTGCGCTGCCTGGATCGCCAGACCGGTCGGAGCGGCGCGCGTAACCGAGCCGACGCGCAACGGGATCTGCCAGGAGCCCATGGCCGCCTTGTAACGGAAATCGCCCGGCCCGAGATGCAGCTCGCCAACACCCTCATTGGCCAGGTGCTCGCAAATCGCCATGAGCAGGGCGTTGCCGGGCGCGCATTTGGCCAGCTCCGGGTCATAGGCGGGGAACCAGTAATGCAGCGCCCGCGGCCCAATCATGCCCAGATGCACCGCGATGATCCGACCATCCGCCTCCAGCGAGGACAGCACGGCGCGGCAATCCTCAGCCTCGCTCGCCAGCAGCCGCATCAGCAGGGCCCGGGTCCAGTCCACCGAAAAGACGTCGAAATGGCCGCTGGCGCGATACTGGTCGGACTTCCACGCGAACAGGGCGTCGAGCGCCTCTGGACGGGTGTCATCGAAGCGGAAGACCGGCTCGCCGACACGGGCCATCACTTTGTCCGGCGCCTTGGAAATCGTGCGGAAGGTGTTGCCGCCGAGCTTTTTCTGACGGGCGATGAAGGCGTCATACCCGGCGCTGAGATCCACGACCCAGGAGCCGTCGGCGATCTGACCATAGCGCTTGAAAGCGGGCTGCACGCCGAGCACGCCGTGAAAATCGAACGCGCTGATCCCGGATGAACCGAAGAGCGCCTGCAGGTCCACAGCGGTTCCCGGCGGGGAGATCAACGCCTGATGATCGCCCAGCGGTCCGCCGAGCGGGCGGGCGTGACCCAGAAATCCGCGGTGAAACGGGATCATCGCCTCAATCTCGCCGCCACGGCGCTGAATGGCCACCTCGGCGTCGCTGCGAACCGTTGAAACCGCATCCAGAAACCCGAGTCCGAAATACGGGCTGGAGAGCTTTGGCGAAGCCGAAAGGAAATGGGCCCAGGCCTCGCGGTGCTCTGGCGTCAGCTCGCTGGCGCGTTTCGTTTCGAAACGGATTGTCATCGCGCTGTTCTCCTGGCCGCCTCAGGCTGGGACGCCGTCTTCAATTCCACCTTAGCCCCATCAGGGTTAAGGCGGCCTTCAGCCCTTGTGATGCAGGTTCTGTTCCGACGAAACGCATCGGGCTTTCGTCGGCGCGCATGCAGGATTTTTTCATGGGCCGACATCTGCTGGTCTACCTGCCGGTCTATCTCGCCCAGGCCCTGGTCGGCTTTGGCGGGGTAATCCTGTTCACGCGCCTGATGGAACCCGGCCAATATGGTCGCTTCACACTGCTGCTCGCCGCGATCGGACTGGCTCAGGCGATCCTGTTCACCTGGCTGAACGCGGCCATTGCACGCCACCATGCGCGCGCCGAACGCAAGCAGGCGCTGGGGCGGCATCTGCAGACCTCGCTGGTTACTGCCTCAAGCGTGGGCATCGCCTGCATGGCGATCGCCATCGCCATCGCCTGGTTTGCGCCGGTATCCCCCGCCCTTTCCATCGCCGTGCTGGCCGCCGCCGCTCTTCTGGCTCTGCGCGGCGTCTTCGATGCCGTGCTGGAGACCCGCCGCGCCGCCGGCGAAGCGGTCTGGTACGCTTCGCTGGAAACCTTCGCGCTGGGTGTCGGCTTTGTTCTGGCCGCCGTGCTGGTCATGACGACCGGTCAGGGCGCCAGCGCAGCGATCGCCGGCATGGCGATCGCCGTCCTTCTGGCGCTCATCGTGGGACTTCCGCCGCTCGCCATCCTCGCGCGCAAGGACCGGGCGCGCCGAGTGCGGCTGGCCGCCTTCTTCGCCTACGGCGCCCCGATCACGGCCTCACTGGTCTTTGAGCACCTGCTCTCGGTTGGCGACCGCTTCATCATCGTGGCTTTCCTGGGCGAAGCGCCAACCGGCGCCTATGCAGCCGGATATGGCATCGCAGACCGCTCGGTCGATATCGTCTTCATCTGGCTGGGCATGACCGCCGCGCCGCTCACCGTGATGGCGCTGGAGCGTCACGGTGCGGACGCGGCCCGGTCCGTCGCCGAGGACGCCGCCCGGCTGATGGGGCTGATCGGCATTCCAGCCGCCGTAGGTCTGGCCATGGTGGCCGACCCCCTCGCCCACGTCCTGATCGATGAAGCGCTCGCCCCACAATCGGCCGCCGTCATGCCGCTGGTCGCCATAGCGGCGCTGTTGAACGGCATTATGGTCTACTTCTTCCACAAGGCCTTCGTGCTCAGCCGGCGCACGACGGATATGGCGATCCTCATGGCGATAGGGGCGGCGCTGAATGTCGCCCTGAATTTCATACTGATCCCGATCATGGGTCTGACCGGCGCCGCGCTCGCCACAGTGATCGCCTACGCTTTTGCGCTCGCTGCTTCGGCCTGGCGCGCCGAGATCGTTTTCCCACTCGACATCCCCTGGAAGGATTGGGGCAAGTGCGGCTTCGCCGCCGGCGTCATGGCGCTGGCGCTGTTTGCGACGCCAAAGCCGGATGGAGCGCTCGCCAATCTGCTTATTCAACTGCTGGTCGGCGTGGTCGCCTATGCGGTTACAGCCTGGACCAGCGATGCAGCCGGCTGTCGGACGATGGCGCTGGGCTGGCTTGCGGGGCGGCGTGAAAAACCCATGGAGATCAAGGCGCCATGAGCCATCAGGATCGCTTTGAAATCATCGCCAACCCGGCCGCGCGCCAGAGTGGTGATGCGGCCAGGCTGAGCGTGCTCATCCCCTTTCTGCGCGATGATCCGACCGCGCTTCTGTCCGCGCTCGATGCCCAGGCCGCAGAGGTTGGCGCCGAAATCGTCCTCATCGATGACGGCGCGCCGGAAGCGGAGCTGACAGCGCGGGTCGCTGAGGCGGTGAACGCAGCCTCAGCGCCGGCGCGCCTGATCGTCAGCCGACGCAATCTTGGCCGCTCCGGGGCCCGCAACGCGCTGGCCGGTGAGGCCGCGGCGCCCTGGTTGATCTATCTCGATGCGGACATGCAAATCGGCCCTCAATTTCTTCAACTTTGGGCTCAAGAGACAGGGTCTGACGCCTTCGATCTGGCGTTCGGCGGATATGAGCCGCCCGAGCAGGTTCGCCCCGAGCAGCGCGTCCATGCAGCTCTCGCCCATGCCGGCGATGTTGAAAGCGCTGAGGCGCGTCGCGAACGCGGCGCTGCGGCGTTTTGTGGATCGAACTTTGCGGTGCGCGCCAAGCTGATGGCCGAGACCCCGTTCGATGAGGGCTATGTCGGCTGGGGCTGGGAAGACGTCGATTGGGCGGTGCGCGCCAACACCGCCGGCCGGCTGACCCATATCGACAATCCCGCACGCCACGGCGGTTTGCAGGACGCATCCACACTGGTTGCGAAGTTTCGCGCCGGCGGCGCCAATCATGCGCGGCTTCTGTTGCTGCACCCGGATCAACGCGATCGCCCAGCCGCCAGGCTGGCCATCCTGATTAAGCGTTTAAGGCTGATCGCACTGACGCGATGGTTCGGCCTGCAGCTTGCATCAGGCTCGATCCATCCCGTTCGCTTGCGCGTGCTGGGCTTGAAGCTCGTTCGCGCGGCGGCCTGTGCGGAGCATTTGCCATGACGGCGCAGATCTATCACCCCGCTGGCGGGATTTTCGGCAAAGCCCGGCGCCTGGCCGCGCGCATGGAAGCGCGCCGCCTGGTCACGGTGAAGCCGGATCGGCCCATTGTCAGCTTCAGCTTCGATGACTTCCCGCAATCGGCCGCCACCACCGGCGCTGAACTTCTGGAGGCGCGCGGGTGGCGCGGCACGTATTACGCCAGCGCCGGCTTTGCCGGCGGAAAAAACCATTTGGGCCGGATGTATGACATTGCCGATCTTCACAGGCTTCATCGCGACGGCCATGAAATTGGCTGTCACACCTACGCGCATGACGATGCGGCGCGCATGGACAATGACGCCCTGCTGGCGGAAGTGGAACGCAATCAGCGCTGCCTCACGATCGCGGGCCATGAGGCGAAGCTTCGCAGCTTCGCCTTCCCCTTCGGCGAAGCCAGCGGCGCAGCCAAGCGCACCCTTTCAGGCCGCTTTAGCGCCCTGCGCGGCGTGCGCCCCGGCGTAAATCGCGGTGAGGCGGACTTCAACCTTCTGAAAGCCGTTTCGCTGGATGGCGGCGAAGCCGGGCTGAAACGGGCTCTGAGCTGGGTGAAGGACGCGGCTCAGCGCCCCGGCTGGCTGATCCTGTTCGGTCATGATGTCCGTGAACAGCCCGGTGAATGGGGCTGCACGCCGGACTTTCTGAGAAACGTTATTGAGGCGGTCTCAGCAATCGACGCTGAGGTGATGACCGTTGCGGACGCCGCCGAGCGGTTCGCCGGTCAGCCATGAGCCTGGCTGTCCTGATTCCGACCTATCGCCGCCCTTCCGGGCTACGGCGGGCGCTGGCGAGTCTGGGCGAGCAGACCCGCCGGCCTGACGAGATCGTGGTGGTCGACAATGCGCCTGACGGTCAGGCAGAAGCGGTATGCGCGCAAGCCGCCGCCCAGGGCCTGCCCATCCGCTTCATCGAGGAGCCGCGCGCCGGCGTTTCCAATGCCAGAAACGCCGCCTTCGCTGCGACCGACAAGCCCTTGATTGCGCAACTGGACGATGATGAGAGCGCCAGTTCGAACTGGCTTCAGGCGCTCGTCAAGGCGCGCGAGACCCTGGACACTCCGCTGGTTTTCGGCCCGGTTGAACCGGTCGTCAGCGAGGCCGGCCCGGTGCGCGCCCACTTCATGCAACGCCTTTATGCGCGCCGCGGCGCTGAAGCAGACGTCAAGCTGGACAAGCCGCATGGCTGCGGCAATTCGCTGCTGGACCGCGCGGTGCTGGAGCTGGGTCCTGAACCGTTTGACCCGGCGGCGAACCAGGTGGGCGGCGAGGACGATATCCTGTTCAATCGGCTCATGGCGGCCGGCGCTGAAATCGGCTGGGCCGCTCAGGCGCTGGTCTATGAGCATGTCGATCCGGCGCGCGCGCGCTGGAGCCATCTCTTCCAGCGCGCTTTCGCTTATGGTCAGGGGCCCTCACAGACGGCGGCAAATGCTGACCCGGCGGACTGGCTCGGCGTAGCCGGATGGATGGGCGTCGGCGCCGGCCAAATGGCCCTATTCGTCCTGGCGGCCCTGCCGGCGCGACTGGTCAGCCCACAGGCTGCGGCGGCCTGCCTGGACCGCGCCGCCCAGGGCGCCGGCAAGCTGGTATGGGGTGATTTCGCCGCGCCGCGCTTTTACGGCTGAGCACGCTCGGACAGCTTCATGAGGGTCATGCACAGCAGCACCCATGAAATCGCGTTCTGCCCGAGCAGATTGCTCTCTGAGAAGCTGACAATGCCCCACACGGTCAGAAAGGGCAGCGTCCAGTAGGTCGCCCGGCTGGCTAAGAGCCGCGAGGCCGCCGTCGCATATCCCTTCACGTACAGAAAAAACGCCAGCCCGGCGCCCAACCAGCCAATGGCGAGGGCCGTTTCGATCCAGGCGTTATGCGCAGTCGGCACGTCCCAGGCCGTAGCGGCGCGCACCCAGAATACCGGGCCGTTATCGACGTCCCAGAAGGCCCCATAGCCATAGCCGGTCCAGGGGCGCTGAGCGATGACGTCCAGAAGCGGCCCCCAGATATCGGTGCGCCCCGTCAGCGTCGGATCGCGCCCGATCGCAACCAGAAACGCCGCCGGCCCGGTGATCAGGATCGCCGCCAGCGCGCCGACAATCATCGCGCCGCCCGCCAGAGCGAAGGCCGCCAGCCCGAAGCCCTGGCGCGCCAGCGCGATCATCGCCGGCCCCCCCATGCCGACCAAAGTCGCCATCATCGCGGTGCGCGAGGTCGACATGATCACCAGCAGGGCGCAGAAGACCGCCACGCCGCGCCAGACCCAGGCTTCGCGACCGCGGGAGAACAGGCTGGCGGCGATTGCTGAGAGCGCGCCGGTGGCCATCATCCCGCCCAGGGCGTTCTTCTCGCCCCACAGCCCGCTCCAGGCGCCGGGGTGAGTGGCCTGCATCACCCCGAAACCGGGACTGCCCAGCGCAGCGAGCGCGCTGCCGACCGCCAGAACGCCAAAACAGGCCGCAATCAGCCGCACCAGATCCGGCCAGGAGAAGCGGGCGGCGAGCCAGAGCGCAAAGATCGCATTCATCACGATCGCCAGCGAGCGGCGCAGCGTCACGTCAGGGTCGATCGACCACGCGGTGGAGGCCATGGCGAACCCGGCCAGCGCCAGAATCGGCCAGGACTTCTGCGCCAGGCGCAGGACCGGGATGGGTCGGAAGGCGATCAGGACAAGCGTCAGCAGATAGACCGGCGGCCAGATCAGCCGCAACGCCTCGCCGCTATCAGGCTGGGTCGGGTCGGCGAAAAGCTTGCCGAGAAGCGCCTGAGAATAGAGCAGCAGACATATCAGCGCCGCGCCGACTTCAAGCTGGGGAATCACCGAAAGACGCGGCGCCGCAGCACGCCATCGTGCAGCCTGATCGAGCGCGCTCACGCCGCGCTCCGCTGGGCCCCTGCGCGATTGACCACGATGCCAAGCACGCGGCTGCCGGATTCTTCGATCCGCGCCTGTAGGGCGTCGGCGGCGTCGCGCGAGGTGGTGCGCGCATCGGCGACCAGAATAACACCGTCCATATCGCTCGCGACCGGCGCGATTGCGGGGCTGAATGCGGGCGCGTCCACAAGGACCAGGCCGCACGCTTCGCGCACCCGACTCCAATAGGCCGGCGCTGAGCGCAATCGCAGGCCCGTCACAGTGTCGGGGCGATGCTCAAAGACCGAAACAAAGATCGGGCCGCGCGCCCGCTGGCGCACGACCAGCCGGCCTGCGCCAGCAGGTTCGCAGCGCCAGAACCCGTCCGCACCGGCATCGAAACGCTCAGCGCGCAACGGGCTGCGGGCCGCTTGCCCATTGCCAGCGAAATCAAGATCGAACAGCCAGACCGGCCGGGCCGACAGGCGCGCATAGAGATTGGCCAGGCCGGATGCGACCGTGGATGCGCCGGAGCCGCTGGCGACCGGGCAGACCATCACCGCACGCGCCTTAGCCCCGCGCGGGCGCAGGCGGCGAGCCAGATCGGCCAGATCGTCGGAAAAACTCATCGGGGCTCCAGAATCAGAGCCTTCAAGCTGACGCCCCAATGGTTAACGCCCCCCTGACGGCTGATAGTCGCCAACACGCGCCAGCACAGGCGCGCGCCGCGCCGGACGCGCGCTCGCTTGCGGCCCGCCTGCGCGCGCGGCGACACGGCCATCATCCACGCCAGATACATTCTGATCCTGTCCGGGTACGGACTGGCGGGAGTCCGCATGCGAATGCGCGGCGGTCGATGCGAAGGGCGTCGGCGAGCGCACCAGTTGAACATATCCACGAAGAAGTCCCGCCAACATCGCAATACCAAACGCAAAAACGAACGCCCCCATAACACCCAGACGCCGCATGGATGAGGCCTGGGCGGGTGGTTCGGCGCGCTCCATCACACGCACGGCGTCGGCGGCGCTCTGGTCCAGAACGGTGCGCGATGACGCATCAGCGCTCTGCTGGGTCAGGCGCTCAGCGGCGAGTGCGCGCGCGGTCACTTCCCGCAAAAGGCGCTGATGTTCAGGGGCGAGCGCGCGCAAACGGTCCGCTTCGCGTCTGGCCGCAGCCAGCTGTTCACCCAGTGCTGCGGTCAGGGCGTTCGCCCCGCTGATGGCCGCCTCCTGCTGAAGCCGTGCTGAATCCAGCTCCTGGTAAACCGGGTTCACCCCGACGCGGCGTTGTCCGGCGCCTTCCGCCCCGCCCTCGCGGATAAAGGCGCGCAGGGCCGCGATCTCACGATCAATGGCCTGAACCGGCGGGGCGTCAGCCTGATAACGCGCAAGCAATTCACGGCGGCGCACCTGCAAGGTCAAAAGCTGGCCGGTCACATCGTTCTCGACATAAAGCTCCATCGTGCGAGGAATGGCGCGCAGACGTTCACTCAGCGCATCCGCCGAAGCGCGCGCCTGGGCGGCGGAAGCCTGGGCGGCGAGCAGCTGGGTCTGCAATTGGGTGACCTGGGTTACAGCCGCCTCCTGCTCGGCATCGAAATCCACCAGCCGGTTGGCGGTCAGGAAGGCGCGCAGCGCATCCTCAGCCTGGCCCGCGGCGCGATCAGCCGCCTCCACGCGTTCGACCAGCACCCCGGCGCCGTCATCGACCAGCAAGGTCCGGCGATAGCTGAGATAGGCGTCGATGATCGCATTCAACGCATTCGCAGCCGTGTCAGGGGCCGGCGCTTCATACCGGGTGATCAGAACCGAAGAATTGGGCGCCCGCTCAATCGAAAAGCCTTCACCCAGCAGCTCAACCGCTTCGGAATCGGCGACGCCTCCACTCATCTCGATGGCGAGCCGGCGCACGACATCGGAGTTCAGGATCTCGATTTCCGACTGGACGATCTGATCGACGATGAAGGCCTCGCCCGCGCCCGCTGCGCCAGGCGTCGGGTCTTCGCCGTCCAGAAGAATGAGAAGCCGCGCGCTCGCCTGATAGCTGGGTTGCAGCGCCACATAGGCGCCCAGCGCCATCGGGATGAACAGGGCGAGAAAAACCAGAACGATGAAAACACGCTGCGCCCAGGCGATCGCAGCCAGATCAAACACGTCCAGCTCCCGGCGAGCATTGCTCTCCGGGCCCTGTGCGCCATAAGCGCCGGAGCCGGTCTGATCAATCATGGGCTTGATCTCGCTCTGACGCGATTAATTTTTCCTTAGCCGGAACCGCTCATGGGTGGATTTACTTAAGTTTTCCGTTCAAAGGGCTGACAGGATATGCCGCGCCGTTTCTTCTGCTGGTTCGTCTTCATCGCTGCGCTGGCCATAACCGGTTGCGCCAGCCGCGAAACGCCGGCTCAGTTCACCCCGCAGGCCTTCCAGCCCTGGAGCGCTGCCCAGCCGCTCTATAGGCTCTATCCTGGAGATGTGATCGAGATCACCGTGCATACCGCGCCGGAGCTTTCCGGTCCGGCGACGGTGGGTCCGGACGGACGGGTCAGCCTGCAAATGGCCGGATCGGTTCAGGTAGCTGAGCGCACCGCCGAGACCGCGTCCGCCGCAATCCGGTCAGCCTATGGGCGCGTGTTGCGCGACCCGCTGATCGATATTCGCCCGCTGAGCTTCGGCTCGCAGCGCATTCTGGTCGGCGGCGAGGTTCAAAACCCCGGCCTGCTTGAAATGCCGACCGCACGCATAGGCGCGCTGGAAGCGGTCCTGCTCGCCGGCGGCTTCAACACCACGGCGGATCGCAGCGATGTCGTCATTCTCAGGCGCGCGCCCGATGGCGGCGTCATGATGCGCGTCGTCGATCTGCGCAGCGTGCTGAACGGATCCGCACAGGACCCGATCCCGCTTCTGCGTCACGACATTGTCTTCGTGCCCCGGTCAGGCATTGCTGAGGTGAACCTGTTCGTGGAGCAATATGTGCGAAACATACTGCCCGTCGATCAGGCCTTCGCCTTCGCGCTGGCCGACTCGGTGATCAACAACGATTAGGGCTTCAAGCCCCGCCCGCCAGGATCAATGACGCGTTGCCAGCCACTCGCGCGCAGCACGTTGCGCCGAGGCGATCTCGTCGGACCCCATCTCGTCAGAGATTTCGCGACGATAATGCTTGGCCGGCTCACAGCCCATCAGGGCCGCGAGATTGAACCATTTGTGGGCTTCGACGAAATCGATCGCTCCGCCCTGACCGGTTGAATAGAGAAGGCCCAGCTTGCACAGGTCCTCACCGGTCGGGCCGGCGGCGACAGCTTCATGCACCTGGGCGGTTTCCACATCTGTGAACGCCATTGATCTTACCCCGTCTTGTGACCCTGTCAGCGGCCTTAGCCGTCTTTGCTCGAGGGTCGTCCATCCACTGTGTCGTGAAGCTGTTTTCGCTCCTTCGACACTCGTGATGATGAGCGGCAAGGGTGTAGGCAAGGTTAAGAAAAATCAGGAATAATCGATTTTAACCCTTTAAATTCGTTAGGCTTTCTTGCCTAGAATTAAACGACTGAGACGCGCGTTGAACAATTCTCCACGTCCGGATCCTGGCAGATTGGACTGAGCGCCGGACAAGAAGGGTGCAGACAGGACGAGCACAAAAGCGGCCATCAGGGCGAGAATCGCCTGAGCGAAAGCGCGCGAGGCTTCAGGACCCACGGGCTGGTCACCGGCAGAGGCGTTCAGCGCTGGCGGCGCTGCGAGCGGCAGTCCGAGATCCTGATAGGCCAGAAGCGCCAGGCCCTCGCGCTCAACAGAGCCGCGCCAGGCTTCAAGCTGCGAAACATCCTGTACAGAGCCGATGAGCCGGGCCGCATTTGACGGGCCGATCTGCCGGGCAACCGCGCCAACGTTCGCCAACCAGCTTTCAGCGTCAACGCCCTGATCGGTTCGTGTCGCATCATGGACCGCGCGTCGGACGCGAAGCGCGGCGGCGTCGGGGCGCAAAAGCCCCTGCCCGACCGAGATGGTTCGCACGCCAAGCTGGGCTTCAAGCGACTGAATTGAGATGGCGTCGTTCAGGCCAGTGAAGAGTGAGCGCTGCACGTCTTCGTTCAGACTACCCGCAGTATGGGCCGCACGCAGCACGCGTGCGCCCAGCGGATCGAAACGCTCCGACAGCGCAGCCGCGGCCAGCAGGAGCGAGAGCCCGTCATGGCGCGCGCCAGCTTCCAGCTTCGGGCAGCCGTCCAGCGCGTCGCGCGCACAGGCCGCCAGAATCACCGCTTCGACATCGCCGCGCAGGCGCGCGTCCGGGTTCGCCGTGTCGCGTAGACCCGGCGCGATACCCATCTGCATATCGACCGGGTCGCCAGACGCGATGGCGCCATCGACCCGGTCCAGCAAGGGGCCATACAGATTCGCGCCGCGCGACCACCAGCGGCGCGCATCCTCTTCGACAAAGATCAACATGGGCGGCTGATAGCCGCGTTCGCGCGCGGCATTCATCAATTGCTCGAACCCGTTCTCAGCCGGTCGGTAGCCGCGCCAGGCCGGCGCCGCACGAAAGGCCGCATCGTTGAACTCAGCATCGGGAAAAGCGAGCGCCGCCAGACGCGGCTCTCCCAGCAGCCGGGGGGCTGCGGCCAGATACGCTTCGGCGAGATACAGGTCCGGCGGGCCGTCAGCCGGCGCCACGATGGCGTTGGCGATGCGGTTTCGCCAGACTGAAAGTCCCGCCTCGCCTTCCGGCAAAACGTTCGCAAACGGATCCGGCGCGGTCGGGGCCATGGCTGAAGGCAGAGGCGACCAACCGCTGTGCTGATAGGCGGCCACCCCGCCCTGGAAAGCAAAATAGCCCGACACGGCGAGCAAAAGTACGAAGATCAGCGGCCGGATTGAGCGCAGCAAGCCCTGTACGAACAGCCAGCCGCCGACGCGCAGCAGGCCCGCCTCGGCCAAGCTGCGCGTCTCGCCGCGCAAGATCGAGACCCGCTCGCTGCGCGCGACAGCCGCACGCCAGCTCTGGCTGCGCCCTGGCTCCAGCCCCATCATCTACCGCCCCCTCCGGCGCTCCATGGCCCGCCAGCTAATCATGAAGCGCAGCGAAAGGCGACTATGCGTCCTTCCTGGCCGTCTGGCCGAAGAGCATGTCGCGCGCCTTCTTCATCTGCTCGGTGTCTTCATCGAGCGGGCGACGCAGCTCTTTACCAAGATCACGCCCGACCCTGACCGCCGGGCGCGAACCGACGCGTTCGCGCCAGGCTTTCAGATTGGGGAAGTCATCAAGATCCTGACCCTGGCCTTCCGGCAGAATCCACGGCCAGGTCGCCATGTCGGCGATGGAGTAGGAGCCGGCCAGGAAATCGCGATCGGCCAGGCGCTTGTCCAGCACGCCATAGAGGCGATTGACCTCATTTGTGTAGCGCTTGGCGCCGTATTCCAGCCTGCTCTCGTCCGGCTCGATCCGCTTCGCGTAGGAACGGAAATGGTGCGCCTGCCCGGCCATGGGGCCCAGACCGCCCATTTGCCAGAACAGCCATTCTTCGATCTGAACCCGCTCGCGCTCGTCCGCTCCATAGAACTGGCCGGTCTTGCGCGCGAGATATTGCAGGATCGCCCCGCTTTCAAAGACCGATATCGGTGAACCGCCCGGCCCGTCCGGATCGATGATGGCGGGCATGCGATTATTCGGGCTGATGGCCAGGAAATCCGGCTTGAACTGGTCCCCGGCGCCGATATTCACCGGGCGCATCTCATAGGGCAGACCCATCTCTTCAAGCGCGATGGAGACCTTCCATCCGTTGGGGGTCGGCCAGAAATAAAGCTCAATCTGGGCGGTCATGGCCGGTTCCTTTCGTGTAAGAGCAATCTTGGGCTGGCGCTCATGTCGCCATCTGCGACGAAAGGGTCAAGCATAGCGCGCTTCACGAGAAAGCGAGCTGGCGCTAAACCAAGCGCATGACCCAGGAACTCCCCGTCCTTAATGGACAGACGCTTAAGCCCGTCAGCTTCCTCCAGGCCGCGTCCGATCCGGACGCGTTCGCGCGCGCCATCGGCGCTTCGTTTCGCGAATACGGCTTTGCGGTGATCAGCGATCATCCGGTCGATCAGGCGGTGATTGATCAGGCGCTGACTGACGCCAAAGCCTTCTTCGCCCTGCCGGAGGCGATGAAACGGCGCTACCATCTTGAAGGCTCGGGCGGCGCGCGTGGCTACACACCGTTCCGCACCGAAAACGCCAAGGGCATGAAACACAAGGACCTGAAGGAGTTCTGGCATCGCGGACGGGCCCTGCCGGACGGGCACCCGTATCGCGCCTCAATGCCGGACAATGTCAGTGTCAGCGAAATCGCCGGCTTCGATGACAGCACCGAAGCCATGTTCCAGGCGCTTAGCGAGATGGGCACAGTGCTGCTGCGCGCCATCGCGCGCGATCTGGGACTGCCGGATGACTGGTTTGAGCCCACCGTCGACCAGGGCAATTCCGTACTGCGCCTGCTGCACTACCCGCCTATCGAAGGCGACCCGGAAGGCGTTCGCGCCGGCGCCCATGAGGACATCAATGTCATCACCCTGTTGCTGGGCGCTGAAGAGGCCGGGCTGCAGGTCAAGACGCGGGACGGATCCTGGCTGCCCATCCAGCCGCCCGACGGCGCGCTGGTGGTCAATGTCGGCGACATGCTGCAGCGCCTGACCAATAACGAACTGCCCTCCACCACGCACCGCGTGGTCAATCCGTCGAAGGAGCGTATGGGGTATTCGCGCTTCTCAACGCCCTTCTTCCTGCACTTCAATCCGGACTTCGAGATTCGCACGCTGGAGCGCTGCATCACCCCGGACAATCCGAACTGCTATCCTGAGCCGATCACATCGGACGCCTACTTGAAGGAAAGGCTGCACGAGATCGGCCTGATGTAGCAATGAGGCGCCCGGTGTCACCTTGACGTTACCAGACAGCTCCGCTACCAGTGTAACTCACACGTTACCTTGCGGAGCTGAACCATGGAACTCGCTGAAACGCTGAACCGACGGGCGCGGATGTTCGCCGTACTGCAGGCGCTGGGCTTTTTCGCCTGGCAGGCCGGTGATGGCCTGGCGCGTTCGGACACGTCGCCGGCCGGGTTTGTCGGTCCGGCCTTCATGGCTTCGGGAATCGGGCTCGGCGTCTGGGTCGTCAGCCTGATCGTTTTCTTTGGCGTCAGCTGGCACGCAAAGAAGGCCGGCGTGTTCGACATCATGAATGATGAATGGTCCAGACATGTGCGCATGAAGGCGGCTGAAGCCGCCTTCTGGGCCACCGCGATCGGTGTTGTGGTCTCGATGACGGCGACCAATTTCGGCGTAGACGGATGGCTGCTTTTAAAGGTGCTCACCGGGCTGGCCGTCGCCAGCTTCCTGCTCGCCTACGCCTGGTATGATTCCCGCCATGAAGACGGCGCGCACGAATGAGCGCGGGCAAGCTCGGCAATCACATGAAGGCGCTGCGCGCTGAGGCCCGCCTGACGCAGGCTGAGCTGGCCGCGCGCGTCGGCGTGACCCGCAAGACCATCAATACCGTGGAGAATGGCGTATTCACGCCGTCCGCGCTTCTGGCGCTCAAGATTGCAAGGGCGCTGGGCCGCGGGACCGATGAGGTGTTCTTCGTCGAAGATTAGGCGCACCGCTCAGCTCAGCCGGACAAGCTCGCCCTTGCGTTTGACGATGTTCTTATAGTCCCACTGGATGGTTCGGCTGTCAGCCTCGGGCAGCGCCGTGTCGATCTCCGACCTCCGACTGCAGCGCGTTGCAAATGGCCTTCTCATCAGCGGGCAGACCCTGATGGAACTCATCAATCGTCACCATCACCTCCTGCAGCGATACGCCCCGGCATCTCCTTGATGTGGATATCGCGCTGCGGGAAGGGAATCTCGATGCCCGCCTCGTGCAGCTTCTCCCAGAGCGCCAGATAGACTTCGCTGCGCACGTTCGCGAGCCCGTTCTGCGGGTCGGTGATCCAGAAACGCAGGTCCAGATTGACCGAATTGTCGCCGAACTCCATCACATTGCAGACCGGGTCCTTGCTCGACACCACCCGGTCCACGCTCCTGGCCGCCTCCTGGGCCATCTCCTGCACCGCGCGCAGATCACGCGTGGCGTAGGACACGCCGAACGGGGCGTGCAGGCGCACCACCTTGTCGGACCGCGACCAGTTCACCACCCCATTGGTGATAAAATGATCGTTGGGGATCAGCATCTCGGTGCCGTCGCGAGTGCGGATCGAGACGTAACGCGTCTGCATCCCCGTCACCCAGCCGAACGTCCCGTCGAGCTCGATCGCATCGCCCGGCTTGATCGACTTGTCCGCCAGAAGGGTGAAACCGGCGGCGAAGTTCGACACCGTCTGCTGCAGACCCAGCCCGACCCCGATGCCGAGCGCGCCGGAGAAGATGGCGAGCGTGGCGAGATTAAAGCCCGTCATCTGCAGCGCGATGACGAAGGCGAGCACCGGCAACAGCACGCCCAGTGTTTTGGAAATCAGAGCCTGCAGCGCCGGAGACAGTTCCTCAGAGCTTTCAAGCTGGCGATTGATCAGCCGCCCGACCAGCGAGGCGGCCCAGAAGAAGACCGCGAAATAGATCAGCGTGCGCAGCACATCGAACAGGCTGAGCCGGGCCGGCTCGCCCTCATCGGTCGTGCCGAGCGGAATGGCCAACGCCTGCATCTGCGCAATCACGTCATCCAGCAGGCCGAACACATCGAGCGCTGCGATCGGCCAGACTACGTAAAACGCCACGCGCGACCAGAACTCAGACCGGATAATCAGCGTGACCGCCCGGATGATCAGCCAGGCGCTCATCAGGCTGATCGCCGCGCTGACAAGCGCGAAGGGGCGGTCCAGCGCGCCCAGGCTGATCCGCACGATGGTGAGAACCAGGTAGAGCGCCAGCGGCGTCATCAGCGACAGCGCAGCGGACAAAAGCCGGCGGGCCAGCCCCGTCTTGATGCGGCTGCGCGTCGCTGAGTTGATCATGGCGCGCAGGCGCGGCCCGAAGATCAGCGCCGGCAGGATCGCCCCGAAAATCAGCGCGAGCTGTATGCCATTGTCCAGATTGAGCACAGAGGTCTGCGCCCAGGCGAGGAGCGCCTCCAGACGGGCCTGGAGGTCATCAATCGGGATGATGTCGGTCAGGGCGGATTGAGGCTGGGCGGTCATGGTTACAGGCTGGCGTGTTCGCTGCAGCACCGCAAGGGCGCGCCTAGATGTTGAAATGTCATCCAGGAAGGGCGCTAGCCCTATCAGGGACCCATTCCGGTTGGTCTGAACCGAACAGCTCCAAGCGTCCAAGTCAGGGAATAGGCCCCGGCTCCGCGGCTTCGCCTTGGCCGGGGTGGCGGTTCGTACTGCATGTCATCCCGGGCGCGAAGCGACCCGGGACCTATTCCGGTTGGTCTGATCCCAGAGACTCCAGGCGGAAAGGTCACGGACTGGGTCCCGGCTCTGCGCCTTCGGCTTGGCCGGGATGACAGGCGCTCAAAGGCCAACGCTACCCTAACAGCTTTTTGCTCAGGATCTCGTTGACAGCCTGCGGGTTGGCTTTGCCTTGCATGGCCTTCATGACCTGGCCGACGAACCAGCCCATGGTTTTGGGCTTATCCTTCACCTTGGCGGCCTGTTCCGGGTTCGCGGCGATGAGCTCGTCGACGACTTTTTCGATCGCGCCGGTGTCGGTGACCTGTTTCAGGCCGCGCGCTTCGACGATCTCGGCCGGGTCGCCGCCCTCCTCCCAGAGGATCTCGAACACGTCCTTGGCGATCTTGCCGGAGATCGTGCCGTCCTTGATCAGGCTCACCAGACCCCCGAGCTGGGCGGCGCTGACCGGGCTTTCGGTGATCTCCAGGTCTTCCTTGTTCAACCGGCCGAAGAGCTCGTTATTGACCCAGTTGGCCGCCAGTTTCGCATCGCGCCCCTCCACCACCGCCTCGAAATAGTCGGCGCGGTCCTTGTCGGCGGCGAGCACCGAGGCGTCGTATTCGCTCAGGTTCAGCTCGGACACGAAGCGCTTGCGCTTCTGGTCGGGCAGTTCAGGCAGCGAGGCGCGGATCTGTTCCACCCAGGCCGCATCGAGCTCCAGGGGAAGCAGGTCCGGGTCGGGGAAGTAGCGGTAATCGTGGGCTTCTTCCTTGGAACGCATGGAGCGTGTCACGCCGGTATTGGCGTCGAACAGGCGGGTCTGCTGCTGGATGACGCCGCCATCCTCGATAATGTCGATCTGGCGTTTGGCCTCATATTCGATGGCGGCCATGATGAAGCGCAGCGAGTTGACGTTCTTGATCTCGCAGCGCGTTCCGAGATGGGCGAAATCCCCGCTCTCGGCGAAGCGTTCGTAATCGCCGGGCCGGCAGACGGACACATTCACGTCCGCGCGCAGATTGCCCTTTTCCATATCGCCGTCGCAAGTGTCGAGATAACGCACGATGGTGCGCAGCGTGCGCACATAGGCCGCCGCATCCTGCGGGGAGCGGATGTGCGGGCGCGAAACGATCTCCATCAGCGCCACGCCGGAACGGTTCAGGTCCACATAGGTCGCGTTGGGATCAAGATCGTGGATGGACTTGCCCGCATCCTGCTCCAGGTGGAGCCGCTCAACACCGACGGTGAAGCGCGCGCCGTCATCGCGCTCGCACTCGATCTCGCCTTCGCCGACAATGGGCTGCTTGAACTGGCTGATCTGATAGCCCTGCGGCAGGTCGGGATAGAAGTAATTCTTCCGGTCAAAGCGCGAATACAGATTGATCTGCGCATTCATGCCGAGACCGGTGCGTACGGCCTGCTCCACACACGCCTGATTGATCACCGGCAGCATGCCCGGCATTCCGGCATCGACGAGGCTGACCTGGGTATTCGGTTCGGCGCCGAAAGCCGTCGCCGCGCCAGAGAAAAGCTTGGCGTTGCTCTTCACCTGGGCGTGGACCTCAATGCCCACGACAATCTCCCACTCCCCGGTCGCGCCAGGCAGGGCGTAGCGGTGTTTCGTGTCGGTCATCACATCGCTCATGACTGCGTCTCGTCCTTGTCGGCGGAACCATCCCCACCGGTCTCAGCCATCCGATCCAGCGAGGTTTTCAGCCGCCGGAAGAAAATCACGTTCAGCACACCCAGCACCCCGGTCACCACCAGCGTAATCCCGATCGCGCTCGCCCAGCCGCTCTCACCGATGAGACGACCCGAAGCGAGCAAAGCGCCGAAGAGGGCGAGCGCGGCGAAGCCGGGGAGGAGGAAGCGGGTCATGAAGGTTTATCAGCACAAATCGTCAGCGCTGTCATGAGCTTGTTCAGCAGCCGCCGAACGACGCCAGCGTCCCCTTCCCAAGGGCGATGGCGCTTCTCCTCGGCATTCCCGTGAAGGCGGGACCCCGGAGCAGGAAGCGTCCCGGGATCTCAGGGTCCGGGCTCAAGGCCGTCGATGACTGTTCAACATACGTGTCATCCTGGACGCGAAGCGAGCCGGGACCCATTCCGGTCGGTTGGAACTGATGGGCTCATGCATCAAAGTCACAGACTGGGTCCCGGCTCGACGCGCTAACGCGCTTGGCCGGGATGACAGATAGGTGGCCCCGATCACCACCACTTGTCCGGCCTGGCGTCGAACCCGGCTGCATCCTCCAGCGCTGCGCCGACGGAGAACATGGTTTCTTCGTCCAGCGCCTTGGTGATGACCTGAAGGCCAAGCGGCAGACCGTCCTTATCGAGGCCCGCCGGCACGCTCATTGCGGGGATGCCGGCGATGTTGGCGGTGACGGTGAAGACGTCGTTGAGATACATCTCGATCGGGCTGGCGTCGGCCTTTGAACCGATGGCGAAGGCGGCTGACGGCGTCGCCGGGGTCAGGAGGGCGTCAACCTTTTCAAAGGCCTGGTTGAAGTCTTCCAGAATGCGCCGACGTACTTTGAGCGCCTTGAGATAATAGGCGTCGTAATAGCCGGCGGAGAGCACATAGGTGCCGATCAGCACCCGGCGCTGAACCTCATGGCCGAAGCCGGCCGCACGGGTCTTCTCATACGTGTCGATCAGATCCTCGCCCTCGACGCGCACGCCGTAACGCATGCCGTCATAGCGGGCGAGGTTGGACGAGGCTTCCGCCGGCGCGATGATGTAATAGGCCGGCAGCGCATATTTCGTCATCGGCAGGGATATGTCGACGATCTCGCAGCCCGCCGCTTTCAGCCATTCCACGCCCTGGCTCCAGAGCGTTTCGATCTCGCCCGGCATGCCGTCCAGCCGGTATTCCTTCGGCACGCCGATGCGCATGCCCTTAACCGATTTGCCCACCGCAGCGGCGAAGTCGGGAACCGCGCCGGGATAGGAGGTGGAATCCTTCGGGTCGTGACCGGCCATCACGCGGGTGAGGATGGCGGCGTCCTTGACCGTCTTGCCGAACGGGCCGGGATGATCGAGCGAGGAGGCGAACGCCACTGCGCCCCAGCGCGAGCAGCGCCCATAAGTCGCCTTCGCCCCGACAAGCCCGGTGAAAGCCGCCGGCTGGCGGATCGACCCGCCGGTATCGGTGCCCGTGGCGCCATAGCTGATGCCCGCCGCGAGGGCCGCAGCAGACCCGCCCGACGAACCGCCGGGCACGAGTTTCTCCGTGGAACCCTTGGCGCGCCACGGATTGACCACCGGTCCGGTTGAGGCGGTCTCGTTGGACGAACCCATGGCGAACTCGTCCATCGTGGTCTTGGCGAAAAAGACCGCGCCTTCTTCCCATAAGTTTTGCGTGACGGTGGACTCGTAGGGCGGCTTGAAGCCTTTCAATATGTTGGAAGAGGCCGTGGTTTCCACACCATCGACGGCGAACAGGTCCTTGATCGCGATCGGCACGCCTTCCAGCGCGCCGCCCTCCCCCTTGGCCAGACGCGCGTCGGAAGCTTGCGCCATCGCAACAGCCCTGTCGCCATCAATGACACAAAAACAATTGAGCGCGGCCTGCGCGGCTTCAGCGGCATTGACGGTGGCTTCGGCGAGCTCTTTGGCGCTGAACGCCTTCGCCTTCAGCCCTTCGGCCGCTTCAATGAGTGTGAGCTTGGAAAAATCGGTCATGGGTTACGGGCACCTTCTGGCGCGGCGGCACAGCTCGTACATGAAGGCGATCTTCTCGGCTGCATCAGCAATGATCGGAGCCGAGTCAAAAGCTTCGTCGAGGGGGATATAATCAACGACGAAAGTCGCACGCCCACAGTTGTGAAAGCGCTCTTCCAGCAGGAAGATCGCCTTCAGATCGCGGAACAAACCGGTTTCCGCTTCCGCGGCAACGTCTTCGAACTCAGAAAAGATGCCGAGGGGAACGAGCGCCTCAACTCCGCCTACGGCTTCAGAGAATAAGAGATAAGCGCCCGCATGGTCGTCAGCCAGCAAGTGCATCGCCGCGTATCCGGGAATCCGTCGCGAGATATAGCCCTGGATCGCCACCCGACGCACTTCCGGGTCGGGGCGCCAGAGCCCGAACGTCATCACGCACCCCATGGCGCGACTTGAGTCAGCAAGGCCCTCGCCGGCTTCGCGTGCGCCGCGTCGAACATCACCGAAGTCCAGCTGGGAAAGCTGAGCCGGCTCGATCAGCCGGTATTCCACACCGCCACGCACCACATAGCTGTCTATGCCGCGTTCGCGCAGCTGATAGGTCTGCGCCCATGAAGGAACAGCCAGCATAATCGCTGCAAGCAACGCAATAAGAAGGCGCGCCGTCATGGTCGCCTACTCCACGCTCTTGGGCACGACGAAGAAGCCTTCTTCGGCGCGCGGCGCGTTTTTCAGGACATCGTCGCGCTTGCCGCCATCGGTGATGACGTCCTCGCGCATGGGCAGCGGGGTGACAACGGCGGTGGCCATCGGCTCCACGCCGTCCACATCGACCTCATTGAGCTGCTCGACCCAGTCGAGAATGCCGTTGAGTTCGCCGGTCAGCTTGTCCAGCCGGTCAGCCGGCTCGGCGATGCGCGCCAGTCGCGCAATGCGCCGGACCTCGTCTTTGGTGACGGACATGAGAAGGCTCCGCGATAGTCGGGAGGAAAGAACCGAACCTGACTATCAACGCGTCTTCGCAGGCGCAAGAAGCTGAGGCCGCTTGCGTCCTACCGCACCTTCTCTTTCGCCTTGCTCGCCGGCTTGCGCTTGGGCGTTTTCAGCCGGTCGCCGGGGATGATTTCAAAGTCGAGACGCTCTTCGTCCGCGGCATCGACATCGACCTTGACCACCCCGCCCTTCTTCAGCTGACCAAACAGGATCTCATCGGCCAGCGGCTTCTTGATGTGTTCCTGAATGACGCGGCCGAGCGGGCGGGCGCCGAATTTGGAATCGTATCCCTTCTCAGCGAGCCAGCTGGTCGCTTGCTCGGTCAGCTCGAAGGTCACGTTCCGGTCTGCGAGCTGGGCTTCCAGCTGCAGAACGAATTTCTCCACGATCCGCCCGACAATGGCCTGCGATAGCCCGGCGAACGGAATGACCGCATCCAGGCGATTGCGGAATTCCGGCGTGAAGAGCCGTTCGATGGCGGCGGTATCCTCGCCCTCGCGCTTGCCGCGCCCGAAGCCGATGGCTTCCTTGGCGGCGTCCGAGGCGCCGGCATTGGTGGTCATGATCACCACGACATTGCGGAAATCGACCTTCTTGCCATTCGCGTCGGTCAGCGCGCCATTATCCATCACCTGCAGGAGGATGTTGAAGATATCCGGGTGCGCCTTCTCGATCTCGTCGAGCAACAGAACCGAATGGGGGTGCTGGTCCACCGCATCGGTGAGCTGGCCGCCCTGATCATAGCCGACATAGCCCGGAGGCGCGCCCAAGAGGCGGCTCACCGTGTGGCGCTCCATGTACTCGGACATGTCGAAGCGCAGGAGCTCCACGCCCAGAATGGAGGACAGCTGCCGCGCGACTTCGGTCTTGCCGACGCCGGTCGGGCCGGAGAACAGATAGCTGCCGATCGGCTTGTCCGGCTCACGCAACCCGGCGCGCGCCAGCTTGATCGCCGAGGCAAGCTTGGAAATGGCCTCATCCTGACCGTAGACGACCCGCTTCAGCGCGGTGTCAAGATCCTTCAGCGCGGCCTCGTCGGACTTGGAGACCGATTTCGGCGGGATACGCGCCATCTTCGCGATGACGGTCTCCACCTCTTTCACGCCGATCGTTTTCTTGCGTTTCGACGGCGGATTGAGCCGCATGGAGGCGCCGGCCTCGTCGATCACGTCGATCGCCTTGTCAGGAAGCTTGCGGTCCGTGATGTAGCGCGCGGCAAGCTCAGCGGCGGTCTTCAGCGCCTCGCCGGTGAAGCGGATATCGTGAAATTCCTCGAAATAGGGCTTCAGCCCGCCGAGGATTTTCACCGTATCGGGAATACTGGGCTCGACGACATCGATCTTCTGGAAGCGCCGCGCCAGCGCGCGATCCTTCTCAAAGTGCTGTCGATATTCCTTGTAGGTCGTCGAACCCATGCAGCGCAGACCGCCCGACTGGAGCGCCGGCTTGAGCAGGTTGGACGCATCCATCGCCCCGCCGGACGTCGCCCCGGCGCCGATGACGGTGTGGATTTCATCAATGAAGAGGATGGCTTCGGGACGCTTTTCCAGCGCCTTGACCACCTGTTTGACACGTTCTTCAAAGTCGCCGCGATAGCGCGTGCCGGCCAGCAACGCGCCCATGTCGAGCGAGAAGATCACCGCACCGGCGAGCACTTCAGGAACCTGATCTTCGATGATTTTGCGCGCCAGGCCTTCTGCGATCGCAGTCTTGCCGACGCCGGGATCGCCGACCAGAAGCGGGTTGTTCTTGCGCCGCCGGCACAGGATCTGAACGCAGCGCTCCACCTCCGCCTCACGACCGATCAGCGGGTCGACCCCGCCTTCGCGCGCCTTCTCGTTGAGATCGACGCAATAGGCGGCGAGCGCATCATCCTTGTCTTCGGCCTCTGTGTCGTCATCGGCCTCCTCTTCAGCGCCGCGCGCCGGACGTGCTTCTTCGGCGCCGGGCTTCTTCGCGATGCCGTGGGAGATGAAGTTGACCGCGTCGTAGCGGGTCATGTCCCGCTCAGCCAGGAAGTAGGCGGCATGGCTTTCGCGCTCGGCGAACAAGGCGACCAGCACGTTCGCGCCGGTGACTTCCTCACGCCCGGAATTCTGCACATGGATGACGGCGCGCTGAATCACGCGCTGGAAGCCGGCGGTGGGCTTGGCTTCTTCTTTCTCCTCGATCACGAGGCTTTCCAGCTCGCCATCGACATATTCACTGAGCGCGCCGCGCAGCTCGTCGATATCCACGTCGCAAGCGCGCATCACCGCCGCCGCATCCTCATCATCGGCGAGCGCGAGCAGCAGGTGCTCGAGCGTTGCATATTCGTGCTGGCGCTCATTGGCGAGCGTCAGGGCTTGGCGGAGCGTCGCTTCAAGAGCGGGCGAAAACGAGGGCAAGTTCTAATCCTTTTCCATCGTGCACTGCAGAGGATGCTGCGCGCGGCGCGCGGCGTCCATAACCTGGGCGACCTTGGTTTCGGCCACCTCGAATGTGTAAACGCCGCACAGCCCCACTCCATGTTGGTGCACGTGAAGCATGATGCGAGTCGCCTCTTCAGGCTGCTTGTGAAAAATACCCATCAGCACCTCCACGACGAATTCCATCGGCGTGTAGTCGTCATTCAGCAACAGCACTTTATACATGGACGGCCGCTGCGTCTTGGCGCGCGGTTTCACGGCGACGCCGCTTTCGCGTCCGGGATCGGCAGGGCTGCGCCGTTCAGTCATGGTCGGTCTTTACGCATCGCGGCCGCCGCAAATTCGACGACGCTCTATTAAATAGGCGCCGCTCGCCATGTGAGAACCCCTCATGGCCAAGCGCATGCAGCAGAAACGCGCCCGGCAGACGCACCAGGCGGGAAGCGGGCATAAAAAAGACCCGGCTCGAGAGCCGGGTCAGTCAGGGAGGACTGTTGGTGCTGCCGGGGCGCGTCGTTGTCCGCGCGCCCCTTCCAGCGGCAGTGAGCGACTAGCGCTGCGACTGCGCCAGCTCAACAGCGGCCGCCATGCGGTCGTTGAGCGGCTTGAAGCTGTCCTTGAACAGACCGGCCATCAGGTCGGAGGTCTTGTTCATTTCCGCCAGGTAACCATCGAGCGCGGACTTGGTGTAGTCGGCGTGGATCTCAATAACTTCCTGAACCGATTTCGCGGACGCCATGGATTTGGCGACAGCAACGCTGTCTTCCATGGATTTTTTCGCGAAGGCGGCCATGCTGGTGTTCAGCTCTTCAACGGACTTGGTCGCGGCGGTCGCAGAAGCGATCACGGCGTCGACCGTGTCTTTCTGGAAGGCGCTGACATCGGTGAAAGCGGCCATGGATTTTTCAAAACCCTCTTTCACGGCTTCGTTGGAAGCCGAAGAGATGGTTTCAAAGGTTTCTTTGGCGGTGTCTTTTTTAGCGGCGGTGGCCATGGTGTTCTCTCCAGTGATTTTGCGCGGTGCGGACGGCTTGCGAGCCGGGCGCTTGGTCTTGCGCTCAGACGATTGCGTGGGCGTTGCAGCAGGAGCTTCGAAGGTTTTCGCCGTCACAGGCCCGGTCTTGACCGGGCTGGCTTGCGTCTTGGCGCCGGAAGCCGTGGCGGCGGGTTTAGCGGACGGGCTGCTGACCGGTTGAGCTTTTGGAGCCGCACGCTTGGTGCGGGCCGCCGAAGGCTTGCGGTTCGAGTTTGCAGGTTTCGTCGCCATGGGCATGCGTCCTTTCGACTGCTGTTCGCAGACGCAGCATAAATGCCGAATCGCACCCCTGAAGTCAAGCCGTTTTTGTGCAGCGCACAAAAAGTTTTCGTGTCATCACCGCCCCGGCCCTTGATTAACGCCCCTGCAAGGTCCTGCAGGCATTGTGGCGCTCATGACCAGCTTTCTTCGCGTCCGGATGATTTGCGCTGTCGCACTCGTCGGCCTTGTCGCCTCACCGGCCATGGCTGAGCGATACGCCGCTTTTGTGGCCGATGTGGAGACCGGCGAGGTGCTGCACGCACGAAAGGCCGATGCTCAGCGCTTCCCGGCTTCGCTAACCAAGATGATGACGCTTTACATGCTGTTCGAGGCGGTTGAGTCGGAGCAGACCCGGCTCGATGCGCCGATGAGCGTATCGCGCGAAGCCGCGTCGCGACCGGCATCACGCCTGGGCTTGCGCGCGGGTGAGGCGATCACGGTTGAAGATGCGATCCGCGCGCTCATTATCCGAAGCGCCAATGATGTGGCTGTGGTCGTGGCCGAACATCTCGCCGTGGACGAGACCGCCTTCGCCGAAGCGATGACCGAGCGGGCGCGCAGCCTGGGCCTTGAGCAAACGACCTTCAGAAACGCCTCAGGCCTGCCCGATCGCGCCCAACACACCACCGCACGCGACATGGCCCGGCTGGGCTATGCGTTGAGGCGCGATTTTCCGGACTATTACAGCTATTTCTCCGAGACCGGCTTTGCCTGGAATGGCCGGCGTTTCGAAGGCCACAACACACTGGTCGGTCGCGTCGATGGCGTTGACGGGCTGAAGACCGGCTATATCCGCGCCAGCGGGTTCAACATCGCCGTATCGGCTGAACGCGAGGGCCGCAGCCTGATCGCTGTCGTGATGGGCGGTGCTTCTGCGGCCGTGCGCGACGCCCACGCTGAGGAGCTCATCGAAGCGGCCTTCTCCGCCCTGGAAGCGCGCGCTCAGGGCCGCATGCTGGCCAGCGTGCAGGCGCCCCGTCTGAATCCGATCCGCGAACAGGAGCAGATGACGGCGGAATTGCTCGGCCTGCTGCGTCCGGTCGCGATGGGGTCGGCTGAATCCGCGCCGGCGGCCGAAGTCATAATCGCTGACAACGCGCCGCGCCGCGTGTCGGTCGATGGAGCCTGGATGGTTCAGGTCGGCGCATTCGCAAGCGAGGCGGCGGCCTCTGCCCGGCTGGAGAGCGTCGCCGATCTCGCCGCCCTGCATGCGCCGCAACTGGCCGAGAGCGAAACCGCGACCGAGCGGGTCGAACGCAATGGCCGCGTGCTGTGGCGGGCGCGTTTCACCGGCCTGGCCGCTGACAGTGCGCGCCATGCCTGCGCCGCGCTCAGCGCGCGCGGTGAGAGCTGCATGGCGCTCAGCCCTCGGACCTGACGCGCCGGCTACTCGCCGAGCAGCACGTCGCGAGCGTCTTGAACACGCGCCGCGGCCTCATCGCTTCCGCCAGCATCGGGGTGGGCTTCTTTCATACGGTCGCGATAAGCCTTGCGGATTGTGGCGGCGTCTGCGTCCGGCGGAACGCCCAGGATGTCGCGCGCTTCCGCCCGGCTCATGCCGCCTGAACCCCAGCTTCGGCTCGCGCGCCCTCCAGAACCGCCTCTGCGCTTCTTCGGACCGCCATGAAGCGCTGCGCCGAGCAGGCCCAGCGACACCCCGATCAGGGGCACGCCCAGTATCGCCAGACCGCGCACGGTCAGCCCTGCGCCGACAATACAGCCCAGCACCCCCATGGTGACGCGAAGGCTCTGCGCGGCGGTCCGCGTCGGCATCCGCGTGAAAGCCCAGATCAGAAACAGAACGGCTCCAAGCGCCGCCAGACCGCCGAACAAAGCCTGCATGGTCAGAACCCCAGCTCCGCGCCGGCCAGCTGCGGCAGCTTCAGCACCATGACGAGATCACGCAGCTCCTGACGGGCGGCGACATGGCTCATGGTGAACTGGACCTGAGACCCGCTCGCGGTGAGGTCCAGCAAGGTCAGCCCGTGTGGGAAAAGCTCGCGATAGATGACCCGTTCAGAAAAACCCGGCGCAATCCGGAAGCCCACCTTCTTAGACAAGGTGAGAAGCCCCTCGCCCACGCGCCGCTTATTGCGTGCATCCAGGCTGGAGATTCGATTGCGCATGACGATCCAGTCGATCGACCGCTTTTCTGCGGCGGCCTTCTGCTTGCGCGCATCCCAGACCATCTGGGTGTAAAGGCTTGGCCGGCCCACCGCATAGTCCGACGGATCGATCTCGGCCAGAAGATCAAAATCGACGAAGCTGTCATTGACCGGGGTCAGGATCGTGTCGGCCGCAGCGTGAGCGTAGCGCGATGCGTTGGTGTCGTTGCCTGGCGAGTCAATCACGATGAACGCACAGTCGGACCCCAGCCCGGCGATGGCGTCGCGCAGACGGGCGCGGTCCTCACTCTTCGCCGCATCGCGGTCCCGCTCAAGGCTCGCCTCCAGGCGCAGCTGACGCGGCATGGGCAGGCTCAACCCGGAACGTTCCATCCAGCGCTGGCGATTATCCATGTAGCGGGTCAGCGTCGCCTGCCGCAGATCAAGGTCCAGCACGCCGACGCTCTGGCCCATGCGCAACAGCGCAATCGCGAGGTGGATCGCTACGGTGGACTTGCCCGCCCCACCCTTCTCATTGCCCACGACAATGATGTGGCTCGACGGCGCCGGAGCGCCCGGCATCGTCATCGCGTCGTTGGGAAGCGCTGTTGTCTGGTTCATGAAAGACGATCAGATCCGGTCATGCGGGCGAATAGTTAGCCGATCAGAACGGCCAACGCCTAGCCAAATGCGAAGCCGAAGAAATAAGCGGTGAAAGCCTCGCGGCGAGACGGCGGACCTAGTTAAGGGCGTTACCGGTGTAATCGCTTGGCGCGCAATACTGGCCGGATGCGCTCAAGGCGGCGCACATGGCGCGCGCTTCTCCGTGACTATCGAACGGCCCGGCCTTCAAACGCAGATAGACCCCGCGCTCACCGAGATCCGCCGCTTCCACACGAGGCTGAAGCCCCGCCAGCTCGCCATGAGCGGACTGAAGCTCCGCCCAGCCGGCCTCGACGTGTTCCGCGCGTCGATATGACGCCAGATGCACGCCGTGCAGCAGGCTGACAGAGCCCGACAGAGGCGGGGGCGGCATCGGGGCCGGTCTTGGCGTGATGTGAGGCGGCGCCGGGCGCGGCATGGGCGACGGCGCGGCTTCAGAGGCCATAAGCGCGGTCTCAAGCCGGCGCATATCGGTGCGCAGCCGGTCCAGGCGGTCCGGGTTCTGCGCGGCCGTGCTCGTCAGCGCCGCAGCAAGGCGCTGAGCATCAGCGGCCGCGGGGCTGACCGGTGCGGTCTCGCCATTCATCGTGGCGCACCCGGCCATGAGCGCGAGGACAGGAATGAGCGCAAAGCGTTTCATGCTGACCAGCTAGCACGAGTCGCCGCACTGACCGCCAGTGCTTGCGGTGACCGATGTCGGGCGGATAGCTTCCGCCAGCCTTTTCGGAGCTGGTCTCATGTCCGCCATCCCATCGCTTGATCTCGCCCTGCCGGCCGTCAGCACGGCAGCCGCGCTGCGTGAAACCATCGCCGGCTGGCGCAAGCATGGGCTGACGATCGGTTTCGTTCCAACCATGGGCGCCTTGCACGCCGGGCATGTGTCCCTGGTGGACCTGGCCCTGCAGCGCGCCGACCGCGTGGTGGCGAGTATTTTCGTCAATCCGGCCCAGTTCGCCCCCGGCGAGGACTTTGACGCCTATCCGCGCACACTGACTGACGACGCGGACAAGCTCGCTGAGGCCGGGTGCCACCTGCTCTACGCGCCAACGCCGGACCAGATCTACCCGGATGGCTTTGCGACCCGCGTCACCGTCGAGGGGCCGGCTCGGGAGCTGGAAAGCGCAGCGCGCCCGCACTTCTTCAACGGCGTCGCCACCGTGGTCAGCAAGCTGTTCAACCAGGTCCGCCCCGATCTCGCAGTCTTTGGAGAGAAGGATTATCAGCAACTGCTCGTGATCCGTCGAATGACCCGCGATCTCGATCTGAATGTGGAGATCCTCGCCGGGCCGACGAGCCGCGAACCGGACGGGCTCGCCATGTCATCGCGCAACGCCTATCTGGGCCAGCAGGCGCGCAAGAGCGCCGCCTCGCTTCATGCCATCCTGCAAAAGCTGTCCGATGAGATCGGCGACGGCGTCGCCCTTGAGACCGCTCTGAAGCGAGCGCGCGAAGACGCGCAAACCGCGTTCGACAGCGTCGACTATATCGAAGCGCGCTGCGCCGACACGTTATCCCGGTTGAGCGACAGGCCCGACCCTGCCGCCGTGCGCGTTCTCGGCGCGGTCCGGATAGGCGGCGTCAGATTGATCGACAATATGGGCGTGGTGCGCCGCTGAGCGCCTACCAGGCGCCCAGCTCGATCAGTTTTCTGCGCAGTTCGTCGGGCAGATCTTCGCCGCCCTGCGCGCCCGGCCCGAGATCGGGCGGGGCTTCGGACCCTTTAAGATAACGCCAGCCCTGAAAGGCCTTTCGCGGACGCGGCGCAGTGCGCACGATCTCACGGTCCAGCCAGATGCGGCAGCGCTTGACGCCGTCCGCGCTGACAATCTCCTCCAGCTCGAGAATGGTCTGCCGACACTGGATGACGCGTTTGATGACCCAGTAGAGCGAGCCGCCATCTAGCAGCTCAGTGGCCCGCTTCGGCGACATGCGGGTGTCGTGATACATGGGCTGATCGCCGGGCGCGATCCGCGCGCGCCAGCGTTCCAGGTCCTCAATGGTGTCGGCGCCGACGCACAGCTTGATCAGATGCAGGCTCATGCCTAGCCAGCTAGGATGACTCTGCGCCCGCGCCAAGGCTCAGCTGTGCATCAGCACGGTCAGGCGGCGGCGCGATCGCGGAAGCTGGCTTCGGCGTCCGGGTCGATATCGAAGGTCTTTTCGCTCTTCGGCATCGGACGATTGGCGAACCCCGCCAGCTTCGCACCGGCCTTCCAGGCCTTTGAAAACGCAAGCTTGGCGTAGGCCTGAGCCCCGACCGGCGAGCTTGATCGCGGCGTCCACCCCATGGCGCGCAGCGCGCCATTGGCGTGAAGAACCGCGTTCTTCAGCATGGACTCACGCGTCACCACCTCAAAGGCGCACGACACGTTCAACCCTTCCAAATTCTCCACCCGGTGCGGCGCATGCAGCGGCCAGATCGCAGCATCGCCCGGTTGCAGATCAAGCGTCGCCGCATCGTCATCCCATTTGGGATCGAAGGGAATGTCCTCGGTCTGGCTGTGATGAAGGATATTCTCCAGCGACACATCGCTGACCCAGGGGTCGCGCGGCGGGTAGACCCGAAAGCGCTTCACGCCTTTGACATGGAGCAGGAAGGTCTCCGACACATCGGAGTGGTAGAAAACCTGCGCACCGGGTGAGGAAATCAGAATATTCGCGTAAGCGCGCAGCGGCTGAAAGCCTGGATTGAGCTGTTTGAGCTGGCGCAGCGTCGCGTCAAAGAGCGGTCGATAAACAGCGTCCGCATTCATCGCCTCACGCAGATTGATCCACAGCTTGCCGTTCTTGACCGCGTTCAGCAGCGTACGCCCGTCTAGGCCTTCCGCCGCCCCCCCGCGCCAGGAATCCCGATCAGCCGGATCATCGCCCATGGTGCAATAGTCGCTCATCTGGTCAGGATGACGTTCGATCAACGCCGCCAGCGAGCCTTCGGTGAATTCCGGCGCCTTGTGCAGGCGGTGACGCAGCGAGACGACGCCGCGGCGGAACTCCTCACGCTTGGTTTCGTCCCAATTAAGAAAAACAGGATCGTTCATCACAAACACTCCGTCACATTCCGGTACAAAAACTAAGGTCTTTCAGGCGTAGTCTGCAGGCTGGGCGCCGAAATAAGCGCCAGCCGGCTCGTCAGTCAGGCGGGGTTGAAAACTTCACCTTCCGGTGCGTGAGGGTCCGGAAGCTTCGGCAGGAGCTTCAGCTTGCGCGCGGCCAGCCCCAGCCCTGCCTTGGCGCCCATATGCAGCGGACCCGCAGTGTCGATCTCAGGGCTCATGCCGAAGCGGCGTCGCAGAAGTCCGTTGAAAACCATTGCATTATTACGCACCCGCACATCGGTCGTGGCGTATTCGGTCGTCATCGAGACGTTGAGACCGTCCAGATTGACCACCTTGTGCGGACTGTGCACCGGCCAGCAGATCACCTCGCCCGGCTTCAGATCGAAGGTGTGCGCGTGATCATCAAAGCTCGCCTCGTAAGGCAGGTCGTCATTGTCCGGATGCATGAGAATCTCTTCGACATCGCATTCGCGCAGCACCGGCTCGACGCGCGGATAGACAAAGACCCGCTTTGACCCGCGCAAATGCCACAGCATGGTGTCGGTGCGATCGATATGGAACGGCACGCGCGCATTCGGCGAGGAGATCAAGAGCCCGCCCATCAGCTTCTGCGGCTTGAAATCGGGATGGAGCGCTTTGAGCTCTCCCATCACGGTGTTCATCAGGTGGGCGTATTCCGGTTCATCATTGAACACTTCGCGCAGATTGACCCAAAGTCGGCCACTGCGGACCTCTTCCAGCAATTCATGGCCGCAGCGCTTGCCCGGATCGCCGCCATGCCAGGAGCCGCGCGAGCCGGTCTCGTCCATGGTGCAGAAATCGCTGAGATCGCGCGGGCGCCGCTCAAGCAGACCGGCCAGAGCCTCGTCGCAAAACAAGCCGGTATCGGCCAAAGCGTGCTCGCCAAGGACGATATCCTTGCGGAAGTTTTTCTGATCGGTTTCGGTCCAGCGGCGCAGATAGGACATGGTCGGCTCCCGTTCTCGAAAGGCTAACGCCTCAAATCGGGCGCCGTCTTCGATTCAGGGTCATGCCAGCTTCATGCCAGAGCGCCCGCGCGGCCTCAGGCGGCGGGCGCTTCGCTCTCCTCGTCGGTCAGCGTCACCAGCACGTCGCCATCATTAACCTGTGCGCCGGCGGTGATGGACACCGTCTCGACCACGCCGTCGCGCGGGGCGGCGAGCGCGTGCTCCATCTTCATCGCTTCCAGCACCAGGAGCGTGTCGCCCCTGGATACCGCCGCGCCGGGCTCAATACTGACTGACAACACCTTGCCGGGCATGGGCGCCCTGACCACAGCGCCCGCGTCCAGCGCATCGGCGGCGGCTTCAGGATTATAGGCGTCAAGCTGGCGCGCCTCGCCCCGGCTGAACAGGAGGATGTCCTCGCCGCGGCGCTCAAACACGCCTTTCCACGGCGCGCCATCAATGCTGGCGCTCACCTGATCGCCGGCGCAGAGCCCGGATTCGACAGAGTAAGCCCGATCTTCAACGTGCGCCTGGATCGCTCCCACGTCATTGGCGGTCAGCCGCACACCGACGCGATCCCCGTCAAAATCAAAACCGACTTCGCCGACAGACGCCGCGTTAAGGCGGAAGCCGTTCGCCACATCCCACGGATCGGACGCGTCGTTGGCGAACGGCCCGCCGCGCATCCTCGCCAGCGCGCCCAGGATCAGCAGAGGATCGGCGACCGCCTCAGGCACGAGCTGGTCCTGATGGCGCGCGATGAAGCTGGTATCGGCGGCGAACTCAGCAAAGCCGGGATGGGTGAGCGCGCGGTCGAGGAAGGCGGCGTTGGTCTTCACCGGCCACACCCGGGTATCTTCACGCAGCGCAGCAGACAGCGCTGCGATGGCGCCGGCGCGCGTGTCGGCGTGGGCGATCAGCTTGGCGATCATCGGATCGTAATGCAGCGTGACCTCGCCGCCCTGCTCCACCCCGGAATCGACGCGCACCCGCCTCATCGGCAACTCCAGCCGCTCCAGCACGCCGGTGGACGGCAGAAAGCCGGACTGAGGATCCTCCGCATAGAGCCGCGCTTCGATCGCGTGGCCGCGCACCGCAATCTGGTCCTGAGGCGGCAGCGAACCCCCGGCGGCGACTTTCAGCTGCAGCTCGACCAGATCCAGCCCGGTGATCTCTTCGGTAACCGGGTGCTCCACCTGCAGGCGGGTGTTCATCTCCATGAAGAAGAAGCCGTCATCGCGCAGCGGACCGGACCCGTCGACAATGAACTCCACCGTGCCGGCGCCAACGTAATCCACTGCAAGCGCAGCGCGCACAGCCGCCGAGCACATGGCGGCGCGCACCTCCGGCGTCATGCCGGGCGCGGGAGCTTCCTCCAGCACTTTCTGGTGACGGCGCTGCAGCGTGCAATCGCGTTCGAACAGGTGAATGACCCGGCCATGGGCGTCGCCGAACACCTGCACCTCGATATGGCGCGGGCTGGTGATGAAGCGTTCAAGCAGAACCCGCTCATCACCAAAGCTTGCAGCCGCCTCCCGCTGACAGCTGGCGAGCGCGTCGCCGAAAGAGTCCGGTCTCTCCACGAGCCGCATGCCCTTTCCGCCGCCGCCGGCCACCGCCTTGATCAGCACCGGATAGCCAATCTTCTCCGCCTGCTGGGCGAGATAGTTCGGCTCCTGATTATCGCCGTGATAGCCCGGCGTGACCGGCACGCCGGCCTTTTCCATCAGCGCCTTGGCGCGATCCTTCAGCCCCATCGCCTCGATCGCGTCCGCCGACGGGCCGACAAAGATGATCCCGGCCTCGGCGCAGGCGCGCGCAAAATCGGCGTTCTCCGACAAAAAGCCATAACCGGGGTGGATGGCGTCCGCGCCTGTGCGACGGGCCGCGTCCAGGATGATATCGGCCCGCAGATAGCTCTCGCGCGCCGGCGCGGCGCCGATATGCACCGCCTCATCGGCGAGCTTTACATGCGGTGCGTTTGCATCCGCATCGGAATAGACCGCAACAGTGCGAGTGCCGAGACGCGAGGCCGTGCGCATGACGCGGCAGGCGATCTCGCCGCGATTGGCGATGAGGAGTGTCTTGATCATGAGATGCTTCGCCTACAGAACCGCAAGCTGACTTGACGTCCGTCATGGGCGATCAGCGCATCATTCGCAAGGCTTCAGGGGTCGCTAATTGCCGTTCGGGCAAGCTGGCGCGGTGTCCGGCCCGTCATAGGCGACGAGTTGATCCTCCCGCGCCGCGAACGGAATTGATCCTAGACCGGATTGGCTCGGATCAAGCCAGACTTGCACCCAATAGGCGTTCAGGCCTTTATCGCAGATGCGGCCCACGCGCTGTTGATCCTGACCCGATTGCGGGTCTGAGAGCGATACCTTGACCAGATCGCCGATATTGAAACTCATGATGGCGGGGTCCCATAAGCTGACATTTTCAGAACAGGCTCATACGCACCGGCTGCATCATCGATGGATGTCGCCGCCGCACGCGCCGCCTCAGCTTGCGCATCTGTCCGCGCACCGGACGGAACAAGTGCGGACTGCTCGGTGAGGATCACGCTGGCCAGATCCAGGATCGCCTGACGCCAGGCGTCCTGCTGCGCCTCTCGCGTTCGCAACCGTGCTTCAACGCCCTCCAGCTGATTGCTGGAAGCCGCTATCCCGGAAGCGCCTTGAGCCGTCGCGCCATGAACCGGCGCCCCGGCGATCTGGGCGCCAAGCAGGATCGCCTGAGTTGAGACCTTGCTGGCCACGGCGGCGACTGTGCTCGGGTCGAACGTCATACCCTTAACGGAGAAGTCGCCGACCGAATTCATACGGATGACGACATCAGAGTCGCCAAAGGTTCCGCGACCGTAGGCGCGGTTGAAGTCGGTCTCCCAAGCCGTATCCGGCAAAGAGGCTGCGTAATACGCATAATCGCTGGATGCGAGGGATCCCCCCTGGAGGATATCGCGCGCACGCGCCGAGCTTTGTTCCGCACCGGTCTGCACCGCAGCTTCAACAGCCCTCGCGCCGGCATCGCCATCGCCGTCTGCCGCAGCGCCTAGCGAGCCGGTGATTGCGGTCGCCATCCCTGTGAGCATGGCGACCTCCGCATCGAGCTGGTTGATCACCTGCGCATCAAGCGCCTTGCGCGCATTAAGGGCGGTGCGGACATCGCCTTCGATCGCCAGGCGGCGAGCTGCATCGGCCTGAGAGTAGGCCTGCTCCAGGCGTTGATTCGCCGCGATGGCGTCAGCACGATACAGGTT
This sequence comes from Pseudomonadota bacterium, assembly GCA_039819095.1. Taxonomy (GTDB): domain Bacteria; phylum Pseudomonadota; class Alphaproteobacteria; order Caulobacterales; family Maricaulaceae; genus JBCBSP01. Next base: position 376,011 of record JBCBSP010000001.1, read on the forward strand.
GAGCTGTTGACGCACGGTATCAGGAAGAGAGGAGACACTCCTTTGGGCCGAATTGAGAGCACCAACCGCAGCTGGATTACCACGAACCGTCGGGATCAACGTGCTATAGGCGGCGTCGAGCGTCTCTGCGGCCGCGCCGTAATTGCGCTGCAGCGCCGTAATGCGTGCGTCGAGCGCGGCCACATCGTCGGCTTCACGCAAATAGCGGAATAGAGTTCGGCGCTCCTCGCTGCCCGCAGCCGCCTCCCTGATAAGATCGCCATCGGCGACATCGACCTGAACCGAGAGGCGCGCACAGCCGCTTAGCGCCAAACCCGCAACCATCAAGCACAGCAAAACGCGGATCATGACTCGCGATCTCCAGCCGTACGGTGCGCGTTGAACCAGGTGCGCGCTTCATCAAACGAGGCGAAGGACTCATCGGCGCCCAGCCCGCGCGCGAGAGATTCCAGCGCTCGTAGTGAGCTACGCTCAAGCGCGCCCCAATTTGTGGTCGCGGCATCTTGGCCAACGGCGGCTAAAATCTGGTCGGCTGAAGTCTGGAATGTGTCGTTTACGAAGGAGGCGCGCGCCATAACAGTGGCTGTCATCGCATCGCTGCGCGCCGCGGCGCGCAGGGTGTCGCGGTTCACCAAATTGGTGATCGCATCAGCGACAACCTGAGACTCTGCAAAACTTCCGATCGTGTTGGCCACCGAGTCCGCATTGGTAGAGAAAATCATCACAAACGCACCATTCTCAGGGGTCGGCTGCAGGGGCTTTATGGTCGACCCCGCAACCTGGGGCAGACCCGTAAAGATGTTCCGCCGGTCCGGCGTCGCCTCCGTACCGGTGCGGGTACGGATTTCATTGAAGAACAGATCAACGGCCCGCTCGTCATAATACCCGGCGAGGTAGCGGGACGATGTAAAACCGGAGTCCGCCTTCACCGTGAGGCGGAAGAAATTCGCCGGCTCGGTATCGCCTGGTTCATAAGACGCAAAATAGTGCGTTTCGCGAACAGTGCTGGTGCACGCGCCTAGCAGCAGCGCGACGAGTATCGAGGCAATCACAACCTGGCATCGCTTCAACAAGACCCACCCCATCAACGCGCTCTAGTTGAAATGATCATAGTGGCGAGATGCGTTGAAAGCAAGTATAGGTTTATCTTTGGCGATCCTGGATCGCATTCAGGGCCGCCACCAGAACGAAGCTGATGATCATCAACAGATACCAGGAGCCGAGTTTCGACAGCGAGACCGGGCTCCAGCTTTCGTGCTGGCCTGGATAGGTCCATGCGCGCGCGAAGGTTCCGATGTTTTCAGCGAACCAGATGAACAGCGCGACCAGGACCAGGCCGAGCACCAGCGGCATGAAGCGATGAGCCCGATCCGGCCGGAACCAGATCACACAGGGCCCATAGAGGATCAGGCTGGCGATGAAGAGCAGGTTGCGAATGTCCACCGTGTAGTGGTGAGCAAAGAAATTCACATAAATGGCCGCCGCCAGCAGGCCCTGCGCCCACAAAGGCGCGAAGCGGTCAAAGCGGAAATCGAACAGACGCCAGACCCGCGCGATATAGCTGCCCACAGCTGCATACATGAAGCCGGAGAAGAGCGGCACGCCGGCGATTACCAGCATCGCTTCGCCGCTTTCCGGATAGATCCATGAGCCGGCCTGGACCTTGAAAATCTCCATCACCGTTCCGACGACGTGGAACACGGCGATGACGCGCGCCTCTTCCCAGGTTTCCAGCTTCGCGGCCAGCATTCCGATCTGGATCAGCACCGCTGAGATTGTCAGGAAGTCATAGCGCGCCAGCGGTGCGTCGCTCGGATAGAAGACAAAAGTGGCCAGCAGGAGCGCCAGCATGAGCGCGCCGAACAGGCAGGCCCAGCCCTGTTTGACGCCGAAGGCGAGAAACTCATGCAGCGCGCCTGAGACGGGCCCGCGCACGAAACGCGAGCGCAGGGCCTCGCGCTGAGCGTGGAACCAGGTTTCAAGGCCCGGCAGGCGCAGCATTAAGCCGCCCTACTCAGCCCAGCTCGGCTTGCGCTTTTCCAGGAAGGCGGCAAGCCCCTCGCGGCCTTCAGCGCTGGCGCGGCGATCGGCAATGGCCTTGGCGGTATGGCGAAGCAGGCCGCCATCAATCTCCCGGCCCGCCACATGATCGACCAGCGCCTTGGCCTCGGCCACCGCGTCCGGCGCAGCGTGGAAGGCGAGCCTGGCCAGGTGCTCCATCATATCGTCCAGCTCATCGGCATGGTCGACCAGATACTGGGCAAGCCCGATCTGGTGGGCGAAGGCGCCGTCAAAGCTCTCACCGGTCGCAAACAGGGCGCGCGCCCAGCGCGGACCGATGGCCTGCACCACGAAAGGTGAAATCGTTGCCGGCGTGAGGCCGAGTCGGACTTCTGAGAAGCGGATTTTCGCATCCTTCGTCGCTACGGCGACGTCGCACGCGGCCATAAGACCGGCGCCGCCGCCCATGGCCGCGCCCTTGACCAGCGCCAGGGTCAGCTGAGGCAGATCGTGCAGGCGCTTGAGCATGCGCGCCAGACCCATCGCATCTTCGACATTGTCCTCGTGAGTCCAGTCGGCGGCCGCCTTCATCCATTCCAGGTCCGCGCCGGCGGAAAAGCTCGCACCCGCCCCGCGCAGCACCACCATGCGGACCTCATCCTCATTGGCGCGCAGGGTTTCGAAGATATCGCTCAATCGCGCGATGACATCGGCGTTGAAGGCGTTGTGCTTGTCCGGGCGGTTCAGCGTGATGATCGCGACCCCGGCGCGGGTCGCATCCAGCAGGACGTCTTCAGATTGGCTCATGGCGGCGCGGCTCCCGTGGCGGCGTGTGAACATCTGTTTGTGATTAAACCCAGCGCCCGGACGCGCCAAGCATGTCCGTCACCCCTAACGAAACACCCCGGCGACCGCACGGCCGCCGGGGCGTCTCGACCCCATGCGATGACCGACGGTCAGTCGCCGCGGAAAATCAGGCTCTTCAGGATGAACAGCACCGTGATCGCCACGAAATAGCCCGCCGCAGCGAAGGCCAGATACTGCCAGTAATCCACCGCCGTGACCGGCGGGATGGCGAAATCAGCGCCGCCAAGCACCATCGGCATGACCTGATCGACAATGACGTGGACGATGACACCGACCACGGTGAAGACCAAAATCGCGCCATAGGCCTGCATCAGAAGCGCCATGATCAAGGCGATCACACCCATCTGGGCGCCCAGGTTCAACCAGTTCACGCCGCCATCAGCGGCCACCGGACCGTACATCTCCGCTCCGGCCAGAAGCCAAAGCCAGACAGGCTCAATATACACCCAGATCGTATCGAGAATTTCCATGAGTCGCGTCCCCTCAAACACCGGCGCAAACGCCGTCACCTATACACCCTGCCAAATTCCTAACAGAAATCAACGATTTTCAAGGCCGGCAAGGGGGCGCACCCGAGCGGTTCTAACGCCGGAGCAGGACACGCTTGAGTAACATTAAAACAGCGATAACAATAAGGTAGCCTATGATCAACGTGACGAAATACCGCCAGAAACCCAGTTCCACGAGCGGAGGAAGTGTTAACGCCGCACCAGCGCTCAACACCGGCAGGAGCGTGTCGACGAGCACGTGGACCAGGGCCGCGCCAAGTGCGAAGGCGGGAAGACGCCGCCAACCGCCGATCAGAAAGGCCGCGACCAGAGCAATAATCAGCCCCTGCACGGCATTCACCTGATAGAAGCCCTCGCGCAGCAGGCTGATGACGCTGTCGATAATATCCATGGCTCATGCCTCCCCCAGGCTTCGAACGGCATTCATGACCAGTGCGGCGGCGGTGGCAAGGCTTATGCCGCGCGGGCGCCCAACGCGGCGACCTTGGCCAGCATGCGCTCGCGCCGGGCCGCATCTCCAGCGTCAACCATGCCGAAGATGATGTCGCGAACCGGCTTGAACCCGGCCATGCGCAGGATGCCGCCTTCAAGCGCCTTGATCGAATGGGAACCGAGAAAGAGCCGATACGCAAAGCCCGGCATGCCCATGGTGACGATTACGCGGGCGGACTTGCCGCGCATCCTCTTGACCGGCCATTGCCCCTCTTCGGCGGGATCAATCAGGAAGTTGTCGCGCGCGACATGCTCAAGCAGCGCCTTGGCCTTGGCCGGAATGGCGCCGAGCCAGAGCGGATGGATCAAGGTGAGATGATCGGCGCGCTCCAGCGCAATCTGAACCGCCCGGATCGCCTCCGGCGCCGGTTCAGCCATTTCCGCTGCGCTGTTGAGGAAGTCGAACGACATGGCGCCGACATCGAACCGGCTCACCGTGTGACCGGCCTCGCGCGCAGCGTCCTCATAGGCCGACGTCAGTGCGGAGCAGAACCGGTCCGCGCTGGCGTCCGGGTGGCCATTGATCAGGCAGATGGTTCTGGACATGGCGATGCTCCCTGCTGCGAGCACCCTGTTACCATGTCCGCATGTCGGTTTTGATGCGTTATTCGGTCCCGATCTCGACCATGACCTCATTGCGGCGCAGCGGTCCAGGCACCCAGGGCGCGTCGTAATAGGCGTAGCTCGGCTCGCTGACCGGCGTCAGTCCGGCCTCCTGCAGGTAGGCCAGGAGCAGGCTTTCCGCTCGCGCCACGGTGCGGTCGCCGGCATAGCCGCTGAACGCGATCGCCGCGACGCGCTTTGCCGGTTCCTCCCGCAGGGTGACTGAGGGGTCGTTGGGCGCCGGGAGCGTCTCCATCGTCCATTCCGACGGCATGATAAAGGCCACAGTCCAGCCCCCGCCCTCACCCGGCTCGGTAGTGACCGGTGCGGTCATGGCGATCTCCTGACCGGACCGACCGCGCCGCGAGGTCGTCACCGGCGCCGTCATCGCAATCTCCGACCGGGGCGCATTGCCGCCGAATATATAGTTGGCGAGTGGGCGAAACCCGCGCCCCGAGGCCGCGCGGCGAGACCCGTCCACCTGGACCTCGGCGACAATCACCGGCGCATAATCCCGAATCTCGATCGGCCCATCGCGGGCGATCAGCGTGTATTGCGGTTCCTCTGTCGCGCCCGCGCCGGCGGGCAGCACAAAGGCCGCAAAAGCTGCGATGAAAATGGACAGGCGCATGGCGGATCTCCTGAGAGGACGTGTCAGAAGATACGTGGGCAGGCGGTGCTGGGATCACTTTGGACGGGCCTGCCAAAGCTTCACAAGGTCATGGCTGCGTTGAGCGCCTCCTCCTTGGGTCGGAGATGAATCGAACAGCGTCATTGAATCGACCTTCAGCCCAAGATGCTCGACCAGAAAGTCATCGAAGTCGCTGAGATCAAAGAAGGTCGGCGTCGTCACGAAATCCACGACCAGATCCAGATCGCTGTCGGGCCGCCCCTCGCCCGGGATTCAAACACAGCGATGCCTGTCACGCCGAAACGTTCGCGCAATTCAGGCTTGAGGCCGTTTAAGGGTTTCTATCGCCGGGTCCGTAGGCGGAAGTATAGCCCGGCACACTCAACCCGATAAGCGCGACTACATCCTGAACACGCCGAACCTGGTGTCCTCGATCGGGGCGTTGAGACAGGCGGACAGGGCCAGGCCCACCGCGTCTCGGGTCTGGTGCGGGGCGATGACGCCGTCATCCCAGAGCCGGGCTGTGGAGTAGTAGGGCGAGCCCTCGGCCTCATATTTGTCCCGGATCGGCGCCTTGAAGGCTTCCTCGTCTTCAGCCGACCAGTTTTCGCCGCGCGCTTCCATGCCGTCTCGTTTCACCGTAGCCAGAACGCTGGCGGCCTGTTCGCCGCCCATCACCGAAATGCGCGCATTCGGCCACATGAAGAGGAAGCGCGGGCCGTAGGCGCGCCCGCACATGCCGTAATTGCCGGCCCCGTAGGAGCCGCCGATGACCACGGTGATTTTCGGCACTTTGGCGGTGGAGACCGCGGTAACGAGCTTGGCGCCGTCCTTGGCGATGCCGCCGGCCTCGTATTTGGACCCGACCATGAAACCGGTAATGTTCTGCAGGAAGAGCAGCGGGATTTTGCGCTGGCAGCACAGCTCGATGAAATGCGCGCCTTTGAGCGCGCTTTCTGAAAAGAGCACGCCGTTATTGGCGATGATGCCCACCGGCATGCCGTGAAGACGCGCAAAGCCGGTGACCAGCGTCTCGCCATACAGCTTCTTGAACTCGTCAAAGCGCGAACCGTCCACGAGGCGCGCGATCACCTCGCGCACATCATAGGGGCTGCGCACGTCCTGCGGGATGACGCCGGCCAGCTCGGCCGGGTCGTAGGCGGGCGGCTCCACCGGCGCGATATCAAGCTCGGCGCGCTTGCGCGGGCCGAGCGTGGCGACGATGCGCCGGGCGATCTGCAGCGCGTGATCGTCATCGGCGGCATAGTGATCGACCACGCCGGACTGACGCGCATGCACATCCGCGCCGCCAAGGTCTTCAGCGGAAATCACCTCGCCCGTCGCCGCCTTCACCAGCGGCGGGCCGCCCAGAAAGATCGTGCCCTGCTTGCGCACGATGACAGTCTCATCGCTCATCGCAGGCACATAGGCGCCGCCCGCCGTGCACGAGCCCATCACCACCGCGATCTGGGCGATGCCTTCAGACGACAGATTGGCCTGGTTGAAGAAGATGCGGCCGAAATGGTCCTTGTCGGGGAAAACCTCCGCCTGGTGCGGCAGGTTCGCCCCGCCTGAGTCAACCAGATAGATGCAGGGCAGCCGGTTTTCCCGGGCGACCTCCTGGGCGCGCAAATGCTTCTTCACCGTCATTGGATAATAGGTGCCGCCCTTCACCGTGGCGTCATTGCACACGATGACGCATTCGCGCCCCGAGACGCGGCCAATGCCGGCGATCACGCCTGCGCCGTGCACCTCGCCGCCATACATGTCGTGGGCGGCGAGCGCGGAGAGCTCCAGAAAGGCCGAGCCGGGATCGAGCAGGCGCTGGACCCGGTCGCGCGGCAGAAGCTTGCCCCGGCTGAGATGCTTGTCGCGAGCCCGCTCAGACCCGCCCAGCGCCGCAGCAGCGGTTTTCTCATTCAGCTCGCCGACCAGCGCCTGCATGGCGTCGGCATTGGCGCCGAATCCGTCTGAGGCCGGGTCGAGCTGGGATTGAAGCTGAGTCATGGCGAAACCTTCGCAAGAACGTGCGCTGCTAGATCGGCGAAAGGCTTAGCGCGGGCGCCCGCCAGCGGCAATGACCGAACCCTACACGCTCGGCTGGATCTAAGAGCGAATGTATTCGCTTATCATCAAGCTTATCGCAGACGCTCAGCCAAAGCCGGCTTTGCGGCTCACCGATGAACGCGCGCTTGTTCCTCCCCGGCGGGCTCGGGCATGGTGACGGTTCGAACTAAGGAGCCCGCCATGCCTGACGCCAGTTCACACGCCGCTGCGCCCGCCTTCACCAGCTTCGCGCTCGCCCAGGATGGGCCGATCGCCCGGCTGACGCTGAACCGGCCTGACAAGCGCAACACGATGACGCCCGCCTTCTGGCGCGAGTTGCCCGAAGCGGTCATGGCGTTGTCCGACGCGGGCGAAACACGCGTCCTGATCCTCGACGCTGAGGGGCCGGTTTTCACCGCCGGCATGGATATCTCCGTCTTCACCGACCCGAATGCGCTGGCCACCGATGATGCGGCGGCGCGCGAGGCCTTCATGACCGCAGCGCTGGCCTTGCAGGACGCCTTCACCGCGTTCGAACGGGCGCGCTTTCCGGTGATCGCCGCCATGCAGGGGCCCTGCGTCGGCGGCGGAGTGGACATGGTGACCGCCTGCGATCTGCGCTACGCCGCCAAAGACGCGTGGATGCGGATCGAGGAAACCAACATCGCCATGTTCGCCGATGTCGGGACGCTTCAGCGCCTGCCCAAGCTCATTCCTGAAGGGATTGCGCGCGAGCTCGCCTATACCGGCGATGCACTGAGCGCTGAGCGCGCATTGTCACTCGGCCTGGTGAACGCGGTTCTGGATGATGCGGCGGCGCTGCGCGCGCATGTCGACCAGGTCGCTGAAGCGATCGCGTCAAAAGCGCCCCTGACGATCTCCGGGACCAAACGCTCTTTGCTTTATGCGCGCGATCACGCCGTCGCCGACAGCCTGGAACACGCCATGACGCTGCAGGCGAGCCTTTGGAGCCCGCCAGACATCATGGAGGCGCTCACCGCGCGCGGCGAAAAGCGCGAAGGCCGGTTCGCCGCGCTGAAACCGGTGAAACGGATGGGACGCCAGGATTGAAGCGGCGCTGACACATGAAACTCGATCTCAGCTTCCTGCCCTTCCTGAAACGCGTTGAAAAACGTGTCCTGAAGGCCGTCGAAGACGAGGTGGAATGGTTCTGCCTTCCCGCCGGTCAGACCCTGTTCGAGGCCGGGGAGCCGGCTGACGCCTTCTACCTGGTGCGCTCCGGCACGCTCGCGACCTTTCGCACCGGGGCGGACGGGCGACCGGAACTGATCGGCCATATCCGCGCCGGCGAACCGATCGGCGAGATGGCGCTGGTGGAGGACCGCCCGCATTCGGCCAGTGTCTACGCCATGCGCGATTGCGAGCTGGTCCGCCTGCCCAAACGCACCTTCGACAAGCTGACGAAGAAGCATGCCTCGCTGATGCGCGAGCTGACGCGCATGATGCTGTTCCGGCTGCGAGGCGGCACGCTGCGCGCCCGCGCCGAGCCGCGGATCTTCGCCCTCATCTCCACCTCGCCAACCATCGATCTGGACTTTCGCAGTAACGAGCTGGAGTCGGCGTTCAGCGCGATGGGGCTGCGCTGCGCAATCGTGGGCTATGACGGGGCGGACTGGCCGGGACCCAAACTCGACGCCATCGAAGCCGAGCATGACATCGTCCTGCTCACGGCGCGTCTTGCCGATGCCTCATGGGCCCGGAGGGCCATGGGCCGGGCTGACCGGATCTGGCTGCTGGCGCGTGGCGACGCCTGGCCGTCGCGCCCGCTCATGCCCGACGACCCCTCCCCCGCAGCGAAGCTGAAACTGATCGATGTCATCCTCGTTCATCATGGCGGCGACCGCCCCGGCGCCAGTCCGGCGCAATGGGTCGAAGCCGCAGATTCAGCGCGCTGCTTTCACCTGCGCCAGGGACGCAAGGACGATGTCGCGCACCTGGCGCGCGTCGCTGCAGGCCGCTCGGTCGGGCTGGTCCTGTCCGGCGGCGGCGCCCGCGCCTACGCGCATATCGGCGCGGCCCGGGCGCTGCGGCGCGCCGGGATCGAGTTCGACTTTTATGGCGGCGCCTCCATGGGCGGCATCGTCGCCGCCGGCATGGCGCTGGGCTGGGATGATGACGAGCTGGAAGCGCGCGTACGCGAGGCCTTCGTGTCGTCTAACCCGTTGAATGACTGGGTGCTCCCGGTCGTGGCCATGACGACAGGGCGCAAGGTCGACAAGCGGCTGAAAACCCATTTCGGCGAGGTCGAGATCGATGAGCTCGCGCGGCCTTTCTTCTGCGTTTCGTCAAACCTGAAAGACGGCAGCACCCGCATTCATCGCACCGGCAAGCTGCGCGAGGCCTTGCGCGCCTCCATCGCCATACCCGGCCTGCTGCCGCCGGTCGTGGATGGCGAAGACGTGCTGGTGGACGGGGCGGTGTTCAACAACTTCCCGGCCAAGGAGATGCGCGCGGTCCATCGCGGGGTGAATATCGGCTGCGACGTCACGCGGGCGCGCGCAATTGATCCCGACGATTTCGTCAATCCGCCCAGCTTCTTCGGCTGGGCGATAAAAAACGGGCTGCACGACCCGCCGCCCATCGCCTCGCTGCTGATGCGCGCGGCCACCGCCGGCACGATCGAACAGCACCTGATCACGCGCGACGCGGTCGATTTGCTGATCCTGCCGGAACTGAAACTCGATCTGCGCGAATGGCGGCGCTTCGACTACGCCGTGGAAGCCGGCGAGCGGGCCGCCGAGGCGATGCTGGAAAACGCCTCGGATGCGTGCCGCAAGGCGCTGCGTCTGAGCTAGAGGTCCGCGTCTTCAAGCTGGGCTTCCAGCTCCAGCGCACGCTCCGCCGTCATTTCCAGATAGCAGCTGGTTGAGATCACGCTCGCCAGCGTGCCGCCTTCAAACTGCAGCGCCTGCTGGGAGCATTCCGCATCGCGATAGCGGATCCAGGCGCGTTGGGCGATCAGGAGCGCCTCGCGTCGGTTCTGCGCATACTCATGATCGAGCGCCTGCCGCAGAGCCCGATAGGCCGCGTTCAAACGCTCATCCCAGATCGCGTGCTCACGCCCTGCGCACGTCACCATGCCGACAGTGGTGTCGCCGCCTGGCCGCTCCATGCACGGGCTCGCCACCCGACCGACGCACGCGCTTGCATCCTCAGCCCTGGCCCGAGCGGCGGCCACGCAGGCGCCGACGATGGCGCGATCAGCGGGATCGATTTCCTGCTCAACATTCTGAACGGCGAGCGATGAGAGCAAGCCGAGGCTGGCGATTAGCGCGATCATTGACTCTGTTCGAACAGCTCGCGTCCGATGAGCCAGCGGCGGATTTCGCTGGTTCCCGCGCCGATCTCGTAGAGCTTGGCGTCGCGCAGGAGCCGTCCGGTCGGGTATTCGTTGATATAGCCATTGCCGCCTAGGATCTGGATCGCGTCGAGCGCGCTCTGGGTGGCGGCTTCAGCGGCGAAGAGAATGGCGCCGGCGGCGTCCTTGCGCGTGGTCTTGCCGGCGTCGCAGGCCTGAGCCACCGCGTAGACATAGGCGCGCGTCGCGTTCAGGCGCGTATACATGTCGGCCAGCTTGCCCTGGACGAGTTGGAACTCGCCGATGGATTTGCCGAACTGCTTGCGCTCGTGGACGTATGGCACAACCGCATCCATGCAGGCCTGCATAATACCGATCGGACCCGCCGCGAGCACGGCGCGTTCATAATCAAGCCCGCTCATCAGGACGCGAACGCCGCCGCCTTCAATGCCGAGCACGTTCTCCTCGGGCACTTCGCAGTCTTCAAACACCAGCTCACCGGTTTCCGAGCCGCGCATGCCCAGCTTGTCGAGCTTCTGGGCGATGGAGAAACCGGCCATGCCCTTTTCGATGATGAAGGCGGTAATGCCCTTCGAGCCGCCGGCGGTGTCAGTCTTGGCGTAGACCACCAGCGTATCGGCACTCGGCCCGTTGGTGATCCACATTTTCGAGCCGTTCAGCACATAGCGGTCCCGGCGCTTTTCCGCCTTCAGGCGCATGGAGACCACATCGGACCCGGCGCCGGCTTCTGACATGGCCAGCGCGCCGAGATGTTCGCCAGAGATCAGCTTGGGCAGGTATTTCTCACGCTGGGCATCATTGCCGTTCAGCCTCAGCTGGTTGACGCAAAGATTGGAGTGCGCGCCGTAGGACAGTCCCACCGAGGCGCTCGCCCGGGAGATTTCCTCCATCGCGATGCAGTGCTCGACATAGCCCAGACCGGTCCCGCCATACTCCTCCTCGACCGTCAGGCCGAGCAGTCCGAGCGCGCCCATCTCAGGCCACAGATCGGCGGGGTGTTCATCCTTCGCATCGATATCGTGCGCGCGCGGCGCGATGCGGTCGGCGGCGAAGCTGCGCACGGTGTCGCGCAGCATGTCAGCCGTATCGCCCAAAGCAAATTCGAGCGTGGGATACTGGTTTGCAATCATGGCCCGCGAGATACCACGCGCCGGGCGACGGTCAAGCTGTGGGCGCCTGACGCGAGGCCCCGGCCTTTGCGCGCGAGCTGCGCCGACCGAGCACGAACCAAGCCGACGCAACGGTCAGCACAAGGCCAGCAGCAAACGCCACCGGGCCGAAATAGAAGAAGCCCTGCTCGCGATAGGTGTCGAAATGGCTGGCCAGATCCCAGCCACCCGCCCCCAGCAGGCCGAGCCCCACAAGCAGGTTGGCGAAGAACACCCAGTCGCCTCGCGCCTGGCGCGTCGGTTCTTCAGCCGTTTGCTCCGGCTCTGCATCGCCGGCCTCCGGCCCGGCGACGAGGCCCGGATGCAGCTCGTCCTCGGCTTCGCGCTCGCCTTCATCCTCTTCAGTGGCTTCAGACGCATCTTCAGCACCCGGATCGCGAACGCCGGCCACCTCGCCGCTCATGCCCGGCGCGGCCGCCGGGCCACCAGCCGCTGGCGGCGCGGACGGTTCGTCCTCAACAGGCGCAGGGTCCGCCGCCGCCACCTCACCGGTAGTCGGCTGAACCGGCGCGGCACCTTCTTCACCCGCCTCTTCGGTGTCCACCGACTGCTGCCAGGGCTTCAGGAAGCTGTAGCCGAGCGCTGAATGAACAACGCGCGGTTCATGGGACGCCGGAACGGCCTCGACCGGCGCTTGCGGGGGTGTTTCATCCTCAGCCTCGTCCTCGGCGCCATCAAGGTCTTCGGCGTCGGCATCCTGTGCCGCGGCTGAGCGGGCCATGTCGCCGGCCATGCGAGCCAGCACCGCCTGCATCACCGCATCCTGTCGCGCTCGCGCCAGCCCGGTCTCGTCTTCAGCCGCCGTCTCGTCCGCCAGCTCAGCCTCCGGCTCAGGCGCGCTTTCTGGCTCCGGTTCAGGCTCTGCCTCAAGGTCCGGCTCTTGCAGCTCTTCAACCGGTTCAGCGTGCGGCTCCATGGCCGGCGCTTCAACTGTCGGCTCCTCAAACTGGATATCCAGTTCGACCGGCTCAGCTACTGGTGCGGGGGCGTCCGGCTGAGCGGCCGCCTCCTCGACAATGACCGGGGCATCGTCATCAAGCGCGCTGAGATAGAGCGCCTTCTCCGCTGCACGTCGGCGCGCCAGCGTCTCGGACACGACCAGACGACCGTTTTCCTGAGCGCGAACCCAGGTTTCCAGCGCAGCAGCGGCCTCGCGGTGCTGCCCATCGCGCGCCAGCCGGGCGACATCGGAGACCTTGAACGCACCCGTCCCCATCGAGCAGGCAAAGGACACCAAAGCGTCAAATACAGCGTCCGGCAGATCCGCGCCCACCGTTTCGGTGATCGCTGTCTCCGCCTGGAGCACGTCATATAGCAGCAGAAGCTCAGCATCGTCCGGTGAGATGGCAGCGCCTTCTCGCGCAGCCGCGGTGTGGCCATAGCCCACAACCCAGGTGCGGCCGCGCTGAACCGCCGCGCCATGGAAGGGCTCGTGGGCCTTGATCAGATCGCGCGCGGCGCGGCTCGATTTCAAGCGCGGCTTCATCTTTGTCCCGTTGTGCTACAGCAAGAGGGCTTCCACACCAGCCCGCTGCAAGTTACTGGCCGCTAGGGCCCAGGCGTATACACAGCCACCGAATCCAGCGCGGTGAACGGGGCGAAAACGCCAGCGCCGGAACCGCCGCCAATCAACCAGGCTTGACCGTCCAGGGCGACCGCACCCGCCTCGGTGCGCGCGCTGATCATCGCTTCCGCCTCGCGCCAGGCCCTTGCCTGCGGGACGTAGACCAGCTGATCGCGCAGCGTGCGGCTCAGTGTGGAGTCGCGCCCTCCAAAAACATGCAGAGCGCCGTCAATCGCGACGGCAGCATGACCCGCACGCGGGGCGGGAAGGTCTTGGGCCTGAGTCCAGCGTTCCTGCAGAATATCGTAGACATCGACACGCGCCGTGGCCTCGCCGTCCAGCAGCCCCCCCATCACGTAAAGCGCCCCGTCCAGCAGCGCGCAGGCCGCGCCCCCACGCGAGACCTCAGGCGGCGCGGACCGCGTCGTCCAGCTCTGGGCGTCAAGGTCGAAAACAAACAGCCCGGCCGGGCCCTGACGGCCCGCAACGGCGTAAAGCGCGGTTTCGTCAGAGAGCAGGCAAAACGCAGAGCGCGGCGCCGGCAGCGGAGGAGCAGGCTCCCACGCGTCGGTTTCGGGCGAATAGCGCCACATCTGCGTAATCGGCTCCGCCCCGCTGTCTTCGCTGAAGCCGCCGGCGATCCAGACCGAGCCGTCGGCTGCCGTCATCGCGGCGCGCTCCAGCCCTACCGGAAGTGGCGAGAGGGCGCGCCATCGGCCTGTCGATGCTTCATACATCTCAAAATCGGTGCGCGGAGACACCACGCCGGCGCCCCCGCCGGCATAGATCCGCCCGTCGAGAATCGCCGCAGATAGACCCGCGCGCGGCGTGTGAAGGCTGGGGCCCGCTCGCCACGGACCGGCCAGAGTCAGCCCCGAAGCCGGGCCCGCTTCACGGTCGAGGACCGCGGGCCCAGAGCCGTCCTGTGCCGCCGCGCCGGCGCCAAGGGTCATCGCAAAGCCCAGCGCACAGGAGCGCGCCATGCTGCTCAGCGGGGTCGTCATCGCATCACGCCCTCGTCTCGCGCCCCCCAGCGCTCGCGCCAGCATCGTCACAGCAGCACCCAGGCGCCAAGCCCCAGAAACACAAAGAAGCCGACAATATCCGTCACGGTGGTGACAAAGACCGAAGAGGCCACAGCCGGGTCCGCGCCCACTTTGCGCAGGCCCAGCGGCACCAGAATGCCGGACAGTCCCGCCGCGGCCAGAGTGATGATCATCGCCGCCCCGATCACCCACGCCAGCGCAAAGCTCTGGAACCAGAGGCCGGCCACGATGCCCATGACAACGGCGAAGATCACCCCGTTGACTACGCCCGCGGCCAATTCGCGCCAGACCACGCGGCGCGAATTGGCGCCGGTCAAGGTGCGCGAGGCGAGCGCGCGCACCGCCACCGCCAGCGACTGCGTGCCGGCATTGCCGCCCATCGAGGCCACGATCGGCATCAGCACAGCCAGCGCGACAAGCTGAGTAATCGCCTGATCGAACAGAGCAATCACCGCCGAGGCGAGCACCGCCGTACCCAGATTGACCAGAAGCCAGGGCGCGCGCGCCTTCACCGAAGACACGACGGTGTCGGTCAGCCCCGCCTCGCTCACCCCGGCCAGGGCGAGCATGTCTTCCTTATTCTTTTCCTGGATGACATCGACCATGTCATCGACAGTGAGCATGCCGTTCAGCCGACCGGCATCGTCCACCACGGGGGCTGTAATCAGATGGTATTTCTGGAACAGGTAGGCGGCCTCCTCCTGGTCGATATCCGGCTGGATGATCACTTGCGGGGTGAGCATCAGCTCTGAAAGCGGTGTCGCGCGCGCGGTGCGCATCAACCGGCTGACCGGAATGGTGCCGACCGGGTGAAAGCCCTCATCCACCACGAAAATCTCAAAGAACAGATCGGGCAGGTCCTCGCCGGCCCGGCGCATATGATCGATCGCATCGCCAACGCTCCAGAAGCGGGGCGCTGCAACGAACTCGCGCTGCATGAGGCGGCCAGCGGTCTCCTCGCCGAACAGAAGCGCCGCTTCCAGCTTCTGGCGCTCAGCGTCGTCAAACCCTTCAAGAACCTGCTCACGCGTCTCCGGCTCAAGCTCTTCGACGATCATGGTCACATCGTCGGAATCAAGATCCTGGATCGCTTCAGCGATGTGATCAGGATCAAGCGCAGCGATGATGTCCGCGCGCGTTTCCTCGACCAGCTCCGCCAGCACTTCACCGGTCATCAGATCCGGCGCCAGCCCGGCCAGAGCGGTCTGCTGCTCAGCGGTCAGCTGCTCCAGCACATCGGCCGCGTCGGCCGGATGCAAGGCCTCGAACAGGGTGCGCAAAGCCTCTGAGTCGGGCGCCTCAAGGGCTGCGACCGCAGACTCAATCAGCTCATGCAGCGACGCCTCGGCGACAGGCGTATCCGCGTTCGGCTCCAGCTCAACGACAGGGTCCGCCATAAGGCTCTCCGACAGGCTCGATATTGAACCGGGACGCTAGCCGCGACGCGCGGCGAAATCGAGGCGCATTGAGCGCTTTGCGGGAAATAAACCGTACGAGATGATGAAGCGCGCGCCGTTAAGTCAGCCGGGAGCGAAAGGCCGGACAGGCTTGAGACTCTGGAAAAAATGGTGCGGGCTGGTGATCCAACCTTGAACCAGCTTTTTGATGTTTTAGCCGAATGGAATGCCGAACTCGAAGCATTAGATGCCCCGGAACTCAATAATCTGGGGATAGAACCATGAGCGGGGTGAAGAAGCACGCGCCGCCTTTCTCCTTGCGCCATCGGTAGTCGGTCACTTGAGTGACACCGAGCCGACGCACGGCCTAATCGACGCTGACGCCCTCCGCCAGCAGCACCTCAGCCTCACGCAACTTCGAGATAATCTTCTCGGGTTTGTAGCGCTTCGCGCCCATCGCTCTTCTCCTCTGAACAGCCCATTCTTCCTCTCAAAGTGGCGGCTTTCAAAGGGCACGGGTCAGTAACAAGGAGCCAGAAACTCTCCCTTATCAAATGGCCCTAGATGGACCCATAAGCTCTGACGTCAGGCAACAAATATAAACGATTTATGAAGCATATTATAATGATGATATGCGACCGATATCATCGAAAAAACAAGCAGGAGAAAGAAATATAATGAATATCTTGCACAGCCTGGCGCAGGGGGTATCGGCACAGAAATTCTCTACACCCGCTGTAGAATCCGGTGACCGGTCGAAGGAGGCTTCTGCGGACAAGCCGAAAAGCGATTCTTCCATCACAGATACTGTATCGATCTCACAGGATGCGATCAGGATGGCGGAGAAGGCCGCGCTCTCGGCAAAGGCGTCCTACTGGCTCGATTTTTATCCAGGCCGTGAAGGGTTTTCAACAACCAATCTGGCCGCCGCCGTAGTTGATCCGGGCGCGCAGCCTTTCTCGCAGAACCGGTCTTTTGCCGAGGTGGCGCAAGCCGCACGGGAGAGCATGGACAGCCGGTATGAGGCAATGCGCGAAAGCGGTAAGCCTTTCCGTTGGAATTCCGCGGAAGGCGAGCCGAGGGGCACATTTGGAGGTCTTGATATAAACGCCGTTTTCGGAGAACTGGACCGCCGGGCGCTCTACGCGGTGGCCAGCAACGATGGCGGTTTATTCACCAAAAAGGAACAACAAGCCGCCGCCGGTATCATGAGTCAGCAACAGGGCAATGCCATGGGCTTTCGCAGCGGCCCGACAAGCGCAGCAAAAAACCATGTGGATCCCTTTATGGGCAACACTGAGGAACGATTCAAAGCGATGAACCGCTTCCTTGATCGCGTCAGTATAGAAGAGCGCACAACCTCGATCGAATGGGCGCAACAACGCGCCTCAGGACAGCGCAACGTTGAAAACTATGCCCGTGAACGCGGTGAAACGCCGGAACCCTTCTCGACCGAGAACATGTTACTTAGAATCATGCTGGAGGCATATGACGCGCAACGCGCCCGTATCGAAGAAAACGGGCCTGATGGCGATTTTATATCTTCGATGATGGAGGGCTATGAAGAGCGCATTGCGCAAGCCATTGAGGAAAACAGGAACAGTTTGAGCGTGTCTTAGGCTCCAGTTTCAATCATATTCAGAACAATCTAACCTCATGAATGGAATGAATTAAGCATTTGATTTAAAATGGTAAATTATCCTCTGTTTTGTGTATGCGTAAGAAAAATGTAGCGCTTTTTGCAGCTTTTTCGCGCGACCGCCCCATGACCGGTTGCCCCACTACTGATTTGCTAACGCCGTGCGGGCTTGCGCCCTTTGCCGACTCCGGGGCTGAGGATTGCAACAGTGCGATCCGTTCCGCCTAGATGCCACTCGGCTGTAGGCTCTTCTACGTTACCTTTATTTGAATTTCGTTTCGGGCTCTTTGATCGTTTAGATCACGGTATCGGGTTGATGCCGAAGGCGCCAAGGCTAGACATTCGCGCGTGTAGTCGTCGATCAGGTTGAGCATGCGGAGCCGCCGCGCCGTCAACGCCACGCAGCCCGCGCTGATCGCAGCCTATGAAACCGAGATTGAGTGGTTGGAATCGCAAAGGGCGATTGAAGCCGAGAAGCTGGCGAGATTGGAAACCGAAACGGGCGCGCTTGCCCGACTTCGACACGGCTTATCGAGCCGAGATGAGGGCTATCGAACCGCCGAAACGTCAACGCCCATGAGGGTTCTTGGTGACCTGACCATCCAAGGGTCAAGTATGGTGCGGGTGAGAGGACTCGAACCTCCACGGGTCGCCCCACTGGAACCTAAATCCAGCGCGTCTACCAGTTCCGCCACACCCGCAGCGCGGTGATGCATACACGTGGGACCGGCTTTGGAAAAGGGCATGCTGCAAGCCCTGGGTCTACTGTTCCCAGGGGAAGTCGACCCATTCTCCGGCCGGTCGCTCAAGCGCCGCGATGACGCCGGCCGCGCCGCCGGTCTTGTCCACCAGCGCCGCCATAGGCGCATCGGGGTAGATCGCGCGCACCGCCTCGGCGGTCTTGCCGCTGTCGGCGATGTCATCGATGACCAGATCAGCGCGCTCTGGCAGCGGGCCATAACGATGAAGACCGCCCTGCTCGCCTTCGACGCCGTCGGCGTAGGACATCAGCCCGAGCGACTGTACCCGTCTGACGCCGAGCCGGTGCGCGATCAGCGTCGCCGGGATCAGCCCGCCGCGCGAGACCGCGACGATGACGGCCTCCTCGCTGAATGAGCCCAGCCGATCAGACAGGGTGCGCGCCATCACGTCGCACAGGGCGTCAATTCGGGTCCAGTCCAGCTGCAGCATGACCGCATTCCTCGATTCGCGGCGGATCATGATGACCTCGCGCCGGCCTCAGCATGTCGCCTCAGAGATTGGAACGCCATGTCTGATAAGCTATTTCGACGAAGCCATCCGGCGCGCCGCAAGCTCGCTCAATGTGCGGTTGGCGAGCGTGGCCAAACGCATTGCTGTTTTCAAGCGCTCCTCCTTGACCGGAGCCGCTTAGCGGAGCCAGATCCATTCATGAGCTCAAACCCGGACCCCGCACCGACCGGCGTCGACTGGGAGGCGCGCTTTCGCGCCGATGACGCCCCCTGGGAGCGCGCCGGCCTGCACCCGGCGTTTCAGGCCTGGGCTGAGGCTGGCGTGCTGAGCGATGGCGCGCGCATTTTCATTCCCGGCTGCGGGCGCGGCGCTGAAGTGGTGGAAGCCGCCCGGCTGGGTCTGGATGTCGCCGCCCTGGACCTGTCCGGAACGGCCATCGCCTGGCAAGGCGAGCACCTCGATCAGGCAGGCCTGAAGGCTGAACTGGTTGTGGGAGACGGGCTCGCCTGGCGTCCAACCGAGCCCTTCGATCTTGTCTATGAGCAGACCTTCCTGTGCGCCATCCAGCCGGGCCAGCGGGGCGATTATGAGGCCATGGCTCAGGCGGTTCTTCGCCCGGGCGGGAAACTGCTCGCCCTGTTCATGCAGAAGCAAGAGCGCGGCGGCCCGCCTTACGGATGCGATCTGGACGCCATGCGAGCCTTGTTTGCGCCAACCCGCTGGAGCTGGCCGGACGTCGAACCGCGCGCTTTCCCACACCCCGGTCTCGACGATCTGGCGGAGCTGGCGATCGTGCTGACCCGTCGCTAGCGGGTCGGCTCATCGGTGGGGGATTTAAGCGCCGGCGCATCATTCGCGCCGACAATCGCTTCAGCGTCTGTGGCGGGCCCCTCGGTCTTGGCCGGGCGCGCCTTGCCTTCGACCTCGTTCATGGGCGCTATCTTCAGCACATAGACGGCGATGATCACGCCGGACAGCGCGTTCGCGGCGGCGACCCCCCAGATAACACCCGTCGCACCGCCTGAAACCGCCCCGACCCAGGCCAGTGGTGCAAGCAGGACAAAGCCTCGCACCAGATTCAGCGCCACCCCGTAGAGCGGTCGGCCCAACCCGTTGAAGCCGGCGCTCGACGCCATGGCGATGCCGTAGCCGGCGATGGTGATCGGCACGATATCCCAATAGCGTTCAGCGACTTGCTGCGCGTCGGCGGAGGTCAGAAACACCGGCGCCAGATAATCGCCGCCGAAGAAGAGCAGGACCGCCATCGCGCCGCTCCACGCCAGACAGAACACGAAGGAGGCCCGGAACGCCTCGCGCACGCGATCAATCCGCCCCGCCCCGCCATTCTGGCCCGTGATCGGCCCGATCGAGCCGGACAGAGCGAAGAGCGGAATGATGGCGAGCGCCTCCACCCGGGCGGCGACGCCGAAGCCGGCCACGGCGGCCTCGCCGAAGCGCGCCGTGGCGGAGAAGACGAGCGTGGTCGCGACCGGGTTGATCATGTTGGAGCCGGCCGCGGGCGCGCCGATGCGCGCGATCTCGCGCCAGTTCCACATCACCTCGTCCCAGCCCGGCCAGGACAGATCGATCAGCTTTTCGCGGAATACCAGGATCGCCATGGTGATCAGGAAAACCACGAAGTTCGATAACAGGGTCGCCAGCGCCGCGCCTGTGACTTCAAGACGGGGGATCGGACCCAGGCCAAAAATCAGGATCGGATCCAGGATCATGTTCAGAACCGCAGCGAAGATCATGATCACGCTGGGCAGGATGGCGTCTCCCAGCGCCCGGAGCAGATTGCTCGCCACCATCGGGCCGACCACAAACACCACGCCGGCGAACCAGACCGTCATGTAGTCGCGAATGTGGGGCATCATCTCTTCAGTGGCGCCCATCAGGCGGAAGAGCGGATCGATGAGCGCGATCCCCACAACCGAGGCGGCAAGCACGACCAGGAAGGACAGGATGACCGCGTCGGTGGCCAGTCGCCGCGTGCGGCTGGTGTCGCCCTTGCCCGCGGCGCGCGCCACCACCGACACCGCGCCGGCGCCAAGCCCGATGGCGATACTCATCACCAGCATGGAAACCGGAAAGACGAACTGAACCGCAGCCTGCTGCGCAGTGCCCAGCCGGCCCACCCAGTAAGCGTCGATCACGCCGACCAGCATCATCGCGGTGATGCCAAAGCTCATCGGGATGACGAGCCGCATCATATGGCCGAAAACCGGGCCCTGGGTAAGGTCGCGCGAGGCGCGGGACATGAAGCGGCTCCTGGTCGTCAAGATGGCATAGGTAAAACGATCAAGCGCGATCGGCTATGGCGGTGACGGAAAAACCGTCCTCTCTCACTGGCAAGCCTGCAAAACGTTAACAGCGCGTGCTGGTTCCACGGCGCCATCCGGAAAGACGCCATCGGGCCCGTCGACGGGTTTCAGACGCGCTTGTCCATTGACATGCTCGAGTTCGAACGCGCCGAGATACACCGCCTCGCGTCCTCCAATGTCGTAGACGGGCCGAGGCTCCACAGCGGGGTATTGGAGCGTGCGGCGCTCTGCTGAAGTCAGCGCAAACCGCGCATAACCGTCGAACTTCACTTCCTCGAAGGTGACAACGGTGAGCGTCGGCTCGCTACGTAGCGTCCAGACTTCCTCCGCGGTGAACGCCCAGCCTGCGGCTGCCGGCTGCAACGCCGCCCGAGCGAACTCCGAACGGGCGCCAAAGCGCATCCGCAGCTGGCTGCGTCCGCCGCAAGCATCGACGAACTGAATGTCAATCGTCTCGTACTGGACAGGCGCCCCGTCATCGTCTTTCACCGCCGCGTAAAACGCGCTCAGACTTTCCTGGGAGACCGCCAGATACGCGACCGGGCGCTCGCCGGAGAACGGCTCAGGCGGCTGCGATGCGCAGGCGGCCGCGAACCCGGCGCCGGCCACAGCGAGCAAAAGGGCGGGCCAGCGACTATTCACGGTGCGTCAGATCAAAGCTCGCCATTCCGGCGAGATTGACGATGTCGGAGACGCTGGAACCCAGTCGGGCCACCTGCACCGATTTCTCAAGCCCGATGAGCAGGCCTTCGATCACGGTTGCGCCGCCAGCGGCTTTCAGGAGTCGCGTCGCGATCGAGGCTGAGTGCACCGCAGGCATGACCAGCACATTGGCCGCGTCCGAAAGCCGGGAGAACGGGTAGAGCTGATGATGGTCCGGTTTGAGCGCGATATCGGCGGCCATCTCGCCTTCATACTCGAAATCGACGCCGCGACTGTCGAGAAGCTCCACCGCGGCCTTGACCTTTTCGGTGCGCACGCCCGGCGGGTTTCCGAACGTGGAATAGGACAGGAAGGCCACGCGGGGCGTCAGGCCAAGCTTGCGCGCCGCCAGCGCCGCACCCGAAGCGATGTCGGCCAGACCTTCAGCATCAGGAAACTCGGTGATGTTGGTGTCTGCTATCACCAGCGTGCGCCCGCGCGAGACCGCCACGGACAGGCCGATGACGCGCCCGTCAGGCGCCGGGTCCAGCACCAGGCGGATATCCTCCATCGTGGAATTGAAGTGGCGCGTCACGCCGGTCACCATGCCGTCCGCATGGCCGAATTTCAGCATGCAGGCTGAAAACACGTTGCGATCATTATTGACGAGGCGCTGCACATCCCGGCGCAGATAGCCCTCGCGCTGGAGCCGCTCATACAGGAAGTCGACATAGTCCGGATTGTCGTCGGATAGCCGGGCGTTGCAGATCTCCAGCGCATCCTCCGGCAGGCCGAGCTCGCGCATATTGGCGATGGCGACCTTGTCGCGGGCCACCAGCACCGCTTCGCCCAGCCCCTGCTCCTGAAAGGCGAAGGCGGCGCGTATGACGCTGGGCTCCTCGCCCTCGGCGAACACGATGCGCTTCTTGTCGCTGCGAATGGTCTGGCTGATGCGCTGCTGGAGAGCCGCGGTGGGATCAAGCCTGCGCGCCAGGCGGGAGCGATAGGCGTCCACATCGTCCAGCGGGCGGCGCGCCACTCCGGTCTCTACAGCGGCCTGCGCCACATAGGGCGGAACCCATGAGATCAGCCGGGGATCAAAAGTCGCGGGTATGATGTACTCCCGGCCAAAGCTCAGCCGGCTGGTCTTGTAGGCGCTCGAAACTTCGTCGGGCACGTCCTGGCGCGCCAGTTCGGCGATGGCCTTGGCCGCGGCGAGCTTCATCTCCTCATTGATGGTGCGCGCGCGCACATCAAGCGCGCCGCGGAAGATATAGGGAAAGCCCAACACGTTGTTGACCTGGTTGGGGTAGTCTGACCGCCCCGTCGCGATGATCGCATCGGAGCGCACCTGTTTGATCTCGTCCGGCGTGATTTCCGGGTCCGGGTTCGCCATGGCGAAGATGATCGGATCGGCGGCCATCGCCTTGACCATGGACTGGGACACAATCCCGCCGGCTGACAGCCCCAGCATGACATCGGCGTCGACCATCGCCTCGTCCAGCGTGCGAAGCTCGGTCTCGCGCGCATGGCGGCGCACCCGTTCATGCAGATCCGTACGGCCGGTATGCACGACGCCTTCTACATCGATCACCGTGACATGGTCATGCTGAACGCCGAGCGACTTGATCAGTTCCAGCACCGACAGACCCGCCGCGCCGGCGCCGATCAACACCACCTTGATGTTTTCGAACTTGCGGTTGGTCAGGTGGCAGGCGTTGATCAGGCCGGCGGCGGCGATAATGGCGGTGCCATGCTGGTCATCATGGAAGACCGGGACGTCGAGCATCTGGCGCAGGCGCGTCTCGATCTCGAAGCATTCCGGGCTCTTAATGTCCTCAAGATTGATGCCTCCGAACGTGTCGCCGAAACCGGCCACACACTCGATGAAACGCTCCGGGTCGCGATAGGTCACCTCCACATCGAAGGCGTCGATATCGGCGAAGCGTTTGAACAGCACCGCCTTGCCTTCCATGACCGGCTTGGACGCCGCCGCGCCCAGATCACCCAGACCCAGTATTGCGGTCCCGTTGGAGACCACCGCGACGAGATTGCCTTTAGAAGTATAGTCGTAGACCGCGTCCGGATCGGCAGCGATGGCGCGCACCGGCGCGGCGACGCCCGGCGAATAGGCGAGCGCCAGATCGCGCTGCGTCGCCATGGGTTTGGTTGGAGCAAGCGAGAGCTTTCCGCGCGGCTCAGCAGCATGGAAATCGAGCGCATCACGATCGGTTTGAGTCAGATCACGCGCTTCAGGCTTGGGGGTTTCGGACATTGAGGGGACCGTCGGGGAAAGACGCGAACGCCGGCTCGCGCAAAGCAAACAAGTGCATCAGGGCGTAACGCCGCTGCGCATCGCGCGCAAGCCGCGCCGGCTTATTCTCCCATGAGGCGCTGCATGGCGATGCGGCGGCGACAATCAGCCTGCGCATGCTCCAACGCCGCCGGCAGACGTTCAAGCAGCGTCTGCGCCGTCGATCCGGCGCCGCAGAGCAGGCCGGCCCGGCCATGCAGGCCAACACCGGTGAAGGCTGCGTCGAACGCGCTGACGCCCTGAGCCAGAAGCGCGCCGATCACGCCGGCCAGTACATCACCGGAGCCTGCCGTGGCGAGCCTGGGCGAAGCCTCCACATTGACGCGCGGCAAGCGGCCCGGCGCCGCGATAATCGTGTCCGCGCCCTTCAGAACGATCACCGCCCCGCTCCGGTCGGAGGCGGTCTTGGCGGCTTCGGTCTTGTTCATCGCACTGGCCAGAAAACCCGCGAACAGGCGTTCGAACTCGCCGGCATGTGGCGTGAGCACAACCTGGTCATGCAGCTGATCGAACAAAACTTGCGGATCGTCTTCGAATGCCGTGAGCGCATCCGCGTCGAGCACGAGCGGCGCCCCGAACGCCAGCGCTTCAAGGACTGAAGCGCGCAGATCCGGGTTCACGCCGGCGCCGGGGCCAAGAATGGCCGCGCTGGCGCGTAGATCCTCCAACGCCGCGCCAAGCCCGTCAGAGGTGAGCTTGCGGGTCATCACAGCACGGCTGGAGACCGCCGCTTCCAAATAGCTGGATCCGGGGCAGACCAGCGTGACCAGTCCGGCGCCCGCGATCAGCCCGGCTTCAGCCGAAAGGCGCGCTGCGCCGGTCTTGCCCGCCGGGCCGGCAAGGACCGCCAGCCGCCCTCTGGAGTGCTTGTGATCGCCAGCGCCAGGGACCGGCAACGTCCAGTGCTCGCTGGCATTCAGCTGCGCATTGACGCGCGCGGTTGAAGCCCAGCCCTCAGGGATGCCGATATCGATCAGGGCCAGCTCCCCGCACACGGATCGCCCCGGCTGAAGCAGATGGGCCGGCTTGAAACGATGGAAGGTGACGGTGAGATCCGCCTGAAACGCCGCGCCCTCGCACGCAGCCCGATCGCCATGCAGCCCGGATGGCGTGTCGGCTGCCGCCACGACGAGCCCGCCGCTCGGGTGCGCCGCGTTGGCCGCCGCCGCACAGGCCGCAGCCTCCCCTTCAAGCGGGCGGGACAGGCCCGCTCCGAAAAGCGCATCGACGACCAGCTCGCAGCGCTGAACAGCCGCAGACGCGAGCGGCTCCACCTGACCCGCCCATTGTTCAGCAGCCCAGCGCGCATCCCCACTCAGCGCTGCAACAGGTGCAAACGCCATAACCGTGACCGGCCAGCCAGCCTCCGCCAGATGGCGCGCGGCAACGAAGCCGTCACCGCCATTATTGCCCGGCCCGCAAAGCACCAGTGTTCGGCGCGGCGCCCAGCGCTTGCTGATCTCAGCCGCGAGTCCAAGACCCGCACGCTCCATCAGCTGGCCCCCGGAGACGCCGTTCTCGATGGCGAAACGGTCCGCCGCCGCCATGGAGTCAGTGGTCAGGATTTCGTGGCGTGGTTCCATCATCTCATCATCGCCATGTCACAGGCGCCCAAGACACGGGCGCCGGCGCTGCATTTTCGGGCGCCAAACGGGCGCGCCAAGCACTGCGACCGCATTCGCTTGAGCCGGCGCCGGGCCCGCCTAGGGTCGCGAAACGTTGGAGGAGCGTCCATGAAAAAGATCGAGGCGGTCATCAAGCCGTTCAAGCTGGATGATGTGAAAGAAGCGCTTCAGGAGATCGGCCTTCAAGGCATGACGGTCACCGAGGCGAAGGGCTTTGGCCGCCAGAAGGGCCATACCGAGCTGTATCGCGGCGCGGAATACGTCGTGGACTTCCTGCCCAAGATAAAGATCGAGCTCATCGTGCCGGACAATCGCGTCGAGGCCGCGATAGAAGCGATCCTAAACGCCGCGCAGACGGGACGCATCGGCGACGGCAAGATATTCGTCCTGCCTGTCGAAACCGCCATCCGCATCCGCACTGGCGAAACCGGCGATGACGCCATCTAACGCCTGAACACCCCGTCACCTCCCTAAAAACGCCAAACCGAGGCAAACCATGTCTGATGAAATCCTGAAGAAAATCAAAGACGAAGATGTCGAGTATGTCGATCTTCGCTTCACCGATCCGCGCGGCAAGCTGCAGCACGTCACCTTCCACACCTCGATGGTGAACGACGATTTCTTCGAGGACGGGGTGATGTTCGACGGCTCGTCCATCAATGGCTGGAAGGCGATCAACGAGTCCGACATGACGCTGATGCCGGACACCAGCCAGACGGTTATCGACCCCTTCTTCCAGCAGAACACGCTGAACCTGTTCTGCGACGTCCTCGATCCGCTCAGCGGCGAGGCCTATAATCGCGACCCGCGCACAACCGCCAAGAAGGCTGAGAAATATCTCGCCGCAAGCGGGGTCGGCGACACGGCCTTCTTCGGACCGGAAGCGGAATTCTTCGTCTTTGACGATGTGCGCTGGACCACCGAGCAGAACGAAACCGGCTATGCGGTCGATTCCGAAGAGGGCCCGTATAATTCCGGCAAGCGCATGGAAGGCGGCAATCTGGGCCATCGCCCTGGACCCAAAGGCGGCTATTTCCCGGTTCCGCCGATCGATTCCGGCCAGGACATGCGCTCTGAGATGCTTTCAGTGATGGAGGAGCTTGGCCTGGAGCCGGAGAAGCACCACCACGAAGTGGCGCCGTCCCAGCATGAGCTGGGGATGAAATTCTCCACTCTGACGACGATGGCCGACCGGATGCAGCTTTATAAATACACCGTGCATCAGATCGCGGCCGCCTACGGCAAGACGGCGACTTTCATGCCCAAACCCATCTACGCCGATAACGGCTCCGGCATGCATGTGCACCAGTCGATCTGGAAGGGCGGCGCGCCGGTCTTCGCCGGCGACGGCTATGCAGACCTGTCGGAAACCTGCCTTCACTATATTGGCGGCATCATCAAACACGCCCGCGCGATCAACGCCTTCGCCAACGCCAGCACCAATTCCTACAAACGCCTGGTGCCGGGCTTTGAGGCGCCGGTTCTGCTGGCTTACTCCTCTCGCAATCGCTCCGCGTCAATCCGGATCCCGCACGTGCCCTCGCCGAAGGGCAAGCGCATCGAGACCCGATTCCCCGATGCGGCCGGCAACCCCTACCTGACCTTCG
This sequence comes from Pseudomonadota bacterium, assembly GCA_039819095.1. GTDB lineage: Bacteria > Pseudomonadota > Alphaproteobacteria > Caulobacterales > Maricaulaceae > JBCBSP01. The sequence goes on from JBCBSP010000001.1 coordinate 403,039, forward strand.
CCGCTCTCCTGATGGCGGGCCTGGACGGGATCGAGAATCAGATCCATCCAGGAGAGGCGATGGACAAGGATCTCTACGATCTGCCGGCCGAAGAGCTGAAGGACATCCCGACCGTCTGCGCCAGCCTGCGCGAAGCGCTGGACGCGCTCGATGCTGACCGCGATTTCCTGAAAAAGGGCGGGGTGATGGATGACGACCAGCTCGATGCGTATATCGATCTGAAAATGGAAGAGGTCACCCGGATCGAACAACACCCGCATCCGGTTGAGTTCGACCTGTACTACAAGGTCTGACCTCACCGCCTCAGAGGGGCGCGGATACACGGGCCGGCCGCAGGTGGAAATCACCTGCGGCCGGTCGCGTTTCAACGATGTCAGCCTGGACCGCGCCGTGTGGTCGACGTGCGCCAAGCCTTGGGCTAGAAATCATCGTTCAGACGCGCGAGGGGCGCGTCATCCCGTCACCAGATTCGGAGTGACCGCATGCGCCGTCATCTTCTCGCCGTCATTTCCGCTCCGGCCTTCGCCATGGCGATCGCCTCGTCCGGCGCCGCCACAAGCGCCTGGGCGGATGACGAGATCACCGACGAGCGCACGACACAGCAGCGCACCTCCACCGCAGGCGATGGCGGAACCGCCGACAACATCATCATCAGCTCTTCAGGCCGCGTGGTTCTGGATGCCCCCGGCACGGCAGTGGTTGTCGATTCCGATAACACGCTGACCATCGAGTCCGGCGGCGAAATCAATATGGACAATGTCAACGGCGCGGTTGGCGTCGAATTGGTCGGCGGCAATGAAGGCGGGCTGATCCATCGCGGCAGGATTTTGCTTGGAGAAGACTACATACCGACTGATTCAGGTACCGATGACCTCAGAGATATTGACGGCGACGGCGACGAAGACCCGGATGGAGAGCCGGATGGAGAGTTCTCCGAGGGCGTCGACAAAACGGCCATTCTGGTTTCAGGCGCGGATGTCTTTCTTGGAAATATTGTGTTGGAGGGCGGCTCGCTCATCCGGGTGTTCGGCGATGATTCCTTCGGGGTGCGCACGCTGGCGCCAGTCGATGGCGATCTGAGTTCAGCGGGCACGATCAATATGCGCGGCGATGATTCCCGTGCGATTTCGATCGAGAATGCGGTGACAGGCAATGTGTCGGTGACCGGATCTGTGAATGTCAGCTCCCCGGGCGGCGGCGCGCTACACGTGAGCGGCGACATCGGCGGCGGCCTGCAATTCGGCGGCTCCATCTTGTCTTCAGGCTACCGCCTCACCACACGCTCTTCGGAGCTTCTGCACAGCCTCCTGGACGCCGGTGACGACGACCTGGCTGGCGGCGCCGCCGTTTTGATTGAAGGCAGCATCGCCAACGGGGTCTTTTTCCGGAGCGTTTCAAGCGAGGGCGATCGCGGCGCCGACCTGCTGCAGGCCGGCGACGCGCCGGCCGTCGTTATCCAGCCGGGCGAAGGCGCAACAGAAGACATCACCATTGGGCGCGTCGTTGTTCCGGCCGGCTTCGATGTTGATCGCTCAACTGATGCCGACGTCACCCTCGACCACGGCCTTGTCAATGATGGTTCGATATCGGCCGGCGGCGTGTTCGACGGGCGCGACGCCCGCGCGCTGCTGATTGCGGGGCGCGACGACAATGGCGCACTTCGCACGGTTCTGATCGAAGGCGGCTTCCAGAACGCCGGCTCATTGCGCGCAGCGAGCTTCGATGGAGATGCGATCGCGGCGCAGTTCGGCGCAGGCGCGATCCTGGAAGAGATTCATAATACCGGGGCGATCGTTGCGGATTCGTTGCGTGGTTATGAAGAGGACGGGTTCGCGGACGACGAACTCGGACAGGGCAGTGCGCTGGCGATCCTGATCGAGGCCGGCGCAGACGTCCGTCGTCTGCTCAATGACGGATCGATTGCAGCGAATCTTGTCTTGGACGGCGTTTCGGCGACGGCGATCCGCGTTGAAAGCGACGCTCTGGAGACAATTGAAAACACATCGCTCATCCAGACCAGCACCGGTGGGTTCACCGAAGCCTCCAATCAGAATGCTGAACTGATCGCGATCGACGCGACCGCGATGACTGTGGGTTTGACCGTTCGCCAGTACGACACCGATGACACCGATAACGTCACGCCCCTGATTGAAGGCGATATTCGGTTCGGTTCCGGCGACGACACATTGGCCTTGGAGGCCGGCGAGGTCGCTGGCGCTGTAGCCTTTGGCGAGGGTGACGATACGCTCATCCTGCGCAACGCGACGCTTAACGGCGTCATCAGCGATAGCGATCAGCGGCTGACTATTGATGCTGAAAACGCGACGCTCACCGTGCAGACGGGCGAGCCGTTGAACATCACATCCGCGCGATTTGGAGATGGCGCGCTGATCAATATCGAGGTTGGCGACATCGCCTCGTCCGGCGCCTTTTTAAACGCTAGCGGCGATGTGACGTTCGAGCAGGGCTCCGATCTTGGGATCACTCTTGAAAACATGGTTGGCGAAGGCGGTGATTTCGCGCTCCTGTCGGCAGGCTCCCTCAACATCGCTGACGAGGCGGGCATCCTTGATGCGCCGGTTGCGCCCTATCTCTATGACGCGACCCTGCAGCGCGACCCGAACGATGCAAATGCACTCGTTTTGACCTTGCGCCGCCGCACCGCTGATGAGCTGGGCATGAATATCAACGAGGCCGCGTCCTACAACGCCGCCTTCACCACTTTTGAGAGTGTGGAGGCCCTCGGTGCGGCCTTCGCGGCGCTTCGAACTCAGGAAGACTTCTTCGCCGCCTACGATCAGCTTTTGCCGGAATACGCCGCCAGCGCGATCCAGTTCGCCATCGCGGCCAACGACGCCGCCGCCGGCGCCTTGTCGGACCGCTTGCGCAACGCCCGGCTTTCGCCTGACGAGCTGGCCGGCATATGGGTTCAGGAATTCGGCTACTTCGCCGACCGTAATGACAGCGCTTTCGGTCCAGGTTATCGCGGCCAGGGCGTCGGCTTGGCAATGGGCATCGATCAACCCCTCGGCCCCTTCTATGCGGTGGGCCTGAACATCGCCGCGGCTGCGAGCGAGGTTGAGCAGATCAGCGGATTTGACGAGCCGATGGTCGCGATCACCGGACAATTCGGCGGCTATGCCGGTATGGAGATGAACGGGTTCGATCTGTCGGGCTCGCTGGCTGTCGGCTATGACAGCTTTGAGTCGGACCGGCAGGTTATCATCGGCGATTTCAACGCGCTCACCACGGCTGACTGGAGCGGTTGGCATGTCGCCGCCGGCGCCCAGATCGGGCGCGATATGAGCTTCGGCCAATGGGTGGTGCGCCCGGAAGCCGCCCTCACCTATCTCGCCCTGTTTGAAAGCGGCTTCAGCGAAGAGGCCCGCGACGGCACGCCGGCTGAGCTCGCCCTTGTCGTTGATGACCGGGAAACCACAGCCTTCACCGGCGCGGCGAGCGTCTCGGTCGCGCGCCGATTCGGCAGCGATATATCCTGGTGGCTGCCGCACATGCGCGTTGGCTATCGCAATGACTTTGGCGGTTCTGCAGGCGATACGATTGCGCGCTTCGGACCGAACGGTGAGGACTTCACCTTGCGCGCAGCAGAGCTTCCAGGCTCCGGGCTTCTCCTCGGACTGGGGCTGTCGGCCGGGTCCAACTACTCCACCTTCACCTTCTCCTACGATGCTGACGTGCGCGATGACTTTGTGCGCCATGTTGCGCGCTTGGTCATTCGCCTCACCTTCTAGGCAGCTCGGTTGCTATCGCCGAATTATTCCCTTGATGGGATATCTATGATCACCTACAGTTTAGTGGTCTTCTGAGTCGTGACCCCATGCATTGACCGAAGACAGGGCCGGACGCGTTCCCAGCGCGCCGGCCCGCTTTTCTTTCAGCGCCTGCCGATCGGCTTTGCCGCCTGGATCGCTCAAGGCTCCAGAAAACGAAGCCGGAAAGACAGCTTCACCGGGCCTTAACCGTAAGCGGCGATTTTCTAGTCATGAAGATCGCATACGCCCTCGTCCTGCTCGCCGGTCTGGCGGTGTCCGCGTGCGGCTCGTCACAGCCGAGCCAGGTGCATAACGCCTGCCTGATCCTGGAAGACAATCGTGCCTGGTGGCGGGCGCTTCAGCGCACAGAAGAACGCTGGGGCGTTTCACCAGGAACGCAGCTGGCGATCCTGAAACGGGAGTCCAGCTTCAATCGAAACGCTCGGCCGGCGCGCACCCGGCTGCTGGGCTTCATCCCCGGACGCAGACCGTCCTCAGCCTATGGCTACGCCCAGGCTCTGGACGGCACCTGGGACTGGTACAAGCGCGAGACCGGGCGACGCGGCGCCGATCGCGACGACTTTTCCGACGCGGTCGACTTCGTAGGCTGGTATTCGCATATGAGCGGGCGGCTCTCAAACATTTCACCGAACGATCCGCGCGCGCTTTATCTGGCCTATCATGAAGGCCATGGCGGCTATAATCGCGGCACATACCGCAATAAGGCCTGGCTGAGCCGCGCCGCCGACCAGGTGCGCGAGGATGCGACGCGCTATGATCGCCAGCTCAATGGCTGCGAACATCGGCTCAATCGCGGCTGGATTCCGTTTCTGTAGCCGTTAACGGCTCGGCAGCGCCTGCTGACAGCGCCTTCAGCGCGCTTAGAGCCCGCTCAGCATCGGCTTTAGGCACGAAAAGATGATCGTGGAATGCTGCGGCCACTATGTTCGCGCTGATCCCAATGTCGGCGAGTGCGGATGAAACCGCCGCCGTGAGCCCAACCGCTTCAAGCGCGGAATGGACCGAGAGAACGATGCGCTGACAGATGAAGCTCGGTTCCAGGCCGGCCGCCTCCAACGCAGCCTGCGGTGCGATAATCGTCACCCCTTCCGCCTCTTGAAACGTCATGAGTGCATCGACCTCGCCGGGGATGTCATCGCCGACACCAATAACGGCGAATGCGTAGATCCGATCATCAAGCTGCGGGTTCATTGTCTTGATGAGCGTTCTTAAGGACGTCTCGCCGGACATCAGGGCTTCTCCATTCTTCCAAGCCGAACGGTGCTGTGCACGGCGCGCCTACCCTGATGGCGCTGGCTCAGGCAGGTTAGAGGGGATGACAGACGATTCGCAAAACGACCTCTTCTCCAGCTCCGCACCCAAGCGCGAACCGACCGCTCCGGCCCGGACCGTGCCGGCGGCGAAGGCGAAAGCGAGACCGGCTGCAAAGGCCGCGACCGCGGGCGGCGAGTATGACGCCTCCTCGATCGAGGTGCTTGAAGGCCTTGAACCGGTTCGCAAGCGACCGGGCATGTATATCGGCGGCACCGATGAACGCGCCCTCCACCACCTCTTCGCTGAGGTGCTGGACAATGCGATGGACGAGGCCGTCGCCGGTCACGCGGATCGCATCGAGGTGACGCTGGACGCGGACGGCTTCTGCACGATCGGTGATAATGGCCGCGGCATCCCCATCGATCCGCACCCCAGATTTCCGGATAAATCCGCCCTAGAGGTGGTTCTGACGACGCTGCACTCTGGCGGCAAGTTCTCAGACAAGGCCTATCAGACCGCCGGCGGCCTTCATGGCGTCGGCATCTCGGTCGTCAACGCCCTGTCTGAACGCGTTGACGTGGAGGTGGCGCGCGATCGCAAGCTCTGGCGTCAGAGTTTTGAACGCGGCCATGCGCTGGGCCCGGTTCAGGAGGTCGGAGCAGCGCCCAACCGGCGCGGCACCTGGGTCCGGTTCAAGCCCGATCACCAAATCTTCGGCCCGCGGGCCGGATTTCGACCGGCGCGCCTGTTCGCCATGGCGCGCGCCAAGGCGTATTTGCGCCGCGGCGTGGAGATACGCTGGCGCTGTGCGCCGGAGCTGGTTGAGGGCGGTGACACGCCGGCTGGTACGGTTCTGTCCTTCCCCGGCGGACTGGCCGACCGGCTGCAGGAGCTGATCACCAAGGCCGCGCTCATCACCGAGCCCTTCACCGGTCGGGTCGAGCGTGAGAGCGGTCGCATGGGCGCGGTGGAATGGGCGGTGGCGTTCTCCGCCAACGGGTTCGGCGAGCAGGACGGCTTCATGCAATCCTACTGCAACACCGTTCCAACCCCGCAGGGCGGGACCCATGAAAACGGGCTGAGATCGGCGCTGGCCAAGGGCCTGCGCGCCTATGGCGAGCTGTCAAACGCGAAAAAGGCGGTCCAGATCACGGCTGAAGACGTGCTGGGCGGGGCCGGCGCTCTATGCTCAGCCTTCATCCGCGATCCGGAATTCCAGGGACAGACCAAAGACCGCCTCTCAACCCCAGAGGCCGCGCGCCTGGTGGAAGCGGCCGTTCGCGACCGGTTCGATCACTGGCTGGCCGGCAATCCGAAGGAAGCCGCCAAGCTGGTCGACTGGGCGATCGAGCGCGCCGAAGACCGTCAGCGCAAGAAGCGCGAGAAGGACGTCAAACGACAGAGCGCGACACGTAAGCTTCGCCTGCCGGGCAAGCTGGCCGACTGCTCTCAGAACAAGGCGGAAGGCGCTGAAATCTTTCTGGTTGAAGGTGATTCCGCCGGCGGCTCAGCGAAACAGGCGCGTGACCGGCGCACCCAGGCCGTATTGCCGCTGCGCGGTAAAATCCTCAACGTGGCTTCCGCGACGCCGGAAAAGATCGCCGCCAATCAGGAAATCCGAGACCTGATGCTGGCGCTCGGCGTGCAGCCAGGCGCAAACTTCGATGCTGAAGATCTTCGCTATGAGCGTGTCATCATCATGTGCGACGCCGATGTGGACGGCGCTCATATCGCGGCGCTTCTGGCGACCTTCTTCTATCGGTTCACACCAGGCCTGATCACGGCTGGCCGGCTCTTCATGGCGCAGCCGCCCCTCTACCGGCTGACCCAGGGCGGCAAAACGCTTTACGCCAAGGATGACGCCGAACGCGATCATCTCATGGCGACCGAGTTCAAGCGCGGTAAGGTCGATGTCGGACGCTTCAAGGGGCTGGGTGAAATGACGCCGCCTCAGCTGAAATCAACGACAATGAATCCGGCCACGCGCACACTGGCTCGCGTCACGGTGGCTCCGGATGACCGGGCAAGCGCGAACGGTCTGGTGGAGACGCTGATGGGCCGCAAACCGGAGCTGCGCTTCCAGTTCATCCAGGAACGCGCGCCCTTCGTTGAGGACGTGGATCTGTAGCAGCGCGCGACGTCGCCGGATCTCAGCGCGGCGTTATAAAGTAACCTCTTCCCTTATATGTGTATTGCGGCAAGCTTGTCTGGAATCGGCGCTCTCATTGGACGCCGAGCTTCGGGGGAGTACGGATGTTATCCAGACCAAGGTTGATGACCGCCGCCATACTGGCGTTCGGCGCGCTTTTTTTATCCGCTTGCAATGGCCCGGCCGGCGGAGGCGACACTGAGGATGAAACCAGCGCGTCAACCGGTGCGGACCAGCTTGTCCGCTTCGACCCTGACCCCTACCCGTCCACTTACACACCCTTTGAGTCGACGACGGTTCTGATCACCGGCGCCACGGTGTTTGACGGCGTGGGCGGCCGGATCGAGAACGGCTCGGTTCTCATTGAGGACGGACGCATTGCGGCCATCGGAGCCGATATCGAAGCGCCCGAAGGCGCTGAAACGGTCGATGCGACGGGCCGCTTCATCACGCCAGGCGTGATCGATATTCATTCCCATCTGGGGGTCTATCCCTCCCCAAGCGTAGGCGCGCACTCTGATGGCAATGAAGTCACCGGCCCGGTCACCGCCGAGGTCTGGGCCGAGCACGGCATTTGGCCGCAGGACCCCGGCTTTGACACGGCCATGGCCGGCGGCGTGACCACGCTGCACGTGCTTCCCGGTTCGGCGAACCTGTTCGGCGGGCGCGGGGTGACCCTTCGCAATGTGCCCTCGCGCACGGTTCAGGGCATGAAGTTCCCCGACGCGCCTTACACGCTGAAAATGGCCTGCGGAGAAAACCCGAAACGCGTCTATGGAAGCCAGGGTCGCGCACCCGGCTCCCGCATGGGCAATGTCGCAGGGTATCGCGAGGCCTGGCAGCGCGCGGTGGAGTATCGCCGCTCCTGGAACCGCTATTGGGACGCCGGCGATACGGACGCCAGCCCGCCGGCGCGCAACTTCGAACTCGACACGCTGATGGGCGTTCTGGACGGAGAAATTCTGGTTCAGATGCACTGCTACCGCGCTGACGAGATGGCTCAGATCATCGATATGGCTGAAGAATTCAACTATCAGGTCACCACTTTCCACCACGCCGTGGAAGCCTACAAAATTCCGGATCTGCTGGCCGAAGCCGACGCCTGTGCAGCGGTCTGGGCCGATTGGGGCGGGTTCAAGATGGAGGCTTACGACTCCATACGGGAGAACCTGCCGCTCACCCATATCGGCGGCGCCTGCGCGATGATCCACTCTGATGACGATCTCGGCATCCAACGACTCAATCAGGAAGTCGCCAAGGCGCTTTCCGACGGTCGGCGCCTCGGACTTGAGATCAGCGATGCGGACGCTGTCGCCTGGATGACGGCCAACCCGGCGCGCGGGCTCGGAATCTTTGACGAGACCGGCTCACTGGAGGTCGGCAAGAGGGCCGATCTGGTGATCTGGTCGCATCATCCCTTTTCCACCTACGCCAACGCCGACCACGTCTATGTCGACGGGGCGCTGATGTATGACCGCGCCGATCCACAGCGGCGAACCCTTCGTGATTTCATGCTCGGCCAGCCAGGTGAAGGAGCCTACTGATGAAAACGCTTCTTTGCGCGCTTTTCGGCGCGGCGCTGCTCGCCCCGTCCAGCTTTGCTCAAACCACGTTGATCACCAATGGTCGCGTGGTGACAAACGCCGACGCCGGGATCATCGAAAACGGTTCGGTTCTGGTGCGTGATGGCGACATCGTCGCGGTCGGCGCTTCCATCGAGAATGTCGATGAGGACGCCACTGTAGTCGATGCGGAAGGCGGCTGGATCACGCCGGGTCTGTTTCACCCGCACACCCAGCTCGGCCTTGTCGAGGTCGCGCTGGAAAGCTCCACCTCGGACGCCTCGGCCAATGAATCGCACTTCACCGCCGCGATCGATGTCGCCGACGCCTTCAATCCGAACGCCACCCACATCGCCTCCACGCGGATCGAGGGCGTGACGCGGTTCGCGCTCTTCCCCTCAACCGGTTCAGCCATCATTGGCGGACGCGGTGCGCTGGGCGAAACCAGCGGCGATGCGGATTCGCTGTTCGCAACCCGCCAATTCCTGTTCGCCGACCTCTCCCAATCGGGTGCGAGCACGGCGGGCGGATCACGCGCAGCCGCCTGGGCCTTCCTGCGCGCTGCGCTGGAGGACGCCCGCTTCTATCCGGGACGTTTCATGGCCCACCATGAGGGCGATGCGATTGACCGTTTTGATGCTGCAGCCCTGGTTTCGGCCGCCCGCGGACAGATTCCGCTCGTGCTCTTCGTTGATCGGGCTGCGGACATCCGCCGCGCGCTCGCCTTCCGCGATGGCAATCAACAGCTTCAGCTGATCATCGCCGGCGGGGCGGAAGCCTGGATGGTTGCTGACGAGCTGGCTGAGGCCGGCGTGCCGGTCATCCTGGATCCGCTGCGCAATCTGCCCGGCTCGTTCGACACGCTGGCGTCCAGGCAGGACGGCCCGGCCTTGCTCCACGCGGCCGGCGTAACGACGGCCTACACGACGGTCACAGCCGATCTCTACTTCAACCCGCGCCTACTCGCGCAACACGCCGGAAACGCCGTTACGGCCGGCGCTCAATGGGCGGACGCTTTCCGTTCCATCACCCTGACACCGGCTGAGATTTACGGCGTTGGGGACCGCTATGGCGCGCTGGCGCCCGGCTATGCCGGCGATGTGGTTGTCTGGGACGGCGATCCGCTGGAAGTGATGAGCGCACCCGTCGCAGTCTTGATCGATGGCGAGACGCAAAGTCTGGAAAGCCGCCAGACGCGTCTGGCCGAGCGTTATGCCGAGCTGCGCGCGGATGGCGCCTACGCCTATCACCACTAGGTGTGCGAACCGATGCGGCGCCGCAACAGCTGCGGCGCTTCTGCATCACCAATCAGGGTCGTACGCGTTGACAGCGCGTGCGGCCCCCGTATGTTCGCGACCAATCGTTCCGGGCGCACGAGGCGCCGCGACGTCCCACCGACGTAATCAAGCGCTGCCCAAAGCGGCGCGATAAGCGAGGCGCATGACCTTCGAAGAGCTGGGCCTGAGCCCGAACCTGCTTTCCGCCATCAAGGACGCAGGCTATGACACCCCAACGCCGATCCAGGCGGGCGCGATCCCTGTCGCGCTGACGGGCCGTGACGTCTTGGGCATCGCTCAGACCGGCACGGGCAAGACGGCGTCCTTCACTCTGCCCATGATCGAGCGTCTCTCACGCGGCCGCGCGCGAGCCCGCATGCCGCGTTCGCTCATCCTGTGCCCGACGCGCGAGCTCGCCGCCCAGGTGGCGGAGAACGTCAAAACCTACTCGAAGAACCACAAGCTGGAGATGGCCCTGCTGATTGGCGGGGTCGCCTTCGAACCGCAAAAGCGCATCCTTGATCGCGGCGCGGATATCCTCATCGCCACGCCGGGCCGCCTTTTGGATCACCAGGAGCGCGGCGGGCTTCTGCTGACCGGTGTGGACATTCTGGTTATCGACGAAGCCGACCGCATGCTCGACATGGGCTTCATTCCTGATATCGAGCGCATTCTGAAGCTTCTGCCGCCGCGCCGTCAGACGCTGTTCTTCTCCGCAACCATGCCCTCGGAAATCCAGCGCCTTGTCGACACCTTCTTGCGCGACCCGGAGCGCATTGAAGTGGCGCGTCCAGCTCAAACCGCTGAAACCATTACCCAATACATCGTACGCACCACCGATTCCCAGCCCAAGACCAAGCGCGCCGCCCTGCGCGCCGCGATCAATCGCGAAGGGGTGAAGAACGGTATCGTGTTCTGCAATCGCAAGCGTGATGTCGACATCGTCGCGCGCTCGCTGCAGCGTCATAAGTTCTCCGCCGCGCCGATCCATGGCGATCTGGCCCAGTCCCAGCGGACTCAGACTTTGGACGACTTCAAATCCGGCGCCGTACGCCTGCTTGTAGCGTCTGACGTGGCTGCACGCGGGCTCGACATCCCGGCGGTGAGCCATGTGTTCAATTTCGACGTTCCCAGAAATGCGGACGATTATGTCCACCGCATCGGGCGCACCGGTCGCGCGGGACTGACCGGTGAATCGGTCACGCTGATCACCCCTGAAGACCGCAAAGCGCTGGCCAAGGTTGTCGAGCTGATCGGCCAGGAGCCGGCCGAGCTTTCGGTAGACGGGGTCTCAACGGAGGCCCCGCGTGAGGCGGCGGCGTCCAACGAAGACGCCCGACCGCGCTCGCGTCGCAGCGGCAGCAGACGGCGCAGCGAAAAACCTGAGGCTGAAGCCAAGGCCCCTGTGGAAGAGGCGCCCGCGACACACGCGCAGCCGCGCGAAACGCGTGAGGAGAAGCGCCCGGCCCGCTCCCGTCGCCGGGAGCGTGACGATGACGCCATGCCGGAAGCGGCTCGCGGCTTCGGCGATCATGTGCCCGACTTCCTCCTGCGTTCAGCTGTCTAGCACCCAGCGAGCGCAAACTCACGAATCGCGCATCGGTTGTGGAATCTAACCGCGCCAGGACGCGTCTGCGTTTACCCCATCTTTCCATTCCCCGACTAAGCTTGCGCCAATCAATCGGGCGTTCGGCAAGCCGGCGCATCCTGATCATGATGATCACAGGACGGGGGTCGAAACGGTGAACGGTCGACTGGAAACAAGTGAAGGCATGGGGCTTGCGCGCAAAGCGCTGGACCTCATGGAGCAGCACAGCGTTGCGCCCACGCCGAATCATTACGCGATCTGGGTCGCATTTGCCTCCGATTCGCTGCCCGAGCTATGCGAGGCGTTGCAGGCGCGCATCGACCGCGGCGAACCGTTCGATGCCGAATTCGGCGACGAGCTTTACGAGCGTTTTTTCACCTTCAAACGCATTCAGGACGCAGTCCTCGACACAGGCGGCGCGATGAGCCGAGAGCTGGGCGCTGTGGTCAAAACCCTTGAAGCGGCCGAACGTGACACTGCAGCTTATGGCGAGGCGCTCGCCGGCGCGACGGGCCAGCTTGATCGCGGCGCGGACGACACCTCTTTCAAGCGAATGGTTGAAGGCCTGGTCTCGGCCACTGCGCGCATGCAGCGCCGCTCTCGAGAGCTTGAACGACGGCTGCAGGAAACCTCTTCGGAGGTCGATCAATTGCGCAGCAATCTTGAGAAAGTCCGCGAAGAAGCGATGACCGATGCACTCACCGGCGTGGCCAATCGCAAGCGCTTTGATGAATCCATGCGCCGTTCACGCCGCGAGGCTGAAATGTCCGGCTCGCCCTTCTCGCTTATCCTGTGCGATATCGACCACTTCAAGCGGTTCAACGACACCTGGGGCCATCAGACCGGTGATCAGATCATCCGCTTCGTGGCCGCCTGCCTGTCCCGCTTCGCGAAGGACCATCATGTGGTGGCCCGCTATGGCGGCGAGGAATTCGCCATCGTGCTGCCGCGCACATCGCTTGCCGAAGCCAGCGACATAGCCGAACGCATCCGCAACACGGTTGAATCCAAACGCCTGCTTCGCAAGTCCACGAGCGAGGATCTGGGACACATCACGGTGTCGCTGGGCGTATCTCAGTACACTGGCAACGAATCGGTGGAGTCCTTCATCGAGCGGACCGACACCAATCTGTACAAGTCCAAGCAGACCGGTCGCAATCGCATCACGGTCGACAGCGAGGACACGCGCGGAACCGCAGCGGCTTAACGGCGGGCTGTAAGGGCGACGTCCAGTGCACGCCTTGCCCATTCGGTCGCCAGCTCCGGCTCATCAAGCGCAGCTTCCGGCATCCGCCAATAGCGCATGGCCATCGGCTTTCCCGACTTGCCGCCATCATAGATGAAGGGGCCGGATCCCTCCGCCTCCAGGGCTTCGGCCAGCGCGTCATCGGCTTTCAGATAGATCGTATCGTCAGCCACCAGCGCGAACATCACGTCAGCGGCATAGAGCCCCGCCCCGCCGAACATGCGCCGCGAGCGCACCGGTCCCAATCCACCCAACAGCTCACAGGCGAAGTCCAGAAACGCGCTGGAAACCGACATCGCCAGTCGCCTCTAGGCGTTCTCGGGCGGCGCGGTCCGCTTGAAGCTGTCGCGCGCGAACCATTTTTCGGAGAACTCAGCAAGGCCTGGACAGCGGGCGCGCCAGTCCAGACCATGGTGACGCAGATCGAGATAGCTCAGAGCCACCGCCACCGAGAGCGCGCCGAGGTCGACAGAGCGTTCAAACTGGTTGCGCTCCGATTCCAGAAGGTCGAGCCCGCGCTCAATGCCGCGCTCCCAGCGTTCGGCCCAGTAAGGATAGCGAAGATCCACATCGCGCGTGGTCTCGATCCGGCGGCCAACTGTCAGGTCGATAAGCCCGTCAGCGAGCGCTTGCTGGCGCAGAACCAGAAATCGGCTCTCACCGGAAGTAGGAATCCAGCGCTCATCATTCAGCGTGTCCAGATATTCGCATATCAGCGGGGAATCGAAGAGCGCAGGCCGGCTATCACGGGTCAGCGCCGGCACTTTGCCAAGCGGGTTGGCCTCATGCAGACCGACCGGGTCATCGGTCGGCGACAGGAGCACCGTATCGACCTGACCCTCAAGGCCCTTTTCGATCACCAGCGCCTGGCATTTGCGGCCATAGGGCGAGGTCGGCGAATTGAAGAGGGTCAGGGTCATCGGGTCGTCTCACAGCCAAGCGTCTTTAAGGCTGATTGACCATGAGCTGGGTCCGGTTGCAAGACCAGCGCGGCGCCCTGTCCACATTCATCAGGCGCGCGTTTCGTCGAGCTCCGCCGGAACCAGCGTTACGCTTTCCCCGCAGCCGCATGCATCGGTCTCATTGGGATTTCGAAAGACGAACTTGGCGTGCAGCGGCGTGATTTCATAGTCGATCTGCGAGCCCAGAAGGAAAAGCAGCGCCTTGGAATCAATTACGATTTCAACGCCCTGATCTTCCACCCGCTCGTCCAGCGGTTCCGGCTCGCTGACATAATCAAGGACATATTCCATGCCCGCGCAGCCGCCATTCTTCACGCCGACGCGCAGATAACCCTTGTCATTGCGGGCCATAAGCGCCTTGACGCGTTCAGCAGCAGCTTCAGTGAGGGATACGGCCTTTGGGCGCGGTCTCGCCATCGTGCGGGCTCCTAAAGCATGTTCAGTTGCAGGCGGGCTTCGTCAGTCATGCGGTCGGGCGTCCAGGGGGGGTCAAACGTCAGCTCCACCTGCGCGCGATCAACGCCGTCAACGCCCTCCACCGCATCACGCACCCAACCCGGCATCTCGCCGGCAACGGGACAGCCCGGCGCGGTGAGCGTCATTTCCACCTTCAGGGTGCGGTCCGGCTCCAGATCGACCTGATAGATCAGGCCCAGCTCATAGATATCGACCGGGATTTCCGGATCGTAGACCGATTTCAGCGCCGCAACGACCTCATCGGTGATGCGCGCGATCTCCGCCTCGGGAATATCTTCGGCCGGAGCGGCGTCCGTGGTCTCGTGCGTCGCAGCGCCCCCATCGTTGACGGGCGCAGCCGGGGGCGCGTTCAGATCAATGATGTCGCGATCGGTCATCGGTTCGGCGGTCTTTTCCATCACGTGTCTCGTCATCCTTAGATGAGGAAGCTTTGCGCTTTTCGCAACGCCTCAGCAAAAGCGTCGACCTCTTCACTCGTATTGTAGAGCCCGAAGCTGGCGCGCACGGTGGCGTTGACGCCGAAACGCTTCATCAGCGGGTGGGCGCAGTGATGCCCGGCGCGAACCGCAACGCCATACTTGTCCATCAGCTGGGCAAGATCATGCGCGTGGGCGTTCTCCACGTGGAAGGACAGGATCGCACCCTTGTCCTGCGTAGTCCCGATGAAGCGCAGGCCCGCCACATCAGAGACCGCCGCTACGGCGCGGTCATGAAGCGCGCGCTCATGCTCCATGATTGCGCTGCGATCCAGCGCGCTCACCCAATCGATGGCCGCGCCGAGCCCGATCACATCTGCAATGGCGGGCGTGCCGGCTTCAAACTTGTGCGGCGCATCGGCGTAGACGACGCCCTCTTCGCTGACCTCGGCGATCATCTCGCCGCCGCCCTGCCAGGGCGCCAACCGGTCCAGCCAGTCTCCCGCCGCATAAAGCGCACCGCACCCATTGGGGCCGTAGAGCTTATGACCGGTGAAGACATAGAAATCACAGCCGATCTCGGACACGTCCACCGGCAGGTGAACCGCCGATTGCGTCCCGTCGAACAGGATCGGCGCGCCATGGCGGTGGGCGATCTCGGTCAGGCGGCGCGCATCATTCACCGTACCCAGCACGTTGGACATGTGCACAAGGCTGACAACACGCGTGCGCTCGGTGAACAGCGCCTCATAGGCGTCCATATCCAGCGCGCCGTCCTCGGTGACCGGCGCCCACTTGATCACCGCGCCGTAGCGTTCGCGCAGAAAGTGCCAGGGCACGATGTTGGAGTGGTGCTCCATCTGCGACAGGATGATTTCATCGCCAGGCTCGATGGACTGGCCGAAACTGGCGGCGACCAGATTGATAGCCTCTGTCGCGCCCTTGGTCAGAACGATCTGCTCAGCCCGCTCAGCGCCGAGGAAGCTCGCGATCTTGCCGCGCGCGCCTTCAAAGGCCTCGGTGGCTTCGTTCGCCAGCGTATGCAGGCCGCGATGCACGTTGGCGTAGGAGGTGCGCCAGACATCGGCGACCGCTTCGATGACGGCTTCCGGCTTCTGGGCAGAGGCCGCGCTATCCAGATAGACCAGAGGCTTGCCATTAACGGTCCGGGACAGGATCGGGAACTCACTGCGGATCGCATACGGATCGAAGCCGGGGTGAGGTTTCGCCAGCGCGCTCATGACAGCGCAGCCAATCGTTCGCGCAAGCGCCCGGTCAGGCGTTCGCGCGTCGCGTCATCACCGATTGCATCCAGCGGTTCGGACAGGAAGCTCTCCGTCAGCAGCGCCCGCGCCTTGGGTTCGGGCAGGCCGCGCTGACGCATGTAGAACAGCGCGTCCTCATCGATCGCGCCGAGCGCATTGCCGTGCGCGCAAAGCACGTCATCGGCGTAGATTTTCAGCTCCGGCTTGGAATCGATCTCGGAGCGTTCATCCAGCAGCAATCCGCGATGCTGCATCTGGGCATCGGTTTTCTGGGCCGCGCGCTCGACATGGATTTTACCCTGGAACACGCCCTTGCCGCCGCGCGCGCATGCGCCCTTGGACAGCTGAGACAACATCCCGTGAGGCCCGGTATGGCGCACCACCGAGGTTTGGTCGAGATGCAGGCCTTCGCCCAGCAGATAAGCCGCGCCGAGATCGAAGTGCGCGCCGTGGCCGGCATGGGTGACATGGGTTTCCAGCCGGGCCAGCCTGGCGCCGAAGGCAAGCGTGGTCTGATTAATCTGCGCGCCGGCTTCGATCTCAAGGCCCGAAGTGGCGACAAGCACGCCGCCGGGCGCGGCGTCCTGCTGGACGATACGCGTCAGTTCCGCGCCCTCAGCGACGGTGATCAGGATGGCGAGATTGGCGAAGGCGCCGTCAGCAACGCGATAGCGTTCCTCAACGCGTGCGCTAACCCCGGCCGGCAGATTGATCGCCAGCACGCCATGACCCGCGCCAGCTTCAGCCTGGAGGTCAAGCTCCAGCGTCTCGCCATCGGTCAGATCGTAGACCGCACAGGCGCCGCCGAGCGCTGCGGCCAGGCGCGGCATGAGCTCAAACGGCTGGCGGTCAAGCGCGACATGTTCGTCCGCCGGGCGCGAGGCGTTCACAGACATCGCGCCTGCAGTTGGCTCGAAGCGCCCCAAGGCAACGCGCAGATCGCTCCACTTCCATTCCTCCACCCGCCGGTGCGGCAGTCCGCGCTCGGTCAGCTCGTTGCGGAGCGCAGCCGAAGCCGGCAACGCCTCGACCAGGCTCTGTTCGAAGGGAGAGAGTTTCACCGCCACCGTCATCGCTCAGGCCGCCTCGCCGACATATTTGTCATAGCCTTCACGCTCCAGCTGGTGCGCGAGCTCCGGCCCGCCGGTATCGACGATCCGGCCATCGGCCATCACGTGAACGACATCCGGCTTCAGATGGTCCAGCAGGCGCTGGTAGTGGGTGATGACCAGCATGCCGCGCTTCTCACTGCGCAGCGTGTTCACGCCTTCAGCAACGGTCTTCAGCGCATCGATATCAAGCCCGGAATCGGTCTCGTCCAGAATGAGGAAGCGCGGCTGCAGCATCAGCGCCTGGAAAATCTCCATCCGCTTCTTCTCGCCGCCGGAGAAGCCGACATTGACCGGCCGCTTCAGCATATCCGCAGAAATGCCAAGCTGCTTGGCGGTCTCACGCGCGGTCTTCATGAAGTCCGGCGCCGAAATCTCGCCCTCATCGCGCGCCTTCAGCTGCGCGTTCAGTGCTTCCTTTAAAAAGGTCAGCGTCGGCACGCCGGGGATTTCGACCGGGTACTGGAAAGACAGGAAGAGCCCTTTCGCGGCGCGCTCCTCCGGCTCCAGCTCGCTGAGCTCATCGCCATCGAACAGAATCTCACCGCCGGTGACTTCATACCCGTCGCGGCCCGACAGAACGTAGGACAGGGTGGACTTGCCGCACCCGTTCGGGCCCATAACGGCGTGCACCTCACCGGCAGGCACCTGAAGCGAAACCCCTTTCAGGATTTCCCGGCCATCGCCGTCTTCAGCCTCGATACGGGCATGCAGGTTTTCAATTCGCAACATCACTTCACTCATCATGGTTCACGCGGCCGAGACGGTAGTCGGCGACGGTGTGGTTGGGATCACCCTTGGCGACGACCGACCAGAGCAGTAGCCCGCCGCCGATAATGGTCAGCAGAGCAAAACCGACCCAGCCTCGCTCAAGGCCCTGGGCCGTGATTTCGAACATCAGCCCCGCGCCAATCGCCATGCATCCGAGGAACACCCCGAACATCGCCCAGCCCTGCCAAGCGATGGGGTGGAACTTGCCGAATGCGGTCGGCCGACCGACCTGATCAGCGCGGCGGCGTGCATACCAGTAGCGCTTGGTCATCCCACGCTCCCTTCAAGGCTGACCTTCAAAAGCGCCTGTGCCTCCACGGCGAACTCCATCGGAAGTTCCTGGAGCACCTCCCGGCAGAAGCCGTTGACCAGGAGCGCGACGGCGCTTTCCTCATCAAGCCCGCGCTGGCGCGCATAGAAGAGCTGATCTTCGGACAGTTTCGAGGTCGTCGCCTCGTGTTCGAGCGTGGCGTTCGGCGTCTTCGCTTCAATGTAGGGCACGGTGTGCGCGCCGCACTGATCACCGATCAGAAGGCTATCGCACTGGGTGAAGTTGCGCGCGCCGGCCGCTTTCGCATTCACCGAAACCAGACCGCGATAAGTCTGGTCGGACTTGCCTGCGGAGATGCCCTTGGAGATCACGCGCGAGCGCGTGTTCTTGCCCAGATGGATCATCTTGGTGCCGGTATCGGCCTGCTGCGCGCCATTGGTCACGGCGATGGAGTAGAACTCGCCTTGCGAGTTATCGCCCTTCAGCACGCAGCTGGGATATTTCCAGGTGATCGCCGAGCCGGTTTCCACCTGGGTCCAGCTGACTTTGGAATTGTCGCCGCGGCAATCAGCCCGCTTTGTAACGAAATTATACACCCCGCCCTTGCCGGTCTCATCGCCCGGCCACCAGTTTTGGACCGTGGAGTATTTGATCTCCGCATCTTTCAGCGCGACCAGCTCAACCACGGCGGCGTGCAGCTGGTGTTCATCGCGCATCGGCGCGGTGCACCCTTCCAGATAGGACACATAGGCGCCCTCATCAGCGATGATGAGCGTGCGCTCGAACTGACCGGTTCCAGCCGCATTCATGCGAAAATAGGTCGACAGCTCCATCGGGCAGCGCACGCCCTTGGGCACGTAGACGAACGAGCCGTCGGAGAAGACGGCGGAATTGAGCGTGGCGAAGAAATTATCCGTCACCGGCACGACCGAGCCGAGATACTGACGCACGAGTTCAGGATGCTCCTGCAACGCGTCTGAGATCGACATGAAGATCACGCCGGCCTTCTTCAGCTCCGCCTTGAAGGTTGTGGCGACCGAGACGCTGTCAAACACGGCATCGACGGCGACGCGCGGCTTCTCGCGCGCTTCAGCGGCGGTCTCGCCAGCGCCTTCAACCCCGAGCAGGACTTCAGCCTCGCGCAGGGGAATGCCCAGCTTCTCGTACGTCTCAAGCAGTTCGCGCGGAACCTCATCGAGGCTCTTGTATTTGGCCGCGTCTTTCGGCGCGGCGTAGTAGATCGCGTCCTGATAATCGATCGGCGGATAGCCGACATTCGCCCAGTCCGGCTCGCGCATGTTGAGCCAGCGGCGATAAGCGTCCAGGCGCCATTCCAGCATCCATTCCGGCTCGTTCTTCTTGGCCGAGATAAAGCGCACCGTGTCTTCGTTGAGACCCTTGGGCGCGTACTCCTGCTCAATCTCGGTGGTGAAGCCGAACTTGTACTTGTCCGCCTCAAGCTGGCGGACGTCGTCAATGGTTTCCTTGACCGCAGGCATATCGCGTCAATCCCGTACTTCTGATTTTCAAACGGCCAGCGCGGCGGCGGGCCGCGCGTGCTGGTAGGCGTTAAGCCAGGCGCGTGCGAATGCGTCGGCGTCTTCTGTCGTATTGGTCCAGCCGAAACTGACGCGCAGCGCGCACTCAGCTTCAGCCTCGCTGGCGCCCATCGCGTCCAGAACCCGGCTCTTTCGCACTTTGCCGGACGAGCAGGCTGACCCGGCGCTGACCGCGAAACCGGCCAGGTCCAGAGCGATCACCTGTATTTCGCTCGTCCATCCCGGCGCGCTGAGACACAGCGTATTGGAAAGCCGGTCCGCATCGCGGCCCCAGATTCGCACCTCAGGCGCGGCGGCGGTGATGAGTGCTTCAGCCCGGTCGCGCAACCCTTTTTGGCGTAAGGATTCTTCCGGCGACGCAGTTGCCGCGCTGAAGGCGGCGGCGAAACTGACCGCACCGGGAACGTTCTCGGTTCCGCCGCGACGGCCCTTCTCCTGACCGCCGCCGACAACCAGCGGCGAAGCCGGAGCATCGCAGGCCAGCGCGAGCGCTCCGACGCCTTGCGGGCCGCCGACCTTGTGCGCGGAAAACGCGGCGTAATGGGCCATGGACGCGGCGACGGAAAACTCGGTCTTGCCCGGCGCCTGGACTGCATCGACCAGAAACAGTGCGCCGGCCTCTCGTATCATCGCCCCGGCGGCCTCGACCGGCTGGATGACGCCGGTCTCATTGTTCGCCGCCATAAGCGCGAAGAGCCAGATGCCGTCTCTCGTCGGGTCATGGTTATCCAGCGTATCGGCCAGCCAATCGAGATCGGCGCCGCCGAACGGCAGGACCGGCCAGAGCGTCACCGGCAGGCCGGTCGCACGCGCACACGCTTCGACGGCGTCATGCTCGACCGCAGAAATGATGAGCCGCGTCGCTCCGGCGCGTGTCGCCGAGGCGATCGCCAGGTTGAGCGCCTCGGTCCCGCCGGAGGTGAAGACCAGGTCTTCAGCCCGCGCACCGACCTTTCCGGCAATCGAAGCGCGCGCCGTTTCAAGGCGTGCGCGCGCAGCGCGGCCCGGCCCGTGCACCGAGGACGGGTTGCCGCCTTCAGCCAAAGCAGCGGCCATAGCCTCAGACGCCTCCGGGCGGATGGGCGAGGTGGCGTTATGGTCCAGATAGACGCTCAAAATGCTCGTCCGCTATTCGGCGGCTTGCTCAAGCAGCTCTGCCGCCTGGCCGGACACGCTGGCGCGCGCCGCGCCCATGACGCGGCGCTTGACCACGTCATCCAGAGTGACCGCGCTGAGGAAGAGATGGATGTGACGGCCCAGCTCATCCCACAGATCATGAGTGATGCAGCGCTTGCCGCTCTCCATGCACCCCTGTGTGGCGTGCTGGCAGCGGGTCACGTCGACCGGCTCGTCCACCGCAAGAATGATATCGGAAATCCGCGTCTCGGCAGCCGAGCGCGACAGGCGATAACCGCCGCCCGGTCCACGAACGGACTTCACCACGCCAGCCCGGCGCAGTTTGGCGAAAAGCTGTTCCAGATACGACAGCGAGATTTCTTGACGCGAAGCGATATCCGCGAGCGGTACCGGCCGCGTTTCGCCGGCTCCGGCGAGATCGGCCATCGCCATGACTGCGTAACGTCCTTTGGTGCTGAGCTTCATTGTCTTTCATCCTCCCCGGAGCAAACCGAAGCGCGGCCCTCTCGCAATTGGCGGCGGCCTTGTGTTAAGAGGCCGCTTCGCGTTTGCCGGGGCTTGGCGCGGATCAGGACATAGTTTCCTGACCATTCAGGTCAAGTATTTTCGGCAAGAAACCGACAAAGCATTGAACTATAAGGGGTAAAATTCCCGTGTTCATAGCTTGGTCATGAGCTATAGGACCTTAGAGCTTCCATGCCTGACGTGATCATCCCCGGCCCGGCGGGCCGCCTGGAAGGCAAATACACCCCCGGCGTCAGTGAAACCGCACCGGTCGCGCTGGTGCTGCACGCCCACCCGCGCGGCGGCGGTCATATGGACTCGCCTGTGATCACAATGATGTACGACATGTTCAAGGAGCGTGGCTTCTCCGTGCTGCGGTTCAACTTCCGCGGCGTCGGGCGCAGCCAGGGCGTCTATGATCAAGGGCTTGGGGAACTGGCCGACGCCGCCACGGCGCTGGACTGGGCGCAATCGCATAATCCCAACGCGCCCTATTGCTGGGTCGCGGGTCATTCCTTTGGCGCCTTTACCGGCATGCAGCTCCTGATGCGCCGGCCGGAAATCGCCGGTTTCATCTCCGTCTCGCCCCCGACGAACATGTATGACTTCACCTTCCTGGCGCCCTGCCCGGCCTCCGGCATCATCGCGCACGGCGAGAACGACACCATCGTGCCCTATGACGATATGGTTCGGGCCTTCGGCAAGGTGCGCGCCCAGAAGGGCATCGAGATGCGCATGAAAAACATCCCCGGCGCGACGCACCTGTTCAGCCAGCATGTCGATGTGCTGCATGACGTCGTCAGTGATTATCTCGACGAACGCCGCGCCATCCTTGATGCGCCCAAGCTGGAAGTGAAGACCGGACGCTAGGATCCGGACTCCTGACGGTCGGCAGAAGCGACCCGGCCGCCCGTCATCGCCTGCTTAACGCCTGTGGTTCCAGGATAGCTGATCGGCAGGTCTCTGACCGTACGCGCGGCGAGGAAGGCGAAGGCCTCCGCTTCGATCAGCCCGCCGCGCCAGCCGAGCGCCTCCGCGCTGAACACAGGCAGGCCGGTCGCAGCCTCAATCAGCGCCATGAGGGTCGCGTTTACGCGCCCGCCGCCGCACACGACGAGCCGCTCCGGCGTCTCGGCGAGCGCTTCAACGCCCATGGCGACGGTGCGCGCGGTGAAAGCGGACAAGGTCGCCGCACCGTCTTCTGTCGACAGGTTGGCGACCGAATCCAGCGAAAAGTCCCAGCGATCGAGCGATTTCGGCCCGGTCAACGCGAAGTGATCGTGGGCGAGATATTCCGCGAAGGCCGCCTCGTGGACCCGACCCTCAGCCGCGATGGCGCCCGTATCGTCATAAGGCTGGCCGGTGCGTTGCTCGATGAAGGCGTCCAGCAGCCCGTTGGCCGGCCCGGTGTCGAAAGCGGTCAGTGCGCCATCTGAGCCCACAAGCGTGATATTGGCCACACCGCCGAGATTGATCACGCCGAGCGGGCGCTCAAGACCCGACCATTCCGCCAGCGCCGCGTGATAGGCCGGCGCCAGCGGCGCGCCCTGACCGCCCGCCCTGACGTCGGCGCTGCGGAAATCAAACGCCACATCCGCGCCCAGCGCACGCGCCAGCGCGGCGCCATCCCCCAGCTGACAGGTGCGGCCAGCGCGCTCGGGACCTGGCGGTTCATGCACCACGGTCTGTCCATGAAAGCCGACTAGATCGAGAGCGGTCACCGATAGCCCCGCCCTCTCGCACACGGAGCGAACAGCGTCGGTATGACTGCGCGTCAACACCGCCTCGGCCGCCTTGAAGGACGCCGGCTGCGGCCCGTCGAAGCGCCAGCGCAACGCGTCCTCGACCGCGGCCTCAAGCACGCTGCGCTCTTCGGCCTGATAGCTGCGCTCCAGACCCGGCCCGAAACGCAGGATCCGCTCGCCATCCGTTTCCAGAAGCGCCGCATCGACACCGTCCAGAGAGGTGCCGCTCATCAACCCCACGATCTTCATGACTGCGTCCTTCGCGCACGGCCCGTTTGCACGGCATGATGATATTGCTATCAGCGCAGCGGGCGCGATACGAGCCCGCCGGGAGCCCTCTTACATGAACGATGCAAAATCTGATCTCGTCCGCAGCCTGACCGGGCGCGGCTATCACTACCAGGCGACGGATCTGGCAGGGCTGGACGCACGCGCCGCCAAGGAGCCTCTTACCGGCTATATCGGCTTCGATCTGACCGCGCCGAGCCTGCATGTCGGCAGCCTTGTGCAGATCATGATGCTGCGCCGGATGCAGCAGGCCGGACATACGCCGATCATCCTGCTGGGCGGAGCAACGACCAAGGTGGGCGACCCGTCCGGCAAGGATGCAAGCCGACCGCTGCTGACGCCGGAAACCATCCAGAGCCACACCGACGGCATCCTTCAGCCCTTCGCCAAGCTGCTCGATCTGGACAGGGCGGTCGTCGTCAATAATGACGACTGGCTGGCCGGTTATGGGTATCTCGATTTTCTGCGAGAATACGGCACGCACTTCACCATCAACCGGATGATGGCTTTCGACAGCGTGAAGCTGCGCCTGGAGCGCGAGCAGCCGCTGACCTTCCTTGAGTTCAACTACATGCTCCTGCAGGCGGTCGATTTTCTGGAGCTGAACCGGCGCCAAGGCTGCACGCTGCAACTGGGCGGCGCCGATCAATGGGGCAATATCGTCAACGGGGTGGAGCTGTGCCGGCGTGTCGACGGTGTTGAGGTCTTCGGCTTCACCACCCCGCTCATCACCACCGCCTCCGGCGCCAAAATGGGCAAGACCGCCGATGGCGCGGTCTGGCTGAATGAGGACAGGCTGAGCGCCTATGAGTACTGGCAGTTCTGGCGCAACACCGAAGACGGCGATGTCGGTCGCTTCCTTAAACTCTTCACCGATCTGCCGCTGGACGAGATCGAGCGTTTTGAAGCGCTGCAGGGCGCTGAAATCAATGACGCGAAGATCGCGCTCGCCGATGCTGCGACAGAGATGATGCATGGGGAGGCCGCTGCAAGCGAAGCGCGGGCGACCTCAGCGGCCACCTTCGCAGGCGGCGGCGCCGGTGCCGCGCTGCCAACCCTAGAAGTATCCGCCTCAGCGCTGGGGGCCGGCGAGCTGCAGATCACCGCGCTTCTGACCGATATCGGGCTGGTCGCCTCGCGCGGCGAAGCCAAGCGTAAGATGAAGGAGGGCGCAGTGAAGCTGAACGAGGCTGCGGTGAACGATGCTCAAGCCGCGCTCGGCGTCGGCGACATCCTCGACGGCGTAGCAAAGCTCTCGGTTGGCAAGAAAAAACACGCGCTCATCAAGCCGGTCTGAGCCGGCGCAGCACCTCAGCCCAACTCGGTTGCGCCACTCAGGTTTCGTTATCTTCGCCGCTCGGCTCATCGGATGGTGGCGGTGTTTCAACCGGCTCGGACGGGTCGGGCTCGTCAGCCTCATCGGCATCCGCGGCCACCCTGTCTGCTGAGGTTTCAGCTTCAGCAGCACGCCTGGCTTCCAGGGCCTCCAGTTCTCGCGCCGCTGACGTACCCTCGAAAATACGGCGGAATACGCCCGGCGCGAGCGCTGAAAGCGGGTTGGCGAACACACGGGTCTGCTCGAACGGGCCGCTGACCGAGAAGGTGATGCCCACAACGCCTTCGCCCTCTCGCGACGTCAAAAGCCCGCCGAGCACCGGCAGGGCGCCAAGCACTGAGTTGATGCCATAGGAGGGCAGAAGCGTGCCGTCGACATCCAGGCGCGATTGCCTGAGATCGACCACGCCGGCCCAGGTCACGCCAAGCGAAGGGCCGGCTGCGCGTGCGGCGCGCATCTCAAGCACGCCATCCTCCCAGTCAAACCCGGCGCGCAGCTGTTCGAAGACAATCCCCTCACCGCTCATCAACCCGGCGAGCCCTTCAAGCGAGCCGGCGGCCAGGACCCGCGCAAGCAATGGCATCCGATCCAGGGTGAAAGCCTCCACGGTGATCTGTCCTTGAACGCCGCCGGTCTGGCCGAGCGGCGGCGCCGAACCCTCGATGGAAAGCGCCCCCCCCGATACGTTATCGAAGCCGGTAAAGGCCGCGAGCAGCAGGCCTGCATCCTCGCCAGACACGGAGAGCACGCGAGGGGCGCCTTCCGCCTGATCATCCTGAGGGCCGAAATAGGCCTCGACCGGGCCTGTCGAGCTATTTGCAGACAGCGCAAAGCCGGCGAGCCCCACAGGCGTGTTCTCCAGAACCAGATCGACATCCTGGAAGGACATGCCAGGCGCCTCAACCCGATCCACAGTCGCAGCAAAGCTGAGCGCGGCCCCGCCCCCGCCGCCAAAACCGGCCGTGCGCACATGGCCAAGAAGATCCTGCCCATTCAGATAAGGTCCGGTCACCCGCACTCGCAACGCACCGTCCGGTCCGTCAGGCCGGTCCGCCAGAAGAGCGAGTTCCATCACCTGATCGAGGCGAACGAGCGGGGCATTCGCACTGAGCAGCCGGCCGTCAGGCGCCAGCATGGCTGTCGCCTCCACCTCTGCGCCTGAGGCGCTCAAGCGCAGCTGGTCCAGCGCCAACGCTCCGCTGCGCTCGGTTCGCACGAGAAGGCTCAGCTCACCGGGATCACCCGGCGCTTTCTCCCAGACATCGCCTGGCAGCGCGAGCGCGGCCTGTTCCAGATCAAGCACGATGGCGGCTTCAGCGAATTCGAATCCGTTGCCGGAGAGCTGGGCATTGACCCCGACCACCCCATCCAGAAAGCGCCGCACCGGCAGCCCGACCCGGTCCAGAATTCGCCCGTCGGCGAGAGCACTCAACGTGATCTGGGTGCTCAGCGCGTCATCGCCCAGATTGAAGGTCTCACGCCAGACAATGTCCGCACGCGCTCCAGCCAGCGAGGCAGAGCCTTGCCCGACAAGCCCGTCGGGCGTGGCTTCGATCGCAACCTCGCCCTCGGTGAAACGCAGATCACTCGCCGCGCCAGCCGGACCGGAGACGTTCTCGAATACTGCGCTGACATCAAAATCGATATCCTCAGGCGGCACGAAACGGCGCATGGCGCGCCCAATCTCGAATTCCACGACGCCCTGTCCGGAAAACGCCGCCGGGTCGATCCCGTAATCGGTGGCGAGATTGAGCGGGTCTTCATCAATGAGCGCCATCACGTCAGCGGCTTCGCCGCGCCCGCGCCCGCCAAAGCGCGCAATCGCGCCCTTCGGATTGAGGCGTGGAATCTCCACAAAAATCTCTTCGATCTCCAATGCGCCAATCTCTGCGCCGCTCCCCAGGAGCGAGAGCGAATTGCCCCGCAACTCCGCGGTTCCAGACAGGCCGGTGAGCGGCGTCATGGTGGAGATGTAACGCACATCCGCCTCGGTGAAGGCGAAGGCCAAGCTCAGAGCGGGGTCCTGCAACATGCGTTCAGCGAGCGCATCGGCGGAGATATCCAGATTGAGCACGGCATCGGACACCGTGCCGGCGATGATGCGTTCCTCAATCCAGTCGCGCGCACCAAGCGCGAAGTCGACCGGCCAGAAGCTCAGCACGTCCGGCGCGGTCAACTCGCCGGCAATCGGCCCGCTGAGGGCGATATCCGGCAGCCAGCGGCCATCCTCGACCTGGCGCAGGCCAAAGCCTCCAGTGAAACGCGCACCGGCCTCGGGAAGATCGATATCCAGACGTGAGAATTCCACCTGACGTTCCAGCGGGCGCACGACCCCCTCAAGACGGGCGCCATTCCAGCGCTTCTGACCGGGCATGAAGCCGGTCAGGTCCAGCCGACCGTCTGCGATATCAAGCTGGATCTCCGCGCGGCCAGGAATCGCGCCGCGAAACTCGGTGAAACCGAAAACTCGCCCCGAGGCGTCAAACTCCAGCAGTTCGGCGCGCACCGACAGCGCGTCGATATTGAGTTCCCCAGCAGCCGTGTCGAGCGCGAGCCGGGCCTGCGCGCCCTCCACCACATACCGGTCCTGATCCATGCCCAGCTGGCCGGGGCCAATGCTGAGATCGACAAGCACCGCTTCAAGCCCCGCCTCGCGGGTGGCGTTGATAACGATATCGGCCTGAACCGAGGCGTCGAGGCGGCCAAGCATGGCGAACGGCCCGCGTCGAGGCGCGGCCGTGGCGGGAACCAGGTCACGCACCCGAATGTCCAGAAAAAGGGCTTCAAGCGCTTCACCGACGGCAAAGCTCGCTGCGACTGGCGCACGGCCCGCCGAGGTGATGAGCGCGCCGGAGAAATCACCGTTCGCGCCCGGACCGGAGACGTCCATAAGGGCGCGCGCGTCGTCGATGATCAATGCTAGATCATCAATCTCGTCGCGGACATGAATTTCCACATTGCGCAGATCAATACGCTGAAGCCGGCGCAGAATCGGGCTCCGTCGGCGCTCGGCCAGATCGCGGGCGAGCGCGTCGGCGGGCGGCGCGGCGTTCGACGGCGTGGAGACGAGCCTCTCGCCTGCAGCGGAGAACGCATCAGCCCGTCCCAGCTCCACGCTCCATGCCCCGCCCTGCCGACGCACCAGGGACACCACGCCGCCTTCAGCTTCCATACTGACCGGAACCGCCCTGCCCGTGAGCAGCAGATCCAGCGCCAGCGCCGCCTTAAACCGATCAACGGCCGCCAGGGCCAGGCCGGCCTCATCACGAACGATCACGCTGGAGCCCTCCAGAGTCAGCGCCGAGGCCGCCGGATCATAGCCCAGGGTCAATGCGCCGATCTCGGCGCTGTCGCCGTCTACCGCAGTGATGAGCATGTCAGAAATGGCGGGTCGCAAGAGGTCCGCCGGCACAGGCCCGCTCGCCAGCCGCCAGAGCGCGATCGCGGCTGCGAAGATCAAGAGCGCGAAGAGAGCTGCAACAGCCTCCAGCGCGTACAGGATCATCAATCGTGCGGTGCGGCGCATGGGTAAGACGGCGCTCCTATGCGCTCAGCGGCGGCGAAGACTGGACGAGGCGAGGCGCGCGGACAATCTTGCCTGCAAGACCGCGCAAGCTGCGCAGTCCGATCAGAAAGGAAACCGTGATGAGCGAACTGAAACCCGGTGACAAGGCCCCTGAATTCAGCGTACCCGGCGATGGCGGCGAAACGATTGCGTTGAGCGATTTTTCGGGCAAGGCCGTGGTTCTCTATTTCTATCCAAAGGACGATACGCCCGGGTGCACGAAAGAGGCCATTGCGTTTTCTGAGCACCTAGCGGCGTTCGAAGCGGCCGGCGCGGCCATTCTAGGCGTCTCAAAGGACACAGCAGCCAAACACGACAAGTTCAAGGCCAAGCATGAGCTGAAAGTGCGCCTGGCGTCCGACGCCGAAGGCGATATCTGCGAACGCTACGGCGTGTGGGTGGAAAAGAAGATGTACGGCAAGACCTATATGGGCATCGAGCGGGCGACCTTCCTGATCAAGCCGGACGGATCGATTGGCGAAATCTGGCGCAAGGTGAAAGTGCCCGGCCACGCTGAAGCCGTACTGGAGGCGGTCCAATCGCTTTAGACGCAGGCCTGTTGAACGGCGATGTGAGACATGCGGCGGCCAGCGTCCTGACCCTGGCCGAACCGGACGCCAAGCGCCGCCAGGCCCGGGCTGTGGCGGCGGCCTGGCGCAGCGGCGCGCTGTCCGGACCAGGCGCCGACCCGGTCCGGCTTCCTGAACGTCCGGCCCGGCCTGATCGCCCTGAACAGGTTGCGCCGGGCAAGGTGCGCCGGCGCCGGCTGACCCATCAGGCCGGGCGCTTCGCTCTTCTGCACGCCGTCGGTCATATCGAGTTCAACGCCATCGATCTGGCCTTTGACATGGCCGCACGCTTCGGCAGCGACCCTCGCCTGCCTGCCGCCCGACGAAAAGCCTTCATCAGCGACTGGCTCAGTGTCGGCGATGACGAGGCGCGCCATTTCCAGCTGGTCAGCGAGCGGCTGAAGGCGCTGGGCGGCGCGTATGGCGACCTGCCTGCTCATGACGGGCTCTGGGCCGCCGCCGAAGCGACAAGCGACGACATGGCCGCGCGCCTGGCTGTGGCGCCGATGGTGCTCGAAGCGCGCGGCCTGGATGTCACGCCCGGCATGATCGACCGGCTCAACTCGGTCGGCGATGCAGACAGCGCGGCGGTGCTGGCGATCATTTATCGCGAAGAGATCGGCCATGTCGCCGCCGGACGACGTTGGTTTGATGTGGTGTGCAACAGCGAAGGCCGTAATGCTCAAGACCATTTTCAAACCCTTGTACGTCAACGCTTTAAGGGGCTGCTGAAACCGCCTTTCAACCAGGCCGCGCGTGCGAGCGCGGGGCTCCCGGCTTCGTTTTACGAGCCGCTGGCTTCTCGCTAGCTCACGCCCGGCTCGGCGTTTGCATGCGACGTGTTGAAAACGTTCACATTCTCGTGTCTGATACGCGCCGCGCCGAGGGGTGGCGCTGAACAAGGCGGGCGCATTGCATGGTCAAGAGGCTTCTTGAAGGCCCTTGGGAAGCGTTTAAAACGCGTTTTCCCGACCGGCAGATCTACCATCGCAGCGATGGTCAGGTCCGCTATTTCGCGATCACCAGCACCATGCAGGCGATCGCGCTGGGCGTCGCCTGTGCGCTTGTCGCCTGGCTGGCCATCGCGACCGCCAATATGGCGGTTGGCGCCTATGCGCTGAACCAGCGCGAAGCGCGTCTCGCGCAGATGGAAGCGCGATATCAGAACCTACTGGAAGAGGCGCGCGCGGCTGAAGCCGCCGCCATCGCCTTCGTGGAGTCCAGCAGCGAGACGTTCGACCGCACCGCTGGCGAGTTTCGTCTGCGCCATGAAACCCTGCGTCGGCTGCTCGATTTCGCCGATGATCTCAGCGCTGGCGACGATGCGCAAAGCCCCGGCCTTGAAGGCGGTCGCATACTGATGGCGGCCGTGCCCTCAGACCCCGATCCACGCACCGCCCTGATCGATCTGGCGATGCCGGCCTCCCACAGCGGCAGCGCCGAGGCGCAGGTCGCCGCTCTGGTCGATGAGCAGGACGCCGTGCTTGCAGCGGCTGAAGATGCTGCAGAGTCGCGACTGGAGAATTTGCGCGCCGTTCTGCGCCTGACCGGCATGCGCCCGGAAGAGCTGGCCGAGCAGGCCAGCGCAGATGAAGGCTCCGGCGGTCCGCTGCTCAGCCTTCAGGACGCGGCCCTTTTCGGCGCCGAATTTGATCTGGACGACCCGTTCGACGCGCGCGTCAGCCGGATCGCCTCGCGGCTTGTCGAAACCCAGGAGCTGGAACGCTTCATCGAAGCCATCCCGCTGGGCCTGCCGGTCGACGGAGTCCATCGACTGACTTCCAATTACGGCATGCGATCCGATCCGTTCACCCGCCGTCCGGCCTTCCACGCAGGCAAGGATTTCGCCGGCCCGCGCGGGACGCCGATTATTGCGCCAGCGCCGGGTCGGGTCGTTTACGCGGGTTGGCGCTCCGGTTATGGTCGCACTGTTGAGGTGGACCACGGTTACGGCTTCCGCACCCGTTACGCCCATCTTCATACCATTGATGTGCGTCGCGGCGACCGGGTCGCTCTTGGACAGAAGCTGGGGGGCATGGGATCCAGCGGGCGTTCCACCGCGACGCATCTTCACTACGAGGTGTGGTTCGATAACGCCCACGCCGATCCTGATCGCTTCTTAAGAGCCGGACGATATGTTCAATAAGAAAGACTCCCCCCCTGCGGCGGACGCCGCCAACGCCCAATTCGCACCACCGGCCCCGACCAAAAGGACCGCCATGAACGCCAAAGCCCCCTCCATCCTCAGCTCAGACCTGTCGGTCAAAGGCTCCATTGCTTCTGAAGGCGAAGTTCAGCTCGACGGTTCTGTCGAAGGTGATGTCCGCGCCGCTTCGCTGACCATCGGCGAGGACGCCGCCATCAATGGCGAGGTGATCGCCGAGCATGTCGTGATCCGCGGTCGTGTGAACGGCTCGGTGCGCGCCCGCCAGGTGCAGCTCGCCTCCACTGCGCGCGTGGAAGGCGACATCATTCACGCCACGCTCGCCATCGAGAGCGGCGCCTTCTTCGACGGTAATTGCAAACGCTCCTCAGACCCGATCGCCGACAGCGGCAAAGGTGCGTCAGCCAGCAAACCGGCGGCGCCTGCTGCGTCGACCAAGCCAGCCGCACCGCCAGCGGCGAGCTCTGCATCAACCGGTTCAGCCAAAGCTGCCGATCCGTTCGCGGCGAAAAGCTGATACAGGGCGGTTCTTCGCCCCAGACATAACAAAGGCGGGTCTCGAAAGAGGCCCGCCTTTTTCGTTACGCAGCGCCAATGCGCCTAGTCGATATCCTCAACCTGCCCTACGCCCTCGCCTGACACGCGTTGAGCCAAGGCTGCGCTCATGAAATCGTCAAGCGCGCCGTCGAGCACGCCTTGCGTGTCGGAGGTCTCAACGCCAGTGCGCAGATCCTTGACCATCTGATAGGGCTGCAGAACGTAGGATCGGATCTGGTGGCCCCAGCCGATATCGGTCTTGGATTCCGCTTCGGCCTGGGCTTCGGCCTCGCGCTTCTGCAGCTCCAGCTCATAGAGTCGCGCGCGCAGCATGGTCCAGGCCGTCGCGCGGTTCTTGTGCTGGGAGCGGTCATTCTGACACTGCACCACGATGCCGGTCGGTTCGTGGGTCAGGCGCACGGCGGAATCGGTCTTGTTGACGTGCTGCCCGCCTGCGCCTGAAGCGCGATAGGTGTCGGTGCGCACGTCCTTTTCGGCGATCTCCACCTCGATATTGTCATCGACCTGAGGGTAGACCCAGACGCTGGCGAAGCTGGTATGGCGTCGCCCGGAGCTGTCGAAGGGCGAGATGCGCACCAGGCGGTGAACCCCGGATTCGGTCTTCAGCCAGCCATAGGCGTTCTCGCCTTTGACCAGAAGCGTGATCGATTTCAGCCCCGCCTCTTCGCCGGCCTGCTCTTCAATCACCTGCACCGAATGGCCGGCCGCCTGCGCCCAGCGCGCATACATGCGCGACATCATCAAAGCCCAGTCCTGCGCCTCGGTTCCACCGGCGCCGGGATGGATCTCGATGAAAGCCGGGTTGGCGTCCGCTTCACCGGACAGCAAAGCCTGCAGCTCTGCGCGCCCGGCGCGCTCCTGCAGGGTGCGTAGGGCGGCGAGCGCTTCAGCTTCCAGATCGTCATCACCTTCCGCTTCAGCCAGCTCGGCCAGCTCCAGCGTTTCGGCAAGCTCGTCGGAAACTTCACGGACTTCCGACATCGACTGGTCAAGCCGATTGCGGTCGCGCATGAGCGATTGGGCGCTCGAAGGGTTGTCCCACAGCGTCGGATCTTCGGCGCGAGCGTTCAGCTCGTCGAGGCGTTTTTCAGCAGTGTCCCAGTCAAAGACGCCTCCTTAGCAGTTCCAGCGACTGCTCGATGGCGTCCTTCAGGGCGGCGGTTTCAGCGCGCATTCGGGAAAGCTCCGTAGGCGGGATAATTCAGGCCGATCAAGGCCTAACCGGATAGACGCGGGCGCGCGCTAATACAAGCCGCCCAACGTCTCCTCTTCATCATCATCGTCATCATCGGCGGGCGGCGCGTCGCCGGCCATCAGCGCTTCCAGGCTGTTCAACGCCGAAGACCCGAAGCTGAGCGCCTCTTCCTCGGCCGGACGGCCGCGTGTCGGCTCGGTGCCCGGACGGAAGGCCTCCAGGATCGTGCCTGAGCGACCGATGGCCGAAGGCTCGCCGGTGCGACGGTCGATCGGAACCAGGCGAACGCCTTCCGGAACGCGGAAAGGGCTGGCGGCGTAGTTGGCCAGGACCGGCTCCAGGAACTGCGCCGCGATGGGCGCTGCGACCCGGCCGCCCGCCTCGCCGCGACCAAGCTGAAGCGGGGTGTCGAACCCGACATAGACGCCGACGATCAGATCCGGGCTGAAACCCACGAACCAGGCGTCGCGAAAATCATTCGTGGTGCCGGTCTTGCCGCCGAGCGGACGCCCCAGCCGGCGCAGAGCCGTGCCGGTCCCGCGTTCAACCGCACCTTCAAGCATGTGAACGACCTGATAGGAGGTGACCGGATCGAGCACTTCCTGACCGACCGGGTCGAGCGCAGGTTCGGTGAGATATTCCGACCAGCCCTGTTCGGTCACGCAGCTCTCGCAGGCCCGATCGTCATGCAGATAGATCGTCTCGCCGAAACGGTCCTGCACCCGATCCAGTATAGTCGGCTGGATCAGGCGTCCGCCATTGACCAGCGCGCCATAAGCGGAAACCAGCTGGAACAGCGTCGTCTCGCCTGCGCCCAGCGCCATGGCCAGCGTCGGGCTCAGATCGTCATAAATGCCGAAACGCTCGCCATAGTCGGCGATGGGCGCCATGCCCATCTCCTGGGCCAGGCGGACCGTCATCACATTGCGTGACAGCTCCAGGCCGAGCCTGAGCGTGGAGGGCCCATAATATTCCTCAGAATAATTCTGCGGCCGGTAGAAGCGCTCTTCCAGCCCGCCGGAGGCCGCAAACGGAGCGTCCAGCACGATCGAGGCCGGCGTATAGCCGTGATCCATAGCCGCAGCGTAGACAAACGGCTTGAACGATGATCCAGGCTGACGGCGGGCCTGGACCGCGCGATTAAACTGGCTCTGCTGAAAGGAATAGCCGCCGACCATGGACAGCACGCGGCCGGTATACGGATCCATGGCCAGGATCGCGCCATTCACTTCCGGCAGCTGGCGCAGGCCGTATACGTCCTCACCAAGCTCGGTGTCCTCGTGAGCTTCGGCTTCGGTGACCGGCTCCACAAGAACGACATCGCCCTGCTGAAGCGCGTCAGCGGCTGAACGAATGGCCGGGCCAAGAACAGGCACGCCGTCCCTATCGCGCGAAGGCGTGCGCGCCCAGCGCAGCTCACTGCGCGGGATGACGCCCATACCCTCTTCGATCAGGCCGATCCGGGCGGCGTCCTCATCAACCTCCAGAACGAGCGCTAGGCGCCACTCGGAGTCGATATCGCGCGGCGCATCGATCTCGGCGAGCTGCTCGCGCCAGGCGTCGAAGCTCTCCAGCCGGGTCAGCGGCCCGCGATAGCCATGGCGGCGATCATAGGCCTCAAGCCCGCGCCGCAGCGCTGCACGCCCGGCCAGCTGCATGGAGGTGTCCAGCGTGGTGCGGATCGACAACCCGCCATCATAGAGCTGGTCCTCGCCATAAATGTTGAACACCTGCCGGCGGACCTGCTCCACGAAGTATTCCGCAGCCAGGTATTGTTCGCCTTCCAGACGCTCAGCGGTTTCCAGCGGCAGGGCCTGGGCCGCGTCGCGCACGGTTTCGGAGATATAGCCGTTGATCTCCATGCGCCCGAGGATCCAGTTGCGCCGACCGATCGCGGATGCGGTGCGCCGGGTCGGATGATAATTATTGGGGCCCTTGGGCAGCGCCGCCAGATAGGCCGCCTCGTGCAGCTCCAGCTCGGCCAGCGACTTGTCGAAATAATTCAGCGCCGCCGCCGCCATGCCGTAGGAGCGATTGCCGAGATAAATCTCGTTCAGATACAGCTCCAGAATCTGGTCCTTGGTGAAGGCGCGCTCCATGCGCCAGGCGATGAAGATCTCACGCACCTTGCGTTCAATGCGCTGGTCGGAGCTGAACAGGAAATTCTTCGCGACCTGCTGGGTGATGGTGGAACCGCTCTGCAGCGGCGCGCCGCTGCCCGACAGGATGTCGATCAGGGAGCGCACGCCGCCGCGCGCCATACCCATGAAGTCAACGCCGCCATGCTCATAGAAATTCTTGTCTTCAGCCGACAGCACCGCTTCGATCAGGACCGGGGGGAAGCTCTCGATCGGTACGAAGACGCGCTGTTCGCGCGCGAACTCCGCGATCAGCAGGCCGTCGCCGGCGTGAACCCGGCTCATAATGGGCGGCTCGTACTGGGCCAGCTGGGAGTAATCGGGAAGGTCGTCGGTGACGCGGATCACATAGACCGTCGCGAAGATCGCACCGATCAGGCCCAGCACCACCGCAGCGCCGCCGCCCCATATGCCGGCGCGCAGAGCGTTCTTCCAGGTCAGAATCTTCATGTCCGGCGTCGCGCGGCCTGCGCGCGTCCCTCTTGGCGAACCCGTCCAGTCTCAGCAATTGAAATGACGGATGTGTTTGGCCGGATTATGACCTGCTTCGGCCCGGCCCGCTACGGTCGCGAGCCGGTATGGGCGCATTGAAGCCGGCTTCAGCGCGCGCCCGACGCGGCGGAGCGATTTGACGCGATCAGCCGACCGGACTGACCCGCCCCGTCGCAGCGTTCGAAATAGCTGTCGATCGAACCGGCGACCGCCTGCATGAGTCGGCGGCGCTCGCTGGCGTTATTGAGGCGGCGGGAATCGTCCGGATTGGTCAGAAAACCCATCTCGAACAAAACCGCGGGGATCTGGCTGTCCAGCAGGACGTAGAGCCCGCGTTCGAACGGGCGATCGCGGAACAGGCCGGTCACGCCGCCGGCGTGCTGCAGCAGCATTTCAGAAAAGACCAGCGACTGATTGCGCTTCTCGCGGATCGCCAGATTGAGCAGGAGGTTGTTCACATATTCAGGGCGTTGCGAATCTCCGACCATCCAGTCGCCGTCGCGGCGCGCGCGCGTACGCACCCGCGCCTCGGCGTACTCAGCCAGGGTGTAGACGCTGGCGCCGCGCGCCCGGCTGCCGGAGGGTGAGGCGTCCGCGTGCAGGGAGATGAACAGATCCGCTTCAGCGGTCTGGGCGATCTGGACGCGCTCTTCCAGCTCAAGAAAGACATTCGTATCGCGCGTCATGATGACGTCATAACGACCACTGGCCAGCAGGATGTCGCGCAGCGTGAGGGCTGCAGCCAGGTTTACCGCGGCTTCACTGCGGCCGCCGAAACGACCCGGCGCGCCCGGATCGCGCCCGCCATGGCCCGGATCGATGACGACGCGGATGCGCTCGCATGAAGGCGGCGCGAACCCGCCTTCTTCGGCCAGAAGCTGGGTGATGGACCGGTTGGAGCCTTCGCGCGGAAAGCCTGATGCGCGGTGAAATGCGCTGCGATCGGAGTCGGCGATATCGATCACGAGCCGGTGCCCGCCGCCATTGGGCGCCAGGGTCTTGCGTTCAACGATCACGCCGGGACGTTCAAGATCAAAGATCAGCCGGGGCTCCCGCCCTGTAGAGTCGTAGCGAAACTCACCGAGCATGCCGCGGCCTTCGCCGCGCCGTCCCGGCAGGGCGATGGCGTTCCAGCTTGAACCGGGCAGCGAGACCACCAGCCGGTCAGCCGGACCGGAAAGGGTGAAGGCTTCAAACTCAATCGGCGTGGAAGTCTCGATGACCAGACGTGTATGATTCTCGTGCTCGCCGATGCGCACATCGGTCACGTCGCCAGCGAAGGCCGCCGGCGCCAGGACGAAAGCAAGCGCGACAATCGCGCCGAGGCGCGCAATCGCACGGAAAGCATCTTTGAGGCTAAGCCTGACCACGTTCATCCATCTCACCGTTTCGCCGAAGCGTTGCCTGCTTGTCGCAGGTCTGTCGCCTGCCAAGATAGACCGCGTTGCTGAACATTAGGTTAGCAATGCGCACTTTGGCGAACCCCGCACTCTTAGCACGGCGGCGAGCGCTTTCCATCGCCCGACACTTGGTGCATGTTGCGAAGGCAATGCGCGAGGTTTCGCGCCCTGCCCGGATCGGACCGGCTCGCTTTGTGCGCGCCCTTGCCCGGATCGGATACCGTAGTTTTTCCAAGGCGACGGCGAAGAGCAGGCTTTGCTCCGCGCCAGCGCTGAGAGCACCAGTCATCGAGCGGCCCCGCGCGCAACGCGCGACCCGGACGCTCCCAGGAACCGAACCCATGCGCGAAGCGCGAGCGACAGCATCAGGAATAAGCGGCCGCTCGCCCGCCTTGCGCCCTCAACCCAGCCATGGCGCCCTATGCCTTGTCCCGCTCATGCGGGCGAGCGCTCCGCCATGCGACGGAGCACTCCATGTCGAGAAAAATGTTGATCGACGCCGGCCACCCGGAAGAAACCCGGGTGGTGGTCGTCGATTCCAATCGTGTTGAAGATTTCGATTTCGAATCCGCCACCAAGAAGCAAATCCGGGGCAATATCTATCTGGCGAAAGTGACGCGCGTCGAGCCGTCGCTACAGGCCTGCTTCGTTGAGTACGGCGGAAACAAGCACGGCTTCCTCGCCTTCAACGAAATCCATCCCGATTACTACCAGATCCCTACGGCCGACCGCGAAGCGCTGCGCGAAGCGGAAGCCGCGCTGGAACGCGAGCTTGGCGCGGAGAATGAGACGGCGGACGACGCTGAAGAGGAGGACGCCGAGACCTCCGCGCAGAGCGATGAAGACGGCGCCAAAGACTCGCCGGACGCCGGCGAAGACAACGAGGCAGGTGGCGAAAACGACGCCAATGACGCGGCCAAGGACGCCGAGGAAGAAGAGCTGCTGCAGGAGGTCGCCCGCAAGCGTCGCCAGCTTCTGCGCAAGTACAAGATCCAGGAAGTCATCAAGCGCCGTCAGGTCATGCTGGTCCAGGTCGCCAAGGAAGAGCGCGGCAATAAGGGCGCGGCGCTGACCACCTATCTGTCGCTGGCGGGACGGTATTGCGTTCTGATGCCGAACACCGCGCGCGGCGGCGGCATTTCGCGCAAGATCAATAACGCATCGGACCGCAAGCGGTTGAAGGGCGCCGTCAACGCCTTGAAGGTGCCCGCCGGCATGGGTCTGATCATCCGCACCGCGGGCGCTTCGCGCACCAAGACCGAGATCAAGCGCGATTACGACTACCTTGTGCGCCTGTGGGAGACGATTCGCGAACTGACTCTGGAGTCCGTTGCGCCCTCGCTGATCTACGAGGAAGGCAATCTCGTCAAACGCGCCATTCGCGACATGTATGACAAGGACATCGAAGAAGTCCTTGTCGAAGGCGAGGCCGCCTACAAGGAGGCGAAAGCCTTCATCCGGATGCTGATGCCGAGCCATGCCTCGAAGGTTCAGCACTACCGGCAGGACGCGCCGCTCTATCTGCGCCATCAGGTGGAAAGCCAGCTTGAGGCGATCTATTCGCCGGTCGCCCAGTTGAAATCGGGCGGTTATCTGGTGATCAACCCCACCGAAGCGCTGGTCGCGGTCGATGTGAACTCCGGCAAGTCCACCAAGGAGCGCAATATCGAGCAAACCGCGCTGCGCACCAATCTGGAAGCGGCGGAAGAAGCCGCACGCCAGATGCGCCTGCGCGACCTGGCCGGGCTGGTTGTCATCGACTTCATCGACATGGATGAGAACAAGAACAACCGGGCGGTCGAGAAGAAGATGAAGGACGCCCTGAAAAAGGACCGAGCCCGCATCCAGATGGGCCGTATCTCCCAGTTCGGACTGATGGAGATCTCCCGACAGCGCCGCCGCACGAGCCTGATTGAGGGATCCACCGAGGTATGCCCGGTCTGTCAAGGCACGGGCCATCTGCGCAGCGTGGAGTCCAGCGCCCTGGTCGCGCTTCGCACGCTTGAGGAAGAAGGCGTGCGCGGACGCACCGCCCATGTCCGCCTGGTCTGCCCGCAAGAAGTGGCGCTTTACCTGCTCAATGAGAAGCGCGAGCACCTCAACCAGATCGAAGCACGCTTCACCATGCGCGTGACGATCACGGCAGATGCGTCGATGACGCGACCGGTCTGCGAGATGGAGCGTCTGGAAACGCGTCGTGAAGCCGCTCGCGCGCAGTCTGAGAGCAGCGCGAGCGATGTGATCGTTGCCGGAGCGCCGCCCAGCGAAGATGAAGCGCCCGAGGAGGCATCCTCGGACGTGCGTGAGGCGGCTGAAGACGACAAGCCGAAATCGCGCCGTCGCCGGCGCGGCGGACGGCGACGTTCCGGTTCTGACGACGCCGGTGAGACGCCCGAACGCGCCGACGCCGACACGACCGATCCGGACGCTGCGTCTGAAGAGGCTGCCTCTGAAGGCTCAGCTTCTGACGATGCGCGCGGTGAGGACGATGGCGAGGACCGCAAGAACAAGCGGCGCCGTCGTGGACGCCGCGGCGGACGCGGACGCCGCCGCCGCGGCGGCGAAAATGCTGAAGGCGCGGAAAACGTCGTGGACGGCGAAACCGGTGAGCGCCAGGCTGCAGACGCTGAGACAGCCGACGCCGCCGGCCAGGACGATCCGATGCCGGTGATCAAGCCGGCTGAGGAGGTCACCCAGCTGGAGACCAGCGAAGCACCGCCCAAACGCAAGCGCCCTGCCCGCCGCAAGAAAGCCGAAGCCAGCGAGGACACCGCCGAGCCGGCTGCCGAAGCGGCTTCGGATAGCTCCAAACCGACGACGCCACAGACCGATTCGGCTGAAGAGGCTGCACCGGCCAAGCCGAAACGGCGTCGCCGCAAGAAAGTCGACGCGGACGCTGACACCGGGGCGAACGAGCCCGCTGAGCCCGTCGTTAACGCCGAGCCGGAAGCCAAGCCGCAGCCTGCGCCGAAGGCGAAATCCGAGCCGGCGCCGAGCACTGAGACGGCTGAGGAACCATCATCTGATGACGGTTCTGACAAGAAGGAGCCGGCCCGCAAAGGCTGGTGGCAGCGTTCAGGCAAGCTCTTCGGTCGCTAGATGTCAGGCGAGCGCGCCGGATTTTCCGGCCGGCTCGCGTTATCTTGAATGATGCGAGCGCGCCTTCACGGGTGCGCTCGCATCATAAGCGTCCTATATTGTTCGCTAGAGGGGGCGGAGCAGAGAGGGAGCATGATGCTCATGCGCCAAGTCTTGCGCGCCGCGATTGCAGCGCTCGCCGCCATAGCCGCCGCTGCGACGGCCCATGCCCAGGGGCTGGTCCGCGACACCGAAATCGAAGCGGTGATGCGCGCTTACACCGATCCCTTGCTCGAGGCGGCGCAGCTTGAGACCAACGATGTCGACTTCTATCTGGTCGGCAATATGGAGTTCAACGCCTTCGTCACGCGCGGGCAGAACATCTTCATGCATACCGGCACGATTGTTCGCGCTGAAACACCCTCTGAAATCAAGGGCGTCATCTCCCACGAGATCGGCCATATCGAAGGCGCTCACCTGGTTCGGTCAGGTGAGGCGTCGCGCGGCGCTATGGCGACGATGGCCGCCTCTCTGGCGCTCGGATTGGTCGCCGCGCTCGCCGGCGAAGGCGCAGCCGGCGCGGCGATCATGGCGTCTGCCCCGCAATTCGCCACCATGGATTTCCTCCGCTATTCGCGCGCTCAGGAAGCCGCCGCCGATCAGGCCGCTATCCGCTTCCTGACGGCCACCGGTCAATCAGGCCGCGGCCTGGTTCGCACGTTCGAACGGCTAAGCTATCAGGAAGTCTTCTCCGATCAGCGCCGCTGGGAGTATTTCCGCTCTCACCCGCTTTCCAGCCAGCGCGTCGATGCCCTG
Organism: Pseudomonadota bacterium; assembly: GCA_039819095.1. Lineage (GTDB taxonomy): Bacteria > Pseudomonadota > Alphaproteobacteria > Caulobacterales > Maricaulaceae > JBCBSP01. Next base: position 443,724 of record JBCBSP010000001.1, read on the forward strand.
CGGCGCAATGTGGAGGCCTCGCCTTACGCAGACAGGCCCGACACCGACGCTGAAATCACAGAGCTGCGCCGCATACAGGCGAAGATCATCGGCTTCATGGTTCCCCCCGCCCAGACTTTCAGCCGCTACCCGGAAAGCGATCAGTCCCTGCCGGCGCGCTACGCCCGCTCGGTCGCCTATTACAAGCAGGGGCTTCTGGACCGGGCGCAGGAGGAGCTGGCCACGCTGATCGAGGACAGTCCCGACGATCCCTTTTTTCATGAACTGCATGGGCAGATGCTTTATGAGAGCGGTGCGATCGCGGACTCCATTGAACCGAACCGGCGCGCGGTAGAGTTGATGCCGAACGCGCCGCTTCTGCGCATCGGCCTGGCCGCCTCGCTGATCGCTGAGGGTTCAGATGACTATCTCGACGAGGCGGTCTCCCATCTGCGCTTTGCGCTGGCAGAGGAGCCGGACAATGCGTTCGGCTGGTTCCAGTTGTCACTCGCCCACCAGGCGCGCGGCGAAACGGCTGAAGCTGAGCTGGCGACCGCCGAGCGCGCCTTCGCAGTCGGCGATCATGTGCAGGCCTTCCAGTTCGCCAGCCGGGCGCGCGACGAGCTTGAACGCGGCACGCCGGCCTATATCCGCGCCATCGAGATCATCGCTGCAGCTCAGCCGAGCCCGCGCGAAATCCGCGAGCATAATCGCCGCCGTCAGGGCCTGCCGCGGCAGCGCACCCGCTGATATAACCCCTTAGACCGCCTCATCCTGATCTGGAGCATTATCGTCCATGAGCGTTTTCCAACTCGCCGCCCGCGCCCTAAGCGCCCTCCTCCTGGCCGCCGCCCTGTCCGCCTGCGGTGAGGCCCAGGGGCCGGAAGAACCGGCCAATGACGAGCTTGACCGGGCCGCGGTGGAAGAAATCGTGCGCAGCTACATCCTGGAAAACCCGGAGATCATCGAAGAGGCGCTGATCGAGCTGCAGCTTCGAGCCCGTGACCGGGAGCGCAACCGGATCGCCGAGGCGGTCGCTGCGAACGCAGAGGCGCTCTTCGCCAACGTCGATTCGCCAAGCTTCGGCCCCGCGGACGCGAAAGTAACCGTGGTGGAATTCTTCGATTATCGCTGCTCATTCTGCCATGTAGCCAATGAGTGGGTCATTGAGACGATGGCCGAGTACGGCGATCAGGTGCGCTTCGTGTTCAAGGAATTCCCTGTGCTCGGCGAGCAATCTGAGGAAGCTTCACGCGCGGCCTTGGCGGTCTGGATCGGCCAGCCCGAGCACTATCTGGACTTTCACAACGCTTTGATGGGAACAAGCGGGCCCCTTCCCGGCGAACGCATTGACATGATCGCGTCCGAAAACGGCGTTGATGTCGATCAGATGCGTGCCGGCATGGACGCCGACACGGTGATGGAGCGGATCAATGCCGTGCGCGGGCTGGCCGGTGATATCGGGCTGAGCGGCACGCCAAACTTCATTGTCGGCGATACGGTCGTGCGCGGCGCCGATATCAACCGCCTGCAGGAAGCGCTGGACCGTCAGCTGGCCGGCTAGATGAGCCCCGCAAGCGGGCTGGACGGATCGGCATAGCGCTTCTTGGCCATCCGACCGGCCAGATAGGCTTCGCGCCCTGCGATGACGGCATGCTTCATCGCGCGCGCCATGCGCACAGGGTCCTTCGCCTCGGCGATGGCGGTGTTCATCAGCACCCCGTCACAGCCCAGCTCCATCGCGATGGCCGCGTCCGAAGCGGTGCCTACGCCCGCATCGACGATGACCGGCACATGGGCTGCTTCGATGATGAGGCGGATATTGACCGGGTTCTGGATTCCGAGCCCGGACCCGATCGGCGCGCCAAGCGGCATGATCGCGCAGCAGCCAATCTCCTCCAGACGCTTGGCGTAGACCGGATCATCGGAGCAATACACCATCACCTCAAACCCGTCCTGGATCAGCATTTCAGCCGCTCGCAGGGTTTCGGCCATATCCGGGTAGAGATGTTTGGGATCGGACAGGACTTCCAGCTTGACCAGATTCCAGCCGCCCGCCTCGCGCGCCAGGCGCAGCGTGCGCACAGCATCCTCGCCAGTGAAACAGCCCGCCGTATTGGGCAGGAAAACGTAATTTTGAGGGTCAATATGATCGACCAGACGATCCTGATCGGGGTCTGACAGATTCACCCGTCGCAGGGCGACCGTGATGATGTCCGCGCCGGACGCTTCAAGCGCGCGGGCGTTTTCCGCATAGCTTGCATATTTGCCGGTCCCGATGATGAGACGTGATGCGAAGCTGCGACCCGCCACGATGAGCGGGTCGGCTCCGCTCTGGGCCCTGATTGCGTCATCCATGGCTCATCCTCCTCCAACGAATTGCACGATCTCCAGCCGGTCGCCGGCCTCGATGCGCACCTCGTGATAGGCCGAGCGCGGCGCGATCTCCAGATTGCGTTCCACCGCGACCTTGCGCGGATCAAGCTCCAGCCAGGTGATGAGCCCGCTCAGGGTCAGCCCGGCGGGCGCTTCGCGCGGTTCGCCATTGAGCTGGATGGGTATGGCGCCGGGCGGCGCACTGCGTTCGGTCATGAGACTGCTTGAAGGCCTTGCTTGTTTTCCCAAAGGCGTACGTCGTAATACTCGCCGCTCATATCAAGGTTCCGCAACGGGCCTTGGCGCCGCGATGGTGGAAGATGACGAAACCGATCCACATACTCAACGGTCCGAACCTCAATCTTCTGGGCGTTCGCGAGCCGGAGATCTATGGCCGCACCACTCTGGCCGAGATTGAGGCGATGTGTGCTGACAGCGCTGCGTCGCTGGGTCTGTCCATCCTTTTTCGCCAGACCAATCATGAAGGCGAGCTGATCGACTGGATACAGGAGGCGCGCGAAGCCGCCTCGGCCCTGATCATCAATCCGGCGGCCTACACGCATACCTCAGTGGCTTTGCATGACGCGCTGAAGGCTCTAGACCTTCCCGTTATCGAACTTCACCTGTCCCAACCGGCCGCCAGAGAGCCGTTTCGGGCGCACTCCTACGCCGCTTCGGTCGTGACTGGGTCGATCAGCGGGTTCGGAGCCAACGGCTATCGCCTCGCGATTGACGCCGCCGCAGACCTGATCGGCGCCGAGCGCACGACGAACAACTAGGATCAAGGAACACACGCCCATGGCCAGCACCAAGCCGTCTTCGATCGACTCCAAGCTCGTGCGCGAGTTGGCGGAGATCCTCAGAGAGACCGAGCTGACCGAAATCGAAGTGGAACGCGACGAGCTGCGCATCCGTGTCGCGCGGGAACTGACCGCCGCTCCGGTCGTGCAGGCGGCGGCCCCCGTCGCAGCCCCCGCCCCGGTCGCGGCGAGCGCGAGCGCTGCGCCTGAGACACCTGCGCCGAGCGGCGCCGCCGACGCGGCCAGCCATCCCGGCGCGGTCACATCGCCCATGGTCGGCACCGCCTATCTGCGACCAAGCCCGGACGCCTCAGCCTTCGTCAAAGCGGGCGACAGCGTGAAAGCCGGAGACACGGTTCTGCTGGTGGAGGCGATGAAGACCTTCAATCCGATCACTGCGCCCAAGGACGGCGTCGTGTCCGAACTCCTCGTCAGCGACGCCCAGCCGGTGGAATACGGCGAGCCGCTCTTCATCCTGACCTGAGCGAAAAGCGGGCGAACCGATGTTTGACAAGATCCTCATCGCCAATCGCGGCGAGATCGCGCTGCGGGTCCACCGCGCCTGTCAGGAAATGGGCATTCGCACCGTTGCGGTGCACTCCGAAGCCGACACTGATGCGATGCATGTCCGGCTGGCTGATGAGAGCGTCTGCATCGGCCCGCCGCCAGCCAATCTGAGCTATCTGAACGTGCCGGCGATCATCGCCGCTGCGGAGATCACCAACGCCCAGGCCATCCATCCCGGCTATGGATTCCTGTCCGAAAACGCCCGCTTCGCTGAAATCGTCGAGGCCCATGGGCTGACCTTTATCGGACCAAAGCCGGACACGATCCGGCTGATGGGCGACAAGATCACCGCCAAACAGGCCGCTATGGACGCCGGCATCCCGGTCGTGCCGGGCTCTGATGGGGCGATTGAGGACATGGGCGAAGCGCGCAAGGTTGCGCGCAAGATCGGATTTCCCGTGCTGATCAAGGCCGCGTCGGGCGGCGGCGGGCGCGGCATGAAGGTCGCTGAAGACGAAGCCTCGCTGGAAACCGCTCTGCAGACCGCCTCCTCAGAAGCGCAAGCCGCCTTCGGCGACGGCGCGGTCTATATCGAAAAATATCTCGGCAAGCCGCGGCATATCGAAATCCAGGTGATGGCCGACGAGCATGGCAATGTCGTGCATCTGGGCGAACGGGACTGTTCGCTGCAGCGACGCCACCAGAAAATCCTCGAAGAAGCCCCTTCCGTGGCTCTGGATGAAGCCGCGCGCGCAAAGATCGGCAAGACCGTCACCGACGCGGTCCGGGCCATCGGCTATCGCGGCGCCGGCACGGTGGAGTTCCTCTACGAGAACGGCGAGTTCTACTTCATCGAGATGAATACCCGTCTGCAGGTGGAACACCCGGTCACTGAAGCGATCAGCAAAATTGACCTGGTTCGCGAACAGATCCTGGTCGCAGACGGTCAGCCGCTCGATATCCGACAGGAGGATATCGTCCTGGAAGGCTGGTCCATCGAATGCCGGATCAATGCCGAGGACCCGGCCACCTTCGCGCCCTCGCCAGGGCGGGTCACCGAGTTTCATGCGCCCGGCGGGCTCGGCGTACGCTTCGATTCAGGGCTCTATGCGGGCTATTCCATCCCGCCCTATTATGACAGCATGATCGGCAAGCTGATCGTGCACGGGCGGGATCGCGACGAAGCGCTGATGCGTCTGCGCAGGGCGCTGCAGGAAACGGTGATCGGCGGGATCAAGACGACGATCCCGCTGCATCTTGAGCTCCTGAAGGAGGCCGATTTCCTGTCCGGCGATTATCACATTCGCTGGCTGGAAACCTGGCTGGCCGAACGCGACGACTAACGTCGCCGGCGCTGCGAGCTGGGTCCGGGCCGCGGTGAAGCCGGCGTCTCGCAGGGGAAGGACCGGAATGCGCGGCTTTGGCGTGGAGGAATTGCTGGCCTGCTATGCGCGCGGCGTCTTTCCGATGGCCGAAGCGCGCGACGATCCGCGAATCTTTCTTCTCAACCCTGATGAGCGCGGCGTCATCCCGCTGGACGCCTTCCACATCCCGCGCAGTCTGGCGCGTGCGGTGAAACGCGAAACCTTCGACATCACCGTCAATCAGAGCTTTGAAGACGTGGTGGCGGCCTGCGCCGAACCGGCGCCGGGGCGCGATGAGACCTGGATCAACGAGCCGATCGAACGGCTGTATCGCGAGATGCACGCACAGGGCCACGCACACAGCATCGAAGCGCGCCGGGACGGCCGTCTGGTTGGCGGACTGTATGGCGTGACCCTGGGCGGCGCCTTCTTCGGCGAGAGCATGTTCTCACTGGAGGCCGACGCCTCGAAAGTGGCGCTGGTGCATCTGGTGGCGCGGCTCAAGGCGGGACGTTTTGCACTGCTCGACACCCAGTTCATCACCAGTCATCTGGAGCGTTTCGGCGCGGTGACGGTGGAGCGGCGAGCCTATTTGCGCACGCTGACCGCAGCGATTGGCGTTGAGGCGGATTTTTTCGCCATGGCGCAAGGCCAAAGCGGGCGTCAGATCCTGCAGTCAATCACCCAGACATCATAGACCGGATGCTCCAGCGCGTTCAGCGCCGGGCTCGACGCGAACATCCAGCCTGAAAAAACCTGCTCGCCTTCGGTCTCGCGACCGGATCCGTCGGTGCGACGGTCGTCAATCTCAATGAAAGCGAAGACTTCCGGGGGTTCTTCCGGCGGGCGCTTGCGACAATACTGAACTGTCAGGCTGAGCGCGCCGAACTCCACTACCTCGCCGACCGGCGCCTCAAAATCGCGCGTGCGCGCCGTCACCTTGTCCAGCCCGCGCAACACCGCCACCGAGCCCGGCTCAGAGGACAACGACGCGCGCTCATCAACCCGCAGGCCCGCCTCGCCAACGGACGCATCGTCGCGCATGTCCGGCGCGGCGGCGTCCTGCACACTGATCAGGGTCATAGCAAACAAAAGAGCGCTAAGCGTCATGAGGTCACGCTGTCACGGATTTGCGGCGAAGTCGGGGCCGGCAACGCCAAAATCTCAGTCTTCCGGCGCCCAGGATTCGTAATCGGCCGACGTCGCCTGGCGCTTGCGCGGACCGGCCAGCGAACCGGTCGGGCGATACGCGAAGACCGTGCCGGTCATGTTCGGCTTGTGATCAAGCTCCCAGGCCTGACGGCGCAGGGGCGCGTCGATCGGGGCATCTTCAAAAGTGTGATGCAGCCAGCCATGCCAGTCCGCCGGCACGCGGCTGGCGTCCGCATAGCCATTATAGACTATCCAGCGTCGTTTCTGGCCTTCGGCGCCGGAGGCTTTGCGCTCCTGGTAGTATTTATTGCCGAAATCATCCTTGCCGACATACGCGCCGCTGCGCGCAATCGTGAAGAAGGTCCCCGGCGTAGCGCCGTCCCACCAGGCGAAGAGCTTGCCGATCAGGCCGAGCATGGCTGTCTCATCCTCAATAAGGTTCGCGGCGGAATATGCCGATACGGACCGGTGCGGTCCAGAGCGCGCACGCACCCGGCGCCGGATTTCGACTCCTGAGGCCTGCTCCCGGTATCCTTAGCGGTGATTCGGCGTCTGGCCTTGCCTGGAAGCGCGCGCCGCGCCTGCATGAGGATGTACAATGAGCCTGGAACCCCGCCTGACCCAGCCCGGTGACGATCCGCTCGATGCGGTGCGCTTCACCGCGCGTCCCCTGTTCACCGCCGACCCCGATCTGATCGATGGCGAAGCCGGGGTAAACATCCAGGCGCCGCAGGACTGGCCCGCCTCAGCCTGCGCGGCTTTCGCCGCCCTCTCCGATGCGCGTTTCGACGCCGATCTGGACGTGGCGCCGACCCTAACCGCACTAGCCGATACGCTGGGCGACGGGGACAGGCTGGGGCGCGCTGAACGTCTGGCCGGCCTCCTCGCGCGCGAAGCCTGCCCGGTGGCCGGGTTATGGCGTGGAGAAGCTCTCCTCAGACGGGTCGATTCGCCGGTCGCGCCTGCTGAGCAAGCGCTGGAACAGGTTCAGACGATCCAGAATGCGGCCATGAGCGCAGCCGCCGCCGATGTTGGCGCAAGAATATTGCGCGACCGGCTCGAAGCGGTGGCGGCGGCCTGTGTGAATTGCGATGGCGAGGCGCAGGAGTGCTTCGATCCGCGCCGCAATCGTGCGCTGGCCCGCGCCATCCGCGACGCCCGCCGCGACGGGGCTCCGGACGCGATGATTGAACGCGCGATCGCCCGCGCACGCCACGGCCATGTCGAGATGGAGGCCGGGCTGGATCAAGCCCCTGCGCCAGCGCCAGCTCAAACTCTGCACCTGCCGGCCGCCCTGGTTGTCGCCGGAGCAGACGGGGCCGACACCACAGCGAAGCATCTGCTAACGCGCGTGGCGGAATGCGTCTGGACCCATGGCCAGCCGGCGATCCGATTCACCGAGGCTGAGGCGGGCATCACACCGACGGCGATCATCCTGAACCTGGCCGCCTTCGCCCGTGCCGAGACCGGCTTCGACCAGACCGCCCTCGCCCACGCTGCCGGGCTCTGGGGGGAGGCGGCGCAAAAAGCCGGTGGCGCGCTGGAACTCGCCGGCCTCGGCGCAGCGCTCATGGCCGCGGGGCTGGCTTATGATTCACCGGAGGCACGCCAGACCGCCGGCGCCATCATCGAATGCGTGCGCCAAGCTGCGCCCTGCCCGCTTCGCCTGAGCGCGCTGGCGCCGGCGGAGTTCGCCTTCCTCAGCGCCGAATCGGTGGGCGCCGCCCCGCTTGCCTCCCTCATCATCACTGAAACCGGAACCGCCAAACGACCCGCCAACGCTGTGCTTGCGGCGCTGGCTCGCATGGAGCCGGATCGTCGCGACCCGGCTCTGCAAAGGCTCATCGGAAGCGGGACGCTGCAGGGCCTGAATGCCGGCTGGATCACTGCATTGCGCGAGCGCGGGCTGAACGATGCAGCGCTTGAACGCATCGAAACGGCGCTCAGCGAGGGCGCGCCCGTCCGCCACGCCTTCAATCGATGGACGATCGGCGAGGAGATCGCCCTTCGCGCCGGACTCAGCCCCGACCAGATCGAAAGCGCCGGCCCGCGCCTCCTGGAGGCGTTCGGCGTTTCATCCATTGAAGTCGATGCCGCTGAGCGCTGGGTGCATGGCGCTGGCGAGCTGGAAACCTGTTCGGCCTTGAGCGAGGACGAGCGAGCGGTCTTCGCCGCACCGGATGTGGAGGCGCGTCTGGCTATGGCCGCCAGCGTGGAAGCCGCCCTGCAGGCCAGCGCCGGTATCGAGCTGGTTCTTCCCGCCGAGGCCAGCGCGGCGGACACCGCAGAGATCATCGCACGCGCCGCCGAACACGGCGTCAGCGGCCTTCGCCTGCGCCGGGAAGGTGAAGCGCTCTACGATCTTCTCGGAGCCATCGAGTTTGACGGCGGCGATGCCGGGCGGCGCGGCGTCATTACTGAGGAGCGCGTGGTCGAAAAGCTCGTCGAACGCGTCATCGAGACCGGCGCTTCACGGCGCAAGCTGCCTGACCGGCGCAAGGGCTATATCCAGAAAGCCACTGTGGGCGGACACAAAGTCTATCTGCACACCGGCGAGTTCGATGATGGAGCGCTGGGGGAGATCTTCATCGACATGCACAAGGAAGGCGCCTCCTTCCGCTCGCTGATGAATAATTTCGCCATCGCCATCTCCATCGGCCTGCAATACGGCGTGCCGCTGGAAGAATATGTCGACGCCTATCTGTTCACCCGCTTCGAACCGTCCGGCGCGGTGGACGGCAATGACTCGGTGAAATACGCCAACTCCATCCTGGACTATATTTTCCGCGAGCTGGCCGTATCTTATCTCGACCGTGAAGACCTCGCCCAGCACGAGCCTGACACATCCGATCATTCCAATCTGGGTCGCGGCGTGGCGAAGGAAAAACTGGCGACGGGCCAGGACGCAGCCCGGCTCATCTCACACGGGTTTTCCCGCGGCCATCTGCCCAGCAATGTGGTGATGTTCGGCGCCAAACCGCACGCCGGAGCCGCCTCCCAACCCGACATATCCGCCGAGCCAGCGTCGGAATATTCCGGGGAGCCTTGCCCCGATTGCGGCCATTTCACCCTGCTGGAAGGCGCAGGCGGACTGACATGCGACGCCTGCGGCTGGGCCGGAGCGGCGGCGGAAGTCTAGCGCACACGGCCCAAGCGGTCGGTTTCTTGCTGGGCAAGGGCGACTACAGGCTCTGCGCTTGAGGATTCGTATCGCGATGAAACACATCTTCGCCGCCTTGTTGCTGGCCGCCGGGATTTTGGCGCCGGCCCATGCTCAGAACGCCAGCGAAATCGCCCGGATTCAGGACGGGCGCTCCTGCGCGGGCTGCAATCTGTTCCAGGCTGATCTGGCCTATCTGGATCTGCCGGGCGTGGATGTGTCCGGCGCGCGTCTGCGCCAGGCCGATCTCAGCCTGGCCACGATGAACCGCGCGAACTTCTCGCGCGCCGATCTGTCCATTTCCAACCTGTTCGGCGCCCGTTTCACCGGCGCCAGCTTCGCCCACGCCGATCTCAGCCGGGCGGTTCTGGTCGGCGCGCATTTCGGCGGTGCGGACATGACCGGCGCCAATCTGGAAGGTGCAAACCTGTCCGGTGCTGAATTGCACGAGGCGCGCGGGCTGACCCAAGCGCAGCTCAGTCGCGCCTGCGGCGATGCCCGCACCCGACTTCCCGCCGGTCTGAGCACGCCGGCCTGCCGCTAAACGAAGGCGTTACAACTCTGGCCGGATCATTGCCGCATTCCGGCCCGCATCTTACTGCGATTTAAGTCGAACCGGCGCTCCGCTCAGGCTAGGTATAACGGTCATGAAGCGCCCGATCGCCCTTCTCATTGCTCTGACCGGCCTGGTTTCGATTTCCCAGGCCGCGCTTGCCGGTGAGCCGCACCGTCGGCTCGTCATTGGCGGCGAGTGCCAGGGGTGTGACTTTTCCGGAGCCAATCTCGCCGGCGCCCACCTTGTAGGAGGCCAGTTCCAGGGCGGCGATTTTTCTGGAGCCCAGCTTCTGAACGCGCGCATCGTCGACACTGAGCTGCCCGGCGCGGACTTCGCCGAGGCGGAGTTGTCCGGCGCCAGCATTACCGAAGTAAACCTGATCGGCGCGGATCTCACCGAGATCGGCCTGGAGAACGCCAGGCTGCGCCGGGTTGATCTGTCCGGCGCCCAGCTGACGAGCGCCCGCTTCGCCGGGGCTCACTTCATCGTGGTGGATCTGTCCAGCGCGGATGCCGTCTCGGCGCAGTTTTCCAATGTCGAAGGACGCTGGCTGGATTTAAGCGGCATCGATGCGCGTCGAGCAGACTTCACGGGCGCAAAGCTGATCAATGCCGGATTTCGGGGCGCGGATCTGCGCGGCGCGGACTTCACGGGCGCGATCCTCGCTCAAACGAGCCTGGCCGGGGCGGATCTGCGTGACGCACAGATGAGCGGAACGGCGCTGGCTGGCGTGAATCTGAGCGATGCCGACTTGCGCCATGTCGAAGGGCTGATCGCTGAGCAGTTCGTTCAGGCGTGCGCTGACGCCCCGCCGCGCCTTCCAGAGGCGCTGACAGAAACGGTGAGCCTGCCGGCCTGCGTGACGAACCCGTCTGCGCAACGCGCCGCCCAGGGTGATTTCATGGCCCAGGTCGAGGCGCAGCGCCGCGCCGGCATGCTGGAGGCGCGCCAGGCCTTCCTGGTCGCCCTGGACGGTCTTGAACGTTCCAGCGTCACCGAAACCTGGAATCATGAAGCGCTGCGCGCCGCTCGCGAAGCCCTGCATGAGGCCGCCGAGGCCGCAGCTCGCAGCGCCGCTGAAGCGGAAGCTGAAGCACGCGAAGCCATTCTGGAAGCGCAACAGGAATGGCGCTTTGAAATCCGCCGGGCTGAGGTCGGCGAGCCGGTGCGCATAATCCTGGAAACAGCCGCCTCGACCCCGGCGGCTACGAAGCAACCGCCTCTTCCTCCGGTCCGCAATGCGCCTGAAGCTCCGCTGCCGCCTGACCTCGCGTTGCCGCCTTACCCGCTTGACATTGAACCGGACGAGCCGGACGAACCGGGCCGCAACCAGGCCTTAGGCCTGGCCGGCGCACCTGACGAGCCGCGCTGATCCGGCGAGGACGCCGGATCAAAACCTGAAGGCTCAGTCCTTCTTCACGTCCGGCAGAACCGTGCGCAGGTGAAGCTCGCGCAGCTGGCGCGGCTCGGCGGACGCCGGCGCATTCATCATCAAATCGCGGGCCTGCTGGTCTTTCGGGAACATCACCACCTCGCGGAGATTTTCCTCGCCCGCCAGCAGCATGACGATCCGGTCCACGCCCGGCGCAATGCCGCCGTGCGGGGGCGCGCCGTAGCGGAAGGCGTTGAGCATGCCGCCAAAGGCTTCCTCGACCACCTCTTCGCCATAGCCGGCGTATTCGAAGGCTTTCAGCATGACGTCCGGGCGGTGGTTCCGGATCGCGCCGGAGGAAAGCTCAACCCCGTTGCAGACGATGTCGTACTGCCAAGCCTTAAGGCCAAGCAGCGCCTCATGATCACCCTTGTCCAGCGCCATGAAGGCGTCCACATCCATCTGCGGCATTGAGAACGGGTTGTGGGAAAATTCCACCTTCTTCTCATCTTCATCCCACTCATACATCGGGAAATCGACGATCCAGCAGAACTTGAACACGCCTTCTTCAAACAGCCCCAGATCGCGCCCGACCACGTCGCGCGCGCGCCCGGCGAAGCTGGCGAAGTCCTTCGGCTGACCGGCTGCAAAGAAGACCGCATCTCCGGCTTCAAGCCCAAGCTGGGTGCGGATCGCTTCGGTGCGTTCAGGACCGATGTTTTTCGCGATCGGACCTGCGCCTTCCAGCACGCCATCGGCCTCGCGCCAGAAGATATAGCCGAGCCCCGGCTGGCCTTCCTTCTGAGCCCAGGAATTCATCCGGTCGCAGAAGGCCCGGCTGCCGCCGGCCTTGCCCGGGATCGCCCAGACCTCGACGGCCGGGTTCTTCTCGATCATGCCCGCGAAGACCTTGAAGCCGGAGCCGGCGAAATGCTCGGTCACCGCTTCCATCTCGATCGGGTTTCTCAGATCCGGCTTGTCGGAGCCGTATTTGCGCATCGCTTCAGCGTAAGGAATGCGCGGGAACGGCGCCGGGGTCACCTTCGTGTCCCCTGCGAACTCTTCGAACAGCCCGTGCAGCACCGGTTCGATGGCGGCGAACACATCGTCCTGATCGACGAAGCTCATTTCCATATCGAGCTGATAGAATTCGCCCGGCGCGCGGTCGGCGCGCGCATCCTCGTCACGGAAGCATGGCGCGATCTGGAAATAGCGGTCAAAGCCGGCGACCATGATCAGCTGTTTGAACTGCTGCGGCGCTTGGGGCAGCGCATAGAACTTACCCGGATGCAGGCGCGACGGGACCAGGAAGTCGCGCGCGCCTTCAGGCGATGACGCCGTCAGGATCGGGGTTTGATACTCGGTGAACCCGCCCTCCACCATGCGCCGGCGGATCGAGTCGATGATCTGCGAACGCAAGACGATGCGCTGGTGCAGGCTTTCCCGGCGCAGATCGACATAGCGGTGCTTTAAACGCACTTCTTCAGACCAGTCCGGCTCGCCGAAGACGGGAAGCGGCAATTCTTCAGCTGCGGACTGCACCGCCATCTCATCAACGATGAGCTCCACCTCGCCGGTCGGCAGGTTCGGGTTCACGGTGTCGTCGCTGCGCGCAACGATCTTGCCGGTCACGGTCACGACGCTTTCAGCGCGCATCCGCTCCAGCGCAGCGAAGTGCGGGTTGTCAGGCTCCAGCACGCACTGGGTCAGGCCGTAATGGTCGCGCAGATCCACAAAAAGCAGACCGCCATGGTCGCGTTTACGGTGGATCCAGCCGGACAGCCGCGCAGTCTCGCCAACATCGGACTTGCGCAGCTCTCCGCACGAATGGGTGCGATAAGCGTGCATGGACAGTCTCGTCTCTTCAGGGCTGGAAAACCGCCGTTTGGGCGGCCTTCGAAATCGCGCGCAAAAGGCGACGGAACGCCAGCAATGTCAAGCAATCGAGGCCGATCACGGCAGTCGCATCGACCGCTGCGATGGCGAGCGCGCAGGAAAACCGCTGCGCGCAGCGATGGCGCGCGCTAAGGTGCTTGCAAGACGAGCCTGTCCGCCAGAAAGACGGGCCGTCATCTAACCGGGGAGGACGCGGCCATTTCAGGCCTGCGCGCGCATATCTTTCACACGGGCTTCTGGGCGATCTCCGGCTTTCTGGCGATCGTCTTCTGCCCGCTGGCGCTCCTGCCCGGTCGCAAGGCCATCGTCACAGCGATCCATATCTACACAAGGCTGATGACCGGCTGGATGGCCGTGTGCGGATTGAAGCTTCGCGTGGAGGGCATGGACAAGGTCGAAGCCGCCGGCGGCGCCATACTCGCGGCCAAGCATCAGTCCTACGGCGATGGGATCAGCCTGGTCTCGCGCCGGGCGGATCTGGCCTATGTGATCGGCGATCACATGCTGCGCTTCCCGCTGGTCGGTTCGATCTTGAAAAGCACCGAGGCGGTCGTGGTCGATAATGTCGCCGGACGGCGCGCGAACGCGGTTTCCGGGTTCGGCTTCCATGCCGGATGCGACCGCTTGCGCGCCGATCAACGCGATGTGCTCATCTTCCCCGAAGGCGGCATGAGCGCAGTCGGACGCAAGCAGCGCTACCGGCGCGGCGTCTACAAGCTCTACGCTGAGCTTGACCGCCCGGTCTTTCCGGTCGCGACCAATCTAGGTCTCTACTGGCCGGAGATGGAGTGGGTGCTTCACCCTGGCGAAGCGCGCGTTGAGATCCTCGATCCCATTGAGCCGGGCCTGGACCCGTCAAGCTTCATGCGTCGGCTGGAAGACGCCATCGAGACGCGCACGCACGAACTTGTCCAGCTGGGCCGCGCCGACCGCGCCCGGCGGTCGAAACCGGACGCCAGAAGCGCCGCAGAGGATCACCCATGAGCCTTAAAACCGCTGGCGCGCTAGTCACCACGCGTCGCTTCGTTCCGCTCTGGCTTGCCCAGACGCTCGGCGCTTTCAACGACAATCTCTTCCGCTATTCGCTCGTCACGCTGGCGGCCTATCAGGGTTTCTCGGTTCTGGGTCTGGAGCGCGAAGTGATGGCGCCGATCGCGGCGACCGCCTTCACCCTGCCCATCTTCATGTTCTCAGCCGTCGCCGGGCAGCTGGCCGATCGCTATGACCGCACCGCCATTATGCGGGTGACGAAGTTCATCGAGATCTTCCTCATGCTGATTGCGGCCGCCGGCTTCCTGCTGGGTGATGCGCGGCTTCTTCTGCTCGCGCTTTTCCTGATGGGCGTGCAGACGGCCTTCTTCATTCCCGCACGCACTTCCGCCATGCCGACCCTTCTGGAGCCCTCAGAGCTCGTAACAGCCAATGCGCTGGTATCCGGCACGGTGAATGTCGCCATCCTGGCAGGAGCGATTGGCGGCACGGCGCTCATCGCCATGACATGGGGGCTGAACGCCATCAGCGGCGCGTTGATCATCTGCGCCGTGATCGGCTGGCTCGCAATCCGTCAGGGCGCGCCGGCGAAACCGAGCGAGCCGGTGGATCGGATCAACTGGAATATCATCACCGAGACGGCGCGGATTCTCGGCTATGTCTTCAAGCTTCAAGAGGTGCTGCGCCCGCTCCTCGGCGTCGCCTGGTTCTGGATGATGGCCGCCGCCGTGGTCACGCTCCTGCCGATCTTCACGCGCGACGTGCTGCACGCCGATCCGCTTGTGGTGGCGCTGTTTCAGCTGCTCTTCACAGTCGGCGCGGCGGCCGGGGCCATATTATGCGGTCTTCTGACCCGCGGCGGCGACGCCATCGTGTTTACATTGATCGGGGCTGTGGGGCTCGTCGTCTTTCCGCTTGATCTGGCGCTGTACACTTTCAGCTATCAGCCGTCGGGCAGCGAGACCTCGCTGACGGGCGTGGCGGACTTCATCGCGGATCCGGCCAATCGCCGCATCATGATCGATCTGGTCTGCGCCGCAGTCGCGGGCGGCTTCTTCGTGGTGCCGCTGCAGGCGATGATCCAGCGCCGCGCAACGCCGGAGCGTCGCGGACGCATACTGGCTGGCAGCGGCATCCTCAACGGCGCCTCGGCAAGCCTCGGTCAGTTCGTGCTGGCCGGGCTGGCGCTTGTGAACGCGCCTTTGCAGGGCGCCTTCATCTTCGTAGCGCTGGGTTCGCTGATCGCAGCGGTGTTCACCCTCACGCGCATTCTCGCGCGCAGAAACGCACCGGGCTGAAACCAGCACCTCGCCAAACCGGGCGAGCGGCGCTAAACGGGCGCGCATGGAATTGATCACGACCACAAAGGCGCTGGCTGAGGCCTGCCGCCAACTCGCCCAAAACGACTTCGTCGCCGTCGACACCGAATTCATGCGCGAGACGACCTTCTGGCCGCAGCTCTGCCTGATCCAGGCCGCTGGCGGCGAGACCGAAGTCCTCATCGACCCGCTCAGCGAAGACATCGATCTGGAGCCGTTTTTCGCGCTCATGCGCGATCAAAACGTGATGAAGGTCTTCCACGCCTGCCGGCAGGATCTGGAAATCTTCTTCCACAAGGGTGGCGAGCTGATCCCCGCCCCCCTCTTCGATACCCAGATCGCCGCCATGGCGGTCGGGCTTGGCGATTCGATCTCGTACGACAATCTGGTCAGCGCCATGCTCGGGCGTTCCGTCGACAAGGGCTCGCGCTTCACCGACTGGTCGCGCCGTCCGCTCTCCAGTAAACAAGCCGCCTATGCTTTGGCGGACGTGACCCATCTGCGCGATCTCTACCCGGCTCTGCGCGACAGGCTGGCCGAACGCAGGCGGGAAGTCTGGCTGGCTGAAGAGATGAAACTCCTAACCAACCCGTCGACCTACCGCATGGAGCCGGCCGAAGCCTGGCGCCGGTTGAAACTGCGCAAGGTTACGCCGAAATGGCTCGCCGCGCTGAAAGCCGCCGCCGCCTGGCGCGAAACCGAAGCCCAGACCCGCGACATGCCGCGCAGCCGGATCATGAAAGACGATGGGCTGTATGAACTCGCACACGCGGGCCCGACATCGACCGAACAATTGGAAGGCCTGCGCGGCTCACCGCGCGGGTTTGAGCGCTCAAAACCGGCCCAACGCCTCATAGAACAGATGAAAACGGCGCTGGCCGATCCGGAAAGTTATGCGCCTAAGGTGAAGAAACCCGCGCCGGCGCCCTCCAATATCGGTCCGGTCGTTGAGATGCTGAAAGTGCTGCTGCGCGCGGTCTCTGAACGGGCTGGCGTTGCGCCGCGCCTGATCGCGAACGTTCCGGATCTGGAGCGCATCGCAGCGGACGACGAGGCTGATGTCGGGGCCCTGAGCGGCTGGCGCCGGCAGGTCTTTGGCGAACAGGCTCTGAAATTGAAACGCGGCGAGCTGGCGCTGGTGATCGAGAACGGCGAAGTGGAAGTCGTGGAACTGGAATAGCGCCCGCTAAGCGGTTTGCGCCTTCAGTCCCAGCGCGGCGGCGAGCTGCTCGAAACGCTGCCGGGCCCGCTCCACGACTAGCTCTTCACGGCCCTGCTGAACATGCAGCATGAGACGCTCGTCAGAGCGCTTCAGGCGAAATGCTGAGAGGACGCCGGCTGACCGGCCCGACAGCGCGGCGCCCAGCCGAAGTGCGAGACCGAGCCGCATGGCGGCTTCGGCCTGCTCATCGCTCAGAAGACGTTCACACAGTTCGCTATTGAGCGCAGGCTTGCGGCCCTCATAGCGGTGGTGCACGACCAGCGACAGGAAGGCGCGCTGAGGATGGGTGATGCCGCCGAAGGGCGCGTAGAGCACTTGCTGAGCGGCAAGCTCAGCGCGGTGATCGGGATGCATGCGCGAGCCGAGATCAGCCAGGCGCGCTGCCGCAGCGCGCAGTCGAATATCATCACCCGACGAGAACCAGCCTGGTTCGGGCTTGAATACCGGCTCGATCCACGCCGCCAGCGCCGGCCCGAAGCCGGGCTCAGGGCTGACGGGACGCGCCAGGGCCGCCGCGCCTTCAATCAGCGGATCGCCCTTGGCCAGAAGGTTGAGGTCCTGGCTGAAGACCACCCCCTCGCGTAGCCCATAGGCTGAGAAGACAACGCGCTTGAAGCCTCCGCGTTTCACGATCCGTTTGAGCAGCTGGGCCGCATAAGGCAGCGTCGCCGCCCGCTTTGAGGACACGCCCGGTGTGTCGGCGATCGACGCTTCGGTGAGGGAGGATGCGAAGTCCGCCGCGCGCAGCACCCTGTCACGCTCAAGCGTGTATTGATGCAAAAGCCCGAGCGGATGACCGTAGAGCGCCATTGCAAGGCGTGCAAAAGACCGCCAGGCGCCGCCCACCGCATAGAATTCAGGCCCGGAGCCCTTCAACAGATCCGCCGCCTCGTCCAGCCCCGCCTCGATGAGCGGCTTTTGCTCTCGCGCATCACCGGGCGGGCCTTCGAACACCGAGAGCGGGCCAAGCGGCAGGGAGACCGACGGGCCGACCTCGCGTCCGTTCAGGCGCGTCAGCTCGACGCTAGAGCCTCCCAGATCGCCGGCGACGCCATGCCCATCGCCTATGCCCGCCAAAACGCCCAGGGTTGAAAGCCGCCCCTCCTCAGGGCCGTCAATGACCTGTATCTCCATGCGAGCCTGCTTCGCGGCGCGTCGCACAAACTGGGCGCCGTCCTTGGCGTCGCGCACAGCCGCCGTGGCTACCGCACGTCGGTCGATGACGCCCTTGGCGTCCAGCAGGCTGGAAAAACGGCGCAGCGCCCGCAACGCCGCTTCCACCCCTTCAGGATGAAGCGAACCACTCGTGCGAAGGCCCCGGCCGAGCCCGGCCATGGTCTTCTCGTTGAACACCGGCCAGACCGCCCGGCCCTCCAGACGGAACTGCACCAGGCGCACCGAGTTCGACCCGATATCAATCACCGCCAGATCCCGTCGCGCCGGCGCCGAAGCGGGATCGTTGGCGGGCTTATCCCGCGCCGGCAGCATGAGGATAGGCCGGGGGCTGATCGTCCTTCAGCGCCGCGCCGCGCCCGGACAGAGACGGATTCGTCATGAAGTAGTCATGCGCGGAGAACGGCTCGTCGAGCCCGCTCACATCCACCCGGTGATATTCGCCATCAGCGTTCATATACCAGCTCTGAGCCTCGTCATTGAGGTTGGCGACCATGATCTGATCAAGGATCTGTCTGTGCACGGTAGGATTTTCCACCGGACATAAAGCCTCGATTCGCCGATCGAGATTGCGCGGCATCCAGTCCGCTGAAGAAATATACACCTCCGCCTTGGGCGACGGCATGGGCGCGCCATTGGCGAAGCAGGCGATGCGCGAGTGCTCCAGGAAGCGTCCAACGATCGATTTCACGCGGATATTCTCAGACAATCCGGGCACGCCAGGCCTCAGGCAGCAAATGCCGCGCATGATGAGCTCACAGCGCACCCCGGCCTGGCTGGCGCGGTAGAGCGCGTCAATGACTTTCGGGTGGACCAGCGAATTCATCTTCGACCAGATCGCGGCGGGCCGGCCTGCCTTCGCGTTCTCGATCTCCCGGTCGATCTTCTCAAGGATGAGGTCGAGCATGTCAGTCGGCGAGATAGTCAGCTTCTCAAGATTGGTCGGCTGAGCGTAACCGGTCACGAAATTGAAGATGCGACCGGCGTCGCGCCCGATCGCCGGATCGGCGGTGAAGAGCGACAGATCAGTGTAAATCCGCGCCGTGATCGGATGGTAATTGCCTGTGCCGACATGAGCATAGGTGCGCAGCCCCGAACCTTCCCGCCGGACCACGAGCGACAGCTTGGCGTGGGTCTTGTATTCAATGAAGCCATAGACGACCTGGACCCCGGCGCGTTCAAGATCGCGCGCCCATTTCAGGTTCGCCTCCTCATCAAAGCGCGCCTTCAACTCAACCAGTGCGGTGACGTTCTTGCCGTTTTCGGCCGCCTCGACGAGCGCGGCGATGATCGGCGAATTCTTGGAGGTACGGTAGAGCGTCTGCTTGATCGTCACCACGTCGGGATCATTCGCCGCCTGACGCAGATAGCGCACGACGACGTCAAAACTCTCATACGGGTGGTGAACGACGAGATCCTTGGAGCGCATCGCGGCGAAGCAGTCGCCGTTGAACTCCTTGATGCGTTCAGGAAAACGCGGTTCGTAGGGCTCAAAGACCAGATCCGGGCGATCATCGGCGATGAGCTGAGAAAGCTGGGCCATGCCGAGAATGCCGTCGACGAGCACCACGTCCTGACGCTCAGCCTGCAGCTGCTGGACAATGAAGCGGCGCAGATCCTCCGGCATGGAGGCTTCCATCTTCAGCCGCACCAGCACGCCGCGCCGACGCTGTTTGAGCAGGGCCTCAAACTCGCGCACGAGGTCTTCAGCTTCCTCTTCAATCTCGATATCGCTGTCGCGAATGATGCGGAAGGCGCCCTTGCCTTCCAGCACATAGCCGGGAAAGAGTGCGTCGAGGAACAGGATCAGCACGGTTTCCAACGCCACAAAGCGCTTCTCCGGCCTGCCGCCCTCACCGGCTTTGCCATCGGGCAACTCCACAAAGCGCTTCACGCCGGCCGGCAGGGGCAGGAGTGCGCGCATCGTGCGCCCGTCTGTGGTCCGGCGCAGCTTCAGCGCCAGAGCGAAGCCGAGATTGGGAATAAACGGAAACGGATGCGCCGGATCGATCGCAAGCGGCGTCAGCACCGGCAGGACGTGCGCCAGAAAATCATCGCGCAGCCAGTCCTTCTCCCTGCCCGCGAGCTCATGAGCTTCCAGAAGACGCACGCCGGCCGCGCGCATCTCCGTGCGCAGGCTGTTCCAGCGTGATTGCTGCTGCTCCATCAGCTGCGTCGCAGCGGTGTTGATCTGTTCCAGCTGTTCAGCCGGCGACAAGCCGTCAATGCTGGGCCGGTCCATATTATTGCGCAGCTGGGCGCGCAGCCCGGCGACGCGGACCATGTAGAATTCATCCAGATTGCTGGCTGAGATCGACAGGAAGCGCAGCCGCTCCAGGACCGGATGGTGCGGGTTCTCCGCCTCCTCCAGAACGCGCTCATTGAACTTCAGCCAGGACAGTTCCCGGTTCAGGAAACGCTTCGGCGAAGCCATCCATTCCTGGTGAGGCGCAGGCAGATCAGCACTCTGAGTCATTGCGGTCTTCCACGCCGTGCCGGTGATGGCGGATTCATGTGTCTTCCACCGGGGTGCTTAGAGCGGCCAGTGCGTCCCGCGCAAGGGTGCGCGTAACCGGTCCCTGGCGGGCCAGCGCGGCCCGGTCCAGCTCGCCAACAAGAAGACGTGCAAAATCAACAGACCGCTCCATGTGAACGAGCAGATATTCGATCACACCGCGCGAGAGCGGTGTGCGTCGATCCTGAAAGAGCTTCTCCAGAACCTGCCTGAGAAGGGCGTCGTCCGGCTCGTTGAGCACCGCTGTTTCCGCCGCCGCGAGCCGCGAAGCGAGATCGGCCAGCTGCACCGGCCACTCATCCAACGGCGACCCGGCGGTCATCAGAACCGTCACCCCGGCATCGCCGGCGGCCCGATTGATCAGGTGAAACAGCCCGTCCTCGTCCACGCCGTGATCGCAGTCTTCCACCAGGACAGCCGCCCCGCGCGCGACATCCTTCAGCCGGGCGCCGACAGCACCGGCTTCGAGGCTGAGCGCGCCGGTGCGTTCGCGCCACATGGACGCCAGGTGCGTCTTGCCCGACCCGCGCGGTCCGATCAGCAGCAGATGACCCGCCCGCCATCGCGGCCAGCGATTGACCAGCGCCAAAGCCGAGGCATTCGCCTCGCTGACTGCAAAACGTTCAGCGCGGTAGTCAGGCTGGTGCGGCAGATCAAGCGCGAGCTGGGACGTTCCGCGAGGCGGTCTGGTCACGGCTGGCGGACCGTCCAGCCGAGCGGCTCGACCTGTTCAAGGATCAGGCCCCGCGCCCGCAGCTCCGCGCCCAGCTGATCCAGGCTGCCGCGATGGCGAAGCGTCATTGCGGCGCCCGTGCTGGACAGCCCGTCCAGTCGCGCATCGCTGACGAGCGAGGCTTGCGTGAGCGCGCCCTGCATGAGCCGCCACTGGCTGTGCCCCTGGAACAGCGCGGTAATCGCAAGCTCGCGCTCTTCGCCGCCGCGCACGATCACCTCACGCTTCCACAGCTCTTCCTCGCGCGCCACGATGAGCTCCGCCGCGCCTGCGAAACCCTCATTGGACACCACGCCGGGAATAGGCTGGACGAGCCACTCAGCCCCATCGCGCGCATACACGCGCCCCGAGGCCGCTGCGGCTCCGTCTGCGCCAGCGCGTGCGCCCACGACCAGAACCCGGTCGGCATTGTAGAGGGCCGCGACGGCCTGCAGTGCATCGACATCGCCGTTAAGTGCGGCGCGCGCGCTGAGAATCTCTGCGCCGAGCGGTTGGCCGTCCGCGCCCTGACGGGCGCCAAAACCGATCATCGGGGTCAGCGCGTACTGAAACCCGCCATTGATCCAGGCCTCGGCCCACTCGGACTGAAGCGTAACCTGACCGGTCTCATCATCGCTGACGGCCACCACAAGGGTGCGCCCGGACTGGGCTTCAACAAAAGGCACGTCGAACCGATTCAGGAAATCTTGCACCGCACGCCGGTCGAAGCTCACCGTGACATTGGCGATATAGCGTGTCGCCGAGCGCTGTTCATTGGCGATCTGAATGCCGGAGACCAGTTCAGCGGCCTCTTCAGGCGTGATCGTCGGCAACCGGCCATCGAGCCGGTCCTCCGGCAGGGTCAGTCGCTGCAGAAGCCGGTCGGCGGCGAGCGTCTGAGCCGTCGTCAACGCCTGGCGTTGAGCCTGAGTCGCGTTGCCCGCGCTTTCATCGACCGGGACGCGGGCAATGGTGAACGGATCGGCCAGGGCGGCCCCGGCGCTCGTCAACGCAACAAGGCCGGCGGCGAGCGTAAGGCGAATCGCTTCAGCTAGGCGGCGCATCTCAAAGCTCCAGGAAAACACAGGCCTGATAAGGCATAACAGAACATACTACCCACTATAGCGCCGCGCGGCCCTGGCGCCATCCGCCCAAAGGGCGCTTCAGCGCAGTCCGACACAGACCGCGGCCTTGCCAGGCGCGCTGGTTTCGCCTTCATTCGCGACTGATCTGAAGACAACAAGCTGGAGCAAGCGCTTTTGGCCTCCTCGTCCTCTGAACCGGGCCTGACCTATGCCGCAGCCGGCGTCGATATCGACGCGGGCGATTCGCTCGTCGATGCGATCAAGCCGCTGGCGCGCTCCACCTCGCGACTCGGCGTTATGGGCGGGCTTGGCGGATTCGGCGCCGCCTTCGATCTGAAGGCGGCCGGTTATGACGATCCGATCCTGGTGTCCGGCACCGATGGAGTCGGCACCAAGCTGAAAGTGGCGATTGAAAGCGGACGGCTCGACACGATCGGTATCGATCTGGTCGCGATGTGCGTGAATGACGTGCTCGCCCAGGGCGCCGAACCGCTGTTTTTCCTCGACTATTTCGCGACCGGAAAGCTCGATCCGGTGCGCGGCGCTGAGATCATTTCCGGCATCGCCGAGGGCTGCCGGCAGGCCGGTTGCGCCCTGATCGGCGGCGAGACCGCTGAAATGCCCGGCATGTATGCCGATGACGATTTTGACCTTGCCGGCTTCGTGGTGGGCGCCGCTGAACGCGGCAGGCTGCTGCCGCGCACCGACGCGATCAGGCCCGGCGATGCGCTGGTCGGCCTTGCGTCATCCGGGCCGCATTCGAACGGCTACTCGCTGATCCGCCGCGTGGTGGAGCGCGCCGGTCTCGCCTATGACGCGCCGGCGCCGTTCGCATACGAGATCACGCTTGCAGAAGCCCTGCTGGCGCCGACGCGTATCTATGCACGCACCCTGGCTCCGCTCATAGCCGGCGGCGCCATCAAAGGGCTCGCCCACATCACTGGCGGCGGTCTGACGGAGAATACGCCGCGCATGCTGCCGGATTCGGTCAGCTTCCAGATCGATTACGACGCCTTTGAACGCCCGGCCGTGTTTAACTGGCTGGCTGAAGCCGGCGGCATCGAAGAGGCGGAGATGCGCCGCACCTTCAATTGCGGCATCGGCATGATTATCTGCTGCGAGGATGGCGAGGTCGACCCGATCATCGCGGAGCTGGAAGCCGCCGGTGAACAGGCGGTGCGCGTCGGACAGGTGACGCCGCGCTGATCACGCGCCAGAATTGCACTCCATACCCAACCAACGACAGGCCTTGAGCTTATGGCGAAGACGAAGATCGGCGTGTTGATCTCCGGGCGCGGCAGCAATCTGCAGGCGCTGATCAATGCGTGCGCCGATGAGAATTATCCCGGCGAGATCGCGCTTGTGATCTGCAACAAGGCCGGCGCGCGCGGCATGGACCGGGCGCGAGAGGCCGGGCTCGAGACGCTCTTCATCGACCATGCCCAATACGGCGAGGACCGCGAAGCGTTTGAACGCGAGCTGGACACAGCGCTGCTAGAAGCGGAGGTCAAGCTGGTCTGCCTGGCCGGCTTCATGCGCATCCTTTCGCCCTGGTTCGTCGAACAGTGGCGCGACCGTCTGATCAACATTCACCCCTCGCTTCTGCCGGCCTTTCGCGGCGTGCACACGCATGAGCGCGCCCTGGACCAAGGCGTGCGCGTGCATGGCTGCACGGTGCACTATGTGCGCCCGGAAATGGATGACGGCCCGATCGTGGGTCAGGCTGCGGTGCCGGTCCTGCCCGGCGACGACGCCGAGGCGCTCGCGGACCGCGTGCTGGAAGCCGAACACCAGCTCTACCCGGCCTGCGTGAGGCTGATTCTGGAAGGCAAGGCGCGCGTGACCGCAGAGCGCGTGCGCGGCGCGCTTGAAAGCGCGCCCGATGGCGCCGCGCTTCTGGCGAATCCGAAGGCGAGCGCGCCTGGCTAGATTTCGGCCTCATCAAGGATGCGGAACAGCCGCTCAACGGCTTTGAGATCGCGCAGCTTGTTGGCGTTCGCTTCGACCGCCTCGCGATCCTCGCCCCAGCGCTCATTCTGGTGGCGCTCTTCCAGCCTGGACACCTCAAACAGCGTCTGCGCCTCGCCTTCACCCTCCAAAAGCGCGAACGCCAGAACCGCCGAGGCGAACACCGGCGCGGCGCTGACCAGGCCCGTCAGACGCCAGTCATCCAGAGCCTCGGCGCGGCGAGCCAAGGCCTGCAGGCTCGCCTCGGGCTGCTCAACCCCGCTCAGGGATGCGCTAGCGATCAGCGGCGCATCAAGCCCATTGCGCGACCAGTCGAGCCACGGGTCCCACTCACCCGCCTGACGCGCGGCCAACTCAGGATCCTCAGAGCGGATGCAGAGCGTGTCGGTACGCGCAAACCGAACGACCTCCTTGGCGGCGGCCTGCCTGAGATCGGCCATACGGTCGATCACCACATGGGCCAGGCGCGTCAACGGCATGGTGAAGGGGTTGATCACCTCGCGCTGCGCGTCCCACTCGCCAGCGATGGCGTTCGCGAGCGCCTCGCAGGGCGCGGCGAGCGCATGTCTGGCCGGCGTCTTGACCGGACGCCCGTCCAGGCGAACCAGCCAGCCGCGTTCATCGGGCCCAGCGCTGGCCTCCTCGTAAAAGCGTTTGGGAAGCTCACGGTTTTCCGCCTTGGCCTTGGACATGCTCATACGGCGTCTCCTCGCGCCCGCTCCGCAAACGCATCAAGCGCGCGGTTCAGGCTGTCAAAATCATCGTGGATTTCATGCGCGCCGCCGGCTGCCACCTCATCAAGGGTGTGAAACCCCCATCCCACGCCCTTGGCGCGGACGCGGGCGGCGCGGGCCATCGCCATGTCAAAACTGGTGTCGCCGATCATCACGGCGTGTTCGGCGCGCACCCCGGTCTCGCCCAGCGCATCCAGCACCATGCGCGGATGCGGCTTGCCTGGTCCGCCATCGACCGTCTGCAGCGTCTGGAAATGGCGATGCAGGCCATGATGCTCAAACACGATATCGAGCCCGCGGCGCGCCTTGCCGGTCGCTACACCCAGCAGCCAGCCCTCATCGGCCAGCCGCTCCACCGTCTCGCGGGCGCCGTCATAGAGCGGCTCTTCAAACCCGGGCTCGTGACGCTGCTCGACAAAGGCCTGCTTGTAGAAGGCGGCGAGCTCCAAGATGCGCGCGGCCGGATAGTCCGGCGGCGCCAGCCGCGCGATCGCCTCGGTCAGCTCCAGCCCGACAATGGTCCGCGTGCGCTCATAGGCGATATCACCCAGCCCGGCGCGCCGAAACGCGCGGCGCATGGCGCGGTGGATGACCTTGCGGCTGTCCACAAGCGTGCCGTCGACATCGAAAATGGCGAGCATGAGCGGCGCCGTCATGTCAGTGCTTCTTCCACCAGGGTGAGATCATCACGCGGGTCGAAGCCGAATGCCTTGAACGAATCGCTCATATGCCTTGGCAGAGGCGCTTCCAGAACCAGGGGGCGACCGGAGACGCGCGGGATTTCCAGCTTACGCGCGTGCAGGTGAAGCTTGCGGGAGACTTCACCGGGAACGGGAATGTCACAGGTGTATTTGCCGTCGCCGAGAATGGCGTGGCCGAAGGCGGCCATATGAACGCGAAGCTGGTGGGTGCGCCCGGTTTCCGGACGCAGAACCACCCAGCTGGCGCGCTGCCCGGCGGCATCGGCGACCGCGTAGAGCGTCAGCGCATGCTGGGCGCCGGGCTCGCCATGGCGGGCCGGCCCCATTCGCTCTTCGCCCGGCTGGCCGGCCTTCTTCATGAAGCCCTTGATCTCACCGGCGCGCGGGTTGGGAACGCCCAGCGCTACGGCCCAGTAGGTCTTCTTCAGATCACGCGTCTGAAACAGTCGGGCCAGACGCTTTGCGGACTGGGCCGTCTTCGCCACGATCAGCAGCCCGGACGTATCCTTGTCGAGGCGATGAACCAGGCGCGGTCGCTGATCGCCCTTGCCAAACGCGTCGAGCAGCCCATCGACATGACGCTTGATCTTCGAACCGCCCTGCACGGCGAGACCCGGCGGTTTGTTGAGCGCGATCAGCTCTTTGTCCTCATACAGCACAAGCGATCGCGCGAAAGCGGCGTCATCGGCGGTTATCGAGGTGGAGGGCTTGAGCTCGCCAGGATCTGGCAGAGGCGGCACGCGCACGGTCTGGCCGGGCGACAGGCGCTGCGCGCCCTTGGCGCGGCCCCCGTCAATGCGGATCTGTCCCTTGCGCAAGAGCTTCTCCACCATGCCGTGAGAGACATGCGGAAAGCGACGTTTAAACCAGCGGTCAAGGCGGATATCCGCCTCGTCTTCGGTGACGTCGAGATGTTGAACCGTGCTCATGCGCCCATCACCCGCCGCGCGATAATGATGCCCGCCATCACCGCGGCCACCGACAGCAGGACGGTGCCCAGCGCATAACCGGTCGCGGACAGATAGGCCTTGCGTTCCAGCATCAAGAATACATCCAGCGCAAAGGCGCTCATCGTGGTGAACCCGCCCAGAAACCCAACCCCGAGGGCGTATCTCAGCTCGGTGGCGTCCGGGCGCTGAGCCAGCGCCAGCCAGCCCACAAGCAGACCAATCGCGAGTCCGCCCGCCACGTTCACGGCGAACGTGCCATAGGGAAATTCCGGCCCGATCAGCCGCAGGCCGGCCTGATTGACGAAGTGGCGCGAGACCGCGCCCAATGCTCCGCCCAACGCAATGAGAAGCACATGCTGCATGACCTCAGCGATAGGCGCGCGTGCGAGGCGAGGCAAGGGTGCTCTAAGGCTCCGCAGGCGCCAAATGCACCGCCCGATACCCGCGCTCGGCCACCGTATCGAGCAGGCGCGGCAGAGCGGCTGCCGTGCGCGCTGTAGCAAGGCAGCGAGGTTGACGGTATATGCCGCCCGCGACCAGACTTCGTTCAAAGCTGGAGTGGAGCCCGCCATGCTGAGCTTAGTCACCGCCGCGTTTGCGCTCGCTTCGGCAGAGCCCGCGCCGGACCCGGTTGCAGAGGCCGACGCCGCCGCAGCAGCCTATGAGGCGTATCACCCGCTCGCCGAGGCGCTGGGCCGGGCGACCGGGCTCGCCGCCCACGATCGGGACGTCGCCGGGCGCGTCGCGGGCGAACCACCCTACCCTGCCGACCTCCAGGCCGCGCTCGATGAGCGGCGCGCCGAGCGCCGGGGCGCGGTCGCTGCAGCGGTGCAGCGCCATGATCCGCTCGCGCTGATGGACGAGGCGCCGCAGACGGCGAACTATCTCACGAGGCTGGTACGCGTGAACATCGATCCCGAGCTGTCGCGAGCGCTGATCGCCCGGTTCGAGCCGCTGGCCGGCACGCCGGCCCTTCATCGGATGGTCTTTGAGAGCCTGTCGGTCCCAGACGAGCCGGAGCCAGCCCCGCCGACGCGAGACGCCGAGCCGGACACGCTTGCTCGGTTCTTGGCCGAACTCACCGAATACGAAGCTCTGGTGGGCGAGATCGGCGCGGCGGAGGGGCGCGATCAGTTCGTGCGCGCGGTCTTCGTGCCCAAGCTTGCAAGCTTTGGCGCGCAGGCGGACGCCTTCATCGATGCGTTTGAGCCGGTCATCTCCGCAGTGGATGCGCGCAATACCGAACTCGCCAGCGAAGTGCTCGCCGAGACCGGATTTAGGGCGCTGCACCACGCAAGCCCCACCACGGCACAGCAGATTGTCCGCCTCTATCATCACGGCGCCTCGATCGATCAGCGGCGCGCGCTTCTGGCCGAGATCGAGCCGCTGGCGCTCGCCGGGGCGTTCGATGGTCAACGCTATGCGCTGATGTATGACCGTGTGGCGAGGATGGAAGACAAGCCCCAGCGCTACGGCAGTCAGAGCGAATGCGTCGACGGGCGCCGGCAAATCGCCGAGCTGGAAGATCCCGCACGAGTCGATGAATGGCGCGCACAGATGGGATTGGAGCCGTTGGAAGCGTACCGGCAGAGCCTGATCGAGATGTACGGACCGGAATGCTGAGCCAGCGCCAGCCCGCCCTCACGCGCGCCGCCGATCGCGATAAGACGCCCAGGCTGCATGACCTCAGCGATAGGCGCGTGCGAGGCGAGGCAAGGGTGATCTAAGGCTCCGCAGGCGCCATATGCACCACGCGATAGCCGCGCTCGGCCAGCGTATCGAGCAGGCGCGGCAGGGCCTGTGCTGTGCGCGCATTGGTGTCGTGCATGATGATCACCCCGGAGCCGCGCGCTTCGATATTGCGCAGGGCGCGGCGGTGGATCTCGTCCGCAGAGATGCCGCGCCAGTCATCGGTTCCGATATCACACGACATCACCGCGACGCCGGCTTCGGCGAGTTCACGTCGTAAGGCGCGCGTGTGATTGAGCCCCGGGAAGCGGAAGAAGGGCGCGGCGCGCGCCTCCTGGATATCGGCCAGCGCCGCATTGATCGCCGCTTCGCCGCGTTCGATCTCGCGCAGCGCGGCGGTGTGGCTCAGCTCAGAAAGGATCGGATGCGACCAGGTATGATTGGCGATGGTGTGTCCGCGGCGATGAATTTCGCGCACCAGTTCAGGGTGATGCCGGGCATAACGCCCCACGAGGAAGAAGGTCGCCTTCACACAGTGCGCATCCAGCGCGTCGAGCACGGCGGGCGTATGCGTCGGGTTCGGGCCGTCATCGAAGGTGAAGACCAGTTCGCCGTCGGCCAGCGGCAGCGTGTCGGCATATTGCAGCGTGCCGATCTCCAGACCCGCCGAGGCGTCCGCTACGAGGACGCGGGAGGTCCCCAGCGCATTCGGATTGCCGGGACACGCAGCGGAGGAAGGCGCGGCGGCGAACAGGAAGGCGGCAAGCGCAACCAGCCCGAGGATTCGACAGACCATCAGCCGCCACTTTCACGCCGCCGCACAGCTCTAAAGCGCTCCAGGCGCTCCTTCACAGCGGCTTCTCGGCCGTTTTCGGTTGGCGTGTAGAAGTGCGGGCGTTCGTCCATTTCATCAGGAAAGTAGTTCTGCCCGGACACCCCGCCCTCCACATCGTGATCATAGGCGTAGCCGGCGCCATAGCCTTCGGTCTTCATCAGCTTTGTCGGCGCGTTGAGGATATGTTTGGGCGGCATGAGCGAGCCGGTCTGCCTGGCTGACCGCATCGCGCCCTTCCAGGCCTTGTAGACCGCGTTCGATTTCGGCGCGCAGGCGAGATGCACGACCGCCTGAGCCAGCGCCAGTTCGCCTTCCGGGCTGCCCAGAAAGTCATACGCCTCCTTAGCGGCCAACGCCGCATGAACCGCGGTCGGATCGGCCAGGCCGATATCCTCGTTTGCCATGCGCACGATGCGGCGGGCGAGATAGAGCGGGTCCTCGCCCGCGCCGAGCATGCGCGCCAGCCAGTAAAGCGCGGCGTCAGGATCGGAGCCGCGCACCGATTTATGCAGGGCGGAGATCAGGTTGTAGTGCTCGTCGCGATCCTTGTCATAGACCGGCGCGCGTCGCTGCAGCGTCTCCGACAGCGCCTCCAGCGTGAGCGGCGCAGGGAGGTCCTGCGCCAGCAGCTCTTCGGCCAGATTGAGCAGATACCGGCCATCCCCATCGGCCATGGCGATGAGGCCTTCACGCGCCTCGTGCGTGACCGGCAAGGCGCGCGCTTCCAGCGTCTCGGCGCGCACCAGCAATTGCTCCAGTGCGGCTGCATCGAGCCGCCTTAAGGTCACCACCTGACAGCGCGACAAGAGCGCGGCGTTCAGTTCAAAGCTGGGGTTTTCCGTGGTCGCGCCCACCAGAGTGACCACGCCCTCCTCCACCACGGGCAGAAACCCGTCCTGCTGGGCCCGGTTAAAACGATGGATTTCATCGACGAAGAGCAGCGTGCCCTGCCCGGCCGCGCGCCGGGCGCGGGCCCGCTCGAACGCCTTCTTCAGATCCGCCACACCTGAAAACACCGCCGAGATAGGATCGAACTCAAGCCCCGTGGCTTCGGCGAGGAGCCGTGCAATCGTGGTCTTGCCAACCCCTGGAGGCCCCCAGAGCACGATGGACGAGAGCCGGCCCTGCCCGACCATGCGGCCCAGCAGCGCGTCTCTGGCCAGGACATGATCCTGACCGACGACTTCATCCAGAGCCTTCGGACGCAGCCGGTCGGCGAGCGGGCGCGGAGCATCGGCTTCAAGGCCGGAAGCCTGGAACAGGTCGGTCATGCACCGAACCTAGCGCTCTTTGTCGCGTGACCGAAGCCCTCGGCGCGGCTGCTAAAACCGCCGCGTGAACGCATAGCGTTCACCACTGCGTTCGATGATGAAAGGCCATTCATTGGCGCCTTCATAGGCGTCAAGGACGGCATCGAGCGTCGGCACATCCTCAATGAGCGCATCTGCGACTTCGATGACGACATCGCCCGGCTGAAAGCCGAAATAGTGCGCCGCACTGCGACGAGACGCGGAAAACACCATCACGCCGGACAGGAAGGGGTCTATGCCGACTTCTTCATTGAACGCTGGGGACAGCTCCACGAGCGTCGCGCCCTGAAGCGGATTGCGCCCCCTCACCTCAAGGCGTTCGCCTTCGATATCGCCGGGCGCGGCCTCAGCGGCGATCTCGATCACACGCTCGCGCCCGTCACGCAGGACGGTGAGGGCTGCGGTCTCACCGATCCGGCGCGTGGCGAAGCGGAAGCGGGCGCCGTTCTCGTCGTTGATCTCACCGCCATCAATGGCGAGCAGGACATCGCCCTGAAGCAGGCCGGCGCGTTCGGCCGCCCCGTCAGGGTAGAGCTCGGCGACGATGGCGCCGCGCGGACGCTCAAGCCCGAGCGAGACCGCCAGATCGCTGGTGACCGGCTGCAGCCGGGCGGCGAGCCAGGGCCGGACAATCTCACCACCCTCCAGCGCGGCAGCGACCACCGCGCGCACCATCTCGGCGGGGATCGCGAAACCAATCCCGTTCGAGCCCCCGGAGCGGGAGAAAATCGCCGTGTTCACACCGATCAGCTCGCCGTCCATGTCCACCAGCGCGCCGCCGGAATTGCCTGGATTCACCGCCGCATCGGTCTGAATGAAGAAGGCGTAGTCGGTGATGCCCACATCGGTCCGCGCCTGGGCTGAGATAATGCCGGAGGTCACCGTCTGGCCGACGCCGAACGGATTACCGATCGCCAGAACCAGATCCCCCACCTCAGTCATGCCGCTATCGTCCAGAACCAGGGTCGGCAGAACGTCATCGACCTTGATCTTCAGAACGGCGAGATCGGTGCGCTCATCGGCGAGCAGAAGCTCAGCTTCGAACTCGCGCCGATCCGACAGGACGACTCGCAGTTCCTGAGCCCCGCGCACGACGTGGAAATTCGTCACGATCACGCCGGACGGATCGACGATGACACCGGAGCCCAGCGACTGCACAGAGCGCTCGCGCTGACGCGGCGCGCCGAATAAATGTTCAAAGAACGGGTCGCCGACGAAGGGCGATCGGCGCGCGACCATGCGCTGGGAGTAGACATTCACCACAGCCGGAGCGGCCTGGCGAACCACGGGCGCGAAGGAGAGCTGCATCTGAACGGCGTTCGCCGGCGCAACCCGGTCAACCGGCGGGGCCGGCGGCGCTGATGGCTCAGCGCCTTCCAGCACCTCCTGCGAACAGGCCGCGGCTGAGAGCGCGAACAGGGCCGCGAATGCGGATAGTAAACGGGTCATGACGGTCGCCTCCTCACCACGATCAACTTGCGTGAACGCCTCATCACGGTAGAGGATGTAAGACACGCGATGCGAGGTGAACAGGGCGTGAGCAGCGCCTTACGCAATCCTCATCCGGCGATGGCCGGCGCAGCCGCTCATGTGTTGAAAGGACGCTTGGTCATGGCGCCGCGAAAAGGCCCCGTTCGCCCCCTCTTCCGTCCGCGCCGTGCGCGCAGGGAGCTGGACCGCATCCTGTCGAGAACCGCCAGGAGCTATCGCCCGCTTTACAGGGGCGGGCGATCGAAGGCGCTGGATCGGGCCGAGGAGCTGGCGAAGGAGAAAGCCGCGTCCGCCAGAGACATGACCGAAGCCGATGTCGAAGCCCAGACCGCCGAGGTGGAACGCGGCTTCTGGCCGAAGCTGAAGCGCGTTGCGCGGCAAATTCCGTTTCTGGAAGATCTCGTCGCGGCCTATTACGCCGTGCTCGACCGTAAGACGCCGCTTCAGGTTCGAGCGGCGCTGGCCTTCGCGCTGATTTATTTTCTGTGGATGTTCGACATCATTCCCGACTTCATCGGCATCGCCGGTTTCGCCGATGACGGCACGGTCCTCGCCACCGTCATCGCCCAGGTCGGCGGCGCGATCACCGAGGAGCACCGCCGCCAGGCGCGCGAGGCGCTGGGGATGGAGACAGCCTGAGCGTCGGGCGCCATTGTCATGCCGGGCGAGCTTTTGCGAGACCCGGGACCCAGTCCGTGACCTCTCCATCAGCGCCCCGCAGCTCCAACCAACCGGGGTGGGTCCCGGACAGCGCTATCGCGCTTCCCGGATGACAGACGGGGTGGCCGAAATAAAAAAGAGGCCGCGCTCGATCCAGCGCGGCCTCTTCAAATTCGGTGCTTGGCGGGACCTTAGTCCTCGCCGCCCTCGCCGGCTTCGGCGCGTTCACGATCGGCCTTGCCTTTGGCTTCCGGGTCGCGATCGACCAGCTCGATGACCGCCATCGGTGCGCTGTCGCCATAGCGGAAACCGGCTTTCAGTACGCGGGTATACCCGCCCGGACGTTCCGCATAGCGCGGGCCCAGCGTTTCAAACAGCTTGGACACCTGATCGGTGTCACGAACCTTGGAGATCGCCTGCCGGCGCGCGTGCAGATCGCCGCGCTTGGCCAGAGTGATGAGCTTGTCCATGAAAGGCTTCAGCTCTTTGGCCTTGGGCAGGGTTGTAACGATCTGCTCGTGCTCGATCAGCGATGCGGCCATGTTGGCCATCATCGCGGTTCGGTGCGACGAGGTTCGGTTCAGCTTGCGGTGTGCCACGCCATGACGCATGGGACGTCTCCTTCAATCCTGGTTTCGCGCGCCTCGCGGCGGGCGACCTGTGAATTCCTCTTAGATCTGGTCTTCGTAGCGCTTGGCGAGCTCTTCGATGTTCTCCGGCGGCCAGTTGGGCGCCTCCATGCCCAGATGCAGACCCATCTGAGCGAGAACTTCCTTGATCTCGTTAAGCGATTTGCGGCCGAAGTTCGGGGTGCGGAGCATTTCCGCCTCGGACTTCTGAATGAGGTCGCCGATATAGACGATATTGTCGTTCTTCAGGCAGTTGGCTGAGCGGACCGAGAGCTCCAGCTCGTCGACCTTCTTCAGCAGCGCCGGATTGAACGGCAATTCCGGCTTGTCGTCTTCGATCGGGCGCGCCTCGGAGGGCTCCTCGAAATTGACGAAGATCTGGAACTGGTCCTGCAGGATGCGCGCAGCGTAGGCCACGGCGTCATCGGGGCTGACCGCGCCGCTGGTTTCCACTTCAAGGATCAGCTTGTCATAGTCGAGCACCTGACCTTCACGCGTATTCTCAACGCGATAGGCGACGCGCTTGACCGGGCTGTAGAGCGCATCAACGCCGATGAGGCCGATCGGGGCGTCCTCAGGGCGATTGCGCTCAGCCGGGACATAGCCCTTGCCGGTGTTCACCGTCAGGACGAAACGCACTTCGGCGCCTTCATCCAGCGTGCAGATCACGTGGTCCTTATTGATGACCTCGATGTCGGCGACTTCTTCGATATCGCCGGCGGTCACCTCGCCCGGGCCGGTCTTCTTCAGCGTCAGGCGCTTGGGGCCTTCAGCGTGCATGCGAAGCGCGACCTGCTTGATGTTCAGGATGATGTCGGTGACATCCTCGCGCACGCCGGGAATGGACGAGAACTCGTGAACCACGCCGTCAATCTGAACGGCGGTGACCGCCGCGCCCTGAAGCGAGGACAGCAGCACGCGGCGCAGCGCATTGCCCAGCGTCGTGCCGAAACCGCGCTCAAGCGGCTCAGCGACGATCTTGGCGTGGCGCGCAGCGTCGTGGCCGGCCACGACTTCCGGCTTCATCGGACGGATGAGTTCCTGCCAGTTTTTCTCGATCACGAGGCTAATCCTTCAAAAAGTCGGCGCGCCAGCGAGGGTGCGGCGCAGCCGGGGTCGAAATCACTCAGTAAGCGCAGTCCGGGGTTATTACACCCGGCGACGCTTCGGCGGGCGGCAGCCATTGTGCGGGATCGGCGTCACGTCCTGAATGGTCGTGATGGTGAAGCCGATGGACTGCAGCGCGCGCAGCGCGGACTCACGGCCCGAACCGGGACCGGAGACGCGCACTTCCAGCGTCTTCATGCCGTGATCCTGGGCCTTCTTGCCGGCGTCCTCCGCCGCGACCTGAGCCGCGTACGGGGTCGACTTGCGCGAGCCCTTGAAGCCCATCGTGCCGGCCGACGACCAGGAAATGGCGTTGCCCTGCGCGTCGGTGATGGTGATCTTGGTGTTGTTGAAGCTGGCGTTCACGTGAGCGACGCCGGCGGTGATGTTCTTGCGTTCGCGGCGGCGGACGCGGGTCTCTTGCTTGGCCATAGGACCTGCTCCCTACCTTATTTCTTTTTGCCGGCGATGGGTTTGGCCGGGCCCTTGCGCGTGCGCGCATTGGTGTGCGTGCGCTGACCGCGAACCGGAAGCCCGCGACGATGACGCAGACCGCGATAGCAGCCCAGATCCATCAAGCGCTTCACGTTCACCGCAGTTTCACGGCGAAGATCGCCTTCCACCAGATAGCCCGCATCGATCGTTTCGCGGATCTGAAGGACTTCCGCGTCGGTCAGGTCATGCACGCGCCGTTCGGACGCGATGCCCACCTTGTCGCAGATTTCCTTGGCCTTGGTCGGACCAATGCCATGAATATAGCGCAGCGCGATTTCAACACGCTTGCCGCTGGGAATATTGACGCCGGCGATACGAGCCACGACGCTCTCCTCAAGTCCAAATCCTCACACCGATTACAGACGACGAAACGCACCGGCGCAGCTAATGAGTTCGCTGCGAGGCGCGCGCTTCGTCCGTTTCGGCGAAGGGCGCTTCATATAGTCGCCCCGCCCTGGCGTCAACCAGGTCCGAGGCGTTCTTCAACCGGCTGCGACGCGCCTGCGCCTCAGCCCATTCCTGACTTCACCCGTCGAGCGCTCTTGCAATCGCTGCGGCGACCGCATCCACGCTGCCCATGCCATCGACTTCGGCCAGTTTTCCGGCCTCGCGATAAAAGGGAATAAGCGGTGCGGTCTGGGTGTTGTAATTGTTCAGTCGGACCTTGAAGGCCTCGACCGTATCATCGGCGCGGCCCTCTTCAGCGGCGCGCTTTTCCATGCGGGCGACCAGCTCGTCATCATCAACGACCAGGCGCAGGACCGTATCGACCTTCCGGCCGCGACCGGCAAGCATGGCGTCCAGCGCTTCAGCCTGGGCGACCGTGCGCGGGAAGCCGTCAAAGATCGCGCCGCCTGCGGCTTCAGCCTCCGGCATGCGCTCTTCGATCAGCTCGATGACGATCTCGTCGGAGACCAGATCGCCGCGATCCATGATGCCGGCGACGCGCTCGCCAAGCTCGGTGCCGGCGGTGCGCGCGGCGCGCAGCATGTCGCCAGTAGACAGCTGGACCCAGCCGCGTTCAGCGACGAGGTTTTTCGCCTGGGTGCCTTTGCCGGCGCCCGGCGGGCCGAACATGATCAGGTTCATCGCTTGCGGCCCCGCAGCTTGGTCTTCTTGATCAGACCTTCATACTGGTGCGCCAGGAGGTGAGACTGGATCTGGGACACCGTATCAAGCGTCACCGAGACCACGATGAGCAGCGCGGTGCCGCCGATATAAAAGGGTATCCCGTACTGGGCCCTCAACAGCTCCGGCAGAAGGCAGACGATCGTCAGATACCCCGCGCCTATGGTCGTCAGGCGCGTGAGCACATAGTCGATATATTCCGCCGTGCGTTTGCCCGGCCGGATCCCCGGCAGGAAGCCGCCGTATTTCTTCAGATTGTCCGCCGTGTCCTCCGGATTGAACACGATGGAGGTGTAGAAGAAGCAGAAGAAGATGATCAGGAAGGCGTAGAAGGCCATGAAGAGCGGCTGACCCGGCCCGAGCAGCGCGGTCACCGTGCGCAGCCATTCCGGACCGGACTGGGCGGAGAAGCCCGCCACGGTCGCCGGCAGCAGCAGGAGCGAAGACGCGAAGATCGCCGGGATCACGCCTGCGGTGTTCAGCTTCAGCGGCAGGAAGCTGGATTCCCCGCCCATCATGCGGTTGCCGACCTGGCGCTTTGGATACTGGACAAGCAGTCTTCGCTGGGATCGCTCCATGAACACCACGAAGACCAGCACCGCGATAATGCCCACGATCATGGCGATGATCACCGTGGCGCTGAGCGAGCCGGTGCGGCCCTGCTCCAGCGTCTGGAACAGCGCCCGCGGCATTTCCGCGATGATGCCGGCGAAGATGATCAGAGACACCCCGTTGCCGACGCCGCGCGCGGTGATCTGCTCACCCAGCCACAGCAGCATCATCGTGCCGCCCACCAGCGTCACCACAGTGGTGATGCGGAAGAACCAGCCCGGGTCCACAGCGATCGTCGCACCGCTGGTCGGGTCCGGATTCTCCATGCCGATGGCGATCGCGAAGGCCTGAATGGCGGCCAGAATGACCGTCAGATAGCGCGAATACTGATTGATCTGCTTGCGGCCCTGCTCGCCGCCCTCCTTCTTCAGCCGCTCCAGGCTGGGCACGGTGGCCGCCATGAGCTGCATGATGATGGAGGCGGAGATGTAGGGCATGACGTTCAAGGCGAATATCGCCATGCGTTCCACGGCGCCGCCGGAGAACACGTTGAACATGCCAAGAATGCCGCTCTGCTGCTGCGCGAACGCATTCGCGTAGACAGTCGGGTCGATCCCCGGCATCGGCACATAGGTGCCCAGCCGATAGACCATCAGAACGAAGATGGTGAAAAGGATGCGCTTCTGCAGCTCCTTCGCCTGGGCGAAGGCGCCGAAATTCATGTTTGAGGCAAGCTGTTCAGCGGCTGACGCCATCTTGTCCGTTCACTCCGTGCCGGGCGCGGCGGGACGCCTCATTTAAGAAGCGGCGCGGCGCGGAAAAACCCGCGCCGCTGTTCTTTTCTACTCTTTGGTCTCAGTTTCGGCCTTGGCCGGAGCGGTCAGGGTCAGCTTGCCGCCGAGCTTTTCGATCGCAGCGGCCGCCGGCTTCGACGCGCCGGCCACATGCAGATCCAGCTTGGCTTTCAGCTCGCCGCCGCCGATCACGCGCACGCCGTCCTTGGCGCGGCGGATCACACCGGCCTCGATCAGCGCAGCCGCATCGACCGGCTTCTTCGCGTCCAGCTTCTT
Source organism: Pseudomonadota bacterium (assembly GCA_039819095.1). Lineage (GTDB taxonomy): Bacteria > Pseudomonadota > Alphaproteobacteria > Caulobacterales > Maricaulaceae > JBCBSP01. The sequence goes on from JBCBSP010000001.1 coordinate 481,221, forward strand.
TGCATCGACCGCCTGTTGCAGACGGCCCAACTTGACCTCCGCAAAAATGCGGCGGTTCGGCTTGGTGAAGCCGCGCTTGGGCAGGCGCTGGTGAAGCGGCATCTGACCGCCCTCAAAGCCCTTGATGGCGACGCCGGAGCGGGACTTCTGGCCTTTGACGCCGCGTCCGCCGGTTTTGCCCTTGCCAGAGCCGATGCCGCGTCCGACGCGCGTCCGCTCTTTGGTCGCGCCAGGTTTATCGCGCAGTTCGTTCAAGCGCATGGCTTGGTCTCCTTCAAAGAAGCGACGGCTCAGCCGCGCTCCTCAACCACTTCCACGAGGTGAGCCACCTTCGCGATCATGCCGCGCACCGAAGGCGTGTCCTCCAGCGTGCGTTGTTTGCCGATGCGGCCAAGACCCAGGCCCACAAGCGTCTGAAGTTGATCCTTCGGACGGCGGATGTGGCTGCCGGTCTGGCGCACGGTAACGGTGTTCTTGTCAGCCATCGATCCGGCTCCCTAGGACTCAATCGCTTCAGGCGCGGATGCGCCGTCATCGCGACGGGCGACCAGATCGCCAACCTTCAGGCCGCGCTTGGCGGCGACTGAACGCGGGCTGTTCTGACCCTTAAGCGCTTCGAAGGTGGCGCGGACCATGTTGTACGGGTTCGACGAGCCTGTGGACTTGGCCACCACGTCCTGAACGCCGAGCGATTCCAGCACCGCGCGCATCGGACCGCCGGCGATAACGCCGGTGCCCGGAGGCGCCGAACGCAGGATCACCTTGCCCGCGCCCCAACGCCCTTTGGCGTCGTGGTGCAGGGTGCGACCTTCACGCAGCGGGATGCGAACCATGGTCTTCTTGGCTTCCTCGGTCGCCTTGCGGATGGCTTCCGGCACTTCGCGCGCCTTGCCCTGACCGAAGCCGACACGGCCCTTCTGATCGCCGACAATGGCGAGCGCGGCGAACTGGAAGTTCCGACCACCCTTCACCGTCTTGGCCACACGGTTGATGTGGACCAGCTTGTCGATCAGTTCGTTTTCGCCGTCCTCGGCGTCGTTGCGCCGGCGGCGTTCGCCGCGTCCGCCACGATTGTCTTCACGAGCCATCCGCCAATCCCCTAGAAGTTCAGACCGCCGTCGCGCGCAGCGTCGGCGAGGGCTTTGACACGCCCGTGATAGATGAAGCCGCCGCGGTCAAACACGACGTCCTTGAGGCCTTTCTCGATCGCGCGCTTGGCGATGAGCTCGCCAACCTTGCTCGCCATCTCCACCGTTGCGCCGGTGGCGGCCTCGCCGCGCACGTCCGACTCAGCGGTGGACGCCGAAGCCAGGGTGACGCCTTGCAGGTCGTCGATGATCTGGGCGTAGATGTGCTTGGAAGACCGGTGCACCGAAAGGCGCGGCCGGCCATTGCCAAGCTTGCGAAGGCGCGTACGCGTGCGTTGCGCGCGCCGTTGCATTTTTTCGCGTTGGGTCGACATCGCCGGGTCCTACTTCTTCTTGCCTTCTTTGCGGCGAACCTGTTCGCCAGCATATTTGATGCCCTTGCCCTTATAGGGCTCCGGCGGGCGGAACTTGCGAATTTCAGCCGCAGTCTGTCCCACCAATTGCTTGTCCGCGCCTTCAATGACCACTTCGGTCGGTTTCGGCGTAGCGATCTTGATGCCCGGACGCGGCTTGTAGACCACGTCATGGCTGAGCCCGAGCGCAAGCTTCAGGTCCGAGCCCTGCATCTGCGCACGGTAACCGACGCCCACAAGCTCCAGCGTCTTGGTGAAGCCGCCGGTGACGCCCTCAACCATCGCGTTGATGCGCGCACGTGCGGTGCCCCACATGGCGCGGGCCGCCTTGGTTTCATTGGCCGGCTTCACGCTCAGACCGTCTTCACCCTGCGAAATCGCAACCGAGTTCGGCGCAGCGAAGCTGAGTTCGCCCTTCGGCCCTTTGACCGAAATCATGCCGCCTTCGATGTTCGCGGTGACGCCGGACGGGATGGCGACCGGCAGTTTGCCCAATCGAGACATCAGCCCCTCCCTAGCTCACCTGGCAAAGAACTTCGCCGCCCACATTATTCTTACGGGCTTCGGAGTCGCTCATCACACCCATCGGGGTGGAGACGATGGCGATGCCGAGGCCGTTCTGAATAAGCGGCAGTTCTTTAACCTTGCGGTATTCGCGACGGCCGGGTTTCGACACGCGCATGATCTCTGAAATCACCGGCTGGCCTTCATAATACTTCAACTCGATCTCGAACGCGTTGAAGCCATGGGCGTCGGTGGTTTCGGTGTAGCCGCGGATATATCCCTCCGCCAGAAGCACTTCGAGCACGCGCTTGCGCAGCTTCGAAGCCGGGGTCGCGACCGTGGTCCGCTTGCGAAGGATCGCATTGCGGATGCGGGTCAGCATATCACCCAGAGGATCAGTCACAGACATGAGCGCCTCCCTTACCAGCTCGACTTGACCATGCCCGGGATAAGCCCGTGGCTGGCCAGATCACGAAGCGCGATGCGCGACATTTTCAGACGACGATAGTAAGCGCGCGGACGCCCGCTCACTTCGCAACGATTGCGCACGCGCGTGGGCGCGGAGTTGCGCGGAAGACCCGCCAGCTTCAGCTGGGCGGCGAACCGCTCTTCAACAGGCAGCGACTTGTCGCGGGCCACGGCTTTCAGCCGCTCACGCTTGGCCGCATACCGCTTGGCCAACCGCTTGACGCGCTCATTACGCTCGACGGCGCTTTTCTTAGCCATTCAATCCTCTCCTGGCGTGCGGCCCCACCTTGGGCCCGCGCTCCTGCTGCGTTAGTTCGAGAATGGGAAATCAAACTCGGCCAGCAGGGCCTTCGCTTCCTCGTTATTGGGTGCAGTGGTGCACACCACGATGTCCATGCCCCGGATCTTCTCGACCTTATCGTAGTTGATCTCCGGGAAAACGATGTGCTCTTTCAAACCCATCGCGTAGTTGCCACGACCGTCAAAGCTCTTGCCGTTCAGCCCGCGGAAATCGCGAACGCGCGGCAGAGCGATCGTCACCAGACGGTCGAGAAATTCATACATGCGGTCGCCGCGAAGCGTGACCTTGGCGCCAATCACCTGCTCTTCGCGCAGCTTGAAGCCGGCGATCGACTTCTTGGCGCGGGTCGGCTGCGGCTTCTGGCCGGCGATCGCTTCAAGGTCGGCAAGGGCGCCCTGGATCTTTTTGGAATCCTGGGACGCTTCGCCAACGCCCATATTGATCACGACCTTCTCAAGGCGCGGGATCTGCATCTCGTTCGCGTAGCCGAACTTCTCTTTGATGCGCGCGCGAATTTCATCGCGATAGCGCGTCTTGAGGCGCGGCTCGTAGGTCGCGGTCTCAGCCATCGATAACCTCACCGGATTTCTTGGCGAAACGGACTTTCTTGCCGTCATCGCCCACCTTGAAGCCGACACGGGTCGGCTCGCCGGTTTTCGGATCAACCAGAGCCACGTTCGACAGGTCGAGCGCCGCTTCTTTCTCTTCAATGCCGCCCGGCGTGGTCTGGGTCGCGCGATTATGGCGCTTGACCATGTTCACGCCGGCCACAAACACACGGCCCTCGTCAGGAACGACGCGGGTGACTTCGCCGGTCTTGCCCTTGTCGCGGCCGACCAGCACGGCGACCTTGTCGCCCTTCTTGATCTTCGCAGCCATGACTACAGCACCTCCGGCGCGAGCGAGACGATTTTCATTTGCTGCTTGGCGCGCAGCTCACGCGGCACCGGGCCAAAGATCCGGGTGCCGATCGGCTCGTTATTATTGTTCAGAAGCACCGCGGCGTTGTTGTCGAAGCGAATGACGCTGCCATCGCGACGCTTGATGTCGCGCGCAGTGCGCACGACGACGGCGCGGCGCACGTCACCCTTCTTCACACGGCCCTTCGGTGCGGCCTCCTTAATGGAGACCACGATGATGTCGCCCACGCCGGCATACCGGCGCTTGGCTCCGCCCAGCACCTTGATGCACTGAACGCGGCGCGCGCCGGAATTGTCGGCGACATCGAGATTGGTCTGCATCTGGATCATGACGATCCCCCGTCAGGTGGTTGTGATCGATACGGAAAAGGCGCTCAGGCCTGCTCCGCGACGATCTCCCACCGCTTCAACTTCGACTTCGGCGAGCATTCCTGAATCTGAACGCGGTCACCGACCTTCTTTCCATTGGCCTCGTCGTGCGCATGGTATTTCTTCGACCGGCGCACGGTCTTGCGCAGGAGCGGGTGCAGGAAGGTGCGTTCCACGCGGACCACAACCGTCTTGTCCTGTTTGTCGCTCACCACGACGCCTTGCAAAATGCGCTTCGGCATCGCCCTTAGCTCCCTTGGCTTTCAAGCGCGCGCTGACGCTGAACGGTCTTGATGCGGGCGATATCCCGGCGGACCTTCTGGTAGCGCGCGGTGTTCTCAAGCTGGCCGGTGGCCTGCTGGAACCGCAAATTGAACTGTTCTTTCTTCAGCTTGACGAGCTCGTCCTGAAGCTGATCGTCGCTCATGGCGCGGGCGTCTTCACCAGTCATTACGCCGCCTCCCCGCGTTGCTCGCCAGGACGGGTCACAATCTTGGTCTTGATCGGCAGCTTCGCCGCGCCGAGGCGCAGCGCTTCACGCGCGACCTCGTCATCGACGCCGTCGATCTCGAACATGATCCGGCCCGGCTTGACCTTGGCCACCCAGTATTCCGGCGACCCCTTACCTTTACCCATCCGGACTTCGGTCGGCTTCTTGGAAACCGGCAGATCCGGGAAGATGCGAATCCAGACGCGGCCGGCACGCTTCATGTGACGCGTGATGGCCCGGCGGGTGGCTTCGATCTGGCGCGCGGTGACGCGCTCCGGCTCGATCGCCTTCAGCCCGTAGGAGCCGAAGTTCAGCGTGTAACCGCCCTTCGCCTCGCCTTTGATCCGGCCCTTGTGGGCCTTGCGGAATTTGGTGCGCTTCGGTTGAAGCATGACGTCCTCCGGCCCTGTCTATGCGGCTTGGCGGCCCGAGCGGGCGCGCTGTTCACCGGAATCCTGCAGACGGCGTTCCTGGGCCATCGGATCATGCTCGAGGATCTCACCTTTGTAGATCCACACCTTGATCCCGATAATGCCCATCGCAGTCTTGGCTTCGGCGAAGCCATAATCGATATCCGCGCGCAGGGTGTGCAGCGGCACGGACCCTTCGGCGTATTGTTCGGTCCGCGCGATCTCCGCGCCGCCGAGACGGCCGCCGCAGAGAATCTTGCAGCCCAGAGCGCCCATGCGCATGGCCGACTGCATCGACCGCTTCATGGCGCGGCGGAACGCAACACGGCGCTCCAGCTGCTGCGCGATGCTTTCAGCGACCAGGTTGGCGTCGATCTCAGGCTTGCGCACCTCAACAAGGTTAAGGAACACTTCGCCATCGACCATGTCGGCGATCTTGCGTCGCAGCCGCTCAATGTCCGCGCCCTTCTTGCCGATCACCACGCCCGGGCGGGCGGTGTGGATCGTGACGCGACACTTCTTGTGCGGACGCTCGATGACGATGCGCGAGATCGAAGCGCTTTTCAGCTCGTCCTTCAGATACTTGCGGATCTTGATGTCTTCGTGCAGCAGGTTGGCGTACTCCTCGCCGCGCGCGAACCAACGGGATTCCCAAGTCCGGTTGATGCCGACGCGAAGGCCGATCGGATTGACTTTCTGGCCCATCAGGCGGCCTCCTCAACTTCGCGCACGACGATGGTGAGTTCGGAGAAGGGCTTCAGGATTTTCGCGCCGCGACCGCGGGCGCGCGCCCTGAAGCGCTTCATCACCAGGTTCTTGCCGACATAGGCTTCGGACACGACAAGGCTGTCGATATCCAGGCCATGATTGTTTTCCGCGTTCGCAATCGCGCTCTCGAGCGCCTTCTTCACGTCCTGCGCGATGCGCTTGCGCGAGAAGGTCAGATCGCTGAGCGCGCGCTCCACCTTCTTGCCGCGGATCATCGCCGCCACAAGATTCAGCTTCTGCGGGCTCGTGCGGATCATCCGCAGCTTCGCGCGCGCCTCGTTTTCGGCGACGCGGCGGGGGTTTTTCGCCTGACCCATCGCTTACTTCCTCTTGGCCTTCTTGTCGGCCGCGTGCCCGTAATAGGTGCGCGACGGCGCGAATTCGCCGAGCTTGTGGCCGACCATGTCTTCGGTCACCAGCACCGGCACAAACTTGTTGCCGTTATGAACCTGGAACGTCAGGCCGATGAATTGCGGCATGATCGTCGAGCGGCGCGACCAGGTCTTGATCGCTTGCTTGCGCCCGGCGGCGTGAGCCGCTTCCGCTTTTTTCAGGAGGTATCCGTCGACAAACGGACCTTTCCAGACTGAACGAGGCATGTCCTACCGCGCTCCCTTAGCGTTTCTTGCGTTCGTGGCGCGAACGGATGATGAATTTATCGGTGGCTTTGTTCTTGCGCGTGCGCCGGCCCTTGGTCGGCTTGCCCCACGGCGAGACCGGGTGGCGACCGCCGGAGGTGCGACCCTCGCCACCACCATGCGGGTGATCAACCGGGTTCATGGCGACGCCGCGCACAGCCGGGCGCTTGCCCATGTGACGCTTGCGGCCCGCCTTGCCCAGATTGATGTTCAGGTGGTCGGAATTGGACACGGCGCCAACCGTGGCCATGCACTTCTCGTCGATCATGCGAAGCTCGCCCGACATCAGACGGACCTGACCGTAGCCGCCATCGCGACCGACCAGCTGGGCATAGGCGCCCGCTGAACGCGCGATCTGACCGCCCTTTGCCGGCTTCAGCTCCACATTGTGGATGATGGTGCCCACCGGCATGGCGCGCAGAGGCATCGCATTGCCGGGCTTGACCTCGACCTTGGCGCCGGCGACGACGGTGTCGCCCACAGCCAGCCGCTGAGGCGCGAGGATATAGGCCAGCTCGCCGTCAGCGTACTTGATAAGGGCGATGAAGGCGGTCCGGTTCGGATCGTACTCCAGCCGTTCAACCGTGGCTTCCACATCGTGCTTGCGACGTTTGAAGTCGATCACGCGGTACAGACGCTTGGCCCCGCCGCCGCGGCGACGCGCGGTGATGCGACCGGTATTGTTGCGCCCGCCTTTCTTGGTCAGACCCTCGACGAGCGTCTTCTCCGGACGACCGGCATGAAGATCGCTGCGATCGACAAGAACCAGCGCGCGGCGGCCTGGCGATGTCGGCTTGAATGTTTTAAGCGCCATCTGTCAAAGCTCCTGCGAACCGGCTCTCAAAGACCCGTGGTCACGTCGATTGAGTGACCCTCTTCGAGAGTCACAATGGCCTTCTTGGCGTCATCGCGCTTGCCCAGGATGCCCCGGAAACGCTTCACCTTGCCCTTTTGGCGCAGGGTGTTGACGGCCTTGACCTTGACCTTGAACAATTCCTCCACCGCCTCGGCGATGTCGGACTTGGTTGCGTCCAGGCGCACCTTGAACACCACCTTGTTGTCTTCCGACAAAAGGGTGGACTTCTCGGTGATCACCGGCGCGATAATCGTGTCGTAGTGACGCGGCGCGGCCATTACGCTGCCTCCTTAGCGCCGAGGCGCTCTTCGATTTTGGCGATGGCCGCCTTGGTCAGAACCAGCGTGTCGCGACGCAGAATGTCGTACACGTTCAGCCCCTGCGCCGGCAGCACGTCCACATTGGGGACATTGCGCGCAGCGCGGGCGAAGTTCTCGTCCAGCGTCTCACCATCAATGATCAGCGCATTGGTCACGCCCATCTTGGTGAAAGCGTCAGCCAGCAGCTTCGTCTTCGGCGCATCAAGACGCGCCTCGTCCAGAACGATCAGACCGCCGGACGCCTTTGACGACAGGGCGTGCTTCAGGGCCAGGGCGCGAACCTTCTTGGGCAGGTCCGTCGCATGAGAGCGGACCCGCGGGCCGTGCGCCTTGCCGCCGCCGACGAAGATCGGAGCCGAACGCGCGCCATGGCGCGCGCCGCCCGTGCCCTTCTGGCGATAGGCTTTCTGCTTGGTGCGGGCGATTTCGCCACGCTCCTTGGTCTTGTGGGTTCCGGCCTGACGGCGCGAAAGCTGCCACTTCACAGCGCGCTGCAGGATGTCGGCGCGGACCTCTTCGATGCCGAAAATGGCGTCGTCGAGATCGACCGAGCCAGCTTTGCCGGCGCCCAGCTTGATCACATCGATCTTCATGCTTTCGCCCCTTCAGATTCGGAGCCCGCCTCGCCGGACTGATCGGCCGGCGCTTCAGCGCCCGCCTCTTCAGCCGGAGCCGCATCGGCTTCCGGCGCCGCATCTGCGGCCGGAGCGTTCAGCTCGTCGAGGGATTTGAACTTGCCCGGGAACGGCAGATCATCAGAACCGGCGCCCTTGATCGCGTCGCGAAGCTCGACCCAGCCGTCATCAGCACCAGGGACACCGCCCTTAACCAGGATGAGGCCGCGCTCGACATCGACCCGAACAATCTCAGCGTTCTGGATAGTGACGCGTTCCTGACCGAGATGACCGGCCATCTTCTTGCCTTTGAAGACCTTGCCCGGATCCTGACACTGACCCGTCGAGCCATGGGAACGGTGGGAGATGGACACGCCGTGAGTGGCGCGCAGACCGCCAAAGTTCCAGCGCTTCATGGCGCCGGCGAAACCCTTACCGATGGAGATGCCGGCCACGTCGACCTTCTGGCCTTCCACGAAGTGGTCGGCGGTCAGAGCCGAGCCCGGCTCTATCAGGGCGTCTTCACTGACGCGGAACTCAACCAGCTTGCGCTTGGGCTCCACCTTCGCCTTGGCGAAGTGGCCGCGCATGGCGTTCGAAGTGCGCTTGGCTTTCGCCGCGCCGGCGCCGAGCTGCAGCGCGGTATAGCCGTCGCGGTCAGCGGTGCGCTGGGCAACCACCTGCACGCCGTCAAGTGAAAGCACGGTGACCGGAACATGGTCGCCGGACTCGCTGAAGATGCGCGTCATTCCGACCTTGCGGGCGAGCACCCCGGTGCGTCGTTGGACTGAGGCGTTCATGGATTAGGCCCCCAGCTTGATCTCGACGTCCACGCCGGCGGACAGATCGAGCTTCATAAGCGCATCAACCGTCTGCGGGGTGGGGTCGACAATATCGAGGACGCGCTTGTGCGTGCGAATCTCGAACTGTTCGCGGGACTTCTTGTCGATGTGCGGGGAGCGCAACACCGTGAATTTCTCGATGCGCGTCGGCAGCGGGATAGGCCCGCGCACATTCGCGCCCGTGCGCTTCGCCGTCGACACGATCTCGCGCGCGGACGTATCCAGCACGCGGTGATCAAACGCCTTCAGGCGGATGCGGATGTTTTGTTGCGCCATCTATACGGTCTCAACATGCATAAGAGCTGCAGCCGAGGGCGGGGATCGCCCCTTGCAGCTCTTCCGATCCAATTTGTGTTCGCTTCAAACCCGCGTTCACTCCAGGAGCGCTGCCGGGCAACTGAGCGGCGGGGAATACGCGTTCGCGGGGCTGGCGTCAACACCTTGTCACGCAAATGACGCAGGGTTTTCGACCGAATGTCAGACCGGGCGCGAAACCCCTCTCCTACAAAAACGCCCCGGCCCTGTTATTGGGGTCCGGGGCGTTGATGTTGGCTGCAGCCGGGCCCTTGGCGGGGCCGGCTCAGAGCGGGGTCTTAGTCGACGATTTTCGACACCACGCCGGCGCCGACCGTACGACCGCCTTCACGGATGGCGAAGCGCAGCTGCTCTTCCATCGCGATCGGCGTGATCAGCTCCACATTCACTTCAACATTATCGCCCGGCATCACCATCTCGGGACACTTTCAGGGTCACAACACCGGTCACGTCGGTCGTGCGGAAGTAAAACTGCGGACGGTAATTGGTGAAGAACGGGGTGTGACGAC
>JBCBSP010000002.1:0-466592 GCA_039819095.1 Pseudomonadota bacterium
CTCGTCCTCGCCGGTGATTTCGTACAGGAAGAGATCCTGGGTGACGATCACGTCGCCTTCCATGCCGATCACTTCGGTGATGTGGGTGATCTTGCGCGAACCGTCGCGCAGGCGCGCGGCCTGAACCACCACGTCGATGGAGCCGGCGATCATCTCCCGGATGGTTTTCGACGGCAGGTTATAGCCGCCCATCGTGATCATGGATTCAATCCGCGACAGCGCCTCGCGCGGGGAGTTGGCGTGCAGCGTGCCCATCGAGCCGTCATGGCCGGTATTCATCGCCTGCAAGAGGTCGAAGGCCTCAGGGCCGCGCACCTCGCCGACAATGATCCGCTCCGGACGCATCCGCAGACAGTTCTTCACCAGATCGCGCATGGTCACCATGCCCGTGCCTTCCAGGTTCGGCGGGCGGGTTTCGAGGCGCACTACGTGGGGCTGCTGCAGCTGAAGCTCCGCGGCGTCTTCACAGGTGATGACGCGCTCATCTTCGGTGATGAAGCCGGTCAGACAGTTCAGCAGCGTCGTCTTGCCCGAACCGGTGCCGCCGGAGATCAGCACGTTGCAGCGGCTCTCCCCAATGACTTCGAGCACCTTCGCGCCTTCCGGCGTGATGGAACCGAAATCGACCAGGTTCGACATTTTCAGCTTGTCTTTCTTGAACTTCCGGATGGTCAGGGTCGGGCCGTCCAGCGCCAGAGGTGGCGCGATGACGTTCACGCGGCTGCCATCCGCCAGACGCGCATCACAGATCGGGCTGGACTCATCGACCCGCCGGCCGACCTGGGACACGATGCGCTGACAGATATTCATCAGCTGGGCGTTGTCGCGGAAGCGGATATTGGTCTTCTTCACCCGACCGCCGACTTCGATGAACACATCGCCGGCGCCGTTCACCATGATGTCGGCGATATCGTCGCGCGCCAGGAGCGGTTCCAGCGGACCGTAGCCGAGCACGTCGTTGCAGATGTCCTGCAGGAGCTGTTCCTGCTCGGCGATCGACATCGCAACATTCTTGATCGAGATGATCTCGGTGACGATGTCGCGGATCTCGTCCGCCGCGGTTTCATTATCCAGACGCGACAGTTGCGACAGATCGATCGTGTCGATCAGCGCGTTGAAGATCGTCGTCTTGACCTCGTAATACTCAGCCGAACGCTCCGCGCCGACAGTCTCCACCTGGGCTTTGGTCCGGACGCGCGGCTCGGCTTTCGCTGCCGGCTTAGCCGCCGGTTTCGGCGCTCCAGCCGGTTTGGGCGCAGGCTTGGCGGCGGGCTTCGCAGCGGGCGCAGACGGCGCGGGGCGCGCAGCTGTCGCGCCAGCCCCGAAACCGCTCGCCGGTTTGGCTTCGCCGGCCGGGCGCGCCGGCGGCGTTTTGACAGTGGTTCCAGAAGGACGCTTGCCGAACATTGCCCGCGCGCGCCTCCTCTACGACTTCTTCTTGAAAAGCGAACCGAAGAGGGATTTCGATCCCCCTGCGGAAGAGATTGCGCCGCCGGACCGACCGGAGAGCAACCCGGCGAGATGGGCAAAGCCCTCAGCCGCCTTCGACCGCGGATCCAGCTCGGCGATCATTTGACCGTTATTGGCCGCCTTGCCGAAAAGCTGGGGCTCAAACGGCAGCACCAGGACCGGCGCGGCGCCCAGCGCGTCGGAGAAATCCTTCAGCGGAATGTCAGGCCGCTTCGGACAGCCGGCCATGTTCACCACGACCTTGGGCGGTTCGTCATTGGGGCGCGCGGTGCGCACCAGGTCGAACAGGTTTTTCGCATTGCGCAGGCAGGCCAGATCGGGCGTGACCACCACTACGACCTGATCGGCGCTCAGAATCGTGCGACGGACCCAGGGGCTCCAGGCGTGCGGCAGGTCCAGCACCATGTGCGGCGCCTGGCGGCGCACCTTGTCGAGCACCTCGTCATAGACGTCCGGGTCGAAATCCCAGTCCTGCTCCAGCGTCGCCGGGGCGGAGAACAGGCTGAGCCGGTCGGTGCAGCGAACCAGCAACCGGTCCAGCAGCGCCTCGTCCAGCCGATCCGGCGCGGACAGAGCTTCCGCGATGGTCTGAGCCGGGTCCTGATTGAAGTCGAGCCCGGCGGTGCCGAACGACAGATCAAGATCAACCAGAACCGCGTCAGAGCGCAGTTTCTCAGTCAGGCACCAGGCGGTGTTGTGGGCGATCGTGGAAGCGCCGACCCCACCCTTGGCGCCGACGAAGGCGAGCGCCTTGCCCGCGAAGGGCGCTTCAGGGTCAAGAAACAGGCCGGAGACCGTCTTGATGACGTTCAGAGGGTTCATCGGCGGGACGAGATACTCGCTCACCCCGCGCCGCATCAGCTCACGATAGAGAGAGATGTCGTTCGCCGCGCCGACAATGACCACCTTTGTTTCCGGGTCGCAGACCGAGGCCAGCTCTTCCAGTTGCTGGAACAGCTCCCGGCCGCGCATGCCGGTTTCCACCATGAGCAGGTTGGGCGTGTCTTCGTCGTGGAAGCGCTCAATGGCCGCAGCCAGACCCCCGAGTTCGACGGTGACATGCGCCTTGGCAAGACGACGATCCTCGCCGGCGGTGTGTATGACGCGGCCCGTCGCCGGGTTTTCGCAGAAGGCGTGAATGGTGATGCGCGGAACCGGCTGGCTGAGAAGGCGAGCCTCCTCTTCATCCATCTGCGAATAGGACGAGGCCGGCGCCGCATCAGCCGGGGCTGCGAGCGGTTCGTCAAAGTCGCCGAACGCATCAGCCTCATCCTCGACGAAGCCGCCTTCGACAGCGTTGGCCTCCGCCAGGCGGGCGCCGAAGGGCCGCGCCTCTTCCGGTTGGGGCGCAGCCGCACCGGACTCAGCCTCGCCAAGAAGGGCGCGTTCGACCGCTTCGGCGTCCAGAAACGGATCGGAGGAATCGACAAACTCGTCATCGGCGGCGAAGCCGTCGTCGAATTCATCCAGTTGTGCGTTCGCCTGGCTCATGATCGTCCTGGTTCTCGCTTAGCCGTCATCGCTGACAATGGCGCGTTCGCTCTCAGAGCGGTCCGAGCCGGTGTTTTCACCTGAGCGCCAGCCATCCAGTACGCGCTGGCGCTGCTGGGCGTCGGGCGCATCAAAGGTGCGCGGGGTGATCAGGTCACGTGGATCGGCGACCATGGCGGCGAGGTTCGCCGCCGTGCTGCAGCCGAAGCCCTCCCAGGGCGCGCCGGGCTTCTGACGGGCCAGATTATCCCAGCCGGTATCGCAGTCTTCAGCCGTCGCGCGGTAGCGGGTGAAGGAGAAAACCACCGGCCCGCCATAGCCGCGCGACTCATACGCGCCCCCGGTGATGCGCCGCCAGTCCAGCCCATGCCCGTAGAGCTGGGTGCGCGCATTCGCGATCGCCTGAATGATTGCTTCCTGGTTAGGACCGCCGTCCGGATGAGAGATCACCAGCGGGCCATGACCACGCGACTTGAACTCCGACGCGACGCTGGCGATCAGATCCTGCTGAGCCCAGGTCAGGCCGTTATCCAACGGATCGACCGCCATTTCCACACGCACGGTTTCCGCCACGGCGCCGGCGCGCGGCAGCGGCTCCGGCGCCGTGGCGCAGGCGGTGGCGAGAAGTCCGCTCGCAAGAAGAAGGATCAAGCGCATCATCGCCATCACTCCAGGCTGAAGCCGACAGGACCGGCCCATCCGCGACCCTCCACATCCGCGCCCGGCGCGGCATAGACCCGGTTCAAGCGGCCGAAGAAGGCCGCTGACAGGGCGCTGGCCGGCGCAAAGCCCTCATCAGGTGAAGACAGCGCGTCCGGATCGGTCGGATCGACGAGATAGGGCGTCACGATAAACACCAGCTCGGTTTCGTTGTTGGCGAAATCGCGCGAACGAAAGAGCGAACCCAGAACCGGAAGCCGGTCCAGCCCCGGCACGCTATCCAGAGACTGGCGGGTCTCCTCCTGGATCAGTCCGGCGATCACAAGGCTGCCGCCCGACGGCAGCTCAACCGTGGTCTCTGCGCGGTTCACCTCAAGGGCCGGAATAGTCAGACCGGCCACTGTGCCCACCACATTGCCATCCTCGTCACGGACCTGGGATGAGCTCAGCGACAGAGCGCCCTCGCTGGAAGGCTCTGACACCTCTGTCGACAACCGCAGCGAAATGCGCCCCTCCGACAGGACGGTCGGAGTAAAGCCCAACCCAACGCCAACCTGACGGTACTCTATGGAGATATTGCCGTCGCGATCGCGTCCGGCCGGGATCGGAATCTCGCCCCCGGCGAGGAAGCTGCCGGACTCCCCGGAGATTGCGGTGATGTTCGGCTCGGCCAGCGTGCGCACCAGCCCTACGCGCTCCAGCGCGTTCAGCGTTGCGCCCAAAGAACTCTGGATTACGCCATCGACCAGGTTCTGCGTCTGCAGCCCCCCAGCCAGCCCGCCGAGCGCGGTGCCGGCGATATTAAAAGCGTTCTGCGTGCCGAAATTGCCGCCCGACTGGAAGCGGCCCGGCGAGTAGACGTCAAACACCGGCGCGCCGAATTCATCGCTGAGCGGGTTACCGAGATCGTCAGTGGCGCGCACGCGCACCGGAGGCGTCAGGTCGCCGAAATTCTGCTGACCGTTCAGGTTCACCCCGATCTGGCGCACGATGGAGCGCTCCATCTCCACGATGCGCACCTTCAGCAGAACCTGCTCGCGCCCTTCGATGGTGAGGAAGCTGATCACCTGCTCCGGGTCATCGGCCCAGCGATGCGCGACGCGCAGCGCGGTGTCCGCAGCCACCGAAGACGGCACCGTGCCGGACAGGACGATATTCGCGTTCATGCTCTCAGCGGTGATGCGGCCCTGCGGCACGAAGCGATCGAGCGCGTCCTGCAGCGCGACGATGTCGCGCTCCACGCGCACGTCGAGATCCAGGATGAGCTCGCCATGGCCATCGAAGAAGAAGATGTTCGTCCGCCCGACCGCCTGGGCCAGAAGGAAGGCGCGCGTCGGCGTGCGAACGACGGCCTCGGCGACCTCCGGGTTTGCGACCACCACGTCTGCGGCGTCAACCGGCAGGTGGATAACCCCGGCCTGGCCCAGCGGAAGGGAAACGCTTTCCGAAGCCGGCCCGGCGCCCGGCTCGCGGATGACGACCTGAAGCGTATTGCCGCGCTCCTGCGCAGCGGGGACCTGGGCGGCGAAGGCCGATGGCGCTGACAAGCCGGCAAGGGCCGCGATCAGCGCGAGGAAGCGAGCGCTCATGGCTGGCCTCCCAGCGCGACGCGCTGCTCAACGCCGTAGCGGAAAACCCGCACAACCTGTTCTTCGGTCGGGTCGCCTTCCTCGAACACGGCGAGCCCCTCATCGCCGATATCAGCGACCGAGCGCAGCACGAGCGACACATCGCCGGCCGCGACCGCGCGCGCGAGCAGCCGCGCCTGATTCGGGGTGACTTCCAGCGTTGCGGTGGACCCGACAAACGCGCCGTCTTCTTCTTCAGAATAGGTCTGGTCTATAGCCAGAACGCGCGCGTTCTCCACCACCAGATCGGCGCTATAGCCCTCGTCTTCGGAGATGGTGGAGATCACATCGACCCGGTCATTGGGAAGGATGAAGCCGCCCGCCCCAGCCTCCGCTGAGGTGGGCACGGCGACGGCCCGCATGCCCGGCGTCAGCACGGCAGCCATGAAGCCGGCCTCGCCGGCCTGGACCAGCTTGCGCGCGGTGACCGGCTCGCCCTCGCCCACAGGCGCGCGAACGACCGCGCCGATATAGCGTTGCAGCGCCTCGCTATCGCCAGCTTCGGTGAAATAGGCCTCGATCAAGGCCTCTTCCGGCCAGGCGCGCCAGTAAAGATCGTCACTGGTCAGACGCTGGCCGGGCGTAAACTCTCCGCGAAAAGCCAGAACCCGTTCGGTCGGCGCCTCGCGAACCTCCACCGCAGCGGGCGATGCGGCCTGTTGCGGCTGCATCGCGGAGCGCACGAACAGCGCCGCAACGATCGCAGCCAGAGCGGCGACAGCGAGAATAACGATGCGCATCACATTCATGACGGCCCCTGACGGCGTTGCCCGGCGCAATGCGCCCTTCTTAGGGGCGATCTGACCGGGAAATCCTCAAAGGCGCGTTAACGCTTTAGATGAACGCAAGCTTGTTGGCAGGAATGGTGAATCGCGCGTTCACGCCACCATGCGCAGAGCGAGGTGGCTGGAAGGCAGAACCCACAGCGCCCCGGCGGCGATGGCGACCGCATACGGGGCGGGCGCGCCCGGCGCGAGCGGGCCGGCGCGCATCCAGTCGCCGCCGAAGGGCAGCGCCGGGACAAAACGGCGCGCCAGCACCAGAAGCAGGGCCAGAATGCCGCCTGCAACAGCCGACATCAAAATGAACCCCATCGCATCCGGCCAGCTGAACCACAGGGCTCCGGCTGCAATGAGCTTGGCGTCGCCGCCGCCCATCCAGCGCATCAACCACATGCCTACCATGACGGCGAGCGCCACAAAGCCGACCGCCAGCGAGACGCCGGCCTCAGCCCAGCTCAAACCCATGGCGAGCGCGCCAGCCGGCCAGACCGCCGCCAGAAGACCGGGTATCCAGTTGGGAATGGTGTAGCCGCGCACATCCGTCCATGCCGCAAGCAACATCATGAAACCGAGAAACAACACCGCTGTATTGGCAAGCATGTCACGCCCTCGCACTCGTTAGGCCCTGATCGAGAACGCATTTCAGCAGATCGTGCTTAATATCCGGTGCACGCCGAACATCTGGGCGGCACCATCCGCACAAACAAAAGGGCCGCTCTTTCGAGCGGCCCTTCGTGCAGCCGGCGCGAGATGCGCGGCTTAACCTGACGGTCTTAGGACGGCATTTGGCCGGTGACCGAGGTGTTCAGGCTGGTGAACCAGCCGGCGACGTCGAGAATGCTGAACGCGCCGATGATGGCGGTCGCAACCAGGGCGGCGATCAGACCATACTCGATAGCCGTGGCGCCAGACTCGTCTTTAATGAAACGCGAAACCAGATTTTTCATCCCACTCACTCCTTATTGGACTTTGGTTGTCGCCCAGAAGCAAAGTCCGTCCCGACCCGTTCTGAACATGACGCAAGTAAAACCCGAGACGATTGCGATCGCGTAAATTTCCATGCTTTATTTTTGGTAAACCTGAATTCGTATCTCTATAGTCAACAAAGAGTAAATATAAATACTCATTAAGCATGTGTAGCCAGCTCACGCTGCGTTTAGACTTCCTTCACGCGCGCGAGCGACAAACGCTCCATAGAGTCTATGGAGGGTCGAATGATCCGCACCGCCCTGGCGTCCATCCTCGCCGCCGCGCTCGCAGCCATCGCTGGCGCGGGCGCTCTGGCGCATGACCGCACGCATACTGTGACCGCTGATCAGGCTTCGCTTCTGCGCCTGCCCGGCGACGCGGCCGCGATCGTGATCGGCAATCCGTCGATCGCCGACGCCACGCTTTATGATGCGCGTACCATCTTCGTGACCGGCAAGCTGTTCGGGCGCACCAATATCATCGCCCTGGACGGAAGCGGGCGGGTCATCCACACCGCTGACGTTGTGGTGACCAAGTCGGACCGCAATTCGCTCACCGTGTTCCGCAACACCGAGCAACGCAGCTTCGACTGTGCGCCGCGTTGCCAAGCCAGCCCGCAGGTTGGCGACGGGACGGACTGGTTTGAGGACCGCTCCGCCCAGCAAGCCGCGCGCATGGGAACCGCCGAAGCGGGCGGCGCGGACCCGAACTAGCCTCAATCAATCCAGCTTCGCGCAGCCGCCCCTACTAAGGATGTATGCGCAAACCAGGCTCCATGTCTGGTAAACACAAGATTCACCGTCTTCTTTCAGCCGGCCTTAAGCCCGCTGCGCGATAATCATCCTGTGTTTTGATCGAACAGGGATGGCGCAGCGATGGGCCGCACTATCGTTCTTGTCTTGTGGATGCGGCGTTTCGCCGAAGCCCGCCGCGGCTCAGCCGCGGTGGAATTCGCGCTGATCGCCGGCCCTTTCTTTGCCCTGATGATGGCTATTCTGGAAGTTGGACTGGTCTTCTTCACCAGCTCGGTGATGGAAGACTCCATGCTTCAGGCCGCGCGCGAAATCCGCACCGGCGAGTTTCAGACCGGCGGCAATGGGCGCGCCGATTTCCTGGACACGGTCTGCGAGTCCTTTGGCAATATCGGCGACTGCAGCAAGCTGAGCGTTGATGTGCGCACCTTCGACAATTTCACCTCGGTGACAGTGCCTGATCCGGTGGTCGATGACGAATTCAGTGATGCGGGCTTCGTGTTCGAGCCGGGCGGCGCGGGCGATGTCGTTCTGGTGCGGGTCTTCTACCGTAAGAAGCTGTTCACGCCGTCGCTCGGCGTGGGCCTGGCCAACATCGCAGATAATGAAGTGCTGATGAGCGCGGCGACCGCCTTCCGCTCCGAGCCCTTCGCGCAGGATGGAGGCGAGTGATGCTGATCGGACTGCGCAATATGCTGATCCGCTTTTCCCGCGACCGTGACGGCGCTTCGGCTGTCGAATTCGCGCTGATCGCGCCATTTCTGATTACGCTCTATCTCGGCGCGGTTCAGGTCAGCCAGGCGCTCAATGCCGATAGCAAGCTGACGAGTGCGGCCAATGCGGTCGGCGATCTTGTCGCTCAGGATGACGTCATCACCGACAACGAGCTGGACGATATTTTCGAGGCCGCCGGGATCATCATGGAGCCCTATGATGTCGACGCCATGGTCATGCGCGTTTCATCGGTGCGCATGGATAATGATGGCGATATCTTCGTCGACTGGAGCGACGCACAGGGGATTGATCCGCTTGGTGATGACGCCCAGCCGGTGATCCCGAACGGCATTCTGGTTGAAGGCGAGTCCATCGTCCTTGTGGAGGCGGGATATAATTTCACCACCCCGTTCAAGGTTGAAGGCTTTGAAAGCCTGACGCTCAGCGACACGGTGTATCTGCGCCCGCGGCGCGGCCTGTGGGTGCGACGCGACTAGACCACTTCACGCTCCAGATCGACCAGCGCGCTGATCAGCGCGTGATCCCGGTCAAGCTCGCGTCCATCGATCATCGCCGCAGGGCGCACCCCGATCGCCGCATTGCTGACCGCGGCCGCTTCACAGGCTGCCAGCTTATCGGGGCCGAACCGGCCCTCCTCAACCACCAGCCCCGCAGCGTTTGCAGCGTCAAGCACCGCAGCGCGCGTCACGCCTCTCAGCGCGCCGGTGTTCAGGCTGGGCGTGAAAACCCGACCCTTCGACACCCAGTAGAGATTGGCCGCATCCGCGCAGGCCAGGTCACCGGACGATGACAGCATCACCGCCATATCCGCTCCGGCGGCGCGCGCCCGGCGGCGCGCCTGAAGACTGTCGCCATAGCCTATGGGCTTGAACCGGGCGCTCTGGCTGGTCGGCTCGCGGCGCGGCGCATCGAGGCTGACAAGCTTCAGCTGCGACGGCGGTTCACGAAGCGCGTCGACCGTCGCCAGCACCACGCCGGCCAGCCCGCCGGGCGCATCCAGACCCCGGCCCATCGGACCGCGTGAAACCGTCAGCCGTGCAATAGCGGCGGTCAGTCCGGCCTCGGCGGCAAGATGGACAATGGCGGCCTCGATCTGGTCCCAGTCCGGCGCGGCGATGTCCAGCTCATCAAGCGCAGCGGCGATCCGATTGCGGTGTCGCGCGAAACGACGCACTCCGCAGGCCTCCACCCGCATCGTCTCGAACGCGCCATCGCCGAGAAGAAAACCGCGATCAGACGGGTCGATCCGCGCTTCAGAGGCGGGCGTGATCTGACCGTTCAACCAGACCCGGTCGTTCATGACCGCGCCCCCTGGGCGAAGGCGGACTGAATGGCGGCGATTTTCGCGCGGGTCTCGGCCAGCTCGTCTTCAGGATCGCTATCGATAACAATCGCGCCGCCCGATCGGGCCTCAACGCGCCACCCCTCGCCGGCCCGTGCGAAACCGACCGTGCGGATCATGACGTTCAGATCCGCCGCCCCATCAGCTCCAATCCAGCCCAGAGCACCGCAATAGGGTCCGCGCTTTTCTTCTTCCAGCTCGGCGATGAGCTCCATCGCGCGCGGTTTCGGCGCCCCTGTGATCGAGCCCGGGGGAAATGCAGCTGCGATGAGCTCGAACACGGTCTGATCTTCGCGCAGCCGGCCCTGCACTCTGGAAACCAGATGGTGGACATTGGCGTAGCTCTCAATGGAGAACAGGCTCGGCGTGCGCACGCTGCCGGGTTCGCACACGCGCGACAGGTCATTGCGCATCAGATCCACGATCATCAGGTTTTCCGCCCGATCCTTGGCCGACCCGGCCAGATCGGCGGCGAGCGCGTCATCCTCCGCCTGAGTGCGCCCGCGTGGTCGCGTGCCCTTGATGGGCTGGGTCTGCACATCGCCATCCGCGGTCACGCGCAAGAAGCGCTCCGGCGAGTTTGTGACCACGCATTGATCCTCGCTCAGACGATAATAAGCCGAGAAGGCGGCCGGGCTGGCCTCTGTCAGAGCGCGGAAATAGGCGAAGGGCGCGCGTTCGCCGCGCACCGCGCCGCGATAGGGATGGGACAGGTTGACCTGAAACACATCACCAGCGCGGATATACTCGCGCGCCAGCCGCACCGCGCGCAGATAGCGCGCCTGGCTCCACTCCGGCGCCAGGCCTTCGGTGTGGAACCCGGCGACCGTTTTGGACCGGGGCGCACAGATCGCAGCGGCCAGGCGTTGCGCAGCAGAGCCCTTCCCGCAAACCGTCAACCGCCGCGCATCATGGTCGAAACACGCCACCGCCTCATACCATCCAAGGTGCAGCCCCGGCCATGCGGCGATGGCGTCCGGCAGAGCATCCACCGGCTCAAAGGCTGCGCCGAGATCATAGCTGAACAGACCCGCATAACCGGCCTGGAAGCGCGCCGGGCCGGGCTGAAGCGCACTGGTGCGGAATTGCGTGCGCAGACGTTCAAAGCTGTCACGGTCGTCACCGGCAACCACAAAGGCGGGGAAGGCGCTGAGATAGCTGAACCGGCCTGATCCGGTCGCCGCCCCGCCATGCAGAAGCAAGGCGCCAGGCGCATCGCTGATCCGATCAAGCGCATCGAGCGGCGTGCGCCAGCCCAGCTCAAGGGCGGGCTGAAGGGGCAAGACTGTCTCGCTTGCGGCTTCGCCCACGCCTCAGCCTGCCAACAGACGGTCGCGCATGGCGCTCAACACCGCATCGCCCAGGCCGAGCGTCTCGCGCAGATAGACGCGCGGATCGCCAATCGCCTCAATGGCCGCATCCAGATAATCGCCATCCACGCCGAGAAAGGCGCGCAGCTCCGGTTCGGCGAACTCGCGCCCGTATTTCTCCGCCAGACGCTCGCGCATGACCGCAGCGATGCGATCGAAATCCACCGCCGTATTGGTCATCAGATAATCATCGACCACCGTATCGTGATCCACGCCGGCCTCCCACAGAACCAGCGCGCAGAAAATGCCCGTGCGGTCCTTGCCCGCCGCGCAGTGCACCACGAAGCCTTCGCCATCCTCAGACGCGCCGGCGAGCGCTTTCACGCCCTCGCGGAAGACGTGCTGATTGCCAGGATCGAAGGGCAAGCGCTTATAAGTGGCGAGCATGAAGTCGCGGATATTCTCGAAGGTGAGTTCATTTTCCCGAAGGAACACCATATGCGGCGGTTCTGCCGGTCCGGCGTGATCGGTCTCGATCACCCGCACCCCGTCGACGCCCGGCCAGTGGGACGGCTCCATCTGACGCTCACGCGGCCTGCGCAGATCGGCGACCGTGCGGATGCCGAGGGCGTCGAGCACGGCCTTGTCCTCATCGGTCGCACGCGAAAACTGCCCGGACCGGAACAGCCCGTCGCGCACGCGGCGACCATCGGCGACCGGATAGACCCCGAAGCGGCGGAAATTATGCACGCCCTCAAGCGCAATAACGCGTTCATCGCTCATGCGCGCTGCCTATCGCGCCCCGGGCGGGCGGGCAAGTTAAAGCGTGCGCACACCCTATCTGAAGGGCGGCTCGTCGAAGCTTCTGAGCTTGCGCGAGTGCAGAACGTGTGAGCCTTCCCGGCGCAGACTCTCCACCGTTTCGATGCCCGCCATCAGATGCTCGCCCACCGCGCGCTCATAAAAGCGGTTGGCCGCGCCGGGCAGTTTCAGCTCGCCATGAAGCGGCTTGTCGGACACGCACAGGAGCGTCCCGTAGGGCACGCGCAGCCGGAATCCGTTTGCGGCGATGGTGGCGCTTTCCATGTCCACAGCGATGGCGCGGGACTGGTTTATCCGCTTCGCTTCGGCGTGATAGCGCAGCTCCCAGTTCCGGTCCGCATAGGTCACCACCGTGCCGGTGCGCAGCCGACGCTTGAGCGCCTCGCCGCGATCGCCGCTGACCTTGCGCACCGCGTCCTGCAGGGCAACCTGTATCTCCGCGATGGGCGGAACGGGAATCTCCAGCGGGATGTCACGGTCCAGAACGCTGTCATAGCGCAGATAGGCGTGGGCGAGAACGTAATCACCGAGTCGCTGGGAATGGCGCAGCCCGCCGCAATGGCCGATCATCAGCCAGCATTCTGGTCGGAGCACGGCGAGATGGTCGGTGATGGTCTTCGCGTTCGATGGCCCGACCCCGATATTGACCAGGGTCACGCCCTTCCCGCCGGGCGCCTTGAGGTGATAGGCCGGCATCTGATAACGCCGCCAGGCCGCGCCCGCGATCTCGCCCACCGGATCGGCGCTATCGCCATCCACGGTGACGAAACCGGCCGCGGAAAGGGCGGTATAGCCCTTATCGGCTTTCAGCTGCCTGGCGGCCCAATCCACGAAGGCGTCGACATAGCGGTGATAGTTTGTGAACAGGACATAGCGCTGCACATCCTCATAGGGCGTGCCGGTATAGTGCTTGACCCGTTGCAGCGAATAATCGGTGCGCGCAGCAGTGAAGAGTGAGAGCGGGCGGCGGTCCGGGCTCTCTCCGACGCGCTCGCCATTAGGCAGGGCGTCATCGATCCTCGACAGATCCGCGTAAGGAAACTGACGCACCAGCTGGGCTGACTCGGCCGCATCCAGATCAAGATCGTCAGCGCCATCCAAGACGTAGGAAAACGGGATTTCGTCCGTCGACAGCCCGGTCTCGATGACGATGTCGTACTCGTCCTGCAACAGGCTGATCTGTTCAACCAGATAGGCGCGGAACAGATCAGGCCGCGTCACGGTCTGAACATAGACGCCGGTCTCGGAAAACTTGCCGAAGGCGCGGCTGACCGGCGGCGGCGGACCGGCCGGGGCGTAGGTGATGCGCAGCTCGGGATAGCTAAACGCGCCGGAGGCCCGCTGCGCGGCGGTCGGCGGGGTCGCATCCGTCAGATAGCGTTTGAGCGCCTCGCGCAGCGCCGCAACCGAGTTGGCATAAAGCTCAGCCAACCGGTCCACCGCTTCAGACGCGGTCTCAGCCCGCTGAAAGCTCGCCGCGACGCCGCGCGGGTCGACCTTGGCTGTCTCGCTGGCCATTGCGCTCAGTCTTCGCGCTTGACGAAGGTGACCATGAAGAGCGGCTCGCCTTCAAACTCCGGCGAGACGGTCCCGTTCTCATCAATGGTCTGGAACACGCTCGGCTCGATGCGCCCATCCATGCGGTAGCCGCGCTCTGCCATGTGACCGCGGTGGAATTCCAGCGCTGCGGCGGAAAAGGTTTTCGCAAGAATGGTGATGCGGTGCGGGTCGTTGGCCATGGCGTTCTCGTCCATCTTTGACTGTGTTGCTCCTCCTTCCGATACAGACTTGCGCGCGTGAAACCAAGACGGCGGGCGCGCATGGGATCAGGCCGGCTCTTTTCGCAGTGCAGCATTCGCGCTAACTGAAGGGCTCGATCAATCGGGTATTGAAGGCGAAACAGCGATGAGCGCGCGACCGCTGACGGTGATGAAGTTCGGCGGAACCTCCGTCGCCCGCCCCTCCAGCTGGGAGGCGATCGCCGGGCTGGCCAAAGACCGGATCGCAGCCGGCGAACGCGTTCTGATCGTGCATTCGGCGCTCTCCGGCGTGTCCGATGCGCTGCAAAACCTGCCGGATCTCGCGCTCGCGGGCCAAGGCGAAACAGCCGCTCACGCCATTCGCCAGACCCACCTCGCCTTCGCCGAGGCTGCAGGGCTGACCCTCGGCGATGAACTGCACGCGCTGTTTGCGCGTCTCGATCAGATCAGCGCCGGCATTGCTCTGGTGGGCGAAGCCAGCGCCCGGGTGCGCGCTGAACTGCTCGCGCTGGGCGAGCTGATGGCTGGCGCGCTCGCCGCCGCGCAGCTCGCCGCGCTGGGGCTGGATGTGTTCAGGCTCGACCCGCGCGAAGCACTGCGCGCGACCAATAACGGCCAGGAGCCGCGCGCCTATCTCGACAACAGCGCCGACGAGACGCCCGATGGCGCGCTGCAGGCGCGCCTGACCGGTCAGGACATCTCCCTCACCCAGGGCTTTATCTGTTCGAACGCGCGTGGCGAGACCGTGCTGCTCGGGCGCGGCGGATCAGACACCTCCGCAGCGTATCTGGCCGCCAAGCTGCAGGCCGCGCGCCTTGAAATCTGGACCGACGTGCCGGGTCTCTTCTCAGCCGACCCGCGCCTGACGGCCGGCGCGCGCCTGTTGCAGGCGCTGTCCTATGAAGAGGCGCAGGAAATCGCCACCATGGGCGGCAAGGTGCTGCATCCGCGCGCCGTCGGTCCGGCCCGCCGAGCCGGTATTCCCATCGAAGTGCGCGACACGTTCCGTTCCGAACTGCCCGGCACGCGGATCACCGCCGAGCCCGGTGACGACGCGCCGCAGCTGAAGGCGGTGTCGGTCAAATCCGGTGTCCGCCTGGTGGTGATGGAAGGTTCTGAGATGTGGCGCCAGGCCGGCTTCCTGGCCGACCTGTTCGCCTGCTTCAAGACCTGTGGCGTTTCGGTTGATCAGGTCTCCACCTCAGAGACGAATGTGACGGTCTCGCTCGACCCCGATCCCGGCCTAGACGAGGCGCGCCTTGAGCGCCTGCGTGAAGCGCTCGCCCCGCTCTGCCGCGTGCGCATTATTGAAGACTGCGCGGCGGTGAGTCTGGTAGGTTACGGCGTGCGCCGCATCCTGCATCAGCTGGCGCCGGCGCTGGAGGCCTTTCAGGACAAGCCGATCCGTCTGGTCAGCCAGGCGGCGAACGATCTGAACCTCACCGTTGTCGTGGACGGCGAGGAAGGCCGTCCGCTGGCTGCGCGCCTGCATGAGACGCTGATCGGACCGGCCCCGAACAGCCCTGTCTTCGGGCCAAGCTGGAGCGAGCTGACCTCGCCTGCGTCAAAGCGCGTTTCACGCCCCGCGCCCTGGTGGAAAGGCTCGCGGGACACGCTTCTGGACCTCGCTCCGCACAGCGGCGGGCTTTACGTCTATCACCGTGCGACGGTGAAGGCGCGCGCCGAAGCGCTGGCCGGGCTGAACAGCGTGGCGCGCGGCTGGTACGCGATGAAGGCGAACGCCCATCCGGACGTGCTGAAGACCGTGCGCGAGGCCGGCCTCGGCTTTGAATGCGTGTCGATGGGCGAGGTCGCGCGCGTGCGCGAGGCGATCCCGGATATGACCGCCGGCGACATATTGTTCACGCCCAATTTCGCGCCGCGCGAGGAGTACGCCGCAGCGCTGGAAGCCGGCGTTCAGCTCACCGTGGACGGGCTTCACCCGCTGCAGGCCTGGCCGGAGCTGTTTCACGGCAAGGACGTCATCCTGCGCATCAATCCGGACCGGCCGCGCGGCCATCACGCCCATGTCCAGACCGCCGGTCCGAAGGCGAAGTTCGGAGTGCCTCTCAGTGCGCTGGATGAAGCACGCGCGCTCGCCGACGCGGCGGGCGCCCGCATCATCGGGCTACACGCCCATGCCGGCTCCGGCGTGACCGAGCCGGGCCATTGGCGGGAGCTTGGCGTGATCCTGATGGAAGCCGCGTCCGGCTTTGACCATGTTCGCATCCTCAATGTCGGCGGCGGGCTCGGCGTGCCGGAAGACGATGACGCGCCAGCGCTTGATCTGGCGGGCGTCGAAGCGGATCTGGCGGCGTTGAAACAGACCGCACCAGGGTTTGAGATTTGGATGGAGCCGGGCCGCTTCATCGTCGCTGAATCCGGCGTGCTTCTGACCCGCGTCACCCAGATCAAGCGCGCCTTCGGCACGCGCTTCATCGGGCTTGGAACCGGGATGAACTCGCTGATCCGCCCCGCGCTTTACGGGGCGCGCCACGAGATCGTGAACCTGACCCGTCTCAGCGAAGACCCGGTGGGTCTGGCCAGCCTGGTGGGTCCGATCTGCGAGAGCGCGGACTTCCTCGGATCCGACCGACTCATGCCGGAGAGCGAGGAAGGCGATGTCATCCTGATCGCCCAGGCCGGGGCTTACGGTCAGGTGATGAGCTCGCGCTATAATCTGCGCGAGCCGGCTGGCGAATGCGTGATCGGTTGAGCATGACGCCAGCTAACGAAACCGTCATGCGCCAAGCCCGTGCCAAGGCGGCGGCGGCGAGCTAGTCTTTTCCCTCATGCTTGGTTTCGCCCTCCTTCGTGCGCAGGCTGCGCTGATCTGGGAACGCGCCGCGCCCGTGCTCGCGCCGGGCCTGGCTGCGCTTGGGGTGTACCTCGCCCTCGCCCTGTTCGGTGTGTTCAACCAGCTGGGCGATCCGTTCCGCCTCCTGACCCTTGTCGCGCTGACCGCCGCAGTCATCTGGCTGACACATCGCGCCCTGGCCGGCTTCACCTCGCCGACGCGCCGCGAGGCTGAACGCCGTCTGGAGGAGGACAGCCGGCTGAAGGGGCGCCCCTTCGAGGCGCTGCGCGATGAAAAAGCCGCCGGCGATGAGCCGCTCTGGCGCGCGCACTGGGCACGCATGGCGGCGCGTCTTGAAGGCGCGCAAGCGCGCCGCCCGAAATCCGCCTGGGCCGAGCTTGATCCGCATGGGATGCGAATCGCTCTGGCCATGATCGTCGGGCTGGGCGTGCTTTACGCTGGCCCGTCCTGGAGCTTTCGGCTTTCAGACGCGTTCGCGCCGCGTCTTCTGGAAGCCGGCGGCGCTGACGCCGTTGTCGATCTGTGGATCGAACCGCCGGACTATACCGGACGGGCGCCGGTCTTTCTGGCTCAACGGCGCGAGGCCGAAGCCCCGCAAGGCTCCATACTGGCGGTGCGCGTGGCCGGCTATGCGGGACGGGTGCGCCTGTCCGGCGCCGAAGCGGAGATTGAACGCCTGCCGGACGGGGTGCGCCAAATGCGCGCGCGTCTGGAACAGAGCGGGCCGGTCACCGTCGGCGCCGGCGTATTTCGCCGCACCATCGACATCACCGTGCTGCCCGACGAGCCGCCGCGCATTGCGCTGATCGATGCGCCCGAGGGCGGGCGCGACGGCGTGCTCAGCGTGG
Source organism: Pseudomonadota bacterium (assembly GCA_039819095.1). GTDB lineage: Bacteria > Pseudomonadota > Alphaproteobacteria > Caulobacterales > Maricaulaceae > JBCBSP01. The sequence continues at coordinate 17,388 of JBCBSP010000002.1, forward strand.
AATTCAGCGCCGAGGACGATTACGGCGTGGAACAGTTCGCCTTCGAGATGTCGCCGCTGTCCGATGACGCGCCGAGCGATGCGACACCGGAAAACGATGCGGTCTGGGAGCGGTTCGATCTCGGCCCGGGCGATATGGCCGGAAGCCCTGAGCGCGATTACGCCGCGCGCATTGATCTGGCCAAGCACCCACTCGCCGGGGCGCGCGCCTTCATCCGCATGGTCGCGATCGATGCGGCCGGACAGACCGCCTTCAGCGGCCCGATGGCGGTGGTGATCCCTGAACGCGTCTTCTTGGATCCGCTGGCGCGCGCCGTCGCGTTCGAACGCAAAGGCGTTCTTGAGTTTCAGGACGATTACAGCCCGCTGCCTGATGATATCGAGCCGGCTGCGACCCGCCCGGCCAGCGAAGGCGGCTTCCTTGATGACGAGCCGGCGCGGCGCCTGGAGCGGGCGCCGGACGAGGTTCGCCGCCTTGCGACCGCGCTTGACGCAATCTCCGACGCGCCGGCCCGCTATTTCGACGACCCGGTGGTCTATCTCGGCCTGCGCACCGCCATGCACGAGGTTCGCCGGGCCCGCGAGACCGATCAGCTTGAGCATATGCCCGAAGATCTCTGGCGCATCGCGCTGCGCGCCGAGCTTGGCGTGCTCGCAGACGCTGAAGCGGCGCTTCGTGCAGCCGAACGCGCGCTCGCCGACGCGCTGGCGCGCGGCGCGCCGCAAAGCGAACTCGACGGCCTGTTCGAGGCCTATCAGGAAGCGGTCGACAACTATATGCGCGCGCTCGCCCGCGAGGCGGCTGAGGCCGGACGCTTTGCTGAAGGCGGCGGCGGAGGCGGCGGGCAGATGAGCGCCGACGCCCTGCAGGAGCTGATCGACGCCCTGCGCGAGGCTGCTGAGCTTGGCGAAGGCGAAGAAGCCCAGCGCGCCCTGCAACAACTGGCGGCGCTGTTGCGCAATATGCAGCTTCAACTGTCCGGCGGCGGACAGGGCTCGCCGATGGATGAAGCCATGCGCGAAGCGCTGGAAGAGCTGAGCGATCTCATCGGTGACCAGCGCGGGCTGATGGACGACACGTTTCAGGAAGAAGAGGGCCAGAACGACGAAGGCCGGGACCAGCCGGGCGGCGCTCAACCCGGTCAGCAGGATAGCGAAACCGGTGAAGGCGATGATGGCGATCTCGCCGATCGTCAGGGCGCGCTGCGCGAGCGCCTGGAGGCGCTGCGCGAACAGCTCGGCGAGGCTGGGCTGGGCGAAGACGGCGACGGCGCGGACGAGCTGGGTCAGGCGGAACGCTTCATGGAGGAAGCCCAGCGCGCGCTGGAGGAAGGCGACGGCCAGGGCGCGCTCGCGGCCCAGGACCGGGCGCTGGATTCGCTGCGCGCCGGCGCGGCGGATGCGGCCGAACGCATGATGGCCCAGTCGGGCGAAGCGGCTGAAGGCAGCGACCCGCTCGGCCGGACTGGCGACGGCTCCGCGCTCGGCGGCGATCAGGACATACCCGATGAAAGCGAGCGTCAACGCGCCCGCGACATCCTTGAAGAGCTGCGCAGACGCGCCGGCGAGGGCGAGCGTTCACCTGAAGAACGCGACTATATCGACCGCTTGCTGGAACAGTTCTAGCAGCAGGCTGCGTCACTTTTCTCCCGAGCGGACGACTGACAGGTCGTACTGGCTTTGAAAGGAAACTGTGATGCCTCAACGATCCTCACCCGGCTGGCGGCGAACGCCCGCGCGTCCATGCTCTTCGACCTCCTATCGCGTCATCGCCGTGTGGTCGGTGTGATGAAACAGCGCTTTTCCTCAAAACTCCTCACCGCCGCCGCGTTTCTTGGTATTGTCGCCGGGTTCCTGGTCTTGGTCATTCTTGGCCATTTCGCTGGCGTTCCGATGGGCTCAAGCATGGCCTTCGCGGTCATCGCTGGCGGGGTCAGCCTGATGGCGCTGGCCGCCGGAACAGCATCAACGCACAGCGATTGCAATCGCAACCGGACGCCGAACGGATGAAGGATGCGCGGGCGATCATCCGCGAGCACGGCCCGATGATCGCCCGCATCGCCTCCAGTTACGAGGCGTCACGCGCGGAGCAGGATGAGCTTGTCCAGGATATATTCCTCGCCGTCTGGCGCGCCGCTTCCGCTTATCGCGGCGACGCGCCGATGCGCGCTTATATCGCCCGCATCGCGCACAATGTCGCGGTCAGTCATGTTCGACGGTCGGTGCGGCGCAAGGCCGCCCCGCTCGACGATGATCACATCGATGAGACCGCCAATCCGGAAGCCGATGCGGACCGGGCGCTGAAACGGCGTCGTCTGCTGGCTGCGATCCGAACTCTGGACCTGCCGCAGCGCCAAGCGATCACGCTTCACCTTGAAGGCTTTGGCAATACCGAGATCGCCGATGTACTCGGCTTGAGTCCGAACGCCGTCGCGGCGCGGTTGAAGCGTGCGCGCACCACCCTTGCAGACATGATGAAGGCCCGACCATGACCGATCCCGCCTCTGACGATGCGCTGGACCAGATCTGGCGTGACAGCCCGCCCGTCGACATTGATGGGCTGGTGGGCCGTATGGCCCGGCAGAACCGGCTTCTGCGCCGGGTGAATCTGGCCTCGTTCGCCCTGACAGGCATGGCGGCGCTTGTTCTGGTGGGCATTGAATTCGCTCAGATTCTTCCCACGCGCGGCATTCTGGGGCTGCTCCTCTTCGCGATGCTCGTCTTTGCCTGGCATCGGTATACGAGGGACCGCGAGCGGCTTGCCCGGGCTTTCTCAACCGAGCCGGCCAAGCTTATTGAATTTCTGATGGGGAGGACCCGAGCGATGATCATTCTGGCTCGCCTCATGTATCTGGCGCCGCTGACGGGTTTGGGCGCGGGCTTCGCAACGGCGCGCCTTGTTGGCGGAGATGCTCAGCTGGGCGCATCAACGCCGCCAGCATGGCTCTGGGGCGTGATGGCCGCTGGGCTGGTGCTGTCTATCATGGTTACGGGTTTCGGGATCTGGCTCGCACGGTCGCGCGCAGGCCAGTTGCGCGTTCTGGCGGAAAGCCGCGCCGCGCTCGGCGAACGCTAAACCGGCTCGCCCAGAACGACTTCGATCTCGGCGCCGCCTTCAGGCGGGTCCTGCAGCACGGTGCGGAAGCGTTCTTCGCCAGCCGCCGGCAGGCTCGGGCTTTCCAGCTGGACCACCCATTCAGCCAGCACCGCGCCGTCCTCACCGAGCACGCGGGCCTGCAAGGGGCCGGCCGGACGATCAGAACCGGCGACATTGCGCAGCACGCCTTCCACCACGATGGCCGGCGCGCCGCCGGCTTCAGCGCGCTCCACGCTGAGGTCGGCGATCTCCAGACCGAACGGGTTCACTTCCGCGCCGACCGCAGCGTAGGCGCGCGCCGTGCCCGGCATGGCGTGCACGATATCGGCGCGGAACAGCCAGGCGCCGCCGACGAAGACAGCGAACATCGCCGCAACTCCGCCCCAGGCGCCCAGCTCGGTCATCAGCCGGGCCTTGCGGCGGCGGGCCTCGGCACGTTCGCGAATCACTGAATGGGGCCCTCGCCGCACCGGTTCGGGTTCCGGCTCCGGTTCAGCTTCCGGGACGGGCTGAGGATCGACCGGCTCGGTCAGCGGCAAGGCGTCGTTTTCCGCCACCCAGTTGTGCCCGCACGAGGAACAGCGCACCTTTCCGCCACGCGCGGACAGGGCGTCCTCATCAACGCGATAGCGAGCTTCGCAGCTTGGACAGGTTACGATCATGGACGAGCGCCTCAGCGGTCCTGCATAGTCGGTTTAACGCCGCCGTCCGCCCCAGATCATTCCGGAGCAATCCAGCCGATGGAGCCTGAAATCCGCAAAGCGCCAGCGACGAGCGAAGACGCGACAGTGCGCTTCGACGGCGTCGGAATGCGCTATGGACGCGGATCAGAGGTCCTGCGCGATATTAGCTTTGAGTTACCGCGAGGAAGTTTCCAGTTTCTGACCGGCCCGTCCGGCGCGGGCAAAACCTCGCTGCTTCGCCTTATATACTTGGCGCAGAGGCCATCACGCGGACTGGTCACTTTATTCGGTCAGGACACCGCAACCATCCAGAGAGCGTCGCTTCCGGCGATTCGAAAACGAATCGGCGTCATTTTTCAGGACTTCCGCCTGCTCGACCATCTGTCCGTTTTTGAAAATGTCGCCCTGCCGCTGCGCGTCGCCGGGGCTTCGCGTCGCAGCTATGGCGAGGATGTCGCCGAACTGCTGACCTGGGTGGGTCTGGGCGATCGCATGGACGCGCATCCCTCCACCCTGTCCGGCGGCGAGCAGCAGCGCGCGGCGATCGCCCGCGCCGTGGTCGGCAAGCCGGACCTGCTGATCGCCGATGAGCCGACCGGCAATGTCGATCCGGCCATGGCGCGCCGGTTGTTGCGGCTTTTCGTGGAGCTGAACAAGCTGGGAACGACCGTTCTGATCGCCAGTCACGACTTTTCACTGGTTCGCTCGCTGGACGCGCCGGTGCTGGAGCTGGCCGAGGGGCGTCTATCGCAGACGCGACCGGCGGCATGAGCGAGAATACCCGCCGCGGGGCCGCCCCCTTACTGCCGCCGGATGCCGGGCGGGACCGTCCGCTCTTCGCGGTCGCGGCCATTCTCGTCTTTCTGGCCTGCCTGTCAGCGCTGGGCGCGCTGGGCGCATGGCGCGCCGCTGAAGGCTGGACCGATCAGCTCTCAGCGGAAATGACGGTGCAGATTCTGCCCGAAGCCGGTCGCGATGCGGACACCGACGCAGCTGACGCGGTGGCGCGTGTGCAGGCCGTGCCCGGTGTGATCGCCGCACGCGCCGCCAGCCGGGAGGAGGCCGAAGCGCTGCTTCAGCCCTGGATTGGCGAGGCCGGCCTGCCGGAGGATTTCCCGGCGCCGCGCATCATCGCGGTGCGGCTTGACCCGGGCGCGCCGGCCGAGGTGGAGACGGTGCGCGCCGCGCTTGGCGACGCCGAGTATGAAGCCCTCGTCGACGGCCACCGCATGTGGACCGATGCGGTCGAGCGCGCCGCGGCGGCGGTGCGTTATTTTGCGCTGACCCTGGTTGTCGTGCTGACCATCGCGGCCGGCGCGGTCGTGGCCTTTGCGGCGCGCGCCTCGCTCGCCGCGCGCTGGGACGTAGCCGATGCGCTGCATCTGGTCGGCGCGCCGGACCAGTATGTCGCCGAGCTGTTCCAGCAGCGCTTTCTGTCTCTGGGTCTGAAGGCCGGCTTTGCCGGAGCGGCCTGCGCGGGGCTGGCGGCGCTGATCCTGGCCTATGTCGGCGGGCAGGCTGGCGCGCTCTTCTTCTTGCCGACGCTGAAGCTGGGCTGGGGCGCGCTGCTGATCCCGCCCGCCGCCGCGCTGGCCTCCGGTCTGGTCGCCGCCTTCGCCGCCCGCCGGGCGGTCTTCACCGCCCTGGCGCGACGGTGGGAATAAGCACTTCGGCTGACTGGCGCGCGCCGGCGCGCTGGGCTCTAATCATGTCTGGGCAGGGATAAGGAGGGTTGAGCATGAGGGCGGTGGCGCGAGCGGCGCAATTCTTCGCCTTTGCCTTCCTGGTCGCTTTCCTTGCCGGCTTTGCGATTTTCGCGCGCGAGGCGGTGAGCTTGGGCCCGGATGACGCGGCGCGCGGCGACGCGCTGGTGGTGTTCACCGGCGGCGTGGACCGCATCCCGACCGCCGTTCGCCTGCTTGATGAAGGGCGCGGCGGTCGCTTGCTGATCTCAGGGGTCAATCCCGATGTTCCGATTGATGAGGTGCGCGAGGCTTCAGGCGCGTCTCAACCATTGTTCGACTGCTGCATAGACGCCGGCGCCGAGGCGGTCGATACGATCGGCAATGCGACCGAGACTGCGGACTGGGCGCGCGAGAACGCCTTCACCCGCATCGTGGTGGTGACGTCTGATTATCACATGCCGCGCGCGCTTCTCGAGCTGCGGACCGCGCTTCCCGAAGGCGAGTTCATCGCGTACGGCGTTCGCGGTCCGGCGCCTTGGACAAATGCGCGCGCGGCGCGGCGCTGGCTGCAGGAATATCTGAAATATGTCGCCGTCTACGGGCGCGAACTGCCGCGCCAGATCCTTCGCTGATCACAAGCTGACCAAAGGGAGGTCGCGACCATGCGCGTGATCGGCTCAGTGCTGTTCGTCATCTGGATGTATGGGCTGATGGTGGTGATGGGGGTGGCGTGCTCGCCGGCTCTCCTGGGACCGCGTTCCTGGTCGAGAGCCTGTCTGCGGCTTTATCTGGATCTGGTGTTCGGCGCGCTGAAGCGTCTGTGCGGGATCACGTTCGAGGTGCGCGGCCGTGAACACATCCCCGCCGCCGGCGCTCTGGTCGCGGCCAAACACCAGTCCATGTTCGAAACGCTCGCCTTCTGGCGCATTCTCGATGATCCGGCGATCATCCTGAAGAAGGAGCTGAGCTATCTGCCTTTCTTCGGTTGGTACGCGATGAAGCTGAGAAACATCGCCATCGACCGCGCCGGCGCCGCGAAGACTCTTCGCGGCATGCTGAGAACCGCCCGCCAGCGCGCCGAGGAAGGCCGTCAGGTGGTGATCTTTCCCCAGGGCACCCGTGTGAATCCGGGCGAGGCGGAGAGCTATAAGCCGGGCGTGGCCGGGCTCTATGCCGCAATGAAGGCGCCGTGCGCGCCGGTGGCGCTGAATTCAGGGCTCTACTGGCCCGGCAGCGGAGTATTGCGCAGGCCGGGCCATATCGTGGTCGAATTCTTGCCCGCTATTGAACCTGGCCTCAGCCGCGACGCTTTCATGTCGCAGCTTGAGACAGTGATAGAAGCCGCTTCAGACGCGCTGCTGACCGAGCGCGGCGCTGAGAAAGACGAGATGACGCCGTGAGCCAGCCCCGTTCCAGACCCAGACGCCGCGCGCTGTATGCGCCCTTTGCGCTCCTGCTTATCGTGCTGGTCGCCTACACCGCCTACTGGCTCTACGCCGCCTCGCAGATCCAGGCGAGCATGGAATCCTGGATCGCGCAGAATCGCGCATCCGGATATGAGATCGAACATCAAGGCGTTCGGGTAATCGGCTACCCGCTGCGGTTTGACGCCCGCGTCGCCGAACCGCGCATCGCCGCACCGGCGGACGAGGGTGGCTGGCGCTTTGAAGCGCCTGAGCTGGCGGCCGGCGCCCTGCCCTATGATCTCAATCGCTGGATTGTGGCGGTGCGCAGCCCGGCGCGGATCTCGCTCTCTGTTGATGGCCGGCCCGCCGCCTACGCCCTCAACGCCGCCGCTGCGCGCATGTCGATCGCTGTTCGCGACGGTCGCACCCAGCGTATCGGCGCGGAGGTGGACGCGCTGACCATCGAGACGCTGCAAGGGCCCGCCTCATCAATCGAGCGCCTTGAGCAATTGCGCATGACCGGCGGCGCCGGTCCGGATGATGAGATGATCATCCGCGCCGAGGCCAGCGGGCTGGGGCTTGCCGCCGGCTCGGTCTCTGCGGACGTGAATGACGCCTTCGGGCTGCAGGCTGAGCTCTTGCGGCTGGACGCGGCGATCAGCCAGTGGAACGTTTTGGCGGCCGAAGGCGATGCCGGCCGTTGGGCTGAAGCAGGCGGGCGGCTGGTCGTACGCCGCGCGCAAATGCTGTGGGGGCCCGCCCGTCTGGAAGGCGACGGCGATCTCAGCCTCGACGCACAGGCGCGCGTGGATGGCCGGTTGTCGCTGATCCTTTCGGACCCGGATGCACTGGTGAACGCGCTGGTCGCAGGACGGCTGATTTCGCCCGAGCAGGGAGAAGCTCTGCGCATCGCCGCGATGATGGCGCCGCGGCGCGAGGACGGCGTGGCCCTGCCCTTCCGGCTGCAGGGCGGCGGGCTCTTTTTGGGCCCGGCCCGGATCGGCGACGCGCCGACCCTGCGCTAAGCCGGCCCGCCAGGACCGGTGTTCAGGAAGCCGCGAAGCGCGAAAGAGCGTCTGCGAGGCGGCGGTTATCTTCCGCCAGCCCGACCGAAATGCGCAGCGCATTGGGCAGGCCGTAAGGCGTGACCGGGCGCACGATCAGGCCTTCTTCGGTGAGAAAGCGATCGGCGTCCGCCGCCGTTCGGCCCGGCTCGTCGGGGAAGTGCACGAGCACGAAATTGCAGACCGAGGGTGTAACCTCAAAGCCGAGCCCGCCGATCTGCTGGGTCAGCCAGGCGACCCACTCAGCGTTATGCGCGACCGATTTAGCGATGAACTCGCGATCATGGATGGCCGCAACGCCCGCCTCGATGGCTGGCAGGTTCACATTGAACGGGCCGCGCACCCGGTGCAGCACGTCAATAATGCCCTTCGGCCCGTACGCCCAGCCGAGCCGAAGCCCGGCCAGGCCGTGAATCTTTGAAAACGTGCGCGTCAAGATGACATTGTCGCGCTCGCGCGCCAGCTCCACCCCGCTGGCATAGGCCGGATCGTCAACAAATTCCGCATAGGCGCCGTCCAGCACAAGCAGCGTCTCTTCCGGCAGGCCGTCGCGCAAACGCTCCACTTCAGCGCCGGAGATATAGGTGCCGGTCGGATTGTTGGGGTTGGCCAGGAAGACCACGCGCGCGTCCTCACCGGCTGCTTCGAGCATCGCATCGACATCGGTGCGGTAATTGTGTTCCGGGGCTGAAACGATCTCCGCTCCGCTCTGCATGGCGACGAGCCGGTAGACGAGGAAGCCGTACTGGCTCTGAACCGCCTTGTCGCCTGCGCCCAGATAGGCCCGGCCGATCAGCTGCAGAAGTTCATCAGAACCCGCCCCGCACACGATACGGTCCGCTTCCAGCCCCTCTTCCTCAGCGATCGCCTCACGCAGCGCCACAGCGCCGCCGTCAGGATAGATGTGCAGGCGGGACTGAGCCGCCTGGAAAGCTTCAGCCGCCTTGGGGCTGCACCCGAGCGCGTTTTCGTTGGAGGACAGCTTCACCGCGCCTTCAGGAGCGGCGGCGCCCGGCTTGTAAGGTTTGATGTCGAGTATGCCGGGACGAGGTGTGGGTATCATGATCGAGGCTTTCCTGGCTGGATCGACGACGTTGCGCCGCGACGCGCGCCTGATAGCGCGGGCCGGGCGGCGCCTTCAAGCGCCCGCGCACCGGCCAGCGCAGGCGAGCCGCCCGGACGCACCGCGCCGACATGCTTTACCGCTTCGACAAGGATCAACCCGCCAAAGGGCGCCCAAAGCCGCTCGCCGACATGCTCAAAAGCCTCGCTGGTGCGCACCCCGCTCGCCCAGCGCCAGGGCGGCGCGTACAGCGCGCGCGCCCAGGCGACCGGTTCAAACAACGCATCCGACAGGAGCCGGGTCAGCTGGGCGCGCGAATAGGGGCGACCATGGCCGAAGGGCGTGGAATCCGCCCGCGCCCAGGCGCCGGCCCGGTGCGCGGCGATGATCACCATGCGCCCTTCCGGAGCCATCACCCGCCAGAGCTCGCGCAGCAATCTGCGCAGATCGCCCGCCTCCTCCAACGCATGCGCCAGAACGATCCGGTCGAACATCGCCTCATTGAATGGAAGCCGCGCTTCATCGCCCATGCTCGTGAGCGAAGCGCCCTCCGGCCAGCGCACCGCGCCCTGCGCGCTGGGCATGTAAGACACAGTCCGGCGCGTCTCCGCGCGATAGGGTTCAAGATAGGGCGTAGCGAAGCCGTAGCCGAGCATGTCCAGCCCCGAAGCTTCAGGCCAAAGCGCCCTTAACCGGCGAAGCGCCATGGCGCGGGCTGCACCGCCCATGCGGCGACGGTAGAAGCGGTCTATCTCAATGGCGTCGGTTCGCATGATCAAAGAGGGCCTGTCGAAATCGGTTAGCTGGATGATAGGCTGGCTTTAATGCCGGTGCGAGCAAGAAGGACGACGCCCATCATGGCTCTCGATATCCGCCAGTTTGCCTGCCTGTCCGACAATTACGGCTTTCTGATCCGCTGCAGCCGGACCGGCGCCTGCGCCGCGATCGATACGCCGGAGGCCGGGCGCATTCTCGCCGAAGCGAACCAGGCCGGCTGGACGATCAGCGATATCTGGAACACACATCACCACTGGGACCATGCCGGTGGCAATGACGAGATCCGCGCTGGTACAGGCGCGCTCATCACCGCGCCGGCCAGCGAGGCCGCGAAGATCGGTCATGTCGACCGGCCGATCCGGCCCGGCGATCGGGTCCGTCTCGGCGCGCTGGAAGCTGAAGTGATCGATGTCGGCGGCCATACGCTCGGCCATATCGCCTACTGGTTTGAAAGCGAGGGCGTCTGCTTTGTCGGCGATGCGCTGTTCGCGCTCGGCTGCGGGCGCATGTTCGAAGGCGAATACGACCAGATGCAGGCCAGCCTGGCGCGCCTGCGCGCCCTGCCCGGAGACACCGTCATCTACTGCGCGCATGAGTATACCCAGGCCAATGCCCGCTTCGCTCTGTCCGTGGATCCGCACAATGACGCACTGATCGGCTACGCTGCGCGGGTGGGCGAGGCGCGTTCACGCGGCGAGCCGACCGTGCCGACCACCATAGCCGTCGAACGCGCCGCCAACCCGTTCCTGAGATGGGACGATCCGGCCCTGCGCGAGCGCCTGCAGATGCAATCGGCCAGCGATGTTGAGGTGTTCGCCGAACTGCGCCGCCGCAAGGACGTATTCTAGGCTTCAGACCCGTTACTGAAGGCGCACGGTAGCCAGACACCAACGAGGGGGGCCGCGACCCCACGCGTTCTCCTACCGCCGCAGGCGCAATCTCGCGCGCCGGAGCGGAACAACAAATCCCTGATCGTCAAGCAATTCCACCCGCAGTCGCGCGCCTGTTTCAGAGTCCCGGATATCGACAGGCGCGGGTTGTCGCGTGATGTGCTTTTCGCCCCACGCCGTTAAAGCGAGAAAGGTTGGCGCAAGATCGCGGCCGCGCTCGCTCAGCAGGTAGGCATCGCGCGCTCGGCTGCCCGGCTCTCGATACGGGGTCTTTTTCAGCAAGCCGGCATCGACCAGGCGGCGCAGCCTGTCAGCCAGAGCCGAGCGCGGCGCGCAAAGGTCGGCTTGCATGTCGTCAAAGCGCGTCACGCCGTAGAATGCCTCGCGAAGGATCAGGAGCGTCCAGCGATCGCCCAGAACATCCGCCGCCAACGCCATAGGGCACTGCTCGCGCGGCACGAAGGCGCGGCGGCGCGCGCTAACGGCACCGTCTTGATCTGCGTTTGACATACGGATCCATCTAGCGCAAACCGCTCTAAGTTCAATTTCAAGACTCAGAGATTCCGCATGATCGAGTCACCGGACGATCCGCTTGATGATTTCGACTCACGCGAGGTCACGCTCGAAGGGCGGACGAAACGCGTCCTGGTGTCTGGCGCGGGTCCTGCTGTAATCGTCATGCCGGAGATGCCCGGCATCAGCCCCGAGGTCGCACGCTTCGCCCGGTGGGTGCGCGACGCCGATTTTTCGGTCTACATCCCTTCCCTGTTTGGCAGAGACGGAGCAGTGGCAATGGCCGATGAGGGCGCGCAGGTGTTCATGCGCGCCTGCGTCAGCGCAGAGTTCCACGCGATGGCGCAGAGCAAGGCAAGCCCGGTCGCCTCTTGGCTGCGCGCTCTAGCTCGAACCGCGTACGCGGAGCGAGGCGGTTCCGGGGTCGGAGCGATCGGCATGTGCTTCACGGGCAATTTCGCACTGTCGATGATGCTGGAGCCCTCCGTCCTAGCGCCCGTGCTATGCCAACCATCACTGCCGTTGGACGAGCCGGACGCCTTGGAGAGTTCGCCGGACGAGCTCGCGACAGTCCGCGAGCGACTTGAATCCGAAGACCTCACAGTGCTCGCCTACCGCTTTGAAGGTGATCAGATCTGCCGGGCGACCCGCTTCGCGGCCTACCGCTCAGCCCTCGGCGAACGCTTCGAGGCCCGCACGCTGCCCGATAGCGCAGCGAATGCCGACCCCGCCCCGTTTTTCAAAACCCATGTCCCCTACCCTCACTCGGTCTTAACCCAGAACCTCATTGATGAGGCGGGTCAACCGACCATCGCCGCCCGCGACGAGGTCATCGCATTCCTGAAGTCGCGTCTTCCGAGCCATGCCATCAAAGGCTGAGCCGCCCGCAGAAAACCTCACTCCCAACTGCACATTCCGGAATCCGGACGATGGTGGAAGGCGCGAGATCCCGTCAGATCGGATGCCGAACAAATCTCTAAGCCGCCTCGTCGCGGTGCAGGCGCACGGCGGCTTCGAAGTCGGGCAGGATTTCCAGCGCGTCGCTGGCGGTCATCTGCTTTTTCGGCTGCCCGTCCGTCCAGAAGCGCCAGTAGGACAAGAGATGCTGCAGGCTTCCGATATCCTCGCCCATTTCCAGGAACATGCCCGGCGCGCGATGCAGAAACGCCTTCAGCGCCGCCGGGTCGCCATTATTGACGAAGCGTGAGAACTCTTCGTCATAGGAGGCGAGCCGGCTCTTGATCCGGCCCCAGCGCGCGCTCGCGCCTTCGAGCACCGCGTAGATCATGTCGTCGATCTCGACGCGATCGCCCGGCGCGGCGCCGACAATCTTCAGCCCGCGAAGCGCCGCCATGAAACCCTGCAGCTGGGCGTACCAGGCATCGCAGCTCCAGTAATAGTAGAGAGTGCCCTTCCAGCCGAACACGCCGGCGCGATACTCGTCTGGCGTCATGCGCAAGGCGTGGCGCAGGAATTCCAGCTGCTTGGATTCTTCATCCTCGAACAGGATGCGCGCCAGCTTCAGCGACTGGCTCATATCCCCGCCTGAACCCATGGCGCGCTGCACCAGCCGGTCGATCTGACCGGCCACGAAGTTGGTGACTTCGTCAAACTCCGCATCGCTGAGCTGAAAGTAGCAGCGCGCAATAACGTCGCCGCGTCGCTGGAAGAACTCGCGCAGGAGATAAGGATCAAATGACGGCAGGTCCGATAACAGCTTCAGGCGCTCATAATCGGCCTCGAAGCGGGCATCCGTGATCGCGACCCCGAGAAATTCGGCCAGCATCCGCTCCGAACCGGGCTCCTCCACGAACAGGCTCTGCCCGCCCATATTCAGATCCCGATCTGACATCGGGAAAATGATCTTCGTCACGGTGCACTTGCTGACACCGAGACGGTCACGCTCCCAGCCGCGCAAGGCGTGCTTGACGATGAAGCTGCGATTGAGCCGCGCAGTCCTGAATAGCGGCTTCTCGGCGTAGTCAGCGGTGGCGCCGAACCGGTCGTGGATCGAAACCAGATCGATCACGCGGCTCGTCGTTCCGCCGCGTTTCAACAGGGCCAGCTGGCCGTAGGGCGTCTTTTTCTTCATCAGGCCAGGCGCGCATCGTCCAAAAAACAGATGCCGCAACCTCTCGCATACTGATATGAGCGTTGGGTTAAGTCAGGAGCGAAAGCTGCAGCCATGACCACACTGTCCGGGGATCTCGGCGTGAACGAGATCATCCGCATCTTAAAGCTGGAGCCGCACCCTGAAGGCGGCTGGTACGCTGAAACCTTCCGTGACGGACCCGGTCCGGACGGGCGCTCTCGCGGGACGGTGATCTATTTTCTTCTCGCCGCCGATCAGGTTTCGGTCTGGCACCGGGTCGATGCCGCCGAGGCCTGGTTCTGGCATGCCGGCGGGCCGCTGGCGCTGACCCTTTCAACCGATGGCGAGACGTCGCACTTTACCCGGTTGGGCCCTGATCTGCGCGCCGGCGAGCGGCCTCACGCCGTCGTGCCGGCCGGCGCCTGGCAAACGGCGGAATCGCTCGGCGCCTGGACGCTGGTCAGCTGCACGGTCGCGCCCGGTTTCGAGTTTGAAGGGTTTGAGATGGCCCCGCCGGACTGGCGGCCCGGCCCAGGATAGGTCCTCACCGACCGGTACTGAAGGCGCGGCGGATCGCATCGGACGAAGGTCGTCCGCCATAGCCGAGCGCAGGCGCGACGGTGATGTCCAGCGCGCCGCGCGTGAACACGACCTGGGGCGCTTCTCCAAAACCGATACGCACCGCCTGCAGCTCGCGCACCTCGCGGCGTCCGGCGGCGCGCGAGCCGATGACCACCATCGTCATCGTATCGGCGATATAGGCGTTCTCGCTGGCTGAAAGCGGCGTGATCTGAGCTGTCACCTCAGAGCGGGTCAACTCCGCCAGCGCATCGACCATCTCGCGCGCGGCGGCTTGCAGCTGCGTATTCGTCAGCGGGGGCGGCACCAGCGTCTGCGCACGCCCGACCGGGTCCACGATCACGCCGTCAGGCGCATCTTCTGGGAAATAGGTCGCCCCGCCGAGATTGGAAAACCGCAACCAGGTGCGGCCGGTATCGCCGACCCAGACTTCGCCCCCGCCGGATGCGGAACTGCGCTCCACGGCGATGACCTCCGGATCACCCTCACGCCAGATCAACGCTGGCTCAACGGTGCGGTCGAAAATGAAGCGGCCCGCGCCGTCTGCGCGGACATACCAGGTCGCGACGCGTTCAGCGCGTGCGGAACGGTCCTCGCCCAAGAGGCGGGCGAACGGATTCGATGACTGTGCGAAGCCTGCTCCTGCCGGTATCGCCAATCCCCCGGCGATGAGCAGAATCAGGACGAGCATTCCCCTGAACATGGTGAACAGGCTGACGCCTCATAAGGGCGATTTTCAGGCGCCCGGATGAACAAGGCGTCAGCGTGTGCAGTGATCAGGCGAGATACTGGCCGCCATTGGCGCTCAGCGTGGCGCCGGTGATGAAGCCGGCCTCGTCTGACGCCAGGAAAGCCACGCAACGCGCGATCTCATCGGCCTCGCCCAGCCGCCCGACCGGGATCTGGGCGATAATCTGCTCGCGCACCTTCTCCGGCACCGCCATCACCATGTCGGTGGCGATATAGCCCGGGCAGATCGCATTGACGGTGACGCCCTTGCGCGCGCCCTCCTGGGCCAGCGCCTTGGTGAAGCCGATATCGCCGGCCTTGGCGGCGGAATAGTTCGCCTGACCGAACTGACCCTTCTGACCGTTGATCGAGGAGATGGTGATGATGCGCCCGAAGCCGCGCTCGCGCATGCCGGGGAAGACCGGATGGCTCATGTTGAATACGCCGGTCAGATTGGTGTCGATCACCTCGCGCCATTGCTGCGGGGTCATCTTGTGGAAGGGCGCGTCGCGCGTGATGCCGGCATTGTTGATCAGCACCTCGATCGGCCCCAGCTCGGCTTCGACCGCAGCAATGCCGGCCACGCAGGCGTCATAATCGGCCACCGACCATTTGAAGACCGGGATGCCGGTCTCGTCCTTAAAGGCGTTCGCCGCCTCGTCATTACCGGCATAGTTGGCCGCAACCTTGTAGCCGGCGGCCTTCAAGGCCAGGCAGATCGCCTTGCCAATGCCGCGTGTTCCGCCCGTGACAATCGCTGTTCTCGACATGCGGTAATCCTCCCTGTCCCCAAACCTGTTTCATGTTTATGCTGCGCAGCAATTTCGCGCCGCGATGCAGCATTGGTGCTGCGATAAAGCGTGAAGTCTGTTTTGAACGCGATTGCAGAAGCTGTCGAGCGCGGAAAGCGCCGCACGTCGTAGGGACGATCCCGCCCGGCGCGCCCTGACAGCCGGTGAGAACATGAGGAGAAGCGCCTTGAGCCAGTCTAAATCCGACGGCCCGGTCATCATCAAGAAGTATGCGAACCGGCGTCTCTACGACACATCGGCGAGCCGGTATGTAACGCTGGATCACTTGCGCGAGCTGGTGCGCGACGACACCGACTTCAAGGTCGTGGACGCCAAGAGCGGAGAGGACCTGACGCGCAGCGTGCTGGCCCAGATCATCTTCGAAGAGGAGTCCAAGGGAACCAACCTGCTTCCGGTGGAGTTCCTGCGCCAGCTGATCGGGTTTTACGGCGACAGCATGCAGGCCTTCGTTCCCGGCTATCTGCGCATGTCGATGGACGGGCTGACCAAGCAGCAGGACGAGTTGCGCAGCCGCATGACCGAAGCCATGGGCAGCCCGCCGGGCTCCATGGCGATGATGGAAGAACAGGCCAAACGCAATATGGCGATGTTCGAACAGGCCATGCGCATGTTCTCTCCCTTCGCCCAGGGCGAGGCCGGCGAGAAGGCGGCCGCTGCAGGCGCTGGCGCCGAGCCGCGCTCAGACGATGTCGCCAGCCTTCGCGCGGAACTGGAAGCGATGCGCGCCAAGCTGGATAAGCTGGCTGACGGGTAAAGCGTTCCGAAACGGAACAGATCATGGCCCGGTCGCCCCGAAACGGGCCGTAAACCTTTCATTTACACAGATTGACCAGGTGTTAAATCCGGCCTGAATCTTGCGGATGAGGTCATCATGATCTCGAACGCCGGACCCTACTCCACTGTCCCGACCCGCCGCGCCCTCGCACCCGTTCGCCGGGTCGAGCGCACGGCCCGGTCCGGCCAGGGCCCGCGCGGTCGTGACGGTGAAACCAGAGCCGTCCCGACCGCCGCGCCGCCCCGTGATCATTCCACGTCTCAACCCGGTGATGCCCCCCTGCCCGGCGGCGCTGCACGCGCAGTCGGTCGCGACGCGGTCCGCCTGCAGCTGGTCGAGCACCCCCGGCGCGGATTGCGCGCTGAAGCCAGCGAACTGGCCCGCTATCGGCGCAGCTATGCCGACGCCGCCAACCCGCTCGCGACCGCACCGACGCGTTGGGAGAAGGTGGCGTGAGCGCGCGTCTGGCCACTCGTGCGCTGGACGTTCTGGTGGCTGCGACGGTGTTCTTCTTCGTACTGTAAGCCCGAAGATTCAAACCCGTCACTTAAATGAAAAACGCCGCCGACCTGAACGGGACGGCGGCGTTTTCATTCGCATGTCAGGCTGGGGGCTATTCGCCGCCGACAGCCAGGTCGCGGCGCGATGAGATGGTGGTGATGAACCAGCCGGCGGCCACATCGACCAGCGTCATCAACATGATGATGAAGAAGGTCGAGGTCGCAAACAGCGGGTGCAGCACGAACAGCAGGATCGCCAGGATGAAGACGACCGTCGACAGAAGATTGTTGAAGACGGACGCATTGCCCGAGCTGGGCGCCTTGAGCATTTCAAAGAAGAGCAGGATCAGCGACAGCGTGATGATGAGATCGCTTGTGGTGACGACCCAGAGCCCGTCTCCGGCCATTGGCACCGAGAACAGTCCGCGATTCAGCGTTCCGGCCCGGCATTCCACCGCAGCGGCGCCGGCGCCTTCCATGCCGACGCACTCGCCACGCTGGAACTCGATCAGCGTGCCGGTAAAGGCCTGTATGTCGCCGCCATTGCTGATCGAGGTCGAAAACGCGATCGCCCCGTAAACCACAATCGCGATGATCAATTTCGGAAATACATTGAACATTGATAGTCCCCCCTTCGGCTGACCGCCGCGGCGTTCCCGCTCGGCGGCGCTTAAACCCAGAAAGAGGCCGGCGCCTGTACCGCTAGCCATCCCTCACGCTCCCTCAACGCGCGCCGGACAACCGCGCCGCGGCGCTTTCAGGCTTCATCCCAGCCGCCGCAATCGCGCGATCGGCTGTTGAGCCACATAACACCTAGCATATCGCTCAACGAGGCGAAAAGGCGGCCAAGATTGGTGTATTTCGACGAACCGACCGTTCGCGGGCGATGACCGACATCGACAAACTCCACCGCGAAGCGTTCCCGCTTCATCAGCGCGGGCAGGAAACGGTGCTGGTGATCGAAGAAGGGCAGACGCAGATAAGCCTCACGCCGGAAGGCTTTAAGTCCGCATCCGGTATCGTCGGCATCATCGCGCAAGAGCGCTTTGCGCACACCATTGCCAAGCTTCGAGGCGCCGCGCTTCCAGCCGGAATCCTGACGTCCCACGCGCCGTCCCGCCACCATCGCCAGATCGTCCGGCGCGCCTTCGCGGGTCAGCGCCCCGAACAGTTTGGGGATGTCCACCGGCGGGTTCTGGCCATCACCGTCCAGCGTGACGATCACCGCACCGCGCGCAGCCAGCACGCCGGTGCGGATCGCGCGCGACTGTCCGGCATTGATCCGGTGGCGCAGCACGCGCAGCTGCGCGATCGAGGCTTGCGCGCCGACCAGCTCATCATGCGTGGTGTCGGTGCTTGCGTCATCGACCAGGACAATCTCATGAGACAGCCCGCCCATCGCCTCGGCGATCTCAGCGGCCAGACGTCCAGCATTGCCCGCCTCGTTATACATCGGGGCGATGACGGACACGTCGGGGCGGTCTTGGCGGGTTTCAGCCATGGCGAGCGAAGTCTCCGGTGTCATTGAACGCATGCTTGCCGCAGCGCTCGGCGCGTTACATACCCATAATGGAGACGCACGCACGGATTTTTTTCGGTGCGCGGTGTTCACAACGCGGTGTCTGGAGCAAAAACGCATGGGCGTGCTGGAACGGGTGAAGCCGTGGATGGAAGGGCGAAAAGCCGGCCTGCTGGTCGTCCTTCTGGCGGCGTTCGCAGCGCTGCTGGGCGTTTTCACCCTGCCTGCGCTCGACCGTGACGAAGCGCGCTTCGCTCAAGCCACCGCGCAGATGCTGGAGAGCGGCGACTGGATTCAAATTCGCTTCCTGGATGAGGCCAGACACAAGAAGCCGGTCGGCATTCACTGGGTCCAGGCCCCCTTTGCCGGAGCCTTCAGCGAGCCGGGCGAGCGTACGATCGCTCCCTTCCGCCTGGCCTCAGTGCTCGGCGCGATGCTGGCCGCGCTGGCGGCTTTCGCCATGGCGCGCGCGCTGATCGGTCACCGCGCCGCCTTCGCCGCCGGCGCGCTGTTCGCCGTCAGCGTCCTGCTCGCGACCGAAGGCGGGATCGCCAAGACCGACGCCATGCTCGCCGGCGTGACCAGCATCGCGCTTCTCGCCATCGCCCAGATCAGGCTCGCAGCGGACTTCGCCCGCGACAACCGGCCGAGCCGGCTCAACCCTGACATCTGGGCGGTCATCGCCTGGGCGAGCGTGGCGCTTGGGGTGCTGATCAAGGGACCGATCACGCCGATGGTCGCCGGGCTTGGCGTTCTGGCGCTTGTCGTCTGGGAACGACGGGTTGACTGGATCAGGAGCTTTTTCTGGTGGCCGGGTCCGCTCGTGGCGATGCTGATCGCCGCGCCCTGGTTCATCGCGATCCAAATCGCCACCGACGGGGCCTTCCTGCGCGAGGCCATCATGGGCGATCTCGGACCCAAAGTCGTGTCCGGCCATGAGGGCCATGGCGCGCCGCCCGGCCTGCATCTGGCTCTACTGAGCCTCCTGATTTTCCCCTCCATCGTGTTTCTGCCCGCCGGACTGGCCGCCGCGATCAGCGCCCAGCGTCAGGCGGCGGCGAGCGCGGCGGCGCGCTCAACACGGATTCTTCTAGCCCTGATCGTTCCGGCCTGGCTCGTGTTTGAATTGGCGCCGACCAAGCTGGTTCACTACACCCTGCCGGTTTATGCGCCGCTCGCCGTACTCGCCGGATGGGGCTTCCAGGCGATGAGCGATGTGCGCGGCCTATGGCTCTGGCTGGGCGCTGGACTTGGCCTGCTCGCCGCCCTCCTCGGGGCGGTTTTACTGGTCGCGCTGTCCATGCTGGGCGGCGGCGCGGTCTGGATGGCTGTAATCAGCGGATCGGTTGTCTGCGTGCTGGCGGCCGGCCTCGCGGTGGCCAGCGTCCAGCGACGCGCAGTCCTGGCGATCATGCTGGCGATCGCGGCGGGGTTAAGCTGGCATGTCGGCGCACGCGGTCTGACGCTTGGATCGGCGACGCAGCTCTTCCTGGCCGATCAGGTCGGCCAGGTGCTGCAGGAGGCCGGCATCGATCCGCGTCAGACCCTGGTCATGTCCACCTTCACCGAACCCAGCCTGGCGTTCGAGCTTGGCGGCGCGGTGCGCCTTGTCGCGCCGGACTCCGTAGACACCCTGCTCAATACGCTTGAAACCGAGAGCGTGCTGATTCTCGACACGGTGCGCTTCGCCAGCGCCGGCGTGGCGGACGACCGACCTAGAGCCCCGTCCCCAGCGGCGCTGCAGGCCGTTGGCGCAACGGCGCTGGGCGAGGTTTCGGGCAATAATTACAGCCGCGGCGATGACACCACCCTGCTCATCCTGCATCTGGACCCGCCTGGCGACGCTGATGAGGAAAGCCCATGACACGGCGCATTGAAATCGTCGAAGTCGGCCCCCGCGACGGGCTTCAGAACGACCCCGTCCTTCTTGAAACCTCGGTGAAGCTGGAGCTGATCGACCGGCTGATCGAGGCCGGCGTCCGGCGCATGGAGGCGGCTAGTTTCGTCAATCCGAAACTTGTGCCGGCCATGGCGGATTCCGCTGAGATCATGGCCGCCGTCAAGCGCGGGCAGGCCCGCTATATCGGACTGGCGCTCAATGAACGCGGCATGCGCCGCGCCATCGAGGCCGGCTGTGACGAGATCAACTATGTGATGGTCGCCTCACAGGGTTTCGGCAAGGCCAACCAGAACGCCACGCCGGAACAGACCGCCGACCTCTTCGATCGTATCGCCGTGCTCGCTCATGACGCCGGGATACCCCTGTCGGCCACCATCTCCGTCGCCTTCGGCGATCCGTTCGATGGCGAGGTGGACGTGTCCACCGTGGCCATGCTGGCGGGCCGCGCCGAAGCCGCCGGAGCGATGGAGGTCGCGCTGGGCGACACGATCGGCGTGGCCGACCCCTGGGATGTGCGCCGACGGGCTGAAGCCGTGCGCGAGGCCGCGCCAAAGGCCCGCCTGCGCATGCATTTTCACAACACGCGTAATACCGCCATCGCTAACGTTTTCGCCGCGGTGGAAGCCGGCGTCGAGGTGATCGACGCCTCAGTTGGCGGCATTGGCGGCTGCCCGTTCGCACCCAAAGCCACCGGCAATGTGGCGACCGAGGACGTCGTCTACATGCTGCATCGCGGCGGGTTCGAGACCGGGCTGGATCTCGACAAGCTGATCGAAACCGCCCGCTGGCTGGAGACCGACGCGCTCAAGCACAAGGTGGAATCCATGCTGTCCAAGGCCGGCGGGTTTCCGCCCAAGCCCTAACGCGAAGCCTCGCGCGCGGTCCCGGTCGCCTTGGCTGCGGCCTGGCGGCGTTTCAGCCGGTGCATGGCCTTGCGACGGCGGGCGACAAGACCGATGCCGAAACCGGCCTTGAGCAGCACCGCGCGAACCGTGACGGCGGCGAACACCAGCGGAATCGCGATCAGCATCACCACCCGACCGGCGCCGCTGGAGAATTTCCAGAAATACCGCGCCAGGCCGACCGCCTTATGGCGTTCCACCGCGAACACGCCGGCCCGGCTGGTCGCGCCGTAATGAACAAGCTGGGCGCGCGGTTCGAACACGACCTCGCCGCCTGCGTCACGGGCGCGGCGGCACAGATCGATATCCTCCACATGAAGGAAATAGTCCTCGTCGAACCCGCCCAGCCGGTCGAAGCCGGTGCGCGACATCATCATCGCCGCCCCGGAAACCGTCGCGACCGAAATCATGGCGTCCGGGCACGGCTCGTTTTCTCGATGCATGTCGCGAAACACCGCCGACAGACCGCTCAGGCGCGATAGCCCGGTCATCGACAGAAAAGCGCTCCACAAGGTCAGGGGTCCGCGCCGTCCGCCGCGCTGTTCCTGGCCGTCGGCATCAAGAATGCGCGCGCCGGCGATCCAGGGTTCGGTCAGGGTCCGACCGGTCTCAGCCAGCCGCGCCGCTGCGCCGCTGGGAATGACCGCGTCCGGATTGAGAAACAGAAGATGACTGCCGCTCGCGGCTTTCGCGCCGATATTGCAGCCTTTGGAAAAACCCAGATTGGCGCCGGTCTCCACAAGCGTGATCTTCGGGTTCTGCTCGGCGAGCGTGCGCAGCCGAGCGTTGGTTTCCGGCGGGTTGTCGTGATTGACCAGAACCAGCTCATCAATGTCGGACGCGCTCAGCACCGCATCGACCGCATCGTAGAGCACCGGACCGGTGCGCCAGCTGACCACGATCGCGGAAATGCGCCGCGGCGCCGTTTCGGTTTCGGCCTGTCCCCTCAAAGCCGCCCCTCCAATCGATTCCGGCCCCACACCGGATGCTTCATCAATGCGCGCGCCGATCGCGCAGCGCCCAGATTCGCCACCAGGGCGAGGCATTCGCCGCTTCCGGAGCCGGGTCGAACCCGTGACTGCCGCCGGGCCGGCATCGTGCGATGCGCCCCAACGCCAGCCAGAAACCGCGCCACAGACCCTGCGCCGCGATGGCGTCCGCCGCATAGGCCGAGCAGCTGGGCTCGTGCCGGCATCTCACGCCGAGTGCGTAAAACACCGGCGAAAGCCCATACTTATACGCGGTCAGGAGCAGAAGTCCGGCGCGCGCCGGCAGGCTGGTCTGTTGTCGGGCGCCCGCGCACATGACTCTTTTCCCCTGAACTCAGCCTTGTGCACTGACGCGTCACGCCCGTCCAGTCAGGCGGCGCACCCTCGCGAATAGCCAGCCTATCGCGCTTTTGCGACACTCGCTTGGTCAAGCGCGGCGAGCCCGGCCTCGAAGGCCAGAAGCACCGATCCGTGACGCATCGGATAATCGCGCGCGCCTTCAAGCGCGGCAAGCCCGACGAAGCGACCGACCGGCGGCGGAGCGCCTTCTTTCAACATGGCGCGTAGTCCGTCGCGCGCCTGGCATATCTCGTCACGACCCGCCCCGATCGCAGCGCGCGCGAACACGCTGGCGCTCGCCTGACCAAGCGCGCAGGCGCTGACCTGAAGACCCAGCGCAGCAATGCGGCCGTCCTGCATCCTCACATCTACGCTCAGCTCAGAGCCGCATATGCGCGAAACCCTGTGCGCGGAACCCTCAGGCTCCGCCAGCCGCCCCAGATGCGGGATATCGGCGGCAAGCTCCAGAACGCCGGAGGAATAGGGGTCGGGTTTGGAAACCATGCCTGTCATTTAGGCGCGCCGTTGCAGCACCGCCACCGCTTGGGCGAAGGGCATGTCGCAGCTGCGATAGGTCGCCAGCACGTCAAACCGCTCACCGGCCATGGCGCGCATATAGTCATGCGACTGCTGGACGCTGGGCAGGTTGGAACCCTCCATCCCCTCGCGACGCACACTGAAACCGTCTCGCAAGGCGCGTTCATTATCGACGGCGCCGAGCGAAATCTGGAATTCGTCGTGGAAGGTGATCAGCGCCAATCCGCCCGGAGCGAGAAGCCGCGCCAGCTCATCCAGCCAGGCGCGCTGCGTGGCTTCCTTCAAATGGGTGAAGACCGAAAACGCGACCACGAGATCAAAGCTGTGCTCCGCATAGGGCGCCGGCGGCTGCACCCGGTTCACCGCATAATCGCCGGGCAAATTCTGCTGGCACCAGCGCACCGCGGCCGCGTCGATATCGCAGCCGAACAGGACCATTCGCTCGCGTCCCGCCCAGTGACGCGCCAGACGCCCGCACCCGCAGCCCAGATCCAGCACGCGCGGCAGGGTCGCGAGCGAATGGCCCTGCTCGGCCAGGATGGCTTCAAACGCCTGCGCGATGCGCTGGCCGGCATCGAAGAAGCTACGCCACTCGCCATGGCCGGTGACCCGCATCATTCGCAAGCGGCCCGGCATTGGAAGTCCGTCCGGGCCCAGCGCCGGCGGCGCCGGAAAGCGCCAGGCTGCGCGCAGCTCATAGGCGCGGAACAGAAACGGCAGACGCGCCGCCAGCCAGCCGGCCAAGGGTTTGACCGCGTCCGGCACGCCGGGCGTGAAACGATAGAAGGCCTTGCCGCCGGCGCGTTCAGCCGGTCCGCCCTTCAGGGCATCGTTCAGCTCTTCGTCAGGCGCCATGTCGTGCCTTCCGGGCCGTCTTCCGCCTGAACGCTGCGCGCGACCAGTTCATCGCGCAGCCGGTCGGCCTTTGCGAAATCCTTCGCCTTGCGCGCTTCGGCGCGGGCGTTGATGAGCCCGTCAATCGCATCGCGCTCCTCTTCAGACAGGCTGTCGAGCCCGAACCAGGCGTCAGGATCGCTCTGGAACAGGCCCAGAAGTTCGCCGGCCGCGAGCAGTTCAGCCTTCGCGGCGGCCCGCTCCTCGTCCGTCCGGGCTTTGTTGGCCCGACCGGCGATCTCGAACAGGGCGGCGAGGGCTTTAGGCGTATTGAGGTCGTCTCTCAACGCTGAAAGCACGCCAGCCGGCGCAGCCGCATCAGCCGGCTCAATGGCCTTCAATCGGCGCAGCACGCCGTAGAGACGGTCCAGCGACTTGCCCGCCCGCTCAATCAAGGCCTGATCCCAGTCCAGCGGAGCGCGGTACTGACCCGACAGCAGCCCGTAGCGGATGGCCTCGCCGCGAACACCCTGTTCCAGCATGGCGTGCACGGTGATGACATTGCCTTCAGACTTCGACATTTTCGACGCGTCCATCGACAGAAAGCCGTTATGCAGCCAGTAATTGGCCAGCGGAGCGCCGTCGTGCGCGCAGGCGGACTGAGCGATCTCGTTCTCATGGTGAGGAAAGACCAGATCAATACCGCCGGCATGGATGTCGATGGTTTCACCCAGGCTTTTTTCGATCATCGCCGAGCATTCGATATGCCAGCCCGGTCGGCCCCTGCCCCACGGGCTGTCCCAGCCGGGCTCTGCGTCCCTGGCCGGCTTCCACAGGACAAAATCGGCCGCGTCGCGCTTGTACGGCGCAACCTCCACCCGCGCGCCTGCGATCATCTCGTCCAGAGAGCGTCGTGAAAACGCGCCATAGGCCTCATAGGACTTCACAGAGAACAGCACATGGCCTTCCGCCGCATAGGCGTGATCACGCTCGATCAGGCGGGTGATGAGATCGATGATCTCGCTCATATGGCCCGTCGCGGTGGGTTCGAACGTCTTCGGCAGAACATTCAGCGCGCCGGCATCCTCGTGATAAATGCGCGAGAAGCGCTCGGTGATCACCGAGATATCGACGTCTTCCGCAGCCGCAGCGGCGTTAATCTTGTCGTCCACGTCGGTAAAGTTGCGCGAGGCTAGCACATGCTCAGGCCCGAACTCGTGACGCAGCACGCGAAACAAGACATCGAACACGACTTCGGGCCGGAAATTGCCGACATGGGCGGGCGCGTAAACGGTGGGGCCGCACACATACATCGTCACCCGCTCAGGATCGATCGGTTCGAAAGCGCGCTTTTTGCGCGCAGCGGTGTCGTAAAGCACAAACTCTGTCATGGCGGCCTCGTAGCGGGGCAGGCAGCGCCCGCGCGCAGTGATCACGGCTGGTCTAACGATTTCGTGCACTCAGAAAAAGCCGTGAACGCATTGGACTTCGCTTCCGCTGAGCTTATTTAAGGCCGGGGCGCGTTCTTAAGGAGCGCTTCCGGCCCTACAGACCCGGCGCGATGCGCGGCCTTGCCCGTGAGCGAAGCGCTGGATCCGGAAACCGGTACTAAGTCGTCTGCATGTCGCGGGCGGCGCCCGTCAACGAAAGGATCCAGATTCCATGGACGTCATTACCGATCAGGAGACGCTGAAAGCCGTGCGCGACGCAGCCGTGACCCGTCCCACCCGTGAAGAAGCCGAAGAGGCCGTTCGCACCCTGCTGCTCTGGGCCGGCGACGACCCCAAGCGTGAAGGCCTTATTGAGACGCCGAAACGCGTCGTGAAAGCCTACGAAGAGTGGTTCGCCGGCTATGAACAGGACCCGATGAAAATCCTCGGCAAGCGCTTTGAGGACGTTCAGGGCTATGACGACATGGTCATGCTCACCGACATCGATGTGGAGAGCCATTGCGAGCACCACATAGCGCCGATCCTGGGCAAGGCGTGCGTCGCCTACATGCCGGACAAGGCCGTGGTCGGCATCTCGAAAATCGCCAAGGTGGTCGAGGCCTTCTCCAAGCGCCTGCAGACCCAGGAGACGATGACCGCGCAGATCGCCGACGCGATCGAGGCCTCCATGAACCCACGCGGCGTCGCGGTTTTCGTCGACGCCAAGCACCAGTGCATGACGACGCGCGGCGTGCATCACCCCAACGTGTCGACCATCACCACAACCTTCACCGGCGAGTTCCGCGCCCACGCCGAACTGCGCGACCGCTTCCTGCGTTTGGCGGAAAAGTCGCGGGCGTAAGGCTCGCGTCCAGCCCCGAAACAGAAAAGGCCCGGAAGCTTTGCTCCGGGCCTTTTTTTCAGGCTCGTCTAGCGCGAAACGAAGCCGCCATTGACGAAGATCGTCAGAGCGGTGATCCAGCCGGTTTCATCCGAGGGCAGGAAGCCGATCACCGGCGCGATCTCGGTGGGAAGCCCGAGCCGTTTATGAACGCTCGTCGCAGCGAGATAGGCGGTGGACTGCTCATTCTCCTCGCCGTGGAAGAAAGGCGTGTCGAGCGGGCCGGGCGCGACCACGTTCACCGTCACGCCGCGATCACCTTAGGGTCCATGCTCAACCAGAACGACCGCAATTGACCAAAGCAACAATGACCTTATTGAACGTGAATGTCTGATAGCCAGCGCAAAGTCGCCAACCCTCAGCGCTCATCAACCCCCCAAACGGATCCTCGTGACGCTGTAGACTTACTCACCCGATGCGCGATTGTGGCGATCCTGAAGTGCGGTGCGGGCTGAATTGCAGGATCGGGCACGACTTGAAGAGGATCTGGCACGCCGCCAAAGGCTTGCACCGCTAACTTTCGCCATGTCGCAACGCTAATAAGGAGGCGAACATGGCCAAGACACCGAACACATCCAACAACGAAAGCAGCAATCCGGGATCAGCCGCCGACACCCCGACTGGCATGGGCCGCCGTGCAATCCTGACGGGCGGCGCCATTGCTGCAGCCATCGCGGCTCCGGTCGCTTTGGGCATGGGCGGCGCCGCCGCGGCGCAGACGGCGGAAAATGGTGAAGCTAGCGGGGAGTTCGCCGGCAAAACCGTGTTCATCACCGGAGGCGCTCGCGGTATCGGCCTCGCCACGGCTGAGGCCTTTGCCCGGGGAGGCGCAGACATTGCGCTGTTCGATGTGGCGACGCGCAACCTGTCACACGTTCAGTATCCGCTCTCCTCGGAACAGGATTTAACCAACGCCAAATCGACCATTGAAGCTCTTGGCGCGCGCTGCATGATTTTCAGAGGGGATGTACGCAGTTACACGTCGCAACTGAACGCCATGCAGCAGGTCGTCGACACGGTCGGCAGCCTCGATATCCTCGTTGTGAATGCCGGGGTCTCACAAGTCGGCGCCATGGAGGACTTCTCGGCCGACGAGATCAGCACGGTCTACGAAATCAATGTCGCCGGGGCCATCAAGACAACCCAGGCTGCGGTCCAATTCATGAAGCCCCAGAACTCTGGTCGCATTATCTATATATCTTCGGCGCTTGGCCGGATGGGCAATGAACTCTTTCCAGTTTACACGTCGACGAAATGGGCGTTGATCGGTGTCGCAAAATCGGCAGCCTTATCCTATGGCCGGTCCAACATTCTTTGTAATGTCGTTGCTCCGGGGCTGGCGAACACACCGCTCGCCGACAATGAGTTCATTCTCAGCCGCATGATGCCGGGCGCCGAAAACCCGACCTTCCAGGCCCTTTCGGAAATGCTTGCGCCCGGAAATCCGATCCCAGTCGGCCATGTGGAGCCCGAAGACGTCGCCGACGTTGTCAAATTCTTTGCCAGTGAGGGGGCGTCCAAGATCACCGGTGAAGTCTTCGATGTCAGCTATGGGTCACTGGCGCGCAGCATAGCCTGATCGCGCGGATCATCATCCAAGAAACTGAAAGATGCCGCTCAGCAGGGCGGCATCTTTTATGCGTAGAGGGTTTGCACGCGCGCTTCACTCGGTGGATGACCAAAGCGCTTTGAATAGTCCCGGCTGAATTGATTGGCGCTTTCATAGCCGACCGTAAAGGCCGCAGACGAAACGCTGCAATCATCAAGGAGTAGAAGATTGCGAGCCTCTGACAGGCGCAAGGACTTCACATATTGTAGCGGCGTGGCGCCTGTGATTTTGCGGAACTTCTGGTGAAATGACGACTCGCTCATTCCGGCTTCTCTTGCGATCGCACTGACAGGAAGCGTCTGAGAATAGTTTTTTCGGACAAAATCAATGGCCCGCGAAATGGCTGAGGCTCCGCTGTCTGCCGTGGCGAGCTCTCGTAGCATCGCCGCATGGGGCGCTTGAAGCAGGCGCAGATGCATTTCTTGATGGACGCTGTCAGCCAGCAGCGCGGCATCGACAGGATTCTGGAGGATTCCGAGCATCCGGTGAATAACGCCCAGAAGTGCTTGCTCAGCCTGGCTTGCAGAGACCGAAAAGGCCTTTTCGCCATGCTCGCCCAGGTGCTTGATCTGGGCATGAAGCCCGCGGACGATCTTCATGTCGATCCGAATAATCAGCGCGATGTAGGGCTTTTCGGAGCTCGCTTCAGTGATCCGCGCATGCACTGGCACATGGTGGCTGATCAGAATCGAGTCCCCTGCGCGCAAGTCCAGCGTCCGGCCATCGATGACAGTCTGCTTGGCTCCCTGAAGAATGAGGCAAAGCGCAGGCTCATACATCGTCTCGAACAATTCCGATGGGGCATTGACGGCGAAGCCAAAGACCGTGTCGGAAAAGACGGTTCTTCCAGAATCCGTAGACTTCCTAAGTTCGGCTTTTACCGTTTCGCAAATTGCCTCAATCATGACTGAGTCTTCCATCCGGGTTCAGGGCGAATTTAACGTAATCCAAAAATGGACGCATCACGACGCGGTGAGAAAACGGTTCCTTACAATCGTTGCTACTGATGGCCCTGAGCCATCCAACATAATCACCGCGGCCCAGCCAGCCCGCCGCCGTGATCACAACCGGAAACTCCAGCTTCCGGCGGTCCAACGTTGGGTTCAGAGCAGATTGAGTATGGGGTCCAGGCCAGATCGCTCTAGAAAAAAGGCCCGGAAGCTTTGCTCCGGGCCTTTCTTCGTCTGGGTTTTCAGGCCGGTTTAATGCGCCTGTCGGACCGCCTCGCAGGTCAAGCAGCTGGCGTACATGCCGTTGGGATCATTCATCATGTTGATCCGCTGCAGCTCCTCATTGGCCGTTTGCAGCGCCGCTCCGAGCGGGCTGTTGGCCACGGCGTTCTCACCGATCACCGAAGCCAGCGCTTCGGCTGCGCCAAGATCAGCCAGGAAGGCTTCAAAGCCTTCCAGCTCGTTCTCGATCAGCTTCACGGTGTAATCGTCCGCTTCAAGACCGGCGCGTTCAGCGGCGGCCGCGACCGCCTCGTCAAACCCGCCAAGCTGGTCCACAAGGCCGCGTTCGAGCGCCTGGCTTCCGGTCCAGACCCGGCCCTGCGCCACGGCGTCGACCTCATCACGGGTCATGCCGCGCGCCTCGCCAACGACGGATAGGAAGAGCTCGTAACCCGCCTCGATATTCATCTGCAGCAGCTCATTCCACGTCTCGTTGACGCCCCGTTCCAGCGCAATGCCGCCAGCAGAGTTGGTCTGACCGAAACCATCGGAAAAGACGCCCACTTCGGCCAGCGTGTTCTCGATGGTCGGGATGAAGCCGAAAATGCCGATCGAGCCGGTGATGGTCGTCGGTTCGGCCCAGATCTCATGCGCCGGGGTGGAGATCCAGTACCCGCCGGACGCTGCAACACCGCCCATGGAGGCGATGACGATCTTGCCGTCTTCACGGGCACGCTCCAGCTCCTCGCGAATGACCTCGGAGGCGAAGACCGAACCGCCGCCTGAATCCACGCGCAGAACGATGGCTTTGACAGTGTCGTCGAGCCGCGCGCGGCGGATGAGCGCGGCATGCGCATCGCCGCCAATCGTGCCGCCATCGGCATTGCCGTCGATGATGGAGCCCACGGCCATGACCACGGCCACGACATTCTCGCCATGGCTGACATCCTCGCGGCGATCGGCGAGGTATTCGAAGAAACCGCTCGCCTTGAAGCTTTCGGCTTCATCGTCGCGCCCGAAGCGCTCTTCCATGGCATCCTTCCAGGCGGCCCGGCTGACGACTTCGTCGGCCAGACCCGCATTGAGAGCCAGCATGGCCGTATCGCGCCCGGACGCTTCATAGAGCGCGAGCACATCATCGCCATAGGTCTGAAGCGCGCCATCGCTCAGCTCGCGCGAAGCTTCCACGCGGTCCTGATAGGCGTTCCAGATATCCCCGAAGAGGAAGCGGTTCGCCTCTTCAGCCGCCGGCGACATCTCATCGCCCAGGAAGGGCTCAAGCGCGCTCTTGAACGTGCCGACGCGATAGACGTTCACCGTGACGTTCAGCCGGTCAAGAAGCGAGCGGAAATAGGTGCGATAGATCGCATATCCGCTCACATCGACCCCGCCGAGCGCATGCACAGCGATATTGTCCGCCTCGGCGGCCAGGAAGTACCCGCCCATGCCGACGCCTTCGGTGTAGACATGGATTTCCTTGCCGGCCTCGCGGAAGGCGGCCATTTCCTCGGCGATTTCGTGCATCGCCGCTGGCGTGGCGCCGGCGAGCCCGTCAAAATTGGCCACGATTGCTGTGACATCTTCATCGGCTGCGGCCAGGCGCAGACCCTCGACGACATCGCGCAGGAGGATCTCATTGGAAGGCCCGCCGCCAAGCAGCGCTGTGGTGAACGCATCACCCGGCGCAACGCGGGTCTTTTCCTCTACGATTGCGCCAGCCGGCTCAAAGCGCAGCACGCCGTTGTCGGATAGCTCGAACTCGTCACCGCCAAAGATCGCGCCCAGGAGCGCAAACAGCACGATAATGATCAGAATAAGCCCGATAACGCGCATGATGGCGTGCTGGACATGCCCCAGCCAGCGCCACGCGCCTCCAAAGAAATTGCCAACAGCGGCCATGAGAATTCCCCTCGGTTAAGCCCCATTTCGGCGCGCACACTGACGCCAGCGCCCGCTCCTGTCCAGCCCACAGGCGCGGGCGCAGCGTCCTTACGGTATGCAGGTCCGTTCGGTCTTCAGCCGGGCTCCTGCTCCACCAGATATGCCGGTGGGTTGTCGGCGGCGCGTAGGGCGGCTTCGGTCAGCAGACCGCGCGAGCCGGTCTCATCTTGCAGAATAAAGGTCATGGCGGTGATCCTCCATTCGCCCGCCTGACGCATCAGTCTGAACTCATACGTTCCGCGAACGCTCCAGACTGCACCGTCAAGCCAGTGATCGGCCTCAACGCTGGAACGGACCTCGGCGCGATCATCGTCCAGCACGACCGTGAGCGCCCGCTGGACATGATGCGTCCGATCAAAGCCGGGAAGCAGGCTCGCCCAGTCGCTGAGCAGGACTTTTGCCGGCACTGTGGCCGCAGGGGCGCCGGAGAGCGTTGAGTAATTGACCGCAATATTCGGCGCAAAGATCTGCTCCAGAGCGGCGAAATCACCGCGATCAGCCAGATCACTGACAGCCTGAACCTGCGCTGCCACGTCAGCATGGTCGGCGGCCTGGCCCGCGGGGGAAAGGGCGGCGACCCACAGGGCCGCCGCGCCAAAGAGTTGAACGGACATGATCATCCTCTCCCCTGGTCAAGCGTTTCGGCAAAGTGGGCCGCCACCGCATCGCTGGACCGCTGCACCGCCTCAGGCTGATCGTAGAAGTTGAACTGGCTGACCCCATCCAGCCAGAGCGCGCGTTTGGGCGCTTCGGTGCGCTCATAGAAGCGATGGGCGCCCTGCGGGATGGCCGCCGCTTCTGAGTGGATGATGGCGACTGGGTCGGTGAGATGATCGGCGATTTCCAGCGCGTCGAAGCTCAGCCAGCCTTCCCAGGACGCGACGTTGAACGCATTGACGTAGTCAGCGATCGCCCCGCGCTCAGGATCGACATAATAGGCCGCCTGATACATCAACGAGGCCTCGTTGGTGGCGCTCGCCGCTTCGATCATCACCGGCTCGCCGGTCTCGGCAAAAACGGCCTCTGCCGCGCGACCGGTTTCGATCAGGCCAGCAACATTTTCAGCGCCGCCATAAACCGCGTCAACAATCTCAGCATCGTGCAGCCACGGTGCGACCAGGCCCACCGAGGCTATGTCCTCGCTCATGGAAGCCGCAGCGACCATGTATCCGGCGCTGGCGCAGATACCGAGCCCGCCAACACGCGCAGCATCAATGTCTGAGCGCGATGCCAGATAGGCGGCTGCGGCGATGATGTCTTCAGTCTTGCGGACCGGGCTTTCCAGCTGACGCGGTGCACCCTCGCTCTCACCCCAACCGCGAAAGTCAAAGGCGAGCGCCGCATAGCCGCGTTCGGCGAGCTCGGCGGCATAGGTCGCCGGCATCTGTTCTTTGACCGTGGTCCAGGCGCCGGTCACGACCACCGCCGGCAGGCGCTGCGTGCTGGAAGCCCCGTCCGGCAGGTAAAGGTTTCCAACCAGCGTCTCGCCCTGGCTTTCAAACGTGACGCGAACCGGCTCGATCGCCTGGCCGGATGCAGCGAAGCTCAAGGCCGCGATGGCCGCAGCAGTGGTGGTTTTGATCAAGGTCATGTGGTGTCTCCATCCGTGGTGATTCAGGCCAGAACGGCCCGTCGCGATGGAGAATGGCGAAGGTGCGCGCGGATCGATTGAAGCGGCTTGCCTAATCGTTTGTACGATCTTGCTTCAACGTCTCTCGAAACTGGCTGGGCGTGCGCCCGGTGATCGCCTTGAAGGTTCGGCTCAAATGCGCCTGATCTGAAAAACCGCAGGCCAGCGCGATCTCAACCATGGACATGGCCGGTTCGGCGAGAAGCCGTTCTGCCTGTTCGACCCGGTAGCGTCGCACGAACTGGTAGGGCGGCTCGCCGATCGTGGTGCGAAACAGCCGTGCGAAATGATAAGGGCTGAGGCCGGCAATGGCCGCCATGTCGTCCAGCGTGATCCGCTCAGAAAAGCGCTCGCGCACCAGATCAAGGACGGCCTTATAGTGACGGGCGGTGAAACTGCGCGTGAAGGCGTACTCGTCCTCGCGCTCCAGCCCGTATTTCTGGATCAGCTTGACCAGAAACACGCGCGCCAGAGATTCATAAAGCACTGCGGAGGCCGCCCCTCCGGTACGGATCGCGGACACCAAGCCTCTGGCCGCCTCGGCAAGGTCCGCATCAACAAATTGCGGCTCGTCGCGCAGCTGCGCCTCGGTCAACGTTAGGCCCAGCTCCGATCCTGCAAACCGCTCCAGCTTGACCGGCTCGCAGGTGATAACGATGCACTGTGAGCGCTCATGCCAGCGCCAGCCGCTTTCCACGCCGGCCGGCGTGACCACGATCTCGTTCTGGTTAAAAGTGAAGTCGCGATGCTCGCCATCGCGCCAGTTCTCCACCCGCAGCGGCTTCGGATGCAGATTGATCAGGATGTGGTGCTGCGCGAAGCGCTCGGTCGGCATAGAGGCCGGCTCGGCCTCGAAATACTCACAGGTCAGCAGGTCCGCCGCACTGGCGCGCGCAACCGCCTTGCTTTCGACCAACGGTCCGGACGGGTAGACATCCTGATAACGGCGCATGGCCGCCCGCCTAGCTGATCCGCTCGACCGGCGGCACCGGGCCGCCATTGGCCGGTTCAACGCGCCAGGACGATTCCAGGCTGGAGACGAACTCGCGGCTCTTGATGGTGGAGACCTTGATGAAGTCAGCGCGGGCCGCCTCAGCGGTCAGGCGCAGCATCACATAGCCCTTGTCATACACATTATGGTGCAGGATGTGGTCGTTGGCTTCGACGGTGTAAGCGCCGAAGTCCACGCCCGGCGCGTTGACGAACTCGAAGTCGGACGGGCTAGTCACCGAGGTGACGCCGAACTCCACGCCGACGCGCTCGCCGTCGTCCGTGGCCAGATCAATCGTCCAGAAATTATGGCTGTCGCCGGTCAGGGTGATGAAATCGGCATTGGCCTCGCGGGCGGCCTGGAACAGCGCCTCGCGCTGAACCGGGAAACCGTCCCAGGTGTCCAGCGTCATCGGCACATTGTGGCGCGTGCGCTGGGCGAAGTCCCAGACTTCGCCGCCTGACAGCTGCATGCCCCAGCGCAGCCAGAACGGGGTGACGCGGGTATAGTCAGGTGCGGTGGCGCGGCCCATCAGAACCTGGTTGGCGAAGATGCGCCAGGGATGGCCAGCGGCGACCGACTGGCGAAGCGCATTGGTGACCAGCTGGTACTGGTCCTCACCCATCAGCTCGCGCACCGGGTCGCCAACCTGCTCATCGCGCCATTGCCGGATGGCGGCCTGCACCTCCGGATCGTCCGGATCAGCGCCGGCCGGGACCGGGAAGCTCGACCACTCCAGCTCCGGCGAACGCGCCGAAAGCCGGGTTTCAATGAAGATCAGCGTGGCCAGATCACCGATGCGCAAGGCGCCGTAACGTTCGGTGCGGTCAGCCCGGTCGCGAACCGGCAGCCATTCATAGAACGCCTTCAGCCCGGCGTCCCGGCGGGTGATCCAGTCACCTTCGCCCTCATCGGGGTCATGGTTCTCCGCTCCGGTGGCGAAGGCGTTATTGGCGGTCTCGTGATCATCCCAGATCGGGATCCAGGGCGCGGCGGCTTTGAGCGCCTGAATGTCAGGGTCGAGCGCGTACTGAGAATGACGGCGCTGATAGTCATCCTCGGTGACCACTTCAGTAGGCGGTTCCGGCACGCGCGAAAGGCGTTCAGCATCCTCGCTGGCGTAGCCGCCAACCGCGTACTCGTAGATATAATCTCCCAGATGCAGCACCAGATCGACATCCCCGCGGTCAGCCGCATCGCGATAAGCGTTGAAGAAACCGGCCGGATGGTTGGAGCAGGAAAAGGCCGCGATCGTGAACGGATCGGTCCCGGTCAGCGGCAGGGTGCGGGTGCGCCCCTCCGGCGATGTGAAGTCGCCGACGCGGAACTGATAGCGGTACCAGCGGCCGGGTTGCAGCGAATCGATGAGGAATTTCATTGGCGTGGCGATCTCGCCGGGGCGCAGCGGCAGAACCTGAGAGCCTTGGAAGACATTCGCTTCGCGATCGCCGTCCTCCCAGATTTCCAGGCTCATCTCAACCTGGTTCATCCCTGGCAGGGTCAGCGCCGTCCACAGCATGACGCTCGTCTGACCCGGATCGCCGGAAGCCACGCCATGCTTGAACGGGCCTTCGCGAGCGGTCAGTGGCGCGAGCTGTTCCTCCGCGCCTGAACAGGCCGCAACGGTCAGCCCGGCGGCGCCAACGAGCGCGGAACGGCGTGTGATGGATTCAAACGGCATGAGCGATCCCCCCAAGACGGTCTGTAAGTCTTTCCAGCCTGCTTAGCATAATGCAACGGCCGGAGCGCGCCCCTCAACGCGCTCCGGCCGCTCTCAGCGCCCATCCCCCCAGATGAGGCTGGCAAGACGTCAACTGTTTAGAAGCTGACGCCGATGCGCGCGCCGATCATGCGCGGCGAGCCGGCGATGAAGGTGGGAATGCCGAAAGAGTCGCCGGTATTGCCCGCATCGATGATGTATTCCTCGTCGAACAGATTGTCCGCGAAGATCTCGCCGTAAAAGGTCTCATCAAGATTGTCGAAGCGGACGCGAAGCTTGGCGATGCCGTAAGCGTCCTGAAGCTCGTCCTGCACCGCGTCGGTGAGGTCATTGTCGTTGTCGAAGAAGACTTCCGACTGCCAGACATAGGTCGGCACGATTGAGACCGTGCCATAGTCGAGCAGGTTGAACTCCGCCAGCAGGCCGATAGACAGCGCATGTTCCGGGGAAAGCCGGAAGGTGTTGCCCGCGAACTCCTGAGCATTGCCGTCTTCATCGGTGTCGTCGAACTCGGCGAAATTATAGGCATAGGTCGCAAAGGCCGACACGGTGTCGGTGAAGCGATGCTCCAGCTGACCCTCAAAGCCGTACTGGGTGGCGCGCCCGGCATTGTCGGTCACGAACGTGGCCTGGTTGGGTTCAAACCGGCCGGTCTGGAAGTTCTCATACTCTGAATAGAAGACTGAACCGCTCAGCGTGGTGTCTTCCAGCGTCCAGAACCCGCCAACCTCGAAGGCGTCGACGATTTCAGCCGGCGCGACCACGAAATTATCCGGTGCGGTGGAGTCGAAGCTGATCACATCCGGACGTCGCCCGCGCGCATAGGAGGCCCAGACATTGGCCGCGTCGGACAGGTCATAGGCGGCCACCAGACGCCAGGTGAAATCGTCGAATTCGCGATCGCCGGAATTGAAGGTCTGGCCATTGGTGGACGGAATGAACAGCGTGTCGGTGAAGGTGACATTGTTCGGCCCGAAGATGTTGATGCCGTAGACCGAGGCCGACTTTTCCTCGCTCGTCCAGCGCAGGCCCGCTGTCAGGTCAAGCCGGTCGGTGACCGCGAAAGTGATGTCGCCGAAGATGTCGAACGCAGTCGTCTCGCCGCGATTGGCGGTTTCTTCCAGATAGAAGTCGCGCAACGGAACCACCGCGCCGGTTCCCAGCAGCGCCGGGACCGAGATGGTCAGCGGATTGAACGGATCGTCAAAACCGCCCGCATTCGGCACACCCTGCAGCGCCAGAAGACCCTCAATCTGCGCCACGGTGAGGCCGGCCCCGCCTGCGATGAGCGGCGCCTGAAAGGCCTGCGCGACGGCTTCATTGGTGGCCAGCGGGATGCGCTGCTGGCCGCTCTCGTAGAAATAGCTGGCCCCGACAAAGGCCTCGATCCGGTCGCCGTCATCATAGTTGAAGCGGACTTCCTGGCTCCATTGCTTGCCGGTGGCGTCTTCGGCCACGACCAGCAATTCGGCTGCGAAGCCGTCCGGGTCGAAGACCTCGATGGATTCAAAGCCGCGCCAGCCGGTAATCGCGTGAACGACCAGGCGTCATTCATGTCCCAGCGGCTGATCAGCGTCGCGCCATAGACCTGACGGTCGATGGAGAGCGGGCGATTCTCTTCAAACCCGCCGAACGTGTTCAGCGCGGCCGGTTCCCAGGGTTCCAGCGAGGCGCCCGGCGCCGGCGGGATCGCGCCGGATTTGAACGACGTGCCGCCTATGGGATTGTCGTCCTGATAATTGGCGACCAGGTCAAAGCGCAGGTCCGCAGTCGGCTCCCAGCGCGCGGCCATGCGGTAGGCGCTGACATCAACCGCGTTGAGCGCCTCATCGCCCAACAGGTTGTCGACATACCCGTCCACGGAGGTGTGCGTCGCGGCAAACCGCACCGCGAAGCATTCGCACAGCGGGATGTTCACGTGGCCGCCAATTTCGAACCGCCCGAAATCGCCGCCGCCGATATGGGCGGCGCCGGAATAGGCGTCCAGATCGGCCTTGTTCTGGATGACATTGATCGCGCCGATCAGCGCGCCGCGCCCGAACAGGGTGGCCTGGGGTCCCTTGGCGACCTCGATGCGTTCAATATCGAACAGCTCGATATAAGCGCCGCGCGCCCGGGCGATGGAAACCCCCGTCCTGGAAGACCGCCACGCGCGCTTCGCCGGTGGCCGCGCCGTCATCAGAGGTGATGCCGCGTATGACGAAGCCGGGATTGGTTCGGTGACTGCTCCTGCACCTCCAGGCCCGGCACGAAATCGGACAGCTCGTCGAACTGGCCGATGCCGAGCGTTTCGAGCTGATCGCCGCTATAGGCGGTCAGGTTGATCGGAACCTCAGCAATGGATTGCTCGCGTTTCTGCGCGGTCACCACAATGATGTCGGTGGTCGCCGAGGCGTCAGCCTGGGTCTGGCCGGCGGCCGGAGCGGCGAGGCCCACGGCGAAACCGGCGGCGGCGGTGAGAAGACGGGCCTTCAGGCGCATGAACTTGCCTCATATCTGGATCAGCGCGCGACGCAGTAGCCGCGCAGTCGTCTGGCTGATACCGATGACCGATGACGCTTCACTGACGTTCGAACGACAGATATTTGACGCGCAGCAACAGGATTTGTGACGTGGCGATCGCGCCACGCGGTGACGGGTTAAGACTGTGAGCCAGGCTGAGGACGATATTCTTGAGCGCCGCGAAGCTGTCGCCGGCGCCGATGAGGCCGGCGAACGGCTGGATCGCTGGATGGCGCGCATCTGGGACGACCTGTCGCGTTCGCGCTGCAAGGCGCTGGTGGAGGCCGGTCGGCTGACCCTCGACGGGGCGGTGCTGAACGATCCGTCCGCAAAGCTGCGCGAAGGCGGGCTCTATGCGCTGGCTATGCCCAAACCGGTCGAGGCGGTCCCGAAGCCGGAAGACATCCCGCTTGAGGTGTTGTTCGAAGACGATCAGCTCATCGTCATCAACAAGCCCGCCGGCATGGCGGTTCACCCGGCCGTGGGTCATTGGAGCGGCACGCTGGTGCACGCGCTTCTGCACCACTGCGCAGGGAGCCTGTCCGGCATTGGCGGGGTTGAGCGGCCCGGCATCGTGCACCGGCTCGACAAAGACACGTCCGGCGTCATGGTCGCGGCCAAGACCGATGCGGCTCACCAGTCGTTATCTGAACAATTCGCCGAGCATAGCGTGGAGCGGGCCTATCTCGCCTTCACGCGCGGAGCGCCGAGCCCGCGCGCCGGCTCTGTGGATGCGCGCCTGGCCCGGTCCAGCCATGACCGCAAGAAGATGGCCGTCGTCCGCGACCCTCAAAGCACCGCCGGCAAGCACGCCGTCACCCATTATCAAACGCTGAAAACCTTCGGTCAGATCGACGGCGCGCCGGTCGGAACCCCGATCGCGGCGCTGGTGCGCTGTGAGCTGGAAACCGGGCGCACCCACCAGATCCGCGTGCATCTGACCCATATCCAGTGCCCGCTTCTGGGCGATCCGGTGTATGGGCGCGGGCGCTCAAAACTCCTGACCCAGACCACCG
The DNA here is from genome assembly GCA_039819095.1 of Pseudomonadota bacterium. GTDB lineage: Bacteria > Pseudomonadota > Alphaproteobacteria > Caulobacterales > Maricaulaceae > JBCBSP01. The sequence goes on from JBCBSP010000002.1 coordinate 55,984, forward strand.
ACGGTAAAGAATTCAAAGACTTCCGCCGTCAGGCCCTTCACGCCGCCGTGCTCGGCTTCAAGCACCCATCGACCGGCGAACGCGTGCGGTTCGAAACCGGGCTGCCCAAAGACATGCAGCGCCTGGAAGGCTTTCTGGAGCGGCTCTAACCGCCCATCCGCCGCGCGCGCTGCGCCGCTGCGGACCAGCGCCTGGCCCACAGGATGAAGACGCCGGCGGTGACGAACATCAAAAGCCCATAGGCCGCCGCAGCGGTCGCGTAGTGGATATCGCCCAGGATCGCCCCGGCGACCACGATGGCGAGCGTGGCGTTCTGCAGCCCGCATTCCAGCGCCAGCGCGATGCGCTGCTTCATTCTCAGCGCCAGCAGGCTCGCAGCAGCGAAGGCGATGGCCATGGCCGCGATATTCAGCGCCAGGGTGAAGGCGCCGGCTTCGACAAAGCGGCGCACCGCCTCGCCGATCCCGTCAGCGAGAACCGTGGCGACCACCACCGCGGTGAAGACGGCTGCGGAGAGCCAGCGCGAGTTCCGCTCCAGCCCGGCGGCAAGCGTCGGAGCAACGGCCCGCAGCCCCATGCCCAGCCCGACCGGGACGACGGTCAGCGCGAAGATCACCGCGCCGGTGGTGACCAGACCCACTTCAGGCGCGTCCGGGCCCATGAACAGCGCCAGCGCGATCGTCAGAACGACCGGCACGGTGATGACCGACAGAAGGCTCGTCACGGCGGTCAGCGAGATGGACAGGGCGACATCGCCGCGCGCCATATGGGTCAGAAGGTTGGAGGTCGTGCCGCCCGGGCAGGCGGCCAGAAGCACGATGCCGACTTTCAGGATGGGCGGCGCCGGCAGAAAGGAGACGAGCGCGATCGCCAGAAGCGGCAGCGAGATGAATTGCAGCGCCGCCCCGGCCAGGAAGGCTTTCGGCTGAGCAAAGACCCGCCGGAAGTCAGCCGGTGTCAGCCCGACGCCGAGCGCCAGCATGATGAAGGCGAGCGCGAGCGGGAGCAGGATCTGGGCGAAGATGCTTTCCATGGGCTCAGCCACCCTTAAGGCGTACATCGCCCGTGCCAATGTCGGCTAAGTCTTTTAGCCAAACTCGAGTTGTGACCTCCGCTTTGAAGGCTTCTTGTACCAGGTCCTCCATCCCCCAAACTTGATCAATGACCCAGCGATAGTTTTCGCCGCAAGAGAGAAAATACCCCCTGCAACTATGTTCATCTTCATTCGCTGGACAAAAAACTACTATCGCCAGCAGCCCCCACACTATCGCCTCAGGCAGTACGATTGAATTAGCGCCTAGATAAACTCGATTACCTTTAAGCAGTCTAACATTCTTTGGTAGCCCTGTATCATGAATTAGGTTGCACCTCATTAGGTGATATATCAAATCGGAAATCTTTGGTTCCGATATTAAACTGCCTTTATAATCCAATATATCCATATTCGAGAATTGTGTTTTCTCTAAATCGACGCCCTGTAAAGCCATCAACTCAATTATAAAAGAGTAATTCTCGATAAAGTCCTTATATCTTTTTCCCTCTGATCTAGGCAGGTTAAAGAAGCGTTTTGATGTAACGTCAATCGCAATACAAGCCTGTTCGAGCGCGAACTCGACTTGCCCCTTCGCCATCAAGTCAATGCAGTGGTGAACCCGGTCACTAACCGTCAGCATAATGATTTTTCCTCAAAGAATTTTTTCAAGCACCCAGTCATCATAGACCTGCCCGCCGACATCAAAGGCGCGTTCCCCGACAATGGAGAAGCCCGCCCGATCATAAAATCGCAGCGCCGGAGCATTCTTCTTGTAAACGCCAAGCAGGAGACGACTGGCGCCGTATTCTGCGGCATGTCGATCGGCAGCGTCCAGAAGCCGGCGGCCGAGCCCCTCGCCGTGAAACTTGGAGAGCACGTAGATGCGCTTGATCTCAAGATCGTGCGGCCCTGACTCGATCGGCAGGTCGGGCGCGGCGAGATGCAGATACCCGACCGGGGCCGCGCCGGGCGCCATCTCGCAAATCCAAAGCGCCTGATCCGGGTCGGCCAGCGCATCGGCGTAGACGCGCGCCGTCTGACGTTCCGCGCAGTGGCGCACGATCGCCGCGCCGTCAACGACGCCGGCATAGCTCTCCAGAAACGTTGCCGCGCCGATAGCCGCCAGCGCCTGTTCATCGCCGGGCTGGCAGGCGCGAAGAGTGATATCCATGGGCTTGATAACTAGTGCGTCCTGCGCGCGCCGCGCAACGGCGCTTTGTCCAATAATTCACTTCACAGCCGGGCGTGCGCGGTGCGAGCTTGCGACACGTTTCGCCAACTGGCTCCTGATCGCGACAGTGTGAGGGGCTCGCGAGCGAGGATTGCGATACCTATATGCCTCAATCGCGGTCGCGATCAGGGTTCAGCGCGCTGCACGGGGATGCACGCTTGGCGATGAATCCATCACCAGGCCAGGACGATAAGGACAGACGACATGGCCAATGCACCTGCAATGACGGTCAGCCCTGAAGGGGGTCTTTCGCGTTACCTGGCGGAGATCCGCAAGTTTCCGATGTTGGCCAAGGATGAGGAATTCATGCTCGCCAAACGCTGGCAGGAGCATGAGGATTCTGACGCCGCTCATTCGCTCGTGACCTCGCATCTGCGCCTGGTGGCAAAGATCGCGCGCGGCTATCGCGGCTATGGCCTGCCAGTCGCAGAGGTCATCTCCGAGGGCAATCTGGGCCTGATGCAGGCGGTGAAGAAATTCGACCCGGACAAGGGCTTCCGCCTGGCGACCTACGCCATGTGGTGGATCCGCGCCTCGATCCAGGAATACATATTGCGCTCCTGGTCGCTGGTGAAGATGGGCACGACCGCAGCGCAGAAGAAGCTGTTTTTCAATCTTCGCCGCATGAAAAGCCAGATGCGCGCCCTGGATGACGGCGATCTGCATCCCGATCAGGTCGAGGAGATCGCCACCAAGCTGGGCGTCACCGATGATGATGTCATCTCCATGAACCGGCGCCTGTCCGGGCCGGACGCCTCGCTGAACGCGCCGCTGCGGTCAGAAGGCGAAAGCGAGTGGCAGGACTGGCTGCAAGACGATAACGCCGAGGACGCCGAAGAAGAGCTGGTCGAGAGCGATGAGTTCGATGTGCGCATGTCGCTGCTGCAGGAATCGATGGGCGTGCTCAATGAGCGCGAGCGCAACATCATCGAGGAACGCAAGCTGAAGGAGGCGCCTCAGACGCTGGAAGAACTCGCCGGCGTGTACGGGGTCAGTCGCGAACGCATCCGCCAGATTGAAGTGCGCGCCTTCGACAAGCTGCAGACCGAAATGCGCCGCCTCGCCGAAGAACGCGGGCTGATGCCGGCTTAAGGCTCAGCTTCTCATCGCAGGCGAGTATTTTGAACCAACCGGAATGGGTTCCGGCTCGGGGGCCGGGATGACCAGTGTAATAGGTGTCATCCCGGAAGCGCGAAGCGCTCTCCGGGACCCAGTCCGTGACCTCGATGCTCATGCCGGGCGGCGATCAGGGCCTGGGCGGAGCCGGGTGCTCGGCGATCCCGCGGGCCAGCAGCGCCTGGGCCGCCACATAGGTGATCCACACCATCGCCCCGCCCCAGTCGGGGAAGCCGAAATCGAACGCGCCCTGGAACCAGCGCGCGGCGAGGATGGAATCCGACACCACGAAGAAGAGCGCGCCGATCAGGATGAGGCGCGAGCCGTTCACCAGCGCGGCGGCGATCGCCATCAACACGATGACGCCGACATAAGCGCTCGCAGGCCCGGCCAGCGCGCCCATGCCTGGCTGCAGCCACCACAGCATTGCCAGCCCGTAGGCGATCAGCACCGCCGCCAGGATGAAGCCATCCCTGCGCAGCCCGCCTGACGCGATGCGCGACAGGAAGATGGCGAGATAGACCAGGTGGGCTGAGGCGAAAAAGCCGATCCCGTAGACCAGCGCGTTCTCACCCAACGCCAGCGCATAATCGCCGGCGGCAGACAGCAAAAGCGCCAGCGCCAGCACCGGCGCTTTCTTCAACAGCGCATAAACGCCCAGCAGCACGATGCCGAGCGCTTTCAGCGCCGCCATGCCGGGCATGGATGCGGTGAACAGATCAATCCCGAGATAGACCGCCGCCACAATGAGGCCGACGGTGAAATACACGCCCGCCGCCCATTCCGGGATTAGCGGTTCGTCGTCTTCATAACGATCAGCCTGGGTCATCGTCCCCTCGAACGCTTGGGTGGTGAGACGGGTTAGGCTATTCGCTTTTCACCGATCTTGAAAACATCCCTTCGCTCTGCCGCCAGGAAGGATCCTCTCATGCGCCTGCTCGCCGCCCTTCTTTGCCTGTTGGCGCTCGCCGCGCCATCCCATGCCCAGGACGCCGCCCTGCCGGAACCGCTCCAGGCCTTGCTGGAAGCCGCAGCGGCGGCGCCGGATGAGGAGCGCTTTGGTCAGGCGGTGGAGCTGATGGCGCTGACCCGCCCGGCTGAGGAGATTCTGGCCGGCGCAGCGGCGATCTCGGCCGATCATGCCGCTCAGGCCGCCGCCCGGCTTGGCCTGACTGGGGCGTTGGCGGATGGCGCAAGCGATACAAGGTTCGCCGCCGCGCCTGAGGCTGCAGAGCCGGCGCCGAGCGCTTCGGCTGAACCCCGCCCCGGATGGCGCGGCGCGCCCGCACAGGCGTTGAGCCTCGTCTCCAGCGCGCAGTCCGATCTGTGGGAGGGCAGCGTGAAACTCGGCTTCCGCCAGGACAGCGGCAATTCTGACCAGCTGGACTACACGGTCGGCTTTCAGGCTGAGCGCACCCTCTCGGTCTGGGGCTTCAAGAGCCTTCTGGAATACGCCTATTCAGAAGCCGATGGCGCGGTGGGCCGGGACGCGTTTCTGGCGAGCGCGCAGATCGATCGGGAAATCGGCGATCGCTGGACGGTTTTCATCGGCTCGCGTTACGAGCAGGACCAACTGTCCGGCTTTGACTGGACTGGCCTTGTCGACGCCGGGCTGGGCTATCGCATCCTCACCGATGAGGCCCTGAGCTGGCAGGTGCAGGCCGGCCCGGCGGCGCGCTTCATCCAGCCGGTCACAGGCGACGCCGAGACCGAGGCCGCCCTCAGCCTGGGATCAGACTTTGACTGGCGGATTTCAGAGACGCTGCTGTTCAGCGCCGACACCAGCGCATTGATCGCGGACAGTTCGCGCTTTGAGCAGGCCTTCTCGCTGGAGACCGCGCTGGGCGAGCTGTGGTCGCTGCAGCTGAATTATCGATACAGCTATGAGTTCGAACCCGAACCCGGCTTCACCGAGGAAGACACCCGCACGGACCTGTCGCTGGTCAGACGCTTCTGACGGCGAGGCGCTAGCCTTTGATCGGCTTCAGAGCGCCCGGCTTGCCCGGTCCGCGCGGACGCACGCCGCCATTGCCAAGCTCACCGGACGCAAAGCCGGCCAGCTGATCAATCCAGGCTTCGCTGCGCGCCGCGATATAGATGAAGGGACCGTCTGGATTGGCCCTGAAATTGGAATCGGTGGCGACGACATACCATTCGCCATTCTCGTTCACGAGGAAGGGCGAGCCGGAATCCCCGCGCGTCGTGTCGCAGTCGTGAGACATGGTCTCATCGCGATAGGCTTCCAGCATACGGCAGGACAGATTGCCCGACAGGTTGTCGCCGGTATCCCATGAATAGCCGGCCTGGCTGAGGCGCGCGCCAGCGGCGCGGCGATACCCACGCTCGCGCACCAGCGCCTTCACGCCGATATAGCCAAGCTCATCGCCCAGCCGGCGATCCAGCCGCAACAGCGCCCAATCGGTTCCGTCATGATCTTCCCCGTCATTAAAGGCGGCTTCGTCCCAGCGCTCTGAAAGCAGGAAGTCGGTCACGCGCGCCTGACGGCTGCTCGTACCGGGCGTATGGAAGGTTCCCGCCGCGTTGACGCGGCCATCGTCTGAGATGCAGTGCGCCGCCGTCACCAGGATATCCGGTCCGATCAGCGAGGCGGTGCAGGTCCCGCCCTCGTCAAAATCGACATAGCCGATCACCCGCCAGGGTAAGGCGCCGACATCCATCAGACGACGGTCATCGCGTCCGAAGAAGTGGTCATTGATCGTTGTTGGACGCGTGCGCCCGTCGCAATCGGCCCGGTCGGTGCGCGCATCGCAAGAGCCATTGCCGCGCTCTGGTTCCTCGCAGACGCCGTTGAAGGCGGTTGCGCAGCTGTCATTGCGAAAGCGCAGCGCGCTGACATCGCCGCAATCGGTCAGATCCGTGCCTTGCGTGCAGGCGCCGGTGCCGAAGCGCGGCTCATCGCACTCGCCGTCATTGGCCCACTGGCAGGAATTGTCTTCCTGGCCGGTCATGATGCGCCAGCAGTCCGAATAGTCGGTCCCGGCATCGCAGGCGCCGGTGCCGACGCCCGGCTCGTCGCACTCCAGATCATTGGCGTGCCGGCAGCTGTCATCGCCCTGCATGCGCGACACACCACCGGGGCGCGGCGGCTTCTGCACGCTGGCGAGCATGCGTTCATAGTCGCGTGCGGTGGGATAGTCCGGCTCAGATTGGGCGAGTGCGCCGCCGGCCAGAGGAAGAAGAATAACGAGCGCGGCGAAAAGCCGGAAAACGAACAAGGTCATAACGCCGGACCTTACCGTTCGCGGCGAGCGCGGCAAGACGCGCGACGGGTTTTGATGAAGCGCGCGTTGAACTGTGTGTTGAGGGACGCACGGCTTCACATCGAAACAGGAGGGCTGAAGCAATGCTTTCAAGGATCAAGATCATAGGGCTGACCGTCGGGGCGCTGATCGCGGCGGCCTGCGTGAGCGAACCGGCTGAGGCGTCCGGCTATTGGACGCTCAATGCGCGCCAGTGCCCCGACCTTATCGAGGACCGGCGCGATCAGCGCATCACCTGGAGCCGGGCGGACCGTCGCGAGGACGTGCGCGATGCGCGCCGCGTCAATTGTCCGGCCCATGCCTATCACTGGGTTCCCGCCCACGGCGCCCGCCATGTGCGGCGCGAGCTGCGCGGCGGCGCAGTGGTCTTCGTCTCGCCGCGCGGGCGCTATGTCGTCCGCGATCATCGCGGGCGCGATATCGATGTACGCATCCGCTTCGATCTGAACTGACGCGCGAACCGGATCTGCGCCGGCCGTGTCCGCCCACCCCTCGGACCTCATAAGAGCCGGCGCGTCGTTCCCCTGACGACCATGCCTTGACGCCGCCGGATTGCCGTCCGGCGGCGTTCATTTAGCTGAACTGAAGCTGAAGCGCTTCGCCAGCACCCGTTCAGGCTGGCCGGCCCATCCTTGCAATCGTTGCGGCGACCCTGCCGCGCTGAAGTAAGGAGAACTGGCGATGAAAACCAAGTTTACAACCTTGCTGGCGGCTGGCGTTCTCGCGGTCACCGGCGCTACGGCTCTGGGCGGCGCAGCAAGCGCTGAGAGCTTTGACCGGGGTTTCAGCTTCTCGGTCGGGTTTGACCGCGGCTACGCCCCTCATCATCGCGGCCATCGCGGCTGGAACGGTCCGGAAGGACATTTCATTGTCTATGCCCGGTCCTGCCCGGATATCCGTGAGGATCGCCGTGACCGACGCGTCTATGAAGGTCGCCGCGATATTCGCGAAGACCGCCGTGACCGTCGCATTCTCGACTGCCCGCCGCGCGCCTGGGACTATGTCCCCAGCCGCCGCGAACTGAGGCAGGGGCGCACTGGTGATCGTCTCCGTCCGACCATCGCCTATCTCGACCGGCGTTCGGGCCAGTACTTCACCGATACGCGTTGGGGCGCCGTTCCGGTCTATGTCGTGCGCGGTCGCGCGCCCGGCGACCATCGCCGCGGCCACCGTCGCTATCGCGGCTGGTAAGACCGGCTAGATGCGGATCACGCCGTCCAGATAACGGGCGGCGGATCCCACCAGCTCCACCCGGCCCTCGCCCGGCGCGCAAACCCCCAAAGCGCCCGGACGGGGGCCGATCTGTCTGGCGGTCAAGGTTTCACGCCCCAGACGCTGAACCCAGAACGGCGCCAGCGTACAGTGGGCCGACCCGGTCACCGGGTCCTCGGCCACGCCGACGCCGGGCGCGAAGAAGCGTGAAACAATGTCGGCGCTACGGCCCGGTGCTGTTGCAACGACATTGGTCTGCAGAGCCGCGAGCGCGCCAAGATCCGGCGCGAGGCCCGCGATCGCCGCCTCATCGGCATAGACCAACATGTGATAGCGCGAGCCATGCACCCGATCCAGATCAAACGCTTCCAGCGGCTCTCCGCCCATCGCAGTACAGACCGCCGGATCGCGGTCCACGCCGCGCCAGCCCACCTCAGGAAAATCCATCCGGTAGAGCCCATCATGCCGGCGCTGGACACTCAGGCGTCCGGACCGGGTTTCAAAGCCGGCCGTCTCGCCGTCCACACGGCCGGTCTCGAAAAGCCAGACGGCGGCGGCGAGGGTCGCGTGTCCGCACAGATCCACCTCAGAGCCCGGCGTGAACCAGCGCAGGCGCCACAGATCGGTTTCGAGGCTCTCCAGAAAGGCGGTCTCGGAAAGATTGTTCGACTGCGCCACGCCCAGCCGGTCCGCATCGCTCATCGGTTCGTTCAGGAGCGCGACACCGGCGGGATTGCCGGTATGCGGGCGGTCGCCATCGGGAAAGGCGTGGAGTTCGGCGTAAGGAATTTCGATCATGGCCTGGGTGCTCCGACTATGGGTCGTCGATCCGGTAACGCGCCATGAAGCGTCTGTCGATCCAGCGTTTGAGCCAGAGGACGCTGCGCCCCGACCAGCTGAACTCACCATAGCGCGCCACGCCCTGTCCCTCGCCCAGGTCCAGTATGGAAAGCCAGTGCTCCTGGGGCCTATAGCGCTGCAAAATACCGCGCCCGGTCGCCACGCGAATCAGATTCTCCAAAAGAACCGGGGCTGCGCGCACGCCGAACACGCCGAGCCTTGGGCGTTCATGACCGACAATGCGCGCGCAATCGCCCACAGCGAACACCCGGTCTGAGCCGGTCCATTGCAGCGTCTCTCGCACCGGCAATCCGGTCTCGTCGGCGCCCAGACCCGCTGGCAGCGCCGCTTGAAGACCCGCAGCCGCCATAGCCAGATCCGCGGCGAGGGTCTCCCCATTGGACAGGGCCAGCCCGCCATCACTCAAAGACAGGGCTTCGGCCTCGACAAGGCTGACGCCGCGTTCGGCCAGGCGCATCATCGCCGCCCAGCGCGCCGGAGCCGGCCAGTCCGATAGCGGCTCACCGGAATCAACCAGGGTGATGTGAGGCTTCGCGCCGAGCTGGAGCGCCAGCGCGCCTAGATTGGCCGCAGCCTCCACCCCTGTTGCCCCGGCCCCGATGATGACAATAGCGAGCCGGCCTCTAGCCGCTTCAAACCGGTCCTTCAGAAGCGCCCAGTTGGAGACCGGCTTTTCCGGGAGCGCTCCCTGATCAATGAGTCTGGAAGGCGCGGCGCGGCTTCCCGTGTTCAGGGACAGCTGATCGAACCGCTCCACAGAACCGGAAGCGAGGTGAAGCCTGCCTGTCTGAAGATCAATGCGCTCAACCCGGTCGACGACCGCGCGCACGCCGTTCGCCCGGGCCAGAGCAGACGGGTCGAAGCTCGCCTCGGCATGTGAAACCGCACCGGAGAGCACGCCCGCCGCCGCGCCGGAATACCAGAAACGAGCTGGGTCGATCAGAACCAGTTCGCAGCCGGCTGCACGCAATCGATGCGCCTGCCGGACCAGTTCGATATGCGCATGGCCAGCGCCGACAAGCGCGATGCGCGTCGCCGGCTGCGCCATCCCTACCCGGCGACCGACGTCACCGGAACCCGCGCCGCATCGGTCGGGACAGGCTCAAGGGCATACCGGTGGAAATAGTCCAGCGCCTCCTGCGGATCGCGCTCACGCGCGGTGCGCCATTCGGTCGCCGCGGCGCCGGGATTGATCACCTGGCCGTCAGCGGTCGCGATCACCACGGTGGGGACGCCCTCCAGGCCCTCTGAGAAACCCAGACGCTGCACCAGATCCTGATTGCGATCATAGCGTCCGACATCGATCAGCACGACTTCATAGCGCTCGTTGAGCATTTGCGCGAAGGCGGGCAGTTGCATCATACCGGACAGGATGCGGCAATCCGGGCACCAATTGGCGCCCAGCTTCACCAGGACTCGGGTGTCGTTTTCAGCCGCGCGGGCGAACGCCGCGTCCAGCTGAGCCGTGGCGTCGGCGGTAACGTCATAGGGTTCGGCGGGCGCGGTCACGACGCTTCCTTCTGCGATGCGGGGCGGGTCTGCGGGCTGCTGGCCGCAGGCGGCGAGCATTCCGCCAGCGAAAAGGGCAAGGGCGAAAGCACGCATATCAGACGGTCTCCATGGAGGCGGCAAGGGGTGTATCCGTCCATAACTAGGAAGGCGAAGCACCGCTCGCCACTCCTTGCGCCTTCAAACAGGTGTGAACGGCAGCCCTTATGTCCAGAGCGCCTTCAGCAAGGCGGCGGTCTCGCCGGGGCGTTCATACGGCCACCAATGGCCGCATGCCTCGAACAGGTGAAAACGCGCACCGCAGCGCGCCGCCAGTCGGCGACCGACATCCGGGGCGGCATAGGGATCATGCTCGCCCCAGATCACCAGCCCGCGCGCTGGCAGCCGATCAAGCGCTCCGGACCAGTCCGCGCCGATATTCACAGCCGAGCGATACAGCGCCAGGATGGCGGCGCGCATGACTTCATCGCCGTGGCTGACCATCTGTTCAGCGTGTTCACGCGGCACGCGGGCCTCCTCAAGCGTCGCGATGAAGAGCGCGTCATCCATCGCCGCCATCAACTCCTCGCCGGCGCCGGGCGTCTGCCAGATCTGCGCCACATCGTGCCAGACATAGTCCTCATCAATGGCGACCCCGCCGGCCGCCCAGCTGCGCACCAGTTCAGGGCGCAGACAAGCGACACGCTGAACCAGCAGCCCGCCCCAGTCATGTCCGACCAGATCAACCGGTCCGCCGGACCGATCAGCGGCGGCGACAAGCTCTTGCGTGAGCCAGCCGGCATAAGCGTCCATCGTGTGGGAAAACCCGTCCGGAGCGCTGCAGCCGAAGCCGGGCAGCGACAGAGCCTGGACCCCGGCGGCCTCTGCGCCCAGCGCGTCCAGCACGGGGCCCCAGAGCCGGTCAGTGTCCGGCACGCCGTGAATGAGCAGCCTTGTCATCACATTCGCCTTTCGCGCTTTGGCGGAGTCTAGGCCAGCGGACGTCAGGCTCACAATCCTTCGCATGAGCGCCGGGCAGGGTTTCTGAGTTCGCGCACGGTCGGTAGACTACGCCTCATGCACGCATTGATCACCGCGCTGAGCCTCATCATCCTCGCCGCTGCGTCGGCTGAGGCCGTCACGCCGAACGAGGTGGAGCGACCGGGCATCGTCTACGCGGTCATCTGCCGCGATGATCCGGCCCGGGCGCAGGTGCGCGAAAACCGGCTCTCAGACCATCTGGCCTTCGTGGAAGCGCATTTTGAACGTTACGCCATCGCCGGACCGCTGCTGCAGCCCGACGGACGCATGCAAAGCTCGCTCTTTCTCATCTATGCGCAGGACGAGGCGGATGCGCGCGCCTTCATGAGCGCCGATCCCTATGTCGCCGACGGGCTCTACGCCTCGATGGAGTATCAGCGTTTCGTGCCAGCGGCAGGCGACTGGATCGGCGGAGTGATCTGGCGACCAGGTCAGCCCGAAGCGCCCTGAGGCGGACGCCGATCAGCGCATCTCCCAATAGGGGCGACGCCCTGTCAGGTTCAGGCTTAACGGGTCGGATTTCAGAATCCGACCGGTGAGGGCCAGCAGGACGATCGTAACACCCATCCCGGCCAGAGCCAGAAGCGCGGTCCACTCCGTGGGGAAAACGCGGGGCGCAATGCCTGCGAAGGCAAGCCAGGCGGCGACAAACATAAGTGCTGTAAGGGGTTTCATAACTTTCCCCATTTGCTCAGTTGATTGTTATATATATGTCATACTTCTTGATTTGGCAAGAGAAATAGGCAGCATACTGATAATATTGCGGCATTTGGCGGCTAACGCCCATCCGTTCGGACAGGTCCGACCGCAAAGAGCGCGAGGCGCTAGGCGCGCGCCTCGTAGAGCTTGCGCATATAGGTGATGGGCGCCAGCGGGGCTTCGATCCAGGCCGCAAACCGCCAGCCATCGCCCGTGCGCCGGCACAAGGCCGCAACGCGATTATCGCCGGCCATGGCGGGCTTGTCAGGAAAGCCGACGCGCCAATCCATCCGCCAGACCGCCAGTACCAGATCCGCGCCCATATCGGTGAAGCATGGATCGCGGAAGTTCAGCTCGACGTCGAAACCCTGTTGGCGATTGGCGGCCCAATAGGCCTCCACCTGGTCCCAGTCGGTGAAGACCGCATCGGCCTCCTCGGCGAGATAGACCGGGTTCGCCGAGGTGTTCCAGAAGGCTTTGAGCGCCTCGGTCTCTCCGCTGCGCCAGGCCGCCGCATAGGCCTCAATCAGCGCCGTCAGCTCGCCAGCCGCGCGATGGCTCATCCGTCTTCACGGAAGGCCGACAGCGCAGCAGGCGCGCCTGTGTTCGCAATGAGAGCCTTACGGCGATAGAAGCGCGTCAGCCCGGCCGCGCCCATGCGCGAGGGCCCAAGCCCGGAAGCCTTGAAGCTCTGCTTCTCCGCCTCATAGAAGAGCGCGGTGAGCGCGGCGTCATTGAGCGAGACCGCCCCGGCGTCAAGCTGACGCGCAATGGCCTCGGCCTCGTCAAGATCGCCTGCGAACACCGCCGCCGACAGCCCGTAGACCGTGTCATTGGCGAGCGCGACGGCGTCTTCAACCGTATCGAACGCCATGACCGGCATCACCGGGCCGAACGTCTCATCGCGCATCACGCTCATTTCATGGGTGGCGCCGGAGATGACGGTCGGGCGCAGCCAGCGCCCGCCGCCATGAGTCTCGATCTCACCGCCGGTGTGAATGACCGCGCCTTTTGCGCGCGCATCCTCGATCTGAGCCGCAATGATCTCGGCCTGGCGTTCGAAGATGATCGGGCCAAGCTCGCCCTCCTTGATATCCGGCCAGTTCACACGCACCGCCTCAGCCGCCTCGATCAGGCGCTCAAGAAACGCGTCGTGAAGCGCGCGCGCGACATAGATGCGCTCAATCGACTGGCAGGCCTGCCCCGTCGACAGAACAGAGCCGCGCAGCGCCGCCGTCACGGCGCGGTCCAGATCCGCGCTTTCGGTGATGATGAGCGGGTCCTTGCCGCCGAGCTCCAGGAAGGCCGGGATGAGTCGTTCAGCCGCCGCAGCCGCCACCTTGCGCCCGGTCGGGACCGAGCCGGTGAAGCACACCAAATCGCTGCGCGCGATCAGCTGTTGGCCCGTCTCACCCGCGCCTGGGATGAAGGCGAGCACATCCGACAGACCCGCCGCCTCAATCGTCCGACTGAGCGGCTCGGCGAAACGCGGTGTGACTTCAGACGGTTTGACCATCACCGCGCACCCGGCGGCCAGCGCCGGGATGGCGTCGATCAGGGACAGGGTGAGCGGAAAATTCCACGGGCTGATCACACCGACCAGGCCAAAGGGGATGTATTGACCCGAATGTTTCAGAGCCGGGTTGGAGCGGCCCTCCGCCCAGTCGGCTTTCGGCGCGAGAAGCGGTGCAGACACCGCCCAGCCGCGCAGAGACGCGATGGCGCCCTGCACTTCCAGCCGCGCCAGCCGGCGACGCCCGGTATCGAGCTCCAGCGCGCTGGCGAGCGCGTCAGCATGGCGTTCAATCTGGCTCGCCCAATCGGTCAGCCGCTCAAGCCGGGCTTCGATCGGGAGCGCCGACCAGGCGCCTTGCGCGCTTCTCAGCCGCGCCGAAGTCGCGTCGAGCTGCGCTTCGGTCGGCGGCTCGAAGCGATAATCGAGCTGACCGGTGCGCGGATTCCTAACTGCGATCTCGCTCACGCTTCACCTCCAAGCCCGAGCGCGCCGGGATTGATCACGCCATGCGGGTCGAGCGCCGCCTTGATCGATTTCAGCAAGGCCAGGCTTCCCGGCTCACGGGTCTGCGCATAGGGGTAGGCGCGCCCGATCTGGAAATGCGCCGCGCCATGGGCTGTGAAAATGTCGATCACGCCTTGGCGCGCCTCCGCGACCAGCGCGCCGGCGGCCGGATTGGCCGGCTTGGGTTTGAGCGATTTGAGATAATCGGCCTCAACAGACGCCTCGTGCAGCGGGTAGAGCCCTTCAGGCCACAGAAAGACCGGTTCGATCAGATACCCTGTGGCGCCGAGCGTCGTGGTCAGGAAACCGGTCATCACGCCTTCGGCCTCAAAGCGCGGTTTCAGCGTCGCGAAATAGGCGTCGATCTCAGCCCAGCAGGCCGGGCCGCTGGAATTGGGCACGATGCCGTGCACCGGAACCCAGCGTTCAGCCTGCGGCCCGATCATATTGTTGAGCGGGGTGAAGGGGTTGGCGCGGATCACCTTGGGAATGGTCGGTTCAACCGACTTGCCGCGATGGGCTTCACAGACTTTCACGCAGGCCGCGTAGGCGTCCGCGACGCCGGCCGCACTCGCACCCTCGACGACGAAGTGCAGATTGTAATCGGCCTCATCCAGGAAGCTGCGTCCGGCGAGCGCCATCTTCGCGCCCTCGGCCATGCCCTTGAGCAGATTGCCCTGACCGGTGACGACCTTGGCCAGCGTCTTCGCATCCGCCAGCAATGAGGCGCGTTGCATGCGCACGGCCGTCAGCCCCGGATCGAAGCCGAACACCTCACAGGCCAAGTTTAGCCGGGCGAGACCGGCCATGGCGTTGGCCATGGCGTCCCGATCGGAGAAGGAGAAGCTGCCCCAGCGCTCATGGGCGGGGGCCGGGATAAGCTTGAAGACGATCTCCACTTTCACGCCAAGCGCGCCCGCATCGCCCGCAAACAGTCCGGTCAGGTCCGGTCCGTAATGGCGGAAGAAGGGCGATGCGCCGCGCGTGCCTCCGGTTCCGGTTTTCAGGATTGAGCCATCGGGAAGGGCCACGCTGACCGACAAGACGCTTTCACCGGTCGGTCCATGCGTCCCGGCGCCGAAGAAGGCGTTATTCTGCGACAGCCCGCCGCCGACCGTGGAGGAAATGCCCGAAAGCGGACCCCAGAAGGGCGTGCGCAGTCCGGTCGGTTTCAGCGCCTTGTGCAGATCGGCCCAGCTGCAGCCGGCCTCGGCGCGCACATACATGTCCCCGGCATTAATCTCGAGAACGCGGTTCATGCGCGCGGTGTCCAGGCAGACCCCGCCCGGCCGGTCGCTGATGAAGGCGCGCGTATAGGACATGCCGCCGCCGCGTGGGAAAACCGCAAATCCAGCGTCAGCGCAAGCTTTCAAGCAGGCGGCCGCCTCCTGCGCGTTCGCAGGGCGCGCCACAAGGTCGACCAGGCCGCCTTTGGAATAGACATCCTGGGAGTAGAGCGCGCGCGTGTCCTCGTCGGCGGCGACATGCTCGGCCCCGATCAGCTTCCCCATCGCATCGCCCAGCGCTGAAACAGCGTCGCTGGCGTAAGCCTCAGCCATGCCCGGCCTCCTTCATCGTCTCGCCCGGATCAGAAATCCGGAGTGTACACGCCCAAGAGGGCCGCGCTGATGACGAGCCCCCATATGATCAGCACGAAAACCTTTACCCGGCCCAGCGCGCTGCGGATGAGCGCGTTTTCTTCATCACCGGCCCGCCCCGCAGCAAGCGCGCCGATGGCGGGGAAGAAGGGCGCCAGGCCAGCCCGGATGATCAGCCCGCATACAATAGCAGCGCCCAGTATGAGCCATTTCAACGCCAGGAAGACCGGCGCGTCGATCATGCCTGTCAAAGCCGCGACAGCGCCAAGGACCAGCCCAGCGATCGCCGCGAAGCGAATGATCAGATCGAACTGTTTGAAGAGGTCCTGCGGGCCCTTCTTCAGGTGAAGCATCCAGGCCAGCACCGCCCAGGCCAGAGCGCCCCCCCACGCCAGACCCGCCGTCCAGCCTGGAGCCGCAAGCCAGCCGATGCTGATCGCCAGCGAATACCCGGTCGGAAAGGCGAAGATCAGCGCCATGCGCGGCGCCATATCGACATTGGCCACCACCTTGGCCGCGGCCATGCGCGCCGGGGCGGGCTGCTTTTCATCGACCAGAATGGACGAGGCGTAGAACGCCCCGAGATCACCGCCGAGCCAGTAGACCAGCACCAGCAGGTGCGCGAACATCATCAGTTCAGCCATGTCCGGCTCTCCCCACCACAGCGTCTTGCGTCTGTCCAAGCACGCCTTGCCGGCGCGTTGTGGTTACGCTCAAATGGTATAGATATATATCTTTTAGCCTGCGTCGAGCCCAGCCGGTTCACGCACGGGGACTCAAACGGTGAAATCCAGCCCGGATTCAGGCCAGTTCCGCATCGCTCCAGTCCGGCCCGCCGGCATCCTTGCGCACCATGCGCATGTGATAGCGGAAGCGCTCCGGCCGGTAGAAGGCGTTGATGTGCTGGATCGCTCGACCGCTCTCATCGCGCATGATGCGCACGATCTTCAACAAGGGCGAGCCCGGTGCGATCTTCAGCGCCGAGGCGATCTGCGGTTCAGCCGCGACCGCGGTGATCGTCTGATCGGCCTCCACCGCTTCAGCGCCGGCCCTGCGCAGGAGCTGGAGCATCGGCTCAGTCTCCAGGTCAGCGCGGGTATAGCGCCGGGCGATCTCGATCGGCACATGGCTGACCAGGTAGGAGAAGGTGTCGTCCTCCAGACGACGAAGGCGCACCGATCGCTGAACCGACGAACCCGGCTCGATGCCCATGACCACCGCCAGCTCTTCGTCAGCCACCAAGTCAGCGACATCCAGAAGCTCAACCTCGGTCTCAAGGCCCATGCGCTTGAGCGCGTCAAACAGCGTATCAAACCGGCCCTGAACCACCGGCGCGGCGGAATTATGCGTCACCACAGTGCCTCGCCCGCGATGGCGCGTGACGAAGCCATGGGCGGCCAGTTCATTCATCGCCCGCTTCACCGTGATGCGCGAGACATCGAACAGGCGCGACAATTCCTGCTCACCGGGCAGGATGGCGCCATTGGTGAAGCCGCCCTCGCGAATTCGGTCGCGCAGGACCAGAAAAATCTGATGATAGAGCGGCGTGGGCAGGCGTTCGTCGATAAGCTCTGGCGACAGCCGCACACTCGCGTCCCGAGACGCCGGTTCAGTCATGGTCCGGCAATCCTCCCCAATCACGAGCATTGTTACTTAAACTGTTTCGCCCGCAAGGCCAGCGCATGAGGAACCCCCGCCATGAGCCAGACTGAGACCCAAGCCGCGCCCGCTTATACCGCTCTGGCCCTGCAGACGCTGTGCGAAGCGGTCAATGGTCACGCCAACCCGGATGAAGCGCGCGCGGCCATGCTCGCGTCGATTCGGCGCATGCATGGCGAGATCGCCGGATCCATCGCCTTCATCGGCCCGGATGTGCGCCTGGTGGTCCTGCCCGAATACGCGCTGACTGGTTTTCCAATGCGCGAAAGCGCACCTGCATGGCGCGCCAAGGCCGCGATTGACGCGCACGGGCCCGAGTTTGAAGCCATGGCGAAGATCGCTGAGAGCTTCAACATTCACCTCGCCTGGAACGGCTATGAGACCGATCCGCACTTTCCCGAGCTGTATTTTCAGGCCTGCGTCCTGATCGCGCCGTCCGGCGAGCAGGTGCTGCGCTATCGCCGTCTGATCTCGATGTATGCGCCCAGCCCCTGGGATGTGATCGATCCCTATCTCGACGCCTATGGCGAAGACGCGCTCTTTCCCGTCGCCGACACGCCGCTGGGCCGGATTTCCGCCATCGCATCAGAGGAGATTCTCTATCCGGAGATTGCGCGCCTGCACGCGCTGAAGGGCGCGGAGGTTTTCGTGCATTCCTCCTCAGAGGTCTCAAGTCCGCAGGCCACGCCGAAGAATATCGCCAAGCAGGCCCGCGCGATCGAGAACCTGGCCTATGTGGTGTCAGCCAATACCGGCGGCATGAGCGGCACGCCCATCCCGCAGGCGAGCGCCGATCGCGGATCGAAGATCGTCGATCCGCGCGGGCTCATCGTGGCCGAAGCGGCCACCGGCCCGTCCATGTGCGCCTATGGCGAGGTGGATGTCGGTCAGGTGCGCCGGATGCGGGCCAAAATCGCCATGGGCAATCTTCTCGCCCGCCAACCGACCCGGCTCTACGCCCGCGAGCTCGCCCGCCATGACGTCCATCCATCCGGCACGCTGATACAGGACGGTCAGGCCCACGCCCCGGACAAGAGCTATTACCGCGATCGCCAGCAAGCCGTGATCGACGGGCTGGCCAAGCGCGGCGTGATCTGAACCAAGCCCTTACCCAATGCATCCCGGCTCGGCGGTTTCGATGAAGAACAGCGCCTGCCATTGAAGGGCGCAGCTCATTGAGCCTGCCGCGACTAACTCCCTCCCCTCCATAGGGAGGCGATTGCCGGCTGGCTTTGGCGTCGAAGTCACGCAATGGGTCCGGCTCGGGGCCTTCGATGACATGCTGAGACCTGTCATCGAAGATCTTGGACTAAGCCGCCGCCGATCTACTCGCTTTCGCGTTTGAGCACCATTTCATAGGTGAAGCGCTCGCCGGGGTGGACATTGTCGGACATGGCGATGATGCGCCCTGAGCTGTCGTAATAGCGGCGTCTTGTGCGCAGAGCCGGACCGCCGGGCGCGGCGGACAGAGCGCTGGCTTCTTCCGCACTGAGCGATCCGGCGGAGATCGATTGCTCGATGCGCGCGGTCGGCACGCCTTTGTTTTCCGCAATCCATTCCGTGACGAGACCACCCAGCTCCACCAGAAGCTCAGTCGGGGGCGCCAGATCTTCGCGGATATAAATATGGGTGAAGGCCAGAGCCGGCGCGCCCGGCTCGCCGCGCAGTCCGGTCACGCGCCGGAAGCGCCCGCCTGGCGTCACGCCCATGGTTCGCGCCAGCGCCTTATCCAGGGTCAGCGTATCGGATCTGTCCGGCTGCAGCCTCGCATCGCGCGCGTATTGCATAAGGTCGTCGACATTGCCCAGACGCTGGGCGAAAGCGGCGCGGCTCTCATGAGCGATCACAACCGTGCCGGCCCCGCGTCGGCGCGCGATCAGCCCGGCTTCGGCCAGAATGCGCAGCGCCTCGCGCACGGTGTGACGGGACACTTTGTAGGTTTCGCACAGCGCGTGCTCGGTCGGCAGAAGCTCGCCCACCTCCGGCTCGCCGCGGGCGATCTGGGCGCGCAGGCTCTCCGCCAGCGCCATATAGCGCGGCGCGGCGGGCTGGCGTTTGGTCTCGCTCACATGCGCCTCCGCATTTCATCCCAGGCGTCGCTCAGCGCGTCGCGGTGATGGGGCGCGGCGATCCGGATCAGCCGCTGCGCGCGTGCATCGATATCGGTCCCGCGCAAATCCGCAACCCCATGCTCGGTTACCACGATTTCCACGTCAGGGCGCGGCAGCGTCACCACGCCGTCGTTCAATCGCGGCGTGATGCGTGAGATCGCGCCCTGGCGGGCCGTCGAGCTCAAAGCGAAGATCGCCCGCCCGCCGCGCGAGGCTTGAGCGCCACGGGCAAAATCCAGAAGCCCGCCGCCGCCGGAAATCTGACGACCGGCCAGGAACTCGCCATTGGCCTGGCCGAACAGATCAACCTCGATCACCGAGTTGATCGCAACAAAGCGCTCCAGCCCGGCGAGTACGGCGATGGAATGGGTGTCGCGCACCGATGTCATGGTCAGACGCCGGTCATGGGCGAGCGCTTCGTGCAGGGCCGGCCCGCCCAGCACCGCGCCGGTTCGGATCGCTTCGATGGCCGGCCCGTCCAGCAGGGGCGCCAGCGGGTCGGAGACCATGCCTGAATGAATGGTGAGATTGCGATGCCCGCTTAGAGCCGGGAGCACGGCAAGCTGAACCTTGCCGAGGCCGAATTGCAGCGTGTCGCCATCCTCCACAAGGCCGGCGATATGGCGGGCGATGTCGGCGAAGGCGGGCGGAAGCCTTCCGGCGTCGAACCCGCGCGGGGCGGTGGGCGCCTCCACCACAGCGTCGAAGCGCTCAAGCGGGAGTGAAGTCGCGCCGGGCAAGGGGTGAAGCGCGGAATTGATCTGGGCGATGACGACCGGCGTTCGATCGATCAGAGCGGTGGTGAAATCGCTCGAGGCCGATAGCGAACAGCGACCCTGCGCGTCCGGCGGCGCGACCTGTACGATGGCGGCATCGACCGGCGCGTGTTCAAGCCAGGCCCAGCTCTGGGTGTAGGTGAGCGGCTTGAACGCCGCGCGACCGGCGGTGAAGGCTGGTTCGAAGTCAGGCGACAGGAAAATCAGTTCGGAACGGCTTGAAGGGTGATGCCGGGTCCAGTCGGTCCGGTTCACGCCGGGAATCCAGATGCCGAAAAATGTCGCGGCGCGCGCCAGCTCCGGATCGGTTTCGAACGCGGCATCGAAACTGAAGGGCTCAGCGGCGACGCCCGGGACATAGATGCGCGGCGCAGGTCCGGCGCGATCACGCAAGACCTTCAAGGCGCTGGAGAACGCGTCCGCGCTCATGCAAACTCCATTCGCAGCTTCATGCGGTAGGCGGCGACGCACAGACGGGTTCCGCGTTCGCGACGCTCATGCTACTTCGAGATTATGTCCGGACAAAATCCGAATTGCTCGATCACTGAAAGACTGGCGTGGCGATTGAAGCGACCGGTCGATGCGCCGGCGCGTGAACGCGCCGCCCGCCATGTGCTGGACTGGACTGCGTGCGCGCTCGCCGGGGCGCGCAGCGAGCCGGCCCGGGCGATGAGCGCCGCGCTGGGCGGCCAAAGCGGATCGTCCTGCACTGTGGTCAGCGGAGATCCGCAAGGCGCGCTTGATGCGGTCATGATCAATGGCGCGCTGGGCAATGTTCTGGAGATGGACGATGTCGACAAGCGCGCCATCCTTCACCCGGGGCCCACTGTGATTCCCGCAGCGCTTGCGGCCTGCGAGCTGTACGGCGGTGACGCGCTGGCTTTTCTGGATGCGGTGGTGCGCGGCTATGAGGCGGTGATCCGGCTCGGTCGCGCCGTGGGCCCGGGTCATTACGCCTATTGGCACAACACCGGAACCTGCGGGCCTTTCGGCGCGGCGGCGGCGGCGGCGAGCGCCTTCGGTCTTGATGCCGGGATGACCGCCCATGCGTTGGGCCTGGCGGGCACGCAGGCCAGCGGCTTCTGGCAGACGCGTCACGAAGCCCAGTCCATGGCCAAGCAATTGCACACGGCGCGGGCCGCCCATGCCGGGCTGAGCGCTGCGATGCTGGCGCGAAGCGGGTTCAAGGGACCGCTGCAGATTCTTGAAGGCCCTCAGGGCTTCTTTGCGGCGACCTGTCCGGGGGGTGATCCCGATGCGGTTCTCGTCGCCGAGGACGAAAATTGGGCGATGTTCGATGTCAGCTTCAAGCCCTGGCCGGCTTGCCGCCACGCTCATGCTGCGATTGACGCCGCGCTTGAGGCGCGCGAACGGCTGGGCGAGCGCATCACGCAGATCCAGGCGATCGAGGTGGCGACCTATAGCGATGCGGTGACCTTCTGCGACAACGCGAAGCCTGACACCGTGCTGGAGGCGAAATTCTCGCTGCAGCACGCCATTGCAGCGGCGCTCCTCATCGGCCCGCTCGACCTGTCGCATTTCGAGCCGGCCATGTTCAATGCGCCGCACCTTCGCGCGCTGGCCGCGAAGGTCAGCGTGCGCGCCGATGAGCGTTTCAACCAGGCTTATCCGGCGCGCTACGGTGCGGCGCTGGCCATCGCCCTGCCCGATGGCGGGCTGATGGAAACCCAGGCGCTTGATGCCTTGGGCGATCCGGAGAATCCGCTGCCTGAAGCCGTGCTGATCGACAAGGTGCGCATGCTGGCCGAAGCCGGCGGCTGCGGTTCAGAGCGCCTCGACCGGCTCTTGCAGACCGCCTTTACCCTGCCGCAGGGCGGTATGCTGGCAGGTTTCACGAGCGCCCTGGCCGGAGCGGATCGGCCGTGACGCTGGCCGAGCACTTCACCCGGCATGCGCTCGCGCTGCACTGGGATGGCGTGCCGCCTGTGGCGCAGCGCGCCGCGAAAGCTTTCCTGCTGGATACGCTTGCAGTCGGGATTGCCGGCCGGCGCGCCTGGCTGGCCGACGCGGTGCTGAAGGTCGCGCGAAGTTGGGGCGAGGTCGGTTCCGACACGCCGGCCGCCAGCGTGTTTGGGCGGGGCGGGGCGCAACGTCTTCCGGCGCCCTCTGCGGCCTTCGTGAACGGGTTCCAGATCCACTGCCAGGAATATGACTGCGTCCATGAGCCGGCTGTGGTCCATCCGATGGCGACGATCGGCGCGGCGCTGGTCGCGGAGGCCGAAGCGCGCCCGGTGTCCGGCGCTGGTTTCCTCGCCGGGCTGGTCGCCGCTGTGGATATCGCTGCGGGGATTGGTGTTTCGGTCTCAAGCCCGATCCGGTTTTTCCGGCCCGCCAATGCCGGCCTGTTCGGCGCCGTGCTCGGTATTGCGCGACTGCGCGGCTTTGATGAGGCGCAAGCGCTGGACGCGCTGGGTTATGCGCTGGCTCAGGCCGCCGGCACCATGCAGTCCCATGTCGAAGGCAAGCCGGCCCTGCCCTTGCAGATTGCTGGCGCCGCGCGCGCGGCGATCTTGGCGTGCGATCTGGCTGAGGCCGGCGTGCCCGGTCCGCACGACGTGTTCGAAGGCCCGTACGGGTATTTTCCGCTGTTTGAAGAACGCTGGGACGCCGCCCCGGTGATTGAGAGCCTTGGCCAGGCCTTCCGGATCGCGGAAGTGTCGTACAAACCTTTTCCAACCGGGCGCGCCGCGCAGGGCGGGATCGTGCTGATGCAGCGCTTGCACGCGGCGGGCGTGTCGGTGCGGGAGGTCAAGGCGGTCACGCTGACCGCACCTCCGCTCATCAAGCGCCTGGTCGGACGCCCGCCTGTTGTGGATATGCAGGTGAATTACGCCCGGCTCTGCTTTGCCTATCTCGGTGCGCGAACCCTTCAGACCGGAGGTGTCGGGCTTGATGATTTCAGCCGCGAGGCGCTCAGCGACCCCGCAACGCTGGAGCTTGCCGGCAGGATCGATGTGATCGATGACGGTTCGACGGACCCAGCGTCTTTCGCGCCGCAAGTGCTTCAGGCCCGGCTGAAAGACGGGTCGGTGCTGAGCGAGCGCGCCGAAGCGCTCTACGGCTCGCCGGCTGACCCGATGCGCTCGGACGATGTTGACGCCAAGCGCGCCGCCTGCCTGGCTTTCAGCTTTGGCGCGGAGCGCGCCGATCTCGACGCGGCGCTTTGCGAGGCGGTGGATAAACTGGAAACGCTCGACGCCAGCCGCCTTGGCCGGCTCGCGGCGGGTGATGTGGACATATAAAGTGAAACACGTGGGGGAGATCGCGCCATGAGCGACGGCCACCGGCATTATTTTGAGGCCTGCGACTGGGCCGAATTGCAACGCCAGCACCCGATCGGCGAGGCCTTTACCCGCTTCGCGCGGGAGATCAGTCGCGACGAGCTGCGCGCACGTCAGAATTCGCTGTTTCTGAAGTCGGTCGACCGGGCCTGGAAGACGCCCTTCTATCGGCGCCTCTGGGGCGAGGCCGGCGCCGAGCCGGGCGATATCGCCAGCCTGGACGATTTACCCAAGCTGCCGATTTTCGACAAGTCCGACATCATGGACTCCATCGCCGCCTCGCCGCCCTTCGGTGATTTCGACGCGCGCGACACCCACCCTGAGGGCAAGCCGAACGTCGTCTTTCACACCACTTCAGGCACGACGGGCACGCCGCAGGTCCTTCTGTTCGGCGCCAAGGCGCGCGAAGTGCAGAATCTGCTGCTGGCGCGGCTCTACCGCTTCCAGGGTCTGCGCGCCGACGACATCGTCCACTCTGTATACGGACACGGTATGATCAATGGCGGGCATTATGTGCGCGAAGCGGTCATCCACTGGACGAGCGCCATCTTCATGAGCGCCGGCACAGGCGTGGAGACACGCTCAGTGCGTCAGGTCGAACTGATGCGTGATTTCGGCGCGACGGTGATTGTCGGTTTCGCCGACTACATCAAGAAGCTGGCGCGTGTCGCGGCTGAGCAGGGCATTGATCCGGTTAAGGATCTCAATATCCGCATGGTGTCCGGGCATCTGGGCCGGGAAGACAAACAGGCCCTGTCCGAAGCCTGGGGCGGGGCGGAGTGCTTTGACTGGTACGGGGTCGGCGATACCGGCGTTATCGCCGGCGAAGGCCCGGACCGGTCCGGCCTCTACGTGATGGAGGACGCTCAGTATCTTGAGGTGTGCGATATCGACACCGGCCAGCCGGTCGCGGACGGTGAGAGCGGCGACATGGTCTGCACCTGTCTGTACAAGGATGATGTCTATCCCATCATTCGCTTCAACACCCATGACGTCACCCGGGTGATGACCGATGCGAGTCCGCTCGATCTCGCCTTTAAGCGGATCGAGGGGTTTCTCGGCCGGTCCGACAACATGGTGAAGATTCGCGGGATCAACATCTTCCCGCAGGCCATGGCGCCGCTTCTGGAAGTCAATTCCGCCTTCGCGGGGGAATTCATCTGCAAGGCCGAACGCGATGCGGACGGACGCGACGAGTTCATCGTCATCGCCGAGACCACACAGCAGGATGAGGCGGTTCGCGCCGCCTTCGCCGCACATCTGAAACAGGCCATAGGCATTGAAGTCGGCGTGGAACTCGCCAGACCGGGCGAGCTCGCCCCGCTGACCCAGACTGAAGTGCGCCAGAAGCCCATTCGTCTGATCGATAACCGGTTCAAGTGATGATGCGCGAGGCCTCCACCGACGACATGAATGCCGGCGCGCCGCCGCCGCGTGAACCGTCCCAGCGCACGCTTGGCGCCCAGATCGATGCCTTTGCGCTCGGCCGGTTCACGCCGGTCCAGATGCTGGAGACCTATGCTGCGCGCGCCGCGCGCTTTAATCCGCGCCTCAACGCCATCATTGATACGCGCCTGGAGGCCGCGCGCGAGGAAGCCGCAGCCTCGGCCGATCGCTGGGGCCGGGGCGCGCCGCTGTCCGATATTGATGGGGCGGTGGTGCTGGTCAAAGCCAATATCGCGGTGGAGGGCCTGCCCTGGACGGCGGGCATCCGCGCCTATGAGCGCCGTATCGCGCGGGAAGACGCGCCGGCTGTGGCGCGTCTGAAGGCGGCCGGCGCCATCATCCTCGGTACGCTCAACATGGAGGAGGGCGCACTCGGCGCGATCACTGATAATCCCTGGCTCGGGCGTTGCTTCAATCCCTGGTGCGAAGGCGAAGACATCACGCCTGGCGGCTCATCCGGCGGCTCGGGCGCAGCGGTGGCGGCGGGGCTATGCGCGGCGGCGCTCGGGACCGACACGATGGGCTCGGTACGCATTCCGGCGGCCTATTGCGGCGTCGCCGGTCACAAGCCGAGCCGTGATCTGATCAGCACTGAAGGCGTCATCGCGCTGTCCGCAACGCTGGATCATGTCGGTCCGCTGACGCGGTCGGCTCGTGATCTGCGCGCCCTGACCCAAGCCCTGGGCGGCGAAGCGATGGCCGCCGGCTTCAGGATCGCCGGTGCCCGGATCGGGCGCTGGCGCTTTGAAGACGCGTTGGACTGCGACCCTGACATTTACGAGCTCTACGAGGCGGTGCTGAGCGGGCTCGCCGAGGCGGGCGCGCAGATCATCGATGTGAAGCCGCAGCATTACGCCTATGCGCGCTCGCGCCGGCGCGGGCTCTTGATCTCCGAGGTGGAGGGCTTCGCCGCGCACGAGACCGCGATGGACGATACTCCGGACGGCTTCTCACGCACCTTCCGCGACCTCCTGCATTGGGGCGCCAAGCAGGGCGCGGACAAGGTGGAAGCCGCCTACGCCGCCATTCGCGCCTGCGAAGCCGATGCGCTGGACTGGTTCAAACGCTGCGCCGTGGTTCTGGCGCCGACTGCGCTGGAGCCGGCTTTCCGCTTCGGTGAAGAGATTCCCGCCGGCCAGGCGGATCTGACGGCTTTTGCGGACATGGCGGGCGTCCCGGCGACGGCCGCAGCCAGCGGCCTCACCGCCTCCGGTCTGCCGGCCTCGGTCCAGGTGATCGGACCGAAGGGCGCAGATGCGCGCACGATTGCCGTGGCCGCCGAGATCGAAGCCCGCGCGGGCGGCCCGCTCGTCCCTCCCGGTTATTGAGCCGGGTTCAACCTTCAGGGAAGTCCGGTTTGCGCTTCTCCAGAAAGGCGCGATAGCCTTCCTGGAAGTCCGCGCTCTGGAAGGCGTCCAGGAAGAGCTGGCGCGTCTCATCATCATCCTGGCTCTGACCGGCGATGATGCGCGCCATGATCTGTTTGGTGACCCGCGCTGAATGGGCCGAGGCCTGCGCGACGAGCGTGGCATAGTCTTGCGCTTCGTCCAGCAGCGCCTCACGCGGCAGGAGCCGGTTGATCAGGCCGGTATCCAGCGCCTCCTCGCCATCGAGAAGCCGCCCGGTGAACAAGATATCCTTCGCCGCGCTGAGCCCGACCGCGTCCACCAGCCGTCGCGTGTCGTTGAGCGTATAAACGAGCCCCAGCTTTCCTGGCGTGATCCCGAATTTCGACCCTTGCGCGGCGAAGCGCAGGTCGCAGGCGAGCGCCAGACCGCATCCGCCGCCGACACAGGCGCCCTCAATCACGGCGAGTGTGGGTTTTGCAAAGCCCGCCAGACCGTCAAGCGCCGCGGCGATGGTGCGCGAATAGGCCGCCGCCCGCTCTGCGGTGGCGTAAACGTCCTCAAACTCGCTGATATCGGCGCCGGCTGCGAACGCCCCCCCGGCGCCGCGAACGATCAACAAGCGGACAGAAGGGTCGGTTTCGGCTTGCGCGAGCAGACCGGGAATGGCCGCCCACATCGCCTCGTTCAGCGCATTGCGCTTCTCAGGGCGGTTCAGCACCAGGTGCGCGCTTGCGCCCTCGCGGGTGAGATAAACGGCGTCCTGGCTCATGCGCGATGTCCTTTTTTACGCTGGGCGCGCCCAGCAAAAGATATATCTTTTGTCCGGACAAGTGTTGGGCGCCGTTGGCGCCGGCCCGCACGGTATAAGAAAGGCTTTCTAATGCGATTGATCCGCTGGCGCATGCCTGTTCTCGCCCGTCATGAAGGCGAGTGGGAAGGCGAGTACACCTATATCGACATCGATAATCAGGTGCTCGATCAGCACAAATCCCATCTCGTCTGCCGTTTCCCTGACGAGGGCGAGTGGGATTATCACCAGACCAATCGCTATGAATGGGCGGACGGAAAGAGCGAGGAACACATCTTTCCGGCCAAATACGCCGAAGGCCGCATCTGGTGGGATACCGACCGGATTGAAGGCTGCGCCTGGGAGATCGACCCGCGAACCGTGTGTCTGACCTGGGCGCGCAAGGACCTGCCGGGCGAATATCTCTACGAGATGATCCAGATCAGCCAGTGCGCCAACAAGCGCGGCCGGACCTGGCACTGGTTCCGCGATGATGAGCTCTACATGCGCACCGTGATCAAGGAAAGGCGGGTGAAATAGGCCGCCTCAAACCTTGTCATCCCCATGGCGCGGAGACCCGTTCTGAGCCTGCGGCCTTCACTCGCGTCAGATGACGCCGCGCGCCTTCATGTCGGCGATGCGCGCCGCGTCGAATCCGGCTTCATGCGCGAGTGTTTCGGAATGCTCGCCGAAGCCCGGCACGCGCGGTCGGGGTCGGGCCGGCTCGTTCCGGAAGCGGATGGACGGGCCGATATGCCTCGCGCCGTCTTCATCGGTGAAGACCATGCCGCGCTCGGCGGTGTGGGGATCATCGAACGCATCCTTCAGCGAGCGCACCGGCGCCCAGCACACGTCGATCCCGGACAAAAAGGCTTCCCACTGAGCCAGCGTCTTCTGCGCGAAAGCCTGCTTGAAGAAGTCGCGCAACGGGCCCTGATCAGGGCCAGGCTCCCGCTTAGCGCAGTCCAGCAGGTCTTCACGCCCCAGCGCCGACAGCAGGTTGGATGCGAACTTCACCTCAGAGCCGCCCAACACGAGATGCGCGCCGTCCGCAGTCTCATAGACATGGTACATCGCCGCCCCGCCGAACGAGCGCATATCCTTGACCGGGGGATGATCGCCATCAGCGAAAACCGGCCCGGTGACATTCGGTGTCCAGGCCAGGCAGGCGTCATACATCGCCATGTCGATGAAATCGCCTTCCCCAGTCTGCTCGCGTCGATAGAGCGCCATCAGGATGGCCGACAGCGCAGTGAGCGAAGCGGCCAGATCGGCGACCGGCATGTTGGGGCTCGCCGGTTGGCCGTCTTCCAGCCCGCGATTGAAATCGACCAGGCCGGCCAGCGCCTGAACCGTTAGATCATGCGCCGGCTTACTGGCATACGCCCCCTCCTGCCCGAAGGCGGAGATGGCGCAATACACCAGACGCGGATTGATCGCGGAGAGGGTCTCGTAATCGGCGGCGAGGCGCTTGGCGACGCCCGGCCGGAAGGCCTCCACCACGACATCGGCTTCTGCGGCGAGCACATGCAGAAGCGCCTGACCGTCGCAGTCTTTCAGATTGATCCGCAGCGAGCGCTTGCCGCGCGCGATATTGCGAAACCAGACCGAGACCCCGTCATCGGTCTTCCAGCCGATCTCACGCGTCGGCTCCCCCAGCCCGTTGGCCGGCTCGATCATGATCACGTCCGCGCCATGATCGGCCATTGTCATAGTCAGGTGCGGGCCCGGCAGAAAGGCCGACAAATCCAGGACTTTCAGCCCGTCCAGCTTCATCACATATCTCCCGGTTTCACGAGCGCAGGGCTCTAACGGCGCATGAAGCGATAGGCTGGCCCGCCCGGAACCTTGAAAGCGTAGTCGCCGCCCTCCAGCACCCCGGCTTCAGCGTATTCGACCACCGTTCCGATGTCTTCGCTGGACAGCCCGATGCGTGCTTCTATGCGCATGACGCGTCCGGACCGGGCGGTGATCTGACAGGTGTCCGGGTTCAGCGAAAACACCCATGCGCGGGCTTCAGGACGTTCGACGCCGAGCGTGCAGCCCTCCGGGTACCCGATGAGGTCATCCAAGCTGAGCGCCTCGAACGCGCCGGGCGCAGCGCCCAGTCCCGCGAAGGGGTCCGGCGCCTGGAAGGTGTAGAAATCCATCCCGGTGATCGCCCCGTCCTTATCGGCGTTGAACGACCAGATGCGCTGCCGGCTGATCGGCCCGTCCGGCCCGCCGGAACGCCATTCCAGATAGACGACATGATCGCCGATCAAGGGCGCTTCAACGGTGTGGAAGGAAGCCGTCTGCTGATCGATCCAGTCATAGGGATGGCCCGGGGCCGGCGGGCGCTTCAGCGTCTCGTCGGCGGCGGCGTACTGAGCGGCGTTGTCGAACGCGCCGCTCATCTGATCGAGCACGATATCGATCTCGGCCAGAGCCGGGCTGGCGCCGTCCGGCGTCTCGGCGGCCGGCGGGATCTCCGGCGGCGCGGTGCAGGCGGCCAGAAGCGCAAGGCTCACGGCGGACACGTAAACGGGTCGGGGTAAGGTCATGCATCAGCCCTTTCAAGGATTTCAATCGCGGCGCGTTCGCCCGCTTCCATGGCGCCTTCCATGCCGGTGTGCAGATGGCTGGCATGCTCTCCGGCGATGTGAACGCGCCCAAAGGGTTGGACCATGGTTTCCGCCCATCGCCCGATCTGGCCAGGACGCCAGTGCATATAGGCGCCGCCGGCCAGCGGGTTGGACGGCGTCCATCGCACAGCCTGCCGCAAGCGGACCCGGCCGCTGCTCGCCGGACGAATACGCGCCATCGTCCGGCTGGCGAGCGCCTGCAGCGCCTCGTCATCCATCCGGTCCGCCTCCAGCCCGCCGATTCCATCGATCCAGCAGGTCAGCATGCCGGTCGGCGAGCCGTCCGCGCCCCGCTGGATGAAAATCCGTTCCAGCGCGCTGTCGGTCCACATGTCCGGCGCCAGACCGTCGGTCTCCCACCAGGGCGTTTCGGCTTCCAGATGGAGCTGCACGATCGGGGTGTAGTTCAACCCCTCGATCGCGTCGCGCTGAGCGACCGGCGCCTCGCCGATCAGATCCAGCGTGCGCAGGACCGAAAACGGCAGCGCGCACACGATGAAGTCCGCGCGCAGGGTTTCACCGCTCGCAAGCCGCACCGCCGCCCCGGTCGACCCGGTGTCAAGGACTACAGCGCGCGCGCCGGTGCGCACAGGCCGTATCAGTGCGCCGGCCATGGCTTCAGGCAGCCGCTGACTGCCGCCGAGAATGCGCTGTGAAGGGCCGAGCTCGCGATCCTGGGAATAGATCGCGAGCGTGCGCCAGATATTCATCATCGAATAGGTCGACAGGCTCTCTGCGTTGAGCGAGACGTCCATCAGCCGCAGCGCTTCGTCCGGCGCGCCGATCACATCGTGCAGATAATCGGCCGCAGCCCTGTCGTGCTCGGCCCACTGCGCTTCGCGCCAGGCGTAGACGTCTGGCAACGGGTTGTTGCGCGCGATCAGGCTGAAGAACAGGCGACTGGGCGGCAGGGCGCGGAAGGGTTCCGGCAGGGTGTTCACCGCAGCAGAGGGCCAGTCTTCGGCTGAGAGCAGCTGGTCGCGCACGCTCAGGACCTGCCCGAACGTGCTGGGCGCGAACTCGCCCATCTGAAGGCCGAACTCCATAGCCCGGGCGTGAACGCGGGCATAACTGCGCCCGACCTGGGCGCCGCCGGCTTCGGGCGCTCCGGGGAGATCGTCCAGCGTGCGCATTCGCCCGCCGATCCGCTCGGACGCCTCGAGCACCAGAACGTCCATGCCGGCGCCCTGCAGGGTCAGCGCAGCGTGCAGGCCGGACAGGCCGGCCCCCAGCACAATAACGTCAGCCGCCTTGCCGCCCCGATTCCCACCGGGCCCGCAGCCGCCAATAGCAAACGCCGCGCCAGCGGCGGCCAGGCCAAGAGCATTGCGCCTTGTAAGGGTCATCAGGCTCGTCCTCATTCACCAGAACCGGGCTTTAAGACCCGCCGAACGCGCATCATGCACTGAATGCCGCCTTGCGCGGACGGCCATTTGTAAATGTTATACCATTTGAGCCAAGTCGATGCGCGACGAACGCGCACGGTCACAGGAGCAGGCGCGCCTCTTTCGCGCGCTTGGGGGAGACACGATATGCGCCGGCGATCCTTTCTTGGACTGAGCGCTGCGGCGGCGGCCGCGCCGATCCTGTCGGCGTGCGGAGAAACGCGCGAGCCCGGCCAGCTCTATGGCCGCGCTGTCGCCCAGGCGCCGCCCGGCACGCCCTGGGATGCGCAATGGCGCAATTTCGAAGCCAATATCGCAACCAATCCGACCATCGCGCTGGACTATTTCACAAAAGCCGAACTCGGCGACGAGGAACGCATGTTCCACGATCTCAGGCGCGGCCGGTCCCATGTCGGCGGGATGTCGCTTCAGGGGCTCGCCTCTTCGGTGCCTGAAGCGACCATCGCCATGGCGCCCTACCTGTTTGAAAGCCGCGAAGAGGTGGACTTCATCTATGACGAATACCTGTTCGACATCATCGACGAGCTGTGCCGCGCGCAGAATCTGCGCCTCCTGCAATGGGTGGAGGTGGGCTGGACCCATGTCTTCGCCAATCAGCCGCTGACCCATCCGGACATGGCCGCAGGCCTGCGCATGCGCACCTCGCCCAACGCGGCGGCGCGCTATTTCTGCGAGGCGGCGGACATGGACGCCATTCCGCTGGGCATCGCCGATGTGGTGCCGGCGCTTCAGACCGGTCTGGTCCAGGGCGGGCTGTCCAGCGCGGTTTTCCACTTCTTCTCCACGCTGGAGCTCGCCGCGCATTTCACGCTGACCTATCACTCCTATGACACCGGCGCGATCGTGCTGAATGCAGACTGGTATGAATCCGCCACCGAGGACCAGAAGCGCACGATTGACGGGGCCTGGGGCTCCTCGGCTGAAGCGCGGGCGGGCGTGCGCTTCCTGGACGACATGGTGCTCGGCTGGCTGCGCGAGGGCGTGCAGCGGGGCCGGGACGGTGAAATCGTCCGCCCGCTCGTGACCATCACCGGCGAGCCGGTTCAGGTTCACGAGCTGAGCGATGAGGAACGCGCGGCCTGGCGGTCGCGCACCGAAAACGTCATCGACCGGCTGGTGGAGACGATCGGCGGGCGCTCGCGCGATGTCTATGACCGCATCCTTGAAGGCCGCGCCGCCTTTGCTGAGATGAACACGCAGACGGAGGCGGGATCATGAGCACGTTTCTCGGCCTGATCGGCCGGTTTGAACGCTTCATCACAGTCGCCGCCTTCGCGCTGATGGCGCTGGCGCTGATGGCCGATGTGGTCTCGCGCCGCCTGTTCCAGACCGGGCTGATCGGGGCGACGGAGATCGCCGTGGTGGGCATGATCGCGGTGGCCATGTTCGGCATCGGGGTCGCAACCGACGAAGGCGCGCACCTGCGTCCGCGCGTATTCGACGCGCTCATCCCGAAAAGCATTAGCGGGCTGATCGACAGGCTCGCTTCGCTGGTGACAGCGGCCTTCTTCATCCTCATTGGCGCTCTGGCGGTCTGGGTGGTGGCGCAATCGGCCTCGCTCGGCGACCGGACCGAGGTGATGCGCATCCCGGTCTGGATGCTGCAGGCGATGATCGCGCTGGCCTTCATCACCAATGCGCTGCGCTTCCTCATCTACGCCTTCAGGCCTGAGCTGAGACCCAGCGAGGATGTGGAGGAAAGCGCCGCCGGCGCCGCAGACGGGGAGGCCCGCTGATGGAAGGCTGGATCCTCGTTCTTCTCATTATCGTGCTGATGGTGCTGCGCCAGCCCGTCATGGTGCTGCTCGGCTGCGCGGCGCTGTTCGTCTATTCAGCCTACTCCGACGGTCGCCCGGAATACGCGGTCTACGATGTCTGGTTCGCAGTGAACCAGGAAGTCCTCCTGGCCATTCCGCTCTTCGTGCTGGCCGGCGCGATCATGTCCAAAGGCACGATCGCGGAACGCATCATCGATCTGATGCGCGAGATCACGCGCCCCATCCCGGGCGGGCTGGCCCTGGCGGCCATCCTGTCCTGCGCCGGCTTCGCGGCGATCTCCGGCTCGGCGGCGGTGACGCTGCTGGCGGTCGGCGGCATCATGTACAAGGCGCTGCTTGATTGCGGCTACTCAAAGAGTTTCGCCATCGGCAGCCTTTGCGCGGGCGGCGTTCTGGGCATCATCATTCCGCCCTCCATCCCGCTCATCCTTTATGGCTATATCACCCAGGAAAGCATCGCCCAGCTCTTCGTCGCCGGCCTTGGCCCGGCTGCGCTGCTGGTGACGGTGTTCGCTGCTTACGGCTTCATCCTGAATTTCCGACGCCGCGAGGGCCCGTGGCGCCTTGGCGGGCTCGGCCGCGCCCTGTGGCGCGCGGCGTTCGCGCTGCCCATCCCGGGTATCATTCTGGGCGGAATTTACGGCGGAATCTTCACCGTCACCGAGGCCGCTGCAGTCGCGGTGGTGGTGGCGGTGCTGGTCGAAGTGCTGATCCACCGCGATATCGGGCTGACCGAGCTGAAGGACGTCACGGTGGAATCCGGCAAGCTGCTCGGCAGCCTTTACCCGGTCCTGGCGTTCGCCTTCTCGCTGAATGTCTTCCTGACCGCTGAAGGCGTGCCGCAAGCGCTCGTCACCCAGCTTGGCGAGGTGATCGACGGGAAGCTGGAATTCCTCTTCGCGGCGAACATTCTCCTGCTGCTCGTCGGCATGATCATCGATGTGGGCTCGGCCACGCTGGTGCTCGCGCCGCTCCTGCAGCCGCTGGCCGAAGCTCAGGGCATCGACCCGGTCCATTGGGGCATCGTGATGATCGTCAATCTGGGGATCGGCTATCTCACCCCACCACTGGGGCTGAACCTGATCGTGGCGATGGCCGCCTTCCGGGAGGATTTCTGGACCATCGTCAAAGCGGTCCTGCCCTTCATCGCACTGATGCTGGCCGCGCTCATGGTAATCGCGCTGGTTCCGGAAATCGCGCTCACCCTGGTGGAAAACTGACCGCCACCAAGGCCCGCCCGATGCTGGACGGGCCTTGATGATGCGGCTTCACTCAGTCGCGCCCCACATGTCCGGTTCGTTGGTGCAGCTGGCCTGCATCCATCGCAGATTGATGCCGATCCGGTCATCGCCGTAATCGGTCCAAGCATAAGATGTGGCCCGGTCGGAACCCGCCTCATGCACGTAGAGCGTGAGCGAGGGCCGGTTCGTCCCGTACGGCCATTCCACATTGCGCAGGCGCAGCTCTAGAGAGCGGGCCGGGTCTTCATCGCTGGTGATGGTTGCGCGCCCACCCTGATCGTGGATGAAGACATTGCGGGTGAAATACCAGTCGGTCGGACTCGCGCCCTCGCCGCTATCGCCGTGTTCGGCGCCGCGCAGCATCGCCACCCAGCAGGAGAAGGGACGCGCGCGGCGCAGCTGGTGCGCGATGCCGGCCCGGTTCCCGTAGACATACTCGCCGTCCTCGGTTTCGGCCCGATCCTGAATCCATATGGCGTCTTCGGTAAGCAGGAGATCATCCTCGATCACCAGCGTGCGCCCCGAACGGCGGCTCTCCACCCGGCACTCGCCGCGGCGCGTGACGCCTACAAACTGGTTCTCACGGCGCGTCCAGTACACCCCGCATTGCGGGTAAGCGATCATCATGTCCGGGGTCAGCCCCTCCAGCCTGGACGGGTCGCGATAGGCGCCCACAAGAGGCTCAGGATCCATCGGCGCCAGAATGTCGAGCCGGATTTCGCCGCTCTCATAGACCGGGGTGAAAACATAGATGCGCTGGCGATAAATGCTCGACGGATCGGCGTTTGAGTATTGCTCCACATAGAAGACATGCTCGCCGAAAGCGGGCAGATCGACGGGTCTGAAGATGGAGTGGATGCGCTCATGACGCGCATCCTCCGGCACGCCGTACGCGTCGGCGAAAAAGACCTGGCGGTCATTGTCGAACCGGCCTTCAAACCACTCCAGGAACAGCGCGAAGTCCTTGTCCAGCACGTCATTGGGGCCCGGCGCGGCGCGCTGCGCCCCAGCGGCGGGCAGCGTCAGGCAGGCGGCGGCGAGGCCGGAGGCGAAAAGGCTGAGAAGACGCATGGGATCAACTCCGTTCGGTAAAAATGAAAACGGCCGGGCGCAAAGGGAACGCGCCCGGCCGTCCGTTCACTGGCTAAGCCTTGGGAGCTTAGAAGTTCATCCGAGCTTCCACGCCCCAGGACGGGCCGCGGCGCAACGTGCCGAAGAAGGCGCGCGGCGTTCCAGTATCAGCACCCGGCACGAAGCCGGCGGTATTCAGCGATGCAAAGCTGAAATACGGCGTTTGAAGCCAGCGGGTGGCCATCACGATTGAATCTTCATCGGTGATGTTGCGGCCCCAGATGCGGAAGCTCAGGTCTTCAGTCTCGATGCCGAGACGCAGGCCAACCAACGTAGCGTCGCCGGTTTCGGCCAGGTTGTGCACCTGCACATATTTCGACGATTCGTAAGTCAAATCGCTCTGCGCCACGAAGTCCCAGTCGCCGCCGATCGGATAGCGGAACTCGCCAAAGGCAGAGAATTGGTGCTCCGACGTCAGCGGAAGCTGATTACCGGCGATGGAGCAGTTTCCATTGCCGCTGAAGTCAGCACCGGTTCCGGGCGCGGATGAGCCGGGATCCAGAACACCGCCGCCTGATGTCAACGTCCACTGGAAGTCATCACAGCCTTGCGTGAATTCCGGCGAGGTCCAAGCATAGGTCAGCGCGTAGTTGAAATAGTCCGTCGCCTGATGGTTCCAGGACAGTTCCACGCCCCAGATTTCAGCCGCACCCTGGTTTATTGCAACCGAGTTCACCGCGTTGCCCGATGAGTTGGCGATCGCCTGCGTCACCTGAACATTCGAAGCGTCCGTGTAGAAGGCGGCCCCGGTAAACAGCGCATCACCGTCGAGGAAGGTGTTCTTGTAGCCGATCTCGAAATTGTCGGACTCTTCCTGATCGTAGGAATCACGATTGATTTGCGCCCCATCAGAACCATTGAGTCCGCCAGGCTTCACCCCTTGAGCGAACACCGCATAGAAATTGCCCAGGTCAGAGGAATAATCGAGTGTGATCCGCGGGGTAAAACTGTCGAAGGTTTCCGCCTGATCAAGGGTGACGATGCGTTCGAACGGATTGGCCGTCGGGTTAACCGGGGCTCCGTACTCCACCCGGGTCTTCTCTTCTTCCGCGTAACGCGCCTCAACGGTGAGCGTCAGCGCTTCGGAGAAGTCGTATTCGACCAGGCCAAAGATCGCCTGGTTGGTGATCCCCAGATCGCTGGTCGCAATCCCGCCGGTGTCGATATTGGTGAAGTCGAAGTCGAAATTCTTCGCGAGCTCATCGTAGTAGTAAGCGCCGACCAGCCAGCGGAAAGCGCGATCCGTTGGCGATTCCAGCTTCAACTCGAAGGAGTAGTCATTGGTCTCACCGCGATTGGTGTTCGAGAAGAACGCCTCTCCGCCCAGGAAGGACGGTGCAAGGAACCAGTTGACGCTGGAATGGTCGGAATCGGACCCGAAATAATCCTCTTCGGCGCGACCTTGGGCCTGGGCCGTCAGCACAAAGCCAGAGCCGCCGATATCCCATTCCGCCGCCACGCTGGCCAAGACGCCGTCGCGCGCAATCCCGTCAAACGCGGTGCCGTCAGCGGAATCGTAAACGGTTCCAAAGAACGTAGAACCCGTCAGGGGCACGCCTGGAACAGCCCGAGGGTTTTGCACAGGGCCGGTGTTCAGAGCGATTCCAGCGGGATGGATTACGCCGCAATAGTACTGGTTGTTGTTGGTTGAACCAGAGAAGGCGAATGACGCGTTCGAGCGAAAACCCGGCGAGCAGTTGTTGGATTCCGAGGGCTGCAGGAAGAGCGGCAGCGTGCCGTCATCATCCTCATAATACATAACACGAGTACGCACCGAGAAATTCGGGGTGAATTGCGCGTCAAGCACGCCTGAAAGGCTGAATGAGCTTTCCGAACCGACGGTGTCGCCGGTGACCGCGTTGTTCCATTCGCCATCGTATTGGTAGTCGCGAATGGTCAGCGAGTAGCCGAGACGGTCTTCCACGAGCGGGCCGGCGATGCGGGCAGCGACTTCGCGCTCGCCATAGGTGCCGGCGCGAACGCGCGCGTTGGCTTCGAACTCATCGGTGGCGCCGCGTGTGACGTAATTCACCGCGCCGGCGTAGGTGTTCCGACCATAGAGCGCCGACTGCGGCCCCTTGATCACCTCAATACGCTCGATGTCGTTCGGATCAAGGCTGGAGATCGATCCGGGGAAGTAAATGCCGTCGATGAAATAGGCCGTACCGCTTTCAACGCCGAACTGCACACCGGCCAGCACGTTCGACTGACCGCGGATGACCGGGCGCTCGGTCGAGCGGCCGAAGGCGGCCGAGAAACTCAGACCCGGCGTGAACCGTGCGATATCGTCCACGCTCTGAATGCCGAGATTATTGATGTCGTCCGCGCCGAAGGCGGTGACCGCTACAGGCGTATCAAGCAGCGACTCCTCGCGGCGACGCGCCGTCACGGTGATGACATCGCCTTGCTCGACAGAGGCTTCTGATTCCTGGGCCATGGCGGCCGGCGCCGCGAAGCCCGTCAACGCCATCATGGCCGCCGACATCATGAGTGCAGTGCGTTTCACGTCTCTTCTCCCCTGTTCGCGCCTTGCGCGCTGAACGTTGACCTCGGCTGAACCTGAATCCCACATTCAGAATCAAAAACCCGACCTCATTCCAATTGGTATATCATTTGTCCGGACTTGGCCTGCGCTTAAGGCGCGCAAAGGCCAAGTCCGGGCGTCAGTGTTGCATTTCAGTGACAAAACCCTTCCGCTAACGCGGACTCAGTTGCGGTCCGGCGCTTCGATCACGCCATTGGCCACGTCACGGTAGTAGATCCAGCTGGTCACGTTGGGCCGGTCATCATCGACCGGCGGCGGTGCGACATAGTCCGGATAATGCTCGGCGATCTCTTCCTGGAAGAATTCGGGAAGCTCATCCCAGCTGTTCAGCTTGGTGCCGGCGGTGTGGAAATAGATCACCCCGTCGCGCCCGTTCATCTTCATCCAGGGCAGCCAGTCGGACATGCGCACCCAGCCGACTTCCACGTCGGCTGTGGTCCTGGTCGGATCGGTCAGGTCTTCGACGCTGCCGAAGAAGTTGAACATCTCCGTGGCGTGATAGGTGCCGCCGATCTCGGCTTCAAACTCGCTGGCGAGCGGATTTGGATACCAGAGCGGAACCGTGGCGGTCTGCCAGAAATCATCGCCCTGAATGGAGCCGCGGAAGGTCGCCGGACCGCGCGGTCCCTGCGGGAAGGTCGGCGTGCGCGAATTGACCGGGTCATTGGCCACATGAAGGACGTCCACCGTCTCGCCGGTCCACGGATTGTCCCAGGTGGACAGGATTTCGTTCGTCTCAGGATCGAGGTAGAGCAGAATCTCACGCGAGACGAGGCGGTAACCCTCCCCGCGTTCGGGATCGCTGACCGTCGCACAGGTGCGAACATTCATGCCTTCAACCCGGAACAGCCGCCGGTCGGCTTCCCCACTGCGGCGTGAAAAAGCATAACCGTGCCAATAAAACGTGATCGGCTCTCCATCGACTGTGGAACAGCCGATCTTGCGGTTCATCTCCACCACGTCTTCAGGATTGTCGAAGCTGAGGCGCTCCTGCGCCCCGCTCATGCCGGTCAGCGCCACCGCGCCGGCCATCGCCGTCAAAAGAGCTTTCATGGTCTCTCCTCCCGGCCGGGTCCTGGAAAACGCCCGGCGCCATCAAATGGTATATCATTTGGAAATGCGCTGCGGATCAAGCTTTAGCTTCCCGCCGTCCCAATGGCGGGGCGCGGCAAGACGCCTCAGCACAGCCCGGTCGCAATTTGGCGGACAAGCGCGATGATAGCGCAAAGCCATACCGCTTCGCTGTGTTCAACGTGCGGAGCAAGTCGTTGAGAGGCCGTCATGAATCACAAACATCGCAAAACCCTGCACGCCCTGTTCGCCCACCCGGAACCGGCCAATCTGGCCCCGAAGGACGTCGAACATGTCCTTGAAGACCTTGGCGCTGAGATTTCCGAGCGCAGCGGGGCGAAGTTTTCCGTGGCCCTGAACGGCCACAAGGCGAATTTCCACCACGCCCAGCACAGCCTGCCCAAGGACGAGGTGCGCCAGATCCGCAAATTCCTGACGGACGCCGGCATCGATCCGCAGAAGGACTATCCGCTCTAGCGGAGGCAGGACAGACCCAGATGAAAGCCCCGGAGGCCGTCGAAGGCTTCCGGGGCTTTCTGTCAGAATCAAGCCAAGCTTAAAGCTGTCAGCTAGGCGCTCTCGAAATCGCGCGCGGCCTGTTCGGAGCTGACCTCGCCGGAACGTTCGATCGCCTCGTTTTCCTGCTGCACGATACGCAGAATGCGGGCGATGAATTCCTGATTCCAGGCGCCGCGCTCTGCGGCTTCTTCCTTATTCGGCGCGTAGGCTTCGATATCGGCTTGAGTCACGACGCCCTTGGTCTCCAGAAGGCGTTCCACCGTAT
Organism: Pseudomonadota bacterium; assembly: GCA_039819095.1. GTDB lineage: Bacteria > Pseudomonadota > Alphaproteobacteria > Caulobacterales > Maricaulaceae > JBCBSP01. Next base: position 95,574 of record JBCBSP010000002.1, read on the forward strand.
CCAGGCGCTGGCGCACCACGGAGACTTCCTGCGCCAGGGTCATCACGATGTTGAGCACGCGTTCAGCGTCCTGATTGTCCATGAACCAGGGGCGTTTGCCGCGAGCCTTTTCGCCCGCTTTGGCGAGGGGATCAAACGCGTCCATCACGCGGCCTCCTTCTTTGCACCGATCACATGCCAGGCGGCCTTGCGGCCATAATCCTCGACATCGTCCTCGCCGGAAGACGGGAAGAGCGTGGTGTCGACCACAGCGGCGACCCCGCCATGCAGGACGCCGTCCTTTTTAAACCCGGCCTGGATCATCAGATCATCAAGATCGATCTCGTGCATCGTCGTCCAGAAGGGCTCGTTATTGTAGAAGGCGTCCCAGTCGCGGATCGCCTGCTCAAAGAACGGCATGTCGGGCGTGTATTGCGGCTGTTCCACATGCAGCACGATGCCGCCAGGCTTCAGCAGGCGTTTCGATTCAGCGAAAATCCGCTCCATCGCCTTCTTGCTGGTCTCGTGCAGGAACATGGTGGTCTGCACCCAGTCAAAGCTCTCATCGTCAAAGCGGGAGAGGTCTTCAGCGTCGGCCTGGATGAAGCGCACATTCTCAATGCCCATCACCTTGGCGCGCGCCAGCCCGTAGCGCAGCATCGGGCCGCCGGCGTCGACCCCGACCACTTCAGCGTCCGGGAAGGCTTCCGCCAGCGGCAGCACGTTGTGTCCGAGCCCGCAGCCGAGATCGAGAATCCGCTTCGGCTTGAAGTCCGGCAGATTCTTCGCAACCCAGGCCGCAACCGCCTGGCCGCCGCCGTCATTGAAGCGCCCGAGCGCGCCGCCGGTCGTCGCGAACAAGCCGCAATCATAATTGGCCGGGCCGGTCACATCGCCATGGGCGAGCTCGGTGTGATAGCTGCCCGGCATGCAATGGTGATCCACTGCGGTCAGATAGCGCGGGACGTCGAAGCCCGGATCCAGCTGAAGCCGGTCATCGCCCTCGGTCAGCTCCATGGCGCGCGCATTCAACTCGGCGGCCTGACGAAGCGTGACCCAACGTCCGGCCTGCTGGCGCTGCTCCATCGTGGCGCGGCGCAGGGCCGACCAGATCTGGAAGGCTGGATCCTCAACCAGCGCCTTGCGCACTTCATGGCGGGATTTGAACGGGCCGCTTTCCTGGGTGAAGGCCGGCTCGACCCGCTTGTCGAACGCGGTCTGGACGCCAGGCAGAACCCGGCTGGCCAGATGCCGGTTCATATGGGCGAGGAAGTTGAACCGCTCCGCCTCGTCATGGCTGGTGTGCGGGAACATGCCGTGACGACCGACCAGCCGATAGTCCGGCGGGCCGTCATAGGCCGGCCCGGCCGGCTTGTTATCTGTGGAACGATCATCTGGCATGAAACGCACTCCCTGTGACGGATGGCTCCTGGGCCGGAGCATTTAACGCTTGCAGCGGCGCGGTAAAGCCGCTTCCATCAAATGATATATCATTTGGCTTTCAAGCCGGCCATGGGCGCTAGCGCGCTTGCGCCGACTTGCCGCAAGTCACAGGCTGATCGCCTTGCAAGAGCACGGCTTCATCGGGAGGAGACCACCATCATGACCACGCGCATCATCGCCCTGTTCAACCTGAAAGACGGTGTCAGCGAAGCCGATTACGAAGCCTGGGCGAAGGCTACCGATCTTCCCACCGTGAACGGGCTGAAATCGGTCGACCAGTTCGAGATCTTCAAATCGGTCGGGCTTTTGGGCTCTGAAGACGCCCCGCCCTATCGCTATATCGAGATCATAGATGTGAACGATATGGGCGTGTTCGGCGAAGAGGTCGGCTCTGACACCATGCAGAAGGTCGCCGGCGAGTTTCAGCCGATGACCTCCGATCTGTTCTTCATCCTGACCGAAAAGCTGGGCTGAGCCATGGGACGGTTTTCCGGCAAGACCGCGGTTATCACCGGCTCCGGGCGCCGCGCGGGTCTGGGTGAAGCCATCGCCATGCGGCTCGCCGCTGAAGGCGCCGCTGTCGTCATCTCCGATATCGGTCAGCCGGCCGATCCGGCGACGCCATCTGAGCATATCGGCGCGACCGAAGAGATGAACGCGATCGCCGAGGATATCCGCCAAGCGGGCGGGAAGGCCTCCACCTGCGTGTGCGATGTGCGCGATCTGGACCAGATGCGCGCGCTCGCCCGGCACGCGGTGGATACGCACGGCTCGCTCGACATCTGGGTGAACAATGCCGGCATCGGCTACATCATGAAGCCGCTTCTGGACGTGACCGCCGAGGATTGGCGCGCGGTGATCGATGTGAACCTCACCGGCTGCTTTTTCGGCATCAAGGCGGCCGCTGAAACCATGATCGAGCAGGGCCAGGGCGGGCGCATCGTCAACATCGCCAGCCAGGCGGCCAAGTCCGGCTTCCCGCACGCCCAGGCCTATACCTCATCGAAACACGGCCTGGTCGGCCTGGTGCGGTCCGCCGCCATCGAGCTGGGCCCCCACCAGATCACCGTGAACAATGTCTGCCCGAACCACGTCACCACAGGGCTTGGGGCCTGGCAGAACGAGTATTTCGCCAAGGTCGTCGGCGCGGCGAATGTGGAGGAATATCTCAAAGCCATGGCCGATCGCATTCCGCTGAAGCGCCCCGGCAAGGCTGCAGACACCGCCAAGGCGGTCGCCTTCCTGTGCTCGGAGGAAGCTGAATACATCACCGCGGAAAGCATGAACGTCTCCGGCGGCGAGGAGCCGCATTGATGTCGCTTTCTCAGATCTCCTCCCTCGCAGGCGGCCGAGGACACCCGGCGCCAGAGCAGGTTCAAACATGACCCATAACCCTCCCCCCGGCTTCACCTGGCCGAACGGCGCGAAGCTCGCGCTGACCATCGTGGTCAACGTGGAAGAAGGCGCGGAGAGCAATATCCGCGACGGCGACAAGGGCCCTGAACCGGTCGATGAGCTGGGCGTGGTGCTGAAAAAGCCGATCCGCATCCACGGCAATGAGACCAATTATCAGTATGGGATCAATCGAGGCGCGCCACGCGTGCTCGCCCTGCTGGACAAGTACAGCACGCCGGCGACCTGGACCGCGGCCTCGCTCGCGCTGGAGCGCGCGCTCTGGCTGGCCGAGGCGATCATGGCGCGCGGCGACGAGCCGTGCTGTCACGGCTATCGCTGGCAGTTCCAGGCCTTCATGGACGAGGCGACCGAGCGCGATTTCATCCGCAAGGGCGCCGACAGCATCGAACAGACCTGCGGGCGTCGCCCGGCAGGCTGGCTGTCACGTTATCTGCATACGGATATAACCCGCGGCCTGCTCGCCGAAGAAGGCTTTTTCTATCACATGGATGATTACTCCGACGATTTTCCCTACTGGGATGTCGTCGATCTGCCGGGCGGCGGGAAGAAGCCGATCATCGTCCTGCCCTACGCCATCGATTCCAACGATATGAAGTTCTGGCTCGACCCCAGCTTCACAGCGGACAACTGGCTGACCTACGCCAAAGACACGTTCGACTGGCTGCTGGCGGAAGCCCATGCGGACGGCGCGCGCATGATGAGCTTGGGGCTTCATCTGCGCATTATCGGCCGTCCGGGCCGGATCGGCGCGCTGGAGACATTCCTCGACTATGTCAGCTCAAAGGACGGGGTCTGGATCACCACACGCGAACAGGTCGCCGAGGCCTTCGCCGAGGCGGTCCCGGCGCCGGATGTTTGAGTGCTGAGCTGTCATCCCGGAAGCGGCCCGGCCGCTATCCGGGACCCGTTACAGGATAAAAAAGGAGACCTTACGATGATGATCCGAACCTTCAGCGCCGCGGCCGGCGCGATCGCCCTGGCCGCATGCGCCCATGCTGATGGCCATGGACACGAACATGCTTCGGTAGAGGAGCTGGCGGAAATCCTGACCGGCTCCTTCACCACGCTTGAGCAATCAGCGACCGATGGCTGGGGCTATGTGGAATCGGAACTCGCGCGCATCTGGCCGGAGCGCGAGGACGGGGTGTGGCTCTATCAGGAGAATGTCTGGCTCGGCGACAATGAAGAGACCGCCGACTGGAGCGCGAAAGAACGCCCCTATTTCCAACGCATCGTGCGTCTGGTGGAGACCGAGCCGGGCGTGGTGTTGCGCACCATCTATCGTGTGGAAGACGCGGCGAGCCTTGTCGGCGCCTATGCTGACCCGTCCCGCGTCGGCGAGGATCAGCTGGCTGCGCCAAACTGCTCCGGACCGGTTGAGCGGATCGCCCATGGCTGGTGGGTCGCCGATTTCCCTACCTGCCCGAGCAATCTGCGCGGCGCGGTGCGCACCCACTCGCGCTCCATCCACACCCCGGACGGCTTCGCCAACTGGGATCGCGGCATTGATCCGCAAGGCAATGTGGTCTGGGGCCCGGCTGAAGCGGGCTATATCTTCAAGCGCAAGGCTGACGAAGAGTAATCGTCTCCTCCTGCTTGCAGGGGAAGACAGAAGACCAATCGTAAGGATTTCACACGATGATCAGGACAGCTCTTTCCACCCTCGCCGCCATCGCCGCAGCCTTCAGCCTGTCGGCCTGCGTCGTCGTCACTGGTTCGGGAACGGTCGAGCGCGATGCGCCCGCCGCCGCCTCAGCCGCCGAACGCCTGCCGATCGATCTCAGGCGGACCACGCTGCTGGTGCGCGATATCGAGACCTCGCTGGCGCTCTATCGCGACGCGCTGGGCATGGAGGTCAGCTATGATCAGATGATCACCAGCCGGGACGGCTCGAGCCAATCGCGGCTGGTTCTCTTAAAAGCCAACGATTCCATGATCGGCATGCTCGGCCTATGGGAGCTGTCGGACGCCAGCGAGGCGCCGGCGCCCAGTTGGGGCGAACGCCTTGCGCCTGGTGAAATCGTGCTCCTGTTCAACACCTCAGACCTCGACACGGTGTTCCTGGCCGCCGCCGGAACCGAGGGCGTCACGGTGTTGTCGGAGCCGACCTATCGCGAATATCCCGGCGACGGCGTGACGTATGAGGTCATGGTGTCGATGCTGCGCGACCCGGACGGCCACATCGTGGAGCTGAACAACCGGCTCTCGCCCCCGTTGGAGTGGGACTGAGGCCTGGCGGCCTGTTATTCGGCCGCCTTGTCCTCGACGTCTGAAGCGATCAGCTCGTCCAGGATTTCGCGCGTGTGCTCGCCGAGCTTCGGCGCGCGCAAGCCGCTGACCCGTTCGCCATTGACCGCATAAGGTTCGCGCAGCATGCGCAGCCCGTTGGGTCGGTCGGGATGATCGATGGTCTCAACCAGGTGCTGCGCGCCGGGCGCCTCCAGCGCCTGGGCGATATCATGCACAGGGGCCACCGGAACCTTGCCGCCGAGCACGCTGATCCAGTGCTCGGTCGGCTCGGTCTGGAAGAAGGCGTCGAGCTCATCCTGAAGCTGGGCGCGATGGGTGCGCCGCGCCGCCGCGTCGGCATAGTCGGGATTGTCAAGCAGGTCCTCGCGGCCCACGGCGCGGCAGAAAGCGCCCCAGAATTTGGGCAGCTGGCACATCAGGAACAGCCAGCCGTCAGCGGTCTTGAAGAGCTGGGAAGGCACCACGCTGGGATGGGCGGAGCGATCAAGGCGCTCGGTCTTCTTTTCCTCATTGAGATACCAGGTCCCCGGATAGGAGAGTTGATGCAGAGCGGTGTCCAGGAGCGACACGTCCACATCACAGCCCCTGCCGTTGGCGCGCGCGCCCAGCACGGCGGCCAGCAAGGTGGTGGCCATCATCGAGCCGGTCATGAAGTCGACCATGGACAGGCCGAAACGCGCCGGCGGTCCGTCCGGCTCGCCGGTCAGCGACAGGAAGCCGGCTTCGGCCTGCAAGAGGTAATCATAGCCCGGCCAGGCTTCGCGCTCATGTCCACGTCCGTATGCGGATAGATGCGCGCAAACGATATCGGGCTTCAGCGCGCCCAGGGCCGCGTAATCGACCTTCAGCTTCGCCGGCAGGTCGCCGCGCAGATTGTTCGCGACCGCATCGGCGGTTTTCACCAGACGCTCGAACAGGCGACGGTCGCCCTTGTCCTTCAGGTCCAGCGTTACGGACTTCTTGCCGCGATTGAACGTCTGAAAAAACTGGCTGTCATGATCGCCCAGGAAATAGGGTCCGGCCATGCGCGCGGAGTCACCGCCAATGGCCGCATTCTCGATCTTGATCACCTCCGCGCCGAGCCCGGCCAGAAGCTGAGTGCCATAGGGCGCGGCGCCGTACTGCTCAATCGTCAGAATACGGACGCCTTGCAAGGGCTTGTACATGCTCGCTCTCCCCGCCCGGGCGGGCCCTGTCCGGACCGCCATATCATCACTTTCACTTTAGCGAAAGTGAGCGGTCCGCGCCATCGTTAGCGGTCTAGATCTTGTTACGCGCGACGAGCTGCTTGGCGATGATGATGCGCTGCATCTCATTGGTGCCTTCACCGATGCACATCAGCGGCGCGTCGCGATACAGACGCTCGATCGGATATTCCTTCGAATACCCGTAGCCGCCATGGATGCGCATGGCTTCGGTGGCGACCTCTACGGCGGTCTCCGAAGCGAAGTATTTCGCCATGCCCGCTTCCATGTCGATGCGCGCGCCGGTGTCATAGGCCTTGGCGGCATCCTCCACCAAGAGCTCGGCGGCGCGGGTTTTCGCGCCCATCTCGCCAAGCTTCAGCTGGATCGCCTGGTGTTGGCAGATCGGCTTGCCCATGGTGTGACGCGTCTGAGCGTAGGCGACGCTCTCCTTCAGCGCCCGCTTGGCGATGCCCACCGACCGCGCCGCGATATTGATCCGCCCGATCTCCAGCCCGCCGGTCGCCATGAAGAAGCCCTGGCCTTCCTCACCGCCGACCAGCGACAGCTCGGCGTCGACCTCATGGTCCTCGAAGATAAATTCTCCGGAATCGATGCCTTTATAGCCAAGCTTCTCCAGCTTCTTGCCATTGCGGATGCCCGCTTGCGCCTCGCCGGTCTCCGGATCGATCTTGCACACGATGAGCATGCTCATGCCCTTATAGCGCGGCTCGGCGCTCGGGTCGGTCTTCACCAGAAGCGCGCTGGCGTGACCCTGGATGGCGTTGGAAATCCAGGTCTTGGCGCCGTTCACGACATATGTGTCGCCGACGCGTTTGGCTGTGGTGCGGATCGCTTGAAGATCGGTGCCGGCGTCCGGCTCGGTCAGGCCCAGCCCGCCGCGGATCTCGCCGGTGGCGAATTTCGGCAGCCAGTATTCCTTCTGACGGTCGGTCCCGAAGCGCTGAACGATCTGGGCCATCATCAGATGGGAGTTGAAGATGCCCGTCAGGCTCATCCACTCCTCGGCGATCATCATCACGATCTTCGAATAGGTCGTCGCCGACAACCCGAGCCCGCCATATTCCGGATCGATCAGCGCGCCGAACAGGCCCAGCTCCTTCATGTCCTCGACGAGTTCAGCCGGCCAGATATCGTCATGCTCAAGCTGCATGGCGACCGGCGCGACCTTCTTCTCGATCCATTTGGAAATGGCGTCGAGCATGGCGCGCTCGTCCGCCTCGGTCATCGAATAGTCTTCAGCTGCGGACATGATCCGGCTCCCGTAGATTTCGCGTTTTGTCCTCCCCTGCTGACGGGGGAGGTGGCCCGAAGGGCCGGAGGGGGATGTATAAGTGCGGCCCCCTCAGTCAGCTTCACTGACAGCTCCCCCGCAAATAGGGGAGCACATAGCAGGTGAGCGCCTTCAGTAATTCTCCACCTTGTCGTCGACCGCGTTGCCGCGCGCCGGGATCAGCATGTTGCGCTTGAAGGTGCACACCATCTCGTTCTTCTGATTAAAGCCGCGGGTCAGGATGGTGACGATGCCCTGGCCGGGTCGCGACTGGCTCTCGCGCTTGGCCAGCACTTCGCTCTCGCCATAGATGGTGTCGCCGGCGAAGACCGGGGCGGTGAACTTCACCTCGTCCATGCCCAGATTGGCGATCGCCTTCTGGGACACGTCGGTCACGCTCATCCCGATCAGAAGCGCCAGCGTGTACGGGCTGACGACCAGATTCTGCTTGAACTCCGACGCCTTGGCGAACTCCGCATCGAAATGCATCGGATGGGTGTTCATGGTCATCAGCGTGAACATGTGATTGTCGTACTCGGTGACGGTCTTGCCCGGGCGGTGCTCGTAGACATCGCCGATCTCGAAATCCTCGAAATAGCGCCCGAAGGTTTCCCGATAGCGGTTCGGGCCGACTTGCTTGACCTGTCCAACCATGACCGATGTCCTTTTGCTTAGCTTTAACCGGCCGCGCGCAGCACGCGCCTGGCCCGGCGGATGATGGGCGCCTCAATGAGCTTGCCGTTCAAGAGCGCTGCACCCCCGCCGGCATCATCCAGCGCTGCGATGACCGCCCGCGCTTCATCAAGCTCAGCCGCGCTCGGCGTGAACACGGCGTTCACCGTGCTGATTTGAGCGGGATGGATGCAGGCCTTGGCGGTGTAGCCGAGCGCTTTCACACGGCGCGTCTCGCTGGCGAGGCCGGTCTCATCCTTCACGTCGAGATAGGGCACGTCGATGGCCGCGACCCCGGCGGCCGCACACGCATTGGCGACAGTCGCGCGCGCGTGAAACAGCGCCTCCCACTCCATCTCCACACACAGATCAGCGGAGTAATCGCCGCCGCCGAACAGCGCCGCACTCACGCCCTTGACCGCACAGGTCCAGGAGGCCGCATCCAGCCCAACCGCGCTTTCAATCACCGGGATGAGCGGGGCGGCATGATCAAGCGCCTGGCCGACCAGCTCCACCTCGACCGGGTGGTCAGCCTTCGGGATCATGATGAAATCCGGCGCAGCGCCGGCCTCGGCGAGCGCGGCCACATCGGCGCAGCCCCAGGCGGTGCGCAGCGCATTGACCCGCACTCCGAACCCGCCGCCAGCTTTCAGCGCCTCGATCACGGCTGAGCGCGCTTCGGCCTTGGCGTCCGGCGCGACGGCGTCTTCAAGGTCGACGCAAACGGCGTCCGCCCCGGCGGCGAGCGCCTTGGCGATACGGTCGGGCCGCGACCCCGGGACAAAAAGAAGGCTGCGCATGATGATCGGCTCGTGTAAGATTGTCCGGACAAATATAGGCGCGAGTCGCGCGGGTCAATGTCAAACCGCTCCTCGTGCGACGCCTTCAGGAGGACGCCATGACGATCATCCAGAACCGGTTCATCACCGCCCTGATGGGCCTGGCCGCCCTGCTCGCCAGCGCGTGCGCCACCGCGCAGGAGGGGGCTGAAACAGAGTATTCCGGCTCCTACTTCAAACGCCAGGCCATCGTGGTGTCCGACATGGATCGGGCTCTGACGCTCTATCGCGACGTGCTGGGCTTTCAGCTGCACTCGCTTACCACATCTGGCGAGAACAGCTACTCCTATGAGGTGTTCAACATCCCGCGCGAAGCCAGTATGCGCTTCGCCACGCTGGACGCGGGCGAGGTTCAGATCCGCACGCTCGCGCTTCTGGAAGTAAACGGGGTGGAACTACCGCAGAAGACCGGCATCCGCACAGCCGCCGCGGTGATCAACGCCAATGGGCGCTATGAGGAGATCTATGCCGAGGTGCAGGCGATGGGGCTTCACACGATAAGCCCACGCGCGCTCGGCGATCCGAACTCTGAACGCGGCGCCGGCATTGAGCTCGGCTTTCTCGATTGGGACGATAACCTAATCGTCCTTTACCAGTTCCCCGGCCCGCAGGCCGCGCCCAGCCCGCGCTAGCGCCGCGGGGCCAGACCAGTATGCTGGGCGATATGCGCTAGGAGCTGCGCCTGCAGCACCTCAGGATCTAGCGCAGCGGCAAGCTCAGCTTCGCTGCGGGCGGCCTCGAGCGCATGACGGCGGATCGCGGCCCATAGCGCGACGAGAAACCCGCCATGCTCGTCCGGCTTCCAGCTGAGGCCGGGCGGCGGCTCGGCGAAAACCGGCGGCGAGGCCGGCGCCGGTTCGCCGTTGGCCGGCGCGCCGGGACACGCCTTCAGATGAGCCTGCATCGTGCTGAGCGCGGCTTCACGATCATCGCCCCAGCCCCGGATTTCCACGCTCGCGGCGCAGTCTTGAAGTCGGTCCAGGTGCACGCTGAGCGGATCGCGATCCATGGCGCCGATCAGGGTCGGCGCGCTCACTTGGTCCGGCCCGATCTCGCCGCGCCTTTTGAACGCCGCGCGATAGGGTTTCACATAGCTTTGCCAAGCCAGGAGCCAGTCACGCAACCGGCGAAGGCGGACCTCCAGCGCAACCGCGCCAGCAGGCATCCGCGCAGCGAGCCGGGTATCATACCAGGGAAAGAAGATCAGCTGTTCGTCCAGCCGCGCCCAGGTCTGGATCAGATGAGAGCCATCCCAGACCGGCGGATAGGTCAGAAGATAGTTCGCCAGCAGGTCTGCCCGCTCAGCCGCGGTCCAGACCGCATAGCCGTCCAGGGCCAGAGCACTCACGCGCTCCGGCCGGCTCAGCGCAAAACTCATCGCTGTGCCGGCGCCGGTGTGGAACCCGTAAAGCCCGGCCCGCGTGACGCCGAACCCATCCAGCACGTGACCGAGCTGGTCGGCATAGTCTTCGCTGGACGGTTCGTTCAGGGGCAAACCCTCCGACAGGCCATTGCCCGGCGTATCCAGCCCGATCACATCGAAGTGGGCGATGAGACGTTCAGCGATCGGCGAAAGGGCATCGGCGCTTTCCGGCGAGCCGTGAAGAAGGATGACCACCGGAGCGCCTCGGGGGCCGGCGCGCTGAAACGCCGTGCGCAGCCCGTTGGCATTGAAAAAACCGCGCTCGCCCCAGCCGGGTTCGAAACCTGATTTGACCCGCGCCGCGCTCACAGCGTGATCAACGCCTTGCCGACATTGCGACCGTCCACCAGCCGTTCGAAGACCGCCGGCGCCTGATCAAGCCCCTCGGCTATGTCCTCGGCGACGGTGAGCGCGCCGGAGCGGGCCAGCGGCCGGCACTCGTCCAGAAACAGGTTCCAGCGGTCGTAGAAATCGTAGACCACCAGACCGAAAAGCTGGGCGCGCTTGCCGATGACCAGACCGACCGGCAGGCCAGGGGCCGGCGCATCAGCGTGATAGTGCGCCGCCAGACCGCATAGGACCGCGCGGCCATAGGTCTGCATATTGCCCAGCGCCAGCATGAGCATGTCGACGCTGACATTTTCAAAGTGAAGCGTGACGCCCGGCTCGGCTTCCTTCGCGAGCTGCTCGCGCCAGCCTTCGGCCTTGTAGTCGAGACAAGCATCGAAGCGGTACTGGCCGGTGACGAGCGCGCACTTCTCCGCCCCGCCGGCAATGCCGATCACCTTTGACGCACCGCGTGCGCGGGCGATCTGCCCGACGCTGGCGCCCACAGGCCCGGCGGCGGCGTCCACCAGCACGATATCGCCCTGGCGTGCGCCGGCGAGCTGGGTGGTTCCCGCCCACGCCGTCAGCCCCGGCATGCCGAGCACAGTCAGATAGGTTTTTGCGTCCAGCCCACCGGCTTCGATCAGGCGCGCATCGCTCGCCGGAATGGCGGCGAATTCGCGCCAGCCCGCCTCCATCACATAGACCAGATCGCCCTCGCGATGGCTCGCAGCCCGGCTTTCCGCCACTCGGCCTACACCGTGACCGGGGATAGCCTCGCGCATCGGTTCCGGCGCCGGCTCGCCCATATGCCGTCCGCGCAGGCGCGTGCCGACATACGGGTCCATGGAGACATGCTCCAGCTTCACCACCACGCCGCCGTCCGGGCAGGCCGGACGGTCCGCGTCGACAAGCGTGAAGTCCGCCGCGCGCGGCTTGTGATCAATGGCGGCTTTCAAAACGACTTGCTGCATGATCTCTCTCTTCTAGGACGTACCACCCCAGCCCTCCCCCAAGGGGAGGGCCAAGGACAAGACCCTCACGAAATGCCCCGCGAACCTGACCCCCTCCCCTTCAAGGGGAGGGTCGGGGTGGGTGAAGCCACGCGGGACGCCTACATCTCCACCACTTCAACCAGGGCGCCGTCCGGCGCGCGCAGCACCCCAGCGCGCTTGCCGGTATAGGGCGCGCCCTGGCGAAGAACCGGCTCGGCGACCCAGTCGCCTTTGATGGAATCAAAATCAGGATGCAGGAAGGTGCCGACCGAGCAGCCCGGCGCCATCATGCCCTGATGGCGCGGGCGCGGCGTGGCGGCATCGGGATACTGGTCCACCTCCAGGAAGACATCGCGGCCATGGATAGCCGTGGCGATAGTGTGCAGTTCATCGGTCGGCGTGCCGTAGGCGTTGGCGAGCATATGATACTCGATATCCATCACCCGGCCGGTGGGAAAGCCCAGCGTCTCATCGAACCATTTCAGGCTCGAATGCATGTCCGAGCAGCCGATGACGAGGATGAAAAGCTTGTCGATCGGCGTGGAGGCGCGCGGCAGATCATAGGCGGGAAGATTGTCGCGGATCTGGGTGAGATAGACGATCTCTTCGTCGGGGCCCTTCACCTGCATCGGATAGATGGCGGGCAGCCCCTCGATCTCGCGCGGCGGGCCGATCACCTCGAACGGCGAGCCCTTTACCCGTTCATTGGCCTGCAGCACATCGGTGACGCAAATCTCGATCGCCGCCCAGCCATAGGTGACGAGCGCCTTATAGCCCTCGACCGGCTTCTGTTCGACCAGGCGCAGATAAATCTCCGCCCCTGAGGCCGGCTGCATCACCACATGGCGCGCGCCGGCGGCACTGGGCGCGTCAAAGCTCTTTGCGAGGTCCTCGCTGAGCGGTCCGCGTTCGACCGTCTCGTAGTCCAGATAATCGCGATAGCGGGCTTCAGCCGCATCAAGGTCTGCCACGGTGAGGGTGGCGGCGCGCAAGAGCTTCATGGGTCATGGTCCGAGGCTGACGCCGCTGGGCGGCAAATGGTATATCATTTGAAACGCCACCGTGGCCCAGCCGCGCTTTCGATGCAATCATTCAGTCTGTAAGGCTGCCTACGTCCATACGCTTTTGTCCGGAGACGCCCTCATGAGCCTGCTTCGCCTCATCGCCCTCGCCTTTGTCTGGTTCGCCGGGTCGGCGGCTCTGGCCGACCCTGACGCGCCGCTGACCGAGCCGGATGCGCTCACCGGTGCTGAAATCGTGGCGCGGGCCCATGAGGCCGCCGGCGGTGAAAGCTGGACCCGTCCCGGCAGCCTGCACCTGACCGGTCATGCCGTGTTCTGGCGCGGCGGACCGGAGCTGGTGCGCTATGACCGCTATCAGATGTGGAGGGTGTTCGACGCCGGAAAACAGGACGCGCACGCCGCCGACGGCCGGGTGCGCATTCAGGGCGATATCGATGGCGAAACCGTTTTCCTGATCAGCTTTGACGGTGAGACCACCTATGACATTAACGGGCCTCTGTCCGAGGCGGCCGATTCAGATCGCTGGTCGTCCAATTTCGGTTTCGGCGTCATTCGTCATGCGCTGGATGAAGATTATTCGGTCGACCGGCTGGGCGATGATTATGTGGATGGCGCGCCGGCCTATTCGGTCCGGGTGAACGACCCGGCGGGCGGCGCGACGCTGTTTCGCATCCGCCAATCGGATTTTGCGGTGGTCTATGTCGGCTTCGACACCCCGCGCGGCTGGCATGAGCGCAAGTATTCAGAGTTCTACCGCGTCGAGGGCGTAGACTGGCTGCAGGCTGGCCGGGTCCGCCTGTTCTATGACGGGGTGAAGGCCAACGAGATCCAGTGGACCGATTTCACCATCGGTGACACCTATCCTGAAAACCTGTTCGTGGTTGAGGCGCGCTGAGTCGCTTCTTTCACCCCATGTTGTGGGAGCTGAGCCGTGTCCGGAGCATCATCAATCGAACGGATTTATGCTCAGATGAATTGCGTGAGCATTTCCACGAGTGAGGCCTGGTTCAGCGAGTTGTTCGGGCGTGAGCCTGATGCAAAGCCCATGGCGGGCCTTTGCGAATGGTGTCATGGCGACTCTGCTGGCCTGCAGCTCTTCGAGAACGGCAAGGATGCCGGGCATGGTGCGCTGACGATGATCGTGCGCGATCTCCACGCAGAGCGCGTTCGGCTGGAAGCCGCAGGCCTGGCGCCGGGACCGATTGAGCCGGCGACGACGACCAGCCTTGTGCGCCTGACAGACCCGGACAGAAATCTCATCGTTCTAGCCCAACCGCGATAGCTTCGCCTCATGCCGACGGCCTTCACCGATCCGGTGTTTCTCACCCTCACTGCGGCCCTGATGGCCGCGCTCACGGCTCTGGCCTGGATCGATGCGCGCACGTATCGACTGCCGGATGTGATCACCCTGCCGCTGATCCTGGCCGGCCTGGTCGCCGCCTGGCTCTTACAGCGCGATCTTCTGGTCCATGCCCTGGGCGCGGCGCTGGGCTATGCGGGCCTGGTGGCGATCGAAAAAGCCTATGAGCGATGGCGGGGCCGGCCTGGCCTCGGACGCGGCGACGCCAAGCTGATGGCCGCCGCCGGCGCCTGGTGCGGGGCGTGGGCGCTGCCGCTCATCCTGCTCAGCGCCAGCGCCGCCGGGCTCGTCTTCGTGCTGGCGCTGAAACTGTCGGGACGCGCCGTGCGTTCAGAGACGGCTGTGGCGTTCGGCCCGTTCCTGGCCCTCGCCATCGCGCTGGTCTGGTTTCTGATGGCGGCGGGGGTGTGGCCGCCGGACGCCGGAAGCGACTAGCCGCGCACCCGCCCGGGCGCCTCGACGGCGCCGCTGCTGCGTCCATCCAGACCGCGACAGCTGCGAAGCCCGATGACCGGGCGCACGACTTCAACGCCGGATCGTTCGCGCACCCGGATGAGACCCCGTTCGATGCGGGGCCCCGAAGCGGTCACCTCGCCGATCTCGCCGCTGACCGTGAAACTGCGCGCCGTGTCTTCGTGCAGGTAGAGCCGCCTGAACGCATCGCCTTGCAGGAAGTCCGCGCGCTGCGCTGTGACGCCCATGCGATGAACCGCCCCGTCATGCAGCGCCATCACCGCGCGGCGGGTCTCGTTTTCAAACAGCACAAGGCGATGCGGCATCGATGAGGTCCAGAAAAACAGGCCGCACTCCCCCGGCGCCAGCGTTTGCGGCGGCAGGGCGTCGGTCGGCTCCAGCATGACCGGATCGGGCGCAGCGGGCGTCGCAATGACCGCAGACGGGGCGGGCGGGCTGGCTCTGCTTTGCAGTTCGGACATGGACGGGTCGGGCCATTGACCGGGCGGATGCCCGGGCACGGCGCAGGCTGAAATGCCGGCGATCATGGCCAGGGCGATGAGGCTTGCAGCAATACGCGTCATCAATACGTCCCCTCCCCTTGAGCACTCCAGGAACCGCCATTGTCGGCGAAACCCAGAGCAATGAGAACCGGGGCCAGCCCCGGCTGTGCGCGTTCTACGCCGGCGCGCCATTCAAAACGGCTCCGCCCCAGAAGGGCCTGACCGGTCAGCTCCGCCGCGTCGCTGGCGCCGGTCACGTCCACACCCAGCCGGGCGCCGGCGCAGTAGAGCGCGCCTTCCAGCACCGGCAGCTCGACCTCATAGCGCAGCCCCACGGGCAATAAGGCGGCCGAGCGCAACACGCCGTCGGCCTGCACGCAGCCATCGCGCAGCTCAAAGCCGATCCGGTCGATATCCAAAATCAGACTCTCGCCGGAAGCCGAAGGCAGGTTCTGCGCGCCCGGCAGGCGTTGCAGGCTGATCGCGCCGCGAACGCTGTGCGCTTCAATGAAGCCGGGCCGCAAGACAAGCACGCCGTCCAGTCGCAGATCGCGGTCGCGCGCCGCCAGTTCAACCACCGCCCGACCGGTCAGCAAGCGCGTGGCCGACAGGCGCGCATCAACCTGCTCGATGCGCTGGCCGGAGACTGTCACGCCGAACAGGCGCGCATCCCAGACCGGGCCGTGCACCAGCTCAGCCTGCACGCCCGCGGGACGGGCCAGAAGGTCGAACGCGACCCGGGCCGGCATGAATGCGGCCAGGCCGATCAGCAGGCCCATAAAGGCGAAGAGGATGACGAAGCTGCGCGGCATCTAAGCCCCGCCCCGCCCGATTACCAGCTGGGCGCGAACCATGCCGTCGCCTTCGCGATCCATGGTCAGACGCGTCACCGACACGCCTTCCTCCGCAGACAGCGCCAGAAGCCAGTCCATCAGCGCCCGCGAATCCACATTATCCAGCCATACGGTGATGCGGCCATTCTCATCGGGTTGCACTCGGGTGATGGACAAGGAACGTTCGACAGAAGACTGCGCGACCAGAAGCCCGAGCGAGCGGTCCCCGCCGGCGACGGCCCCGTCGGAGGCAGCCGCCAGGCGACGATGCAGACCAATACCGGAGACGAGCTCGC
Organism: Pseudomonadota bacterium; assembly: GCA_039819095.1. Taxonomy (GTDB): domain Bacteria; phylum Pseudomonadota; class Alphaproteobacteria; order Caulobacterales; family Maricaulaceae; genus JBCBSP01. Next base: position 111,863 of record JBCBSP010000002.1, read on the forward strand.
GATGGCTTTCCACCGCCGCTTCGTAGCTCGCCTGAGCGTTGGCGCGATACTGCGAAGCCGGACTGACGATGAAGGTCCACACCACCAGCACGACCAGCAGCAGGCCCGCGAACGCCAGAAGAACCTGCTCGCGCGGGTTTCGTTCCGTCCACAGACGAAGCGGCGCAGCTACGATCGCATTCATATCCATCAGCCGGCTCCCAGAGAGAGTGAGAACTCGCCCGCCACGCCGGATTCGCTCTGCCGCGCCCCGCCATCGGTGAGAATGAGGCCCTGACGTTCGGCGGCTTCGCGCAGACGCTCAAAGTCTGAAAAGTCCTGATAGGCCGCAGAGACCGAAAGCGCGCCGCGCTGAGCGTCAAACCGCAAGGTGTTGACCTGAATCTCCTCGACCTCTTCAAGCAACCTGGCCAGACCGCTGGCGAGCTCAAGAAAACCGCCGCCCGCCTGCCCCCCCGCACCGAGCTCGGAAAGACGCTGAGCCAGCTGGGCGCGCGGGTTCACCACGCGCGTGATGTCGGGAAACTCCGCCCTGAACACCGCTTCGCTGGCCTCGCGATAGGCCTCCGCGCGGTTCTGGTAATAGACTGCTTCACCGGCATTCAGACCCGCCCATCCAAGCGCGGCGGCGAGGAGAAGACCGGCGGCTGCGCGCCACGGCATAGCCCGCTCAAGCAGACCTGCGCCGGCGCCGCGTCGATTTGAGAACAGGCCCGGCAGAAGCGCCAGAGCCTCCGGCTCCAAGGCGGCCGCGGCGACCGCCAGATCTGGCGGCGACTGACGCTTCACAGCAATGGGCTCATCGTCCGGCGCGATCAGGCCAGCGTCAATTTCCGGTGAGACGAGCATGCGCTTGGGCTTGATGCGCGCGCCCAGAGCGCCGAGAACCGGCGCGACCAGCCCTGCGTCCAGAGCGCCGTAAAGCGGCAGCTCGCCTGCATTTTCAGTATACGGCAAACCTTCTGAGAGATCGCCGCCGCGAGTCTGGAAAAGCACGCGCTCGCCAATCGCCATGACGGTGAGATCGCCGCGGCGGCCCGACAGAAGCATCGCATCGGGAATCGCGTGGACCAGGCGCAGCGGAAAGCCGGTGACGCGTTCACGCCAGGGCGCCAGCACGGCGCGGTCAATCGCGAAGAGCAGGCGCTCATCGTTTTCAAGGCGCGGTCCAAGCTCGATCACCGCGCGTTCAAGCGGCTGAGCCAGACGCTCCTCAATCAGGAAGGGGGCGGCCTGACGCGCCTCACGCTCGGTGCGCGCCGGCGTGGAGACGCGCGCGGCGAACACGTCCTCAGCCGGCATGACGGCGATGAGACGCTCCGGCGCCGGCTGGTCTGCTGGCGCAACCCAGCTTTCGCCCGGCATAAGCACGCCCTCGGCCAGGCGCGAGACGCCATCCGACAACGCCCATGGCGCTCCGGCGTCGGGGTCGTTCTCCTGAGTGGGAAGTAAGACGATCAGGCTCGCGCTCATGACACCGATCCGAAACGCTGGCTGCGTCGCTGAAGTCGGCCCTGATCATCCATCACCGCAAGCGTCTCCAGGCTGAAGCGGGTCGTTCGAAGTCGTACATCGACATCGATTTCAAACCAGCGCGAACGCAGCGTGACGGCGCTTTGCAGCGCCGGCGCCGAGCTCTGTTCGAGGACTAAGGCCATCAATGGGTCAGCCCAAAATTCAGCGAGGTCCTCATAGCCCTGTACCGGCCGTCGGAAAAGAACTGTCTCAGCATCCGCAAGAGTCAGCTCGCCGTGCAGCGCAGCCGCCAGAAGCGGCGCCTGGTCGATCCGCAGCGTGTTGACATTCACCGGTAAGCGCACCGCTTCAGGCCGCACGCACAACCAAGGCTCCAGCGCCGCAAACAGGGCCGGCGTCATGACCGGCAGAGCCAGTATTTCTTCCAGCTCCACAAAGCGCTGATTTGCGGCGCGATAGGGCGGGCTGAAGCGGGCGAAATCGCGGTCTTCAGCGCCGCCGGGCCGGGCGAAGGCGTCAGCATCGATCCAGTCGATGATCTGTGCGCGCACGCTCTCGGTCACGCCCGGCGGCATGGCGAGCCCATCCATCAACGCCGTGAAGCTGCGCCCGGCCTGCTCGGCGGTCAGAGCGGCGGGGTCGTCTTCATTCGAGGATACGTCCGGAAGCAGCGTATTGATATTGAAGCAGTTATTTCCATCTTCAATCCGCCCGACCAGCACGCCGTCCTCGATCGGAAAGGTCTGATCAGACTGCACCACCCAGGGATCGCTGGGGCGCATGATCTCATCGGCGCCGCCCACCGAGGCGCTGAGCAGCTGTTCGGCGAACTCGCGCGCGCCGCGCGCATGCCAGTAGGCCTGATCGCGGTCCTGTATGTTGGAGCTGCGCGCCAGCGAGAAGCGTGCATTATCCACAAGCTCCACCGCCAACGCGCTCATCAGCGCGACGGTCAGGAGGGCGGAGATCAGGGCCGTTCCGCGATCCTTCATCGGCCCAGCTCCCCGTTGGGGGTCAGCACCAGATGCTCCACGCGCTCACCGGTCTGAAGCATGTAGGACAAACGCACCGCGCGCGGCGCGCCCTGGCCGCCGGTCTGATCGGAAGAGGCGAAAACGCTCTGGCTCCACCCCCGACCGAAGAGGAATTCCAGCCGCACCTCGCTGATATTCTCCAGTACGGTTATGATGACCGGCTCGCTGGTCGCGGCCTCATCGGGGTAGGCCCAGGCCGCGCGCTGCAGGTCCCGCCCATCAAAACGCCAGGCGACACGCTGGAGCGTGGAACGCGGCCGCACCGCGCCGGGATTGGCCCAGCCGCGCCTTGTCAGTAGAAGAATGTCGAGCGGCTGCCCGTCCACCTGCCGCGCGAGCCGGTCCGCCCCGTCGATCGAGCCGGCGAAAACATGAGCGGCGGGCATCCCGTCAGCCGCGCGGTAAGAGCGCATGGCGAGCTGACCCAGATCATCGCGCAAGAGGGCGCGCACGCGCTGCATGGAGGCGGCCTGCTCGCCGGCAACCTCCTGCACCGCCTTGGCCCGCAGCGCGCTCGTCAGAATGCCGACCCCCATAGCACTGGCGATCGCGAAGACGAGCACCGCGACGAGCACTTCAACCAGGCTGAAGCCGGCTTGCGAGCGCTGGTCTTTCATCATGATCCGCCCACACGCTTGAACGTGGTCAGCTCAGCCAGGATGCGCGCTTCGCCTTCATCGCTGAGGGTCAAAAGAACGCGCTGAAGCCCGGGCTGGGAGGTGCGCGAAACCTCGATGCGCCAAGCATACTGTCGTCCGGCAAGCTCGTAATCGCCATCGCTATCGCGCACGCCGAGCTGAGGATCGGCATCGAGCAGTGCCTGGTTCATCAGGTTTTCCGCTGCAGCATGGGCAAACGCGGCGTCGCGCGCCATGCCCGCCGCACGCCCGGACTGAGTAACCGCATTCATCAAGGCGAGCCCCGCGATCGCCAGCACCGCCAGGGCGGCCAGCATCTCCACCAGCGAGAAGCCGGACTGGCGCGCCGCGCTCATCTTACATCCTCGATACGCAAGGCCCCATGCGGCGCGCGCACAACGCGGTGAGAACCACCATCGCCTTCAACGACGTAGACAAAGGCTTCGTCAAGCCCGGTGGGATCGAACCAGATCTCCGGCTGAAGCGGGCGCACCCCGGTATCGAAGGCGCTCTGGCGAAGCTGCACGGCGTCTTCGCGGAAGACCGACACCCCGTCCTGCAGCGTGCGTGCGCGCAGGGCCGGGTCGTCCGTCATCAGCCTCCAGGCCTGACCGTCATAGCTTAAAAACCCATAGCCTCGCCCGTCCGCGTCCGGCAGGAAGCCGATGAGCTGGCCGGTCACAAGGGCCCGCTCGCGGGCGTGATCGAAACGGGCCAGCATGCGTTCGGCTTCAGCCTCTTGCGCGCTCGGCCAGCTGGGAATGGCCAGCATGATGGCGACAGCCATCAGCGCGATGATCGACACCGCAACCAGCGTTTCAACCAGCGAAAGACCAGCGTCAGAAGCGGGGCGGGCAGGCTCGGTCACGAATGCGCCTCACCCCTGCCAATTGCCGATATCGGCGTTCGCGCCCTCACCGCCCAGGCGCCCGTCCGCGCCCAGCGAGTAGATGTCATAGCGCCCGTTCTCGCCGGGGAAGAGGTATTGATAAGGGTTGCCCCACGGATCATCCGGCAGCCGGTTGATGAAACCGCCTTCAGGATAGCGCGCCGCCTGGCGCGCATCGGAGGGCGCGGTGACCAGCGCATCCAGCCCGTCCTCGGTGGAGGGCAGGCCCTGCATGGTCAGCTGGTACATCTCCAGGGCGGATTCCAGCTGGCCGATATCGGCGCGGGCCTTCTCCACCATGGCGCGCTCCTGGCTAGGCAGGACATTAAGCACCACGATGGTGGCCAGAAGCCCGATGATGACGATGGTCACCATCAGCTCGGTCAGGGTGAATCCCGCCTCCTTGCGGCGGCTTTCAAGCTCAGTGTTCTCAGTCATGACGATCCTCGCGAGCAATGATCAGCGCCCTAGCCAAGCGCCATCGTATTCAGCTGTAGAATGGGCAGAAGGATGGACAGGATGATCGTCGCCACGATCGCGCCCATCACGATGATCACGCCCGGCTCCAGAAGCGCCAGCGCGCCGCTGAGCGAGGCGTCGACCTCCGCCTCCAGGCTGTTGGCGGAGCGTTCGAACATCTCGTCCAGCCGCCCGGAGCGCTCCCCGGCAGCGGTCATGTATAACATGAGGGGCGGAAACCAGCGTGTCGCATTGAGCGCATCGGACAGCCCGCGCCCGGTCTCCACCTCCTCGATGGCCGTTTGCAGGCGCGCCTTGAACACCGCATTGCCCGCAGCCCGGCGCGCCGACGCCAGCGCATCGGTCAGAACTGCGCCAGACGCGATGAGAATGCCCATCGTGCGGGCGAAGCGCGCACTTTCGATCTTGCGGATGAACCCGCCCAGAACCGGCATGGCCAGCATGAAGCGATCCAGCATCGCCTTCACCGCAGCGCGCCGCGACAATTGCAGCCCGATCAGCACCAGACCGGCCAAGCCGAGCAAAAGCCAGAGCCAGCTCACCTGAAGAAAGCCGGAAGTCGCGATCATGATCCGGGTGATCGCCGGCAGCTCCACGCCCATGGAGGTGAATTGTTCGGCGATGCGCGGCACGATAAAGACCATCAGTATGCCGACAACCGCGATCGCCACCGCCGCCAAAGCGCCGGGATAGATCAGCGCCACGCCGATGCGCTGCTTCAGCGCCGCGGATTTCTCCAGATAATCGGCCAGACGCTCCAGCACCGCAGCCAGCCCGCCTGAGCTCTCGCCCGCCGCGATCATGGCGCGATACACGGCGGGGAAACTGTCGGGATAGGCAGTCATGGCGTCTGACAGTCGCTCGCCCTCGGTGATCCGTCCACGTACGTTCAGCAAGATCCGGCGCGCCGCCGGCTCATCACCCTGCTCTGCAATCATGGCGACCGCTTCAGCGATGGGCATGCCGGCATCCACCAGGGTGGCGAGCTGACGGGTGATGGCTGTGAGCACGCTGTCCGGCAGGCGGGGGCCGGAGAACAGACCGCTGAAGAAACCGGCGTCCGCTTCGCCGTTCGAGCCCGTGCTGCGCGGATCGACTGCGGTGAGTTTCAGAGGCGCCAGCTGACGGCGCCGCAATTGCCGACGCGCCGCGCTTTCGGAATCCGCCGACAGAAGCCCGCGCGCGCGCTTGCCCGCAGCATCCAGCGCCTCGTACTCAAACGCCGGCATGACCGCCCTCGCCCGGCTTGATCTGCGCTTCAGCCGAAGCATCCTCGCGGCAGACGCGCATGACTTCGGCCAGGCTCGTCACCCCGTCCAGCGCCAGCTTCACGCCGGACTGGAAAAGCGTATCGCGGCCGGTGAAGGCCTGGCGCGCCAGATCGGTCTCGCGCGCCTCGTCATGAATGAGCGTGCGCAGACCGTCATCGACCATGACCAGCTCGTACACGCCGTGACGGCCGACATAGCCCAGCCCCTTGCAGTGCGGGCAGCCGACCGGGCGATAAAGGGTCGCCGCAGCAGAGGCGGGCAGTCCCAGGATCCGACGCTCGGCCTCGTCCGGCTGATAGGGTTCTCGGCAATGACCGCACAGCCTTCGGACCAGTCGCTGAGCGACAATGGCGGTCAGGGTGGAGGCGAGCAGATAGCTCTCCACGCCCATATCGCGCAGCCGCGCGATCGCAGCGACGGCGGAATTGGTATGAACGGTTGAAAGAACCAGATGCCCGGTCAGGCTGGCCTGAACCGCGATCTCGGCGGTCTCCACATCGCGGATCTCGCCCACCATCACCACATCGGGGTCCTGGCGCAGAATGGCGCGCAGCCCAGCGGCAAACGTCATCCCCACCTTCGGGTTCACCTGGGTCTGACCCACGCCCTGGACTGCATATTCGATCGGGTCTTCGACCGTGAGAATGTTGCGGCTCTGATCGTTGAGGAGGTTGAGCCCGGCATAGAGCGTCGTGGTCTTGCCTGAACCAGTCGGTCCGGTCACGAGAATGACGCCGTTGGGCTGAGCCAATGCGTGGCGGAAATCGGCCAGCCCCGCAGCGCCCATGCCCAGCTCCTCAAGCGCGAAGCGTGCAGAGTCCTTGTCCAGAAGCCGAAGCACGACCCGCTCGCCATGGCGCGACGGCAAGGTAGACACCCGCACATCAATCGACTTTCCGCCCAGAGTCAGGCTCAAACGGCCATCCTGCGGCACGCGCTTTTCGGCGATATCCAGCCGGCTCATCACCTTGATGCGGCTGACCAGAGGCGAGGCGAGCCGTCCGCTCAGACTGGCGGTTTCACGCAGGACGCCATCGACCCGAAAGCGCACCGAGACCTGCTCCTCGAACGGTTCAACATGGATATCGGAGGCGCCCAGACGCACCGCCTCGGCGATCAACCCGTTGATCAACCGGATGATCGGCGCGTCGGACGCGCTGTCGAGCAGATCCTCCGGCTTGGGCATTTCATCGATCAGGCGCGACAGATCGGCCTCGCCGGCGGCTTCGGCGTCGCCGATCCCGTCTGAAAGCCCGTCATAGGAGTAGATTTCCGACAAGGCCCGATCAAAGGCGCGCGCGTCATAGACGCTGATTGAACAAGGCCGACCGACCGCGCGCCGCGCTTCCAGCAAGGCCAGCGGGTCCGCGCCCTCGCGCATCACCAGTACGGGCGCATCGCCCTCCAGCAGCGCCACTCCGTGCTCGCGCGCATAGGCGTAAACGATGCCGGCTGCGTCGCTCATGACGATCCTCAGCGCCCCCCGCCGGCGGACATCATCTCCACGATCTCTTCCAGGCTGGAGCTGTCATCGCCAGTCGCACGGCGCTGCTCATCGACCATGAAGTCGAAATTACGATCGGTGACGGTACGCGCATCAGAAGCGGAGCGCACGATGGTCGGACGGATAAAGACCATCAGATTGGTGCGCTGCTGCGAGCGGGACTCGTTGCGGAACAGACGCCCCACAGCCGGCAGCCGGCCGAGCCCGGGAACCGCGTCCTCTATATACTGGTCATCGCGTTCAATCAGACCACCCAGCACGATGATCTCGCCATCATCGGCCAGAGCGGTGGTCTCGATCTCACGATTGGATGTGATCAGCTCGGAGAAATCCTGGCTGACCGGACCGATGACGGAGGACACTTCCTGGCGGATATAAAGCCGGATCGTATCGCCCTCATTGATCTGGGGACGCACTTCCAGCTTCACGCCGACATCCTGGCGATCAATGGTGCGGAACGGATTGGTGTTATTGGAGCCGAGCGCCTCGCCGGTCGTGATCGGAATTTGCTGACCGACAATGATGGATGCCTCCTCATTGTCCACAGTCAGGACCGATGGGGTAGAAAGCACATTGGAGTCGGTATCGGTTTCCAGCGCGTTGAGGATAAGCCCGTACAGATTGCCGTTACTGTCCTCTCCGCCAACTCCGATCAGCCCGCCGCGGGTGCCCAGCAGCGAGCTGAGCGCCAGCTGCTGCAGATTGACGTCATTGGCGCTGGTGGTTCCGTCCTCATTGGACGCAAATCCGGTCAGCGCGCCAGTTAGCGCCAAAAGATCAGGCTGGACGGAGCCGGAACCGAAACGGGTCGTGGCGAACGGGGTGGCGTCATCGCCATCGCCCGCGACGAGGAATTGCACACCCAGATCGCGCGCCGCACTGTCGGATATCTCCACGATAATGGCTTCCACCAGAACCTGAGGCTGGCGAACATCCAGCCGCCCGATCACCAGCTCCAGCTCACGCAGCACGTCCGGCTCGCCGTTCATGATGATGGCGTTGGTAGGCGCATGAAACCCGATGGACGCGCCGCGCCTCGAAGTCTCGCCCGGCTGAACGGCTTCAACAAAGCTCTGCAGGATGGGCAGAACGGTCTCGCCGTCTGCATGGCTCAGATTGACAACGCGGAAAGTCTGGCTGGACCGGCTGACCGCATCGACCCGACGCACCAGCGTGATCATGCGCGCCACCTCGCCCTCATCACCGCGCAAGAGGATGGAGTTGGACGCCGGCACGGGTGCGACGCTGACGGCGAAGCGGCGATCATCCTCGCCGGAGCGCGTCGTGGACCGCATGCGCTCGATAATTCCGGCCATCTCATCAGCGGAGATATTTTCCAGCGTGACGATCTCCACCACCGAGGTGTCCTCATCCAGCCGCGCCAGAACCTGCTCCATGGCGCGGACATTGGATGCGTAATCAACCATCACAACGAGATTGCCGCCTTCGGCCGCATTCACGGCACCGGCGCCGCTGACCATGGGTCCAAGCGTGCGGATCGCTTCGCGGGCCGACACGCTTTCAAGGCGCACGACGGACGTCATGAAGACATCGCCCTCGCCGGCCCGGCCCAATGGCGCGCCCGCGCGCGAGCCTTCCGCCTCCGGCAGGATCTGGTAGACGCCCGGCGCGGTGCGCACCGCCGCGAAGCCCTGTACGCGCAGCGTCGCCAGGAAGACCTGAAACACTTCCGCTTCGGTGAGCGGACTTTGCGAAGTGATGGTCACCCGTCCGCGCACATCCGGATCAATGATGAAGGAGTAGCCCGTCACGATGGACACATCGTCGATGAAGGCCTGAATTTCCGCATCGCGGAAATTCAGCGTGTGCTCCTGGGCCAGCGCGGCGGAGCCTTGCGGCCAGGGCGCGCCCGTCAGCGCCAGCGCCGCCGCCATCATCGCGATAGCTGAGAACCGCAAAGCGCGGGCGGCATTTACAAGATTGGCCAGGATGGTCATCGCACGCTCACCTGTATCTGGACGGTTTGCCCGCCACGGAGGATCGTAAGGAGGGCCGCATCCGCGCCCTCAAGCTCTTCCAGCGTATTCAGCGCCTCTCGACCCGCGCGGACAGGCCGGCCGTCAACGGCTGTGATGATGTCGCCGCGCCTGAGACTGAACCGGTCCAAAATCCGGTCGCCGGATTCGGCGTTGATCTGCAGGCCCTCATCGACCCGGCGCAGACGCAAGGCGGTGATCCAGTCATCGGGCAGATCCGGAACGGCGGTCTGAGGCGGGATGTCGGGTTGACCCTCGTCCACGGGCTGAATCAGGCTGGCGCTGCGCGGGTTGCGCGCCGTCTCATCGCGCAGGAAAAGGTTCTCGCGCACGCCGCGCCGGTCAATGACGACCCGATCCTCATAGACTTGCGCCAAAGTGACCCCGTCCGCGATTTCACCGCCAACCGGAACAGAGCGCTGACCGCGTGCGGGCGCTTCGATAATCGCCGAACCGGAGCTGGGCTCCGCGCCGCGCCGAACACCGCGAAGGGTGAGATTGAGGCGGGTTTCCGGAAGCACGCTTTCAGCAACTGCGCCGCCGCGCGAGGCGAACAGGTCCAGGCGCGACAGGGCGCTCAAGTCTCGGTCGACCGCCTGAGCGGACAGGGTTGGGGCGCCCGCGGGTGCGATATCAGCGCGCCAGGCTTCCGGTCCATAGGCGATGAACCAGATGGCCCGCGCGATAATCAGCCCGAGCACCGCCAGAAGGGCGATCTGCGCCACATGGCGCAGCGTGCGCTCGAACGCGCCGGAAACCGCAAGGCCGGTCAAAGCCGGGCTCCGATTGCACCGATCCGGACGGGCACCGCATCACCTCCACCACCAGGCGAAACCAGCACAGACTATAGCTGTGCTTCAGGCCCGCCATAAGTCATTGAACACTCGACTAACGAAATGACAACGCCCGACGCCCAGCAAATCGGGCGGCGGGCGTTGACTTTATCGTCTGACAGGACCGGGGCGGGAGTAGCCGCGAAGGCGAATTCCCGCCCCGTCCATTCATACCAACCCCTGCCTAGAAGGACCGGCTCAGGCTGATGGAGAAGGTCGTGCCGATATCGTAATCGTCGACGATCACCTGTTGCCCGCCGGATTCCTGGTAGGCCTCATACCGCTCGTCGAACAGGTTGCGGATCGCAAAACGCAGATCATACGCCCCGCCATCGGCCAGCTCGAAGCTGCGGCTGTGCACAAGGTCCACCATCATCGGGATTTCTTCGACCACTTCGGGAACCGGAACCGCAAGGTTCTGCAAGGCGCGGGTTCGCTCGCCGGTGTAGTTGAACAGAAGCGCGGTGCGCGCGCCCGAATTGGTGTCTTCCCAACCAATCTGGATATTCGCCAGATGCTCGGACTGACCTTGCAGCGGCTCGCCATCTCGGATGAAGCCGCTGGCCGCATCCGAAGCCGGCGTATCCGAAATGGTGCCGCCGGAGAAGACCGGGCGAAGCACGACATCACCGTCGCCGGCTTCCATTTCCGACTGGGTATAGGTGTAGTTCGCCTTGATGAAGAACTCGGCATTGTCCCAGAAATCGCCGAGGAAATCACTGTCGGAGAACCGGTCCGCGAAGTCGAACGTACGCTCGAACTCCACCTCAAAGCCCAGCAGCGAGGCCGCCGGCGCATTGATGAAGGAGGTCGCCAGGCTTTCGCCTTCCGGCTCAAGGTACTCAACGATCGGCTTGTCGAGATCCTTGTAGAAAGCCCCGATCGTGAAGAACTGGTCGCGACCGAAATACCACTCAAAGCGCGCATCGAGATTAGTGATCTCGGTGTTGACCAGGAACGGGTTCCCGCGGAAGCGCTCATCGGTCTCGGTGTTGAAGAAGGTCGTCGGACCCAGCTCGCGGAACTGCGGACGGGTGATGGTCTGCGAGTAACCGAAACGGGCCTGCATGTTATCGGCGAAGGTCCAGGTCAGCGTCACCGCCGGCAGGAAGTAGTCTTCATCGATAAAGCCTTCACGATCACCGACATCGCTCGGGTCGAGCTGGGGCAGCGAGAAGGTGTCGACTACTTGCTGACCGCTCTCCCAACGCCCGCCAAACGCTGCGCGCAGGAACGGGGTCAACTCCACATCGGTGGCGATATAGGCGCCCTCGACATCAAGCTGCCCGCGATAGGCTTCCGGGGTCAGAACGCCGCCGGATTCCTGAAGGCTGAAGCGGGTTGAGAGGATGTTCGGGTCCGCATAGATGAAGTCGATCCGCTGGAAGAACAGATCGCTTGGAGCCGAGCCGGTCACCACGAAGCCGAAATTACGCGCGGAGGCCGTGCGCTCTTTCGACATGTCGGAATAACCCGCGCTCCACTCCCAATCCAGACCGAACAGATTGACCGGCAGAGAGACATCAAAGCCGTACTCGTCGGTCACGTCATCGACGCGCGAGAAGGTGATGCCGTTGCCGTCCAGGCCCGGAAGGTTGCGGAAGCCCGCACCCTCTTCGAACAGGTAGACCGCTTCACGCTGGTTCGGCGCATTGCGGGACGCATCCGAGGTGGACGCGCGCCATTCCAGGTTCAGCCCGTCGCCGATTTCGAAGGTGTGATCGCCGGCCAGCTGATAGGTGTAAACCTGACGTTCAAACCAACCGGTCGTGTCTTCACGCGTGCGCTGGTCGCGGTCCGCATTGAAGCCGTCGATCGAGGTCGTGCGTTTGTCGGTGGAGCGCAGCACCAGGGCGAGCGCCTGGATCTCATGCTGGTCAAACTCCAGACCGACATTGAACATGCCGTTGCTTTCCACCGTGTTGGAGGTGGTGAAGCGCTCGGAGTCGTTGCGAACTTCAATGGTCTGAGAGCCTGCAGCGCCAACCGTACGCGTGGTGCGGCGCACGCCGCGACGCGTATCCCAGCTATTGTCGAACCCGACCGCAGCCAGAACGCCCAGCGAGAAACCGTCGAATTCGAAGCGTTCGCCCAGCGAGGCGCCGAAGCCGAAATCAGGCTCGACCTCGTTTTCGATCTGCAGCACGGTCAGCGGCGAGTTGGCCAGATTGCGACCGATATTGGCCAGCACGGTCGGGTCCTGGAAGGCCGGTCCGATATTCTCGCTTTCCAGAATATCGACGAACTCGCTCGGCCAGTCGCGCGTGCTGTCGGAGAAACCGGTCCAGTCATATGAGCCGCCGCGGTGGACAATGCCCTCGTTGAACGTGGTCTCGGTATTGGCCGCGCTGGAGAAGGAAAGCCCCAGGAAACCTTCATTCGGAAGGGCGCTGGTTTCGATCTCCACCAGACCGCCGCCGAACTCGCCCGGGAAGCGGGGCGAGTAGGTCTTCTGAACCAGGATATTGCTGATCAGCCCGGTCGGGAACAGATCCAGCGGCACGGCGCGGCGCAGCGGTTCCGGGCTGGCCAGCGGCGAACCGTTGATCAGCGTGTTGGAGTAGCGCTCGTTCAGCCCACGCACGATAACGAAGCGGCCGTCAGCGACCGACAGGCCGGTGACCCGGCCCAGAGCCGAGGCGATATCGCTGTCGCCGGTGGTGATGATGTCGTCCACGTTCAGGAAGCTCGACACCTCGGAGGTGACGCGCTTGTCGTCGGGAACGAACTGATAACGGACGACAATGATGTCGTCGGTCTGGGTGGAGGCGGTGTCGCCTTCCTGCGCCCAGGCGGCGCTGACAGGGACCAGGCCGGTCGATGCCAGCAGGGCCGCCGAAAGCGCGATGCGGTGGTAGTTCATAATGATCCCCAATTTGGTTGCATCGCTCATGCGAAATCGCGGACCCCGGCCGCCGCTTCATTGCGACGACCGGGGCCTCGCGGCCCTTACTGCTGGGTCAGGGTCCAGCCCTGGTACCAGGTGTCATTGGCGTCTTCGACGGCGCCGACATAATCGACGCTGGTGAAGAACGGATCGACCGTGGACGGGTCGATCGCGACCATGGCGGCTTCCGGACCGTTCGGGTCCGGAACCACGCCGGTGGCGTTGTTCGGGGTCTGGACCACGCCGTTGCCGTCTTCGATCGCGGAGAAGTCCGTCACGAAGGAGAAGCCGGACAGGCTGGTCGTGCCCTCCTCGTTATTGATATTGCCCGGGAACCCGTTGCCGAGGGCGAAGGCTTCCTCGTCAAAGCCGTCGCCGTCGGTGGAGAAGTTCGGGGTGCAGTCGAAGAAGGTCGATTCCACCGTCAGATTACCGGCAGTCGCCTGGGCGAAGGTGGCCGACTGGTCAACATCCAGGCAGTCGCCTTCAAAGTCGACCACGATGCCGTTCATCAGACGCCCGGCGGTGCCTTCACGAAGCAACATGCCGGTGTCCGAAGCGGTAGAGCCGCGAACGCCGATCAAGGTGAAGTTGGAGATGGTCGGGTTCGAACGCGGCAGATCGTCATTGCCGTCGCCGTTATTGTCGAACTCAAAGCCCTGGTCGCTATTATCCGCAGCGTGCTGAACGATCACGAACTGGACATTGCCCACCCAGCCGTCGGTGTAGTCCAGGCTATCGTCGCCGATGCCGGTCAGAACCAGATACTTGGCATTGGTCGCGCCACCGAAGAACTCGATGCCGTCATCATCATTGTTGTGAACCTGCACATAGTTCACTTCGGTGCCCGAACCGGTGCCCTGGAAGGCGATGCCGTTCAGCTCGTCCTCGTCATTGACGCGGAAGCCGGCGTACTGGACGCGGGTGTAGGACAGCGCGCCGGAGCTATCGGTCGGATCATCGCCGCCGAAATTGCCCGACGAACCTTCGCCCGCCTTCTCACAATCCGCTGAGCCGCCGGTCGCCGTACCGCTGTCGCAGGCGTTGATCGGCGCAAAGCCGTTGATGACCAGACCGCCCCATTGACCGCGCGCGCTGTTCGGCGACTGATTGGTGCCGGCAAAGTCCGCGCGCGAGGTCATCACGACCGGGTTGGACGCGGTGCCGTTCGACCGGATTTCAGAGCCGCGCGACACGACGATGTAGTCAGAACCCGACGAGCCGACAATCGTCGTGCCCGGATCAATGGTCAGGGTCGCCGAGGCGCCGCCATCCTCACCGACGAAGACCGGACCGACCAGCTCGTAAACGAGCGAGGAGCCGCCCGAAAGACGCAGATCGGAGGTCACCGTGCCGGTGAGACGGCAGACGCGACGCTGGCTGATCACCTCACCGGTGGCTGCGGTGCCGACCGGGCATTCCGGCTCGGGGAAGAGGCCGAACGTCCAGCCCAGCGCCCAGTTCGAACCGGCCGATTCACCAGCCGAGAAGGCGCCGATATGGTTGGCCGCCTGGAAGAACGAGCCGTACTGGGTCGGATCTTCCGCCGGAACCGCCAGCTCGTTCGGGCCCATGAAGAAGCCGTTCAGCGAGTTGTCGCCATCCACGTTATTGGTGTTCTGCGGGAAGCCGTTGCCAAGCGCGAACGCTTCCTCGTCAAACCCGTCATCATCCGTGGAGAAGCTCGGCGGGCAGTCGAAGAAGATCGAGCGCAGCACCAGATTGCCGGCGTTCGCCTGAGCGAAAGTCGCCGACTGGTCGACGTCAAGGCAGTCGCCTTCAAAGTCGGCCACGATGCCGTTGATCAGCGTGCCGGCGGTACCTTCACGCAGCAGCATGCCGGTGTCAGACGCGGTGGAGTCGCGATCGCCGAGCAGGGTGAAGTTCGAGATCGTCGGGTTCGAACGCGGCAGGTCGTCATTGCCGTCGCCGTTGTTGTCGAACTCAAAGCCCTGGTCGGAGGCGTCAGGCGCGTGACGCACGACCACGAACTGGGCGTTGCCAATCCAGCCATCGGTGTAGTCCAGGCTGTCATCGCCGATGCCGGTCAGAACGACGTAACGCAGGTTGGTCGCGCCGCCGAACATCTCGATGCCGTCATCGTCATTATTGTGGACCTGCAGGAATTCCGCCGTCGTGCCCGAACCGGTGCCCTGGAAGGCGATGCCGTTCAGCTCGTCCTCGTCGTTGACGCGGAAGCCGGCGTATTTGAGCTGCAAATAGCGCAGCGTGCCGGAGCTGTCGGTCGGCGTCGCGCCGCCGAAATTGCCCGACGAGCCTTCGCCCGCCTTCTGACAATCGACCGTACCGCCGACCGCGTTGCCGTTGTCACAAGCGTTGATCGGCGCGCGGCCATTGATGATCAACCCGCCCCATTCGCCGCGGATCGAGGTCACCGCATCGCGCGGCGTGCCGACGCGCTGGGCGACAAGATCCGCTGAAGAGGTCATCACGATCGGGTTGGTCGCAGTGCCCTGCGCGTTGATCGAGGCGCCGCGAGAGATGACGAGATAGTCAGAGCCGCTCTCCCCCACGATGGTGGCCCCGGCCGGGATGGTCAGCGTCGGACCCGTCGCGCCGCCAGCGGCGCCGCCGTCCTGACCCACGAAGACCGGGCCGGACAGGAAGTAGGCGCCGTCAGAGGTCAGCGTCAGGTCAGAAAGAAGATTGCCGCTCACCGAGCAGGCGGTGACGTCCACGTCGGAACCGCCGCTGGTCACGGTGGCGGTGCTCGAGGCGGTGCCGACCGGGCAACCGCCCGACGGGATCAGGTCCAGCGAGGACGTGCCGCCGCCGCCGCCGCCGCCCGGCGCCGGAGGCGGCGCCTGGTTTTGCTCGCCCGGCGAGCTGATGGAAGAACCCGAGCAGGCCGCAAGAACGACGCAGGATGCGCCGGCGAGCAGCAGTTTCGCGAAGCTGGTGTGTGACGCCATGAGTGAAGACCCCCAACAGGTTATGGCTCGACAATAAAAATCGGCACGCTCGAATCCCCCGACGTAGACGGGGGAGCGCTTGGGGGTGGAAACAAACGCATTTGTGTAACAGCCGCGTCGCAGTCTCATGACGAAGAAATGACATCTGCGGCAGGCGAAACGTGTTGAACACCAAAACTCCATCCCTATACGGAATGTCATGATTTTGTTGTAAAATCCCTACCCTCCCGTTTTTTGAGGATGAATTTAAAGAAAGCCGTATGTTGGCTTACCCCATTACCGAAGAAACCGTTTTCCTAGGGCTAACACATCACGGTCATATGGCTGCGCATCGCCATCTCGTCTGTGATCGTAAAGCCGCAGTGGAGGCCGCACTGTGCACAGGGTTTTCTTCACATGGCCGTCAAGAAGCCGCGCTAATCCCCTCTCCTGTTTCTCGATCGGGAGTATCCGCCAATGCTGGCCCTTATCACCGCCGGCGCGCTTGCCGGCGCACCCTATATCGCGACGCCTGAAGTCACGCCGGGTCGCGGCGATGACACGGTCTGGGGCTATGTCTTCCACGACATGGATCGCGACGGGCGGCGCGGACGCGGCGAGGACGGCGTTCCGGGTGTGAAGGTGAGCAACGGGCTGGATGTCGTCCTGACCGACGCGCTTGGCCGATACGAGCTTGATGTGCGCGACGATATGAACCTGACCGTCGTGCAGCCAAGCGGCTGGCGCGTGCCGACCGATGAGCGCCTCGTCCCGCAATTCTTCCACGTCCACAAACGAGGCGGCACGCCGGAAGCGCTTCGCTATGGCGGCTTGCCGGACGCCGGACCGGCGCCGTCGCGGGTCAACTTCCCGCTCATGCCCGCCACAGGCGGCGAGCACTTCACCTGCGCGGTTGTCGGTGACAGCCAGACCTATTCGAACGCCGAGGTCAGTCATTTTCGCGACAGCGCGGTGGCCGATCTGGTCAATGCCGATCTGGGGGCCGGCGACTGCCTGCTCTATGTCGGCGATGTTATGGGCGATGATCTGAACCTGCTGAATCGTCTGCTGCAGGTCGGCGCCAAAGCCGGCGCGCCGCAATGGCTGGTTCACGGCAATCACGACTTTGATTTCGATGCGAGTTCGGACGCGCATTCAGCCGATAGCTGGCGGCGGCTGTACGGGCCGAATTATTACGCCTTCGAGATCGGCGAAACGCTCTTCATCGCACTGGACAATGTCGTCTTCCCATGCGGGCAGGAGGATTATGAGCGCTATGGCCGCAGCTTCTGTGTGGAGTCCGATTGGGCCCGTTACAATGGCCGCGTCACCGACGAGCAGATGCATTGGCTCGCCAATCTTCTCGAGCACACGCCGCAGGACCGGCTGATCGTTCTGGCCCACCACATCCCGTTCGTTTCTTTCGTGGACGCCGCCACGGCGGCGCACCAGACCGACAATCTTGCTGATATCTTCGAGCTTCTTGAAGGACGTCCCGCGCTGTCGCTTTCCGGGCATACCCACACGATCGAGAACCATGCGCCCGGTCAGAGCTTTGAAGGCTGGAACACGCAGACCGGCATCGACGCCCTTGCCTTCCGCCACATCATCGCCGGCGCAGCGTCGGGCGGCTGGTGGCAGGGCGATTTCGCCTGGGACGGAGACCCGATGGCGCTGCAGCGCATGGGTGCGCCCAAAGGCGTCCTGATGCTGGACTTTGAAGGCGGCGAATACACCGAGCGCTATGTCGGCTCGCGAATCGATCCGGCCCGCGGCCAGTGGGTCGACTTCAACACCCCCTCCTTCCGCAGCTGGTACGACGCACTGACCGAATGGCGCGCCCTCGACCCGCAGACGCGCGATCCGGTCCCGCCGGTCGGAATTAATGACCTGCCCGACACCCGAATCCTGACGCCGGACGAGCTGGCCGGCGGTGTCTATCTGACCGCGAATGTCTGGGTCGGTTCGGCCGAGACGCGCGTTCAAGCGCGGATCAATGACAGTGCGCCCTTCGCGCTGGAACGGACCCAGGACGGCGCCGGCGAGGCCGCCCGGATCGGGGCGCAGTGGGCTGACCCCTTCGCGACTCAGCGCCAGCTTTCGGTCGGGCGCTTCTCGATCGAGAGCCGGTCCGGCGACGCGAACGCGCAAGGCTTCCAGGCCTTTCAGGGACGTCAGTACGGCCCCGCGCCGGCCCAGCCGGGACGCGTGCTGGCAGACCGCAACATGCATTTATGGCGCGCCCGACTGCCCGCCGATCTGCCCGAAGGCGCACACCTGATGGAGGTGACCAGCACGGATCGCAACGGTCAGGTCTACACAGACCGTATCGTGTTCGAAGTTCGCTCCGAGCGCCCGCAGCCAACCTGGGACGGCTCATTGTGGGATTAAGCCGGCGCGGCGGATTTTCCTTTCACCACTTCAGTTCTAGTCTGACGCCCCGCTGATCTTCCAAGGAAGCCGCCCATGTTCGTCACCGCCGCCCTGCTCGCCGCCTCGCTTCAATCGGCCCCGCTCGTCGCGCTGGACGAGATCCGCACCTATGAGCGCGCGGCGTGGGACCGAAGCGCGACCGCGTGCGACGTCGAAGCCAGCCATCCTGATGATCCTGAAAGCGTCGGCGAAGGCGTGGCGCGCGCGGAGATGGATCTGGAAGCAGCTGTGGCGGCCTGCCTTGAAGCGGTCGAGGCCGACCCTGCCAATCCGCGCCTGAACTATCAGCTGGCGCGCGCCTACGGCTATTCCGGGCTTCACGCCGAAGGCCAGCCCTATCGCGACGCCGCGCTGAAGGCGGGCTATCCCCAATCGCTCTTCGTGGTCGGGTATATCCGTTTGACCGGCTGGGACGGGCGCGGCGCGGATCCGTGCTATGGCGGCGAGCTGATCCGGCTGTCCGCCCATGCCGGGCGCTTCGCCGGACTTGTCGGCTTTGCCCACTACGCGCTCACCGGACAGTTCGACGGCTGCGCGCCGGACACACCGCGCATCGACCGCGACGAGATGCTGGGCTTTCTGAGCGAGGCGGGCGAGCAGGCCTCCGGCTTCTATCAGCAGGCGCTGGTGGAGCAGCTGACCGCCCGCGTCGAGGCGATGGACTAGGTCATGAACTCATAGCGCTCGGCCCGACGCGCCTCCTTGGCCGCCTGCGGAGCGAGGGTGGCGAAGGCGTCATACTGGCTGAGAAAGACCTTGCCGGTCAGATGTTCGAGGAAATCGGAGCGCTTCAGCCGGTCCATTACCGGTCCTTTCACCTCTGAAAGATGAAGCGTGACGCCGGAATCCTTCAGGCGCTGATTGATCGCGTCCAGGCTTTCCAGACCGGTCCCGTCAATGAAGTTCACAGCCGGGCACATCAGCACGAAATGCTGCAGCTCCGGCGTCCCGGCGACGAGCGCATAGATGCGATCTTCCAGATAGCGCGCATTGGCGAAATAGATGCTCTCATCAATGCGCAGCGTGACGATATGCGGCGCGGTGATCACCTGGTGGCGTTTCACATTGCGAAAATGCTCAGCGCCCGGCACCTGTCCCATGATCGCGGTGTGGGGACGGCTGGTCCGATACAGGAAGAGCGCCAGGGACAGGATCACTCCGGCCAGAACGCCCGCCTCCACGCCGAGCCCCAGCGTCAGCGCGATGGTCGCGAGCATTGCGGCGAAGTCGCTCTTGGAGTAGCGCCAGGCCTGAGCGATGGCGCGCAGGTTCACCAGCGAAAGAACCGCCACGATGATGGTTGCGGCCAGCACCGCATTGGGAAGGTTGAACAGGATCGGGGTGAGGAAGACCGTCGCCAGGGCGATGCCGATTGCCGTGAAGGCGCCGGCGGCGGGCGTCTTCGCCCCGGCGTCGAAGTTAACCACCGAGCGCGCAAATCCGCCCGTGACCGGATAGCCGCCTGAAAAGCCCGAAGTCAGATTAGCCGCGCCCAGGCCGACAAGCTCCTGGTCGGGGTCAATACGTTGACGGCGCTTGGCCGCCAGCGTCTGGGCCACCGATACCGATTCGACAAAGCCGATCACCGAGATCAGCACGGCGGCCGGGAAGAGTTGACGCCATAACGCCGGATCAAGGCTGGGTGGTGTGAAGGCCGGAAGACCGGACGGGACCTCGCCCACCGTGCGCACGCCCGCCTGATCAAGCCCAAGCGCGGTGACCGCGAGGATCGCCGCGCCGACCGCCAGAACCGGGCCGGCCTTCGTTATGAGATCGGCCAGGCGCGCATCGACGCCCAGCCCGCCAAGCAGCGCCTTGAGGCCCGATCGCACGAAGAACAGAAACCCCAGCGCCGCCCCGCCGATCGCAAGCGTGGGCGGGTTGATCGCGTCGGCATGAGCCAGAAGCGAAGCGGTCAACTCGACCAGGGTGTGGCCGTTCGCCTCGACGCCAAGGACATGCTTCAGCTGGCTGGCCGCAATGAGTATGCCGGACGCGGTGATGAAGCCGGATATGACCGGGTGGGAGAGGAAGTTGGCCAGAAAGCCGAGCCTGAACACGCCCATCAGGATGAGGATCAGCCCGCTCATCACCGCCAGCGTCAGCGCCGCCGTCGCATAGCCGACCGTCCCACTGGCCGCGACCTGGCCAACCGCTGCGGCCGTCATCAGCGAGACGACCGCGACCGGGCCGACGGCCAGAACGCGGCTCGTTCCGAACACCGCATAGGCGACCAGCGGCAGGATGGAGGCGTAGAGCCCGGCCTGCGGCGGCAGGCCGGCCAGCATAGCGTAGGCCAGCGATTGCGGGATGAGCATGATCGTCACGATCACAGCCGCGAGCAGATCGCTGGACAGCGCCTGCGCGCCATAGCCTCGACCCCATTCAAGAATGGGCAGATAGCGGGACAGGCGCATCAGCCGCAACGTCCTGTGAGCGGCGCGTCAGAGCGCATCGACAGGGATTTTTAGATAGGTCAGGCCGTTATCTTCAGCCGGCGGCAGATGACCGGCGCGCATATTCACCTGAACCGAAGGCAGGATCAGCACCGGCATGGCGAGCGTCGCATCGCGCGCCTTGCGCATCTCCACAAACTCGTCCTCGCTCACGCCCTTGCGGATATGCACATTGGCCGCTTTCTGTTCAGCGATGCTGGTTTCCCAGGCGAACTCATCGCGCCCCGGCGCCTTGTAATCATGACACATGAACAGGCGCGTCTCGTCAGGCAGGGCGAAGATGCGCTGAATGGAACGGTAGAGGGTGGCCGCGTCGCCGCCGGGGAAGTCGCATCGCGCCGTGCCGTAATCGGGCATGAAGAGCGTATCGCCCACAAAAGCCGCATCGCCGACTACATAGGTCATGCAGGCCGGGGTGTGGCCGGGCGTATGCATCACCCAGGCCTCAAGCCCGCCAATGCGGAACGTCTCTTCATCCTGGAACAGATGATCGAATTGCGACCCGTCGCGGCGAAAGTCCGGCTCGGCGTTGAAGACATCGCCAAACACGCTCTGAACCGCCTGCACATGGGCGCCGATCGCCACGTCTCCGCCGAGTTGGGCTTTCAGATACGGCGCGGCGGACAGGTGATCGGCATGGACATGGGTCTCCAGGATCCAGTCCACCGTGAGGCCCGCACGCTTGACATGGTCGATCACCGCGTCCGCGCTCGCGTGCGAGGTCCGGCCCGATTTCGGGTCATAATCGAGCACCGAGTCCACGATGGCGGCGCGCTTCGTGACCGGATCGGCGACGACATAGGTAACTGTGAAGGTGGCCTCATCGAAGAAGCCCGTCACATCAGGTTTCGCAGTCATGGTTGGATATCCTTGCTTGGGGCAGGTTTTCCTTCAGGCGCGAAGACATCGCAGAGCGCAGCCATGAGGGTGCGCACCTGCGGATCCTTCAGCCGGTAGAAGACGAGCTTGGCCTGACGGCGCGTCGCCACCAGGCCCGCGGCGCGAAGACGCGCCAGATCACGCGACAGGTTGGGTTGACGCACGCCGGTGCGCGCTTCGATCTCTGAGACCGAACGCTCGCCATCCATCAACTCGCACGCGACCAGAAGCCGGTTCGGATGAGACAGGATTTTCAGCATCCCCGACACTTCGCCGGCCTTCTCGCGCAGCGCGTCGAAATCCACCGCAAAATCTTCCATTCGATCCGCTCCCGTCGCGCCATGCAGTGACGTCATTGGGGGTCCGTCGCGCAAAAGGCCTTGCCTTTCGCTCATCAATAATCATTATTGACAATTGACATATGACGATTGATGTCCCCTATGTCAACGAGGTTTCTTCATTCGCGGCGTTCAGGCCATGAGACAAAAGGCCCGCGCGCGCGTCATCAGCAGGACAAAGGCAGGCCATCATGGAGCAGGCGACAGATTTCACACCGATAACGGCGCTTCTGGGGGGCGGGCTGATCGGGCTGGCTTCCGTGCTGTTGCTGGCGACGAACGGGCGCATCGCAGGCGTTTCCGGCATTATCGGCGCGCTGTTCTCGCCCGGCGAGCCCGATCGTCTCTGGCGGATCGCCTTTGTCATCGGCCTCATCGCCGCGCCGTGGATCTGGGTGCTCGCCCCCGGCGGCGCGCCCACGGTTCAGGTCGCGACAAGCCTTCCGCTTCTCATCGCGGCAGGACTGCTCGTCGGCGTCGGGACTCAGATCGGATCGGGCTGCACCTCCGGCCATGGGGTGTGCGGGCTGGGACGACTGTCCGGACGCTCGCTCGTCGCGGTTCTGACCTTCATGGCGATGGCGGCGGCGACCGTCTTCTTGATGCGGCACGTATTGTAGAGGAGCGGGATCATGATGCGCCTCTTTTCCGCCCTCGCCGCCGGCCTGCTCTTCGGGCTCGGCCTTGTCGTGTCCGGCATGACCAACCCGGCCAAGGTTCTGAACTTTCTGGATATCGCCGGCAGCTGGGATCCCAGCCTGGCGCTGGTCATGGGCGGCGCGATTGCTGTGACCCTGCCCGGTTTCGCGCTCGTTCAGCGGAGCGAGCGCCCGCTGTTTGAAACACGCTTCACGCTGCCGAAGATCACCCGAATCGACCGACCTCTGATCATCGGCTCCGCCCTGTTCGGCATCGGCTGGGGACTCGTCGGCTTGTGCCCGGGACCGGCGATCGCCGCCAGCGGGCTCATGATCACGCCGGTTCTGATCTTCACCGGCGCCATGTTGGCGGGCATGGCCGGTTACCGGCTGATCACAAAAGACTAATCGGCGGCTCGCCTCCAGACGGCAGGCGCGCTAGCTTCGCGCTTCGTTACTTCGAAAGCGCGCCGCCATGACGGAAATTCTCAGCCTGTTGAGCGCAACGCTCGGCGTCTCTGTCGCACTCTTCCTCGGGCTCTGGCTGATGAGCCTGAAGATCGGCGAGCCGAGCTTTGTGGATGCGTTCTGGGCGTTCGGCATGGTCGTAGTGGCGATCACAGCCTATTTCGCCGTCGATGGCCTTCATGAACGCCAGCTTCTTCTGACTGCGCTGTGCGTCATCTGGGGGCTGCGGCTCGGCTTTCATCTGCTCACGCGCTGGCGCCGGGAAGGACCGGACAATCGCTATGCGCGGATGATGAAATCGGTCAAGGAAAAGCGGGGTTGGAGCTATGCGCGCGCCTCGCTTCTGTTTGTTTTCCTGCCACAGGCCTTCCTGATGTGGATGGTTGCGCTGCCGGTGCAGCTGGGACAGGTCGCCGACGCCCCGCCATTAGGCTGGCTCGCCGCCATGGGCGCCGGGCTGGCGGTGTTCGGCATCGTCTTTGAGAGCCTCGCCGACGCGCAGCTGGAGCGCTTCAAGGACGATCCGGCCAATGAAGGCAAGGTGATGGACAAAGGTCTGTGGGCCTGGACGCGCCACCCCAATTATTTCGGGGATGCCTGCACCTGGTGGGGCATCTGGCTGGTCGCGGCGGAGACTGCGCCAGGATTGCTCGCGGTGATCGGCCCGATTTTCCTGACTTTCACTTTGACGCGATGGTCCGGCGCGCCCCTTCTGGAGGCCGGTATGGCGCGGTCGCGAGCCGGCTATGCTGAGTATGTGGAACGCACGAGCGGTTTCATCCCCTGGCCGCCGAAGCGGCGCGGGTGAAACAGCTCAATCCAAGAAAATCTAAAGCTTCAGGGTCGCTGCGTCAGGGGCTTCCTCCGGCTCATAGCCGTCCGGCGCTGAACGCAGAAGCGAGTCCATCAGCTGGTCGAAGGCATCGCGGGCGTCTGCGACCATTTCAGGCGAAGGCGCGATGGCCTCACTGACTTCGGCGCGAATATGAGCGGGACAGACAAGGCTTGTCGCCACTGTCAAAGCCGCTGCACCGGCGAGTAGAATAAACTTCACGAGCGCCTCCCCAGACCCTGCGATGGGTTCACGCTAACATTAATTTGTGTTCATGAACAATCCTTCATCAAGGCCGGGCCGGACGCCCTCTCAGGACTGAGAATTTCAGGCTGCGTCGCGCGCGTCCGCCTCAATATCGGCGGTGCGGGCGGCGCCGCGAACCGATTCAGCGGCCTGCACAAGCAGCTCCAATACCCGCCGGCTCTCCGCCGCAAGCGTATCAGCCTGGAGGGACAGGCGTTCGCTGACGTCCTCAAGGCGCGCAGTCGCCGCCCCTATACGACCCTCCAGATCGCTCGCGATCTCGTCCATCCCGGTCAGGAACTCCGCAACCGGGTCCGCGTCCCCAGCCGACACTGGATCGAAATGCGGTTCAGGCTTGGGCTGACGGGTCGAGGGCGGGCCGAAGGCTGGCTCGATTTCAAGCGGAAGATCGGGATCGCTGAGATCCAGCGTATCGCCGAGCAGCTTGCTCATCCCGCCCGGCTCGCCGGGTTCAAGATGTCCGGGCTCGCCCAACCCGAGATCGTCCGCTTCCAGATCCAGCGCATCCTGAGGCACCCAGTCGCCCTGGAGCGCCGCTCGCAGCGTAACCGAGCCGTCATCCTCATCGAACAGCGCCGCAGCTATACCCAGTCGCACCGATTCCAGCGCCGGTCCGCTCGCGCCTTCAGCGCTGATCACATAGGTCATCGGACCGGTGCGGCGCGCCTGAAGCGATTCATCGGCGCATTGCTCGAAGAACAGGGCGAGAAACGCGTCGATCTGTTCCGCCAACGCATAACTATCGCGCACCGGCGCCACGGTCAGAATGTGGGTGGGATCACCAGGATTGGCGGCGGTCATCAGCAAGCTCGCTCGCGCCGCGAATCAATGAGCAGATTCAGTCGGCAGATGCCGACATTTCTCACCTGAAGAGCGTAACCGAGCCGTTAACCCGGCTGATCGGGCAGAGCCGGGACGCACCCGTCAGCGTCGACCGGTCTGCGGACGAACGACCTCGCCATCGGCATGCAGGATCGCAAGTCGCTCACGCCCGAGCCGCGCCGCCGCCAACGCCGGCGGCTCGTCGATGGCGTGAACCACCAGACCCGGCACGAACAGGATGGTCTCCAGATCACGCGGATCGGGCCGCGCTGCAGCGACAGCCTGAAAGACGGACAGATCCGCCAGAGCGCGCACATCAGCCTCAGCGCCCGAGGCCCCGTTCTCGATCACCAGACGGTCCGCGAAGATGCGCATGGGCGCAGCCGCGTTCGACGGGGTGTTGTTCACTGCGATGAAGGGCAGCTCGATCATTTCCGACTGGCCGTTCTCGGTGCGGGCGAATTCAAACTGCAGACGGGTGGCTTCCGGAACGAAGCGGGCGATCGTCTCCGCCGCGAGGCGACCGGCGATCAACCGGCTCGCACCTGGCATCTCTTCAGGAAAGCGCACCAGAAGGCCTTGATGGAAGGCCTCAGGAAGCGAGGTAAAGCCCGCCGACGGCGCACCGGTTTCGGTGACCAGGCCAGACAGTTCGGTCAGCTGCACCGGATAACGGCGCGCGCTGATCTCGCAACCGCCCAGATCGCGGTGACGCTGCAGCGCGATGCTGACCTCGTTGGACAAGGCCTGCAGACGGGCGGGCAGCGTCACGTCGAACACATTCTCCGCGCCAGCGTCCAGACGCACCGATTCGATTAGCTCGCCGTTCAGCTCGACATGCGCCAGATTGTTGAAGTCTTCCGGGCCTTCGGGGATGCGCATGTCCACGCGCAGCGCTTCAGGCAGGCGTCCGTTCGGCAATTCGGACAGCGTGTAGTCAAAGCGCCAGACGCGGCCCTCGGTCACCTGCTGGATGCTGGTGTCCAGACCAAAATTCGTCACCGGCGTCAGCCCGGGCTGCGGACCGCGGCTCTCTGCGAACAGGACCGGATTGATCTCGCTGGCGCGCGCGATCGGCAAGAGGGCTGAGGTCAGAAAACGGACGGTCTCGAACCGGCTCGGGTCAGTCACGGCCACCGATGTGACCCCGGCGCGACGCCACAGGCTGGCGCCGGCTTCAGCACCGCCCGGCGCAGCGGAAAAGCCCGCGCGGCGCAGCGCTTCCGGCGCTCCGGTCAGGATGACATCGCCGCCCGTCTCAACCGCCTCGGCGGCTTCGCCCAGGCTGATCAGATCGACATGATAACCGGCGCGCGCCATGCGGGCGGCCAGGCGCACCCCCAACTCGAACCAGTCATCGCCTTCCGGCAAAGCCACCGCGACATCACGCGCAGTGAGCGCCATCACGTCGCGCAGCGAGTTGAGCGGACCAGCCAGCTCCATCTCGGCGGAACTATCGCCATTAAAGGCGATGACGGCGCCCATGGAGCGATCATTATGGCAAAGGTCTTCAGGCAGATCGCCCAGGAGCTGGAAGGCCACGCGCGCCTGGGAGGCGCCTTCGAACTCCTCGGTGAGGTCGAATACCCAGCGAAACTCGCGGCGACCCGGCGACAGCACGCGCTCAATCACCCGGCGGCCATTAACCGTGACGCGCAGCGCGACAGTGGCGCGCTCGGAAATGTCCTGCTCGCCGGTCAGCACCAAGCGCAGCGCCTCAATCTCCTGATCGCGCACAAGCGGAACGGTGGTGGAGGCGAAAGACGGATAGCCGGAAATCACCACCCCGTCCTCATCGCCGGCATCAGCGAAGGTCACGGTGTGCAGATTGTCGATGGCGAGCGGGTCCTGACCGGACAGGACGCGCTCAAAGGCGCGCGTCAGGAAAGAGCCGAAATCACCGCGACCGGCGTTCAGCTGCCCGGTCACGAAAAGCGTGATGACGCATCCCACGGCGACGATGCCGAGTGATGCGGAGAACCACGGAAAACTCCGCCTGTACTCTTTGCTCGTTTTCATCACAGCCCCCGCAGCGATTGTATGGGCCCGCCCGGCGAGCCTGATGAACGGACAGCGACCGCAAGATCGCTATTGTTAATCGACGTTAATGAACTTATCGCGTCACTTTGGGCTCGCATCCGGGCCGGGGCGCGGCTTTCTCGCGGCGTGTTCATGTCGATAAAAAGGCAGCTCATGTCCCGATCTTTCGTCTGTCGCACGCCCACGCACGCGCAAATTACGTGCCTTGAGGAAATCAGCACGCCTCAGCAGAGCTTAATCAGGCCTGAACGCCTTAACGTGTTGGTAAGCTCCTAGGGTTGGTCGAACCCGGCGCGTCCCTCGCCGGCCCGGCAAGGCCCAAGCCAAGACAGACGTCATGCGGTGCGTGTCCGAATCCGAAACACCCGCTTCGGGCAGCCGTGTAGCGTCCAGTCAGCGATACGCTCTAGAACTGGGCGCGCACGCCAAGCTTGAAGGTGGCGCCGCCATAATCGCGAACCGGCACGTTGGAGCTGTTCTCGATATGCCCGACGGAGGCGTAGCCGATCGCCCGCTCGGCGATCTGACGCTCCACGCGGACCTCTGCGGTAAAGCGTTCGTCGGAGCGATTGACCGGGAAGGCGGCGGAGAAGGCGCCGTCATACTCGCGATCGCGCAGATCAAGGCGGATCTGCAGCGTGTCGCACGGTGAGATCTTGTGCCGGTAGACCGCCGCGACGCGCACTTCTTCAAAGCTGTTGCGCTCAAGATCGGCGTCGGCGACTTCGTAGAAGCCGGACAGGCGCAGCTCGTTGACGCCCGGAGTGGGACGAATGAAGTGCTCCACCCCGGCGCGCACGCGCGTCTGGTCAAGCCCGGCGCCCACGACGCCCTCTTCAAAGTCATAGGCGTTGGCGCGCAAGCGAAGAACCGTTTCGTTTCGGCGCTCCTCGTCATGGCGCCGGCGCAGCTGCATCTCGCCTTCGGGACGTGTCCAACGCGTGTCGCCGTCGCGGGTCATATGCGAGTAGGCGGCATAAGCGCGGAACTGGAAGCGATTGTCCGAGGTGGTGTTCCAGAACTGCACGCGCGGGGTCAGCAGCAACGAGTTCAGATCATCCCGGTCCAAGTAGAAACGCCCGCGAACCTGCTGCTCGAAACGCAGCACCGCGCGACCCTCCAAGGGCTGCACCCAACGCGCCAAGTTATTAGAGTCGAACGCGGCCTCCAGATCGAAGCCCGCAAGGGTTGGGTCGCCTGAGAGGTCTTCCACAGCGAACGGATCATCGATCCCGATGCTGTTGTCGGAGACGAATTCAAACCGGCCATCCTGCGCACTGGCGCCGGCGGCTGAGACGGCCGCCAATGAAACCGCGCTGAGTAACTTCTTCATTCGACATTCCCCCGACCCATCGAGCCAGAATCGCCATGATTTGGCCGCTTCAGACTCGATTAATCTAACTTGGCATGGTCCTCGCGTGTTAAAAAAACCGTGGCGATCTGGCGATTTTTAGGCGAGCTCGATGCTTAAGCAGACCGAAGACACGCTGGAACAGCGGGCCGGGCGCGTGAGCCCTGCTCTGGATGATCGGGGACGGGAGAAGGATTTCTTCCGGTCGGTGGATTCCGCGCCGCAGGGCGTCTCGGTGAACCGGCCCCGCTCAGTCACGGATGGGTTCCTGATCAGCTTTGCCGCTCTGACCGCGCTGGCGCTGGCGGCTCTGACGGCGGCGCGCGCCTACTTCCCCTTCGATATTCCGGTCGATCTGATCGTTTTCACAGCCGATCGCGGCAGCGGCGTGCTTCCGGTGCGCACCTTTCTCATCCTGTTCTTCCTGACCTACGCCGCCTACGCCTACGCCAGCGTGCTGGGAAAGCTGAAGCTTGCGATCATCTTCGCCATGAAGTTCGCCGCAGTCTGTTTCATCGTTGACGGGGCGGCCTGGGCGAGCTGGCGCCTCGCAGACGGTGTCTGGCCGATCCATCTGCAGCAATTGCTGGTGGGTCTGCTCAGCCTGGCCATCTTCCCGCACACTCTGATCTCCAACGCCCGGCTTCCCGATGATAGCGGGCTGCGCGTACGCCGGGGCGGTAGGCTGTATCAGTACGTGATCGTGCTGACCGCCGGCGGGATCGCGGCCCTCATCGCGATCATCGTGGCGACGGTGTATTTCGCCGAGGCTGAGTATCTGCGCTCCATCGCCATTCTGGGAGGCATGGGTCCTGGCGTTTTCCTGGCACAGCAGCTCTTCATCGGACAGCTGGCCACGGTGGGGTGGATACGCAATATCCTCTCGCGCCGGCGCGCCTTCTCGCCCCCGGTCAGCGTGCTGATCCCCGCCCATAACGAAGCTCACCAGATCCGCGACACCATCCGCGCCATTGATGCGGCCGCTGAACGCTATGACGGCGAGGTCCATGTCGTCGTCGCGGAGAACTGCTCCAGCGACGCCACCGCGCGGCTGGCCGAGACCGCGCTGGCCCAGTGCGAGCACATCGCCAGCTTCGTGGTGGACGCCAGCGATATTCCCGGCAAGGCCCGCGCGCTCAATCGCGGGCTGGGACGGATCGCGCATGACTTCGTCGTGCGCATCGACGCCGACACCATTATCCACCCGGACGCCATCGTGCGCGCCATGCGTCACTTCGCCAATGCGCGCGTCGGCGGGGTGGGCGGCCTGCCTCTGCCCCATGAAGACGACAACCTGCTTACCAAGGTGCGCTCTATCGAGGTGCTCTTGCGCCATGGCTTCGTTCAGGTCGCCTTCGGCGCCTTTGGCGGCGTGTTCGGCCTGCCAGGCATGTTCGTGATCTATCGCAAGTCCAAGCTGGACGAGGCTGGCGGGTTTGCTGAAGGCATGAACGGAGAAGACACCGACATCACCTTGCGCATGACCACGCTCGGTTCACGCATGGTCGCCGACCCGACGGCGAAATTCTACACCGAGACCCCGGACTCGCTCGCCTTCCTGCGCGAGCAGCGCACACGCTGGTTCCGCTCACTCTATCACGTCACCGCGCATAACCGCTCGGTGCTGTTTTCGCGCGCCTCGATCATCGGATCACTCATCCTGCCCTTCACCCTGCTGAACGGGGCAAGGCGGGCGATGATGGCCCCGCTTCTGATCTTCGGCATGATCGTCTTCTTCATCTATGGCGGCGAATATATCCACCCGAACTTCGCCACCGTGGTCGCGGTCGTGCTGGGCATGCCGTTCGTGATGGCGCTGACGGTCATCCTGGTCTGGCGGCG
Source organism: Pseudomonadota bacterium (assembly GCA_039819095.1). Lineage (GTDB taxonomy): Bacteria > Pseudomonadota > Alphaproteobacteria > Caulobacterales > Maricaulaceae > JBCBSP01. The sequence goes on from JBCBSP010000002.1 coordinate 142,150, forward strand.
CTTCGACCTTCTGATCTATGTGCCGCTCTATATGGGTTTCCGCTTCCTGCGCTCCTACTACACGCTCGGCTCAACGCTCTCGCTCATCTATCCGCGCGACGGCGATAAGCGCTTTCGCGCCGGCATGCCGCGGGCCAATGGCGAGACGTCAGAACTCAAGCCCTAGCCGGGTTGCAGTCGCGCTCAAACGCCCCTGTTTGGCGGCGGCTCAGCTCAGGCCCGCTCCGCGATGCTCCAGGCATAATCGGCCATCGGAGCCACAAGGGCGCCGAGCTCCTTCGCCTTGTCGTTTGACGCATTGCCCTGCAGCGAACGCGCAAACACGCCCTGGGCGATGCCGGCCAGGCGGAAGATGTTGTAGGCGAAATAAAAGTCGAGATTCGCGATCCCGTCCCGGCCCGTGCGCTTGCAATAGGCCGCCACATACTCGTCCTCGGACGGGATGCCGAGTGCGGACAGATCCACGCCCAGAAAACCGGAACGGATATCCTTCGGCGTACGCCACTGCATGAGCTGATAGGTGAAGTCCGCCAGCGGATCGCCGAGCGTGGACAGCTCCCAGTCCAGAACCGCGATGACGCGCGGCTCGGTGGGATGGAAGATCATGTTGTCGAGGCGGTAATCGCCATGGACCACGCTGGTGCGGTCCTGCTCCGGGGCGTTGGCCGGCAGCCATTCGATCAGCCGGTCCATGGCCGGGATCGGGTCGGTCTCGGCGGCCTTGTACTGCTTGGTCCAGCGCCCGATCTGACGCTGAAAATAATTGCCCGGCTTGCCGTAATCGACAAGTCCGGCGGCCTCCACATCGATCGCGTGCAACTGAGCCAGCGTCGCGTTGGACGCATCATAGATCGCCGCGCGCTCATCGGCGGACAGATCGGGAAGGTAGGGGTCCCAGAAAATCCGCCCCTCGACGAAATCCATCACGTAGAAGGCCGTGCCGATCACCGCCTCGTCTTCACACAGCCCGTGCATGGCCGGCGCCGGGAAACCGGCCGCGCCCAGCGCCTTCATGACCCGGTATTCGCGGTCCACCGCGTGCGCGGACGGCAAAAGCTTGCCCGGAGGCTTGCGGCGCAGGACATAGGTCTGGCCCGGCGTAACCAGCTTATAGGTCGGGTTCGACTGCCCGCCCTTGAACTGTTGCACGTCGAGCGGCCCGGAGAAGCCGCCCACCGCCTCGCTCATCCAGGCGGCCAGCGCGGCCTGGTCGAATTTCAGCGCATCGGCGACCGGCTTGGTGCCGGAAAAGGCGTCATCAAGTTGGGACATGTGTCGATCCTGATTTCTGGGTCTTCGCACTTCACCCTACAGCCGCTTCGCCCACAAGGGTGGGCGCGCGGTCGTTCGAGGAAAAGCCGTGCAGAGTTTTCAGCGAGAGGCCCTGCACCGTCTGAGCCAAGGAATGGGTCCCGGCTCGAGGCCGGGATGGCATCTCAAACCAGTCTCATTCGGTGGGTGATGGGACCCCTCAACCGTCCTTATGCACCACGCCCCTGGCCATGACGAAGTCCATATCCGTCAGCGCCTCGATGTCGTCCAGCGGGTTTTCGTCCACCGCGACGATGTCGGCGATGAAGCCGGTTTCGATGCGGCCGATCCGGTCTTCCAGCTGAACGTGGCGCGCGCCGATCGTGGTGGCGGTGGCGATGGCTTCCATGGGCGTCATGCCCGCCTGGATGTAGAGCAGGAATTCACGGGCGTTATCGCCGTGCGCGGAGACGCCGGAATCGGTGCCGAAGGCGATGGTCACGCCGCCTTCATGGGCGCGCCGGACCATCTCGATCATTTGCGGACCGACCACGCGGGCCTTGGCCGCCTGAAACGGGGTCATCCAGCCGGCGTCCGCCTGATTGGCGACCCATTCGCCCGCCATCACGGTGGGAACGAGCACCGCGTCATTGCGGCGGAAAAGCCGGATCGATTCCTCATCGAGATAGGTACCGTGCTCAATGGAATCGCCACCGGCGCGCAGGAAGGCGTTGATGCCGGTCACCCCGTGCGCATGGGCGGTGACGCGCCTGCCCATCATGTGCGCGGCGCCGACAATGGCTTCCAGCTCAGATTCGAAGAATTGCTGTTCGACACCGGCGCCGGTTGAGGACATCACCCCGCCGGTGGCGGTGATCTTGATGACATCGGCGCCTTCCTGAACCAGCTGACGCGTGGCGCGGGCGCAATCATCCGCGCCGTTGCAGGCATAGGGACTGCCATTGGCGCGCAGCACTTCCACACTCCACCCGTTCACGTCGCCATGCCCGCCTGTCGGCGTGACCGCGCCGCCGGCGATGCGTAGTCGCGGGCCGATAATATCGCCGTCCTCAATGCCGGCGCGGAGCGCACGGAGCGCTTCGATATTCCCGCCGACATCCTGAACCGTGGTAAAGCCGGCCATCAGCGTGCGACCGGCGTATTTCACGCCATCAATCGTGCGATCGGCCGGGCCTTCGGTGAAGGCCGATATCCGCCGGTTGGGTCCGGCCTCATTGGTGATGTGAACATGGGCGTCGATGAAGCCGGGCATGACCCAGTGCTCGGACAGATCCACGATCTCAGCGTCGTCCGGGGTGATGAAGCCTTCTTCAATCGCCTCGATGCGGTCACCGCGCACCAAGATGGAGACATCCTCGCTGACGCCCGCCTCGCCGGGCGCGGTCAGAACATGGCCGGCATGAATCACGGTTAGCGGCGCTTCGTCCTGCGCCAGCAGCGGCGCAGCGAGCCCGGCCGCCGCCAGAGCTGCGGTGAGAATACGGATCATGGAAAAGCCTCCCCGGCTCATTTTATATGTGTACGCATTTCGCCGGTGCGCAGGCGGTGAGTCAAACCTGGCTTCCTCCTTAGCGTGTGTCTCGCCCTTCAGCGCTTCAGGGCGCGCCAGCCGATATCGGTACGATGAAACCCGCCGGGCCAGTCGATGGCGTCGACCGCCGCATAGGCGCGCGCCACCGCATCTTCCAGCGTATCGGCGACCGCCGTCACGTTGAGCACCCGACCGCCGACCGCGATGATGTCGCCCTTGTCGTTCACGCCGGTTCCGGCGTGGAACACCGTCACGCCCTCGACGGCGTTGGCTTGCGTCAGCCCCTCGATCACTGAGCCTTTCTCGTACTCGCCGGGATAGCCGTTGGAGGCGAGCACCACGGTTACGGCCGGTTTCGCGTCATTCTCGGGAAGCAGCCGGGCGAAATCGCGCGCCGGCATGCCCCCGGTCGCGCTCGCCAGAAGGGCCGGCACGATATCGGCCTCCATCTGAGCCATCAGCACCTGGCATTCCGGATCGCCGAACCGGGCGTTGAATTCGACCACTTTCGGCCCGTCAGCAGTGATCATCAGACCGATATAAAGCACGCCCTGGTACTCAAAGCCGGCTTCGCGCATGCCGTCGAGCATGGGTGCGGCGATGGTCTCATCGACCTCGCGCATGAGCGCCTCGGTCATCACCGGCGCCGGGGCATAGGCGCCCATCCCGCCGGTATTCGGCCCCTCATCGCCGTCAAAGGCGCGCTTGTGATCCTGAGCCGCCGGCAGGGTCAGCCGGTTGGTTCCGTCGGTCAGGACGAAGACGCTGGCTTCCTCACCCTCCATGAATTCTTCAATGACGAGGGAGGCGGAAGCCTCGCCGAACCGGCCGGAGAGCATGGCTTCTGCTTCCGCGTCGGCCTCTTCGCGGGTTTGAGCGATCACCACGCCCTTGCCGGCGGCCAGCCCGTCAGCCTTTAGTACATAGGGCGCCGACAGCGTGTCGAGGAAGGCTTTTGCCTCAACCAGCGTTCTCACCGTGCGATAGCCGGCGGTCGGCACGCCGAAGCGCGCCATCAAATCCTTCGCGAAGCCCTTTGAGGTCTCCAGCCGGGCCGCTTCAGCCGAGGGCCCGAACACGTCAAAGCCGCGCGCGCGCAGAAGATCGGCCAGACCCTTGGCGAGCGGCGCTTCCGGGCCTACGACAATGAGGTCGGGCTCAAGCTGCAGCGCCAGCTTGTGCAGGCCGTCCACATCGTCAGCCTTCACATCAAAGCACGGGCCGATCTGATCCATCGCCACGCTGCCGGGCGCGGACCAGACCTCATCGACCAGCGGGCTCTGCTCGATCTTCCAGGCCAGCGCGTGTTCGCGCCCGCCCGATCCGACGATAAGAATATTCATCCATCCGCCCTCTCACGTTCTCAGGCCGGTTTTTCCAGCACGATGCGGTCCTGATAGTCGTCATCAGCGGCGCGACGCGTCCAGGCCCCGCGCGCGATTTCACCCGCGTAGCCCAAACCGGCGGCTTCAATCCAGCCATCAAAGGCGCCGCGCTCGAACGCCACGGCCCGCTCCGGCGCACGCGCATCGAGCACCCAGGCGCCGTCGCGCCAGGGCGCAAAGGCGAGCCCGCGGCCCGCTGCGATGGCCTCGCGGGCTTCGTCGTCAATGAGATAGGCCGTCAGCGCGAGCCGCCCGCCCGGCTTTAGAACGCGCGCCGCCTCCTTGAAGTAATGCGCCGCGTCTTCCGGCTTCAGATGGGTGAAGAGCGAAATCGCAAAACCGCCGTCCACGCTGTCATCATCGGCCGGGAAGCGATAAGCGGCGGCGGTCCCTCCTGCGGCTCCGTACTCGGCGTTGGCGAGATCGGCGTGAACGAAGTCGAACTCAGCAGCGCTGTCGGGCGCGTGACGGCGCGCCCAGCCGAGCGCCCGGCGCGATACGTCAAACCCGATATAGCGCCCGCCCTCGCCCAGGCGCTCGGCCAGCGGAAACATCAACCGCCCCGCGCCGCAGCCCATATCCAGCAGGGTGTGATCAGCACGCAGCCGCAGAGCTTCACCAATCCAGTCAGCGTAGATGCGGCCCAGATGATGGAAATCGCCGCCGCCGACATTGTGCAGGCTGCGCCAGGGACGCGGGCGCGCCCCGGGATGAAAACGGGCCGGCGCTTCGGCCATGTCGAGCACGAGATTATAGGCGAAGTTCACCATGGGCCGTGGAGCCAGATTATGGAGAATGCGCGCTGCCTGCCTGATCTGTGTCCACATCGCTTTGAGCCGCCTGCCTGACATCACTTCACCGCTTGACCCAAATACGGGCGGAGCAAGGCGGACCTATCCGTCTCTACCGGCCCCGCCAGAGACCGGCAACAGGACGCACCGGTCAGGCCTCCAGCCCCGCCTCACCCGAAACGGTGATGTGCGCTCAGATGAAAGCGTCTAAACCCTTAACTGACGAGCACTCAGCCAGCGGAGATCGAAGATGAAGGTTCAACGCGCGCGACTGATTCAGTTCATCGGCCTGGCGGTCGCCGCCGCGCTGGGCGGCGCAGCCAGCGCTCAGACATATCTGAGCTGCGATCCGCAACCTTTTCCGCCCAACACGGATGGCCAGAGCGGCGTGATCTACAAGATCGACCCTGCTGAAGCCTTCTTCGGTTCAGTACCGACTGAGGCCGGGCGGAGCCCGGTCAATTATTGCGGTATCGTGGGTGAGTGCGCCTTTTCGGAAAATCAAGCCCGCATCTTCCTCAACAGCTCTTCGCGGGGGCACACCGACTGGGTGCATGACCTGACCACACACACCGGGAGCTACTCGCGGCCCCGGCAACTGGATGAACCTCTCCAGTATGCGTGCACAGAGGTCGACGCCCCTGTCATCACAGACACTCCTCCAGAGCCGGCCATTGAAGCGATTGCGACCTTTGATCGCAATGAGAGCCTGTCCTGGCGCGGGGTGAACCTTGTTGAGTACACCCTGCTCGGATCGAGCTTCGTGGCGCTCGATGAAAACGGGCCGCTGGAGCCGGCCAGCATGGCCGCCGGCGTTGAAAAATGCACGAGCCGCGATCTCGCCTTTGCCGTCTTTCAGAATGAAGGCCGCACCTTCTTTGAAGGGTTTGGCTCAGCCTACCATCTCGTAGCTATGCAGATCACGCAGAATGCGGGCGGCGTGCGCCTGTTACAGGTGATCGCCGATCAGGAGCGCCCCTTCATGGCCACCGACTGGCGTCCCGTCGATGATGTCCCGCGCTTTCGTTTCCTGTCGATGGGCGTGTCGCTTCCTGATGGCGCGCGCGGCGCAGTGATGCAGCGACTCTCCGTAGCCGATAACGCCCCGGGCGAGGTATATCTGCGATGCGGCGACTTCGCTGCAGACATGACCGCTGCGATGCAGCGCATGCAGCAAATGCAGGCTGGCCAGTAGACGAGGCGGGCTGAAGCGTCATCGCGTGCGACCGCGCCTCTGCGTGAGGGGCGAATCTGGTCTAGCATTGCCGATATGACTGAAACCCCTGCCAGCAATATCCACGAATACACCGTCTCTGAATTGTCCGGCGCGCTGAAGCGCACGGTGGAGGATGCTTACGGCCATGTGCGCGTGCGCGGCGAGCTTGGTCGGGTGACGCGGGCCAAGTCGGGGCATCTCTATCTGGACATGAAGGATGAGCGCGCCGTCATTGACGCGGTCATGTGGAAGGGCGTGACCGCCTCGCTCGCCTTCAAGCCGGAGGAAGGCCTGGAGGTGATCGCCGAGGGCCGGCTGTCCACCTTCCCCGGACGGTCGAAATACCAGCTCATCATCGAACGCATGGAGCCGGCCGGGGCCGGCGCGCTGATGGCGCTTCTTGAAGAACGCAAGAAAAAGCTCGCCGCCGAAGGCCTGTTCTCCCCCGACGCCAAATCGCCTTTGCCCTTCCTGCCGCAAGTGGTCGGGGTCGTGACCTCGCCCACCGGGGCGGTCATCCGAGACATCCTGCACCGGATCGGCGAGCGCTTCCCGCGCCGCGTCCTGGTCTGGCCGGTTCTGGTGCAGGGCGAAAAGGCGCCGGAACAGATCGTGGCGGCCATCAAGGGCTTTAACGCGATCCAGCCCGGCGGGCGCGTGCCGCGACCGGACCTGCTCATCGTGGCGCGCGGGGGCGGATCGGTTGAGGATTTATGGGGGTTCAACGAAGAAGCCGTCGTGCGCGCCGCCTTCGGCTCGGACATCCCGCTCATCTCTGCGGTCGGCCATGAGACCGACACCACGCTGATCGATTTTGCTTCCGATATCCGTGCGCCCACACCCACCGCCGCGGCTGAAATGGCGGTGCCGGTGCGCGCTGATCTTCTGGACCGCGTGGAAACCGCCGGCGGGCGGCTCGCTGGCGCGCTGGTGCGCGCAGTGCGCACCAAGCGCACCGAGCTCGACGCGGCGCGGCGGGGGCTTCCGCGCCCGCAGATCATCGTTCAGGAAAAGGGTCAGGCGCTGGAATACGCGTCAGGGCGGTTCACCGCCGCCGCCGGTCAGCTGATCACCGCCAGGCGGGTGAAGCTGGAGCGCGCCGCCGCCGGGCTTCGCGTTGAAGCGCTGCGCCGGGATGTGCGCGAGCGCCGCCGACGCTTCACCGATCTCAGCGCCCGTCTGCGCCCAGCCGGCGAGCGGCTTCTCTCCCAGCATCACCGCGCACTGCTCAGCCTGTCAGCCCGGCTTGAAGCGCTCTCGCACAAGGCGACGCTGAAGCGCGGCTTCGCCCTGGTGCGCGATGAGGCCGGCGAGCTGGTGCGAAGCGCCGCCGCACTCAAGCCCGGCCAGGCGGTGTCCATGACCTTCGCCGATGGCGAGCGAAGTGCGCGCATGGCGGGCGGCGAAGCGCCGCCGCCGCGCATCGCCCGGCCCAAACGCAAAGCCAAACCACCCTCACCCGACCAGGGCAGCCTTTTCTAGGATCGGTGCTGTGCAATGGAGCGGCGCACGGCCTGTCATCCCGGCCAAGCCGAACGCGCAGGACCCAGTCCGGCGGGTTTGAAAGGCGGGACGCAAACATTGGCGTCACGGCTTTGCTCTGCGGTCCGGCGCCGTTACGCTTGGGTCACGCCATTTGGAGCCCGCCCCGTGCGCCCTCTTCTTTCCCTTGCCGCCGCGCTAGTTTTCGCCCCCGCCGCTTTCGCCCAGACCGGCGAGCCGCTGACCGTTGAACGGGTTTACGCCTCGCCCTCCTTGTCCGGGCCGACGCCGCGCGCGGTGCGGTTTTCGCCCGATGGCGAGCGGATCAGCTTTTTGCGCGCCAAGGAAGAGGACCGCACGGTGCTCGATCTGTGGGCGATGGATGTCGCGGACGGGCGCACCTATCGCCTGGTCGATGCGCAGGTTCTGGCGCCGGAGGAGCGCGAACTGTCCGAAGCCGAAATCCAGTTCCGCGAGCGTGCGCGCATCAGCCAGTCCGGCGTCGTCGCCTATGACTGGGACGAGGCGGGCGAGGCCGTGCTGGTCCCGCTCGATGGCGATGTCTTCTACATCGACGTGGAAAGCGGCGAGGCGCGCCGGTTGATGCAGACCGATGCGTTCGAGACCGATGCGCGGATTTCACCGCGCGGCGGCTATGTGTCCTTCATACGCGAACAAAATCTCTGGCTCCATGATCTGGAAAGCGGCGAGGAGCGCGCGCTGACCACCGAGGGCGGCGCTCTGATCAGCTGGGGCGTGGCGGAGTTCGTCGCCCAGGAAGAGATGAACCGGCTGACCGGATACTGGTGGTCGCCGGACGAAACGCGCCTGGCGGTCGCGCGCGTCGATGAAAGCCCGGTCATGGTGGTGCCGCGCTTCGGCATCAATGCCGAAGGGGTGACCATCACTGAGCAGCGTTATCCGCGCGCAGGCACGGACAATGCGCGGGTGAGCCTTCATATCATCGAGCTGGAAACCGGTGCGTTGACCGAGATCAGTCTCGGGCCGGACAGCGACATTTATCTGGCGCGCGTGAACTGGGCGAGCGACGGATCAGCCGTCTACGTCCAGCGCCAGACGCGATTACAGGAGCGACTGGATCTGCTGCGCGCCGACCCGGCGACCGGCGAGGCTGCAATCGTTCTGTCAGAGGCGGACGGGAAATGGATCAACCTGTCGAGCGATTTTCACCCGCTGGCCGATGGCGGGTTTCTGTGGACGTCCGAACGCACCGGCTTTCGCCACATCTATCGTTATGACGCCGAGGGCGGGGCGGCCCAGCTCACCTCCGGCGACTGGGTCGTCAACGCAATCAGCGGCGTGAGCGAGGACGGTTCAACCGTCTACTTCACCGGTTGGACCGAGACCGCAACGGAGCGTCATCTCTATGCGGTTCCAATCGAAGGCGGCGAGCCGCAACGCATCACCAGCGGAGCCGGCAACTGGGCGGTGAACCTGGGTCAGGGCGCCAGCGCCTTTATCGGCGCGTATTCGGACCCGAATACGCCGCCGAACACCGGGCTTTATTCCATCGACGGCGATCGGATCGCCTGGGTGGAGGAGAACGCGCTGGATGGGGACCATCCTTACGCGCCCTATCTGGCCGATCACATCGCGCCGGAGTTCGGTCGGATCACCGCTGCGGACGGGCAGACACCTTTGAACTACATGATGTATCGGCCTGACCACTGCACCGCCGAGGCGCCCTGCCCGGCCATCGTGCACGTCTATGGCGGCCCGACCGTGGGACAGTCCGCGCGCAAGACCTGGCGCTCCATGACCGAGCAGCTCTATGCGCGCGCCGGCTATGTCTATTTCCGGCTTGATAATCGCGGCACGCCCAATCGCGGCCATGCTTTTGAGGCGGCGCTGCATCTGCGCATGGGCCAGGTGGAGGTGGAAGACCAGCTCGCCGGGCTCGATTATCTGCAGGGGCTGGACTTTGTGGACGCGGACCGGGTCGGGCTGTGGGGCTGGTCCTATGGCGGCTACATGACGCTGATGACGGCGCTGCAGGCGCCCGGGCGCTTCGCCGCGGGGATTTCCGGCGCACCGGTCAGCGACTGGTCACTCTACGACACCCATTACACCGAGCGCTACATGGGCCTGCCGCAGGACAATGCCGAAGGCTATGCGGCCGGCGATGTGCTGTCCCATGTCGAGGGGTATGAGACCCCGCTCCTGTTGATCCACGGCATGGCGGACGACAATGTCACCTATGACCACTCCACCCGCCTCTATGCGGCGCTGCAGGAGCAGGGCGAGGTCTTCGAGGTCATGGCCTATCCCGGCCAGCGCCACGGCATCCGCCCGCCGGCGCTGCAGATTCACCTCGCCCGCACCATGTCGGACTTCTTCGCCCGCCACCTGAACGGCCCGCAGCTGGCGAGCGAGGCGGAGTGATGACAGCTCCAGTCTCCGTCGATCTCGTCATGGATATCGTCTGCCCGTGGTGCTGGCTCGGCCATCGTTATTGGGCGCAGGCGGTGGATCTCGCCAAGGAGGTCGAAGTGGAGACGGTGCTGCGCCCGTTTCAGCTGGATGCGGATATCCCGCCGGCGGGCCTGCCCTATCGCGACTACATGGCGAAGAAGTTCGCCGGCGACAGCTCCGGGCGCTGGAAGATGATGCGCGAGCATCTGGAGACCGCCGGGCCTGAAGTCGGCATCGTGTTCAATTTCGACGACATACCCGTTCGGCCCAATACGCTCAATGCGCACCGCCTGATTCGCTGGGCGCGCGGTCAGGATCAAAGCGAGGCGATGGCCGAAGCGCTGTTCAAGGCCTTTTTTGAAGACCGCCGCGATGTTGGCGACGCCGCGACGCTGGCGGAGCTGGCCGGTTCGGTGGGGCTTGATCCGGTGATCATCGCCGACCTTCTGACCAGCGATCGCGATGCGGAGGCGGTGCGTCAGGAGGAGCGGTTCTATCGCTCGCTCGGCGTTGGCGGCGTTCCGATGTATATCTTCAACGGTCGTTTTGCCGTGTCAGGGGCCGAAACCCCTGACGTGCTGGCCAAGGCGATCCGTCAGGCCGCCGAACAACCCGGCGAGCCGCTTCAATAAGCGCCGCAGGAGGCGCACGGGGAGAGTTTAATGACCGCCATTCAAGCTGTCGGCCTGTATGCCGGCCTCAACATTCTGCTCATCTTCATCCTGTCGATCCGCGTGTCGCTGCGTCGGCGCGGGGCGAAGATAAGCCTGGGGGATGGCGGTGATGACATCATGCTTCGGCGCGTGCGCGCTCACGCCAATGCGGTGGAGACCATTCCCGCCGCGCTGGTCGGCCTGGCCCTGATGGCGGCGATGAGCGCGCCGGTCCTGGCGATTCATGCGATTGGCGCAGGCCTGACGCTCGGTCGCGTCCTGCATGCGATGGGCCTGTCGGCCAATAGCGGTCCCTCCATGGGCCGGGTGACGGGATCGAGTCTGACGCTTCTGGTTTACCTCGCGCTCGCGATTGGCCTGATCGGTCACGCCCTAATCTAACGCCTGGCTGTGCAGCCTGCGCGTTGCCGGGCGCGCCGCCCGCGGCTATAGCCCGGCCCATGACCGATCACGCTTCTGAAGACGCCATCGACGCTGGGCCTGACCCTCAGGCCCTGCTTTCCATCGCTGAAAATCTGGTGCAGCGCGCCCGCACCGCCGGGGCTGATCAGGCCGAGGCCGGGATCAGCGAATCCCGCTCGCTGGAAGCCAGCGTGCGCGAAGGCCGGCTGGAGGATGTGGAACGGTCGGAGTCGCGCGACGCCGGCGTGCGGGTGCTGATCGGCAAACGCCAGGCGGGTGTCGCCTTCTCAGACCTGTCCGAGGCCGGGTGTGCGCTGGCGGTCGAACGCGCCATCGCCATGGCCAGGGCAGCTCCCGAAGATCCCTATTGCGGTCTGGTCGACGCGGCTGAGCTCGCCACGGATAGCCGCGAGATCGAGCTCTACGAGGCGCCGGACTGGGATGTCGCCGCGCTCGAGCGCGCCGCGCTGCGGATGGAAGACGCCGCCATGGCCGTTCCCGGCGTGGAGGCCATCTCCTCCTCCGGCGCCAGCGAAAGCGCAGCGGCAAGCGCGGTGGTTCTGTCGAACGGGTTTTCCAGCGCAAGGCGCAGCTCCATGCGCGGGCTCGGAATCGCACCGATCGCCAAGCGCGACGGGCTTATGGAGCGTGATTACGAGACCCAGTCGGCCCGCCGTGCGCACGATCTGCGCAGCGCCGAGGAGATCGGCCGCATCGCCGGCGAGCGCGCTGCCGCCCGGCTCGGCGCTGAAAAGCTCGCCTCGGGAAAGCGCCCCGTTCTGTTCGATCAACGCAACGCGCCGAGTTTTCTTTCATCGCTTCTGGGCGCGATCTCCGGGCCGTCCATCGCGCGTGGCACGTCCTTCCTGCGCGACAGGCTCGGCGAACCGGTTTTTGCAGACAGCATCAACGTGCTGGAAGACCCGTTCCGGCCCTGGAGCCATGGCGCCCGCCCCCACGATGGCGAAGGCGTTGCGGTGCGTCCGCGCGCGCTCATCGAGAACGGCGTGCTGACCACCTGGCTGCTGAACGCGGCGAGCGCGCGCCAGCTTGATCTTGAGCTGACCGGTCATGGCGCGCGCCGGCTCGGCGCGCCGCCCGGCGTGTCGACCGCCAACGTGCATCTGGAAGCCGGCCCCGACAGCCCCGAAGCGCTGATCGCGGGCATGAAGTCCGGGCTGATCGTCACCGAGATGTTTGGCCCTTCGCTGAATGCGAACACGGGCGACTGGTCGGTCGGCGTGGCCGGGTTCGCCGTGGAGAATGGCGAGCGCGCCCACCCGGTGAGCGAGATCACCGTCGCGGGCAATCTCATCGACATGTTTGCGCGCCTCATCCCGGCCAGTGATCTGGAATTTCGCGGGCGCACCAACGCCCCCAGCGTGTTCATCGATGACCTTGCAATCGGCGGCGCTTGAAGCCGAGCGCGCGCTGATCGGCGACGCCGCCCGCAAGGCCGGCGCGCTGGCGCTCGGCTTTCAGAAGCGCGGGCTGCGCGTCTGGTACAAGGCGCCCGGCGATCCGGTCAGCGAAGCCGATCTGGCGGTCGATAATCTGTTGCGCGAAACGCTGACCGGCGCGCGTCCCGATTATGGCTGGCTGTCTGAGGAAACCGCTGACGATCTCGATCGATTGTCGCGTCAACGCACCTTCGTGGTCGATCCGATCGATGGCACGCGGGCCTTCGTGAAGGGCCGGGCCGAATTCGTCGTATCGATCGCCGTTGTTGAGGACGGCGCGCCCATTGCTGCAGCTGTCTATGACCCGAGCGCGGATCAGCTCTATGACGCCGCGCGCGGCGCCGGCGCGCATAAAAACGGCGCGCCCATTGCGGTCTCGCCAGCGCCGAGCATCGCCGGCGCACGGCTTCTAGGCGATCCCGGACGGCTGACCGCCCTGCGCGATCTGGGCGCTGAGGCGAGCACGGTGAACTCCGCCGCCCTGCGCCTGGCGCTGACCGCAGAAGGCGTGTTTGACGCCTCCGTGGCGGTGCGCAGCAAATGGGACTGGGATCTGGCTGCAGGCCATCTCTTGATCGAAGAGGCCGGCGGTCGCATTTCCGGCTCAGGCGGGCAAAGCCTGCGCTATGGTGAACGCGACACACGCCAACCTCCGCCGCTGGCCGCTGGTCCGCGGCTGCACGCCTTGTTAATAGACCGCCTTTCAGGAAATGGAGCCTGACCCGATCATGACCGACGCCCAAGACAAACAATTGCTGCACCTCGTGATCGGCGGCGAGCTGACCGAGCTCGGCCCGACCGCGCATGAGTTTCGAGATCTCAAACAGGTCGAATTCGTCGGCGCCTATTCCGACTACGCCTCCGCGCGAGACGCCTGGAAGGCCGCCGCTCAGCGCACGGTCGATAACGCCCATATGCGCTTTTTCATCATTCACGCCCACAAGCTGCTCAATCCCGAACTCGACGGGCAGGGCTGAGCCGGCAAGACGCTGAGCGATCCCGCCCCTTCCCGTCCCGCTGAGGACATCGCCGTGAGCGCCGCCAGCGAGGCTGCGCATGCGCCGAAGGCCGAACGCAAGGGCGTGATCGCGCGCCTGATGCGCGACTGGGTCGCGCCGAGACGCGCTCTGCTGGCCTGGGGCGTCCTGTTATCGATGATCACCGCCGCCGCCGGGTCGAGCTATGCCGGCGCGGTGCACATCGCCTCACAGCTGGTGGAGGCGCGCGACGCCATGGTGATCTGGCTGGCCCCGGCGATGATCTTCACGCTCGGCGTTGTGCGCAGCCTCAGCCTCTACCTGCAGACCGTCGCCACCAACCGGCTCGCCCTGTCCATCATGCGCGACCTGCAGAACGCCATGTACGCCAAGCTGATGGCGGCTGATTTTGCGCGGCTGAGCGGGGAAGCGACCGGAGCCTTCGTCTCCCGCTTCACAAACGACATCACCATGCTGCGCGAAAGCCTGGTGCGCGCGGCGAACAATCTGACCCGCGACCTCTTCATGGTGATCGGCGGAATCGCCTGGATGGTCTATATCGACTGGGCGCTGGCGCTGTTCGTTCTGGTGGTCCTGCCGCTTGCCGGCCAGCCGGTGCTGGCCATCGGCAAGGCGATCCGCAAGCGGGCCAATGAGGTCCAGGCTCAGGCCGGCGACGTCACCAGCTTCCTCGATGAGAGCCTGTCAGGCGCTCGCGTGGTGAAGACTTTCGCGCTGGAGCCGTACACCCAGGCGCGAGCGAAGACTCGCTTCGCCGAGCGCTTCCGCCTGCTTCTAGAGATCGCCCGCCAGCGCGCCAAGATCGAACCGGTGATGGAAATCGTCGGTATGGTCGCGCTGGGCGGAGTGTTCTCACTGCTCGGCTGGCGCGCTGTGAATGGCGAGGCCGATGTCGCCGATCTCCTCGCTATCATCGCCGCCATTCTCGTGGTCAGCCCCGCCGCCCGCGCACTCGCTACGCTCAATGGCGCCATTCAGGAGGGGCTGGCGGTGCTCGGGCGGACCTTCGAACTGCTGGATGAAACCGAAACCGTCATTGATGCGCCGGACGCCGATGCGCTCACAGTCCGGCAGGGCGGTGTGACATTCGAAGGCGTCAGCTTCAGCTATGGCGCGGGCGCCCAGGCGGTCAGCGGGATCGATCTGGAGATCGGCGTGGGAGAAACCGTGGCTCTGGTCGGGCCGTCCGGCTCGGGCAAGACCACGTTGATGAACCTTCTCGCCCGGCTCTACGACCCGCAGGCTGGGCGCATTCTTATCGACGGTCAGGATATCAGAACCGCACGCCTGGCTTCGGTGCGCGGCGCCATGGCGCTGGTCAGCCAGGACATCACCCTGTTTGACGACACCGTGCAGGCCAATATCGCGCTCGGCCGCGTGGAGGCCGATGACGCAGCGATCCTCGAAGCGGCGAGAACAGCCGACGCGCACGACTTCATCACCGAGCTTGAGGGCGGGTATGACGCACCGGTCGGCCCCAAAGGGTCCAACCTGTCCGGCGGACAGAGACAGCGCGTCGCGATCGCACGCGCCGTGCTGAAGGACGCGCCCATCCTCTTGCTCGACGAAGCAACCTCGGCGCTCGACGCCCAGTCAGAGGCGCGCGTGCAGGCGGCGTTGGACCGTTTGAGCCAAGGGCGAACCAGCCTTGTCATCGCCCACCGCCTGGCCACCGTGCGCCGCGCGAATCGCATCTATGTGATGCAGAATGGCCGGATCGTGGAAACCGGCGACCACGAGAGCCTGCTGGCTAAAGACGGGCTTTATACCGAGCTCTGCCGGCTGCAGTTCAGCGAGTAGGGCCTACTCCCGTCGCAGGATTTTTTCCGTCAGCATTGAGCCCCACCAGCTCGCCATGAAGCCGTCATGGCAGGCTTGGCGGTCATATTCGGTGCGCACCCAGGTGAGAAAATCGATAGGTTCGCGTTCGTTTCGGGCCCGGTACAGCTCGAAGAAATGATCGAGCATGCCGGTCTTGCCCTGTTTGACGTGGCCGTATTTCAGCGAAAGCTGGTCAATCGCCTCATCAAACGGCGCGCCTTCGTGAAGCAGCTTGTACATCACCGCCACGATGCCCGCCCGGTCCGCGCCGGATTTGCAGTGCATCACCGCAGGGTATTCGATCGTGTCGAACACCTCGATGAGTTGCTCGATCCGGTGCACATAGGGCGCCTCGCGCGAGCCCCAGGGCAGATCGATGATCGCCAGACCGACCTCTCGCGCGGTGTGGTGTTCAAGATCGTAATAATGCCGTCCCGGCTGCGTGCCGCGCAGGTTCAGGATCGTCTTGAACCCCTGCCCCTTCAGAGCCGCCATGCGTTTGGGGTCAGGCTGATTGCAGCGCCACATCCGGCCGCCCACAAGCCGCATATTGTGGAAGGCCAGACGCAGCACGCCATGGTCGCCCCACATCAGCCCGCGCATGGCGCGCTGATAGTCCTGCGGGTCGGAAAGATCATAACTCATGGGCCGCGCAGTTAAGCCGCCGAACCGACGCTGGCAAGCCTGTGGGCGCCGCGCGCGGCTTGACGGCGCGCTCGCTTGCGGCGAGCAAGGCGCGATGGCGAACTCCATTCTGTCCTCCAGGCCGGTCCTATCGGCGCTGACCGGCCTCTTCGCCGGCTATATCTGGCTGGTCTATCGCACCACGCGCTGGAGGGTGGAGGGTGAGGAGCATCTGAGGGCGGTTTCCAACTCTCCAGCCGGAATTGTGGGCTGCATCTGGCACAATCGATTGATGCTCACCGCCGCGATCTGGCCGAACGACGCTGCGCCAGCCCGCGCCATGGTGTCGAAATCAGCCGACGGCGATCTGATTGCCGGCGCTGCGGCGCGCTTCGGCGCCGGCGCGGTGCGCGGCTCCTCCTTCGATATGAAAAAGCGCCGCGACAAGGGCGCGCTCGCCGCCTTCCGGGAGATGCTGCGTCATGTACGTCAGGGCGGATGCGCCGCGGTGACCCCGGATGGGCCACGCGGGCCGCGCATGAGTTTTCAGGAGGGCGCGGTGCGACTGGCCCAGGTCAGCGGCGCGCCGATGATCATGCTCGCCTGGTCGACCAGCGCACAGATCCGGTTCAACTCCTGGGACCGCTTCATACTGCCCCTGCCCTTCGGCAGGGGACGGATCATCTGGAGCGAGCCGCTCCATGCGCCGGACCGCGCCGACGAGGCCGCCACCGAAGCCTTCCGCCAGCGCGCCGAGGCCCTGTTGATCGATATCACCGCAGCCGCCGATGCGGCGGTGGGCTGTGAACCGATCGAGCCGGCTGGGCTGAAGCCGGAGGCCGGGCCATGAGCGCACCGCCCTTCGGCCTGTCGCTTTATCGCGCAGCGACCCGCCTCCTGGCGCCGGTCGCGCCGCTTGTGCTGGACCGCCGCGCTCGCCACGGCAAGGAAGATCAGGATCGTCTTGGCGAGCGCCTCGCCCGCGACCTGCCGGCTCGGCCTGCCGGCCCTCTGATCTGGCTGCATGGGGCCAGTGTCGGGGAAAGCCGCATCACGCTGAGGATCGGCCAGGCGCTGCAGACGGCCCGACCCGAAGCGAACCTGCTGTTCACCTCCGGCACGCTGACTTCAGCGAACATGATCGCCGATCAGAAGCCGTCCGGAAGCCTGCATCAGTTCCTGCCGGTTGACGCTCCGCGCACGGCGCGCCGTTTCGCCGAACACTGGAGCCCGGAACTCGCCGTGTTCGCCGAAAGCGAGCTGTGGCCGAACCTGATCCTGGAAACCACGCGCACGGGCGCGGCCATGGCGTTGATCAATGCGCGCATGAACCAGAAATCCCTGCGCGGCTGGGCCCGCTTTCCTCACAGCGCAGCGTGGCTTCTGGGATGTTTTGACTGGATCGGCGCCGCCGACCAGACGACAGCGACGGGCCTGAGCGCGCTGGCCGGGCGGGAGATCGCGATGACGGGCAGTCTGAAACTGCTCGCCGGCGAACCGGACGTCGGCCTCGTGCAAGCCTTCAGACTCGGTGCGGCCGGCCGGCTCGCCTGGGTGGCGGGCAGCACGCATCCTGGCGAGGAAGACATCGTGCTAGATGCGTTCGCACGACTTCGCGCCGCCCACCCGGACGCCCTGCTCATTCTGGCGCCGCGCCATCCGGAGCGCTGCGAGGCGGTGCTGGACCAGATTCGCCGCTCCGGTCTGAGCGCGCGCCTGCGTTCGCGCGACGAGCCCCCTGACGCGAGCTGCGCGGTCTGGCTGATCGATACGATGGGCGAGCTGCCCGCCGCCTATGGCGCAGCGCCGGTCGCCTTCATCGGCGGCAGCCTGATTGACGGCATTGGCGGTCACACCCCGGTTGAAGCCACTATGGCCGGCGCCGGCGTGATCTCAGGTCCGCATGCGGCAAGCTTTGAAGACATCTACGCCGCCTACCGCGCCCATGACGCTGTCACCCGGGTTCAGGACGCCGAAACGCTGGCTGCGGCGGTCGAGGCGGGCTGGGCGGGCGAGGCTGCGGACGCCAAAGCCGGTCACGCCGCAATCGCAGCGCTGGGCGGGCTCGGAGCAGACGCCGTCGCGGCGCGCCTGGTCGAGCTGTTCGACAGCGCGCAGTCGGAGGCGGGCTGATGCGTCCACCGGCATTCTGGAACACCGAAGAAGAACGCGGCTCCGGCGCTCTGACACGCGCCCTGCTTTCCCCCCTGGGCGCGATTTATGCGTTCGCCACGGCTCGCCGCATCGCGCGCGTAAAGCCGCAGAGGGCCGCGATGCCGGTCATCTGCGTCGGTAATCTGACGCTTGGCGGAACGGGCAAGACGCCCGTCGCGATCTCACTGCTGCGCCTGCTCTCCGAGGCAGGCCGCACCCCGTTTGCGTTGACGCGCGGCTGGAAGGGCGAGCTGGCCGGCCCGGTGCGCGTGAGCGAGGCGCACACCGCCCGCCAGGTGGGCGATGAACCGCTGCTGTTGGCGCGAAGCGCGCCGGTCATCGTCAGCCGCGACCGTCCGGCCGGCGCGGCGCTGGGCCTGCAGCAGGGCGCAGACGTCATCGTGATGGATGACGGCCACCAGAACCCGACCCTGCACAAGGATTTGTCGCTCATCGTTGTCGATGGAGAGACCGGATGGGGGGCGAACCGCGTCTTCCCGGCCGGGCCTTTGCGCGAACCGGTGCGCGCTGGACTGGCGCGCACGGACGCGGTGATCGTGATGACCGCCGGCCCGGACGACGCGCCCGATTACCGACGGCTGAAGCTGGACGGGCTGGAAATCCCGATCTTCCACGCCTGGCTGGAGCCGGCCGGGCTCGCGCCGAGCGGCAAACTCCTCGCCTTCGCCGGCATCGGACGGCCTCAGAAATTCTTCGATGCGCTCACCGCAGCGGGCGGGGAGCTGGCCGAGGCCTTCTCCTTTCCCGATCATCACCCTTATTCCGATCGAGATATCGCGCGCCTTCTGGATCTGGCTGAGGCCTATCAGGCACAGCCCATCACGACAGAAAAGGACTGGGTTCGCCTGCCCGCCGAGGCGCGTGCGAAGGTCTTGTCCTGGCCGGTTCAGGCGGTCTTCGCCGAGCCGGCCCGGATCGCAGCGCTTCTTGAAGAGGTCTGCGCGCCGCGCGAAAACGTGGACGCATCGAACCGCGCGCGCTAGACCGCTGAAGGTGATGACCGGCGTGTTGCAGAAGATCGGATGGCGCGCTGAAGCGCTCGCCTGGGATGGCTATCAGAGCCTGTTCCGGTCGTTCGGGCTTGAGCGCGCGAGCGCTGCCGGCGCGGGCTTGCTGAAAACGCTGGGCCCGCTCGCCTCGGTTCATCACGTCGCGCGAGTGAATATGCGCATCGCCTTCCCCCACGCTCACGAGCGCGAGATCGACGCGCTGCTTGAGCGGATGTGGGACAATTTCGGCCGCCTTGCGGGCGAGTTCCCGAACACCCACCGCTTCGACATGAGCCCGAACAGCGCCGATATAACGGTGGTGGGCTCGGAGATTCTCGACGAGCTCGCCCGCACCGGCCAACCCGCCGTGCTGGTCTCCGGGCACTTCGCCAACTGGGAGCTCCTGGGCGCGGTCATCATGCAGCACCTGCCACGCTGCCGGGTCACTTATCGCCACGCCAACAACCCGATCATCGATCGGCGCATCACAGCCCAGCGCGCGGCCTATGGCGTGCGCGTCTTCGCGCCCAAGGGCGAGCAGGGCGCTAAAGAGATCATGAAGGCGCTCAAGGCCGGCGCGTCGGTCGGCCTGATGAATGATCAGAAAATGAATGACGGCATAGCCGCGCCCTTTTTCGGCGTCCCGGCCATGACCGCGTCAGGACCGGCCCGTCTGGCGCTGCGCTATGACGCGCCCATCGTGCCAATGTCGGTCCGCCGGGTGGACGGCCCGCGCTTCACCGTCACCGTGCATGAGCCGCTGGCCCGGCCCAAGGCGCAGGACCGCACCGAAGCGGTCTTCGAGACGGTGTGCCGGATCAACGCTTTTCTGGAAGACCGCATTCGCGAGGCGCCGGCCCAGTGGTTCTGGGTGCATCGCCGCTTCGACAAGGCGATCTACAAGCCGGGCGCTGCGCTGCCGGTTCAGTCCGCCAGCGCCGCCGGATCGACTCCAAGCGTTTCGCCCGGATCGATATAGCGATCCCGCCACTTTATGCGCCAGTCCAGGTGCGCGCCGGTTGAACGCCCTCCGGCTCCGACTGCGCCGATCGACTGACCCTGCTCGACCACATCGCCGACCTCCACAATCACCTCTGACAGGTGCAGGAAAGCGGAGGTGAAGCCCTGGCCATGGTCGATGAAGATCAACCCGCCCTCCCAGTACATGTCCGGCTCGGCCAGCGTAACGACGCCGCCGGCCGGCGCGGTGACCGGCGTGCCGTTCGGCGCAGCGACATCAATGCCGTAATGCGGGCGGCGCGGCTCGCCATTGTAAAAGCGCTGCGAGCCGTAGACCCCCGTGATCCGCCCGCCTTCGATCGGCATGACGAAGCCACCGGCAAACCCGGCCCCGTCCCAGTCGGAACGATAGGCAGCGGCCTTCTGCGCGCCCTCGCGCTGGCGGCGCTCCAGGGTTTCGGCGGGCGGGCTGACGAAGCGCGGTGCGACACCCTCAATACGTTGAATATCGTATTCGCGCTGCTCCACCACGATAAGCCGTTCGTAAACTCCACCGTCCGGCGTGGTCACGCTCAGCTGGGTCGCGGCATCCGCGTCGCGGTCATGGCCGAGCACGACCCAGCCATGCTCATCGACATCAATCGCGACATCGCCGAGCTGAACCTGCGCGCCCGGCGTGCTGCGGCAGACGATCATGGCGCCCTGGCGATGCTCGCCCGCGCAGGCGATCGGCGCGTTGGCGTCAAGTTCGGCGGCCAGTCCCAGAATGAGGGCGAGCATCATCGGTTCGCCCCCTGCGCAGCACCGCCCGGACCGCCATGGACTTCAAGCCAGCGCTTCGTGGCGGCCTGCGCGTCGCGATAGGCTTCCTGCAGCTCCGCGCTCCAGTAGCGCAGCCGCGAGATCGGGATCTGGTCGCCGCTGACCGCGCACAGAACATGGCTGCCAGGCTGCAGGATCATGAAATCCGCATCACCATATTCCAGCTTGGCCTCGCCTGTGAAATCCCGCTCAAACTCGCTCATGCGCGTCTCCTGATGTGTCGCCGCGCCGTGCATAGCACAGGCAGGCGGGCGGCAAAAAGGCAGGCGCGACAGCGCTCGCTTTCACCCATGGGCGTGACCGCTGAGCGACCTATCTCCTGTATGAGTATTTGCAAGACGACTGCAGGAAGGAGCCAGGATTGACCTTGTCCGTCATGCCGATGGAATGGATCGCTGCAGGCGGGGCCGCGGCCCTGGGCGCTGCAATGGGCGGGGCGAGCCTCGTAACCCCGCGCTGGGGCGCAAGCGTGGTGCGCCTCGCGCCGGACCCGCGCTGGAAGGGCGGCTGGGCGGAGTTTCGGGCCTCCTATGGCGGCGCGCTCCTGCTGGCGCATGGCGCCGTCCTGCTCACCCTGGCGATGAGCTTTCAGGCCGGTTCCGGCGCAGTGATGGGGGCGAGCTTCGCTGTCGCGCTGTACTGGTTCGGCATGGCCGCCGGTCGGATCGTCTCCATGGTGATCGACTGCGAGCAGGAAACGAGGACGCGCTATAACGCCATCGGTGTGGGGTTCGAGCTGCTCATGGCCGCAGCCCTGGGCGCACCCTTCCTGGCCCATCTCGGCGGATAGGCGAACGTGGATCACGCATCTGTCACGCCCCGCATTCCATGCGGAGCTCATAAAAGCCTTCGATGACATTGCGGGATGCGCGTCAGCTCAAACTCAGAAGCTCAGGGTCTCCGCCCTGGGCGGCGATGTTGACGGTGACGGTGCGCTCCACGGCGAAGCGGGCGAGATAGTGCGGGCCGCCCGCCTTCGGTCCGGTGCCTGACAAGCCCTCGCCGCCAAAGGGCTGCACGCCGACCACCGCGCCGGTAATGTTGCGGTTCACATACAGATTGCCGGCCGGAATTGTAGCCTGAATCTGCGCAGCGAAACGCTCCAGCCGGGAATGGACGCCCAGGGTGAGACCGTAGCCCTTGTCCGCCAGAGCCTGCGCCAGGTCAGGCAGGTCAGAGCGCGCATAACGGATGACATGAAGCACCGGCCCGAACTTCTCCTCGGCCAGCCGGTCAAGATCGGAAAGCTCCACCAGCGCCGGAGCGAAATATCGCCCGGACACCGCCGTTTCGGCATCGAGCGGGACACGGTGCAAAACCGTCGCGCGCTCGCCCATATCCCTGATATGGGCTTCCAGCATGGCGCAGGCGTCCGCATCGATCACCGGGCCGGTATCGGTGGCCGCATCGGCAGGATCGCCCAGATGCAGCTCGTCCATCGCGCCTTTCAACCCCTCGATCAGCTCCGGGGCCGTCTCTTGCGGCAATAACAGGACACGCAGCGCCGAACAGCGCTGACCGGCTGAACCGAAGGCCGACAGAACCGCATCATCAATCACCTGTTCAGCCAGCGCACTGGTGTCGACGAACATCGCGTTCAGCCCGCCGGTCTCTGCGATGAGCGGCGTGATCGGACCGTCCTTGGCCGCCAGCGCGCGATTGATAAGCCGCGCCACTTCGGTGGACCCGGTAAACGCTACGCCGGCCGTGCGCGGATCATTCACCAGAGCGGCGCCGACCGCGCCGTCGCCCGGCAAAAGGTGCAGCACCTCGCTGGGCAGGCCGGCGGCCTGGTAGAGCTTCACCGCCTCAGCCGCCACGAGCGGGCTCTGCTCAGCCGGCTTGGCCAACACGGTATTGCCCGCCGCCAGGGCCGCTGCGATCTGTCCGGTGAAGATGGCGAGCGGGAAGTTCCATGGGCTGATGCAGACGAAGACGCCGCGCCCGGCCAACCCAAGATGATTGGTTTCCCCTGCAGGTCCGGGCAGACGATCCGGGGCGGCGAATTTCGCCTGCGCCTCGCAAGCGTAATAGCGAAGAAAATCGACCGCCTCGCGCACCTCCGCCACGCCGTCGACCAGCGTCTTGCCGGTCTCGCGCGTCATGATCGCGATGAAGCGGTCCGCATCTGTTTCCAGCGCGTCGGCCATGGCGCGCAGGATATCCGCACGCGCCGGGCCGCGCTTGGCGTCCCAGGCGGGGAAGGCGGCGCTCGCGGTGCTGAACGCGGCCTCGATATCGGTTTCACTCGCATCGGTGATGTCGGCGGTGATGAAGGACAGCTCGGCCGGGCTGGGTCGGGTCGTAGCGGAGCCTGATGTCATCCGCCCATTGATGATCGCGCCAGCCGCGTGCGGCGCGCCGGCATCGAACTCCGCCTGGACTGCGGCGAGGCGATCGCGCACTGCGGCCTGCGACAGATCAATGCCGGCGGCGTTCACACGGTCTTCGCCGTAAAGCCGCGGCGGAGTTGGGATGAAGGGATGCCGGTCAAGGGTTGCAGCCCCATCAAACGGCCCGCGCGCAACGTCCGCAGCCGGTACGTCCGGGTCAAGGAAAGCGTGCACGAAGGAGGTGTTCGCGCCGTTCTCCAGAAGCCGGCGAACCAGGTAGGGCAGCAAGTCCTCATGGCTGCCGACCGGCGCGTAGACGCGCACCGGCCTGACCTCGAACGCCGCGTGTGCGGCGTTGTAGAGCGGCTCGCCCATGCCGTGCAGGCGCTGAAACTCATAGTCCGGCGCGCCGCAGGCCTGCGCGATCTCGCGCACCGAGCACAGCGTATGGGCGTTGTGCGTGGCGAACTGGGCGTAGATGGCCTCCGGCGCGCTCAGCATGGCGCGTGCGCAGACGAGGTAATTCAGATCGGTCGCCGGCTTGGTGGTCCAGACCGGGAAGTCCGGCCAGCCCATCTGGTGGGCGTATTTGATCTCGGTATCCCAATAGGCCCCCTTCACCAGTCGAACCAGGAAGCGCCGGTTCGTGGCGGCGGCCAGATCGACCAGGCGCTCGATCACCGCCAGCGCGCGCTTGTGATAGGCCTGAACGGCGAGACCCAACCCGCCCCAGCCGGCGAGCGACGGTTCATGGGACAGGCGCTCCAGTATCTTCAGGGAGATGACGAGCCGGTCCGCCTCTTCGGCATCCAGGCAGAAGCCGATATCGGCCGCCCTCGCCGCTTCGGCCTGCTCAAGGACGCGCGGATAGAGGCGCGCCATGACATCGGCTTCGTTGACCGCGTGATAGTGCGGATGCAGGGCGGAGAGCTTCACTGATACCCCGTCCACCGCCTCGATCGGACCGTCCTGACGACGCTTGGCCACGGTCGCGATGGCATCGAGATAGCGCTGGTGATAACGCGCCGCATCCGCCTCGGTGCGCGCGCCTTCGCCCAGCATGTCGAAGCTGAAGAGCGGTTTTGCACCTTCCGGCGCCGGCCAGGCGCGCCCACGCTTGATCGCGGCCTCAATGGTGCGGCCCAGCACGAATTGCTCGCCGAGAATGCGCATGGACTGGCGCGTTGCGGTGCGGATGACCGGCTCGCCGAGCCGGCCGGCAAGCCGGCGGAAATACTCGCCCGGATCGCGCCTGGCGTCGGTTTCAACGTCGACCAGCGATCCGGTCAGCATGAGGCCAAGCGTGGAGGCGTTGACCAGCCAGTTATCCGATTTCCAGGCATGTTTGGCCCATTGGCCCGACCCGATTTTCTCCGCAATAAGGTCATCGGCGGTCTGGGAATCCGGAACCCGCAGGAGCGCTTCGGCCAGACACATCAGCGCCAGCCCCTCCGCATTGGTCAGGCCAAACTCCTGAAGGAAGGACTCCATAAGACCGGTGCGGTTCTTCGCCGCGCGCGCGCGCTCCACCAGATCAACGGCCGAAGCGCTGGCGCGGGCCTGAGCGTCAGCGTCCAGGCCGGTCTGTCCGCCAAGCGCGCGCGCAGCCTCCCGCTCGTCGGCGAATTTCAGCGCATCAAGCGCATCCCAGTCGATCATCACAGATGAAGCGGGCTGAACAGCAATGGCCATGGCGGCGTCCTAACCGGAACAAGAACAGGTCACATGCGCAGATAGGGCCAGGACGCCGGTTTGGGCAAGACCGCGCCGCAAGCCTTCGCGCCAGCGGCAAAACGCGCTAAGAGGCGCCCTTCCTCCTATCCGGATTGAGAGATGAGACATGGAAGAGGCCGCCGCGCCAATGCGCATCATGCTGGTGACCGACGCCTGGGAGCCCCAGGTGAACGGTGTCGTGCGCACCTTGTCGCGCACCGTGGATGAGTGCCGCGCGATGGGCCATGAGGTGGAGGTGATCCATCCCGGCCTTGGCTACAACCTCATCCCGCTGCCGACCTACTCTGAGATCAAGCTCGCCATCGGCGCCAAGAAGGATATCGAGGAGCGCTTCCGCGCCTTCGAACCGGAAGCCATTCACATCGCCACCGAAGGCACGCTGGGTCACGCCGCCCGGGCGATCTGCCTGAAATGGAAGCTGCCCTTCACTACGAGCTACCACACCAAATTTCCTGAATACGTGAATGCGCGCATGCCCTTCATCCCCATCTCGGCCGGGTACGCCTTCATGCGGCGCTTCCACAATTCGGGCAACGGCATGATGGTGGCCACCCCGTCCATGCGCGACCATCTCACTGCCAAGGGTTTTAATAACATCACGCCCTGGGCGCGCGGCGTGGACACCGAGCTGTTTCACCCTTCAAAGCGCGGCCTTGACGGCGGAGTCTACAAGGACCTGCCCGGCCCGATCTTCGTCTATGTCGGGCGGGTCGCGGTTGAGAAGAATCTGGAAGCTTTTCTGGATCTGGACCTTCCCGGTTCGAAGGTCATCGTCGGACCCGGCCCGCAGCTTGAAGAGCTGAAGCGCAATTATCCCGACGTGCATTACACCGGTTCACTGTCCGGCGATGAGCTGGTCCGCCATTTCGCGGACGCTGACGTGTTTGTCTTCCCCAGCTTCACCGACACGTTCGGGCTTGTGATTCTGGAAGCCATGGCGACCGGTACGCCAGTGGCCGCCTATCACGCCAACGGGCCCAAGGACATCATCCCCGGCTCCAATGCCGGTGCGGTGGACGATGATCTGAAAACCGCCTGCATGAAGGCGCTGGAGATGAAGCGTGAAGACTGCCGCGCCTATGCGGAGAAATACTCGTGGCGATCCTGCGCGGAGGAGTTCTTCACCAATCTCAAACCGCAGCCGCGCCCGGAACGCCGCCGCTTCTGGCGCCGCCTGCGCAGGCTCGGGCGGGCCGGTTAGTCGCGAAAACGCGCTGCATTCTCTTTCGCGAAGGCGCTATCGTCCGCGGCGCCCCAGAAAGCGGGAACGGCTTTGGGTTTTTGCAGCGCCGCCTGCACGGCGGGGCGAGCGTCGATCCGGTCGAACCAGGCCTTGAGCTGATCAAGACCATCAATATCGACCTTCGCCCACGGATAGGCGCGGGCCCAGGGATAGGTCGCGATGTCCGCGATTGAGTAGGCTTCGCCTGCCAGCCACTCGCGACCGGCCAAGCGTTCGTTGAGCACTTCAAGCAGACGGCGGGATTCGTTGACATAACGTTCCACCGCTTCGGGGTTATCCTTGCCGTTGGGCGCAGCAATGCGCTGGAAATACATCGCCTGACCCATCATCGGCCCGACACCGGCCATCTGGAACATCAGCCATTGCAGCGTCTCGGAGCGTTCCTTCGGATCGGCTGACAGGAAGCGGTCATACTTCTCGGCGAGATACCAGAGGATCGCGCCGCTCTCGAAAACCGCGAAGTCACCATTCTCGTGGTCCACAAGGGTCGGAATGCGACCGTTCGGATTGAGTTTGACGTAGTCCGGCGCCTTCTGCTCGCGCTTTGAAAAGTCGATCGCGACCAGCTCGTAATCGAGGCCAGCCTCTTCCAGAAAGAGGACCGGCTTCCAGCCATTCATGGTGGATGCGGTGTAGAGGGTGATAGGTGCATCGGTCATGGCGCGGCCCTTGGTGGTGCGGCTTCAACTCGCAAAGAAATGCGGTCCATGATAACCAAAATCAACCAGTATACTTTTTGTAACCTGATGAGACTGCGATGGAAGCCCGGCTGCATATTCATGATGATGGAAGGCGGATCGTGCAGGATGCGTGCACAGAGCCCTGTCCGATCGAACGCGGCATGCGGATTCTCGGCGGCAAGTGGATCGGCTCCATCCTCTGGCACTTGCAGGACGAGCCGGTGCGTTTCAACGACATCGCGCGGCTGATCTCCGGCGCCAGCAAGAAGATGATCTCAGAACGGCTGCGCCATCTTCAGGCCCATGGACTCATTGAGCGGCATGTGCGTGACACTGCGCCTGTCAGCGTTGAGTACGCGCTGACCGGACGCGGCCGCGATGCCCTCGTCTGCCTTGATCAGCTGCGCGTATGGAGCGAGGCGCAAACAGATCCGTCGCAGTGACGCGCAGCCGGATTGCGAACGATCGCCACGACAGCAAGCAAGCTCGACCGGGCCGGTAAGCTTCAGCTCACGTGTCATCAAGTCCGCAAGCAAAGAGGCCGATCCGCCGACGCAACTTGATGATAACGGGCGGAAGTCCAGCCCTGGCGCGGCGGCGGGGACGGACCGGATCCAGGGCGCCAGAGCCTCCCGCTTGAGGCCCGCCGGACTGGGTCCCGGATAGGGCTTCGCTCGTCCGGGATGACAATCGATGGCGCTTTTAGGACGGGTATCCCGGCGCTGCGGGGACGGACGGGCGGCGCGGGCGCGCTTCAGCCCTGTCCGTCCCCCGCGTCCGTCGCAGGCGGCGCTGAGGGGAGCACCGCCCGATGAGGGGCGCCGGAGTGGTCAGGATTAACCATAATCGTCCGTAGAGCAACTAAAACGCGTCTGCGGCGGGTCGATAATTCTGGATAACCGGCCCGGCCTGCTCCAGCTTGACCGCTGTCAGCCTCTTGCTTGCCCGCTTCGGCCAAGGCGGGTACAGCCCCACTCATACAGCCGCGGACGAACCGGCGCGGCGAAGCATTCAAAGGAAGGATGAGCCATGGCGGCGCTCGATACCGCGAACGACAAGTCTCTGGCGTTCAACTGGGAAGATGCTCTGCACCTGGATCACCAGCTGTCTGAAGACGAGCGCATGATCGCAGCGACCGCGCGCGGCTATGCCCGCGACAAGCTGCTGCCTCGCGTCATCGACGCCTATCGCGAGGAAAGCTTCGACCGGTCCATCATGACGGAGATGGGCGAGCTGGGCCTGCTCGGTGCGATGGTCGCGGAGGAGTATGGCGGCGCAGGGCTCAGCCATGTCGCTTACGGCCTGATCGCACGCGAGGTCGAAGCCATTGATTCCGGCTATCGCTCGGCGATGAGCGTGCAGTCCTCGCTCGTCATGTATCCGATTGAGGCCTTCGGTTCAGAAGACCAGCGCCGCAAATATCTGCCCAGGCTCGCCAGCGGAGAATGGGTCGGCTGTTTCGGCCTGACCGAGGCTGATGGCGGGTCCGATCCCGGCGCGATGCGCACAATCGCAAAGAAGGTCGATGGCGGCTATGTGCTGAACGGCTCGAAAATGTGGATCACAAACTCGCCGATCGCCGACCTCGCCGTCGTGTGGGCGAAGCTGGACGGTGTGATCCGCGGATTTGTCGTGGAGAAAGGCGTGGACGGCTTCGAGTGCCCCAAGATCGACGGCAAGATGAGCCTTCGCGCTTCGGTCACCGGCTCGATCTCGCTCAATGACGCTCTGGTGCCGGAAGACGCGATCCTGCCGAACGTGAAGGGTCTGCGCGGACCTTTCTCCTGCCTGAACAAGGCCCGCTACGGGATCGCCTGGGGCTCGATGGGCGCAGCGGAATTCTGCTGGCATGCCGCGCGCGATTACGCGATGGAGCGCATCGTGTTCAACAAGCCCATCGCCGGTACGCAGCTGGTGCAGAAGAAGCTGGCCGACATGCAGACCGAAATCACGCTCGGCCTTCAAGGCGCGCTGCAGCTGGGTCGCCTCCTGGATGGCGGCGCCTGGCTGCCGGAAGCCATCTCCATGATGAAGCGCAATAATTGCGGCAAGGCGCTCGCCATCGCCCGCGAAGCGCGCGACATCCATGGCGGCAACGGCATCGCAGAAGAATACCACGTGCTGCGCCACGCGATTAATCTGGAGACGGTGAACACCTATGAGGGCACACACGACGTGCACGCCCTCATTCTGGGTCGCGCCATGACCGGGCTGCAGGCCTTCGCGTGAGCTGAACCATGACCGACCCAATCACCGTTCCGCGATACCCGGAGACCTGCTTCCTCGTCATCGCACGCGACATCGCCGATTCGGACCGGGCCGCAGCGCTGCGCACCGAGCATCTGGATGGACACCTCGCGCACGTGGAGGCGAACTGGCGGCGCTACCTCAACGCCGGCCCGATCCGCGAACCGGGCGAAGCGCGCCTGACCGGCTCCACCTTCCTGGTTTTCGCACAAGACGAGGCCGGAGCCCGCGCGGTGATGGAGGGGGACCCCTATTTCACCTGCGGGCTCTATAAGACGGTTGAGGTCTTCGCCCAGACCCTCTCCATCGGTCGCTTCATAGGCGGCAAAATCTGGGACAGCGCTGAGTCCATCCGGGACAAGGCGGCGGGCTGAACTGAACCTGTTCCGGTCAGCCCGCCGCCTTACGTCCTAGCCCAGATACGGGTCCTGCATCAGGATGACGTCGTCGCGTTCCGGGCTGGTTGACAGCAGCGCCACCGGGGCTTCGATGAGCTCTTCGATACGGCGGACATATTTGATCGCTTCAGCCGGCAGCTCCGCCCAGGAGCGCGCGCCCATGGTCGACTGGCTCCAGCCGGGCAGGGTTTCGTAGACGGGGTTGATCCGCGCCTGATCGTGCGCGCCGGCCGGCAGGCGGGTCATGCGTTCGCCGTCCACCTCATAGGCGACGCAGATTTTCAGCGCGTCGAAACCGTCGAGCACGTCCAGCTTGGTCAGCGCCACGCCATTCAGCCCATTGACCCGGGCGCTCTGGCGCACCAGCACCGCATCGAACCAGCCGCAGCGACGCTGGCGGCTGGTAACGGTGCCGAACTCATGGCCGCGCTCGCCCAGGCGCTGGCCGATCGCATCGGTCAGCTCGGTCGGGAAAGGCCCCTCGCCCACCCGCGTGGTGTAGGCCTTCACGATGCCCAGCGCATAGCCGACCTTGCCCGGGCCCACGCCTGAACCCGCCGAAGCCTGACCGGCCACGGTGTTGGAGCTGGTCACGAACGGATAAGTGCCGTGATCGACATCGAGAAAGGCGCCCTGCGCGCCCTCGAACAGGATCGTCTGGCGGTCCTTCATCGCACGATCCAGCGTGCGCCAGACCGGGTCGGCGAAGGGCAGGATTTTCGGCGCGATGGCTTTGAGCGAGGCGATCAGCTCGGCACCGTCGAATTCGGGCTGACCGAAGCCGCGGCGCAGCGCGTTGTGATGGTGCAGAAGGTCGGCAACCCGCGCCTCGATCGCCTCATCCGAGGCCAGATCGATCAGGCGCACCGCCCGACGGCCGACCTTGTCCTCGTAGGCCGGACCGATGCCGCGGCGCGTCGTGCCGATCTTCATGCCGTCATCACGGTTCTCGCGCAGCGCGTCGAGTTCGCGATGAACCGGCAGGATGAGAGCGGCGGTCTCCGCGATCCGCACCTGATCGGGCGTGATCCCCACGCCCTGCGCACGCACCCGCTCCAGCTCATCGAGGAAGGCCCACGGATCCACCACAACGCCGTTGCCGAGCAGGGACAGCTTGCCCTGCACCACGCCGGACGGGATGAGAGACAGCTTGTAGGTGACGCCGTCCACCACCAGGGTGTGGCCGGCGTTATGCCCGCCCTGAAAGCGCACCACCAGATCGGCCCGGTTCGACAACCAGTCGACGATCTTGCCCTTGCCTTCATCGCCCCACTGAGCGCCGACGACGACTACATTACTCATGATCTGCGTGCTCCAGGGCCGGTGATGAATGCCGTGCGCAGGCTTAGGCGCTTGGCTGCGCGCGGGCAAGACGAACGCCTTCGCCGCAGGTTGAAAAAGACACTGGCCGTCCGGCGAGCTTGCGGTGATGATGGCGAGAAATCGACAACTTCAAGAAGGTTTGATCATGAGCGACACACCCGGCCCGACCCGATGGATGAAAGCTGTGATGCTGAGTTCGGCGCTCGCGGCCGTCACCACCTGCGCCCACGCCCAGGAGCCGCCGGTTGAACCCGCATCCGAGGCTGAGCCCGCCTCCGCGGAGACAACACAGCCGGCGCCCTGCTCCAGCGATGCGCATCGCGCCTTTGATTTTTGGGCCGGGCGCTGGAGCGTATACACGCCGGCGGGCGATTATCAGGGTTTCAACGTCATCACGCCGTCTCCGGGCGGGTGCGCGCTGCACGAAGACTGGTTCGCCGGCAATGGTGGAACCGGCCAGTCGATCAGCTTTGTCGATCAGACTACGGGCCAATGGCGTCAAATCTGGATCAGCCCGGAAGCTCAGATGGAGTTGACCGGCGGGATCGAGGCGGACGGCCATATCGTCATGGCCGGCGAAGCGATCAACCGGGCGACAGGCGTGACATCGGCGGTTCGCGCCAGCTGGCTGGTCCAACCCGAAGACCGCGTTCATCAGCATATTCAGCGCCTGAACCCGGAAACACAGGTGTGGGAAGACGTTTTCGCCGGCGTCTACATTTCCGCAGGCGAAGAAGTTCAGATCCCTGAGCCTCAGCCGCAAACGAGCGCCGAAAACGCCGAGCAGCCCGGCTAAGGACGCGCCGGGCATGACGAGCCTGTCCAAAACTTAACTGGCGCGCCGACGCATTTAGGCTACGCGGTATCGGGATGCTCCAACAGGGGGAGAGTATCTGATGCTCGCATTATCCCTAAGCCTTGCCGCCGCCGCACTCGCGCTTCAAGGCGCGGAACCCGACATTGGCCAGTCTACGGGCCCCTGCGATGCTGTGGAGGCCCTGCAGGCGTTCAATTTCTGGGTCGGCGAGTGGAATGTCTATGACGGCGACGGCGTCTATCAGGGTCATAATCGAATCAGCAAGACCGATGGCGGCTGCCTGATCCGCGAGGAGTGGACGAGCGCCAACGGCAATACCGGTTTCAGCATGAATTTCCGCGATCACGCTCTGGATGCGTGGCGCCAGATTTGGGTCAGCCCGGGGCTCCAGCTTGATTATTCAGGCGGCCTCAACGAAGCCGGCGAGATGGTGCTGGAAGGCGAAGTGGTCTACCCGGCCCAGGGGCTCACCGCCCCGTTTCGAGGGGTCTGGACCCCGCTTGAAGACGGGCGCGTACGCCAGCACTTCACCCAAGCGAACGCCGAGACCGGCGCCTGGGAGGACTGGTTCATTGGATATTATGTGCGCGTTGAGGATGATCCGAACGCTGCTGAGCACGCTTCGCCCGGCGGATAGGCCGCCCGGCCTGCCTTAAAGCACTCACCCTCCGAAGCGGTAGCTGATGCGCGCGCCGACCTCATCCAGCGCCTGATTGCGGCCTGAGGCGAGGATCTGGCCGTGGGAGAAGTGCTCGTAATATACGCCCACCGCCCAGTTCTGGCTGACTGCGTAATCCGCGCCAAGCCGGGTGTGGAACAGCCAGTCAGAGCCTAGCAGCGCACGGGTGGCGGCGGTCTCGATGCGCACCGGGTCGTCCGGCGGCAGATCCACAACATCGTCCACACCGTCATTATAGGAAATGCCGAACGCGCCCTCGATGGAGAGCGTGTCCGTCAGATTGCCTGTCCAGTTCAGCCCCGTCGCGACCAGGTTGGTATAGCCCTGGGTGGAGAAGGACCCGTAGACATAGGGCCGCGGCGAGCCGGCCCACGATAAGAAATCGGGGCTGTTGAACAGCGCCTCAATGCCGATCTGCGGACCGTCCTCGGCGTGGTCAACAACGTCATGGGCGACGACCGCCAGGCGCAGCTCCGAGAGCTGAGCGTGGGCGGGCGAGGCGATGAAGCAAAGCGCGGCGAGCGCGGCTGTTGTACGGATCATGATCTTCCCCATATCAAATTCGCGCGCACCATAGGCCGCTCCGACCTGAATCAAAAGTGCTTCTTAGCCTGCCGCGAGCGCTTCTTCATACGCCCAGTCCAGCCAGGGGCCGAGCGCGACGATGTCATCCGTCTCCACGGTCGGCCCGCACCAGATGCGCAGGCCGGGCCGGGCTTTCTTGTGGCCGGTAATGTCGAACGCGGCGTCCTCGCGCGCCAGGAGCCTGGCCATGCGCGCAGCCAGCGCGCGCGCCTCAGCGGGCGAAAGCTCGGCGGTTTGCGGGCTGGAGAATTTGAGCGTCACCGAGGTCGTGGAGCGAACCGCCGGATCTGGGCACAGGAAATCAATCCAGTCGCGCGCCTCCACCCACCGCGTCAGCGCGGAGACATTGGCTTCGGTGCGCGCGATCAGCCCGGCGAGCCCGCCTTCGCGCGCCGCCCAACGCAACGCGTCGAGATAGTCCTCAATGGCGAGAAGCGAGGGCGTGTTCAGCACATCGCCATCAAACATCGCACTGTCATCGGCAGCCGCGCCGAACAGATTCATCACCCGGGGCACCGGCCAGGGCGGGCGATAATCAGCCAGGCGCGCCCGCGCGCGCGGGCTGAGCACCGCCATGCCGTGCTGCGCCTCTCCGCCGAGGCATTTCTGCCAGGAGAAAGTCGTCACATCGAGCCTGTCCCAGGCCAGCGGCATTGCGAAGGCCGCCGAGGTGGCGTCACACAGCGTCAGCCCTGTCCGGTCCGCCGCGATCCAGTCCGCATCGGGGACCCGAACCCCGGCGGCGGTCGCATTCCAGGTAAAGACGATGTCGTGGTCGTCCCGCGCGGCGGAAAAATCCGGCGCGTGTCCGTAATCGGCTTCATAAAGGCTCAAATTCTCCAGCCGCAGCTGGTCGCGCGCATCCGTCAGCCAGCGCCGGCCGAACTCGTCGAAAGCAAACAGATCGACCGGTTTCGCGCCCAGCAGGCACCACATCGCCGCTTCGATCGCGCCGGTATCGGAGCCGGGCAAAAGCACGACGCGGTAGTCGTGCGGGATTTCCAGGAGCGCCGACGTGCGTTCAAGCGCCTCGGCAATGCGCGCCTTGCCGGTCGTGCTGCGATGGCTGCGCCCGACAGGCGCGCCGGACAGCGCGCTTGGCTCCCAGCCTGGACGCTTGCGGGTGGGCCCGGAGGAAAACCGCGGGTCGGCGGGTCGCAGAACCGGCTTCATGGACATGGCGCGGGCCTTCTTGCTGGTTATGACCAGCGGTAGGCGAGCGCGTCGTATCGGTCAAACGCCGAGATCGCTCGCGCGTCGCTCGGTCGCAAGCCAGTCATCGATTTCGTGTTTAAAGTGAAAATCTGATCATTCTTCACCCCAAGAGGGAGTCATGCGAGGTCATCTTCTCGTTTTTCTCGCGCTGGCGCTGTCAGCCTGTATGCGGCCGGATGTACAGCGTCCGGCGGTCTATGGCGCTGAAGTGACCGCCGAGCGCGCGCGCCTGGCTGAGCAGGCGGTGCGGTTTCAGGACGCCGAAGCGCGCCGTCTGACGGCGATCGCCTGGCCCATCATGACCGCGAATGCAGAGCTTTGCCCGCGCCGGACCCATATGCCCGGCTTCCGGCTAACCTCCCATCATGAGTATTCGCGCGAGCTGCGCGGCGCCGCGCGCGAGCATCTCGACGTGGAGCATCGCCCGAGGCTCCAGATGGTGGTGGCGCAAAGCCCGGCTGAAGCGGCGGGACTGCGCGCCGGTGATCGGGTCGAAGCGATTGACAGTCGGGCCACCGGGCCGCGCGCACGCGACTGGCGGCGCAGTCTTCATCATCTGGAGCGCTCGGCGCGCGATGGCCTGGTGCGTCTGACCATCCGGCGTGATGGCGCACTCATGGAGTATGAGATTGAGCTGCGGCCAGCCTGCAGCTACGCCATTGAGATCCAGCGCAGCCCGGTGGTGAACGCCTTTGCCGATGGCGAACGCATCGTAATCCTGGAAGGACTGATCGATTTCGCCCTCAACGATGAAGAGATCGCCTTCATCCTCGCTCACGAGCTGGCGCATAATGTGGAACGACATGTCCAGGCTTCACAGTGGAACGCGCTGGCCGGCGGCGCGGCGGGTCTGTTGATCGATGTGGCTCTGGCTTCAGCGGGGCTGAATACCGGCGCGGTCTTCGCTGAAGCCGGCATGCGCGTCGGCGCTGAAGCCTACTCGCCGGAGTTCGAGGCCGAAGCCGATTATCTTTCGCTCTACTATCTGGCCCGCGCCGGCATCCCGCTGGACGGGGTGGAGGCGTTCTGGCGGCGCATGGCCGACCGCCATCCTGAAGGCGTCACCCGCACCACCACCCATCCCAGCTATCCGGAGCGCACGGTCAACATCATCGCGACCCGCCAGGAGATTGAAGCGAAAATCGCCGCCGGCGAGCCGCTCATTCCTGAGCGACGCAAGTCGAATTTCGACCGAAACAGGTCTGACGAGCATCGCGCGCTTGACGGAGGGTGAGCTTCGGGCCTACCGCGACCGGTATGACGCCCGATCTGGAAAACGCACGCGGCCTTTTCGATATTCCGCGCGAGACCGCGTATCTGAACGCCGCGCAGATGGGACCTCTGCCGACCGTCGCGCGTATCGCCGGCGAGACGGCCTATGGGCGCAAGGCGAGACCCTGGCTTCGCACGGTTCAGGAAGACTTCTTCGACACGCCTGAAGCGCTTCGCGGTCTTGGCGCGGGCCTGTTCGGCGCCACGCCTGACGATGTTGCGATCATCCCGGCGGTCTCCTACGGCCTGGCCGTCGCGGCGCGAAACATCCAGCTTCAGCCAGGCCAGGACATCCTCGTCCTGGACGAGCAGTTTCCGTCAAACGTCTATACTTGGCGGCGCATGGCCGAGCGTGAGGAGGCGCGACTGGTCACCGTTGCGCGTCGAGACGGCCAGAGCTGGACCGAGGCGCTGCTCGGCTCGATCGGTCCGCGAACCGGGCTGATCGCTTGCGGCGCGTTGCACTGGATTGACGGCGGGCGTGTCGACCTCGTCGCGATCGGGGCCGCCGCCAGGGCGCACGGCGCCAAAATCGTCCTGGATCTCACTCAATCGCTGGGCGTCATGGAGTTCGATATT
This sequence comes from Pseudomonadota bacterium, assembly GCA_039819095.1. GTDB lineage: Bacteria > Pseudomonadota > Alphaproteobacteria > Caulobacterales > Maricaulaceae > JBCBSP01. The sequence continues at coordinate 178,290 of JBCBSP010000002.1, forward strand.
GCCGAGTGCGATCCGGAGTTTGCGGCCGCGGCTGGCTATAAATGGATGCTCGGACCCTATACGCTTGGTCTTCTCTACGCAGCACCGCGCTGGCGGGACGGCGAACCGCTGGAGGAGAACTGGATCAATCGCGAGCGCTCTGAGGACTTCACGCGTTTGATCGATTATCGCGACGGTTACCAGCCCGGCGCGCGCCGCTTCGATATGGGCGAACGCTCCAACTTCCAGCTAATTCCCAGCCTGATCGTATCGCTTAAATTGCTCGCCGGCTTTGGCGCGCCGGCCATCGCGGCTCATCTGGCTGAGACATCTGCGGCCATTGCAGACGCGGTGAAGCCTCTGGGTCTGCTCGCCGACACGCCTGACAGGGCGCCGCACTATCTCGCCCTGACCCTGCCGCACTCTGCGCCGAGCGATCTTGTGGCGCGACTGCGCGCCCGTGACGTGCATGTGTCCCAGCGCGGGCGACGCCTGCGCGTCGGCGCGCATATCTATAACGACCTGACCGATGTCGAGCGCTTCGTCGAAGCGGTCAGAGCCGAGCTTACATGACGCCGCAACGGCCCGGACTTCTGGGCTGGGGCGGGCTGGCGCTTCTGGCTCTGGTCTGGGGCGGGGCGTTTTCCTTCATCGCCGTTGCGGTGGAAACATTGCCGCCCTCCATGGTCGCCTTTGCGCGCTTGGCGCTGGCTGCGCTGGTGCTGACCGGGTGGGCGGTCTGGCGCGGGCGTCGCTTCCCACCGATCACGGACCAGCGCTGGCTGTGGATCGCGGCGCTCGGCTTTTTCGGCAATACGCTGCCCTTCACCCTGATCGCGATCGGCCAGCAGACCGTGCCGTCCGGAGTGGCGGGCATTTTGATGGGCATGACGCCGCTGGCCATCATCGCCGCGGCGCACTTCGTTCTTCCCGGCGAGCGCATGACGGTAAGGAAGGGAGCCGGTTTCCTCATCGGGTTTTCCGGCATCGCCCTGTTGATGGGGCCGTCCGCCATTGAGGGGCTCTGGCGCGCCGATTTCCTTGCCCAGCTCATCATCTTCGCCGCGACGCTGGCTTATGCGACCAACGCCATCCTTTACCAGGCCGGCCCGGAAACCCCGCCCAGCATCGTGGCCGCCGGGTCGCTGATCACCGCTGCGGTCCTGGCCGCGCCGCTCGCGATCTTCGATCTAGTCACCGGGCCGCCCATCGCGCCCAGCTCAGCCTCTGTTGCGGCGGTCATCGCCCTGGCGCTGTTTCCGACCGCCCTGGCCGCCATCGTCTATATGGGCATCGCCCGCCAGGTCGGGGCGGCCTTCATCGCGCTGATCAATTATGTCGTCCCGGTCGTCGCCGCGCTGATCGGTCTGGCGCTCGGCGAATCGCTGGGCTGGACCAGCCTCGCCGCGCTCGCGATCATCCTCAGCGGCATCTTCATCGCACGACGTAGATCCGGCTGAAGCTTCGCCTTCACGCCTGTCATGCCAGATCCTTACCGACGGCCCTGAGTTGGAACCAGAGGACGTGAGGCGCTTGCGGCTCCTGGATTCCCGCGGTCGCGGCGCTATCGAGGGGAGGAAACCGGCCTCAAACCTGTCGTCAAGCCAATGTGGTTTGCGTTTTGAGATCTCTGATTTGGACGTTTGGGATGAGGGCGATGAACCAGGCGCATATGAGACGCCCTTCGATGGCAAATCGGCGAACTACGTCACCGCCTTACGTGTGGTGAAGGCGGGCTGCTGGTACTCGCCGGTTTCGGTCACTTCGGCGAGCGCCGCGCCAGCGTCGAACACGTCTGTATAGGACACGTAAAGCGGGTTGAAACCGAAGCGCATCAGGTTCGGGTCGCGGAAATCGCCGATAATCCCGCGCGCGATCATCGCCTGTACGATAGCGTATCCGGCTTCGTGCTCCAGGCAGACATGACCGCCCCGGCGTTCGAAGATCGCCGGAGAAATCGTCGACAGGCCGAGCGCTTCAGCGCGCTCCAGAAGAATGTCGCCAAGCCGTCCGGCCTTGGCTTCCACCTGCGCCATGTCGATGCCTTCATAGGCGGCCACCGCCCCGTGGAAGGCGGCCAGCGCCAGGATGGAGGGCGAGCTGGTGCGAAAGCGCGAAATCCCGTCGGCCGGCTCGTAAGGGTCTTCAAAATCGAAGGGACGTTTATGGCCCAACCAGCCCGTGACGGGATGATGCAGCGTCCCGATTTCATCACGCGCGCAATACAAGAAGGCCGGCGCGCCCGGCCCGCCATTGAGAAACTTGTATCCGCAGCCGACCGCGTAGCGCGCGCCCCATTCCGCGAGCTTCAGATTCACAAGTCCGGTCGCGTGGCTCAGATCCCAAACGATGGATAGGCCAGCGCGGCGCGCCTCGGCCTCGTAGCTGGCGATATCGGCGATATCGGCGGTCTTGTAGTGAACCGCGCTTTTGATCAGAACCTTCACGCCATCGGGAAGATTCGTTGGTGACGTTCCCGGCGCGACACGATGGAAGGGCGCGCCTGAGACGCGCGACAGGCCCTCCAGAACGTGACCGTCGGTGGGAAACTCGCCCGCCTCGGTCGCAAGCGCCCCGCCATCGCGATCGATGAGCGCGCCGGCGAGCTTGAAGATCAGCACGGTGACGGTATCAGCTGCGATGACCTCGTCTTCATCCACGCCGACCAAGCGGGAGAGGCTGGCGCCAAGCTTGAGCGGCAGATCCATCCAGCCGGCCGTGTTCCAGGACCGGATCAGCCCCTCGCGCCACTCGCTTTCAGCCGCATCCTGCAGGCGCGCCAGCGCGCTGAGCGGCGGCGGGCCGAGCGAGTTGCCATCCAGATAGATCATCTCTCCAGGCAGCGCGAAGAGCGCTCGCCGATCGGCGAGCGGGTCATCGCGGTCGAGCGCCTGGCAGTCTTCACGCGTCAGCATAGGCGAAGGCTCCTAGAGCGGGCCGCGCGCGGTGATGCCGCCATCGATGATCAGGCATTGGCCGGTCATGTAGCTGGACGCGTCCGACGCCAGGAAGTGAATGGCCGCCGCCATGTCTTCAGGCTGGCCTACCCGCTGGATGGAGAAATTGCGCTTCATCATGTCGTCCAGCTCCGGGCTGGAAGTAAGCGCAGACGCCAGCTTGGTCTCGGTCAGACCCGGGCAGAGCGCGTTCACCCGGACGCCCTGTGCGCCACACTCCTGAGCCAGGACCTGGGTCATGGAGATGACCGCGGCCTTGGTGATCGAGTAAGCGCCCTGGAAGAAGCCGGGCCGGATGCCGTTGATGGAAGCGACGTTCACGATGGAGCCGCCGCCGGTCTCCTTCATCATCTTGATGGCGCCGTTGGACAGGAAGAACGGACCTTTCAGATTGACCTCAAACGTCTTGTCCCAAGCCGAATCCGGCGTGTCTTCAGCGGCGCCGAAATACGGGCTCGTAGCGCCGTTATTGACCAGAATATCGAGCCGGCCCTCGGTATCCTTGATGGAGGCAAGCGCAGCCTCGCGATCCTCCGCCGAACCCAGATGCAGCGTCATGGCCCTCGCCTGACCGCCCGCCTCACGGATCAGACCGGCGACGCGTTCGCAGTCTTCAATCTTGCGGCTGGAGCAGATCACCGTGGCTCCGTGGCGCGCCAGGCGCAGCGCGGTCGCCTCGCCAATGCCGCGGCTCGCTCCGGCGACCAGCGCCACCTTGCCGTCCAGTGAAAGATCCTTGTCGGCCATGATCGGCCCTCCCCTCAAATGTGATTGGTATCGGTTCGACCGGACGCATCACCCGGAGCGGCGGACTGTGACGGTCGCGCGCTCCGGGCATGACGCGGCCGGCTCAGTCTTCCATGCCGAGCAGATCCGGCAGGGGCAGTTCGTGCGCCGGCGGCTCTCCGCCTTCGCCCTGCAGGTAGTGCTTCATCCAACGCATGACGCGATGGGCGTAGTCATACTGGGCCGCCGCATTGCGGTTGCCATGACCCTCGCCAGGATAGGTGACCAGACGCACGGGCGCCTCGCCGGCCATCTTCAGCATTCGGTAGAGGATGTAGGACTGGCTGGCGTCCACGCGAGTGTCTTCCTCGCCATGGATGATGAGGGTCGGCGTGGTGGAGCCCTGCGCATGGAAGGTGGGGCTGTACTCCAGATAGAGCGGCCAGTTCTGCCACGGATACTCCATGAAGTGCACGTCGATCATCTCCACGGGAATCTCGGTCGTGCCGAAGAAGGAGATCAGCTCGGTCAGCGCCACGAAAGGCACGCTGGCTGCGAAGTGCTCGCTGGCCACGGTCGCGCCCCAGGCTGAGGCAAAGCCGCCATAGGAGCCGCCGGTGATGCCGACGCGGTCAGGATCGATGATGCCGGCTTCCGACAGGGCGCCGATGGCGTCGACCAGATCGTTGAACTCCTCGCCCGGCGGGTCGAGATGATCGAGCTTGGCGAACACCTCGCCGCGCCCGGTCGAGCCGCGATAATTCGGGTAGAAGACCGCAAAGCCTTCGCCGGTCCCGATATGGCCTGCGCGCGAATAGCCGGTCAGCCACCCATTGGAATCGTGGGCTTCCGGGCCGCCATGAACGGTCATGATCATCGGCCAGCCGCCATTCGGCGCATCACCGGCCGGCGTCATCAGCACGCCTTCAACGCGCACCCCGTCACGCGCGGTGTATTCGAACACGCTCTGCTCGGCGAATTCGATATCGGCTAGTTGCGGGTTGTGATCGGTCCAGCGAACCCAGCCCGCGCCGTCATCGACAAACAGCTCCCGCGGATGGGTGGAGGCGTGCGCGACCATAGAGACCCGCCCGCTATCGCGGTGGAAATCCATGCCGGCGTAGACGACGCCGTCGGCCGGCGCGCGCGCCGATTCCTCACCGCTCACTTCATACTCGACCAGAGCGCTTTCCGCGCCGACGTGAGCGAGCGTGAGCATGGTGTCATTGTCGCGCCAGGCGATCTGCATGATGTGCTGCTCGGCCTCGCGCGCGATCGCTTCGTACTCGCCGTTGCGAGCATTGGCGACATGCAGCGTGCCGGCGGTCGGGTCAGCCCGGTCGGCGCCCGCCAGGAAGGCCAGTCGGCGCGCATTCGGCGAGAACACCGCCGAGCCGATCTTGCCCGGCGTTTCGATCACGCTGATCACATCGCCATCATCGGCGTCGATGACATGCCAGCGCCGGCTCATCAGCGAATCATCGACCAGCGGGGTCGGGGCCAGAGCGACCGCAAGGCGCTCGCCATTCTCGCTCAAGGAGAGCTGCGAGGGATGGCCGGGAAGGGCGAGCCGCTCCGGCGCATCATCCCCGTCAAGATCGGCCTTCCAGACGTGGGAGAAGGTGTAGTCCTCCTCAAACACGTTGGCGCGAAAGCCGCGGCTGCGCAGTGAAGAGATCGTCGGGTCGGCTTCATCGCGCGCGATGAAGAAAATACTCTCGCCGTCAGGCGTGATCACATAGCTCTGGATCGACTGGTCGAAGCCGAACAAGCGCTGGGCTTCACCACCGCTGGCGGAGATCGAGTAAACGGTGGTCGCATCGTCGCCGTCTCGGCGATCCAGGAAGGTGATGGCGTCGCCACCGGGCGCCCAGGCCACGGCGCCAATGCGGCCTTGGCCGGCGATGAAGGTGCGGCTCTCGCCAGCCCCATCGGTAATGTGCAGCTCAAGATGCGGCACGCCGTCATCTTCACCGTCGACGACGTTGCGCGGAACCGAAACCGTGTAGAAGATCTGGTCCCCATCCGGAGCGATCTGCGCCCCCCCGACCTGACGGATCTCAAACAGATCCTCAATGGTCATGGCCCGCTGCGCCTGCGCGGCCGGAACCGCGATCAGACCGATGGCGAGCGCTGCGCCCAAAAGCCTGGCGCGGCTGGTGTTCACCGTCATGGAGAAGTTCCCCTTGGTTAATGTTGCGCGCCACACTAGTGGGCGCCTTCACCGGCGTCGAGATCGCCCGGAGTGAAAGCCGCATTGTGCGGTGCAGCAGAAAAGCTAGGCTGGTCGCGAGGTTACAGGAGGCTTAAGACAGTGAGCGGTCTGGCGAACGCCAAACGCATCGTGGTGAAGATCGGCTCGTCGCTGCTGACCGACCCGCTGACGGGGACGGCGCGCGCGCCGCGATTCGTCCTGATCGCCGAACAGATCGCCAAATTTCGAAGAGCGGGCTGCGAGGTGGCGCTGGTCTCCTCAGGTGCGGTGAGCCTGGGCAGGCGTGCGCTCGGGCTGCCGGCCGGCGTGCTCAGCCTTGAACAGAAACAGGCCGCCGCCGCCGCCGGGCAGCTGCGCCTGGTGGAAACCTGGCGCGAGGCGTTCGATCCGCATGCGGTGGTGCTGGCCCAGGCGCTTGTGACCTGGGAAGACACGGAGAGCCGCCGTCGCTGGCTGAATGCGCGCGGAACCCTGAACGCCCTGCTCGCCTGCGGCGCGCTGCCGGTCATCAACGAAAACGACACCGTGGCGACCGAAGAACTGCGCTTTGGCGATAACGACCGGCTGGCGGCGCGCGTCGCAGCCATGCTGGACGCGGACACGTTGGTCCTGCTGTCCGATGTCGCCGGATTGTGCACCGCCGATCCCTCACGCGATGTGTCGGCGCAGCTGATCGAGCGCATCGAAGCCATCACCCCTGAGATCGAGGCGCTCGCCGGCGGGACCGGCGCAGCCGGCACCGGTTCGGGCGGGATGCGCTCCAAGATCGAGGCGGCGCGCATCGCGTCCCAGGCCGGCTGCCGCACCGTGATCGCGGCGGGCGACGTCGAAGCGCCGCTGACCCGTCTGATGAAGCCCGGCGGGGCGAGCTGGTTTGATGCGCGCGTGGAGCGACCCAAAGCGCGGGCCGCCTTCATTCAGGGCGCACTGTCCCCGCAAGGGGCGCTGGTGCTGGACGAGGGCGCGGCGAAAGCCGTCGCACAGGGACGCAATCTATTGCCGGCCGGAGTGACTGCGGTGCGCGGCGGGTTTCAGCGCGGCGACGCGGTGCGTCTGATCGCGCCCGACGGGACGCTTATCGGCAAGGGGCTGGTGGCGTACGATGCCCAGGATGCGAGCCGCATACTGGGCGCAAAATCCGGTGAAATCGAAGCGCGGCTGGGCTATCGACGCGGCGCGGCTCTGGTGCACGCCGGCGACATGGTTCTGGAAGGACGCTGAAGACAATGCCTGACGACGCGCAGCGAGTGTTCCAGCGGGGCTGGGCGAGCGAAGCCGGCGCGCGCCTCAGATCCGCCTTTGCAGACCTGCGGCGCAGCACGGCTGAGGCGCGCACGGCCGGACTTAGCGCGATGGCTGGCGCCTTGCGCGCGAATGCGGACACGATATTGGCGGCCAACCGAGAAGACCTCAGCGACGCAGCGGCAGACAGCAAGCCCGCCGCCTTCATCGATCGGCTGGCGCTCGACGCTGAACGGCTGGACGCCATCATCACAGCGGTGGAGACGGTCGCCGCCCTGCCCGATCCGGCGGGCTCCCGGGTGCTCAGCTGGACCGCGCCCTCCGGCGTGCGGATCGACCAGGTGCGCGAGCCGCTCGGCGCCATCGGCGTCATTTTCGAAAGCCGGCCCAATGTCGCAGCCGACGCTGCTGCGCTTTGCCTGCGCGCCGGCGATGTCTGCGTGCTGCGCGGCGGGCGGGATTGCGAGCGCTCGGTGAGTGCGATCGTAGCCGCGCTGCGCGAAGGCCTCGCTGCAGCGGGCCTGCCCGCAGACGCCGTACAGACCCCGCCGGGCTCGGACCGGGCCTATGTCGGGGACATTCTGGGCGGGCTGGATGGCGCGCTCGATCTGGTTATTCCGCGCGGCGGCAAGGATCTGGTGGCGCGGGTGCAGCGCGATGCGCGCGTGCCCGTGCTCGGCCATCTGGATGGCGTCTGCCATGTCTATGTCCATGCCGATGCTGAACCCGATATGGCGCGCGACATCGTCCTGAACTCGAAAATGCGCCGCACCGGCGTGTGCAATGCGGCCGAAACGCTGCTGATCGACAGCGCCTGCGCACAAGCGCTCCTGCCGGACATCGCCTGGGCGCTGATCAAGGCCGGGTGCACGCTGCGTGGTGATGCCCGCGCTCAGACCATCGCGCCAGAGATCGAAGCCGCGAGTGCGGCGGACTGGGATGCCGAATATCTCGACGCCATCCTCACCGTCGGCGTGGTGGACGGGCTGGACGGCGCGCTGGCGCATATCGCCCGGCATGGCTCAGGACATACTGACGCCATCGTCACAACCAGCGAGGCCATCGCATCGCGCTTTCTCAGCGAGGTCGACAGCGCGGTGGTCCTGCACAACGCCTCAACCGGGTTTTCCGATGGCGGCGAGTTCGGCTTCGGCGCCGAGATCGGCATCGCAACCGGACGCATTCATGCGCGCGGCCCGGTCGGCGCCGAACAGCTGACCACCACCAAGTATCAGGTGCGCGGCGGCGGACAGGTGCGCAGCTGATCATGGCGCGCAACAGGACCGGTCGGGGCTCAGCGGCGAAAGCCGGCGGGGAACGCGACAAGCGCGCGCTCTTCCTCAAACGCCTCGGCGCGATCTTCAATATCTCGCCGAGCGAGGCTGAGGCCCTGGCCTCTACGCCGCTGACGCAGTCGGTGCGGATCAACCCGCTGGCCGCTCGTCCGGTCGACGCGATCGGCGCTGATCTTGAAGCCCTGGGCGCGGAACTGGAGCCGGTCGCCTGGTGCGAGAACAGCTTCCACCTGCATTCAAGCAAGCGCGTCGTGGCCGAATCCGGACTGTTCGCAGATGGCGAGGTCTATATCCAGAATGCGTCCAGTTTCGCGCCCTCGCTGGCGCTGGACGCGCAGCCGGACCAGGACATTCTCGATCTTTGCGCGGCGCCGGGGGGCAAGTCGATCCATATCGCCGCCCTGATCGGGGGCCGTGCGCGTCTGTGGCTCAATGATGCGCTGCCGGCGCGGATCAGGAAGCTGGAGGCTGTCCTCGCCCAGTTTCACGTCACGCCCGACCGGGTCACCAGCCACCCGGCCCAATACGCCGACAAGTTCATCGACCGTGAGTTCGACCGCATCCTGATTGATGCGCAATGCACCGGCGAAGGCATGATTGATCTGTCTGCGCCGAACCCGATGCGCTTCTGGTCGCCGGAGCGGATCACGAAGTACTCCCGGCTCCAGCAACGCATGCTGATGAGCGCGTGGAAACGGCTGAAGCCGGGCGGGGTTCTTGTCTATTCCACCTGCACCTATGCGCCGGAGGAGAATGAGGCCCCGCTCGACCACTTGCTGCGCCATCGCGAAGACGCGGCGATGGAGCCGGTCGAGCTGAATCTGCCCGGTCGCACATCAGGCCTGGCCCGTTGGGAGGGTCGCCGCTTCGATCCGCAGCTGGTTCACGCTGTGCGGATCCGCGCCCAGCGCTTCATGGAAGGCTTCTTCCTGGCGCGGGTGAGGAAACGGGCCTAGCGCTTCGTCTTGCCGCCGTCAGGCGCATACTTGTTGACCCTCTCACGCCTCTCCTTCGCCCCGGCGATGACAATGGTCGCCTCGCCCCTGGGCGCTTCGTCATAACGCGTGATCAACGCGCTCAGCACATCACGATGGACGCGTTCAAACGTTTTCGTCAGCTCGAACGCCACCGCCGCCTGCCGGTCGCCGAACGCCTCGCGCGCGGCTTGCAGCGTGTCGGCGAGCCGCTGCGGGCTTTCCATCACGATGAGCGAAGCGGGGCTTGCGGCGAGGTCTTCAAACAGGCGGGTGCGCTTGCCCGGCTTGCGCGGAGCGAAGCCGACAAAAGTGAAGCGGTCGGTGGGGAGCCCGGACACGGCCAGCGCCGTCAGGACTGCGGACGGGCCGGGCGCGGCGCTGACTTCAAAACCGGCGTCGAGCACGGCGCGCACCACCCGGTAACCCGGATCGGAGACCGCCGGCGTGCCGGCGTCGCTGACCAGCGCCACGCTGGCGCCCTTCTCGATCAGCTTGACCACACCGCCGGCGCTGGCGGCCTCATTGTGATCATGGCAGGCCAGCAGTCGCTTGTTCTCGATCCCCAGATGATCGAGCAGCTTGCGCGTGACCCGCGTGTCCTCACACGCAATGGCGTCCGCCTCGCCAAGAATGCGCGCCGCGCGCGGGCTCATATCTTCAAGATTGCCGATGGGCGTGGAGACCAGCCAAAGCCGCGCCTCACCCTGGGCCGCGCGCGCTTCGGCTTCGGTGAGATCGGAGCGGCTCATCGCTTGGTCTCGCCGGTCAGCTCGTCGAGCGGCAATGCGGTGGTGTCCTTGATCTGCTCCATGGAGAAATGGCTGGACACATCGAACATGTCGGCGATCTGAATCAGCTCACGATAGATCTGGTCGAAATGCGCCATATCGCGCGCGACCACTTTGAGCAGGTAATCAGTCTCACCGCTCATCCGGTGGAACTCCAGAACGTTGGGCAGGTCGGCGACGCCGCGCGCGAAACGCTCCAACCATTTCTCATTATGCTGATTGGTCTTCACCTGGATAAAGGCCGTCAGGTCAAGCCCAAGGGCCGCCGGGTCCAGAACCGCGACGCGGGCGCGGATCACGCCAGCCTCGGTCAAACGCTTGATCCGGCGCCAGCAGGGGGTCTGGGACAGCCCGACCTGGTCAGCCAGTTGCGCGATAGGCGCTTCGGCGTCGCGCTGCAGGGCGCGGAGGATTTTCCGGTCGATAGCGTCTAGCGAAACGGCAGGCATGGGAGAACATTTTTCTCTTTTCTTGGTCTTGGAAGTAGGATTTTAGGCGCATTTTCCGCCCGAAACGAGACAAAATACTGATCTGTGTGAAAATTCAGCCTTCTCAACCTGCGGAGCCTTCATGATCAAACGCGCTTTCACCGAACACCCCGCCACGGTCGGCGAGACCTATGGCGGGCATATGGGTCAGGCGTTCTCATTCGGCTTCGCCATGATCGGTGCTGGTCTGTGCTGCTTGCTGCACGGTATTTTCCCCTTCCTGTTCGAGCGCACCGGCTCGCGCTGCATCGAAAATCTGCACCATCGCATGGTCACCCACCGCGACCGGCGCAAGAGCGCAGCGCCCGGCGGTTGCTCAAACACGGCTTCATCATCTGTGGACGCGCCGGCCTGACGCGCGCACTTTAGAACGCGACATGGCCAACCCGCCCCTCCGGCCCGGTGTTATCGCCGCCGGCGCGTTCGAGGCCGCCGCGCGCCGCGCGCCGGGGCTGATCCTGTGCGCCTGTCTGGCGATGGCCGCGATCCTGGCCGGCGCGGCGAGCCCTGTCCCGGCCATGCTCTACGCGCTGATCTTCGGCATGGCGGCCCACCCGCTGCTGGAGCGACCAGGTTGGGAAGCTTCATTGGCGCCGGGCGTGGAAAGCGGCGCGCGGGAAGTGCTGCGCCTGGGCGTGATATTGCTGGGCGCCGGGGTGACTGCGGCTCAGATCGTCGATCTTGGACCCGGCGCCGGGCTGACGGCGGTCGCGGCCCTGGTTTTCACCCTTGTTTTTGGAACCCTTCTGGCGCGCGCGTGCGGGCTGTCCGCGCCGCACGCCGTCCTGTCCGCCGGCGCCACGGCGATCTGCGGCGCCAGCGCGGCGCTCGCCATCGCTGCGGTCATTCCGCGCGACAAGGAGCATGAGCGCAATGTCATCCTGACCGTGGCCGGGGTCACCGCCCTGTCTACCCTGTGCATGATCGCCTACCCGGCCATCGCCGGATGGGCCGGGTTTGATGATCGCCAGGCAGGCGTGTTTTTCGGCGCCGCGATCCATGATGTCGCTCAAGTTATGGGGGCCGGCTTCATCGTGTCCGCCGACGCCGCTGAAACCGCCGGCGTGACCAAGCTGGTGCGCGTCGCCTTGCTGGCCGGGGCGGTCATCGCGGTCGCGGCCTGGTTCAAAACCCATCGCGAAGCTGAAGCCGCCGGCGCGCGCGCCGCGCCGCTGCCCTATTTCCTGATCGGTTTCGTGGCGCTGGTGGCGATCAACTCGCTGGGCTGGTTGCCGGCGCCGGTTCAGACCGCGTTCCAGGCCGCATCGAAATTCTGCCTCGTGACAGCGGTCGTGGCCCTTGGCTGCAAGGCCGCCCCGCGCGCGCTGGTCGCCGCCGGACCCCGCCCGCTTCTGGCGCTGGTGCTGCAGACCACGCTGATCGCGATCATCGCTTTTTTCGGCGCGATGTTTTTCGTCTGAGAGCCCGAACGCGCCGCCGGTCAGGCCGGGCAGCTCACCCGGTCCGCCAACATCGCGCCATAAGGCGGGTAGAACTCCACAACGGCGTCAACGACCTGGCAGCGCTGCGCGTCGGTCAGGCGGATATCCTGCTGCAGATCGCTGGTCAGACGGGCCATGTCATCAACCCCGCTCACCATCGCCCAACCTCCGCCGAGCGGGCTGTCCAAGCGCATCAGCGCGCCCTCCGCATTCCAGCGCGTCCAGTCGGGTCCGGGATCGCCGTCACGGGCGAAGGCGGCCCAATATCCGCCCATGGCGCCGGCAAGCGCCAGGCGGTTGTCTTCATTGCGATCATTGAAGATGTAACGGTCAAAATCACCGAAGAACTCGAAGCGATTAAAGACGAACGGAATCTCCATGGCGTGGCCGGCTCCGAGCAGATGGCCGGTATCGGTGAAGAAGGCCCGCCCGCCCTCGTCCCAGTCGAACCGGTAGGCCCAGACATCTTCGTGACCGGCCCCGGTCAGCGTCGCGGCCAGCTCATCGACCGCGCGAATACGCCAGACGCGGCTTTGATAATCCGAAACCGCGTCGAACAGATCGCGATCGCGCGCCTGAGGGAAGAGGCCGAGGAAGTTACGCACATAGCGCGGGTCGATGGCGTTGAAGAGCTTCATCTCATCGCGATTGGTTCCGGTGATGACCGGAACGGCGTTGAAACCGTCCGGCTGGGCGAAGGCGGCCTGCATGCCCTCAAGCGGCAAGCTCACGCCATCAGCGATGACGCGCGGCGGCTCATAACGACCGTTCGCATCGGTGGGGAAGGCGTCAAAGACCGCCGCCAGCGACGGCGCGCGCAATCCGGCGGCATCGATATCCGGTCCGCCCAGGCGTTCGCCCACCGCCAGGCCGGCCAGCGGGTCGGCCCCCTGCGAGCCCTCAGCGAGATCCAGCGGCATTGAGTCCACCAGGCCGGATTGAATGATGGCGCGGTGAAACTTGGCCTGCGCCAAGGGTGAGGCCAGCAGGGCGGCGACATTGTGCCCGCCCGCGCTTTCGCCGAAAATCGTGATCCGCGAAGCATCGCCGCCGAAGGCTGCAGCGTTCTCGCCGATCCAGTCCAGCGCCGCGATCATGTCCAGCAGGGCGAAATTCGCCGCACCATCATTGGGTGTCTCGGCAGCCTCGCGCAGGGTCGGATGGGCGAAGAAGCCCAACCCGCCAAGGCGATACTGGATCACCACCACCACGACATTCTGTTCCTGAGCCAGCCGGCCGGCGTCGTACTGATCGGCATAACCCCAGACATTGGACCCCCCATGGATCCACATCATCACAGGGCGCGGAGCGTCGTCCGGCCCGGCGCCGGAGGGCGCGTAGACGTCCAGCATCAGGCAGTCTTCTTCACCGACCAACTCACCGAAGCGATCGGCATCGACCTGATCGAGCGGGTTCAGCCGCTGCGGACAGCGCGGCGGCGGCTGAAGCGCCTCGAACACACCCTGCCAGCCGGGATGCGGTCGCGGCGCAGCCCAGCGCAGATCGCCGACGGGCGGCGCAGCATAGGGAATAGCGCGCCAGACCTGCGCTCCGGCTGTCCCTAGGTAACCGACGATCTCGCCTCCAGCGAGCGTGCGGCGTGTGTCTTCAGAAGGTTCAGGCGGTGGGGCGGCGGGTTCAGCGCAGGCGGCCAGGACGATCGCGCTGAACAGCGCGGCGGCGCGCGCAAGACGAAACTGAAGCTTTGCCATGATGATCGCCCTCCCCGATGTGTCAGATCGAAGTATGGAGCAACGCCCTTCGGCGGCAAGCGGCATCACGCCAAAACCTAGGCGGCGGCGCGCGCCTCGATCTGGGTGATGACCGCCTGGGTGAATGCGTCTGTGGACATAGGTCCGCCGAGATCGCGCGTCGCGGCGCCAGCGGTGAGCGCGGCGGCCAGCGCGTCGTCGAGCGCATCGCCCGCAGCCTGTTCGCCGAGCCCGTCCCTGAGCAGCATGGCCGCGCTGGCGATCGCGCCGCCGGGATTGGCGAGGCCGTGGCCAGCGATATCCGGCGCACTGCCGTGAATGGGTTCAAACAGGCCCGGACCCTTCGCGCCCGCTGCAAGGCTGGCCGAGCCCAGAAGTCCGATGGACCCGGCTATCACAGCCGCCTCGTCAGACAGGATATCCCCGAACAGGTTTTCGGTCAGGATCACATCGAACCGCCGAGGATCGGTGACCAGCGCCATGGCGGCGGCGTCGACATAGAGATGATCGACCTCTACCGAGGGGTATTCGTCCGACATCTGATCAACGACCTGGCGCCAGAGCTTTGAGGTGGCCAGCACATTCGCCTTGTCCACGCTGGTCAGTCGGCTGCGGCGCCGAAGCGCAATCTCGAACCCTACGCGCGCGATGCGCTCGATTTCGGTGCGCGAATAGGCGCAACCGTCAAAGGCGGCGTCGCTCTGAAGACGCTTTTCGCCGAAATACAGCCCGCCGGTGAGTTCGCGCACGATCATCAGATCCGCCCCGGCGACGCGTTCCGGACGCAGGGGAGAGAAAGACTCCAGTCCATCAAACAGACGCACCGGGCGCAGATTGGCGAACAGGCCGAGGCCCTGTCTCAGCGCCAGCAGCCCCGACTCGGGGCGTTTGGGCGCGTCATCCCATTTCGGTCCGCCGACCGCCCCCAGCAAAATCGCGTCGGCGGCGCGCGCACGCGCGAGCGTGTCCGGCGGCAAAGGATCGCCCGTCGCATCAATCGCGGCGCCGCCGAATGCGGCCTCGTCAAAGCGTAGCGAGATCGCATGTGCGCCAGCGATCGCTTCCAGGCAGCGACGCGCCGCACGGAGGACTTCCGGCCCCACGCCATCACCGGGGAGAAGGAGGATGGAATGCTGCATTTATGCTGCACCTCATAGCCGCAGCATCAACCGCAGCATTTCATCATCGGGTCAGGTTGAAGCGCGCGCCTCAAAGCTCTGAATTGCTTCACTTTGCTGCAAAATATAGCCTAGCGGATCAACGCCCTGCATCAGGCAGGTTCGAACGAAGGGATCAAGCTGGAAGCCGGCTTCCACACCATTCGATTTCACCACCGAAGCCTCGAGGTCGATTTCCACCACTTCGCCCGGCGAGGACAGCAGGGCTTGGTGCGACTGGGCGTCGATTTCAGCCACAAGCAGACCGTTCTTGGCGGCATTGGACTTGAAGATATCCGCCGCCGTGGATGTGACGATGGCGCGGAAGCCGAAGTCGAGCAACGCCCAGGGCGCATGCTCGCGCGAGGAGCCACAGCCGAAATTATCCCCCGCCACAAGGATGGCGTGGCTGCGAGCATCCAGGCTGTTCAACGCATGTCCGGTCGGCTCGCCCGCTTTATCAAACCGCCAGTCGCGGAAGCAGGTCTCGCCCAATCCGCCGCGATCGGTGACGGTGAGATATCGCGCCGGAATGATCTGGTCGGTATCGATATTCGGCTCCGGCAGGCAGGCCGTGCGTGATCTGATCGTGATGAGAGGTTCAGGCTGCACCGCACATCTCCATCAGCTTGCGCGGATCGGCGATGGCGCCGGCGACGGCGGACGCCGCTGCCGTGGCCGGACTTGCAAGGACGGTGCGCACGCCCGGCCCCTGACGGCCGGCAAAATTGCGGTTGGAGGTCGATACGACAAGATCGCCGCGCCTGCCGATATCGCCATTCATGCCGATACACATCGAACAGCCCGGTTCGCGCCATTCCGCGCCCGCGGTCTTGAACACCGCGTCGAGGCCTTCCGCTTCAGCGGCTTTCTTGATTCGTTCGGAACCGGGAACAACAAGCATGCGCACGCCGGGTTTGACGTGACGGCCCGCCATGATTTGCGCGGCCTGCCGCAGATCGGAAAGCCGCGAATTTGTGCAGGACCCGATGAAGACTGTCTGCACCGGCTCGCCCATCAGCGTCTCGTCCGGCTGAAAACCCATATATTGAAGTGCTTTTGCCGCATCGGGCGATTGCGGGCGCGGGGCGCGCGCATCGACCGGCATGCCCATGTCCGGCGAAGCTCCCCAGGTGATCATGGGCGACAGGCTCGACGCATTGATCCGCGCCTCCTTGTCGAACACGGCTCCCGGATCTGACTTCAGGCGAGACCAGGATTGCTTGGCCGCTTCGAAAGCGGCGCCCTTGGGCATGTGATCGCGCCCGACCATCCAGGCAAAGGTCTTCACATCAGGCGCGATCAGCCCGGCGCGCGCGCCCGCCTCAATCGACATGTTGCAGACCGTCATCCGCTCTTCCATGGACAGTGCTTCAATGGCCGGACCGGCGTATTCGATTACGTGACCGGCGGCCCCGCCTGCGCCGATCTCGGCGATGATGGCCAGAATCAGATCCTTCGCTGCCACCCCGGTCGGCAGGCGGCCATCGACATGGATCCGCATCGTCTTCGGCTTGCGCTGCAAGAGGCACTGCGTCGCCAGCACATGGCTAACCTCCGTCGTGCCGATGCCGAACGCCAGCGCTCCGAACGCGCCATGGGTGGAGGTGTGGCTGTCGCCGCACACGATTGTCATGCCGGGCTGGGTGAGGCCGAGCTCCGGCCCGATCACATGGACAATGCCGCGATCAGGACTGTCCCAGCCGGCCAGCCGCACGCCGTGACGGCGACAGTTCTCCTCCAACCGCTCCACCTGCTGGCGCTGGGCGTTGCTGGCGTAGGTCGGGGCCGCGCCCCTGGCGCGCGGCGTGGTGGGCGTGGAATGGTCCATCGTCGCAAACGTCTTGTCGGGACGGCGCACCGACAGTCCGCGCGCCTCAATGGCGGCGAAAGCCTGCGGGCTCGTCACCTCATGAATGAGGTGCAGATCAACATAAAGCAGGCCCGGTGCGTCCGTGGTTTCAGGCGTGACCAGCCGTGAATCCCAAATCTTGTCAAACAGGGTTTGGGGCGCCGCCGTTCTCACGGTCGGCTTAGACGGATACGCGGCCATGATCAGCCTCCTTTGAACGGGTGGCGTCAACTGGGGCGGATATGGGATCCAGCCAGCCCCAATCGTCAATCGAGGTTCCATCAAACAGGCCGAAAAAGCGGTCCATGATCAGCCGCGTGACGGGTCCGGCGCCGCCGGCGCGGGTTGCCTTGTCGTCGATAGAGCGGATGGGCGTGACTTCGGCAGCCGTGCCGGTGAAGAAAGCCTCGTCGCACAGATAGAGCATCTCGCGCGGCAGGGTCTGTTCAACCACCTCAATGCCTTCGCGCTGCGCGATGCGGATCACGCTGTCGCGGGTGATGCCCTGCAGGATGGAGGAGGAGGCCGGCGGAGTCATCAGCCGGCCGTCCTTGACCAGAAACAGGTTCTCGCCCGCGCCTTCGGACAGTCGCCCTTCAACGTCGAGACCAATGCCTTCAGCGTAGCCACGCGATTTCGCCTCGCGTGAAATCAGATAGCTGGACAGATAATTGCCGCCGGCCTTGGCGCCCGTCGGAACGGTGTTGGGCGCAGCGCGGTTCCATGAGGAGACGCACACATCCACACCCTTCTCACGCGCCTCCTCACCGAGATAGGCGCCCCAGGGAAAGGCCGCGATATACACCTCGATCGGCGTGTCGGGCGCCGGCACGACGCCGATCGAGCCATAGCCGACAAAGGCGATGGGCCTGAGATAGGCTGAACTCAGACCGTTCGCCGCGACCACCTCCTTACATGCGGCCAACAGCTCATCTTCCGTATACGGAAGCGCGATGTCGTAGATGCGCGCAGAATCGATCAGCCGGCGCACATGCTCGCGCAACCGGAAGCCGCACGGGCCCTTATGGGTCTGGTAGACCCGGATGCCCTCGAACATCGATGTGCCGTAATGCAGGGCGTGCGACAGGACATGGATCTGCGCGTCCCGCCACCCGATAAGCCGGCCATTGGCCCAGATATGATCAACCGCCTGGATCGCCATCGGTCTTGTCTCCTATTCCGCCGCGACGATCGCGGGCTGGGTATTTGAAACGGGTTGGCCGCGCTCAGCCCGCCTGCGGCGAACCGCCTTGGCGTTGTTCAGCGCGTCGATATAGGCGCCGACGCAGGCCGGGATGATGTCGCGATCGCGCAGACGTCCGGCGAAGCTTTCGCCGCCCACGCCGATCGTCATCTCCACCAGAACCTCCGCGCCCTGCTCGCCGCCTTCGGCCTCGGCCGGGTCGGCGGCGATGTATTGCATGTCGATGGCTTCCACATAGGCGGGCAGGTCCATGATGTGGCTGACCGCGCGGAAGGCCGCGTCCAATGCGCCGGGTGCGGTGGCGATATCGGTCACGCGGCCACGGGTGGAATGCTCCAGCTCCACGCGGGCGACCGGTTCTGAACCGCTGGCCAGCGGCGCGCGGATCTCAAAGCGCGACAAATCCCACATCCGCACGTCTTCTTCCCCGTCCATTCCCGCCAGAAGTGCGGCGAGGCGTGCGGAATCGACCGTGCCGACCTCGTCAGCGACGGTCTTGAAAGCGGTGAATGCTTTCTGCAGCGCCTCACCCTCAAGCGTGTAGCCGAGCTCCTCAGCCCGCGCGGCGAGCGCATGCTTACCGGAATGCTTGCCCAGAACGATCGCGTTCGACGCCAGGCCGACATCTTCCGGCTTCATGATTTCATAGGTCTCCCGGTTCATCAGCACGCCGTGCTGGTGGATGCCGCTTTCATGCGCGAATGCATTGGCGCCGACGATGGCCTTGTTACGCGGGGGGTGGGTGTTGGTGACTTTTGAAAGGGTGCGGCTGGCCGTCATGATCTGGCGGGTGTCGATCTGCGTGGTCAGGCCGAACGCATCCTTGCGGGTGCGCAGCGCCATGACCGCATCTTCCAGCGCGCAATTGCCGGCCCGCTCGCCAATACCGTTGACCGTACACTCGATCTGACGCGCGCCGCCGCGCACCGCCGCCAGCGAGTTGGCGACCGCCATGCCCAGATCATCGTGACAGTGGGCGGAGAAGATCATCTCCCCGGCCCGGTCGACCTTCTTCGTCAAATGGCTGAACAGCTCATAAATCTCATCCGGCGTCGCATATCCGACGGTGTCGGGGACGTTCAGCGTGCTCGCCCCAGCATTGGCCGCCACCGAGAGCGCTTCGACCAGAAAGCCGCGCTCGGTGCGGATCGCGTCTTCGGCTGAGAACTCCACATCCTCACAATGGCTGCGCGCATGAGCGACCATGTCGGCGATGGCGGTCAGAACCTCCGCCGGGCTCATTTTCAGCTTATAGTCCCGGTGCAGCGGGCTGGTTCCCAGAAACACATGGATGCGCTTTTTCGCCGTCGGCTTCAGCGCCCTCGCCGCCGCATCGATATCACCGGGCGTGGCGCGCGCCAGCGAGCAGATGGCGGGGCCGTCAATCTCGCCGGCGATGCGTTCGACCGCGCGAAAGTCGCCCGGCGAGGCCGCAGCGAAACCGGCCTCGATCACATCGACCTTTAACCCGGCGAGCGCACGCGCCATGGCGAGCTTGCCCGCCTCATTCATGGAAAAGCCGGGTGATTGCTCGCCGTCGCGCAGCGTGGTGTCGAAAATGCGGACCGTGTCGGTCATGAGGCGGCCTCGTAGCGCAAGTCAGGATCGTTCGCGGCGCCATGACGGACATCGCTGACGCCATGGATGCGGCGCAGCTGGGCTTCCAGCACGGCCAGCCGGCGGCTGTCATCGCGCGGACGGACGGTCAGGCCCATGTGAGCGGGCTGGGTGGCGTCCATGTGGGGCAGGGTCATGCCCAGCACTTCAAAGCCGCGGCGCTCGACAAGACCGACCAGGCGAAGGATGGCGCCTTCGCTGGCGTGAAAATCAATTTCGATACGATGGTCCATGGGGTCAGCTCCTGTTCAGGCTTCGATCATGTCGGCGTTGGACTTGCCGGGCGGGACGAGAGGCCAGACATTCTCGCGCGGGTCGATCCGCACGTGGCACAGAATGGGTCCGGTGGTGGCGAGCAGGCGCTCCACCGCCGCCGGCACGTCCTCGCGCCGGTCCAGAGTGAAAGCTTCCACGCCAAAGGCGCGCGCCACATCGGCGAAATCGGGATTGTCGTAAAGATCGACCTCGGAGAAATTCTCTTCGTAGAAGAGCTCCTGCCACTGCCGGACCATGCCAAGCTGGGAATTGTCCAGCAGCACGATTTTCAGCGGCAGCCGATAGCGGCGTAAAGTGGCCAGCTCGTGGATATTCATCATGATGGAGCCGTCGCCGCTGACCGTGACAACGGTCGCGTCCGGTTCGGCGAAGAGCGCGCCGACGCCGGCCGGAACGCCATATCCCATCGTACCCAGCCCCGCGCTGGTCAGATGCGCCTGCGGGCGTGAGAAACGGCAATGCTGGGCGACCCACATCTGATGCTGGCCGACATCGCAGGTGGCGATGAAATTGTCCCCCGCAGCTTCTGAGATCGCTTTCAGAAGCGCCGGGGCGAAAACGCCGGAACCGGGCGCGTCATATCGCATCGCCCATTGCTTCGCGTAGCCGGCGCAGCGCTCCCGCCACGCCCCGATATCGGGCATGGCCGGCTGCAGCGCGTTCAGAATGGCGCTGAGATCACCGGCCAGCGCCGCGTCGGCTCGGCGCAGCTTGGATATCTCCGCCGGGTCGCCGTCGATATGGATGACTTTCGCACCGGGTGCGAACGTGTCCAGCTTGCCCGTTGCGCGATCATCAAACCGGGCGCCCACGCAGATCAGAAGATCGCTCTCATCGATCGCGATATTCGCCGCGCGCGTACCATGCATGCCCAGCATGCCGAGAAAATGCTCTGAATCGGTCGGCAGACCGCCCAGGCCCTTCAGCGTCGCAACGGCGGGGATGCGAGTGCGCTCATGGAAAGCGCGCAGCGCCGTTTCAGCTTTTGCGATCGCGATCCCGCCGCCGAAATACAGGACCGGTCTTTCTGCCTGTTCGACCAGGGCGCGCGCCGCATCCAGATCCTGCGCCGCCGGCATGGGGTAATGGTGATTGGCCAGGGCCGGCTCATCGATGGGGAACGCGCAAGACGCCTGGGTGACGTCTTTGGGAAGGTCGATGAGAACCGGCCCTGGCCGTCCGCCCTCGGCCAGGGCGAAGGCTTCGGCGAAAACCGATGGAATGTCTTCCACCCGCCGGATCAGGAAGGAATGCTTCACGATGGGCAAGGTGATGCCGAACGTGTCGATCTCCTGAAACGCGTCGGTGCCCATCAGCGGGGTCGCGACCTGGCCGGTGATCGCCACCATGGGCACGCAATCCATAAAGGCGTTGGCGATGCCCGTGACCAGATTGGTCGCGCCCGGACCGGAAGTGGCCAGGCACACGCCGGCGCGCCCGGACACCCGGGCATAGGCGTCCGCAGCCAGGGCGGCGGCCTGCTCATGGCGCACAAGGACGTGCTTCAGACTGGATCCCGGCAGCGCGTCATACACAGGCATGATCGCGCCGCCGGGATAGCCGAACACGACCTCAACGCCGGCGCGTTCCAGCGCCTCCACAACCATGCGCGCACCCGTAGGAGGGGTGACCGAGGGGACGGCCGGGGGCGCGATGGCGGGGTTGAAGTCAGGTTCGACGGTCACTGGGGGTCTCCCGTTGTTCTGGACAGCCGGCGTCAGGCCTGCGCCGCGTTGGCGCCGGGCTGGAGCCAGGCCATGCGGGCGCGCAGGCGCTTGCCGGTATGTTCGATGGGTTGATCGAGATCGCGCTTCAGCAGCGCGGCGTATTTCGGCTTGCCGGCCTGATTCTCCAGCACCCAGTCGCGCGCGAACTCGCCCGACTGGATGTCTTCGAGCACCTCGCGCATCCGGGCGCGGGTCTCTTCGTTGATCACGCGCGGACCGGAAACCAGATCACCGTACTTGGCGGTCTCGGAGATGAAGTCGTGCATTTTCGACAATCCGCCCTCATAGAGCAGATCGACAATCAGCTTCAGCTCGTGCAGGCACTCGAAATAGGCGACTTCCGGCTTGTAGCCGGCCTGCACCAGCGTCTCATAGCCGGCGATGACGAGCTCGCTGGCGCCGCCGCACAGCACGGCCTGCTCGCCGAACAGATCGGTTTCGGTCTCTTCAGCGAAGCTGGTTTCGATCGCGCCGCCTGTCGTGCCGCCATTGGCCTTGCAATAGGCCAGCGCTTTCTCGCGCGCCTGGCCGCTGGCGTCCTGATAGACCGCGAACAGGCTGGGCACGCCTCGGCCCTTCTCATACTCGCGGCGCACCAGATCACCGGGACCCTTGGGCGCGACCAGCACGACATCGATATCCTCGCGCGGCGTGATCAGCCCGTAATGGATCGAAAACCCATGGGCGACCATCAGCGTGTCGCCGGCGCTCATGTTTGGCGCAATGTCGCCGGCATAAACCTGAGCATGGGTCATATCCGGCGTGAGGAGCGCGATGAAGCTCGCCGCGCTGGCCGCCTCGGCGGGCGTGTGGGTCGCGAAACCGTCCGCCCTGGCCTGGGCCTCAGCCTTGCCGCCCGGCCGCGCGCCGATGATCACCTCGTGACCGGAATCGCGCAGGTTTCGCGCATGAGCGCGGCCCTGACTGCCATAGCCGATGATGGCGACCGGACCAGGCCGGATCGCGGCCGGGTTCGCATCGTCATCGGTGTAAATCGTCTCCATCGTCGGTCTCCTGGTGGTGCTGGGCTGGGTGTCGGCTGGAAGGAAGGTGAAACGAAAAACCCCGCTCGGTCGGAGCGGGGTCGGTTCTGCGTATCTGGCTGTTTGAAGCCGTCAGGCAGGCGCGATCGCCGCTCCCGATATGGAGGCGGTAAGTACAAGTACGATCGCAATAATGAGGGTCGCGGCGAGCGGCAGGCGCGCATCAACGGACGCTTCATGCGTCACAGCGATGGATCGCGATTGGGTCGGTGCATGGCGCACGACGACGCTCCTGAATAACCGGTCCGCAGACACGAATGAAAGGGCTCCGCCAAGGCGTCGCCCGATGTGGAAAACGATGATCGCAATCCCTCGCGGATGCAACAAGAAATTTGTCCGGACTTTGAATAAAATTTTTAAATTTATTTTTTCAATGACTTATGAGTGAATAATCTCGAATTCGGCGTTTGCAGGCGCCGCATTAACAAAAATCCCGTTGACGGGCTGTGGAAAATGAGCGCACGATTTTGAGTGTTGCGAGATCGCGTCGGCATTTGTCTGACTGATGTGATCGGTTCAGGAGCGATGCGATGTCCCGGCTCGCCGGACAATCGAACAGCCTTGTGATCACCGCCGGCCCCGCCGCGGTCGCGACCTCTGTGCGCGCTGGCATGGCCATGTCCATGATTACCGGTACGACCACCACCACCCTCACCGTTGAGGGGGGCGGTACGGCGCGCGCAGGCTGAAGCAGAACAAACAGCCCGATCAAGCGACCGACCCGCTCCCCGAACTCCGGCGAGCGGGTTTTTTCATGTGTTTTTCAAGGCTCCGGGGGACGGGGCGGAGCGAAGGAAAGAAACAATGTTGGATTTCGATCAAAAGGACGCGCCCAGCGCCGAAGAGCCGGCGCTTTGCGTCCTCAAATTTGGAAGCTCGGTGCTTGAACGCGAGGCCGACTACGCCGCGGCCGCCGCTGAGGTGTACCGCCATGTGCGCGCCGGCGAGAAAGTCATCGCGGTGGTTTCCGCCCTGGCCGGCGAGACCGATGCTTTGCTGGCGCAGAGCGCGGCGGTCGGCGGCGCAGCCCCGGACCGTCTGGTCGCGCGACTGGCCCGGGTGGGCGAGCTGAAGTCCGCCGCGCTGATGGCCCTGGCGCTCGCCCGGATCGGGGTGCGCGCCAGCGCGCTTGATCCCGATGAAATGAAGCTGCAAGCCGAAGGCGAAGCGCTGGACGCCGATCTGGTTTCGCTCGACGCGGGCGTGATCGATCACGCGCTTCAGTCCCATGAAGTCGTCGTCGCGCCGGGTTTCTGCGCTGTACATGAGGCGCATGGCGTAGTCACGCTCGGGCGCGGCGGCACGGATCTGACGGCGGTGTTTTTCGCCGCTCAGACCGGCGCCCGGCGCGTTCGCCTGATCAAGGATGTCGACGGCGTCTACGCCGAGGACCCTGCGAAGAATCCCAATGCGGAGCGCTTCGCAGAGCTCGACTATGACGCCGCTGCGCGCGCCAGTTCAGGCCTGATCCAACCCAAAGCCATCGAAGCCGCCAAACAGGCCGGCGTCGTCATCGAAGTCGCCGCGCTGGGCGCGGGCGACGCCACGCGCATCGCCGCAGCGCCGGCCCGTAAGGCGCCAGCCCATGTCGCACGTCCGCTGCGCGTCGCGCTTCTGGGCTGCGGTGCGGTCGGCGCAGGCGTGCTCGCGCATCTGCGCCAGCGCGCCGATCTGTTCGAGATGAACCCGGTGCTGGTCCGTAATCCGGCTAAACACGCCGCAGCCGGCGTGGTCTGCACAGACCGGCTCGACCGGGCGCTCAGCGGCGGCCCGGATCTGGTGGTGGAGGTCATGGGCGGCGCGGATGAGCCGGCGCACATTATGAGCGGCGCGCTGCAGGCCGGTGCAGCGGTGGTGACCGCCAACAAGGCCGCAGTCGCCAAGCATTATGACAGCCTGCACGCGGCGGCCCGCGCCTCCGGCGCTGCGCTGCGCTTCTCCGCGGCGGTGGGTGGCGGGACGCCGATCCTGGAACTGCTGGAACAGCTCGCCGACGGGCCGGGCGTGGCATCAGCCGAAGGCGTGATGAACGGAACGGGTAATTTCATCCTGTCAAAGCTGGGTGAAGGCGCCGCCTTCGACGATGCGTTGGCCGAGGCTCAGGCGCTCGGTTTCGCCGAAGCCGATCCCAGCGCCGATGTTGAAGGCCATGACGCCGCCGACAAGCTGTCGCTCGTGATCCGCGCCGCCTTCGGGGTCGAATTGGCGCCGGACGCCATCGCCAAGCAATCACTTGACCGGGTCGGTCCTGAACAGGCCCAGAACGCGCTGGCGCGCGGCGAGATCTACAAGCAGATCGCCTCCTGCCGCCTTGCTGCGGACGGTTCAGTGGAAGCCTGCGTCGAGGTGCGCCCGGTGCCCTTTGATCATCCTCTGGCCGGCGCGCGCAATGAGGAGAACCGGCTTGTCGCGCTTGACCGCTCCGGACGGCGCCATGCCCTGTATGGCAAGGGCGCGGGACGCTGGCCGACGGCGGCGGCGGTGTTCGCCGACATCATGGATGTGCAGCGTGCTTTCGCCGCATCCGCGCAGGCCAGGCTTGCGCCGCCCCCCGTTCTCAAGCGAGCCTGAACCCAGCTCGCATTCGGTCCGGGCGACGGAGGACAGCCGATCATGACGGCGCAGGTAAACAGCGCGTCGGCAAGCGCGCCGGCGAGCATCGGCAATGTCGCGGTCGGATTCGACGTGCTGGGTCAGGCCTTCGATGCGGCCCGCGACCGCGTGATCGCCTATCGCGAACCGGCGCCGGGCGTCCGGCTGGGTCAGGTGGCCGGGCTGGTCGATACCTTGCCCGAAACGCCAGACTCCAACACCGCCCTGGCTGCGGCTGAGGCGCTGCTTCGCGCCGCCCGGGCGCCGTTCGGCGTCCGTCTGGATATCGACAAGGGGGTTCCGGTCAGCGCCGGCATGGGCGGCTCGGCCGCTTCAGCCGTCGCTGCGGCGGCAGCGGTCAATGCGCTTCTGCCAAAACCCTATGCAACCGAAGCGCTGCTGCCCTTCGCGATGGAGGGTGAGCGCGTATCGTCCGATCCGCCGCCCTGGGACAATGTGATGGCGAGCCTGCTGGGCGGGCTGGTCATCGCAGCGGATATCGAGGCGGGTCTGGTTCAGCGCCTGCCGGCGCCGGCCGGGGTCGCCTCCATCCTGTTTCACCCGGATGCGAAGACCGAAACCCGCGCCGCGCGCGCCCTGCTGGCCGGTCAGGTCCCGATGGCGCTCGCTGTCGAGCACGCACGCCGGATCGCCAGCTTCGTAGCTGGCTGCGCCACCAATGACGAAGCCCTCATCCGCGCCGGCATGCAGGATGTGCTGGTCGAGCCGCAACGTCTGGCGCTTCTGCCTCAACTATCCGCAGTCCAGACCGCCGCCGGCAAGGCTGGCGCGCTGGGTTGCTCCTTCTCAGGGTCCGGACCGTCCGTCTTCGCCTGGGCTTATGAGGCCGATGCCGAGGCCGTGCAGGCCGCCATGGCGCAGGCCTTTGCCGATGCCGGACTGGGCGCCCGCGCCTATCGCGCACCGATCCAGTCGGATGGCGTTCGCCTTGAGCCCTGCCCTCCATACAGCGAGGCGGCGCAATGAGGTTTTTGTCCACCCGCGCCAAGGCCGCGCCCGTCAGCTTCAGCGAAGCGGTTCGCCATGGCGCGGCGCCCGATGGCGGGCTCTACCTGCCCGAAACCGCGCAGCGCGCCGACCCTGAAGCCTACCGGCCCGGACAGGCGCTGGCTCCGTTCGCCGCCAACATGCTGACGCCTTTCGTTCAAGGCGACAGGCTGGAGCCGGCGCTTGGCGCGATCTGTGAGGAGGCGTTCAGCTTCGACGTTCCCATCGTCACGCCGGACCCGAGCCGGCCCGCCCTACGCGCACTGGAGCTGTTCCACGGGCCGACCGGCGCCTTCAAGGATTTCGGAGCGCGCTTCCTGATGGCCTGCTTTGACCGGCTGGGCGACGAGGCTGAACCTCTGACCGTTCTGGCCGCCACCTCGGGCGATACCGGCGGCGCGGTCGGCTGCGCCGCGGAGGGACGCACGGCGGTGCGCGCCATGATCCTCTACCCGCAAGGCCGGGTTTCCGCGTTTCAGGAGCATCAGCTGACCTGCTGGCGCGCGCCGGTCTCGGCGGCGAAGGTGGAGGGCGATTTCGACACCTGCCAATCGCTGGTTAAAGCCGCCTTCCGGGACGACGCGATGCGCGCCGGCCATCGGCTTACCTCGGCCAACTCGATCAATATCGCCCGGCTTCTGCCCCAGGCCGCCTATCTCGCTCATGCAGCGACCGAAGTCGAAACCGAAACCGGCAAAGCGCCGGGCCTGATCATCCCGACCGGCAATCTCGGTCACGCCTTCGCCGCGCTTTATGCACGCCGGCTGGGATATCCGATCGGACCGGTCCTGATCGCCACCAACGCCAACGCCACCTTGAGCGAGTGGTCGAAGACCGGCCGCTATGAGCCGCGCGCCTCCATCGCCACCATCGCCAACGCCATGGATGTCGGCGCGCCGAGCAATTTTGAGCGCCTCGCTGCGCTTGAGGGCGAGCTTGGCCCGGTCGGGGTGATGCTTGCCGATGATGACGTCATCCGCAGGCGGATCAAATCGGAGCATGAGCGCTGCGGCTATGTCTGGTGCCCGCATTCGGCCATCGCGGCGGAGGCGTTCGAGCGCCTCCCGGAGGCGCGCCGCACTGAACGCATCTGGCTGGCGGCGGCGACCGCCCATCCCTTCAAATTCGCCGATATCGTCGAGCCTCTGATTAGCGAAACGATCACTCCAAGCGCTCCGCTTGCCGCCGTGCTGGAACGCCCCGCATCAGCCCGGATCATGCCTGCGACTCTCAGCGCCCTTGATGCGGCGCTGAACGCGGCCTGACTCTGGGTTCTCGCCTCACACCTCCTTTTTCTACGGATACCGATATGACACGACGCGCTTCGCCTTCCCGCACGCTGATCGAAGGCCCGGCCCGCGCCCCGGCGCGCGCCATGCTGCGGGCCGCCGGTTATGACGATGAGGCCATGGCCAAACCGATGATCGCCATCGTCAACACCTGGACAACGGTCACGCCGTGCAACATGCATCTTAAGGATCTCGCCGATCATGCTCGCCGGGGTGTGGAGGAAGCAGGCGGCGCAGCGGTCGATTTCAACACCATTGTCGTGACCGACGGCATCGCCATGGGCACCGAAGGCATGCGCGCTTCGCTGATGAGCCGCGAGGCTATCGCCGATTCCGCCGAACTGGCCGTGCGCGGTCATTGTCTGGATGCGGTGCTGTTTCTGGTCGGCTGCGACAAGACCCTGCCGGGCGCAGCCATGGCGGCGGCCCGGCTCAACCTGCCCAGCGTCATCCTCTATGGCGGTTCGATCATGCCGGGGCGGCTCGGTGAGAAGGCCGTCACCATCCAGGACGTGTTCGAAGCGGTGGGCGCGTGCGCGGCGGGCAAGATCAGCGAGGATGAGCTGGGCGAGGTGGAACGCGCGGCCTGTCCAGGCGCCGGGGCGTGCGGCGGTCAGTTCACCGCCAACACGATGGCGCTGGCCCTGACCGCGCTCGGGCTGTCACCCATGGGGTTGAACGACATTCCCGCCGTCCACCCCGACAAGCCGGGCGTTGCTGAAGCCGCCGGACGGCTGATCGTTGAAGCGTTCAACGCCGGACGAAACGCCCGCGATCTCATCACCCCGGCCTCTCTGAGGAATGCGGCCACCGCCGTAAGCGCCACGGCCGGTTCGACCAATGCAGTGTTGCATCTTCTGGCCATCGCACGCGAGGCGGGGCTCGACCCCGAGGCGTTCGATCTTGATGTATTCGACGCGGTGTCGCGTACGACACCGGTGATCGCGGACCTGAAACCGGGGGGACGCTACATGGCGCCGGACATGACCGCAGCCGGCGGATCGAAACTGCTCGTTCAACGCCTGCAGGCGGCCGGTTTGCTGGAGGACACCCCCACCATTACCGGTCAGAGTCTGTTCGCGGCCGCGGCGGACGGTGAGGAGGCCGCTGGTCAGGACGTGATCCGGTCAGCCGACGACCCGGTCAAGGCGCGTGGCGGGTTCGGCGTCCTGTATGGCGATCTCGCGCCGGAGGGTTGCGTGGCCAAGCTCGCCGGACATGACCGGCTCGCCTTTGCAGGACCCGCCAAGGTGTTCGACCGCGAAGAAGACTGCTTTGAGGCGGTCAATGCCGGCCGGATCGAGAAGGGCGATATCGTCATCATCCGCTATGAAGGCCCGGCGGGCGGTCCCGGAATGCGCGAAATGCTGGCGGTGACCGCCGCCATACAAGGCGCCGGGCTCGGCGATGATGTGGCGTTGATCACTGACGGGCGGTTTTCCGGCGCGACCTACGGATTCATGGTTGGCCATGTCGCGCCGGAAGCGGCGCGCGGCGGTCCCATCGCACTGGTGCGTGACGGCGACCGGGTGAGCATCGACGTTGAAGCGCGCCGGATTGATGTCGACGCCGACCTGGAGGCGCGCCGGGCCGACTGGTCCGCACCCAAACCGCGCTACCCGTCCGGCGCCTTCGCCAAATACGCTGCGCTCGTCGGATCGGCCTCGCAAGGCGGGGTAACGAGCTTTCCCTTTGAGAAGGACGGCTAGAGGCGAACCGCGCTGACGCCGACCAGCGCCTGATCGCGGAAGCGGAAGCCGGGTCGGCGCATGGCGTCGGCGACGATCTGAGCTGGTCCGGTGACGCCGAGCTGAGCGGCGATGGCGAGATTGTTTTCAGCCAGGAAGACCGCCCAGTCCGATCCGCCTTCAAGGACGCGATCAAAACGGCGCGTCTTGACTGCGTCAAGACCGAGACCAGCCAGCACGTCGGGCAGTTTCACCCCGAAGACCGGGTCCACCAGACCGGAGGCGGCCAACGCATCGGTCACGACCTCGACCGCCCGATCGAATGAAGCGCCGGTCTCGCCCTGGCCCGGCTCGGCGCGCGTCACGCTGCAATCCAGCGCGATCACGGCGAGCCGGCCGCCAGGCTTCAGCCAGGCTGCGAATTGAGCGAGCGCCGCTTCGGGAGCGTCGAGATGCTCAAACAACAAGCGCGCATAGGCGAGATCGAAGCGTCCCGGTTCGGTCGGCTCAGCGGCGACATCGCCTTGCCGGTGCCGGATGGGGTCAACGGGCGCAGCCGTGTGGCGCAACTCCAGATCAAGACCCAGCACCTCCCCGCCTTCGCCCACTTCAGCAGCGAGCCAGTCCAGCATGGAGCCTGCGCCGGGTCCGGCCTCAATCACGCGATGGCCCGGCTGAACGCTCACGACATCGCTTAGCCAGTCTTGCGTCCACGGATCATACTCAGCCGCGAGCCGCTCAAGACGGGCGCGCTCATGATCCACTTCGCGGCCGGTCGCAAAATAGGTTTGCGACAGATCCGGACCGGGCCCAGCCTGCTCGTATTTCGACATCGATGCGGCTCCGTTAAAACGAGAGAGTAGATTGGATGGCCGCCAGCGCGCGCTCCAGAACGGCGAAAGGAGCGCCGGAAGCGTCAATGCGAGACCATCCGTCGAGCGGGCCGACATCATACCGGAACTGGCGCTCCAGCACCTCAACCGTGGCATCGGATGCATCGCCGGTGCGCGCCGCGACACGGCCTCGCAGATGATCGGCCGGCGCTTCCAGCCAGAGCCCGTCGAACCGTGCGCCGTTGCGCTCAGCCAAAACCCTGAGCTCAGCGCGTTCGTCCGCACGGGCGTTGACCGCGTCAATGATCACGCTCGCCCCGGACGCCAGTGCGATCCGTGCACGCTCGATAAGGCGCGCATGCGTGCGCGCATTGATCTCGGCGCTGTACGCCGGCTCGCTCAGGCGTTCGTGCTCTTCATGGCCCAGCATGGCCTTTCGCTCGACATCGGAGCGCAGGATGACCGACCCCAGCCCGCCATTGATCGCCGAAACCAGTCCGCGCGCGAGCGTGGACTTTCCCGTTCCGGACAGCCCCCCCAGCGCGATGAGGCGCGGCGGCGGGCGCTGCAGAAGCTCACCGGCCAGCGCAATGCATACGGTTGCGGTGCTGACGGCGCTGTCTTTCGCCGCACCCGGTCCACACTCCATCGCCCGGTCCGAGGAGACTTTGGCGCGAACCATGGCGCGCAGCGCGCAGAGCGCCGGCAGGACCGCCAGCATGTCGAGCTCCTCTGACGGGCAGCGGGCGAGATAGGCGTTCAGCACCGCATTGGCGAAACCGCGCTGGCCCAGTCGCACCGCATCGCTAAGCAGAAAGGCGAGATCATAGGCGATGTCGGTCGTGGCGAAGGCCTCATCAAACTCCAGCGCGTCGAACAGGACCGGCTCGCCATCGATCAGGACGATATTGTCCAGATGCAGATCACCGTGACAGCGCCGCACCAGGCCGCGATGCGCGCGCGCATCGAGAATCTCCCGGCAGTCCGTCAGCGCTTCATGAATGCCTGCGCAAATCCGGGCCCAGCCGGTTTCTGCAAACACGTCCGACGACGCGGTGAAGGTCTTCACATCACCGTCGAGCACGGCGAGCAGATGATCGAATGAGGCCGCCGCGCGCGCTGGCGCCGCTTTTTCATGGCTTGCCCTCACGGCGCGAGCGAGCGGTATGGCGAGCTTCAGCTCCAGCTGATCGGATCGGGCCAGCTCGCTGAACAGAGCGCCGGCGGGAAAGCGGCGCATGCGCACGAGCGGCTCAATCCGTTCGCCTGTTCCGTCAATCGCCAGAGCGCCGCCGGCCGCGCGCGTGACCCAGGACAGGCCCTGATAGATGTGCGGCGCATAGGACCGGTTCAGCTCCAGCTCACGCTGGCATACCGCTTCGCGACTCTGAAGCGTAGAGAAGTCCATATAGTCAAAGCGCACCGGCTTTTTCGCCTTATAGGCCGTCTCTCCCGCCAGAAAGACCACCGCGCCATGGGTTTCCAGAACCGCGACTCGTTCGCCCGACGGCAAGCCATGGGTGGACGGCGCGCTTAAGAACGCATGGATATCGGCATCAAGCTCGAACACGGCTTTCAAGGCTTACCGCGCCCAGCCCGGCGACGGACCGTGCGTTATCGCCGCGCTACTCCGCTGCGAGCGCGGCCGGCTCCGGTGCGCGGTGATCGCGATGACGCAGCGCGCGGGCGAAGCGGGTCTTGCCGGCGTCGGCGGCGAATTCGCCCGCGTCGAACGCGACATGACCCCCGACAATAACCTGGGAAACCACCCCGTCTGAGCGGTTCACCAATTGCTCGTGATTATACGCCTCGCGATGGATAAAGCGCATATTGGCTTCGCTGTCATAGGCGGCCAGCGCGTCAGGGTCGATGACCGCGATATCGGCGATATCGCCAACCTCCATGCGGCCCGCCTCGATGCCCAGGAAGTCCGCCGGCTCGCGCGTGATGCGGCGCACCTGGCTGGCGACGCGGGCCATGCCTTCGGCCTGGGCGAACTTCAAGCAGCGCAGATTGCCGTCATAGAAGGCCATATTGGTGATGTGCGCCCCGGAATCGTTGAAGCCGGGCAGGATTTGCGGATGGTTGAGGAGCGCTGCAATCCTGCTCTCATCGCGATTGGCCGACACCGTCCACCAGCGCAGATCCGTGTCATAGGTCTCAAACAGGTGCAGCATGAAGCCCGGCTCGCTCGCGGCCTCGTCGGGCATGACTTCAAAAGCGGCGCGCTCTTCATCATCACGCGCAAGCGCGGGGTCGGCGCGCCACGCGCAGAACCGGTCGAACACCGTCTGGAAGGTCTCGTCCACCCAGGCGCCTGGACAGCCGGAATAAAAGACCATCTCAGCGAAATCTCGATCGAAGGCGAGCGTTTCCATGCGCAGCCTGCGTTTCAGGCGCGCCAGGCCGAAGCCGGTCTTGCCGGTCATCCACATCTTTGCAAAGCGCTCGCGGAAGGCTGGATCGGCCAGAATGCGCTGACGGCCTTCGCGATCTTCAAGGTCAAGCTCGTTCAGCTCGCGCAGCTCCGGAATCTCTTCAGCCAGTGGATTGACCGGCCCATCCCAGAACAGCTTGAAGCGTGCGGCCAGCGCCTGAAAACGGAACCGCCCGTCCACAGCCGGCGAGTTGAAGATCGCCGTCAGCAGCCTGGCCAGACGAATGAGGCTGCCGTTCGACGCCACGTCCATCGCAGCCACGGCGGTAACCTTCAGCGGCGCGCCGTAAAGCCGTCCGCTGGTCAGAAGGAAATTGCGGAAGACCGCCAGCGGATTGTCCTTCGGCGGAGTGGCCTGCCAGATCCGGTCATGCTTGCGCAGCACGTCGGTGAGGCGTTTCAACTCCCTGAACGAACCGAACTGGCTGGGAATCTTGGTGCGCCGATGCGGGTCTTCGGCCAGGAAGTGGAAGGGCAGTGCGTCGGTGGAGAAGCCGAGATAACCCTCCTCCATCGCCTGTTCGAGCAGCGCGGTCATCCGCTCAAGATCAGCCTCGTCCGGATCGCGCTCGACACTGCCTTTCAGCCCCATCACCTCAGCACGCAGCATCGAATGGGGCACCATGGGCGCGACATTGATCGAGAGCGGCAGCGTATCGAGATGGTCGTAATACTCCGCCGAAGTCGACCAGCTCGCCTTGTCGGCCACCTTTCGCAGCACGTGTTTGGGCATGTTCTCCACACGCGCAAAGCAATCCACGATCGGGTCTTCGCCATTGCGGCGCTGATTGCCGTAGACCACGCCGAGCGAGCAGTTCGACATCAGCACCGTCGTAGTGCCGTGGCGCAGCGCTTCGGGCAGGACCGGATCAAGCTCCACCTCCAGATCGAAATGCGTGTGGATGTCCAGAAGGCCGGGCATGACCCAGCGCCCTTCAGCCTCGACCACGCGATCGGCGTCCTCGCCCAGATCAACGCCGCGCGCGGCGATGCGCCCGTCGCTGATCGCGACGTCTTCAATGCGCGGCTCGCCCCCGCTGCCATCGATCACCAGACCGCCGCGAATAATCAGATCATAGGCCGCCATGGCCGCCCTCCCGTCGTTACGCCCATCTCAGTGCAGGCGTGTTCAGCCTCTAGCGGAATGGAAGTTGAAGAAGGCGTCAAGCACGCCTTGGGGGGCTTCCCATTGCGGGTAATGGCCCACCGCTTCAAGAAGAACGGTATCCGGCTCCGGAACCAGCTCGCGGTACCGGTCCACCATGTGCCGCCCGCTGACCGGGTCGTCTGCGCCGTCAATCACCCGCAGCGGGATCGTCGCCTGTTGCAGCGCGCCGACCCAGCGCTCGCGTTTGGCGCGGCGCTCCGCGATATAGCGGATCAGACGATGGCCGATCGGCTTTAAGCCCCCATTGGCCGAGACCAGCTCCCAGAACACGTCGAGCTCTTCCGCACTCGGCCGGGTCGCTTCAGCGAAGACCAGGCTGAAGCCGGCGTCGAAACGTTTCCGGCTCATCAGTGAAGACACCAACCCGCCGAGCGGGGAATGCAGAAGACGCTGGGTGAAAGTCGCGCGATGAGTTTCAGGAAACAGCCCGCCATTGAGAAACACGACCGAGAGCAGCTGCGCCGCCGCATGGCCGGTATTGAAACGGGCGAGCAATTCCTGCGCGACCGTGTCGCCATAGTCGTGCGCCAGGACGTGGCAGCGCTGCACGCCGCACTCGGCCAGCAGAGCTTCGCACAGGTCGGCCTGATCCATGATGGAATAGGGATAGCCGCGCGGCTTGGCGCTGTCGCCGAACCCGATCATGTCCGGCGCGATGAGGTGGAAGCGTTCGGCCAGCTCAGCCCAGATGCGCACCCAGTCGAAGGCTGCGGTGGGAAAGCCATGGATCAAAAGCAGGACCGGCTTGTCCGAAGGCTCGGTCCCATACCAGACGATCTCGTGGCCGTTATGGGCGAAGCGGCGCGCACCAGCGCGCCACTGCGCCAGCTCGGCGGCAAGGCTGGGTTCGGACAAATCTGATCCCCTTCAGGTCCCGATCACAAAGCAAGCGCTGGCGGTCGTCGATCCGCCCACATTGTAGGTCGCCACGGTCCGGGCGCCAGCCACCTGCATGTCGCCGGCCCGACCGGACGTCTGGCGCGCCGCGTCGAGCGCCATGCGCACGCCCGTTGCGCCGACCGGATGGCCGAGCCCGATCAGACCGCCGGACGGGTTTACCGGAAGCGCGCCGTCGAACGCGATCACGCCGTCTTCGATCGCCTTCCAGGCTTCGCCGGGCGCTGTCAGACCGAAATGCTCGATCGCCATGTATTCGGTGATGGAGAAACAATCGTGCAGCTCAATCGCGTCAAGCTGCTCCGGCCCGCTAATCCCGGCGCGCCCATAGGCGTCATGAATCGCCTTACGCACCCAGGGAAAGACCGGACCGTCCTTGTCGCGGCTCGCCTCCAGCTTGGCGTCCAGCAGGAGCGGCGCGGTCGTGTGGCCCCATCCCTTGATGCGCGGGATATCCTCGAGCATGACGCCGGTCCGCGCAGCGTGAGCGCGCGCCGCCTGCTCGCTCGCCAGCACGATGGCCGCCGCGCCGTCGGTGACCTGGCCGCAATCGCTCTTGCGCATCCAGCCCTCAATGACGGGGTTGGCCTCGTCGTCTCTGGAGAAGCTTTCATCGGTGAACGTCCAGTTCCGAGTCTGGGCGTTCGGATTGCGCCTGGCGTTAGCGAAATTGATCTTCGAGATTTCCGCCAGATGGGCGTAATCGAGGCCAAAGCGGGCGTCGTATTCCTCCGCCAGCTGAGAAAACAGCGCCGGCCACAAAAAGCGCGCGCCTTCGCCCTCACGTCCCGCCCAGGCCGCCGAACCGAGATGTTCCGCCGCGCGCTGGCCGGGTATGTTGCGCATCAGCTCCACGCCGAGCACCAGCGCGGTGTCATAACGCCCCGCCTCGATCTCCGCGCTCGCCGCCAGGATCGCCATGGAGCCCGACGCGCAGGCGGCCTCATGCCGGCTCGTCGGCAGACCTTCGAAGGCGGGGTCGATATGGGTCGCCATCCCGCCTAAAAGGCCCTGCCCGCAGAACAGCTCAGCGGCGAAATTGCCGACATGAATGGTCTCGATCCGGCTTGCATCGACACGCGCATCGGCGAGCGCATCACGGGTCGCATCGGCCATCAGGTCGAAGATCGAGCCGTTCTCGCGCACCGCGTTGCGCGCAAAATCGCTCTGGGCGCCGCCGAGGATGAAGACCGGAGCGCTCACGCCCAGCCGAGCTCCGCACCCGACATCCAGGTGGAATGAAATCCGGCCGGAACGCGCACAGGAAGCTTCACGCGCGCCACCGGTTCAGCCTCGATATCGCTGGCGTCCAGGATATGGACCTCGGACCGTCCGTCCGCCTCATGGGTGAGAAAGCTGACAAGATAGCCGTCATCCTCCGCGCCCGACCCGTTCAGGCGCGGCGCGAACGGGCTTTCCGACCCGCACCAGCCTTCGGCAAAGCGCATCTGCTGTGAGGCGCCGGTCCGCGTGTCGTATTTGATCAGGCCGTCAAACACCATGGTGTCGCGATGGGTCGGAATGGTGACGTGGTAGGAATAGCGCGAGGGCTGTCCGTGCACGTCCATATTGATGGTCGGGAATTCCGCATTGCGGTCGTCCAGCCATTCCTCGCGCGTCTCGCCGGTCTTCAGATTGAACTTCCAGCGATGAAAGCGGGCCTTCAAAAGCAGGAAGGCCTTCATCCGCGCATAGACACCGGAGCCGGGCTGGCTTTCGGGACAGGGATCGGTGACGCGGCATCCTTCCATGATCAGCCAGTCGCCGTCCTCATAGGTGTTGGTGACGTGATAGAGATAGCAGGGCTCCGCCTCGAACCAGCGTAACTCCTCCGTGGAGCCATAGCGCGGCAGCACGCCGAAACGCGCGGGCATGTCCGGGTAGAACGTCACCTTGTGCACGCCGCGCTGCAGGAGTTCCGGGTCCCAGAAGAGCGGCAGGTCGTGCAGGATGGCGTAGCGCGCGCTCAACGCCATGTCGTGCGGCAGGCGCGGGCC
Organism: Pseudomonadota bacterium; assembly: GCA_039819095.1. Lineage (GTDB taxonomy): Bacteria > Pseudomonadota > Alphaproteobacteria > Caulobacterales > Maricaulaceae > JBCBSP01. Next base: position 214,896 of record JBCBSP010000002.1, read on the forward strand.
TGGCACGTCGATCTCCACCTCATTGATCATCTCGCCGTCCTTCGAGACGACGTGATAGGTCATGAAGGGCGGCTTGGTGTTGTAATCGAAGAAGAAGAGCTCCCCGGTCTCAGGATCGGTCTTGGCGTGGGCGGAGACCTGACGTTTCAGCGCACCGCCAAAGGTCTGCGGGCCCAGCGTCTCGCCCGTGCGCGGATCGATGCGGACCGGAACCCCGGCCTGATACCACAGAGCCAAAACCTCGCCGTTATGAGCGATGAGATCGGTGTTCGCGCTATCTTTCAGCCAGCCATCGGAACCCGCGCCCGGCGGCGCGTTGGGGTCAGGGTGGCCCATATAGCCGGGCCATTGTTCACGTCCGGCGGCGAGATTGGCTTCGAAATGCGGCGTGCGCACATAGCGCGAGCGATAGCTCGCCGACCCGTCCTTGAAGGCGAGGGTGTGCACCATGCCGTCGCCGTCGAACCAGTGATGCTTTGAACGCGGCGCGAACATCGGGTTCGGCCCGTTGCGCAGATAGGCGCCGCACAGATCGGCTGGAATCTCGCCGATCACCTCCAGCGCGTCCGCCGTCGTCTCCGCCTCGATCGGTGCATAGAGACCGCGCAGATAATCATTGTCGATCCCGGCCAGCCACGCCGGGGCGCCGGGCTCAAGCGGGCGATCAGCCGGGCCGGTCTTCTCGTGACGCGTGGGCGCATTCATCGCCTCGCTCCTCCCTGTCGCGCAGCCGGTCTCGGCGCCGGCCTGATGCGTTCAAGGCGCAGCATCGAACGCGCGGCGCGAAGAGGCAAGCTGAACCCGCGCCGCGAACCCGTCAGGGCAGGCCGGGAAAGCTCGTCACATACTCAATCTTGATGTCGGGAAAACTGTCCACGAACTGAATGGTGAAGTCGGGAAAGGAGTCCACGAACTCCCACTCGCCGCAATCGCTGGCGAAACTGTCCACCCGCTTCACCTTCAGGTCGGGAAAGCTGGTGACGATCCGGACCTTGAGGTCCGGGAAGGAGTCCACCACCTGCACCTCGCCATAAAGGGGGATGCCGCTATAGGTGCAGGCGTCTTGGTCCATCTCATCGGCGGCGGCGTTGAGCGTCGCACCGAGCGCTGAGACGAGCAGGGCTTCGGCAATGATCATGGCGCACTCCGGCAAGGACAGGCAGAGCCTGCACCAGGCCTGATGAACCCAAGCTGACCGCTACCCCATCGCCTTCACGATGGCTTCGCTCATCTTTTTCGCGTCGCCGAGCAGCATCATCGTGTTGTCGCGGAAGAAAAGCGGGTTCTCCACGCCGGCATAGCCGGACCCGAGCGAGCGCTTGACGAACATCACCGTGCCGGCCTTCCAGACCTGCAGCACCGGCATGCCATAGATCGGGCTGGACGGATCGTCTTCCGCCGCCGGGTTGGTGACGTCATTGGCGCCGATCACGAAGGCGATGTCGGCGGTGGAGAATTCTGAATTGATGTCCTCCAGCTCGAACACCTCGTCATAGGGCACCTGGGCTTCGGCGAGCAGGACATTCATATGCCCCGGCATGCGGCCGGCGACCGGGTGGATGGCGTAGGACACGTCCACGCCTTCGGCTTTCAGCGTGTCGGCCATTTCCTTCAGCGCGTGCTGGGCCTGCGCCACAGCCATGCCATAGCCCGGCACGATGATGACCTTGCCGGCGTTTTTCATCACGAAGGCCGCGTCATCGGCTGAGCCCTGTTTGACCGAGCGGTCATAGTCGGCGGCTGCGCCGGCGGCTGCGCTGTCGCCGCCAAACCCGCCGAGAATGACGGATATGAAGGACCGGTTCATGCCCTTGCACATGATGTAGGACAGGATCGCCCCGGACGAGCCGACCAGGGCGCCGGTGACCAGAAGCGCGGTGTTTTCCAACGTGAAGCCGAGCGCCGCCGCCGCCCAGCCTGAATAGCTGTTCAGCATGGACACCACGACCGGCATGTCCGCGCCGCCGATCGGCACGATCAGCAGAACGCCCAGCACCAGCGCCAGGATGCAGATGACCCAGAAGGCGGTCTTCGCCTCGCCGCCCGATGCGGTGAGAAACACGGTGAAGACCACCACGGTGACTCCCAGCGCCAGGTTCAGCCAGTGCTGGCCCTTGAACACCAGAGGCGCGCCGCTCATGACGCCCTGCAGCTTCATGAAGGCGATGACCGAGCCGGAGAAGGTGATGGCGCCGATGGCCGCGCCGATGGCCAGCTCGATCAGCGAGGCGGTCTTCAGCCCGCCGGTCTCCTTCTCGATGCCGAACACGCCTGGCTCATACAGAGCGGCGGCCGCGACCAGCACCGCGCACATGCCCACCAGCGAGTGGAAGGCCGCGACCAGCTGGGGCATGGCCGTCATCGGGATGCGCCGGGCGATCACCGCGCCGATCCCGCCGCCAATGACCACCGCCCCGGCGATCAGGAGAAGTCCCGAGCCGTCCGCCTGGACCAGGAAGAGCGAGGTCGCCACCGCGAGCGCCATGCCCGCCATGCCGAAATAATTGCCCTGACGCGCCGTCTCCGGGCTGGAAAGCCCGCGAAGCGCCATGATGAACAGGATCCCGGAAACGAGATACAGAAGAGCGGCGAGATTGACCGACATGGGCTATGCGCTCCCGCCGGGCTTCTGCGCCGGTTTTTCTTTTTTCTTGTACATGGCCAGCATGCGCTGGGTGACGAGGAAGCCGCCGAAAATATTCACGCTCGCCAGCAGGACCGCGAGCGCGCCGGCGCCCTTGGCGAATTGCGATCCGGTGTCGAAGGCCTGAGCCCCGGCCGCCAGAAGCGCGCCGACGATGATCACCGAGGAAATCGCGTTGGTCACGCTCATCAGCGGGGTGTGCAGGGCCGGGGTCACCGACCAGACGACATAATAGCCGACGAAAACGGCCAGCACGAAGATGGACAGGCGGAAGATGAACGGATCAACGGCTTCCATGGCGGGCCTCCCGGCGTTTGGACGAGCGTTCAGGCCTAGCTGAACAGGATCAGCGCGCTGCCAGCGGTGCTGAGCGTCACAATGGCGATCGACGCCACGAAAATCTGTGCGATTCGGCGTTTCATTCCTTAGGCCCTCCCAGGCTGGGATGGACCACCTCGCCAGCGCGCGTGAGCGCCATCCCCTGTATGATTTCATCGTCCCAATGGACGCCGCGCGCCTTGTCCTCGCCCAACAGAAGCGGGGTCAGATTGACCAGATTCTTCGCCAGCAACTGGCTGGCGTCCGCCGGCAGGCGGGCCGGCAGGTTGGAGAAGCCGGCGATCTTCACGCCCTTGTGCTCGACCACGCTGTCAGCCTTGGTCAGCTCGCAATTGCCGCCGGAGCCCGCCGCCAGATCGATGATCACCGAGCCGGGCTTCATCGCCTCGACCATCGCCCTGGTGATCAGGATCGGTGCGGTGCGCCCGGGAATGAGCGCGGTGGTCACCACGACATCCTGCTTGGCGATATGGCTGGCTACGAGTTCAGCCTGTTTGGCCTGATAGGCCTCGCTCATCGGCTTGGCGTAGCCGCCGGCGGTTTCAGCCGCCTTGAACTCTTCATCTTCAACCGCGACGAATTTCGCACCGAGCGAGGCGACCTGCTCCTTCACCGGCGGGCGCACATCGGTGGCCGAAACGATCGCGCCGAGCCGGCGCGCCGTCGCGATCGCCTGCAGCCCGGCTACGCCGGCGCCCATCACGAAACCTTTCGCCGCCGCGATCGTGCCGGCGGCCGTCATCATCATCGGGAAAGCGCGCCCATACAGCGTCGCCGCTTCGATCACCGCGCGATAGCCGGCCAGGTTGGACTGGCTGGAAAGCGCATCCATGGACTGAGCCCGGGTGATTCGCGGGGTGAACTCCATCGCCAGGGCTTCAATTCCGGCATCGGCGCACTGTTTGGCGAACTGGGTATCGCCATGCGGTTCGAGCAGGCCGAGCAGCACCGAACCTCCGCGCAGCTTGCCAAGGGTTTCCGCATCGGGGCGACGCACGCAGTACAGCGCCTCAGCGTCTTTCAGCGCCGCTGTGCGCGTCGCCAGCTTTGCGCCGGCGGCTTCATAGGCCGCGTCGGGGAAATCAGCCTTCGCGCCCGCGCCCTTCTCGACCGTGACCTGGGCGCCCGCCTTGATCAGAGCTTTGACAGAGTCCGGTGTTGCGGCGACGCGGGTTTCTCCGGCGCTGCGTTCGACGAGCACGGCGATGCGCATATTACCCCCAGGGACGATCGGCCATTAACGATCTTGACCCGGAGCATGCGCGAATTAACCCGGACGGCAAAGGGTGATTTTGCCTCAGGGCAGCAAATCGGTTGAGAAGCAGGCCGGTTACCCGCCCGCAAACAGCGACACGATCAGGCCCGTCAGCCCGCCAATAAGGGTGCAGGCGACAAGGCTGATCCAGAACAACGCGCCCTGCTTGACCGCGTATCCGGCGATCGCACACACGGCCACGGTGACGCCGAGCGCCGTCATCCAGCCGAAATCGGCGCCGAAGACCAGGGTGGGGTACAGAACGATGAAGGTCGTGATCAAAGTCCCGTAGACGAAGGCGTACATGAAGCCGCCAAAGGCCGCCTTATGCTGCGAAACATCCATTTCGCCGTGCACGTAATCATCCGCCATGGTCGGTCTCCGTCGAACGTGTCTAGGGGCGCCCGCCGCCTGTGCGCCGGACTGCGTCTGAACCGGGAGGTATCACGGGAAAGACCGGTTCGCCAAGCCTATCGCGCGGCATCCTCAATGGCGTGCATGTCTTCATCGGACAGGCCGAAATGGTGGCCGATCTCGTGGACCAGCACATGAGCGATGAGCGCTTTCAAGGTCACATCCCCGCGTTCGCACCATTCCAGCAGGATGGGCAGCCGATACAGGAAGACATAATCAGGCCCGGCCTCAGGATCGATGATCGATTTACTGGTCAGATCCACACCGTGATAGAGCCCGGTCAGCTCATACCCGCTCTCCATCTGAAAATGGGCGAGCGTCGAGGCGTCAGCGAAATCAGTCACCTGGATGACGACATTGCCGCACAATGCACGGAAGGCGTCGGGCAGTTCGCGATAAGCGGTCTCTGCGATGGCGAGAAAATCAGCCTGGCTCGGCGCGGTGAGGGACGCAGTGTCGGTCATGGCGATGCGATATAGGCGTTCGCGCTATATCATGCGAGATCATGCGAGCGCTTGTCGGTAGAACAAAGTTGGAACATAGTGCCGGAATGAACCCGTCTCATGCCCATGCTCCGCTTGCTCGCGCTGAAAACCCGGCGATTGATGATGCGCGCGCGCTGACGCGCGGGGCGGCGCGCCTCTTGCTGGATCTCGGCCTGCCGGCGGTGCCTGAATTCACCCTGCCGTGCGGGCGCCGGGCCGATCTCGCCGGTCTGGGTCCCAAGGGCGAGATCGTCATTGTGGAGGTCAAATCCGGCGCGGCGGACTTCCGCGCCGACGAGAAATGGCCGGAATATTTCGCCTGGTGCGACCGCTTCTATTTCGCAGTTTCAGATCGCTTCCCGCGGCAGCTTCTGCCTGAAGACGCCGGCCTGATCATCGCCGACGCTTTCGGCGCCGGCGTGGTGCGCGAATGCCCGCACAGACCCCTCGCCCCAGCCCGTCGAAAGGCGCTGACCCTGCGCTTTGCCCGCAACGCCGCTCAGCGCGTGACCGCCGGGCTCTAGCGCGGCGTGAACCCGTCACAGGCGAATTCATGCCTTGAACGCGACGATTACACGCAGTGATACGCACTTTCACACAGCGATGCGCTCGGGGAGTATTCCGCCATCCTTAGGTGGAGTTTTCATGCGTCAGGCCCTTGTTTATTTCAGCATCGTCGTGGTTACCACGCTCAGCGTGATCGCCGCGCTTTTCGGGTTGGGCCTGCTCAGAATCGGTCCGCCAGAGGCTCAGGAATCGCAGGAAGCAGCCCCAGCGCTGCAACCGCTCGAGCCGACCGGTGCTTCAGCCGTGCGCGGCTGGACGGGCGATACCGAAGTCAGCTTCGCCCCTCTCCCGGATTTCGTCGCACCGGTTTCGTTCGATCCCGATGCGGAACCGGCCTTCGAACCGACTGGCGGGGTTCGCGTCCTGCTGGTCGACAGCCAGGCTTCAGCCGCCGGGGCCCAGCCGGTCGTATACAATCGCTTGATTTACCAGATTGAATCACGAGGCGGCGCCACCGCGCTCGCGCAACTGCCCATCCCGTTTCACCCAGATTACCAGAGGCTGCGCCTGCACCACGCTCAGGTTCGCCGTGATGGAGAATGGTCCGATCGTCAGGAACTCACTCAGGTCGATATCCTGCGTGAAGAAACCCGCCGGTTTGAAGGCGTTTTGACCGGACTGGCCACGGCGCTGGTCCGCGTCGAGGACCTCTCACCCGGCGACATGCTGGAACTTGCCTGGTCGGTCACCGGCGATCATCCGGCCCTTGACGGCGAGTTCAGTCTCATCGCTGAGCTTTCGATCGCCGGCGATGCGGAGCAAATATCGGCACGGTTCGTCCTTCCCCGCGGTCGCGGCGACGTCCACAGTCTCGGTGGGGCGCCAGAACCCGCGTTGGAGCGCAAGCGGAACCTGGACATCTATACGATTGCGCCAGGCCCGTCGCGGCAGGTGGAGCTGGAATTTGCCGCGCCTGCGGAGTTCGTACAGACACCCCTCCTCCTTGCGACAAGTTTCAAGGACTGGTCGGATGTCGGCGAGTGGGCTGCGCCGCTTTTCGCCGACCGTCAGCCCAATGCCGAGGTACGGGAAATCGCATCGCGGATCCGGTTTGAGCATGCGCTGCCAGGCGAGCGTGCAGCCGCCGCAATAGAGTTTGTTCAGGACGAGATTCAGTATTTCGCGATCGCCCTCGGCTCGGCGGGACTCGTTCCAGCGACGATCGAAGAGACCCTGCGTACGCGCTCAGGCGATTGCAAGGCAAAGTCGCTTCTTCTGGCAGTGCTGTTCAACGAACTCGGATTTGAGGCCGACATCGCCCTGGTCAATGCGGGTTCCGGCCGGGGGTTGCCCGACATGCCGCCGACTGCGGCGCTGTTTGACCACATGGTCGTAAGGCTCCACATCGGCGATGCGAGCTTCTGGATCGATCCGACGATCAGTCTTCAGCGCGGCGGGCTCTACCATCGCCACCAACCCGATTACGGATGGGCGCTGGTGCTTGACGACCCGGAGGCAGGCCTGGTCAGCATGACCGCCGACACAGCCGGCGCATTGGCCTATGCCGACATCGCTGAAAGCATTGATGCGCGCTATGCGCCGATGCTGCCTGCGGATCTGCTGCTCGACATCACCTATCGCGGCCCGCTCGCCGATACGATGAGAGCTTGGGTTGAAGGGCTGACTGAAAACCAGATTAAGGAACAGTTCGAGAATGCGCTGGCCCAGCGTTACGGGCAGGTGGAGCTCTATGAATTGAGCATGGAGGACTACGCCCCGACGAACGCGTTCACCTTTTCAGGGCGCGCCGCAATCCGGGATTTCTTCGGCGTCGCCGACGGCGAAGGCCGCCGCTGGCGCCGGCTTAGACCGCAATTTTCTGAAAGCATGCTGACCAGCACCAATATCGAGTCCCGCTATCCGGTCATCGTGGTTCACCCAAACCGAGTGCGCCAGGAAATCGAGGTGCGGCTTCCTGGCGAGTCGGATCACTGGGACTTCGAGTTGGAACCGGTGCGCGGCGAGAATGCCGCCTTCAGCTTCGCCCGCACGGCTTCATACGAGGACAATCTGCTCACCGTCAGCTGGGAGGCGACATCTCACCAGCCCAGCATCCGCCTAACCGAAGCGCTCGTAAGCGATCAGCGACGGATGCGTGAGGCATGGCGTTACCCCATCTCGCTCAACGCACTTGAGGAGTATGCGCCGGTGCTGGTCGATCCGCCTTAACAGGCCCCGCCTCTAGCGCGGGGCGCGCTTGGCGAGGATGCGCTGCAGGGTGCGGCGGTGCATGTTCAGCCGGCGGGCGGTTTCAGAGACATTGTGATTGCACAGCTCGAAGACGCGCTGGATATGCTCCCAGCGCACCCGGTCCGCACTCATCGGGTTTTCCGGCGGCTCCGGCTTGGAGCCGAGCGCCAGAAGCGCCTTGATGACGTCATCGGCGTCCGCCGGCTTGGCGAGATAGTCGACAGCGCCGGATTTCACCGCCGCCACCGCCGTGGCGATATTGCCGTAGCCGGTCAGCATGACGGCGCGGCAATCGGGGCGATGCTCGTGCAGGGCGCGCACGACATCCAGCCCGTCGCCATCCTCCAGACGCAGGTCCACGACGGCAAAGGCGGGCGGATTCGACTTGGCGACTTCCAGCGCCTCGCTCACCGTGGCGACCGCTGACACGATGAAGCCTCGCGAGGTCATGGCGCGGCCGAGACGGGTGCGAAACGGCGCGTCATCATCAAGAATCAGAAGCGAGCGATCCTCTGGAAGATCCAGAGCGCCGTCTTCTGAATAGGAGTCATCAACCACGGAATCATCTCCCTGTCCGGCGGTTCGGACCCATTCATTTATCAAAAATGGAAAGGGCTCAAGCTTATATGGTGCGAGCACACCGCATAAGCTGCACGAAAACGCGGCGGCTTACTGCGCCGCGTCGCGCAGTTCATCCACAGCCTCGGTGCGGGCGTCGAACAGGGGCGGCGCCTGCAACGCGTCGCGCGGCAGAGCCATGCGAACCACAGCGCCGCCCTTCGGCCCAGCGTTCTCGAATCGCACAGTGCCGCCCAGACGCTCGGTCAGGGTGATGGCGATGAACACGCCAAGCCCCAGACCACCGGCGCCCGGCGTGACGCGCCGCGTCGTGACATAGGGTTCGCCGAGCTTGGCCAGTATGTCCGGCGGGAAGCCCGGCCCGTCATCGGCGACGATGAAGGCGATGGTCTTCTCGTCCCAGGCCGCCGTGACATCAACGCGCGAGCGGGCGAAATCGACCGCATTCTCTATGAAATTGCCGACCGCATAGACGATTTCCGCCCGGCGCAGCATGACCGGGGTTTCCGGTTCGTCCGGCGGGGCATCCAGATGCACGCTGATCTCCGTTCCCAGATCCCGCAGCGGTGCGCTCGCCTCCTCCATGGCCTCGCGAAGGCTGAGCCGGTCATGACGCTGATCGGAGGCCTCCTGGGTCTGGGACAGGCGCTTGAGGATTTCCCGGCAGCGCTGAGCCTGGGAAACCAGCAGCTCCACGTCCTCTCGCAGGACCTCATCACTGACCGAGCGCTGCATCTCGCGCGCGGTGAGCTGAATGGTGGCCAAAGGCGTGCCCAGCTCATGCGCGGCGGCCGCCGAAAGCGCGCCCAGCGCGGACAGGCGCTGCTCGCGCGCCAGCACGGTCTGGGTGGCGGCCAGCGCGGTGCCCATGCGTTTGGCCTCGCGGCCCACTCGCCAGGCGTAAACGGCGGTGAAGGCGATCGCGATCACCAGGGCAATCCACATGGCGGTCAGGTACAGCCCCGGAAGTTGCGGCTGCGCCCCGCTCCATGGCAGCGGCAAATGCCAAATCGCGACCAGAGCCGATCCAGCCAGCGCAAGCCCGGCCAGCGTCAACCACCAGCGCAGCGGCAGGGCCGCCACCGATATCACCACCGGCGCGACCAGCATGATGGCGAACGGGTTGGTCAGCCCTCCGGTCAGCGCCAGCAATACCATGAGCTGGACCATGTCATAAGCGAGCTGGGCTGAGGCCTCCCAGTCCTTGGCGAAACGCTGGGTCGGCAGGGCCAGCGAAAGCCAGGCATTGACCCAGGCGCTCGCCGCGATCACGCCCAGGCACGGCCCGATCGGCAGATCGAAACCCAGCCCGTAATGGACGAACAACACGGTCAGCGTCTGACCGGCCACGGCCAGCCAGCGCAACAGAATCAGAGTGCGCAGACGCACGCGCCCGAATACCGGCGTCAGCGCGGCTTCGGCGTTGATCTTCTCCCAATCGGGTTCAAGCGTGATCATGACTGGAGAACCTGGCTGCACCTGCGTCGCATGTTAACATGGTTTCGCCAGCTGGCGTGAGGAGACCGGCCCTCGTCAAGCGGGCGATCTGACGCGGCTTGAGGCCGATCCGTGCGCCAACCTCCGCACCGACTTTGATGCTGCAATTGCACATCAGCTCTGGAATATCACGGGACTTCGCGCACATTTTGTGCTGCTGTGCACCGCTTTTGAAACGGCGCGCCTTTCAAAGCGAGGGGATATGGACCTGAAAAATCGACCGATCTGGCTGCTTCCGTTGATTGCCGCCGCCGTCAGCCTGATTGCTGTGTTCGCGGTACTGGCCTTGCGGGATTCCGGCGGCGCACAGACCGCGCCGGGCGGTGTGCGCACTTCCGGTGAAGCCACGATCGGAGGACCGTTCGAACTGGTCGCCCATACCGGCGAGACTGTCACCGAGGCCGATTTCCTCGGCCGACCCATGCTGATCTATTTCGGCTTCACCTACTGCCCGGACATCTGCCCGATGTCGCTGCAGATCATGGGCTCGGCGCTTGAGCGGATGGATGCCGAGGATGCGGCTGTTTTCCAGCCCATTCTGATCAGCGTCGATCCGGAACGCGATACGCCGGAATCACTCGCCGACTATGTCCAGAGCCCCGCCTTCCCCGAAGGCCTGATCGGGCTGACCGGCACAGTGGAGCAGGTGCGCGCCGCTGCTGACGCCTACCGGGTCTATTACGTGAAGGTGGAGGATCAGGATACGGTCGCCGATTACCTCGTCGACCATAGTTCAATTATCTACCTGATGGACGCGAACGGGCGTTTCGTTGAAGTCTTCACTCACGGAACCGACCCGGCCATCATCGCCGCTCGGCTTGAACGATTTATAGAGGAAGGCGGCGCACGCTCTTAACACGTCTGGTTAATGACAATCGCCTTCGCACGATTTTCAGCGAAGGTCGGAGGTAGTTTGATGCTTTATTCACTCGTTGAAATGACCCGCGCCTCCATGATGCCCTGGCGCGCGGCGGCGAATGTTACGCGGCGCTCGCTCCGCGCCTCGTGGAACCCGGCCGGCGACACGCTGGCGGGCCGGACTGCAGCCGCGGCCGCAGACCTGTTTGAAAGCCTGACGCGCTATTACGGCAAGCCGGAATGGGGTCTGTCGCCGACCGAGGTGGAGGGAAAGCCGGTCGCTCACACCATTGAGCGGGTCTGGTCGAAACCCTTCGCGGACCTCATCCACTTCAAGCGCGACCGTGCAGCCCTCGCCCGGGCGCGCGGCGTCAAGGCGTCCGGCATTGACGATCCGAAACTGCTGATCGTCGCGCCGATGTCGGGCCATTACGCGACGCTGCTGCGCGGCACGGTAGAGGCCTTCCTGGACACCCATGAGGTCTACATCACCGACTGGACTGATGCGCGCATGGTTTCGGTGGCTGAAGGCCGGTTCGATCTGGAAGATTATATCCTCTATGTGCGCGAGATGATCGAAGCGGTTGGCGAAGGCGCCCATGTCGTCGCGGTCTGCCAGCCCGGCCCGCCGACCCTGGCCGCGATCGCGCTGATGGCTGAAGACAAGGACGCGGCCACGCCGGCCTCCATGACCTTCATGGGCTCGCCCATCGATGCGCGCAAATCACCGACCGTGCCAAACCTGCTGGCGGAAGAACGTCCGTATGAATGGTTCAGCGAGAATCTCATCCATACCGTGCCGCCCATCTATCCGGGCGCGATGCGCCGGGTCTATCCCGGCTTCCTGCAGCTGACCGGCTTCATCAACATGAATTACGACCGGCACGTGGACGCGCATCACCAGCACTTCCAGCACCTGATTGAGGGCGACCGGGATTCCGCGGACAAGCACCGCACCTTCTATGACGAATATCTCTCGGTGATGGATCTCACCGAGGAGTTCTACCTTCAGACCATCGATCTGGTGTTCCAGAAGCACGCCCTGGCCACCGGCGCGCTCACCGTGAAGGGCCGACCGGTGCGCCCCGAAGCGATTACCGGCGTGGCCCTGATGACGGTGGAAGGCGAGAAGGACGATATTTCCGGCATCGGCCAGACCCAGGCCGCCCATACGCTGTGTTCATCCATCCCGGCGGACATGCAGGATGACTATATCCAGCCCGGCGTTGGCCATTACGGCGTCTTCAACGGACGGCGCTTCCGCGAAGAGATCGCGCCCCGCATGAAGGCCTTCATGGCCAAACATGCGCTCAGCGCCCGCAAATCGGGCAAGCGCGCCGCGTAACAGCGATCAGGGGTGCTGGATGGCGGCCGGGATCGCCTTGCGGATCGGGCTGACCGCGCACAGCTCCGGCGTCCGCCCGCCTGCAGCGATCAGCGAGCGCCCGTCCGCGTCACAGATCGCGTCCACCCGCCAGGAGGCCGGCTCGGTTTCCGGACCGCCCGCATAGCGCGCAACCAGATAGACCGGCTCGCCGCCGACAAGCCCCACGCAGCCATAGGTCAGATCCCGGCCTGCGACCGGCCCGCCGCCCTGAGGCTGAAGCGGTCCGGCGTCGGACTGAAACCCGCTGCCGCGCCAGGCCGCCTCACACGCCAGCGCCGCAGCTTCACGGTCATGGGCGAACTCTCCGGATTTGCCCAGCACTTGCGGCGGGCGGTCGAGCCGGCCCGGCGAATCGGGGGCGGAGACAAGGAAGAGCATGCCCGCACCCAGCAGCAGCAAGACGAATATGATGGGAAGCGCACGGTCCATGAGGTGAGCTTAGCCGCGCCCTCGCGGCGAAACCATGGCCAAAACGGCGGCTTCTCATGCCGCTCGCGCGAACGCGCTGGGGGGATTGCGTTACGCGCCTCTTGGGCTATCCCTTCGATGATGAGCGCAGAGCTTTACCTTCTGACCCCGCCGCAGATCGGCGAGGACTTCGCCGCAACGCTGCGACGCACGCTGAACGCCGGCGACGTTGCTGCCGTCCAGCTGCGCCTGAAGAACCATGACGAGGGTTCACTCGACCGGCTGGCGCCGCCCTTGGTTCAGATCTGTCACGAGGCCGGCGCCATGACGATCTTCAACGACCGGCCCGATCTGGCCGCGCGCTATGGCTGCGGCGGGGTGCATATCGGTCAGGAGGACGCCCCTTACGCAGAAGCGCGCTCTGCAGTGGGCGCAAAGGGCGTGGTCGGCGTCACCTGTCATGACAGCCGGCACCTGGCCATGCTCGCGGCGGAACGCGGTGCGGACTATGTCGCCTTCGGCGCCATGTTCCAGACCGCCACGAAAACGCCAAAGAGCCGCGCTTCGCTGGATTTGCTGACCTGGTGGAGCGAGTTGTTCGAAGCGCCCTGCGTGGCGATCGGAGGCATCACCGTGGATAATGCAGCCGACGTGATCAATGCCGGCGCCGACTATCTCGCCGTATCAGGCGGGATCTGGGCGCATCAGGACGGACCGGAAAAGGCGGTGGAACAATTTTCAGAACTTCTGGCCCATTCGTCCTGATCGCAGCGATCAGCTTGACGACCACCGCGCCCGCGCTCGCTCAGAACACGGCGAGCGAAGACGCAAGCTCCAATCTTCCGGCCCTTGAGCAGCCCGCCCTGCCGCCAGGTCTGGCGGCGAGCGCGGCTGAGCGCGATGAGAGCGATGCGGTCGAGGGCCGTACGCTGACCGACAGCGCCATGGCGCGCGCCTCCGGCGCCTATCTGACCGGCGATTATGACCTGGCGCTGATCCATGCCGAGCGCGCCGCGGCGGCGGGCGAACCGCGGGGCGCGACGCTGGCCGGGCATATCCGCCTGCATGGGCTGGCCGGCGAGGTGGACGAGGACGGCGCGCTGCGATGGTTCAGACGCGCCGCCGAAGTCGGCGAACCGGATGCGCTCATCGCACTGGGACAGATGGCGCGCGCCGGACGTGGCGGGCTTTCTGCGGGACAGGCGGCGGACTTCCTGCGTCGGGCCGCAGAGACCGGCGACGCCAATGGCGCGCTCGCTTACGGCGTCCATCAGATCGAGCGCGGCGACCCCGGCGCCGCCCAGACGGCGCTGGACTGGCTGCAGCTGGCCGCTGAGTCCGGGCACGCGCCGGCCTATGCGCAATACGCCTACGCTTTGGATCAATGGGTTCACGGCCCGCGTGACGCCGCACTGGCGCGCCCCTGGTATGTGCGCGCGGGCGAGGCTGGCGATCCGCCCAGCGCGCTTCAGGCCGGCCTGATGGTGCTTGGCGGCGAAGGCGGGCCGGCGGATACGGCTGAAGGCGTACGACTTTTGCGGCTGGCGGCGGAGTACGGCCTGCCGCAAGCCATGGGCCAGCTGGCGCTGATCCTGTTTCAGGGCGCCGGCGACATGCCGCCCGATCCGGTCGCAGCGGCCAGCTGGGCCGCGCAGGGCGCGCAGGCCGGCGACGCGGAAAGCCGCTTTCTGTATGCTTATGCGCTGGCGACCGGCGATGGCGCATCGCAGAGCCTGGAGCAGGCCTATTACTGGGCGCTGCGGGCCGGCGAGCCCGGACCGGATAGCCTGGCGCAGGATAATGACCGCACCCGGCTTGAGAGCGCGCTGGAGCGGGCGCTTGATCCGCAAACCGCCGCACGCATCCGCGCCGAGGCGATGCTGAATGCGTCCGAGCGCTTCAGTCCTGCAGAAACCGGCGATCCGTAAGCCTTATCACGCTTTGCCCTGAGCCTTGAGGCACGCCCGGCTTGCCGGCCCGGCGACGGCGGGCTACACCGCGCCAACTTGATCCGGCGCGGCTGCGCGCTGCTGATTTCCATGGCTCACCCGGTTCATCGCCGGATTCATCACAGGTCCGCACCGAATGAAGATCAACGGCAACGAAATCAAACCTGGTTTTGTCATCAAGCATCAGGACACGATCTGGACAGCGGTTAAGATCGGCCATGTGAAGCCGGGCAAGGGCGGCGCCTTTGCCCAGGTGGAGCTGAAGAACATCCTGGACGGGCGCAAGCTGAACGAACGGTTCCGCGCTGCGGACAAGGTGGAGCGCGTGCGCCTGGAGCAGAAGGACCACCAATTCCTCTTCTCCGACGGGCAGATGCTGACCTTCATGGACACCGACAGCTATGAACAGATCGAGCTGCAGCTGGACTTCGTCGGCGAGGAGCGCGCCGCCTTTCTCGCCGACGGCATGAAGGTGACGCTGGAATTCTATGAAGAGCGGCCGATCGGCATCTCCCTGCCCCAGCATGTGGAGATGGAAGTGACCGAGACCGAGCCGGTGGTCAAAGGCCAGACCGCGGCGAACTCCTTCAAGCCCGCCCTGCTCACCGGCGGGGTCCGCACCGCAGTGCCGCCCTTCGTGGGCGTGGGCGAGCGCATCGTTGTGGCGACCGAGGACGGCTCATACGTCCGTCGCGCCGACTAGATCACACAGTCAGGACCGGCGTTTTGGGACAGCTTTCCCCCCTCATCACCATCATGATCGGCGCTGCGCGTAAGGCCGGCCGCCGGCTGTCGCGTGATTTCGGCGAGGTGGAAAACCTGCAGGTCTCCCGCAAAGGGCCGGCCGATTTCGTCTCCGCCGCCGATCACAAGGCCGAAGAGATCATCTTTGACGAGCTCTCGCGCGCCCGCCCCGGCTATGGCTTCCTGATGGAGGAGCGCGGCGAGGTGACCGGCAGCGACCGCACCCACCGCTGGATTGTCGATCCGCTGGACGGGACGCTGAACTTCCTGCACGGCCAGCCGCATTTCGCCGTCTCCATCGCGCTGGAGCGTGAAGGCGAGTTGATCGCCGGCGTGGTCTATGACCCGGCCAAGGACGAGCTCTTCCACGCCGAGAAAGGCCGTGGCGCCATGGTCAATGATCGCCGCCTGCGCGTGGCCGCGCGCAACCGCTTTCACGACAGCGTCATCGCCACCGGCACGCCCTTCTTTGGCAAGTCCGGCCATGCGCAATTCCTCAAGGAGCTGCACCAGATCATGCCGATGTGCGCCGGCGTGCGCCGCAACGGGTCTGCCGCGCTGGACCTGGCCTGGGTCGCGGCGGGCCGGTTTGACGGCTTCTGGGAACGCAATCTGAAAGCCTGGGACATCGCCGCCGGCATCGTGCTGGTGCGTGAGGCGGGCGGCTTCGCCGGCTCCATCGACGAAACCGGAGACGTGCTGGAGACCGGCGACATCGCCGCCGGCAATTCCGACATCCTCGCCGAGCTGAGAAAGCGCCTGGCGAAGGCGTCTCAGCCGGCTCAGTCCGGCCAGTAACCGGCCTCGCCGTCCCAGCTGCCGTACTGGACGTCGTCAGGGGCCATAAGCTCGCCGTCACGGCTCCCCATGCAGTGGATGGCGAACAGGGCGGCGGTGAGTTCGACCTTGATCCGCGCGCCGTCCTCCGCGTCGGGCACGCGAACGTCGAAACACTCGCTGGTTCGCCAGTGCCCGCCTGTGGCGCGCACGACCTCGCCATCCACGACAAGCCTCTCCTGCGCCCAGCCCGACCAGTGCCAGGCGTTCTCGGCGCGAACCTCGTGATTGTCGAACCGATAGATCCAGCGCTTGCCGCGCAACCGCATATGGCTGCCCCCTAACTAACCCGGATGCGAAATAGGCGCGCCAGCAGGCGCAGACAAGCCTGTTGTCCCGCCTCATTTGCGCCCTTTAACCGGACTGTGATTGCTTTGCGGTGATGCTGCGAGGCAGAGTGCAGGCGCAATGCGTCGGGAGAGGGATATGGCGGACGAACACGAGGCTGGACGCTTTGAGCCGCGCAAGGCGCGTTTTACCGGCGCGGGTCAGTATATCTTCTGGATGCTGGTGTTTCTGGCGGCGGTCGGCGCGGTGGTCTTCATCCTGCGCGACACGCTGATCACCGCGTTCGAGGCCAATCCGGCGATCAACGGGCTGATCCTTGGCGTTTTGCTGATCGGCATTCTCTACACCTTCCAGCAAGTCTTTTCGGTCGGCCCCAGCGCGCGCTGGCTGGTTCGGCTGCGCGAGAGCGAAAACGCCGCGGCCCTGCCCGCCCCACCGGCGCTGATCGCGCCGATGGCCGCGCTCGTGGGCGAGACCGCCGGCGGGGAAACCCGCCTGTCCGCAGCATCATCGCGCGTGGTTCTGGACTCCGTGGCCGCACGCATGTCCGAGAGCGGCGCCTTCACCCGCTATTTCGGGCGATTGCTGATCTTTCTGGGCCTTCTGGGCACCTTCCTGGGGCTTCTGTTCGTGGTGCGCGATGTGGGCGAGGCGGTCAGCGCGGTGGCGGCGACCTCCACCGGGGCGAGCGAAGCCGACGCAGCGGCTCTGATGAGCGCCATTGAAGACCCGATCCAGGGCATGGGCACGGCCTTCGCCTCCTCCCTGTTCGGGCTCGCCGGCTCGCTGATCATCGGCTTTCTGGAGCTGCAGGCCGGACGCGCACAGAACCGCTTCTATAACGAGATTGAAGAATGGCTTTCGTCCATCTCGCGGCTCTCCGCCGCGGCTGCTCCGGGCTCGGCCATGGCGATGGGCGAAGGCGAGATGTCGCCGGCCTATCTCGGCGCTCTGCTGGAACAGACCACCGATGCGCTCGACCGCCTGGCCACCTCCATGGAGCGGCAGAACCGGGCCATGGAAACCACGCTGTCGCGCTTCGCCGATGACGCATCGGAAGCCAACCGTGAAGCGGCCCGCCTGCTGCGTGACGAGATCAAGGTGCTGGTGCGCGCTCTGGAAGCGCAGGCCCGGATGAATCGGGACCGGGACGGGCGCAGCGATCCGCCCCCGCCGGCGCGTTAAACCATGGCGCTGCCCAGCCATCTCAGACTGCGCGACGGGGACGGGGATCACTGGCCCGGCTTCGTCGATGCGCTGGCGACCCTGCTGCTTGTGATCGTCTTCCTTCTCGCGGTGTTCACCGCCGGCCAGTTCGCCCTGTCCACGGCCCTGACCGGACGCGACGCCCAGCTGGCGGACCTGACCGCCCGGCTCGCCGCCATCGCCGACGAGCTGTCGCTGGCTGAAGCCCAAAACGAGGCGCTCCAGGTGCGGGTGGCCAGCCTCGCCGACGAGAACGCCGCGCTGAGCGAGGCCAATGTCGGGCTCGTCGCGCGCATCGGCGTTCTGGAGACCGATCTGGATTCCACGCGTTCCGCGCTGACCGAGAGCGAAGCGCTCACAGCTGAGGCCGAGGCCGCCCTCGCCGCGCTCAGCGCCCAGATGGATGCGCTGCAGGCGGAACTGTCACGTCTGAACGCGGCCCTGGAGGCCTCCGAAGCGCGTGAGGCGGAACTGGAAAGCGAGATCGTCAATCTCGGCGAGCGGCTCAACAGCGCCCTCGTCAGCGAGGTAGCGCGGCTGGCGCAATACCGTTCCGACTTCTTCGGACGTCTGATCGAGATTCTGGGCAATCGCTCCGGCGTGCGCGTGGTGGGCGATCGCTTCGTGTTCGAAACCGACGTTCTGTTCGCCTCCGCCTCCGCGACCCTGTCAGCGGAGGGTCAGGCCAGCCTGCAACCCATCGCCGACGCCATCATCCAGCTGACCGGCGAAGTACCGGACGACATCAACTGGGTCATTCGGGTGGATGGTCACACCGATCCGCGCCCCCTGGGGCCGACCGCTCAGTTTTCATCCAATTGGGAGCTGTCCACCGCACGCGCGCTTTCCGTTGTCTACGCGCTTGAAGCCATGGGCGCTCCGCCGGAGCGACTGCTGGCGGCCGGGTTCGGCGAGCATCATCCGATTGCAGATGGTCGCAGCGCAGAGGCCAATGCGCGCAATCGCCGGATCGAGCTGAAGCTGACATCGCGATAGACTCGCATTAATGTGGTGTTCGGTTATGGTCAGGAATCGAGTTGCACCGCGTTGGGTGCAGGTGTATAAGCCGCGCCTCGAATTGACATGGATCAGGCGCGGGCGGCCTTTCGAAGGGACCGCCCGTTTGCCATCTTGAGACCCGGAGCGGAAAGTATGAAAGAGGGCATTCATCCCGAGTATCACTTCATCGAAGTGGTGATGACCGACGGGACGCGCTTTAAGACCCGCTCGACCTACGGCAAGGAGGGCGACGTCCTGCAGCTGGACATCGACCCGACCACCCACCCGGCCTGGACCGGCGGCACGCAGACGCTGGTCGATCGCGCCGGTCGCGTTTCGCGCTTCAAGGATAAGTTCAAAGGCTTTGGCGTTTAGACGGACGGCCTCCCCCCTCAAGCATGGCCGTTCGTGTGCAGTTACAACGCTAGAGTCTTTGCGGCGCCCGCAGCCCCCCTCAGCTGCGGGCGTCACTGCGTCTGGTGACGGTTTATGGCTGTGCGGGCGCGTGAGCGCCGTCGTTTCAGGCCGGACCGCTGAACGCGCTTTTCAACGCTGACATCTGGGCGGCCACCGGGTTGTCCTCACCGGCCAGCGCATTCCCGCCTTCACGAAACAGGGTCTGGTCGAGGCGTTCCAGACGCTCATACAGCGTCGCCGAACGCGCCAAGAGATCAGCCAGTCGCGGCGGGCACGGGTCTTCGCCGGCAGGCCAGACCGTCTCATTGCGGCCCTTGGACGGCAGGCGGTATTTTTCATCCGCCGCGTCAGACGGGGTCATCTCATCCTCAGCCACCGCACGCTGGGTCAGGAGCCAGGAGGCGGCCTGCATCAGCTGAGTGGTCAGGTTCATCGATTCAGCGGCATAGGCGAGCGCGCCGGAGCGAGCGAGACGCTTGGCGTCATCGCGGCCCGGCCCATCAAGATAGGCGGCGGTTTCTTCGACCAGCGCCATCCCGTCCTGAAACAGGCGGGAGAACATCTCAGAGCCTGCAAACTCCGCCACGCGAGCCGCGGAGGACTTGATCGGGGTCGGCTCAGCCGTGGTGGGGTCGCTCATCCAGTCCTCGTCTTCTCTCATCTGCGCGTAAAACGCGCACCACGTTCGACAATCATGCGCGGCGCGGCGGGCCGTGTCACCCTGAAGCAGGCCGCTGCACCTGTTGACTGTCCCCTAGCAAGCCGGAGGCCAGCTTCAGGCTTCGAGCCCGCCCGGCGCAGACCTGCGCCTAACCCTTAAACAGGGCCTGGGCCGCATCAAGCCCGGCTTCCTTCTCATCGATCATGGCGCGCGCCCGCTTCAGCTCGCTTTCCAGATCCGCCACACGCGCCTTCAGCTCATTGACCGAAAAGCGCGACAGGTCTTCACCGGGGATGATGCTCGCCTGCGGCTTGCTAACCGGTTCTTCCTCGAACATGGATAGGGCTCCTCAATGCGACGGCGCTTCGTCCTGACAGGGTTGCTCAGCGTATCGCAACCGCCGGGGCAAGCCCACCGCCGCACCGCCGCAAGAGACAGGCCCATGACCGCTACAGACCGCCGCACCCGCATCGTGACCGCCCCGGAACCGGGCGGACCGCAGGCGCTCCGCCTCATCGAGATCGAACGGCCCGCCCCCGGCCCGGGCGATGTGCTGATCAAGGTCGAAGCCGCCGGGGTGAACCGGCCGGACGTGTTCGAACGCATGGGGTTCTACCCGCCCCCGCCAGGCGCCCCGCAAGGGCTCGGCCTGGAGGTTTCCGGCCATGTCGCCGAGCTTGGCGAAGGCGTGACCGGGCTGGCCCCCGGCGATGCGGTGATCGCGCTGGTGGCCGGCGGCGGGTATAGCGATCTGGCGCTGGCCCGCGCCAGCGCGACCCTGCCCGCCCCCGCCTCGATCAGCCTTCGCGATGCGGCGGGGCTGGCTGAAACCGTGTTCACCGTCTGGAGCAATGTGTTCGACCGGGCGGGGCTGCAGGCGGGCGAACGCTTCTTCATCCATGGCGGGGCGAGCGGGATCGGAACGACCGCCATCCAGATGGCGAAGGCCGCCGGGGCTCATGTCAGCGCCACTGCGGGAAGCGCGGACAAGGTCGCGCTGTGCAGATCGCTCGGCGCGGACGCCGTCTACAACTATCGCACCGAGGACTGGGCCGACACAGCCAAGGCGGCCGGCGGAGCCGATGTCATTCTGGACATGGTCGGCGGCGATTATGTCGCGCCAAACCTGAAACTGCTGCGACCGGATGGCCGGCTCGTCTTCATCGCCTTCCTGAAGGGCTCCAGGGTGGAGATCGACCTGATGAGCGTGATGCTGAAGCGGCTGACCGTGACCGGCTCAACCCTGCGCGCCCGGCCCGAAGCGGACAAGGCTGCGATCGCGTCGGCCGTGCGCCGGACCGTCTGGCCCTGGGTCGAGGCTGGACAGGTGAAGCCGGTCATCGACAGCGTGTTCAACCTGTCCGATGTCGCCAGCGCCCATGCGCGCATGGATGCCGGGCGCCATGCCGGAAAGATTCTCCTTACCCCCTGAGACGCGGAACGCAGGCCGGCGGCGGATGGGAGTTTCCATTACGCGACCGGCTTGCTATACAAACGCCTCTTCCATGCATGTCGATCACATCAATGCCTGATCTCACCATGTATGGGGCGGAACCCGAACAAGACCCGGCCGCCGAGCCGGGTTTTTTATGTTTTCACGTCGCGATCGCGCGACGCCCGACACGAATTTCAAGGAGCTTTGCCGATCATGGCCGAGATTCTCATGCCCAAGGCGACTGCGGTCTGGCTGGTCGATAATACCGGCCTCACCTTCGATCAGATTTCAGACTTCACCGGGCTGCACCCGCTTGAGGTCAAGGGCATCGCCGACGGCGATGTGGCCGCCGGCGTGCGTGGCGCGGACCCGGTCGCGGCCGGTCAGATCGACCGTGAAGAGGTCGAGAAAGCCGAAGCCGATTCCAGCTACCGCATGGTGCTGAAGGAATCGAAATATGATGATGTCTACGATCCCGGCAAACGCACGGGGCCCCGCTACACCCCGCTCTCGCGCCGCCAGAACCGCCCTGACGCGATCGCCTGGCTGGTGCGCAACCACCCGGAGCTGACCGATGGGCAGATCTCCAAGCTGATCGGCACGACCAAGACCACGATTTCCGCGGTGCGCGACCGCACGCACTGGAACACCAACAATATCAAGCCGACCGACCCGGTCTCGCTCGGCCTGACCACCCAGCGCGAGCTGGACGCCCAGGTGATGAAAGCCTCATCGCGGCGCGCCAAGATGGAAGAAGCCGGCGAGGTGGAGATCATCGAGGACACGCTGGCGCCGGCTCAGGAAGCGGACGTGCAGGACGCCGCCGGCCCGACCACGCTGGAAGAACTCTTCGGCGGCAAAGGCGACGGCGAGGGTTAATCCTCAGCCGGCTTGACCACATAGTTCAGCGCCAGGCGACCGCCATCGGCGTAAACGCAGCTGCCGGTCATGTAGCTCGCGTCTTTTGAGGCGAGGAACCAGGCGACCCCGGCGATTTCGTCCGGGTCGCCGAGCCGGCCGAGCGGGGTTCGCGACAGGATGCGCTCCATGGCCGGCTTGTCGTCGGCGATAGCCTTGAGAATATCGGTATTGATCGAGCCCGGCCCGATCGCGTTCACCCGCACGCCGTACGAGGCAAGTGTGAGCGCCATCGATTTCGTCATCTGATTGATGGCGCCTTTCGACATCGTGTAGGCGAGCTGATCGGGAAGGGCGACGGCGGCGTTGACCGAGCTCATGTTTATGATCGCATAACGCTTGCGGCAGTCCTCCGCGCGCATGGTCTCGTCTTCGATCTGCTCGACCATCTGGTTGGCCGCCGCCTTGGCGACCAGGAAGGCGCCGCGCATATTCACGCTCATAACTTTGTCGAAATCGACCGCAGACAGCGACAGGATATCGCCATGCGCCAGGATTGCGGCGTTATTGACCAGCACATCCACGCGCCCGAAGGCTGAGCGGGTTTCAGCCAGGAGATTGGCGATGGACAGCTTGTCGGAGACATCGCAGCTGATGAAAACCGCGCGGCCCTTTCCGCCATCAAGATCATTGGCGAGAACCGAGCCGGCCTCGTCGTCAATATCGGCGATGACGACGCGCAGGCCCTCCTCGGCGAAACGGCGCGCGCAGGCGGCGCCAATGCCCTTGGCGCCTCCGGTGACGATGGCGACGCGATCAGACGGCATGGGCAACTCCGAATAACGGGCGTGATTCAGGCCAGCGATGATCAAACGCGCTGTGGGAGGTGAAGTAAACGTCTAAGCGCCGGACCGGTGATCAGCGACGACGCGTGCGCTCGTAATCGGCGACGATCTCGTCATTGTCCGGATCAAGCTCAAAGGCGAGCGCATAGAGCCGTCGCGCCTCGCGCGTCTCCCCAACCTGTTCACGCGCGGCGGCGAGCGAATGGGTGATGGACCCGGAATCCGGGTTGGCGGCCACTGCCTGCTCGCAGATCTCCATGCCGTCAGCGGCGCGCTCGGCCTTCACAAGCGACCAGCAAAGGGCGTTCAGTGCAGTCGCGTCCTCAGGATCGATCGCAACCGCCTCACGCCCGTCTTCCACGGCGCGATCGAACAGCTCCAGATCGATGAAAGCCGCAGAGCGGCCCGCCCAGGCATCGATAAAATCGCCCTCGATGCGAATCGCCGCGTCGAAGGCGGCAACCGCTTCAGCCGCGCGTTCAAGCTCCAGAAGGGTCGATCCGTGCAGCAGATGGGTGAAGGCGTCCGTGCGCGGGCTGGATAGGGCCGTTTCCAGATCGCGCAGCGCGTCCTCGTGGCGATCCAGCAGAAGCAGCGCCGCCGCCCGATTGCGCCGCAGAAGCGGGTTGTCGGTGCCGGCCCCATTGTCCTGCAGCAGTCCAAGCGCCTGATCAAAACTGAACAGGGCCTGTTCGCCGTCACCGCCCACAAGATGCGCCGCCCCCAGGCGCGCGCGCAACTCAAGCTCATCGCGCCATGGGTATTGGCGCGCGCTCAAACAGGCCTCCAGCAGGTCGATGGCGGCGCCCGGCGTGTCGCTCTGAAGTGCAGCGAAGCCGTCCGGGCACAAGGCGGCCGGACCGGACTCCGGCGCGGGCGCGACTGTTTCCTGCGAGCAGGCCGCTGTGGACAGGGTCAGGGCGGCGATGGGGGCGAGGAGATATCGATACATGGCCTAGGATCTAGATCGCAGTGCTGTCCCGCTCAAGCGAGACGATGGGCTGGACGGTGTTTCGGGTGGGGCGGGTATGAAAAGAAACGGGGGCGGATCACTCCGCCCCCGCTCGTCGGGGTTCGCGCCCTCAGCCGGGGCGGGGCGCGGTCAATGTCGACTTCGAAGCGTCTCGATCTGTTCCTTAAGTCGCAGTTTCTGTTTCTTCAGCGTAGACAGTTCCAGATCATCGCAAGTCGGGCGCTTGAGTTCCTCCTCGATGCGGCGCTCCAGATGGGCATGCCTTGCGTCGAGTTCGCGGATACGCGCTTCGGTGGCCATGTGTGCCTCCCTTGCTATGTGAATGAGTGAATTGAACCACCACTGCACACCCGTCATCAATGGCCAATTCACCGCACCGGATCGGAAAACTGAGATGAGCGTTAAGCCCAGATTGATTGTCGGCCTCTCCGGCGCCAGCGGAATCACCTATGGTTTGAGAGCGTTGGAGGCGCTGGGAGAGCTTGGCGTGGAACGGCACCTGATCGCCAGCAAGGCTGCTGAAATGACGCTCAGCTATGAAACCGGGCTGAAACATTCCGCCCTGAAAGCGCGCGCCGAGCATATTTACAAGATGCCCGATGTTGGCGCGCCCATCGCTTCAGGCTCATTTAAGACGCTTGGCATGCTCATCGCGCCGTGCTCGGTGCGCACGATGAGCGAGATCGCCACCGGCGTGACCTCCAGCCTGCTGACGCGCGCCGCAGACGTGGTGCTGAAGGAGCGCCGGCGCCTGGTTCTGATGGTGCGCGAGACGCCCTTTCACCTGGGTCATCTGCGTACGATGGCCCAATTGACGGAAATGGGCGCGATCATCATGCCGCCCCTGCCGGCCTTCTACGCGCATCCCAAAACCGTCGAGGACATCGTCGACCAGTCGGTCGGGCGGGCTCTGGACCTGTTTGATCTCAGCTGGAGCCCGACGCGTCGCTGGGGCGAGGACATCGAAGAAGGCCGCCGACCGGGCGCCGCCACGCGCGGCGGGGACGCCGAGTAAATGGAAGCCAACCGCTTCTGGGACTTCTCCCTTGATGTCTATGCGCGACCGGGCGTGGAGGAGGCTTGCCTGTCGCTTCAGAGCCGGGGCGGGGACGTCAATCTGGCGCTCTGGATCATCTGGGCCGCGCGCGAAGGCCTCGATTCGCGCAGCGCCCTGGGTGAGGCCATCGCGATCAGCCGGAGCTGGCGCGAGGCGGTGATTCACCCCTTGCGCCGAGCGCGTACGGCGCTGAAACCGCAGCCTGCCGGGTTCGACGCCGATGCCGCCTCCAGCCTGCGCAAGACCCTTCTGGAGGCGGAGCTGAACGCTGAACGCATTCAACAGGATGCGCTTTACGCTCTGGCGCAACGCTGCGCGTGCGCCCCAGAGCCGATCGCTGCGCTTGGTCAGGCCGGATTGAGCGCTTATGCGGCGACGGAGGGGATCGAAATAAACACGTCCCTATTCCTCGAAACCGTTTCCACAGCCGCACAAAAACTGTAATATATCGGTCAACTCGTTGATCGCGTTCAGCGCGTGAGACGAGATTTTCATCTGCACCCGCGCCGGGGCGATGGTTCCGCGCTGCGACAGGTTTTGAGGATGAACGGCCCAATGTATGGCGAGCTGGATGACGCCGCGCTGGAAAAGCGGCTGGACGAGCTACGCGCTGAACACCGCGCGCTCGATTCTGAAGTGAAAGCGCTGCAGGTGTGCGGCGTAATTGATCAATTGAAGATTCAGCGCATGAAGCGCCGCAAGCTATCTCTCAAAGATGAGATCTTCATCATCGAAGACCGGCTTAACCCCGATATCATAGCCTAGGCGGGCGGGCTGCGATCAGGCTGCGTTCTGCTTGCGGGCGTACATCGCCGCATCGGCTTCGGCCATGGCGCTCTCCAACGTCGCGCCGCGCGCCAGCGCGTGCACGCCCCACGCCGTGCTGAGACGCAGCCCCTGGCCTTCAAAATCGATCGGCGTGGCCGCGATCAGTTCGGCCAGCTCATGGGCTTTCTGCTCGGCCTGGCTGGCGGGCGTTAAAGTCAGCACCACGCCGAACTCGTCACCCCCCAGACGGCCGACCGAATCGGTCTCGCGCAGATGGCCGATCAGGATTTCGGCGACTTTCTCAAGCGCGGCGTCCCCGGCGGCATGACCATAGGTATCATTGATCGCTTTGAAACCATTCAGATCGAGATAGATCAAGGCCGACGGCGCGTCGTGACGCTCCGCCAGCGCCAACGCCTTGGACACTTCTCGCAGGAAGGCGCGCCGGTTCATCACCGGCAACAGAACGTCATTATCCGCCAGCGTCTCAAGGTCGCGGATCTTGCCGCGCAGCGCTTCGGTTTCCTTACGCAGCTGATCGACCTCGCCCATCAGGGTGAGCAAAGCGCGCTGCACGTTCGGGGTCAGTTCGTTTTCCGGCACGCCCATGATGGACGCCGCATCGCTGGGTGCGCGCGCAGCTCCAGCCGACGCAGCAGCGCTGGAGCGGCCTGACGAGGATGAAGACGCGACCGACTCGCGCCGGGCGACGGCGCCAGCCCGGTCACCGGGACGAATGCGCATATCGGCCTCCTTTAACCATGGTTAGCGGCCAGCTTGACGGCCTCGCGGTTAAAGAAGCGTTCACCCTGGCTTGGCTTGCGGCGCAGACGGCCGCTCCGGCGTCAGGACTTGAGGGTGGAGAGCAGAGCGTCGACGCCTTGCATGACGGTGTCGGCGGCATCGAGCTCGTCTTGACGCTGAGCGATGGAGGCTTCAGCCATCAGCGCGTTAAGCAGCCGGGCGATCAAGCGCGGCGGATCGGGGCGGATTTCGCCGGTTTCGGCGGCTTCAGTTAGCAGTCGTTCAAATGCGATGATGCTGAGCCTGTCTTCTATCGCCCTTGCTCTGGCGAGGCCCAGAGCCGCCGGCCCGATCTCAAACAGGATGAGCGACACGTCCTCGGCTTTTACCTCCGTCAGCCAGGCTCGGCAGGCGCACTTCAATCGGGCAAGCGCGGAGTCGGTGGTCGCGACGGCTTCGGCAGCACGCGTGATCGCCCCTGCCGACTCCGCTTCGTACACCGCCTCCATCAGCTCCGTTTTGCTCTTGAAGTGATGATAGAGGGCACCCTTGCTCAAGCCTGTTGCATCCAGCAGGCGCTGCGTCGTGGCGTGTTCAAACCCCTGATCCAGAATGCTCGCCCGGAAGGCTGCGATCAGCCTGGCTCGGGTTGCACGGGTGCGTTCTTCCTGAGTCGCCATGGCTTCTTCTTTACATGCCTTGTTCTGGTCGATAAACAAACCGCTGGTCGGTTTGTTTTTTATGAAGAGTGGTTTCGAAGGAGACCTCCCATGAGCGACAGGTTTGAGTGTCTCGAAAAAATGATGGCGATCTGGAACACGAGCGAGGAGGCTGACATCCGCGCTCTCACCGAACAAGCCTTGGAGCACAACATCCATTTCGTGGATCCGAACCACAATATCATCGGCCGCGATGCCTTCGTTG
This sequence comes from Pseudomonadota bacterium, assembly GCA_039819095.1. Classification (GTDB taxonomy): domain Bacteria; phylum Pseudomonadota; class Alphaproteobacteria; order Caulobacterales; family Maricaulaceae; genus JBCBSP01. The sequence continues at coordinate 242,224 of JBCBSP010000002.1, forward strand.
AGATGGTGAAGCAGGTTCAGGCGCTCATTCCCGGCGCAGCCTACACGCGAACGAGCGCGATCGACTTTCAGAACAATTTCTGCCGCTATCACTGGGCGATTCACCGCAGCGACGCGCTGGTGATGTCCGGATTCGACGTCGCTGAGATCAACGACGCCGACAAGGTGGTTAAAGTCATTGGCTTCTTCGGCGAATTGGAGCGGTGAGGCGTGTGAAATAGCGCCCTTCCATCTTCGCTGTCATCGCCCCGCCCGGTTCATCCGGGCCATCCATGCTGATTGTCGTCCGCTAACCCAATGTCAGGCATGACGCCTCGGACAAGCCGCGGGTCACAAGCTGGGAAAGCCGGCCTCTAGCCCCCAACGACCCCGCCATCGCGGCGCTGCAGAACAACAACGCTCGGGCGCGGCGGGACGGCCGCGTCAAAATCGGGCCAGCGCGTGCCCGGTTGCTCATACGTCGCGCCGTCAGTCTCGCCGGGATGCTGGACCGCCGCAAACAGAGTACGACCGTCCGGCGTGAATTTCGGCCCGCACACCTCAGACCCCACCGGGGCGCGGAAGAAGGCGCGCCCCACACCGCGCTCAGCCCCGTCCACGCCCAGCGCCCAGACGCCGTCATTGGCGCCAGTGCGCTGATTGCCGTCGGTTGCGACCCAGAGCCGTCCCTGCGGATCGACCGCGCAATTGTCCGGCGAACCAAACCAGCCGTTCTCGCTGGTGGCCGGGTTCCAGCTGGCGCCGGCCTCCGGGTCGGCCGGATCACCGCACCGCACCACGATATCCCAGCGCGAGCGCCGCGAGGTGAAGTCGCCGTCCGGCTCGATGATCTCGATGATATGGCCATGCTGGTTGTCGGCGCGCGGATTGGCGGCGTCGACCTGATCTTCGGTGCGACGCGAATTATTGGTCAGCATCACATAGGCCCGCCCGCTATTCGGGTCCGGCTCGACATCTTCAGGCCGGTCCATGGGCGTGGCGCCCAACAGGTCCGCCGCGCGGCGCGCCTCAATCAGCACTTCGCCCTGACCGTCAAAGCCGTTTTCCTCAGTAAGCGGGCCCTGACCGAAGACCAGGGGCAGCCAGTCGAGCGTCCCATCTTCATTGAAACGCGCGACCGACAGCTCGCCTTCGTCCAGCAAGTCCATATTCGCAGCGCGATTGTCCGGATCATAAGCGCGGGCGGTGACGAATTTGTACACATAGTCAAAGCGTTGATCGTCGCCCATATAGAGAACAACACGCCCGTCCGGAGCCACGACGCTCTCTGCGCCCTCATGCTTGAACCGGCCGAGCGCCGTGCGCTTTTTCGGCGTCGATGAGGGGTCGCGCGGGTCGACCTCCACCACCCAGCCGAAGCGATTGGGCTCGCGCGGTTCAGCCGCCACGTCGAACCGGTCCTCAAACCGGCCCCACTGATACCAGCCGCCCGGCACGCCATAACGGTCATGGTTGGCGGCCTCGCGGTGAGCCGGAGGCAGATCACCGAGAAAGTTGCCGTTGAAATTCTCTTCCGCCATCAGATACGTGCCCCAGAGCGTGATGCCTCCGGCGCAGTTATTGATCGTGCCAAGCACGCGCCGCCCGGTGGGGTCGGCGCTTGTGCGCAGGCGCTCATGGCCGGCGGCGGGACCGGTCAGCTCCATAGGCGTGCGGGCATGAATGCGCCGGTTGATCGGCGAGGCGGTCACGGTGCGCCAGCGCCCCTCGCTGTCGCGTTCGATCTCCATCACCGTGCCGCCATGGGCGAACTGCTCGATCGCACACAGTTCAGCAGTCATGCTTTGCGGATAACCCGCCGCGACGCCAGGGAACATCAGCGCGGTGGAAACATATTCGTGGTTGACGCACAAAATCCCGCGCACGGCCTCCCCATCGCGCATCTCCATCGGGATGAAGCCGATGTAATCATTATTGTATCCAAACTGACGCGCCTGCGCTTCGGGGGTCTGGTTGGCCGGATCGAACACCGGGGAATCCTCAAACAGCGGATCGCCCCATCGCATCAGCACATCCGCGCGATAGCCTTCGGGAACAGCCAGATCGGGGGTGACCGCCCGTTCGACCTCGGCGAAGTCCACGCTCGGCGCCGGCTCGGACGCATAACCGTTAAGCGCACCCGGCGCGCAGGACGCCAGCCCCGCAGCCCCGGCGCTAGCCGCCGCACCCGACAGGAAGCCGCGACGCGACAGGCGGGCCTTCAGCACGTCCTGGAAGCTGGGAACCGCTTCAGCTCTGGGGTTGACGGACAGGTCTTCGCTGCGATCGATCATCGGTCGGCCTCATGAGAATTCAGACTGGCGGAATGCTAATAAGCACACTTAGTTCTGCTGTGTGACAGCGCAATGATAGCGCGGTGCGGGCGGCGTGCTTCTCCTTGACGCAGCCGCGCGCCTGACTAGTGTTCCTCGCTTTCTTCAAACCTGAGAAGGCTGGATACCGGTATGAGCGACGCCGCCGCGCCTATCGCCATCGTCATGGGATCAAGATCGGACTGGCCGACCCTGCGCGAGGCCGCGAACCTGCTTGACCGTCTTCAGGCCCCCTATGAAGCCAAGGTCGTTTCCGCCCACCGCACGCCGGATCGCATGGTCAGCTTCGCCAAATCCGCCAAGGATCAGGGCGTTAAGGTGATCATCGCCGGCGCCGGGGGCGCGGCGCATCTGCCCGGCATGATCGCGGCGATGACACCCATTCCCGTGCTCGGCGTGCCGGTCAAGTCCAAGGCGCTCAGCGGGCTCGACAGCCTTCTGTCCATCGTTCAGATGCCGGCCGGCGTGCCGGTCGGCACCTTGGCGATCGGCGAGGCCGGCGCGAAAAACGCGGCGATCCTGGCCGCCTCCATTGTCGGGCTCGGCGACGAGGCTCTGATGGGCCGTGTGGAGGCCTTCCGCGCCGAACAGACCGCTTCGGTCGCCGAGACGGTCGAGGATTGAGGCTGATGGGCGCGGACCGCGATGACGGGCGCCTACTTCAACCCGGCGACGTGATCGGCATCCTGGGCGGCGGCCAGCTGGGCCGTATGCTGGCGCTTGCCGCGGCTCGGCTGGGCTTTGACGTTCATATCTTCACGCCTGAACAGAAAGCGCCGGCCTCGCGCGTCGCCGCCGCGAGCACGATCGCGGCCTATGACGATCTCGACGCGGTGCGCGCCTTCGCCAGACGCTGCGACGTGATCACCTATGAATTTGAGAACGTGCCTGCGGCAACTGCCCTGGCCGCCAGCGAGGTCGCGCCGCTGCGTCCGGGGGCCCGTGCGTTGGACGTGGCGCAGGACCGGCTGACGGAGAAACGTTTCCTCAAAGAGGTCGGCGCCCGTACGGTTTCCTTCTGCCCGGTCGATGGTCCGCAGGACATGACCGATGCGGCCTTCGTGGTGCTGGCCGGCGGGGCGATACTGAAGACCCGCCGCATGGGATATGACGGCAAGGGTCAGGCCCGTTACGCGCCGGGCGACGATCCGGCTGCGGCCTTCGCGGCGATTGGCGAGCAACCGGCCATACTGGAGGCGCTGGCGCCGTTCCGGCGTGAATTGTCCATTGTGGCCGCCCGCAGCCTGAACGGAGACGTCGCCGCCTTCCCGCTCAGCGAGAATACGCACTCAGACGGCATACTGCGCACCAGCCTGGCCCCGGCGCAGACCGATGCGGATACAGTTGAAGAGGCGGCCCGCATCGCGCGTTCCATCCTTGAAAGCCTGGACTATGTCGGCGTGCTGGCGGTGGAGCTGTTCCAGCTTGAGGATGGCGCGCTTCTGGTCAACGAGATTGCGCCGCGCGTGCACAATACCGGTCACTGGACGATGGATGCCTGCGCCTGCTGCCAGTTTGAACAGCATGTCCGCGCCGTGGCCGGCTGGGCGCTCGGACCCAGCCAAGCCCATAGCGCGGCGCAGATGACCAATCTCATCGGTGAAGACGTTCACCGCTGGCGTGACTGGCTCGCGCGACCCGGCGCGGTGCTGCACCTCTATGGCAAGGACGAGGCCCGGCCCGGTCGCAAGATGGGCCATGTCAATCAGCTCAGCGCGCTGGAGGGCTGACCGCCAGTGTCCTTTTACGAAGAGCGCATCCTCCCCCACCTGATCGGGCTGGCCTGCGGCGCGCCGCAGATCATGAAACAGCGCTCGCTTCTGGTCCCGGAGGCCGAAGGCCGCGTGCTGGAGATCGGGTTCGGCGCCGGACCCAATCTCGGCTTCTACGACCCGGCGAAGGTGGAACGCCTGTTCGCACTTGAGCCCAGCGCCGGAATGCGGCGCAAGGCGGCGCCGGCCATCGCCGCCTCGCCGCTCGAGGTGGAGGTGATCGATCTGCCCGGCGAAGAGATCCCGCTGGATGACGCCAGCATGGACACCATCGTGCTGACCTATACGCTGTGCACCATTCCCGACACGGTCGCCGCGCTCGCCCAGATGCGCCGCGTGCTGAAACCGGGCGGACGCCTGCTCTTCTCAGAGCATGGGGCGGCGCCCGACGAAGCCGTTGCGAAGTGGCAGCGGCGTATCGAGCCGATCTGGAAACCCATTGCCGGCGGATGTCACCTCACCCGCAAGCCCGACGCTCTGCTGCAGGAGGCCAGCTTCAAGATCGAAAGCCTTGATCAGGCCTATCTGCCCAGAAGCCCCAAATTCGCCGCCTGCAATTATCGCGGCGTAGCGAGGCTCGCCTGATCGCTCACGTACACGCCGCACAGCGCGGGGCGGCTGGATCGACATCGAGCCGACGCGCTTCGATCGCGTCCCCGCATTCAACGCAATAGCCGTACTCGCCAGCATCCACGCGGGCGAGCGCGGCCTCAATCCGCCTTAGCTCCGAAGCGCGCCTGGCGTCAGCGGCCCGGGCCATGGCCTGGACCTGCAAGGAGTCCTGACGCGAGAGACGCCCAACCGATTGCTGGTCAAGCTCCACCGGCTTTCGGTCCTGGGCGGCTGCGCGGGAAAGCTGCTGCAATTCGTCGCGAAACGCCTCTAAGCGCGATCGGGCCTTCAACACATCCACTTCCATGCGCTAGACCTTACTGGTTCGCTGCAGAGGGACAATCGCCGTCGTGCTCAATCATTTCCGGCGTTTCGCCGCTTATAACGCCTGGGCCAACGCCCGGCTTTACGACGCGGCGACCGCGCTCACCGACTTTGAACGCAAGCGCGATGTGAAGGCGTATTTCACCAGCCTGCACGGAACGCTGAACCATATGCTGGTCGCGGATCGGATCTGGCTGAACCGGCTGACAGGCGAAGGCGAGGCGCCGCGCGAACTCGGCGCGGAACTCCACGCCGACTTCGCCGGGCTGCGCCAGGCGCGTGAGGGCGAAGACCAGCGCATCACGAGCTATGTCGGCGCATTGGCCGATGGCGATCTCGCCTGCGAGGTGGATTACACCAATACGCGCGGCGAGGATAAGACGCTGCAGCTGTCCATCATCCTGGCGCATCTGTTCAATCACCAGACCCATCATCGCGGGCAGGCGAGCCATATCATGCGCCAGCTCGGCGTGGCCGAACCGCCCTCGCTGGATCTGCTTTACTTTGCGCTGCCGACCGCCTGAGCGCCGCTCAGTCCTTGAGCCGATCCGCCGTCGCGGCCAGCCAGCGCTTCACCCGCTTGGCGTTGACGCCCATATCCGAATATCCAAGCACGGCGCGCGAGTAGATCGCCAGCGCGCTGCTTGCCTCTGGCTGAGCCACCACCTCCACAGTGACATAGTCCGGAAAGCGGAAGACGAGACTGCGCTGCACCAGTTCAGCCTGCGCGCTGTCGCGGTGAACGAGTTCCGTGCGCGGCTCGGCCAGCCCCGCCGCGATGAAGGCGTCCATGAGCGCCTCCGGCGCCACATTGAAGACCGGACTGATCGCGTCGGGCTCCGCCGCAGCGGTGAAACCGGGCGGCAGCACCAGAAAGCGGCGTGGCCGCGAATCGGGGACCAAGGAAGAGAAATCCAGCGGGAATGCGCGTTCAGCCATATCAGTCCTCATGAAAGCCGGTCTTGCAGCATAGATATCTGGCGAGGCCGGCGCGAACATCCTAGACAGGGTTTCACGCCGCACCAGATCGGATTTGCGGGGCTGAAAGCGAGGGGGATGCATGAGCGAGTACGCGCTCGAAGTCCGGGGGCTGTCGAAAAGCTTCTCCGGCAAGCCGGCGGTTAGCGATCTGTCCTTTGCGGTGCGCGAAGGCGAGATCACCGGATTTCTCGGACCCAACGGGGCTGGCAAGACCACATCGCTGCGCATGGCTCTGGGCATTATCCAGCCTGATGCCGGCCAGTCCCGCCTGTTTGGCGGACCGCCGACGCTGGCGGCGCTGAACCGGGTCGGTTTCCTGCCTGAAGAACGCGGCGTCTACCGCAAGATGACCGCTGAGGCCGTGATCATCCTGTTCGCGCGACTGAAGGGTGTGCCGGCCGAGACCGCGCGTCAGCGCGCCTGGGCGCTGCTGGAGCGCTTCGGTCTGGCTGATGCGGGCCGCAAGAAGATCAAGGAACTCTCCAAAGGCATGGCCCAGAAGGTCCAGATCATCGCCGCGCTGGCGCATGAGCCGGACTTTGTCATTCTGGACGAGCCCTTCTCAGGGCTGGATCCGGTCAATCAGGCCATGCTGGAGGAGATCGTGCGCGAACAGGCCGCCGAGGGGCGCACCATCCTGTTCTCCACCCATGTGATGCAGCACGCTGAGCGACTGTGCGACCAGATCGTGCTTGTCGCTCGCGGACGCAAAGTGTTCGACGGCAAGGTCGATGAAGCGCTCGCCGCCGCGCCGCGCCAAGTCATCATCGAGACCGGCTGCGACAGCGATGTCGCCGCCCTGCTCGCCCCGTTCGGGACGGTCGAGGCGATGACCGCCGATCGCGCCGAGCTGAAAGGCTGGCGCGTCACTCTGGCGCCGGGCAGCGATGCTCAGGACGTGCTGAAAGCCTGCGTCGATGCGCAGGTGAAACTCGCCCGGTTCGAACCGATCCGCGCCCAGCTGCAGGACGCCTTCGTGGAACTGGTCTCGCGCGACGATCCCCAGGAAGCGGCCGAGCTCATCAAGGAAGGCGAAGCGTGATGGTGAAAAGCTACCTCATCGCCCGGCGTGAATACCTGTCCTATGTCGCCACCTGGGGCTTCTGGCTGTCTCTGATCTCGGTGCCGGTCATCATGGTCGTGTTCGGCAGTCTTCCATTGCTGGTGCAGTCCTCCCAGCCGACCCGCTATTACGTCATCATTGATGAAACCGGAGCCGGGTATGACGACATCGTCCAGGCCTCGCTGGAATCCGGGCGCCGGGAACGCGCGCGCGAAGCGCTGACGCTCATTGGCCGCGCCGCCGGAGACGACGCGCTCCAGCGCGCTCTGGCCGCCTTCGACCGTGATCCGGTGGGGCTTGAGGGCCTGCCTGCAGCGCTCGCTGAGCTCGGCGTGGATGAGAGCGCGGGCGCGTTCGCCGAGGGCTTTGGTCGTCAGGTCCGCGTGACCGCCCCCGCTCAGAGCGCTGAGGGCCTTCACCCCTACCTGCTCGGCCAGCGCAGCATCGACACCCCGACCGGACCCGGAGAGCTCTATGGCGCGATCATCATCCGGCAGGGGGAAGATCGCCCGCTGGCGGTTGATTATCTGTCGGTGAACATCGCCGAGGCCGATCTCGGCCGTCAGGCGCGCAATGCGCTGGAACGCCGCCTGCGGCGCGATTTTCTGGTCGAGCGTGGGCTGCAATCGGCTGATATCGACCAGCTGAACGCGTTGCGCCCGCCCGTGCGCAATCTCGATCCAAGCAGCGGGGATGAAGAAGACGCCGCCGTCACCCTGGCCGATCGCGCGCCCTTCGCTGCTTCCATCATGCTGGCCTGGGTGTTGTGGATTTCGGTCTTCTCGGTGGCCAACATGCTCCTCACCAGCCTGATCGAGGAAAAGAGCGGGAAGATCCTCGAGGTTCTGCTGTCCACCGCGCGCTTCCATGAGATCATTATCGGCAAGCTGGCCGGCGTGGCGGCCGTGTCCTTCACCCTATTCGCGGTGTGGGGGCTGGTTGGCGGACTGGCCATGGTGGTCGGCGGGGCGGCGCTGGCCACGGTGGAACCGGAGCTCGCGCAAGCCATCACTGCAGCCATAGAGCCGGGCCTGCTGCTGGCTGCTCTGGGCTATTTCGTGATCGGCTATCTGATGTTCGGCGCCATCTTCCTGGCCATCGGCTCGCTGTGCGAGACGCTGCAGGAGGCGCAAAGCCTGATGAGCCCGGTCATTCTCTTCCTGATGGCGCCGATGCTGATCCTGGCGGTCTCCTTCACCTCGATGGATTCCGCCTTTGTGCAGTTCGCCAGCTGGGTGCCGGTCTGGACGCCCTTCCTGATGATGGCGCGCCTGCCCTATGAGCCGGGTCTGACGGAGATTCTCGCAACCAGCGCGCTGATGCTCGTCACCATGGTGGCGGTGTTGTGGGGCGCGGCTGCGGTCTTCCGTCAGGGCGCGCTCAGCCAGGCCAATGTGGATTCGGTCAAACGCTTCTTCCAACGTAAGAAACGTAAGAGCGGCTGACCCTCCCGCCAGCCTATCATTCCACGCGAAAACGCCGCGCCCCGGAGATACCGAAGCGCGGCGTTTTCATGTTCAAGCGACCGTGAAGTCAGCGCGGACGGGCTTAACCGCGACCGCGACCGCCCCCGCGCTTGGGCAACAGGCCTTCGCGCTGAGCGCGCTTGCGAGCCAGCTTGCGGGCCCGGCGGATCGCCTCGGCCTTCTGGCGCGCGCGCTTCTCGGAGGGCTTTTCGTAATGGTTGCGGCGCTTCATCTCGCGGAAAGTGCCTTCCCGCTGCATCTTTTTCTTCAACGCTTTGAGCGCTTGCTCGACGTTGTTATCGCGCACGACGATCTGGACGATGGCCCACTCTCCTTCGGTCTGTTCCAGTTTGCGGGATGAACCCGCTAATAACACAGGACGGGACGCGAAGGCTGGACAGCCGCACTCACGTCCGCGCGTTGATCGCTGATTGAGGCGCGGGCTTTACACCAGCCGCGACGGCCTGTCTACACATGCCGTCGCATGCGCTGCGCGTCGCTCTGTCCCCGTGACGAAATCAGCGCGCCGGACTAGATTGTCTCACCATGACCGAAACCGATCCCCGCACCACCCGTTCGCGAGCCGACAACGCCCGCGCCCGCCTGCTTGACGCCATGCTGGGCGAAGCCGCCTTTGACGGCTGGAATGACGCCGCGCTCGCCCGCGCCGCCGCGACAGCGGGCCTGAGCGAGGGCGAGGTGCAGCTGTATTGCCCGGACGGCGTGCTGGATCTGCTGGAAATCTGGTCGCGCACCGCAGACGAGGCGGCGGCTGAGGCGATTCGCCAGAACGGGGCGAACCGCATCCGTGACAAGATCACCGAAGCGGTGATGATCCGACTGGCCGAGCTCAATGGCGAAGAAGACGCCGCCGACCGGGCGCGCGCCCGGCTGCTGCTGCCTGACGGGGCGGCGCGCGGTGTGCAGCTTCTGTGGGCGACGTCGGACATGATCTGGCGCGCCATCGGCGACACGTCGACGGATGCGAATTTTTACTCCAAGCGCGCCATTCTGTCAGGTGTTTACGCCTCCACCTTCAGCGTCTGGCTTGACGACGCGTCCGAGGACAAAGCGAAGACCCGCGCCTTTCTGGACCGGCGCATCGAGAACGTAATGCAGTTTGAGAAGGTGAAGGCTCAGGCGAGCAAGGCTACGGCCTCCATGCCGGATCTGGTCGGGCTGGCGGCGCGCCTTCGCCACGGGCTTGGGCGGCGGGTCTGAGGCCCGCCTCAGATACCCGCCCCGGAGACCATGATCAGCGATCTTTATCTTTACGACGCGGTGCGCACCCCGCGCGGCAAGGGCTCCGCCAAAGGCGCGCTCGCGGCTCTGGCGCCGGAAGAACTGATCGCACAGCTCATCAGCGCGCTGAGCCGGCGCTGCGGCGAGGATGCGATCCGCTCAAGCGCGAGCCTGACGCTGGGATGCGTCGGCCAGGTCGACGCCCAGGGCGGGCATCTGGCGCTGATCAGCGCACTCCATGCCGGCCTGCCCCATACGATGGCCAAGCTGACGGTGAACAATTTCTGCGTCTCCGGCCTTAGCGCCATCGCCAGCGCGGCCCGTGACGCCTCCGGCTCAGGCGATGATCGCCTTCGCATCGCCGGCGGGGTGGAGATGATGTCCGCCGTCCCCTTCATGGCGGACCGCGCGTCCTACTACACCGACACGCAAACCGCCCGACGCCTGCGCTATGCGCCGGTGGCGCTCGCCGCCGATCTGATGGCGACGCGCGAAGCCATCCCCAAGACGGAGCTCGACCGGGTGACCGCCCGTTCCCACCAGCGCGCAGCGGCCGCGCAGGCGCGCGACGACGCGCCGGAGATCATTACGGTCTGCGGCCCCGACGGTGAAACCCGGCTGGCGAAGGACGAAAGCGTGCGGGCCGACTTCACCGAAGACAGGCTGAGCGCCTTCCCGCCCGCCTTCGCCGAGCTTGGCGCTGAGGGCTATGACGCCATGATGAGCGAGGCGGCGCTGGGTGGCGCGGCGGTGGATCACGTCCACTCGCTGGCGAATTGCCCGCCGCCGGCTGACGGCGCGGCGCTGGCTCTGATCGGTTCGCGCGCGGCCGGACGAGCGGCCGGCCTTGCGCCGAAGGCGCGCATCCGCGCCCTTGTTCAGAGCGCCGGGGATCCGGTTGTGCAGCTGACAGCCGGCTTTGCCGCGATGGATGCGGCTCTGGATCAGGCCGGCTCTTCGCTTGGGGATATGGACCGGATCGAGTTCATGGAGGCCTTCGCCGCGCCCGTCGTCCGCTTTGAACGGGTTTACAAGCCCGATCCTGATCGGGTGAACCCCGATGGCGGGCATCTGGCGATGGGTCATCCGATGGGCGCGTCCGGAGCGATCCTTGCGACGACGCTTCTGGCCGGGCTGGAGCGCTGCGGCGGCGCGCTGGGTCTGGCCGTGGCGCATGGAGGATCCGGGGTCGGCGCCGCCCTTGTCCTTGAACGGGTTTGAGACTTTTATTGCGCAGCGCAGCATTTGCTGTATGGTCCGCCGTGAATTCGAGCCGCGCGTAGGAGACGGGACATCCCGTCAGCGGCTCCTTGTTCCGCACCGCAAAACGCGGTCGAAGCCGACGCCTCCTCCCCTTTGCGGCCGGACGCGTTCCGATCATGCGGCGGCTGATCTACGCAAGCTTCCAGATTTAATGCAGCGGACGAGATGCGTCCGCTCGCACGCTCAGTCGCGAAACGCGCCTGAAGAAAGTTGTGTTTTGACTGATTTTTCCAAGCTCGGCCTCGCCGAGCCCCTCCAGCGCGCGATTCGCGAAGCTGGTTACACCACCCCGACCCCGATCCAGGCCGGCGTCATTCCAGCGCTGATCGAGGGCCGCGACGTGCTCGGTCTGGCCCAGACCGGAACCGGTAAGACGGCGGCCTTCGTGTTGCCTATCCTGCACCATATCAACGCCGCCCAGCGCCAGGCGCCGGGCAAGACGTGCAACGCGCTCATCCTGGCGCCGACGCGCGAGCTAGCCGCCCAGATCGCCGACAGCGTGCGCACCTATGGCCGCTTTACCGGCCCGACCCGCGCACTGGTCGTCGGCGGCGTCAAGCCGGGCCCGCAAGTGCGCGCCATGGCGCGCGGCGTGGACGTTCTGGTGGCAACGCCGGGCCGTTTGCTCGATCTGATCCAGAGCGGATCAATCCGTCTGCACCAGACCAGCACCGTGGTGCTGGACGAGGCCGACCAGATGCTGGATCTGGGTTTCATGCCGGCCATTCGCCGCATCATGGCGATGCTGCCGAACGAGCGGCGCACCATGCTGTTTTCCGCCACCTTGCCGAAGACGATCCGCACGCTGGCCCAGGACTTCCTAGATGATCCGCTGGAAGTGTCCGTGGCGCCGGTCTCAACACCGGCTGAACGGATCGCGCAGACGGTTCTGCATGTGCGCCGGACTGACAAGCGCGAGGCGCTGGTGCGCGTGCTCGCCGACCCTTCGGTGACCCGGGCCATCGTGTTCACCCGCACCAAGCGCGGCGCAGACCGCGTCGCCAAGCAGATGAACGCCTCCGGCCTGAAAGCTTCCGCCATTCACGGCAATAAAAGCCAGAACCAGCGCGAACGGGCTCTGGCCGCGTTCAAGTCCGGGGCCATGCCGATCCTGATCGCGACCGATATCGCCGCGCGCGGCATCGATGTCGATGGCGTCTCCCACGTGGTCAATTACGAGCTGCCCAATGTGCCGGAGAGCTATGTGCACCGGATTGGACGCACCGCGCGCGCCGGCAAGAGCGGCGTGGCGATCTCACTGTGCGGCGAAGAAGAAAGCGCGCTGCTGCGCGATATCGAGAAACTCATCGGCCGCAGGATCGACGCGCAGGGTGATCAGGTCGATCCGCCGAACACCCCGCCCGCCAAGCGCGGCGGCGGGGGTGGCGGCGGTCGCAATCGTCAGGGCGGACGGCCCGGCAAGCCCGGGCAGGCTAAGTCCGGCTCCAATGCCCACCCTGGTCAGAAAAAACGCTCTCGCCGACCTCGACGCCCCAAGGCGGCCTAGCCCTCATAGCCCAGACGCTCGGCCCATGGCTTCAGCCGTTCCATCACCGGCCCGAGCGCGAAGGCGTATTTGCGCCAGCGATAGCGCGCCTGCGTGTAGAGCGGGCGCGTGACCTGGGCATGGCTGGCGGTGTTGACCCGGTCCCGGCTCGCCGCCTGACGCTGATGGTCGAGCACGGCATCGGTCCACTCAAGCCCCAGATGGTCCAGCAGGGCGCGAAGCTGAGCTTCCGGCTCGGCGACCAGCGTTTCGTAGCGCACTTCATGGACATTCAGCCCCATGCTCTGCGCCGCTTCGAAATGTGCGCCCATGAAGTGATCATAGGCCTCAGCAGCGGTGTCGAGCGCGCGAAAATTGGTATTCAGAGGGTCCGGCTGGAAGGGCTGCATGAAGCTGCTCAGCACCACATCATAGGGGTGGCGGATCACCACCGCCCATTGCGCGCCCGGAAAGAGCTCGGCGAGCTGACCGGTCCAGCCGGCGATGGCCGCGTGACGGTCGACGATCATCTTCGAAGCCACGCTGTCCGCGCCCAGCTCGCGCGAGACGGCTTCGATATATAGGCGCCGCGCCGCCGCAACCGCCTCGGCGCCGGATTCGGCCGGGCGCTTGCCCTGCACCAGGCCAAGGGACGCCAGAGCCGCGGAGGCGTGCGGGGCTTCCTCCATCGTGGCCGCATCGTCATGACCGGACAGCATCATATCGATCAGCGTGGTGCCCGATCGCGGAAAGCCGACGACAAAGGCGTGCCGCGCGATCGCCTCATCGGCTTTCGGTTCGGCCGGACGCGAGACCGGACTTGAATACACCGACCGCGAGCGCGCCAAGAGCTGCCGCATCGCGTCCGGCCTGAAGCGCTGGCGGCCGTTATCGATCGACTCATCCAGCGCGTTGCCGTCGGAGAACGCCTTGAACGCCTCCTCGGGCCGACCGGCCTTCTCGCAGGCCTGACCCAGCATGAAGCGCAGACGGGCGCGCTGGCGCGGTGAGAGATCTTTCTGATCGGCCGCCTCCAGCCGCTCAATCGCGCCGGCCGCGTCGCCGCGTTCCAGGACCAGCCGGGCCTGTGCGACCTCTCGATCGGACGGGTCGATGTCTTCAAGGTGCTCCAGCAGCGCCTCGATCCCGTCCAGATCATTGAGACGCCAGAGAAATTCGAGCAGGCGCGCCGGCGCTGGACCACCGGGCGGGTTGACGGCGACCGCCTGGTCAAACGCCGCGCGCGCCGCCGCGAGATCGCCGATCCGCTCATGCGCAGCGGCGAGCGCGTTCTGGAAATCATGATGATCGCGCCCGGCTTCGAGGTGCGCTCCCAGCACATCAAGCGCATCGCTAAAGCGGCGCTGGCCGATAAGCTGCAGAGCGAGCCGCGCGGACAGATCCACCGCGCCGCCCGGCGCGCGCTCGATGCCGCGCCTGAAAGCCGCTTCCGAAGCCGCCGCGGCGCCGCCGGCGCCGTAGACTTCAGCCAGGCAGGCATAGCCCCGCCAGTTTTTCGGTTGCAGCGCGATCGCGCGCCGCGCGGCGCTCTCCGCATCATTGCGCGCTGAATTGCGCAGCGCCTGGCTCATCGCCACCCAGCCCGGCAAGGATTGAGGATTGGCGAGCACGGCGCGTTCAGCCGGGTCCGCTGCGCCAGCGCGACGGCGGGCGAGCTGCGCCCAGATCGGCTGGGCCGTGTTGGCGATCTGCGGGGCGATCACAGTCGCGCCGGCGGCGGTCGCCACATAACCCAGCGCAGCGCGTTCCAGCTTCTGCGCAGCCATCGCCCGCGCTGCAGTCAGATTGGCGGCCGGATGACCCGGCGAGGCGTCGAGCACGCTGCGCAGCGCCGCGAAACCCCGCATGGGCTGGCCGCGCTGAATGGCGGCTTCAGCCGAGCGGATGATCTGATCTGGCGAAACGGGCGTGCTGGTCGTGGTCATACATCGCACCTAGCGCAAAACCGCACGCGATGCGACGCCATGATGCGCGCTCAGCGCACAATCGGCTACCCGCTCACCCCGATCCCTATCGGGCAGGCGACGCCTGTGCCGCCGATCCCGCAATAGCCGGTCGGGTTTTTGGCGAGGTATTGCTGATGATAGTCCTCAGCATAGTAGAAGGGTCCCGCCTCGCGGAGTTCAGTGGTGATCGCGTCGAAGCCGCGTTCAGCCAACGCCGCGCCATAATCGGCGGCGCTCGCTTCAGCGGCGGCTTTCTGGGCTGACGAGGTCCAGTAGATTGCAGAGCGATACTGTGTGCCCACATCATTGCCCTGACGCATGCCCTGGGTCGGGTCGTGACCCTCCCAGAAGACTTTCAGCAGCGCGTCAAAGCTGATCCCGGTCGGGTCGAACACGACCCGCACCACCTCGGTATGCCCAGTACGGCCGCCGCACACCTCTTCATAGGTCGGGTTCGGCGTCAGCCCGCCAGCATAGCCGACCGCCGTCGACTTCACCCCCGGCAGATCCCAGAAGAGCCGCTCTGCGCCCCAGAAACAGCCCATGGCGAAAACCGCTTCTTCCAGCCCGTTCTGCGCAGGCATTTTAAGCTCGGCGCCGTTCACGAAATGGGTCTGGGCCGTGGGGATAGGGTGCAGCCGTCCCGGAAGGGCGCGGTCGGGGGAAACGAGGCGGGTCTTGTCAGGATTCGCGCCGAACATGGCGAAGCTCCGTCTTTCAACACTCTGGACAGATGAAGATAGGAAGCCGGCGCGCAGAAGTCATGGTGCGCTCACGCAGGCGTGACAGCGCTTGATACCGGGCTTACGGGTTGCAGGCCGGACATTCGCCTGGGTCCGCCGTCTCAAGCCCGTCAGCGCGCGCCTTACGCGCCTCATGCCTGCACCAGGGGCACGCAAAGCGCTCCTCGACGATGAGCGGGGTGGGCGCGCCGCACGTCGAACACGGCAGGCCCGGTAAGCGCTGAACCACGCCAAACCCCGGATTGCAGCAGCTCGGACAGGGCGAACATAGCCGCGCCGTCAGACGGTCAGCCAGCTCAGCGATCACCGCCATGCGGGTCGGATTGCGATGGGCGCGCATATCGGTCTCCAGCCGAACCGCGCCGTGATCACTTCGCGCGAGCGCCGCTTCGAGTTCCTGGCGTGAACCGGCGGTGAGCGGCGCACGGTCGGGCGCCGATCGCACCAGAACGCCATGTTCAGGAAATCCGATCTGATCCAGCCAGGCATTGATGTCAGCCCCGCCGCCCGGCTCCAGCTGAGAGAAATTGGTGTCGAACGTGGTCAGCGTCTCCAGGATCTCGGTTCCGGTCTCGCGATGCAGCAGAAGCACCAACTCACGCCCGCCCGGCAGCAAGCCGATCACGGGGTGCGGACCGAATGCGCCCTCGCTGGCCAGTGCAAAATCGCTGTCCTGATGCGCGAACGCCGCCCGCGCTTTCGCACGGGCGGCGTTCATCATGGTTCCAGTCCGGGGAATGGCCCCGGAGAAGGTCCCGAAGCGGTCGGTGTCGAACTCCGGCGCGACCGCCCATCTGAAACCGGCCGTTTCCAGAGCGGGGCCGAACGCGGCCTCTTTGCCGTGCATGGTGGCGATCACCACCGATGCTCCGGCAAGGCTGGCCCGCGCGCTGCGGTCCGCCGTCACCTGCCGCTTACTGGCCCTGACCGAGCGAGTAGGCCGGCTCGCCGTCGAACTCGTACAGATGCTCGGTCTTGATGAAATCGACGCCCTCGCGAACGAGGCGGGTCATCAGTTCCGCGACCATGCCGCGATTGCCCCGGCCCTCAAACATGTAGCGGCAGCGCCAGTGGTCGGTCTTGAAGGTCTCCGGCATGCCGTTCGGCCAGACCTTCGTGCCGCGGTTGGAGATCATCTTCAGCTCCAGCGCGCCGTCGGCATTGGCCTTGGACATCTGGGCCGCGAGCAAGTCGGGATCCTGGCCCGGCCAGTGCACGAATACATCGATGCCGACGAGATCCTTGCGTTGCGGCGTCGGGCGGACGACCGCAGGAACCTCGAGCGGGCCGGCTTCGGTGTCGTAGTGCGCGACCGGAAGCTTCTGAGGCTTCTGGCCGAGGCGCGCAATGATGGCGTCGGCGAAGCCGGAGGTGGAGACCTTCTGCGTGCTCTCGCCTTCGGTGTAGATGTCGTAGGTGTGAACGCCGTCCTCAATGGTCTTCAGCCAGGCGTTATGGACCTTCTCGGCGACCTGCGGCTGGCCGATATGGACCATCATCTGCACGCCCGCGAGCAGGAGCCCGGTCGGGTTGGCGACATTCTGGCCGGCGCGGCGCGGGGCCGAACCGTGGATCGCCTCGAACATGGAGCAGTACTCGCCGATATTGGCAGAGCTGCCCAGACCCACCGAACCGGTGATCTCCGCGGCGACGTCCGACAGGATATCGCCATACAGATTGGCCATCACGACCACATCGAACTGGTTCGGGTTCGCGGCGAGCTTGGCCGCGCCGATATCGATGATCCAGTGCTCGTTCTCGATGTCGGGATACTCACGGGCGATCTCGTCAAAGACCTTGTGATAAAGCCCGTCGGTCAGCTTCATGATGTTGTCTTTGGAGAAGCAGGTGACCTTCTTGCGCCCGTTCGCCTTGGCGTATTCGAACGCATAGCGGATGATCCGCTCGGTGCCGGGTCGGGAGAACAGCTTCAGGCACTGATAGACCTCATCGGTCTGGCGGTGCTCGATGCCGGCATAGAGGTCTTCCTCATTCTCGCGCACGATGACCACATCCATGCCCGGATGCTTGGTGGCGATGAAGGGGTGCAGCGAGGCGCACGGGCGCACATTGGCGAACATGCCGAGCGATTTTCGCACCGTCACGTTCAGCGATTTGAACCCGCCGCCCTGCGGGGTGGTGATCGGCGCCTTGTAGAAGACCTTGGTGTTGCGCAACGAGGTCCAGCTGTCCGGCTCGATGCCGGCGGAATTGCCCTTTTCGTAGACCTTTTCGCCGATCTCGATGACGTCGGGCGCGATCTGAGCGCCGGCGGCTTCGAGCACGCGCAGGCTGGCTTCCATGATTTCCGGGCCGATGCCGTCGCCATAGGCCACAGTGATCGGGACCGGCGTGGTCGCGTTCTGGTCACTCATGAAGGGAACTCCCTGTTTATATTATACTTCTCGGCTCGCCCGCGGCTGGTTTCGATCATGCGGCGAGCTGCTGCGGCGGAAACTGCCAAAAGCCCCAGCATTTCAAAAATTGATTGTCATGCTGGTTATCATTTAGAAACCTCATCCATGTCCCAACAGCTTGATCTCGATCTCTTGCGCGCCTTCGTCGCGGTGGCGCGTTCTGGAAGCTTCACCCGCGCCGGCGAGGCGTTGTTCCGCAGCCAGTCGGCGATCTCGCTGCAGATTCGCAAGTTGGAGACCGTGACCGGTCAGCGCCTGTTCCGGCGCAATGCCCGCCATGTCAGCCTGACGCCCGCCGGCGACCGGCTGATGGGCTACGCCAGCGAGATGCTGGAGCTGCACGATCAGGCGATGGCCGCCTTCCGCGCCGAGGAGGTTCGCGGCCTGATCCGGCTCGGCACGCCGGAGGATTTCGCTACGGCCCATCTGCCGCGCGCGCTGGCAGGCTTCTCCCGCGCCCACCCGTCGGTTCAGCTGGAGGTGACCTGCGATCTGACGCTGAACCTTTTAGAGCGCTTCCGTGACGGCGCGCTGGATGTCGCCCTGGTCAAGCGTGAGCCGGCGGCGGCCACGGGCGGGCAGCGCGTCTGGTCGGAGCCGCTGGTCTGGGTCGGCGCTCACGCGCGCGCCTTCGCGCCGCGCGAAACCATGCCGCTGGTGGTCAGCCCGCGGCCCTGTGTTTATCGCAAGCGCGCCGAGGACGCGCTAACGGCGGTTGGCCAGCGGTCTCGCGCCGCCTATGTCTGCGGCTCCCTCGCCGGATGCCTGGCGGCGGTGCGCGCCGGGCTGGGCGTGGCGGTCCTGCCGCGCGATCTGGCGCCGTCTGATCTGGTGATTGATGATGGCGAGGCCATGCCGGCTTTGCCCGATGCGGAGATCGTGCTGCTGATCGCATCTGACGCCGGCGCCCCGGCGCGGCGACTGGCCGATCACCTGGCCAAGGCGCTGGAAGACGAAAACGCGGGCCGGCGGGCCGCCTGACCGGGGAGCGACGCGATGGCGATGGATGAATTTCAGCTTCTTGTGGACCTGCACCGGGACAACGACCGGCAGGGTCCGGGCGGCGATGAGCAGACCCGGCGCGCCATTGAGCTGTCGGGGCTGGCCTCCCGGCGCGGGTTGAAGATCGCCGATATCGGTTGCGGAACGGGTGCGTCCACGCTTGTGCTGGCCCGATCGCTCGACGCGCACATTACGGCAGTCGATTTCCTGCCGGAGTTTCTCGAACGTCTTGACGCTGCGGCGCGCGAGACCGGCCTGTCGGACCGGATCACGACGCTGGCCCAATCCATGGATGCGCTCGACTTCGCCGATGACGAGCTTGATGCGATCTGGGCGGAGGGCGCGATCTACTCGATCGGCTTTGAAGCGGGGGTTCGCGCCTGGCGGCGCTTTCTGAAACCCGGCGGCGTTCTGGCGGTCTCAGAGATCACCTGGCTGACGGCGAACCCGCCAGCCGAGCTGCGCGAGCACTGGCAAGGCGAGTACGCCGAGATCGCGCCTGCATCCGACAAGATCGCCTGCCTGGAGCGCGAGGGCTTCACGCCGGTCGGCTATTTCCCACTGCCGGAACACTGCTGGCTGGACAATTATTACCGACCGCTCCAGGCCCGCTTCGCAGCCTTCCTCGAGGCGCACGGCCATTCACCGGGAGCTCAAGCGATCGTGGAGGATGAAAAGGCCGAAATCGCACTCTATGAGCGCTTTTCCGCCTTCATCAGTTATGGCTTTTACATCGCCCGCAAGAGCGAAGAGTGGCACCTGCCCCAGCGCGCCCTCGCCTAGTCGAGAAAGCGCCAGCTATCCGCGCCATCGAAGCGGCGCACCGTCACGTGCTCCAGAGCCTCAGGGCCGGCCATGCGCATATTCACCGCCATACGCACGTCAGCAGCATCGTTGCGCGTCTCGCCATCCGCCAACAGGGGCTCCCAATGGGTGGTGCAGCCGCATGTGCGACACGACACAAAAGCAAGCTGGCGGTCGCCGTGGATATAGCGCACGACCTCAGCCGGCGCATATGCCAGTTCGATCTCACCACGCATCGCATAGGCCCAGAGCGCATGGGCGCGGCGACAATACGAGCAGTTGCAATCGGTCAGCGAAGCAGGCGTGACATGAAAGCGCCAGCTGATCGCGCCGCAATGACATGCGCCCTCAATCACGCCGGCGCCGCCGCGCCTGCAGCATTGTGAACCTCTTCCACGAAGATCGGGTCGAGCTCCAGCCGGGCGGCGAGCATCTGCAGATAGGCGGTCTCCGCCGGCGTGTCCGCTTCAATGGCGACCAGGGAGGCGGCATAGATTTCCGCCGCATGTTCGGGCGTATCCGCACCGGCGACCACCGCGTTGATGTCGAGGGGAGCGGACAGTTCGTCAAACACGAAAGCCTTGGCGTCCGCGTCGAGATCCATCGCATTCAGGCGTTCGAAAATGCGCGCTTTCTCGTCCGCATCAATCTTCCCGTCCGCCTTGGCCGCCGCAATCATCGCGCGCACCAGCGCCTGACCGAGCTTGTCCTGAGCCGCTTCGTCGTTCGGCGCCGGCAGGAAGGCGCTCGCCGCCGGCGCGGCCTCGTAATCCGCATCGATCGCGGGGACCGAGGTTGACGGCGCCGCTGAAGCCGCCGATGCACCGGCAGCTTGCGCCGCGCCGCCCTGTCCGGCCTTACGCTGCTGGGACTTGTTCCAGGCGTGATAGGCCAGCCCGCCGAGCGCGGCCACGGCGCCGTACTTGGCGGCCTTGCCCATCATCTTGCGGCCGGACTTGCCCATCAGCATGGAGGCGGCCAGACCCGCCGCCAGCCCGCCGCCGCCCGCCATGGCGGTGCGCCTTGCGTTGGGATCGTTCTGAAGCGCGCCGAGGATTCCGTTGACGTCGAACATCGCGAAACTCCGTGTTTCAAAGTTGGGGATGAACGGCGCCCGCGAACGCGTCCGCGCGGCCGTTTGAGGAGCCGTATAGATGGGGCGTCCGAAGCGGTCCTGCAAGCCGCGCACAGGCTTGCTTGACTGACCAGCCCGCTCAGGTAGGTTCCGCGCCTCTGCGCTGGTGAGGTGGCCGAGTGGTCGAAGGCGCACGCCTGGAACGCGTGTAGGCGGGCAACCGTCTCGTGGGTTCGAATCCCACCCTCACCGCCATTCGCCGCCGATTGTGCGACGGTCTATTACCCAGCCCTATGACTGCTGTGCGGGCGGTTGAGACCTTCGCTGCGCCTGCGTCACCGTCCGCATTGGAGAAAGGCTAAACTCAAGTCAAGGCCGCGTCGGGTGAGTAAATCATAGAGGCCAACCCACACCCAAACGCCTGATGCTGACGATTGGCTAAAGCGCCCTTAACCTTGAGGCATTGTCCGGGTCGTGGGTGGGCAACATCACGGTGTCAAAGTCTTCGTACTGACCTTTCAGCAGTAATGCGCTCGCTCGCGTGTCCGACACGTTGTCGACGATCCCACCGATTTCTCCTGTCTCGATCTGTTGCAACGAAAAGGCCGCATCGCCAACCAAGCAAACGCTCACACCGCCGTCTTGCACCAAGACTGATTGATGACCGCGGGCATGGCCAGGCGTCGGCACAATTGTGATAGCGCCATCGGCGGTCACCGGAGAGCTGGCGACAAACGCGCCAGTCTGTGCTTGAGCAAGGACGATGGCGCGAAGATTCAGAGAAGACGGAATTCTGCACATCAGGGCGCCGGTATGTCCGCCAGAAGCGGCTTCAGACACCAGAAATTCAGCGCGTGGAAAATGGCGCATGCCTCCCATGTGATCGGAGTGCAGATGGGTCATGATGACTTTGGCCACCTGGTCAGGATCAAGCCCGGCGCGCCTCATTTGCGGGCCAAGTTCATCCTCCGGGCCAAGGCTGAACTGAAGATTTCGTCTATAGAACATGCCCGTGCCGGGATCGCAGTTTGCATAGCCAGGATCCAATATCTGAGCCGTCTCGCCCGTATCGACCACAAACAACCCTTCAGGATGTTCTATGACAAAAGCGGTTACCGGTAGCCATTCCGTCCAAGATTGACTGGCCATGATCGCGGAAATTCTCAGAGAGGCGGGACCAGAAAACGCTTTGTGTTCTTCCTTTACAGCGACCCAGCCCGTTTGGAACATATGAATACGAACCCGTCGTCCGACCTGGCCGGTGACTGGCCCGGGGGATGGTGGTGGCGTTGGCAAAGCGGCAACAGGACGGGCTACGGAATATGCGCAGCCTCCAACAGCTGCGAATGCGCCCAGCCCGGCAAACGATATCACTCTGCGCCGCGTCACTTTGCGTCCCATCAGCCCTGCTCCGACAGGGCTTTGAGCTGTCGCATCGTGGGTGGCAAAGCTTGGCGAAACCCAGGACCGAAGATGCGGGCAAATGCACCAGCTGCGATGCCTGAGAACGTCACACGGTGTGTAAATTCGGTACGGTTTTCGTTGAAAGATCGCGCAATGCGAAGCACGGCGCCAGGCAATCGGGTCTCAAAGGCATAGGATTGCTTGGGGTCGAACGAAACGACCTCAAAGGACGAAGACGGTCCTGATAAGGGTATGATCCGCCCCACAGAACCAAGAGCCATCTCTCCATCCATTGAGGCGGATTTGAGCCCTCGGTCCCATTGCCCCCACGTACTTGGCGTCGTCCAAAGGTCCCAAACACCGTCCGGGTTGGACGTCGAGACTGTGAAGCTGAAATCGCGGTTTGTGCCGGGGGCAATATCGGTCGTTTGGTTTTCCATCGGGTTTTCCTGCGCTGTCGTGCAAGCCGGCAGGAGGGCCGCTGCAAGGGACGACATAGCAAACTGGCGGCGGTTCATAATCGCCCTCTTATGACTGAACCTCATTCATTTTAGATCGACAACAAGACTGGTCAATGGAAAAAATGAATTGTATTCATTTCTGATGAGCGAAGCCGTCATCAACCCCAAGCAACAGCAGAAGTCTTCCGCGATCCTCTCGGCAGCGCGAACGCACTTTGCGACACGTGGGTTTGAGTCCACCAAACTATCTGACGTGGCCAATGATGCGGGCGTCGCGGTCGGTACGATCTATCTAAGATACAAGAGCAAAGCAGAGCTTCTTTCAGGCGTTCTTTCTCAGGTTGAGCTGGCGTTCTGCAACGCCATGGAGACGGATGAAATCTGGGCGTCTCCCTTTCCTGAACGCTTTACGCTTATCGCTGAAGCGGTGTTGCAAACGGCCCGTTCTCAATCTGACTTGCCTGCTCTCATGGCTCTTTCCGCTTTCGCCGAGCAAACTGATCCAAACAACAGGCGCGCCATGATCAGCACCATCCAAAAGCACCTTGAAAGCGGGATGGAGACAGGTGATTTGAGACCGAACATCGATCCAGAGCTGGTGGCTTACATGGCACACGGCATGGTCGAAGGAGCGATGAGAGAGCTCATGGCCAATCCCGGCAGGTCCCCGCAAAAGACGGTGAACTCCATCGCAGATGCGTTTTCGAATTGGCTTCTGAAAACTTGAGCGCTCTTGATGCTGGCGCATGCCTGCGCTCCGCGCTCGGGAGCCGACATTAGCCATTGTGCAGAAACTGGGAAGTAAGGGCTCAAACCGGCCGTCCGCCTTCTTTTTCGCCCACGTGTTCATTTGCCTCCAATCGACGCCGCGCCTTGCCCGCTTTGATCCTGCGACCGTCGCGCTAGAGTGAGGGCAACTGGGGCTTTCGGGTAGGGATGAAACGTGCGCAAAGCCGTCCGCATTGATGCCCAAGGGCTGGCGCCGTTGCTCCAGCTGAATGAGCGCCATCGTCTGTCGCTGCAGGAGCAATTGCGGCGGCGGTTGATCAATGCGCTATCGGCAGGCGCGATCGCCCCGGGTTCGCGCCTGCCCTCGTCCCGCAGTTTGGCTGAGGCGCTCACCGTCTCACGAAACACCATCTCCTTGGCCTATCAGCGGCTTATCGCCGACGGGCATCTGGAGGCGCGTGAACGCAGCGGGGTCTATGCGCCGGTCTTCCCGGCCGGACCACATGCGGCCGATCCCGGCAGCGCGCCAGGCTCAGCACTTGGCCATACCGTTATCGCGACACAACCGCGCTTCTCGCCGCCCGGCGCGGACGACTTCCAGTGGCCGCCCGATTGGCAGAGCTATCGCTTTCCCTTCATCGAGGGCCGGTTCGACCGATCCCTTTTTCCGATCGCGGAGTGGCGCGAGGCCAGCAAGCTCGCTCTGGCCGCCGCTGAGGTGGAGGCGTGGTCGCTGGATAATGGCGAAGCCGATGACGAGATGCTCATCGAGGAGATCCGCACCAAGCTTCTGCCGCGGCGTGGGATCGCCGCGGCGCGCGATGAAATCCTGATCACGGTAGGCGAACAGCAGGCGCTCTTTCTGGCTTCAGAACTCTTCGCCGGCCCTGGCGTCACCGCAGGCGTGGAGACGCCCGGCCTGCCGCAGATGCGCGCGCTCTTAACGCGGCGCGGCGCGAAACTCGCCCCGCTCGCAGTGGACGAGAGCGGCCTGGTTATCAATGCCGATCTGGATAGGTGCTCGCTCCTGCACGTCTCGCCCAGCCGTCAGCGTCCGACCGCCGTCACCCTCGCGTCAGATCGTCGCGAAGCGCTCATGGCGCGAGTCCGCGAGCGCGAGATCATCGTCATCGAGGACGATTTCGAGTGCGAGATGAATTATCTAAGCGACGCGTCCCCAGCCCTGAGGTCCATGCCGGGCGGCGAACAGGTCGTCTATGTCGCCAG
Source organism: Pseudomonadota bacterium (assembly GCA_039819095.1). Classification (GTDB taxonomy): domain Bacteria; phylum Pseudomonadota; class Alphaproteobacteria; order Caulobacterales; family Maricaulaceae; genus JBCBSP01. Next base: position 266,573 of record JBCBSP010000002.1, read on the forward strand.
CCTGTCGAAAGTGCTGGCGCCGGGGGTCAGGCTCGGCTTCATGGTCGCTGATCCGCCCGTGATCGCCGCAGCCCGGCGATTGCGGGATCTGACAACGCGCAGGCCCTCACCCAATAATCAACGCGCGGCGGCCTTTTTTCTGGCGCTGGGTCATTACGACTCCATGGTGCGGCGGCTCAGCGCGATCTGCGAGGAACGCCTGATGGCGCTCCGCGATGCGCTCAATCACTATCGCCCGCTCTCTATTGATGTGGCGCCGGTGCGCGGCGGCACCTGCTACTGGGTGCGCGGCCCGGACGGGCTCCAGGTTGACGCGCTGGTGGAAGCCGCCCGCGCGCGCGGTGTGCTGATTGAACCGGCGGGCGTCTATTTCAACAGCCCCGACGAAGCTCGCGGGGTTTTCCGACTCGGCGTGACCAGCCTGCCTGCCGCCCGAATCCGCGAAGGCGTCGCGCAGTTGTCCGAAGCCCTGCGCGATCTCGGCGGCGCGCAGAGCGAACCGGCCCTCCATCCTCTCAGCGGCGAGGAGGCAAGCGCCCGGCTGACCGGGGCCAGGCTGCTCTACAAGACCGTCTACGGTGATCCGTGCACCATCACGCTGCACCCGGACGGGCGCATGACCGGCCGCGCCGGCTACGCCAATGAGGATCGTGATGAAGGCCGTTGGTGGATGGAGGGCGATATCTGGCAACGCCAGTGGAACAGCTGGGCCTATGGAGAAGCGGCGGGGTTCCGCGTGGCGATCGATGGCGAGCGCCTGTCCTGGTTGAACGAGGCCGGCGAACGCGTGGACGGGGCCGTCCTGATCAGCGATGAGACGGACGCCAATTCTGGCGCCAATGATGCCAGGTAACTGGCCCTAAGCCGGGGCTTCTTCAGCTGTCATCCTTCTGTCAAAGCTCGCGGCTCTGCGCCGCAAGGGGCGATGGGAGCACTGGATATGTCCACACTCGGCCTAGCCGCCATCCAGACGGCTGGAGACAAGAGCGGCAATCTCGATCTGGTCGAAACAGAGATCGCGACCGCCGCCAAACGCTTCCCGTGGGTGTCGATGATCACCATCGGCGAGCTCGCCATTCATGGCCCGAATCCCGGCTTCGCTGAACCTGAAGCCGGCCCGACCGAGCAGCGCCTGTGCGCGCTCGCCCAGCGGCTCGGGATCTGGCTCGTGCCTGGTTCGCTCTATGTGAAGCGCGGCGATCAGGTCTTCAACTCGACCCCCGTCATCGATCCGTCCGGGCATGTCGTCGCGCGATACGACAAGATGTATCCCTTCCTGCCCTATGAGGCCGGGATCACTCCGGGCGAACGCTATGTGACATTCGACGTGCCGGGCGCAGGCCGCTTCGGGATCGTAATCTGCTACGATATGTGGTTCCCCGAAGCCGTTCGCACCCTCGCCGCCATGGGCGCGGAAGTCCTGCTCATCCCGACCATGACCAACACGATCGACCGCGATGTGGAGCTGTCGATCGCGCGCGCCAACGCGGCGATCAATCAGTGCATCGTGGTGGATGTGAATGTCGCCGGCGCGCAGGGCTTCGGGCGTTCGGTCTTCTACGGCCCGGGCGGAGACCTGATCCACGAATGCGGCGCTGGTCATGAGGTCGTCGCGCTGGAGCTTGATTTTGAACAGGTCCGCCGCGCGCGATCGCGCGGTTGGCACGGGCTGGGCCAGACGCTGAAGAGCTTTCGCGACATGCCCGCCGCCTATCCGTTCCATGGCGACCCGAAACAGCGTCAGACCGCGCTCGGACCGCTCGGACCACTTCAGACGCCAGACCGCTTACAGGCGCCGGTGGAAACCGAAGCCCGCTTTCACATCGTGGACTGAACCCAGTCCGCACACCAATGCATCGGCCCTTTTCGGGCTGTTTCAAACGGGGAGAAGTCAATCATGTCTGCATGGGGAAAGACCGCACACAGGTCCAGTCTTGCCGCCGTCCTGCTGGCCGGAACCGCGCTTTCGACGGCGCCGGCTATGGCTCAGGAGGTTGAAGCCGCTGAGGGCGGCTCTGAAGTCATCGTGGTGACGACGACGCGGCGCGAAGAGAATATTCTCGACGTGCCGTACAATATTTCAGCGGTTTCCGGTGAGGACATCGCCGGCTCGGTGACGCTTGACGCTGCAGAGCTCCTGCGCTCGATCCCGGGCGTCAGCCTGATCGATCAGGGTCCGCGCAACGGAGCGCAGTTCAACTCCATCCGCATCCGCGGGCTGAATGTGGACAGCTCCGCGCTCGGCGACTTCGCTCTGCCCTCGGTCGCGACAGTGTCCACCTATGTCAACGAAACCCCGGTCTTCGCCAATCTGGCGCTGATCGATCTCGAACGTGTCGAGGTTCTGCGCGGGCCGCAGGCGACGCTTTACGGATCCGGCGCGTTGGGCGGGACGGTGAAATACCTGATGCGCGCACCCCAGCTGGGCGAGATGGAAGGCCATGTCGGCCTCACCGCATCCAGCGTGGACGGGTCGGAAGATATCGGGCTGGCCTATTACGCCATCGGCAACCTGCCGCTCGGCGAGAAGGCCGCCATCCGGTTTAATCTGTATGAGCAGGACTATCCGGGCCTGACCGACTACACCAATGTCTACGTGCTTGACAGCGCCGGCGCGCCCGTACAGCCCAACGGCCTGTTTTCCTTCGGACCGAATGCGACCGAATATCGTTCGGTAGAGGACGCAGACACGTTCGACAGCCTGTTCGCGCGCGTCTCCATCCTGATGGAACCCACCGACAATGCCGACATCACGGTCAATTATTTCTACCAGGAAGATGAGACGGGCGGACGCCGCCAACCCTCCTCCGGCGTGAGCGGGTTCGGTACGCCGTTCGGCGAGTATGAGAACGGCGCGGTGATCCTAGAGCCCAGCGAACGCGAATTCTATCTCGCCTCGCTGGAAGCCAATATCGATCTCGGTTTCGCGACCCTGACCTCGGCAACGTCCTACTATGAGAACCAAGGCTCCAGCGAGAGCGACAACACCGGCTTCTACGCCAGCAATTTCCCTCAATTCTACTATTTCTACCCCCGCCCGCTCTACACGGCGGACCGGACCTTCGCCGATGAGTCCTTCATCCAGGAGATCCGCCTGGTCTCCAATGGTCAGAACCAGCTCGACTATGTGGTGGGCGCCTATTTTCAGAACCAGCGCCGCGCGGCGAGCCAGGTCAGCGATCTGGTCGGGTTCGAACTGTATGCGGACAACCTCTTCCCGCCTTTCGACTTCGTATCGACGGACAATGTCTTCACCTATCAGCGCACCGAGGACTTTCAGGACATCGCCCTGTTCGGGGAGCTGACCTGGAACGTCAACGAGCGGCTGAGCCTGACCGGCGGTTTGCGTTGGTTTGACAATGAGTCGGAGGTGGAAACTTTCGTGCGCGCCGGCGCGTATGATTCCATCGCCGACGCGACCACTACGCCATTCGAGAGCTCCGAAGACGACGTGCTGTTCAAGCTGAACCTGGCTTATGAGTTTGGCGATGATGATCTGTTCTTCGCCACGATCTCCGAAGGCTATCGCCGCGGCGGCAATAACGGGGTGCCGACCATTGGCCGCTTCGCCAACGATCCGGCCTGGACGACCTATCAGTCCGACACGGTCGTGAACTATGAGGCTGGCATCAAGGGCACCTGGAACGATATCCGCTACGATCTGAGCGCCTTCTACATCGACTGGCAGGATCCCCAGTTCAACACCTCCGCTCCGGTCGGCGCCTTCTTCGCTGTGGTCAACGGCCAGTCAGCCGGCACCACCGGGCTTGAGGCCCAGCTGTCCGGGCGCTTCACCGACGAGATCGGCTATGCGTTCGGTTATGCCTATGTGAATGCGGAGCTGACCGAGGACCTGTTCGAGCCCGGGTTTATTGGCGTCGGCACGCCGGTTCTGGTCGCCTCGGACGGCGCGCCTCTGCCCGGCATTCCCGAGCATATGCTCAACGTGGCGCTGGACTATACAAAGCCGATCAATGACCGCTTCACCTTCATCGGGCGGGTCGACGGCTTCTACCAGTCTGAAACCCAGAATGTGCTTGATCCGGCGGTGCTGCAGTCCGCTGAGTTCAGCGGCTTCTCCATCTGGGATCTGACCGCCACGGTCGATGCCGGGCGCTGGTCGGCGGCCTTCTTCATGAAGAATGTCTTCAACGAGGACGGCGTGACCGGGGCCTTCACCGAGGATGCGTTCGGGCCGAACCCAGGCGCGGAGTTCTTCGGCTCCAACAGTCGCACCTTCATTGCGCTGCCTCGGACGTTCGGCGTCGCGCTGAACGTGAACTTCTAGCGCGGCCCTGCGGGCGGCCCCTCCCCGGTCCGCCCGCAGCTTGCTTTTTGATGTCGCTCTCGCCCCCATCTTCCCAGCCGGCCGCCCCGGCTGACCCGGCTGCTCTGGAACGGGTCGCCCAGGGCGCTCTGGCTCAGCGGCGCGCGGCGCAGGGACGCGATCTGGCGGCCCAGCTCAGGCGCGACGCTCCTGAGCGTATTTCCGGATGGATTTTCGGCGCGCAGGCCGCCCAGCTCACTGGAGATTTTCGCGAAATGCTCCGCTTCGCCGAAGCGGCGGTTCAGCGCGCGCCGGACCGGCCTGACGCGGCCTTTCTTCTCGCCGACGCCCAGCGCGTCACCGGCGATGTCGCCGGCGCACGCGCTCAGCTCTCAGCGCTTGAAACCCGATTGCCCCGTGCCGCAACGCCCTGGGCGCTGCTCAGCGCGAAATACGCCGAGCTGGGCCAGGTGGAGGACTCGCTGCGCGCGGCGAACACGCTGCAATCACTGCAGGGCGGCGCCCGCCAGGGACGAGGGCTGGCCGCCGCCGCGCTGACCGCGTTGGGACGCATGGATGAAGCTGAGCGGCTTTACGACCAGCTCATATCCGCCCACGGCGACGAGGTGGACGCCTATTACCAGCGCGCCATCCTGCGGCGCGCCCGGACCGGCGAGGCGGCGATCGACCAGACCCGTGAGCGCCTGCGCCGCGAACCGCAGGGCGCGCCGAACACGGTTCCGCTGCACTTCGCGCTGGGCAAAATGCTCGAAGATATCGGCGAGCTGGATGACGCCTTCGACCAGCTGGAAGCCGGTGCGAAAGCCCGTCGCGCGCGCCTCGCCTATCGCGTGGAGGAGGATGAAGCCGTCATCGACGCCATCATCAAGACGTTCAACGCCGACTGGGTTCAGAGCGCGGCCTGCGCGGAGACTCAACCGGGTCCGCTCTTCGTGATGGGGCTGCCGCGATCCGGCACCACGCTGGTGGAACGCATACTCGCCAGCCACTCACAGGCCGAGAGCTTAGGCGAAATCAATGACCTGGCCTACGCGGTCATGGGCGCTGGCGGCCCGTCTGGATCGAAGCTCGATCTCATCACGCGCGCGGCCGGCGCCGACATGGCTGCGCTCGGCGCTCAATACCGCAGGTCGACCGCCGGCTATGGCGCCGACGCGCCGGTGTTGATCGACAAGACGCCGGCGAATTTTCTTTATGCCGGGCTGATCGCCGCCGCCCTGCCAGGCGCGCGCATTGTGCATTTGCGCCGCCACCCGGTCGCGAGCGGCTACGCCATGTTCAAGACGCTGTTTCGCATGGGCTATCCGTTCTCCTACGATCTGCGCGAGACAGCTCGATATATCGCGGCCCATCGTCGCCTGATCATGCATTGGCGCGCGGTAATGCCCCGGATGATGACCGAGCTCGCCTATGAAGCTCTGGTCGATGCGCCTGAACCCACAGCCCGCGCGCTCTTGCACCAGGCAGGCCTCGACTGGGAGCCGGCCTGTCTGAAGTTTCACGCCAACCCCGCCCCGGTGGCGACCGCAAGCGCCGCGCAGGTGCGCGAGCCGGTCCATACCCGCTCAAGAGACGCCTGGCGGGACATCGAACACCGCCTCGCCCCGCTCATCGATATGCTTGACGAACTGGGAGTCCCCCAATGATCCGATCGCTCACAGCCGCCGTCATCGGCGGCCTGGCGTTGGCCTGCACGGCGCATGCTGAACCGATTTTCAGCGATGACTTCCAGGATGGCGAAGCTGAGGGTTGGGGCGCGGGCGGGTCCGGCGACGTCCGTCTGACGACCTATGCCGGCAATGTCGCGCTGAGGCTGAGCGAGCGAGCGACTGTCTTTGCGGCCATCACGACGCAGGGCTATCGCGGGGTCTCCGTCGCCGCCGCCTTTGCAGCGGATGATCTGGATCGCGGCGAAGCTTGCGTCTTCGAGGTCAGCGCCGATGATGGCGCCAGCTGGCTTGAGGTGGTGCGGGTGGAAGACGGCGCAGACGACGCCGTCACCCTGCACCGCGGTTCGCTCACGGACGCCGTTCTGGATGATGCAGCGCGGATCATTCTGCGTGGGCGCGCCGAAGGCAGCGCGGCGAACGATCTGTGCTGGCTTGACGACGTCACGGTCACCGGGCGCTGGATCGCCGAGGCTGAGGCCGCCGAACGCTTCACCCTGACCAGCGCTTTCCTGAACAGCGAGACGCCTTTTCCCCACCCGGTGGCGACACACCAGTACGCCCCGTCCGTTGCGGCAGCGAGCGCGAGCGGCCTGGAGGGACACGTTCGGATTGATCCAGGATCATCCTCGACGATCCGGGTTCTCAGAGACCGTTTCGAGTTCGAGGGCCTGCCGGACACCCGCATCGGCGTTCCGCCCGTGATCGAGACCGCGTTCACGACGGCTGGCGACCGTCTCCTGCCAGCCCAGCGCGGGCTGATCGTCACCGACCATCCCTTCTGGGACTATGTGCTGACTCCAGGCCGGGTCTGGAGTGAGCCGGGCGATGGGGATTGGCACAGGGCCGCACTGCCCTTCGCGCTCGTGGAGAAGAACGCCAACTGCGTCCACAACGGATTGCTGACCTTCCTGTTCCGCGCCGATGGCGTAAGCTCGCGCGCCGTCTGGCAGATCGGATCGGAGACCTGCGCCTACTTCCAGTTCGACGCCTGGGGCGAGGCCGAGACACGCTACGCACCGGGAGCGGTCAACAACGCCGCGGAGCTGCGCCGGCGTGATGCTGAGGAGCGGGCCGCACGCCTTCAGGTGCACGAGATCGAAGATCTGGAGGCTGATTATCCCGGGATCGACATCACCGCCATCGCCGCGCCGCAGGATGTCGATCCGGGTTTCATGACCCTGTTCGGGATTGTCGCAAACGGCGCGCACTATGCCGGCGGATGCCAGACACGCTTTGGGGCCTATCCCTATTGCGACGCGATGGTCATTCCATCCTACTCGCTGGCCAAATCGCTCTTCGGCGGTCTGGGCCTGATGCAGCTGGAGGCGCGGCACCCAGGCGCGCGCGATGCGCTGATCGAGGACTATGTGCCTGAGTGCGCCGCCGAAGGCGGCTGGGCCGGCGTGACGTTCGAGCACGCGCTCGACATGACGACAGGCCGCTATGTCAGCACAGAGAGCGAGGCCGACGAGAACGCGGCGGTCGAAGCGGATTTCTTCCTCGTCGGTTCGCACGCGGACAAGGCGAGGCTGGCCTGCGGGCAGTATCCCCGCCGCGAGGCGCCGGGACGCACCTGGGTCTATCACACCACCGACACCTACCTGCTCGGCACGGCGATGCAGGCCTATCTGCAAGCGCGCGAAGGCCCGAATGCGGACATCTATCGCGACCTTCTGATCGACCCGCTCTGGCGGCCTCTGGGTCTGTCCGCGACGATGGACGAGACCCGGCGCACAGCCGATGAGCGCGCCCAGCCCTTTGTCGGCTGGGGTCTGGTGATGCAGCGCGGCGATCTCGCCCGCCTGATGGATTTCCTGGGAGCCCAGCGCGGAGTTCATGACGGTCAAGCCTTGCTGGACCGGTCCGCGCTTGACGCCGCCCTGCAGCGTGACCCGTCTGATAACGGCCTGCCGGCGCCTGATGCGCCCTTCGGCTATAATGACGGGTTCTGGTCCTGGAACCTTCAGGCCTATGGCGGATGCGACGCGCCCACCCCCGTGCCCTTCATGTCCGGCTTTGGCGGGATCGCGGCAGTCTTCATCCCGAACGACGTCGCCTATTACTATGTCAGCGACGGCTATCAGTTCCGCTGGGCGCGCGGCGCTCTGGCGACCGAAGCTATTTCCCCCTTCTGTAAAGGAACACGCCGATGAGCGATCCGACCCCGGCTCATACGCCGGCCGCAGCGCCGGCCCGCGGCTTTCCCACGGCTCCGCCGGACGGTCTTGCAGCGGCTGCGCTTCTCGCCTTCCTGGCCACAGCCGGCATGTTCTACGTCAACATCATGGCCGCCATAGTCGATGGGCTGGTCTCCGGGCTGGGGCTGTCCGACAGCCAGGCGGGAACCATAGGCTCGGTAAATATCTACGGGGCCTCGGTCGGCGCGCTCGTGGCGGTGTTCATTGTCAAGCGCCTGCCTTGGCGGCCTGTCGCTCTGGTATGCCTCGCCGTTCTTATCGCGATGGATCTGGGATCCATTCCGATCACGTCCGGCGAGTTGCTGCTCCCCATGCGGGCGATGCATGGCTTTGTCGGCGGCGTGCTCACGGGCATCGCCTTCGCAGTGATCGCACGCACCGCCAATCCCGATCGAGCCTTTGGGATGCTGCTCTTCGTTCAGTTCGGGCTGGGCGGGCTCGGCGTGATGGTTCTGCCGCCGCTGGCGCCTGAATTCGGGACCCAGGCGCTGTTCATTGCGCTGGCGCTGTTCTCGTTCGTGACCCTGATCATGACGCCCTTCCTGGATCGCTATCCGTCCGATCGCGTCGTGCGCAAGACGGTTGGCGAGGCGGACGGCAAGATCGATTGGGCGCCGCTGGGCCTCACTCTTCTGGCGATTTTCCTGTTCCAGGCGGCCAATATGGGACTTCTGGCCTATATCATTCGCCTGGGCATCGATTACGGGCTGGACCGGGCCTATGTCTCGACCGCGCTGGGGCTAGCGACCTGGGTCGCACTGCTGGGACCGTTCCTGGTCATGGTGCTCGGATTGCGTTTCGGTCGAGCCCCGCTTTTCATCGGATCCATGGCGCTGACCCTGATCGGCACCTCGATCTTCCATTTCAGCGGCGATCCCATCGCCTACATGGTCGCCAATTGCGGGACCGGCATCACCTGGGGCTTCGTGATCGCCTATCTTCTGGGCATGAGCGCGGAGTTCGACAAGTCCGGCAGGACCTCGGCGCTGGGCGGGTTCATCTCCAAGATCGGGCTTGCGACGGGGCCGCTGGTTGCGGGCTGGATGCTGGGCGCAGAGCTGGGCTTCGCGGCGTTGATCAACGCCGCCATTGTCATGCTCGGCTTGAGCGCTGCGGTCATGCTCATCCCGGCGCTGCGCCTTGATCGCCTGCGCAAAACGGCCTCTGAGACGAGCTGACTGGCCTGACCGAAACGCCCGAACTGGCTCTATCAAATCCGAACGATGGGTCGATATTGGCCCCATCGCATGGGGAGATTGGAATGGCTGCCGCGTTCGACACGCTAAAGGATGCCTATATTGACGGGCGATGGACCCCTGCTCGCGATGGCGCGCGGTTCACCGTACGCAACCCCGCCAATGGCTCGGTCTTAGCGCAGGTCGCTGATTGCGGCGCCTCTGAGACCGAAGCCGCCATCAGCGCCGCCAGCGCGGCCCAGAAAGACTGGGCGGCCAGGCCGGCTGGGGAACGATCCGCCATACTTCGCCGCTGGCATGATCTCATGGTTGAGCAGGCTGATGCGCTCGCCGAACTGCTGACCGCCGAGAATGGCAAGCCACTGGCTGAAGCCCGCGGCGAGGTTCTCTACGGGGCCTCTTATCTGGAATGGTTTTCAGAAGAAGCAAAGCGTCTGTATGGCGACATCATCCCGTCCGCTTCGGTGGGCAACCGGATCCTCGTGATCAAACAGCCGGTGGGCGTCTGCGCCGCAATCACGCCCTGGAATTTTCCCAACGCCATGTTGATGCGCAAAGCTGCAGCAGCCCTGGCTGCAGGCTGCACCATGGTGGCCAAGCCTGCCGAAGATACGCCTCTGTCCGCATTCGCCGCCGCCAAACTCGCGGGCGAGGCCGGTGTGCCCGCCGGGGTTTTCAACGTCGTCTCCAGTTCGCGGGCGGCCGAGGTGGGTCGCGTAATGACCGGTGATGAACGGGTCCGCAAGATCAGCTTCACCGGCTCCACAGGCGTCGGGAAAAAGCTGCTGGAGCAGTCCGCCTCAACGGTGAAGCGCGCGTCCATGGAGCTTGGCGGCAATGCACCCTTCCTGGTGTTTGCCGACGCGGACCTCGACGCCGCCGTCGAAGGCGCGGTCGCGTCGAAATTCCGCAATGCTGGGCAGACCTGCGTCTGCGCCAATCGCATGCTGATCGAACGCTCTATTCTGCCTGAGTTCGCCGAGCGGCTCACCGCCCGCGTGAAGGCGCTCAAAGTGGCGCCGGGGACAGAAGAAGGCGCACAGATCGGACCGCTGATCAACGCCAGCGCCCTTGATAAGGTCGAGCGCCTTGTCGCGCAGGCCCGCTCGGATGGAGCGTCCGTCCTTACAGGGGGCGCGCGTCACTTCGCCGGCGATCTTTTTTTCGCGCCGACCGTTCTGGAGGACGTGACCGCCGATATGGCTGTCGCGCGCGAAGAGATTTTCGGCCCTGTGGCGCCGCTCATCGCCTTTGATCGCGAGGAGCAAGCGATCCGCCTGGCCAACGACACGCCCTACGGGCTCGCGGCCTATGTCTATACACGCGACCTTGGCCGCGCCTTCCGGGTGGGCGAGGGCCTTGAGTACGGCATGGTTGGGCTGAACGAGGCCATCCTGTCCTCCGCCGCAGCGCCGTTCGGCGGAATCAAGCAATCGGGCTATGGCCGGGAGGGCTCCCATATGGGGCTCGATGACTATGTGAACATCAAATACATGCTGATGGGAGGGCTCCGCGCTTAAAGCGCTTGAGCGAGGTGCAAGCCATGACGACTGCAAACGTGCTGCGTAAGAATGATCTGGACGCCCTGGTTCATCCTGCAACGAATTTTGTCGCGCACCAGAATAACGGGCCCCTCATCATGGAGTCCGCCAAGGGCATCTTTATTACTGATGTTTCCGGCAAGCAGTATATCGAAGGCATGGCGGGGCTGTGGTGTACGGCGCTGGGCTATGGCGTTCCGGAGCTCATCGAAACCGCGCGCGAGCAAATGGAAAAGCTCAGCTATGCGCACATGTTCGCCGGCCGCTCCCACGAGCCGGGCATTGAGCTTGCGGCAAAGCTGAAGTCGATGGTCCCCATCAACGATGCGCGCGTCTTTTTCGGCAATTCCGGCAGTGATGCGAACGACACCCAGATCAAGATGATCTGGTATTACAACAACGCTATCGGACGCCCGAACAAGAAGAAGATCATCGCTCGCACCGGGGGCTATCACGGCGTGACGATCGCCAGCGCAAGCTTGACCGGTTTGCCGGTGAACCATGCCGACTTCGATCTGCCGATTGATCGTTTCCTGCACACCACCAAGCCGCACTTCTATCGTGAAGGCCTTCCTGGCGAAGACGAGGCGGCCTTTACAGACCGCCTCGTCAAAGACCTGGAAGAGCTGATCAAGCGTGAGGGCGGGGACACGATCGCCGCCTTTATCGCTGAGCCCGTGATCGGAGCAGGCGGCGTGCTCACTCCGCCAAAAGACTACTTCCCGAAAATCCAGGCCGTCCTGGACCGCCACGATATCGTGTTGATCGATGATGAAGTGGTTTGCGGCTTCCACCGCACCAACAACCTGTTTGGCGCGCAGACCTATGGCATCAGGCCGGATACGATGACGCTCGCCAAAGCGCTCTCATCGGCATATCTGCCGATCTCAGCGACAATCATCTCCGGTGAAATATACGAGCCGATGATCTCGCGCAGCCAGGTCAACAAGGCCTTTGGCCATGGCTACACCTATAGCGGTCACCCTGTAGCAGCCGCCCTTTCGCTGAAGAATATCGAGCTGATGGAAGAGTGGGGGATCGCCGACCATGTGCGCAAGCTGAGCCCCATCTTCGAGGCCCGCTTCGCCAAGCTGTCGAACCATCCGCTCGTGGGCGAGGCGCGCGCTGTCGGGATGATTGGCGCGGTGGAGCTGGTGAAAAACAAGGCCGACAAGAGCCCGTTCGACACGATCGGCGCGATCGGCCTTAAATGCTTTGAGTTCGCACTCGATGAAGGCCTGATCGTACGCAATATCGGTGACACCATTGCGCTGTGCCCACCGCTGGTGATCACCGAAGAAGAGCTTAGCGAGCTGTTTGATCGTCTTGAACGGGCGCTCAACCGGGCCCTGGACTGGGCCGTCAAAGCGGCGAGCCTGACCGGTCAATCAAGGCGTGGTTAGCGGTTCGCCGCGCCACGGTTCAGCTCATCGATTTCGCGCCCAACACCTATTCCAATTCTCTATTCCCATCAATTTCCAATGGATAATAAATTCAATATCTTATATGGCCTCGGGGGTGTTCCATAAATCCCACCGAGGCGATCTCGAATGCAATTGCGCTTGTTGATTCAACGGCTTCGGAGGCATGTTGGTCTGTAGCTTTCTCTGGTGTTCCAATTCAATCCTCGTGGGCTTCAATCTGGCGGATAGTCTGAAAGGACGAGCGCGGCGAGCGGCGATCTCTAATTCCCACAGAATCTCCAGTATGTGGAACGCGATCGGCGGACGGAAAGTTCGAATACGGCCTGCTCCCTGGTCTTCAACGGCGCCTCCGCCGCAGAAGGGTCCCGCCGCCTGCGAGGAGCAGAAGGCCGGGCAGCAGCCCGAACAGGACCAACCGCAAACCATCGACATCGTCCAGCTCCAGCGCGATCGTCTTGTCCAGCGATAGAGGGCGGGAGGTATCAATCGGATAAGCGCCGTCACTCAGATATCTGAAAATGTCTCTTACCAGTTCAGGGTTATTTCGGCGTGGCGGATCCGGGATGGACCGCGTTGCCGTGCTCATGAAATCGGCGTCACCCATGACAACAATGCGCTGAGCTTTACCGGCGACTTCCCGCTCGAGAGCAACGGCCAGAACGTCAGCGGCGGTCGCTGACCGGTCCGGTACGCTCATGTCATCGGCTAAGTTCAATATCGTGTCCGCCCGGAACAGGCCGCTCGGCGTGAGTCGGAGCGCGGCAACGCCCGGAAGAACGATCGGGCCGTTAGGGTTATTGCCCGGCGGAGCGAAGCCGAGCGGCGCGGCGGCCTGAGGGAACGCGGTGAGGATCATCTCATCTGGGTAGTCCTCCTTCGCCTGGCGAACCTCGCCGTCGATCAAGGTAACGCCAATCTCCCCCAATACCGGATTGAGGATTTCGGCTGTCCCCGGTTCGCCCAGTACAAGAAGGTCGCGCCCTGAAGTGATGTAGTTGCGAAGATTGGAGAGCGCGGCTTCCCCCAATGGCTCGGTCGGCGCCGCCAGCACCAGAATGTCAATGTGCGCGGGCGGCGATGCATCAAGCGTAATTTCCTCAATCTCGAAGCCATGATTGAGAAGCGAGCCGCGATCGCGCACGTCACTCATGTGAGCACGGTGATGTTCGCCAGCGATATTGGAGATATTGCGCTCACCGTGGCCGGTGACATAGGCGACGTGGCGCGGCGCAACGATCAAGCGCCCTATCGCCGCGCTGACCTCGGCTTCCAGCGGGAAGTAAATCTGGTCGTTGAAATTTCGGAGTATGGAACTCTGCTCGTTCCACTCAAGCATGTAGACATTGCGATAGTTCTCTACGTCCAGCCCATAGGCAGCGTCCACCTCCTCCTGGGTCAGAAATGAATCAAAGTTCATCTGATTGTGGGCGGCGAACTCCCGCGCGATATCCTCGTTCGTCTTGCCGGGATTCGCTTCGTAGAGCATCGGGTTTTCTGAGTCCGCGTAGTAATATTGGTATTGAATATCAATCCGACCGATCTCACGTTCATACCGTTCAAATAAGTGTCTGTAGAGATCGTTACGAGACTCGGGCAGAAACCGCCACGATTGAGGATCGAGCGCGTTGACCAGAGTTGTGATATTCAGCTGACCTTCCAAGTCCGCCAGAGCGGCCTGGCTGCCGACCGATACGGTCATGCCTTTCACCCGTGTCATGTCCGCATAGTAGGTGGTGGCGGGGAGCGACGTGACATAGCCGAAAACGAGTGCGGCGGCGGCCACGCCGACATACTTCCCGGCCCGGGTCCATTGGCTTTCGACGCGACGGCCTGCGGAGAGCTTTAAAAAGGTGAAGGCGAGGCAGACTGCAATGATCGCGATGAAGTAAAGGACGTCCTTCGACGCGATCAGCCCGGCTTGCATGAAGCCCGCCCGCCCCGCGATCGACAGCCAGTAGGCCACGTCATCCAGCACCGGCACGCGCTGCCCGACCGTGCCAAGAAAACTCAGAGCCGCCAACAGGGCGATCATGCTGATCGCTGCGACGATCTGGTGGTTGGTCAGCGATGATAAGAAGAGGCCGACCGCTGCATAGGTCGCTGCGAGAAGCACCATGCCTAGCAGACCCGACAAAGCCAAGCCGTAGTCGAAGTGCGGAACCAACACACCGGACAGTCCGATCAGGCCGAGTGCGAAAGCGGCGAATATGAGCAGATAAGTCAATATGGCCAGATACTTGCCGGCAACGATCTCGCTGATTGTCAACGGCGACGACATCAGGAGTCTGATCGAGCCATTGTGCTTTTCCCGGCTGATTAAACCCATGGTCAACAACGGCACGATGCCGATCTCGATCGCGCCCTCCTGAAACGCACGCGCGAGCATCGCTTGCACCTGTTCGCGCGTGCGCGCCGTCAAGGCCTCTTTGGTCGCAAGCCCAAAACGGGAATCACCATTGCGCAGGATGCGCGGACCTTCCATGCCATAAACTCCAGCCGGAGTTGCATCGATTGTGTCGTAAGTGGCGGAGACCGATTGAGAGAAGCGCGCGAACGCTTCATCGCGATAGCCGGGATCAGTAAGGGACGCTGTAAAAAGCTGGAGCAGAAGTGCGACGTCATCCGGCTTCGTCACCCCGGTTAGAACGAATGCGTCTTCTTCGATCTCGAAGCGACGAGAGACCGACCGACCGGCAAGGATGGTCTGGAGTTCGTCCTGCGAGTGCGAGCCAAGCCCGCCCGCAACGAGCGTGTTCGCGGCCAGGACGCCTAGCCCCGGCAAGTCGGTCGGCACTTCGAGTAAGCCGCCCCCAAAACGAACGAGAACGCGCACGACGTCATCTTCGAAATCCGTCGGCTTCACGTTCAAACGTACATTGTTGGTAAAACGAACCGTCGTAATCCCAAGATCGGCGATCTCGTCGCGCATCACCACCGTCCCCGGCGCGCCGAAATCATCGTAGGCGAAGACTTGGGCGATGCGGGCTTCCGGCGGAGCAACCGATCTGGCTCGGCTGGTTTCGAATGCTGCGAGAATGGCAGCCTCCGCGTTATCGACCGGCCCGCTTGAGGCAAGATGGACGAGCGGTTCCACACCATTCCATTGCGCCCGGAAGGCCTCGGTGACCGCCTCCGCCGTAATCGTCGGCGCTGCCGCCTCGAACAGTGCAAGGTCGAATGTGGGGTGCGTGAACACGCGATCGGCGGCGAAAGCGGCGGTGATCGCTTGTGCCAGCATGCTGTTGGGCCGGGTCGCCGCCCGTTCCGCGAGACTTTCGTAGCGATTGCCCCAATTGGCTAAGGCCTCGGCGAGCTCGCTTTCAGTGAAGCCATGCTCACGTGCGCGGCGCAGCTCAGTTTCTGCGACGACAAGGGCGGACTCCCAGTTCTCGAAGGTCGAGCCCACAATCACCGTTGCGACATCGGCGACATCATACATTTCAGTGAAGCTTGAGTGCGCGCTCAAGACAACCGCATCCGGCTGTCGCGCAAGTCGCGCCAATCGACGCCCGAGGATATCGTTGCCAATCGCGCGCAGCAACTCAGCGCGCCGCGCCTGCGGGCTGTCAGATACGTTCGCAGCCGATTTGATCCCGGCGATCGTGACTGATGTGGAGATGTCAGGATTGTAAAAATAGCCAGCTTCTGTCTGTCGATCCGGATCGACGCTCCCGGTGTCAGGCTCCTTGTACTCTGCGCGGGCGGGCTCCCAATCGGCGAAGGTCTCCTCAATACGGGCTTCAATATCCGAAGGTGCAGCGTCTCCGACGAACACGACGAAAGCGCGGTCCGGTCGATAATAATCTTCGTACAGATCGCGGATACGCGCCGCAGGCGCCTCGTTGATTACCTCAACCGTACCAATAGGAAGGCGCTCGGCAAGCATGGAGTCGGGGAAAAAGAACTCCATCTGGGCGACCTGGGCGCGAAATCCCGGCGTGTCGCTCGCGCGTTCTTCAGACAGAATAACACCACGCTCACGCTCGACGGCGCCGGGCTCGATGGACAGTCTGCCGGCCGTTTCCCGGAATAAGAAGAAAGCCGCATTGAGCGTCTCGACCTCCAGATTAGGCAGATCCAGCAGATAAACGGTCTCATCGAGGCTTGTGTAGGCGTTATTGTCGGCGCCAAAGGCCAACCCGTGGCGCTCAAGGATCCTTACCATCTCCCCTTCAGGCACGTTGTCTGAGCCGTTGAAGGCCATATGCTCCAGGAAGTGGGCGAGTCCACGCTGATCTTCTTCCTCAGCAAGTGAACCGACATCCAGTCGCATCCACAGAGCCCCCGAGCCGCTGGGCGTGTCGTTTTGGAGGATCGCGTACCGAAGGCCGTTATCCAAAATGCCGCGAACAACAGTCGCATCCGGCGTCAGACCTTCTTGTACGGGACTTTCGTTTTGCGCTGCGGCTTCGACGGGCAATGTCTGCGAAACAGCTGGCCCGGAAAGCAGCAGCAGCGCTACTAGCGCAGCGATTGGAGTGTTGAAAGCATTAGGCATCGGCGGGGTCCTTTGAGGCTTCTACGTCATCAAAGACGGCCCGAATGCCTGAAACCCCTTCGATTTGAAGATTACATTCCCGCAAGGCGGTGACTGAAGGCGTCATGCTGATTGGGCCCGGGCCGCTCGAGCGCATTGATGAGTTGCCGCCAGATCAGGCTCCAGCGTGGGGTGCGACACACACCGGAGCCGGATTCGCCAGTGTTTTTGGGCACAGTTCAGTCATCGAAACAGCGCCGCCAAATTCCATGCTGGAGCCGCCATCATAACCAGAGACGCCGCACCAACGAGCGCCCAAAACCAGACTGGAATGCGCACATTCTTCGGTGTCGGGTCCGGCTCAAGATCCTTTTGTCGGTTGGTCACCAGGCTGCCCATTCCAGCTGAAGCACAGACGCGCTGCGGGTCCGTTAAACGACGCCCCCCTCATGGAATGAGACGCGGCTAGCTTCGAAGTCCGCACATTAGGCGTCGCGAAGATCCGTGCGCGACCCGCCCGTCGTGGCGACGTACAAGCCTGAAATATGTCAATGGCCACATTCCAAACACCGCAAGATCGCGAATGGTATTGTGGGATATTGAAGTACGGATTCTCGCGTTTGCTGCGTCTAAATCCATGAACGGCCTGATCGTCCGACGCACTTGCCTACCCTGAGGGCGATCACGTTCGTTCCCCTTTATACATCTTTGGACAAGTCTCCTCCCCGTGGGCGGGTCCAACGGCCGGTCGCACCCCTCGCGACCGGCCGATTTTTCTGGCGCGCCAGCCGATATGACTTGAGGAGACGTCTCATTCCTGCGTCTGGCGCGCTGGGGGGGGGCGGTAGCGGACGCAATAACCCGGCGCGCACAGAAAGGAGCCGCCGCGTCCAGCGCCTTGTAGAGCGAGGCCGGGGCTATCATGCGCGGGCTGCCAGTCCCGGTCGGAACGCGCTCCATAGCGATGGAGATTTCATCCTCCAGACGCCAGAAGCAGTCTTTCCATCGCGCGATCCTGCCGGGCTTCATTCCATGCATTGATCTGAAAGCCGATCACGACGCCGACGATCACCATGACGAATTCCAGCGTCGCGGCGTAAGGGCTCTGACCGCGAAGCGCTGGAGAGTTTCTGCAGGATCATGTTCGGTTCCAGCGGCTTCAAGGCAGCAATCGAGAGGCGACTATGACGTGCGGCTGGAGAGTTATTGAGTCTGACACCAACCAACGCGGGCTCACGGGTCGTGTTCCTGGGCTGGACCCTTTGAGTTAGCCGAAATGTCGAGCCGGGTTCACTTGACCGGTTACTCTCACCCCAACATATCTACGCCTCAAACAAGAATCTTCCGGGGAGACCACCATGTTGCGTACGCTTGCCGCCGCTTTGCTTCTGTCGACCGCGCCCGCCGCTTTCACCGCACAGGCCTATGAGCCTAAGCCGGTTGAAGAGCTGCTGGATCAGGGCGTTCAGTATGATCCCGCAATCCCCACGCCCGACGACGCGACAGGCTATCGGTTGGGTGAGATCATCTACCCACCGGACCTTCATGTGGACTATATTGAGGCGCTGGCCGAGGTCTCTGACCGTATGATCGTCAGCGTGATCGGGGAAAGCCATTTCGGCCGACCGATCCATCGGGTGACGATCTCCTCTCCTGCCAATCTGGACCGTCTGGAGCAGATCAAGGCGACCCAGCGTGCGCTCCTGGAGCCGGGCGCCGCCCCGGCCCCCGCTGATCACCCGGTCATCATGCAATTCACCTTCGGGGTGCATGGGTCAGAGCCATCCAGCTATGACGCCGCTCCGGCGATCCTTTACCACCTGGCGGCCGCACAAGGTCCTGAAATCGAAGCGCTGCTGGAAAACGCCGTCATCAATATTGTCGTGCCGATCAATCCAGACGGGATGAACCGCTTTGCCCAGTGGACCAATATGCACCACGCCTCCGCAGCGGTGGCTGACCCGCAAAGCCGTGAGCATTTCTACGAGTGGCCGTGGGGACGAACGAACCATTACTATTTCGATCTGAACCGCCAGAAGCTGCTCGTCCAGCAGCCAGAATCACGTGCAGTGGTCGAGTTCACCCATGAGTGGATGCCCAATATCGCGGGTGACTTCCACGAGATGGGCTCCAACTCCACCTATATGTTCTCGCCTGGCCCGGTCGACCGCCGCAACCCGCTGTTCAGCGATGACGCGGTGGATCTGAACCGGGACATGAACACCTTCATCACCGCGCGCTTGGACGATGATGGCTCGCTATATGTAAGCGAGGAGTTGTTTGCCCACTTCTATCTCGGCTTCGGGTCCAGCTATCCCAATCTGATCGGCGCGGTGCCTTACCTGTTTGAACAAAGCTCCACGCGCGGCCTTATCCGCGAGACCGAATACGGCACGCTGCGCTATGACGACAAAATCGGCATGCAGGCGCGCGTGGGGCTGGCCGTGATCGAAGCCGGTCTTGCCCGTCGCGAGCAATTGCAGGCGCATCTGACGAGCTTCTATGACGAAAGCCGCCAGATGGCTGCAGACGATCCGGTGCGGGCCTATGTCTTCCAGTCCACCGACCGCGCGCGCCTGGCGAACTTCCTCGATATGCTGGACGTGCACCAGATCGAGGTGCGCGAGCTGGATCAGGCTGTGCGCGCTGATGGCCGGACCTACGAGCCAGGCGAAGCCTTCATTGTGGTCGCAAACCAGACCCACTACCGGATCATCAAGGGCCTGTTTGGGGCTGAAGTGATCACCGACCGTACTGAATTCTATGATGTGTCGGGCTGGACCCAGCCTCTGGCCTGGGACATCGACTATTCAGAACTGCGCGGCCGCACCTTCAACGCCAATCTCGCTGGTGATCTGGCGGAGGATTTCAATGCCGCTGCGCCGGCGCCTGAACGTAGCGACTATGCCTATGTGATGGAGTGGGACAGCTATTATGCGCCGCGCGCTGTCTATCGCCTGCTTGATGCGGGTCTTCGCGTCCGCGTCATTCCCGATGAGACCACCGTCACGACGCGCACCGGCGATGTCGAGCCGGGTCGCGGGGCCATTATGACGCCGATTGCCGGCCAGGATCTGGACGCTGACGAGATTTATGACCTGATGGTCCGCGCGGCCGCTGAAGATTCCGTCACGGTGCACGCCGCCTCAACCGGACTGACCAGCCGCGGATCGGACCTGGGCGGCTTCCAGCTGTCCAATGTGGAAAAGCCTGAAGTTCTGCTGGCGACCGGGCGGGCTGTATCCTCCAACGATTCCGGTGAATACTGGCACCTGCTCGACCATGAGATGAATATCCCGGTATCGCTGGTCGATGTGAGCGAGATGCCCCGCGCTGACATCAGCCGCTACACCCACATTATCCTGCCGGGCGGCGACTATAGCGGCCTGAATGAGGCCTTCCGGGCGCGCCTCGATGCGTGGATCCAGGCCGGCGGTGTTCTGATCGCAAGTGAATCTGCGTCGCGCTGGGCGGCTGAACACGATCTGTCCAGCGCCACCTTCCTTGAAGAAGAGGAAGAGAACGCTGACGGTGAGGGGGACGATGGCGCTGAAGCCGCCACGGAGGACGTGATCATCTCCTACGATGATATCGACACCTGGGACGCAGAAGTGCGCATTTCCGGCGCGATGTTTGAAACGCGCGTCGATATTGCCCACCCGCTGGTCTTTGGCTTGCGCGATTCCATGCTGGCGGTGACGAAGCTGGGAACCGATGCCATCGAGGTTTCAGACAATCCCTTCGCCCTGCCGGTGCGCTACGCCCAGGACGATCCTTTGCTGGCCGGATATGCGAGCGAAGAAAGCCGGGAGGCCCTTGAAGGTCTGGGGGCCATGCACGCGGAGCGCCGGGGTCAGGGCTCGGTCATTCTCTTCGTCGATAACCCGGTCTTCCGCGCCTACCACAAGGGCTCACAGCGTCTGGTCACCAACGCCATTTTCTTCGGCGATGATTTCCGCAACCCAACGCGTCGCGTGGAGTAAATTTATGGCCGGCCCGGCGCTGACCGGGCGGTCCCCATTGAGCGGGGCGAGCTGCTGGCGGTTCCGCTCCCCGCTCAATGGGGCATTCGAGACTGTTTCTCGTCCGTCGGGCGGCGCCGTCAGCAACCCCTTCATTTCATAGGATCACGTCAGCAATCCGCCGGCGCGATGGTCCGAGCTCATCGCGAGAAGGGCAGGCTTTCAGGCATGCGGCGGTAAAGGAGTGACGGTGAATTCAGACATCGCCACCCGACCTACAAGCCGAGCACTTGCGCGACCGCTTTCTGGAAGGCGCGGGAGGGCGGCTCGACCAGCGCGCCGGAGACCGCGTTCATACGGTCGCTCATGACATGATGCAGGCGGTGAGCCGCGAAGGCGCCGATGGCGGGCTGATAGCCGTACTCGGCGATGTGTTTGAGTTCGCCCGCAGCGGTCTCCACGGTCAGCGGATAGGTCTGGGCCAGGCCCGGAATATCGGCGAAGGCGGTGCGCACGGTCTCCAGAACAGGCGCGCTCGCCATCAGATAGCGCTGCGCATCGCTGCTCTGCATCGGCAACAGCCGGCGCGGCGTCTCATGCCAGTCGCGCGCCGCCCAGCCGGCGCCGAGATGAACCCAGAGTGCGGTGTCCTGGGGCGGCGGAGCGCCGTCGGCGAGCCAGAGCCGTCCGCCATAAGCGTCCAGCTCATGCCCGCTGGCGCAGAACAGGGTGATGGAGTGGTCCGTCGTTGCGGCGGGAAGCCAGGCCGCAAAGGCGAGCATGGCCGCCACGCCCGGCCCGCGTTCGCCCGCGCAATGCGTCCAGCCGCTATAGGGTGTCGACACGACGATATGCGGCCGGCCGGGCCGCGCGATACGACCGATCACGTTGACGGCTTCCCGGGCCGGGCGCTGGGGCGGGGTGTCCAGCTGCGCATCTAAGCCCTCGCGCGCCGCTGCGATCAGCCCGGCGGCCTCGCCCGGGGCCGCGATGGCCATGAGAGGGTAGGTATTGTCCAGATTGATGTTGAGCACGGCCGCATCGCGCGAGGGCCCGTTGGTGACGATAATCAGGGCCGCCGCGCCCTGAGCCAGGCATTGCTCGACAATCGGACGCACCGCCCAGCCGAGCGACTCCGAATGCCGGGCATGGGGCGTGTCAGCCACGACGATGGCGCCGGCGAGCGGGCCGTCCGGACCGGCGGGACCGGCATAGACCAGAGGCGCGCTCACCCGATTTTCGCCATCACGGCGGAAGGGCGGTTGAGCGATGAGGCCGAGCGCGTCTTCGCCGAATATGATCCGGGCCTCGATCGCGTCATGGTCCGGCGCGGTGAAGGCCTGGCGTTCGGTGCTGAATCCGTGCGCCTGGAACCGCGCCTCAAGCCAATCGGCCGTGGCGAGATCGGCCGCGGATCCGGTCCGGTGCACCCCGAATCCGTCATAGGCGGCGAGATCGGCCTGGAGCGCGTCACGGTGGAAGGGGTCGTTCAGGTGCTCTGACGCAGAGGTCGGAGTCGCCGCCGGCGAACGGGGCTCGCCTGAAGGCGCTGAACACGCGCCAAGCGCGGCGCCGGCTGCGGTCATCAGCATCAGACTGCGCCGGGACACGGCGAACGGGCTGGGCTTCATCTCATCCTCCTGAGCGGCGTTGTCAGGGCGGAAGCGTAAGCGTCCTCGTCGCATTGCAAAAGCGATACTTTTCGGTACCTTTTCTGAATTGAGAGAAGAGGCCGTCATGATCCGAAACCCATTCGCCCGCCTTTACCGCATCACCATACCTGGCGCGCCGGGAGCATCTCATGCCGGCTGATCCGGCGGCTCTAAAACTCTATGGCGGGATCGGTTCGCCCTATACGATGAAGGTGCGCGCGGCGCTGCGCCGGATGAGGCTCGATCATGTCTTCATCCTCATCGACGATGCGGCCGCGAAGCGCACTGCTGAGGTCAGACCGCCCATCATCCCGGTGCTTGAGCACGCTGACGGCCGGTTTGAAACCGACTCAACCCCGATGCTGCAACGCCTGGCCGCAGCGCATCCCGCCGCCCCGGCGATCTATCCGGAGAACCAGGCGGAACGTTTTCTGGCGCTGCTCATCGAGGACTTCGCCGATGAATGGCTGACCAAGGCGATGTTTCACTTCCGCTGGGCGTATGAGGCGGACGCCGAGCTTCTGTCGCGCCAGCTTGCCTTCGACCGGCTGAGATCGGCCGGCGTTGACGCGCTGGAGGACGCTGCGGCCTGGTTCAAGGATCGCCAGATCGCGCGCATGACCATCGTCGGCTGCACCGCCGAGACGGCCGGTTTGATCGAGGCGGGCTTTGAACGGGTCTGCGCCGCACTGAACGCCCATGTCAGCACGCATGCGCCCTTTCTGTTCGGAAGCGGGCCCAGCGTGGCGGACTTTGCGCTTTACGGTCAGCTTTTCCAGCTGCAGCGGGACCCGACGCCGGGTGAGCGCATGCGCAACACATCGCCCTGGCTGCAGCGCTGGATCGAGTGGGTGGACGATGCGGCCGGCTTTGAAGGCGCGCCGCAGAGGCTTGATGCGTCAGGTCCGCTGCGCGGGTTGATGGACGAAATCGGCGCCGTCTACCTGCCCTTCCTCGCCGCAAACGCTGCGAGCTTTAACGCCGGACAGTCGCAGTTCGAGTGCGCGATAAGAGGCGGCGTCTGGCGCCAGCCGGTTTTCAAATACCAGGTCAAATGCCTCAATGCGCTGCGCGAGTCCTATGAGGCGCTGGATGTGGCCTCACGCGCACGGATCGGCGAGGCGCTCAACGCCGATGCGGCGATCGAGATCCTGTCATGACGGCGAACACGTTGTTTGACCGGCTGTGCGAAAGCCTGGGCGGCCCGCTCGACCCGGACCGATCCAGCCTGGAGGCCGTGCTGGTCGCGCTTGAAGACTGGCCGCTGGATCGCCCGGCGGTGATCGTCAACCTGTTCCGCTTTCATAACCGTGCGAAATATGACGAGCCGATCGAGCAAAACGGGGAGACCGCCTTCAAGCGCTATCTGACCGCGAGCGGCCCCGTCTTCCGGCGCGCCGGCGTGTTCGTGCTTCTGGCCGGGCCGGTGGCGTCGAACTTCATCGTCGATGACGGCGAGCGCTGGGACTTCGTCACCATCGCCGGCTATCCTGATCCGATGCGCTTTCTCACCGCGCTGGCCGACCCGGACTATCAGGCCGCGCTCATTCATCGCGAAGCCGGCGTCGCGGCCACAAAGGTGCTGATCACCCAACCGCTTCTGCTTGGCGGGCCACCGGATGAGCTGGCCGGTGACGCTCGTCTCATTCAGGCCTATCTGGAAGGCGTCGACTGACGCCTCCCGCCGGGTTTCAGGGAAGCCGCAACCAGCTGCTCGTCAGGGCCGCGACGGACCGGTTCAGCCAGGCCGTGAAAGCTTCGTCGCGGGTGGCCGGCGCGCGGTCCACATGCCGCGCGATCGCATCGAAAATGAAATGAGTGAGCGTTTCGGCACAAAACTCCAGACCGGGCGCGACTTCCACTTCCGGGGGTTTCAACGCCGCCAGGCGCGCGGACGTGCGCTCAACGATCTGCTCGCGATATTCACGCCAGATCGGCCGAGTTCCCGGATCCTGCGGCGCGTGGCGCAGGAGCAGGACGACCGGGTCCGGGTGTGCGCGGGCGAAGCGCAGAATGCTCTCGTGACGGCTTCGCCAATCGCGATCCTCACGCGCATCGAGCGCCAGCAGGCGTTCGCGCACGCCGCGCAACAGCTCCGCGATCAGCTCGTCCTTTGAACCGAAATATCGGTAGAGGACGATTTTGGATGTGCCGGCCGCTTCGGCGATCTCAGTCATGGTCGCGCCGTGAAACCCTCGCGCGCGCAAGGCGGAAGACGCGGTCATCAGAAACGCCGCGCGACGCTCGTCAGCCCGCTGAGCGCGCTTGCCGGACGGCGGGACCGCCTCCCGGAAGAGGGTTGATTCTGCAGTCATTAGCTTACGATAGCGCTCGCCCCGGCTTGCGCAATCGGCCCTGCGCCATCGCCTAAAGAAACGGCCGGCCCGCGAGGGCCGGCCAAGGCTGGAGGAGAGTCGATCGTCAAAGCTGCGATGCGGCTAGAAATCGGCGCTGACGCGCACGCCCCAGGTCCGCCCAGAACTCCAGTACTCATTGCTGGACACGGTCTGGATGAGATAGCGCTCATCGGTCAGATTCTTCGCGAACACCGACAGGGTGAAGGTGTCGTTGCGCACTCCGATACGCGCATCGAACAGGTCGAAGTCCGGCAGAGCGCGCAGATTGCGCGCATCTTCAGGACCGCCGCGTTCAAACTGCGCCGAGCCGGACAGGAAGCCTTCAAACCCGGGCACGAGCGGGAAGAAATAGCTGGTGGAGATCTGCGCATTGAGATCGCGCGTCCGGCTGACCCGAAGACCGGAAATGTCCTCGGTGACGCCGGCGAAGATGACCAGCGTGTCGTCGCCGTATTCGCCATCATTCGACGACAGGCCCAGATTGAGATTGAGCGTGCCCGGGCCGACCTCGAATCGGCCGCCGGCTTCGAATTCCACCCCGTAGACGGTGGTATCGCCCGCGTTTTGCAGGATGAAGGTATTGTTGGTCGTGCCGGCGTTGGTGACGATCTGAGCGTCTTCGGTGCGCGTATAGAAAGCCGCCGCAGCGAGGCGCCAGGGTCCCATCACCGCTTTCCAGCCCGCCTCCCCGGAGATCGCGTACTCCGGATCGTAGGGGATCAGGGTCTCGGCGTTCGGAACCGTGTCGGGAAGCCCGGTATTGAACCCGCCGGGCCGGTAGCCGGTGGCGAGGCGCCCGTAGATGGTATGGTTCTCGTCAACCGCATAGTCGGCGGTGAAAACCGGGATGACATTCGTCCAGCTGTCAGTGTCGGTGACGCTGAACTCCACGGCAAGAGAATCGGCCTGGTTCTGAGTCCGGTCGAAGGTGAAGTCCTTCTCATCACGCTGGACGCGCAGCTCCAGGCCGAGATCGAGCCGCTCGCTGGCTTCATAGCCGAAGGCTGCGAAGGCCGCGATGGATGTTAGCTCTTCCACGCTGTTGTCATCGCGTGCGAGCGCGCGAAGCGGTGCAATGACGCCATTGCCGAAATTGGCGGTGAAGACATCGCTCTCAAACGTCTGGAATTCCGCTCCGAACAGCCAAGTGAGCGGGCCCTCCTCGTTGGATGCGAAGTAGAGCTCGCCGCCCAGACGCTCAAAACCCTCGGTCTGGGTGGCGAAGAGCACCACCTCATTCGGACCGAAAAAAGCGTCCTGAAAACCAATGAAGTGATCAAGGTCTTCGTTGACGCGTGCGCCGTCCCGACTCGCCCAGCCGAGCGATGCGCGCCAGCTTCCAAACCCGGCGTCCCCATCCGCGACGATGAACAGGCTGTCCTGTTCGATGTCGACAAAAGCCTCATCGCTCATGATGCGGACATAGGGATCAGGATCAAGCGGCGTGCCGTTAAACCGGCTGGCCCGATAGCCCATATTCGCAAAACCGGGCGTGGTGGATTCGTAGTGCTCAGCCATCACCAGCAGTTCAAGCGTATCGCTCGGCGCCCAGAGTGCGGAGGCGCGCACGCCGCTATGGCTTGAGACATCCACCGTGTTTCCAGTCGTCAGATTGGTGTGGAAACCGTCTTCCTGATCATTGTTGAAAGCGCCGACCCGAATCGCGAACTCATCTTCGGCGAGCGGTAGATTCACCACCGCCTCCAGATTGGTGCGTTCCGTCTCGAAGGTGTACTCGCCGGTCAGGCGCGCCGATGCCTCGTCCAGCTCAGGACGCCGGCTGATTACATTGACCGCACCGCCGACCGCATTACGCCCGAACAGGGCGCCTTGCGGGCCCCGCAAAACCTCGATGCGCTGTTGATCGAAAAAGTCCATCCGGCTGAGCGAGCGTCCGCCATAGCCCCCGCCGGCGATATAGACGCCGTTGCGGTACAGGCCGGTTGCGGTTTCCGAGAAGCCGACACGTCCCCCGCCCTGACCGCGTATGGAGATATCGTTGAGGTATTCCGGTCCGGATTTCACCAGGATAGTGCTGGGAAACTGGCGCAGATAATCCTCAACCCCATCCAACGCGAGCAGGTCGGCCTGTTCAGCGTTCAAAGCAGTGACGGCGGCGGGAACATCGGTGATGTCCTCTTCACGCTTACGGGCCGTGACCGTGATCACATCCTGCCCGGCGGCCGATGCCGATGTCTCCTGCTGAGCGGCGGCGATCGCGCCCGGCCCGGTACATAAAGCGGCGGCGCACACAGCGCGCATAAGAATGGCTTTCATTGAAGTCCTCCCCTGAGATCAACGACGAGCGCGTCTTCTGTTCGCACGCAATGCCGATACCGAAGAGTACCGTTTTGGGGTTTATTCTGTCTACCAAATTGTTGACAATCTCCGGGCGTGCGACTTTCCACCAACGCACCAGCCGGTCTGGAGGCCCAATGGCGAACTCACCGAACATCGCCGAAGACACCATGCGCGAGCGCCGCGTCGGTCGCCGCGTCAGTGCTGAAACCGTCGCCGAACAACTTGTTCAGGCGATCAAGCGCCGCGAGTTTCGCCCAGGCGACCGCTTACGCGAGCAGGACCTGGCCGAACGATTCGGCGTGTCGCGCGGACCCGTGCGCGAGGCGCTCAGAATGCTGCAGTCGAAATCGCTGGTGCGGATCGTGCCGATGCGCGGCGCCAGCGTCGCCTCATTGTCCGACCGTGAAGCCGTTGAGGCGGTCGAGATCGGCGCGGCCCTGTTCGCCCTTGGCATGCGCAAGGCCGCCGAGGCCGAACATGAGTGCGCGCTGGAGCCAGTCAAAGCCCAGTGGCGCGCGCTGGAGGAAATGGCGGACCTGTCCGTGCCTCCGAAAGCGTTTTACCGCCAAACCGTGCTGATGGGTGACGCCTTGCTGCATATCGCGACGACTCAGCGTCTGCGCACCCTGCTTCTGGATGTGCGCCTGGGCGCACCCGCGATTCACGGCCCGCTCGGTTTCACCTCCGCTGAGCTGCGCAAGACCTCTATCCGCAAATGGGCCGAACTGATCGACGCGGTGGAGACGCGCCAGGCCGACACGGCCGAACGGCTTGCGCGCGAGCTTCATCTTGATGCGCTGGAAGCGGCTTTGGGAGTGCTGCCATGACCTTGCCGAGTCTGCGAGCCACCATCGCGATGCTGATCCTCTTGGCGCTGATCGGCCCCGCATCCTGGTTCATCGGACGCGCGCTGGCTGACGCCGCCGCGGATGGCGACCTGCTGGCGAGTGACCGTCTGGAGACGGTGGGCGTGTGGTCGACCCACGCCAGCCTCGGCGCGGCGGAGGGCGACCCAATCCTGCGCGCCTGGGTGGCCCGTACGGCGATCCTGCCGCTGGCAGGCGGGGAGGTCGCCTATTTCTGGACCACCCGCACGACGACCGGCGCGGCGTTGAATCCTGACTGCGCGTACGAGGTGACGGTCCCGCAGCCCGATGCGCGCTGGTGGAGCATCAGCACATATGATGACCGGTACAGGCCCATCGCCAACGCGATCGAACGCTACTCGGTCAATTCGCGCGCCGGCGTCTCCCGCTTCACCGTATCGCGTACGCCGCCTGACGATCAGACGGCGTGGCTGCCGCTGGGCGAGGCTGTGAGTTTTGAGCTCTTTTTCCGCGTGTACCAGCCCGGCCCGGGTTTTGATGCGCGTGCGGAAACCTCCATGCCCGCCGTAAGGGAGATCGGCCCATGTTGACCATCCGCCAGACTGTCCTTGCCGCAGGCCTCAGCGTCGTCGTCGCAAGCGCCGGAATATCAGCCGGCTTCCTGCAGCGCATTCACGCCATCCCTTACGAGGAGATGGACCGGATGCGCGCCATCATGACCACGATGGCGGGCGGGGCGAACACGACCGGCTATTCGCCTGACCCGGCGCCTTCAACCCGCGTCGTCCGCAATAACCCCGATACGCGGACCGTCTATTGTTGGGCGGATCTGTCAGGCGGTCCGGTGCGCATTTCCGGCCCCCTGCCGGTGGATGATTACTGGTCGATCTCGGTTTACACGCCCGACAGCCTGAACCCGGTGGTGGTGTCCGATCGTGAGCTTGGCGGGGCGGGCCGGTTCGACTTCATCCTCGCAGCAGCCGGCGAGCAGGCTGAAGCGGTGGCGGCGCAGCTGCCGGATGGGGCGCAGCTGGCGCAGATCAACGCCAGCGAGGCGGCGGTGCTGCTGCGCTACTTTCTGCCGACAAAAGCCGATCAGCCCGCGCTCGACGCGATTCGCCGCGCCGCGCGCTGCGCATCGCTCAATGCCCGCTGAAGCGCATCAAGGCGCTGACGGGACCCTGCGGCGATCCACATCCGCCAGCGGATCGAAAGCGGCCACAAAACCCGGCCCATCGATGAAGGCCTGCGCGGACGCATCCTCGGTCAGCGTCGCCAGGAAGAAGGCGGCGACCGCCTCCGCCGTGGCCGCCTGAACGGCTGGATACCAGTCCGGCGCCGCGCGACGCGCCATTGCCCGGCCGGAGAAGACAGAGTGGTCGCCTCCGTCGAACACGATGAGATATTGCGGCGCACCAGCAATCTGCTGGAACGCAATCAGACGGTCTGACGGCGGGGCGTCCGGGTTGAGCGGGTTGCCGTCATCGGTTCCGGTCAGATGCAGGATCGGAATGTCGATCGAGCCGTACAATGTTGGATAATCGCTTTCCTGCATGCGGGCGTTTGGCGCCGGCGGAGAGAGGGCTGCGCCGGCCAGGATGCGCGGCTCTTCAAACGTGCGCACGCCGCGCGGGGTGTTGAACTGAAAGCCCGCCGCCGCGATCACGGTGTGTGCGCCAAACGAATGCCCGGCGATGCCGATGCGGCCGGCATCAGCGGCCAGCCGCCCCGATGATGCGCGGCGTTCGATCTCGTCGACCACGAAGGGGATATCGGTGAAGCGGTTGATCGTCGTGGCCGGATTGCGCGTGGCCTGACGCAAAGCCCGCATGATCGCGGACCGCCCATCCGCTCGCTGTCCGGCCCACACTGCCTCATCGGAGCCGGGGTGCTGGATGTGCACGGCGATCATCCCCCAGCTGGCCAGATGGCGTCCAAGATAGGGCGCGGCTTCCCGGCTTCCGCCAAGACCATGGGAAAAGATCACGACCGGGAAAACCCCCTCCCCGTCCGGCGAATAAATCTTCACCGGCAGGCGGCGGTCGCGCGCCGCATCGACCCAGTGATCCACGGTGATTTGAACCGCGAACCCGCCTGGATCGGCGAATGGCCGCTCCATCGCCGACGGTTGACCGTCGGCAGGCGGACTGCACGCGCCGATCGCGAGAAGGGCGGCAATGATGAAAGTCGGCAATGTGCGCGCCATGGCGATTACTCCTCTTGTCGGTCAGCCCGGCCAGTTGATCCAGTCCTCATCGGTCTCCGGATCGCCTTCACCGGCTCCGGCGTCGGCGAATACGGGCAGGAGGAAATTGGACGGCCAGAGCGGCGTGTCGGCCAGCTCGGCCTCATGCGCAGCGAAGAGCGCGCTGAGCGCCTCGACGATCTGCGGATGAGTATCGGCCAGATTGTTGCCCTCGGTCGGATCGGTCGCCAGATCGTACAGCCAGACCCGGTCCCGACTGCGGTCGACGTGAAGCTTCCAGTCACCGCGCCGAACCGCGAAATAGTGGTGATTGCGCCAGAACAGCACCTCATGGCCTTCAATATCCTGACCGTTGAACGCGGCGGCGATGTTCTTTCCGTCGATCGCACGGTCGGACGGGAGCTCGGCGCCGGCGGCTTCGGCTAAGGTGACGAAGAGATCCATCTGGCTGACCGGCGCTTCGCTCTCCACCCCGCCGGCGCCGCGCCCGGCGCGGACCAGGAAGGGCACCCGTACGCCGCCTTCCCAGAAGCTCGCCTTCCAGCCGCGGAAGGGCGCGTTCTGCTCCACGATGCGAGTGTAGTCCGCGCCGCCATTATCGGACGAAAAGACGATGATGGTTCGCTCCGCCGCACCGGAGCGTTCAACAGCATCGAGCACGCGCCCGACAGCTGCATCCATCGACAGGATCATCGCGTAATAGGTGCGCGCGACATGGTCCTCGATATGCTCAAGCTCGTCATAGGCCCATTGCGGCGCCTGCAGCGGATTGTGGGGCGCATTGAAGGAGACCTTGGCGAAGTAAGGTTCATCGCCGGCCTCCTCGATGAAACGCACCGCTTCATCGGCCCACAGATCAGTCTGGTAGACATTGGAGGCTTCCGGCTCGCCATTGCGAACCAGCGAGTAGCCGAGCGCGCGCCAGATGATCTGGTCGATCCCGCTCCACTCCAGACGCGCCTCGACAATGCCGTCCGAGCCCGGCTCGGCGAACATGGAACCGCCCGAATAGAAACCGACATGCATGTCGAAGCCCTGATCTTCAGGGCGCAGGCCGGGCGCGGCGCCCAGATGCCATTTGCCGAACAGAGCTGTGCGATAGCCTTGCTCGCGCAGGAGCTCGGCGAGTGTGATCTCATCCGGCGGCAGACCTTGCTGAGGGACAGGCACCTGACGCTCTTCAGAAACCTCGACGAACACGCCGCCGCGTTCACCCAGGCCGGCGGCGGCCTGCGCGAAGCGCGGCGAGGAGGGGTTCACCTCCATGCCGAAACGCTGCTGATAGCGTCCCGTCATCAACCCAGCGCGTGAGGTGGCGCAGACCGGACTGGTGACATAGCCCTGACGGAAGATGACGCCTTCGCGTCCGATTGAGTCGATATGCGGCGTCGCCGCCATCGCCGCGCCATGCACGGAGACATCATTCCAGCCCAGGTCATCGGCGAGGAAAAGGATGATGTTCGGCCGGGCCTCTTCGGCTGGCGTGGTCGGGGCGGCGTCCCGCTGGGTCTGCGGCGCGCACGCCGCCGCCAGAACCACCACCGCACAGAACACTTGACGCATGTCGCGCCTCCTTCACCTTGGTCAGCTTAAGCCATGCAGGCTGGAAATCGGCCCGCTCATGTTTATGGTACCGAAGGGTATCATTTTGATGCGCTCTGTCTATTGAAAGCTTGCGTGCGCGAGGAGACGAACTTCATGACGGGTTGGGCCCTGGAAATTGACCGTAACGACATTACAAAAGCCGATATCGTAGAGGATGAGCCGCGCCCGCTTCAGCCCGGCGAAGCGCGCCTTACGATCCGTCGGTTCGCGCTGACCGCCAACAACATCACCTACGCCGCTTTCGGCGAGGCGATGCAGTACTGGGCCTTCTTTCCAGCCAGCAACGCCGCGCGCGGGCGGCTGCCGGTCTGGGGCTTCGCCGAGGTGGCGGAGAGCCAGGCTGAAGGGTTAAAGACCGGCGAACGCATCTATGGATATTTCCCCGCCGCCTCAGGGTTCGTCGTCTCAGTCGCAGGTCTGAGCGCGCGCAGCTTCAAGGATGCGGCCCCTCACCGCGCCGAGCTTCCTCCGGCCTATAACCGCTATGTCCGGTGCGCGGGCGATCCGGCATACGACTTCGCCTCCGAACCGGAACAGATGGTGCTACAACCGCTTTTCCTGACCTCATTTCTGATCGCGCGCGAGCTTCAAGCCCAGCCCGGCGCGACGCCGGTTCTGACCAGCGCTTCCAGCAAGACGGCGATCGCACTGGCGAGCCTTCTGGCTGAGGCCGGCGTGTCCGGCACGGTCGGGCTGACGTCGGAACGCAATCGCGCCTTCGTTGAAGGGCTGGGGCTTTATGATCGCGTGCACGCCTATGAAGAGATCGAGGCGCTCGGCGATCTCGACGCCATCCGCGTGATCGATTTCGCCGGCGACAGCGCGGTGAACCGTGCGATTCACACCGCCCATGCTGAACGGCTTGAAGCCAATATCCGTGTCGGCGGCGCGCACTGGGAGAACTCGGCCCCGGCGCGGGATCTGCCGGGTCCGAAACCGGTCTTCTTCTTCGCGCCAAGCTCGCTGGAGCATACGATCAAGGAGATTGGGCGAGAGGCGTTTGAAGCCGATTACAGCCGCGCATGGCGCGCCTTCAGCGAGAGCGCGAAAACCTGGTGCGCGTTTCAAGCCCATCACGGGCCGGATGGCGCTCTGAAGCTCTATGAAGGGCTCGCCAATCAGTCGATCGCGATGACTGGCGGCGCTTATGTGGAGCTCTGACCGGAGCGAATGTCAGGGCGCTTCGCCGGTCGCCGGTTCGCTGTCATAGACCACACGGAAGCCGATATGGCTTGAGGAGAAGTCCCATTCCTGCGGCTGGCGCGCCGGAGGGCGGTAACGGACGCAATAACTCGGCGCGCACAGGAAGGAGCCGCCGCGTATGACGCCGGCGGAGCCGGTATCGTCAAACGGGCTGGACGTCCACTCCCACACATTGCCGGCGATGTCGTAAACACCGTAGCCGGTCGCCTCGTAACAGCCGACCGGCGCGAGACCGGCATGGCCGTCATCGCCCACGTCAAGCGCCGGGAAGGGGCCCTGCCAGGTGTTTGCGCGCCACTGCCCGTCCGGCCGGAATTCATCACCCCAAGCGAACTCGGCGTTCTGAAGACCGCCGCGCGCAACGATTTCCCATTCCGCTTCGTTCGGCAGACGACCTCCGGCCCAGGCCGCATAGGCGGCGGCGTCCTCAAACGTGACGTGAACCACCGGATAGGCGCCCATCCCCTCAATCGTGCTGCCGGGACCGTGCGGCGCGCGCCAGTGCGCGCCCGGCACGAAGCTCCACCAGAAGCCGCCCTGGCGCACATCGACGCCGAACACCGCCGAGCCCGGCGTCAGGAGATCCGGGTCGATCTCAGGATGATCAGCCGGGTCCGGCGTCCGTTCGGCGAGAGTGACATAGCCCGTCTCGGCCACGAAGCGCCCAAATTGTGCGTTGGTGACCTCGAACGCATCAATCCAGAACCCGTCCGTACGCACCGTACGCGCGGGCCCTTCCTCTGTATAACGCGCATTGGTTCCAATAAGGAATTCACCAGCCGGCACTGATACGACGCCCGCTGCAGGCGGCGAACAGACAGCCTCACGCGCTTCATCACCCGCTGAACAAGCGCCGAGAGTCGTCACAACACCGCAAAGAAGAAGCAGCCGCATCCGACGAGCATACCAAGCCGAACGCCCTTCTCACCAGAGCGCCAGGTGAGAGAAAAGCGAGCGTCAGCTACACGTTCTCTAAAGAATATCGAGCTGATGGAAGAGTGGGGCGTCACGGTCCAGGTGCGCAAGCTAAGCCCCACCTTCGAAGGCCAGCTCACCAACCATCCGCTGGTGGGATGATTGGGGCTGAGCGGGTGAAGAACAAGGCCGGTAAGAGCCCGTTCGACACAATCGGCGACAGCACTGCACATTGTCCGCCGCTGGTGATCACCGAAGAAGAGCTTAACGAGCTGTTTGACCGTCTCGAACGGGCGCTCAACCGGGCCCTGGACTGGGCCGCCGGAGCGGGGCGCTAAACTCTTAGTTCAGGGCGCGGTTAGCGGTTCGCCGCGCCGCGTTTCAGCTTGAATATCTTCGTCAGTTTCTCGCGCCCAACACCTGTTCCAATTCCATGTTCCAATGATTTTCCAATGGATAACAAATTCAATACCTTATATGCCCTCAAGCATCTTCCATAAATCCCACCCTCACCGCCAGTCAGACCAGCCCATCTGGTCTCGTTCCAACAACTCTCAAAATTCTGCCGAAGTTTGCGCCGATTACCTTCTGGGTAATCGGAATGAGACAGCCTAAACGCAACTCGATACGCCCTGTTTCTCGGAAAGCCTCAGCTCACCGGTTCCCACTTTTGCTGAAAAGGCTCTAGCTCGCCTCGCGCGCCGGCGCCGCCTCCGTTGAAAGCGCCTGCACCGCGTCTTCGCTGAGCGCTTTCGCGGCGCGTAGACCGGTCTGCCCGTCCGCGCTCCAGGCGATCTCAGCCCCGGTCTCAAGGGCGGGTCCGGAGAGCTGGACATGGTCGCCGACTTCACCGACTTGCCCCACTACCCGCATTCCACCCGACGAAATATCGCCGACCTCGGCGGTGGCGGCGCCCTGCGGCGTGCGCACCTGAACGCGGCCATCGCCTGGCAGGCGCTCATTACTGCGCCGGTTCGCCGCTTCAACAGCCTGACGTACGATGTTGGGAATGGCGACACTGGCCTCTTGAGACGTGCTCGCCATAGCTTCCACATACCCAGCCATGGCCGCGGCGTCCTGAGATGCGGTTCCGGCGATGGACGCCAGCTCACTGATTTGGGTTGTGACCTGGGCCAGCGCCGTGCGGTTCTCCTCGATGAAGCCTGCGAACGACCCGGCCGAGGCGCGCTGTTCTTCCATAGCGGCGGCGACGGCTGAGGTCACCTCGCCGAGCTGGTCGATGGACTCGGAGATATGCCGGATCGCCTCCACGGCCGTCTGCGTGGTGTGCTGAATCTTCGAGACGCGCTCTGCAATCTGGGTTGTAGAGCTATTGGTCTGTGCGGCGAGCGCTTTGACTTCGCTGGCCACAACGGCGAAGCCCTTGCCCGCTTCGCCGGCGCGTGCAGCCTCGATGGTCGCATTCAGCGCCAGAAGATTGGTTTGCTCCGCGAGCGCTGTGATGATGCCGACAAAGTCGCTGATTTGGGTGGCGGCCGTGTTCAGCTCCTCCACATTCTGCTGTGAGCTGGCGGCCCGTTCCACGGCCTGACGCGCGACCGCATCGCCGCGGGCGATCTGCTCGGTCACCTCGGCAATGGCGCCGGACAATTCCCCGGCGAGCGAAGCGGCTCGATCGGTGCGCTCCATGGTGGCGGCGGTGGCGGCATTCACCTCATCAGCGTTGCGCCCCGCGTTTTGCAGAGCGGTGCGCATTGATTCGCTTGCGCTCAAAAGGGTCTGCGCGGTATCGGCGACATCACCCACCGTCTGGACGGTGGCGGTCTCCACTTCGTTCGCCATGCGCGCCAGCACGACACGTCGTTCTTCCAGCGCGATGCGTTCGGCGTCTGCGCGACCCGCTACGGCGGCCTCGCGTTCGCGCGTAGCGTTCATGAAGGCGAGCGCGGCGCGCGCCAGCACTCCGATTTCGTCGCCGCGGTCGGCGCCCTTGATGTTGAGTTCGGTTTCACCTGCCGCAAGTCGGTCAAGGTCTGTGGTGATGCGTTTGACCGGGCGGACGACACCCATCACCAGAACGCTGGACAGCAAGATCGTCACGAGCACCGTGATGAAGGCCGCCGTGAAGGACAGCGACGCTGCGCTTTGCATTTCCGCGCGCCGCGTGGCGGCGACATCGCGGATGTGCTGGCCAAGTTCACGCTCCAGCTCCATGAGCAGGTCAATGCGCTGGGTGGTCAGATCGAACCATTGCGTTCCGGTGTAACCGCGAACCTCACCGCCATAACCGGCCTGAACAAGGACGTTACGCGCCTCA
Source organism: Pseudomonadota bacterium (assembly GCA_039819095.1). Classification (GTDB taxonomy): domain Bacteria; phylum Pseudomonadota; class Alphaproteobacteria; order Caulobacterales; family Maricaulaceae; genus JBCBSP01. The sequence continues at coordinate 302,673 of JBCBSP010000002.1, forward strand.
TCGACTGCGCGCGCCTCAGGGCTGGCAAGCAGCGCATCAAGCCGGCGCCCCCAATCGGGGGTCATCAGTTCGCGGAACTCCTCCATGAAGGCTTCCTGGCGCGCGATGAGGCTGACTGCGCGAGCATGAGCGGTCTCATCGACAACGCCTGTTGCGAACATGGCGGAGCCGACTGCGCGTTCAATGCCTGCACTTTCCTTGGCATGCATCAGGCCTAGAAACGCCACTAGCATCTCGCTTGTGCCTTCAGCGTTAGCCATGTGCGAAGCTTCAGCGATGACCAGGAGCAGGCTGCTAATAGCTTGCGTGTAAGGTTGGACCGCTTCCGACACGGCAAGATCGCCGTCATTGATGTGCGAGCGATGTATGTCCAGCTGAGCGAGATTAGCCTCGGCCTCACTCAGCCGCGCGGCGAAGGCGCTGCTTACGTTGAATTCGCGTACGGCCGATTTGGCCGCCTCATAACGCTGCAAGACGGCATTGGTCGCTTCCCGTTGCGTGGCGAGCAGCGTGCGATACTGAGCGTCCCCGGCAGAACCGATAAGGCCAGCCGAGCGTCCGCGTTCGCGCTGCAGCTCATGAACCAGCGCACTCAGCTCACCACCGAACTCTGAGACCTGCTCCACCTGACGCATTTTCGCTGCGTTCTGGAAGTGCACGTTTGCGAAAAGCGCGGCAAAGATCACAAGGCCGAGGGTAGGCAGCGCCACCGCCATGGCCATGCGCCATGCGACGGGTGCTGAGTACAGATTCATGATTCGACTCCAGCATTATTGGTTTCGTGAAACATGCCCGGGTTAGCCTTTCTGAGATGTGAATCACTCGCGCAGAGGTAGCCGAACACTCAAGGCGGCGGATCGCTGAGCGTCGATCGTTTCAGGCGTATCGCTTTAAGAGGCCGCACAACCCGCCTGACGGAGCGTAAATGCGCGATTGAGACCCCGCCTCGCCAAGTGTTCGCAAGTGCAATAGGCTCAAGCCGCTATGAGGACGAGCGAGACCAGTGCAAGCCCGGCCGGCCTGTTTGAGGGCTATGATTCCGGCGGATATTTTTGCGAACTCTTTGGCGGTGACGCCGGCGGGCGTACGCTTCCTTCAGCACTGGTGGAACGGCTGCAGCGGCTGGAATTGCGTGCGCTGAAACGGCGAGCCAAGGACGCCAGCCAGCAGCTGATGGATCTGGGGATCACCTTCACGGTCTATTCCGATCGCGACACCATTGATCGGGTTCTGCCCTTTGATCCGATCCCGCGGATTCTCAGCCGCACCGACTGGGACCAGATCGAGCGCGGCGTGAAGCAACGCGTCGCCGCAATCAACGCCTTTCTCGACGATGTCTATAATGACGGCAAAATCCTGCGCGACGGCGCCATCCCCGCTGAACTGATCAAAGCCAACAAGCATTATCTGAAAGCCATGGAGGGCTTCCACCCGCCCGGCGGCGTATACGCGCACATCGCCGGCATTGATCTGGTGCGCGACGGGAGCGGCGAGTTTCGCGTGCTGGAGGATAATGCGCGCACGCCGTCCGGCGTGTCTTATGTGGTGGAGAACCGCCATCTGATGATGCGCGCCTTCCCCGACCTGGCCGAGGGCGTGGGCATCGCGAATGTCGATGATTATGGCGCGCGCCTGATGCAGGCGCTGAGCGCGCTGGCGCCCGGCGGGATGCGCGATCCGTGCGTCGCGCTGCTTTCGCCGGGCGTGTTCAACTCCGCCTATTTCGAGCATGTCTTCCTGGCCCGCGAGATGGGCGCCACCCTGGTGGAGGGACGCGATCTGGTGGTGCAGGACGATTGTGTCTTCATGCGCACTACGGACGGGCTGGAACGCGTCGATGTCATCTATCGCCGGATTGATGATGACTTCCTGGACCCACAGGCTTTCCGCAGCGATTCCATGCTCGGCGCGCCGGGCCTGTTTGCAGCCTATAAGAAGGGCCATGTCACGCTCGCAAATGCGCCGGGCGCCGGCGTGGCTGACGATAAGGCGGTCTACGCCTACATGCCCCGCATCATTGAGTATTATCTCGGTGAAGACCCGATTATCGCCAATGTCGACACTCATATCTGCCGCGAGCCGGAAGGGCTAGCCTATACGCTCGATCATCTCGATCAGCTGGTCACCAAGCCAGTCGGGGAATCCGGCGGCTATGGCGTGGTGATCGGCCCGCGCGCCTCAAACCGCGAACTGGCGGCGCTGCGCCGCCAGCTGAAGGCCGACCCGTCCAATTATATCAGCCAGCCCATGGTGGATCTGTCCGTCTCGCCGACGCTCGCCGGCGCCGGCATCGGCCCGCGCCATGTCGATCTGCGGCCCTTCGCCGTCACGGGGCGCGACACCTGGGTGTTGCCGGGCGGGCTGACGCGCGTGGCTATGCGCAAGGGCTCGCTGGTGGTCAATTCCTCTCAGGGTGGCGGATCAAAGGATACCTGGGTTCTTGCCTAAGCTCGTCGCCCGTTTCGCGGAAAACGCCTTCTGGCTCGGTCGCTATATCGAGCGGTCGGAGAATATCGCCCGCATCATCGACGTGAACGCCGCCTTTGCGCGCGATGAGGCCGGCGAAGCGGACTGGAAGAGCGTCGTGGCGCTCTACGCCGACCTCGAGGCGTTCGACAATGGCGAACGGGCCTTCACCGCTGAAGATGTCGCCTATTTCTACCTGCTTGACCGGGACAACCCCAATTCGGTGCGCGCCGGCATGGCGCAGGCGCGTGAGAATGCTCGCGCCATCCGCCATTTGATCAGCACGGAGATGTGGGCCGATCTCAACATGGCGTTCAACGAGATGCGCGGTTGGACCCGGCGTGAAGTCCGCTCCACGGCGCTGGCGGAGACCTGCGCGCGCATCGTCACCGATTGCCAGACATTCGAAGGCATCGCCGAAGGCACCTTCCGTCGCGGCGAACCCTGGCTCTTCTATCAGCTGGGAAAACTGCTGGAACGGGCCGACCAGACCACGCGCGTGCTGGATATCGGCCACAAACGCCTCGATCCGGGCGCCGATGAGCCGCTGGCTTCGGTGTATTGGAACGCGCTGTTGCGCGCAGTATCCGGCTTCCACGCATTCCGGAATCGCCATTCTGTGTCGTCAGGCCCGTCCGATGTCGCGCGCTTCCTGCTGTATGATCGCGAATTTCCGCGTGCTGTGGCGTTGTGCATCGAACAGGCGTCGGAACGGCTCAGATCTCTGGAGGCGCGCCATGAGGCGGGTCGGCGCGAGCCGGTCGAAGCCGCGCGGCGCGCTTTGGAGTTCAGACTGGAGACCGGCCCGGAAATGGAGCTGACCGGCGAGGCGTTGCACGTCTTCCTCGATCAGCTTCAAATGGAGCTGGGGCGGATGTCCACCGCCCTGGCGCAAAGCTTTTTCCGCTGATCCGGATGGTCGGGCGCGATGACCGGTCCGGTGAGACCGTGAGGAAAACACGATGGTCCAAGGACCGCCAAACCAGCGCCTGCATGTCCGGCATCTGACCCGTTATCGTTATCACCGGCCGGTCCGTTTCGGCGAACACCGGCTGATGGTGCGTCCGCGCGACAGCCATGATCTGCGCCTTCTGGACGCCTCGCTGCGCATCAATGTCCCGTGCGAGTTGCGCTGGATGCATGACGTGTTCGGCAACTCCGTTGCTGTTGCCGACTTCAATGAGGCGAGCGATGTATTGGAGTTTGAATCCAGCATCGTCATTGACCGCTATCCGCTGCAACGCGGCCCGCTGGCCATTGAAGCCTTCGCGCAGACCCTGCCCTTCAGCTATCCGCTCAGCGAGATCCCGGATCTGGGGCGCACGATCGAGCGCCACTATGCCGACCCGGAACGTAAGGTGACAGAGTGGACCCGGCGCTTCCTGGCCCCGGTCGGCGGGGTGATCGAGACCGAGACCTTCCTGCTGTCGCTGACCGAGGCGATCCGCAACGAAATGCGTTATGAGACCCGCTATGATCCCGGCGTCCAGACCGCCGTGGAGACGCTGGAGCGTCAGGCCGGCTCATGTCGCGATTACGCCGTTCTGATGATGGAGGCGGTGCGTAGCGTCGGGCTCGCGGCGCGCTTCGTGTCCGGGTATCTCTACGATCCGGCGATTGATGGCGGTCCCAGCGATATCACCGGCGCCGGCGCCACCCACGCCTGGATGGAGATTTATCTGCCCGGCGCCGGCTGGGTGGAGTTCGACCCCACAAACGGCTCCGCCGGCGGGCGGAATCTGGTCCGCGTCGCGGTGGCGCGCGAGCCGGCCCAGGCCATGCCGATCTCAGGATCCTATGAAGGCTCAAGCACCGATTTCGCCGACCTTGAAGTCAGCGTGGAAGTGCGCGCGCTGGACCCGGCCTCTCAGCATCAGGCCGCGTAGCGCCAGCCGGGCAAGTGTGGACGCCTCGCCTCAGGAGGGTTAAAAAGAGTTAATAAATCGGCGCGTGAACGCGCCAAAAGTGGGGTGCGGGCGTGACGATCAGGCGGCTATTACTTCTTGCGGGCGCGTTCGCCCTCATCGCGATCGGCGGCGTTATGCTGAAGGCTCAACCGGTCGAGGATGCGCTCGGCGCGAGAGCCGGCGAGCGCCTGAGCGAGGCTGGTCTGTTGTGGGCCTGGGTCGAGCAGTCAGGGCGAGATTCCTACGTTTACGGTCATGCCGCCGACGCCGGGCGGCGCGACAGCGCCCTTCAGGCGGTCAGTGCGGTCTGGGGCGTGCGCCGGGCGCATGATCGCATGACGCTGGCCGATGACGGCGAACCCATCGGTTCGCAGGACGCCTGCCAGAGCGCGTTCGACGCCGCGCTGACCGGACGCACCGTCGAGTTCGAAACGGGGTCTGCGCAGATCGATCCGGTCAGCCGGCCCTTGCTGCGCGAGCTGGCGAGCCTGACGCGGCGCTGCGCCGGCTTCGCGCTCGTGGTGGCCGGGCACACCGACAATACCGGCGAGGAGGACTTCAACCGCTCGCTGAGCGAGGCGCGCGCCGGTGCGGTGGCCGCCTATCTGATCAGCGCGGGCGCCAATGCGGCCGGGCTGTCCGCCACCGGCTATGGCAGCACCCGGCCCATCGCCGACAACACCAGTGAAGATGGACGCGCGCTGAACCGCCGCGTGGAATTCCGCGTCGCCACGGCGCCAAACGGGGGCTGACCGCCATGACCTATCTGATCGTTGAAATCATCCTGCTTTTGCTTCTCGCCTTTGTGCTGGGCGCGCTTTTGAGCTGGTGGTTCACCCGTCGCGGCGAGGGCTCGCACGATGCTGAAGCCGGCGCTTCGGTCGATGTCAGCGGCTATGAGGCGCGCATCGCGGAGCTGGAACAGCGCTGCGCCGATTGCGAGAGCGAACGCTCCAGCCTCACCAGCCAGCTCGCCGCCATGCCGCTGGCCGCAGCACCCGCCAATGCCGGCCCGCCGGACGATCTGAAGCGGATCAGCGGAGTGGGCGCTGTGATCGAGAAGAAGCTGCACGATGCGGGCGTGACCAATTACGCCCAGATCGCCGCCTGGAGCGCGACCGACATCGCCGACATCAATGAGCGCCTCGTCTTCAAGGGCCGCATCGAACGCGAAAACTGGGTCGAGCAGGCCAGGACGCTCGCCGGCGGCGGCGAAACCGAATTCACCAAACGCTATGACAGCGAGGACGAGGGCTAGGCCGCCGCTAGCCTCTTTGTCGCCATGAGGCGCGCAGCTTGTGGAAAACGCTCACTTGTTAATATATTCATTTAGACTACAATATTTCCATGAATAGCCGTTTTACGCTCGCGGTTCACCTGACTGGCATGATCGCTTGGATCGACCGAGAACAATCTCGGTCCGCCACTTCGGCTGAGCTGGCGGCGAGCGCCGGAGCTCATGATGTGTTTGTTCGAGGAATTCTCGGAGACCTCTCTCGCGCCAACATCGTTCGCTCGCAACGCGGGCGCAATGGCGGGACAACACTGGCCCGCCCCGCTGTCGACATCACGCTTGCAGACGTGTACCGCGCGGTCGGGGAGCACGAGAAGTCATTGCTCGGTGATTATCCAGGCGGAGGCGAGAAGAGTTGCATCGCTGGACGTGTGATCGAGACTTACTTGTCCAGCGTCTATCGCTCTGCTGAAGCCGTGCTGATGGAAGACCTAACCAACCGAACCATCGACGAAATGTCACGGCACGTCGCTGGCGAACTCCAAAAGCGCACAGTTCAAAGCCAAACGCATTCAACTCAATAAGGTCCGAGTGCAATCAGAGCAAATGCTTGAGCCTGAAATTTGTAGTCACTTTGGAGACAAAATTGTCCTTACACAGTTTGAAACTGATACAGCGCGTTTGTGAAGCGCCAACCTGCTCACATGAATACGCCTCGCGCCGGACGACCGGTTCCATCAGCTTCGCTAGTCAGATGGAGACCCTGCGATGAGCGACAATGTGAAAACAGCGGTCATCACCGGTGGGACTGGCGGTATTGGCTTGGAAACAGCCCTGGGCCTGGCGGCCAAAGGCTGGCGTATTATTGTGACAGGGCGCGATGCCGAACGAGCCAGCGATGCAACTCAGGAACTTCTTCAGGCCGGCGCCATTGAAGCGGTCTCGCTTACAGCGGATTTGGCAAAACAGTCCGAGGTCGTCAGGCTGGCGTCGCAGCTAACCGCGCTGGCGCCCAAGCTTGATGTTTTAGTAAACAATGCTGGCGCCCTGCCGGGCGAACGGAAGTTGACACAAGACGGTGTTGAGCTGGCTCTAGCCGTCAACCATGTCGCGCCCTGGCTGCTTACAAATGCGTTGCTGCCCTCACTTAAAGCGGCTGGTCACGCGCGTGTTGTGATCGTGTCTTCTTCAGGGCATCGCTTTGTGAAATTCAAAGCGGGGGAGATGGAACCGAGCGGCCCCTATATCGCGTTAACTCATTATGGCCATGCCAAGTTGATCAATCTGATGACAATGTTCGCCTGGGCCCGGGAGCTGTCCTCCCAAGGCGTATCCCTTCTCGCCTCCGACCCCGGCAGCGCTTCAACTGGTATGACCCAGGCCATGAATTCCAGCTACTTGCCGTGGTATATGCGCTTCATCTGGCCGCTGATGAACCTTCTGTTCGGCGGCGGCGATCCGGATGAAAGTCGCCGTAAGGCGGCGGCCTCGTCGATCTTAGCGGCAAGCGATCCAACGCTCGAGGGCGAAACCGCGCGCTATATCGGCCCGAACGGCAAGGTCGCCGCTCCTTCCAAGATCGCGAGCAATCCCGACAATCAGGCTGAAGCCTTACGGATGACGCGAGAGGCTTTCGATCCAGCCCTTATGTTGTCGTCCGTGTAAGCGCCGCCGCCCCCGAAGCGAAATGCCGAAATCACAGCGTCCGATGAAAATGCTCTGCGAGCAGGTCGGCGGCCTCATCAACGAGGTCGGTCTGGTCATAAAAAGCGGTCTGGTTCGGGCCATCGATCCAGTGGATCGCTTTGTCGCCGGACAGGCTGTCGAAAAACGTTCTGGCCCAGGTTGGAGACAAAGCGTTCTCGCTGTGGACCATGACCATGGGCGTCGAGACTTTCGGCGCGGCTGTTTGCACATCGAATTGCAGGAAGTGTTCGCGCGACATGACGGCAAAGCCATTCGTATAATTTGAAACACCCGCGCGGGGAGTCGCGTAGTATTCATAAGTGGACTGCAGGGTCATGGCCGCATCGCCTTCCAGCGCAGCCGCAGGAATGGTCAAAACCTCGCCCGTCTTTTCGTAGATTTCGCGCGCGGCTCGGCCTTGATCGACCTTATCTTGAAAGCCTTCAGGATCGCTGGCTTTCATAGCAGGCACATTGCGATAATACCCGACAACACCGCCCAGAGACTTGACCAGAGGCGAGCCAATTCCGGCCCAGACTGCATAGCCGACCCCCAGACAAACGCCGGCCGCGCCGAGACGATGCGGATCAATGTCGGGCGCCTCGGCCAAGGCCAGGATACCGGCTGTAAGATCTTCGATCTTGTGCGGATAGTATTCGTACTGGCGCGGCTCGCCTCCGCTTTGCCCATAATGCCGGTGATCCAGGCAGAGCGCGGCAATTCCCCGTTCAGAGAGCGCCTTGGCATAGACGCCGGTCACCTGCTCTTTCACGCTTGTCATGGGGCCGCCAACGATGACCGCCGGGTGCGGTCCGGGCGCGGTTGGCACGAACAAGTCTCCAATCACACGATCATTCTGGACCTGAAATTGAACGCGCCGTTTGGTCATGCCCTACCCTCACGCTGGAGACTGATGGTATAGAAAAGCCGCGTCCGTGCCGCCGGACTGTCCTACCGCAATGGCGATGTTGAGATGCGCCATGGCTTCCAGATAACGGGCTGTGGCCAGCGGTCCGATCTCAACCGGAGCCAGGCCCATATCTTTAACCAGGCCCGCGACCTGGCGACGCGCCGCATCGTCATCACCGGCGATGAAACCCGTGACAGGCGCGCCCAGACGGATGAGCTTGTCCGGCGTCATGATGTCCGCGAACACGGTATTGAAGGCTTTCACTACATGAGCGCCGGGTAAGAGACCGGCGATTTCTTCTGCAGCGCTGGTTTCAGCGCCCAGAACTTTTGGCGACCAATCATCGTTCAGCGGGTTGGTGGCGTCGACGACTGTCTTGCCTGCGAGCGCGGCGGCCAAAGGCGGAAGGACCGCAGGGGTGGCTGTGTAAGGAATGGCGATGATAACAATCTCGCCAACCCCGGCGGCCTCTTGGAAGCTCACCGTATCACCCGACGGGGTTCTTTCCGACAGGACCGGCGCATGGCCCGCATTGCGGGCTAACCCGGCAAGCGCACGTCCAACTGATCCAGCCCCGATAATCCCGATCTTCATTGCACAAGCTCCAAGTTGAATTCCTTTATGAAATCTGAGAAACTTGGTTACTAGTGTCAATTAGGTACCTATAGGTAACTATCAAATGCCTGAACCTGACGCCTTTCTATCGCTCTGTCCGTCGCGTCCGCTTATGGCGCGGATCGGTGACAAGTGGTCAACACTGATCCTTGTCGCCTTGGCCGATACGCCTCTTAGATTCGGCGAACTCCGGCGTCGACTGGAAGGCGTTTCTCAGAAAATGCTAACTCAGGCCACGCGCAATCTGGAACGCGATGGATTGCTTGTGAGAACGCTGTATGACGAGCGGCCGATCCGCGTGGAGTACAAGCTCACACGCCTTGGCCAGACACTGGTTCCCCATGTCCGAAACCTAAAATCCTGGGCTGAGCAGAACTGGAAGGAGGTTGAAGCGGCTCAATCAAGATATGATGAGAAGATCGGAACGCTTTGAGCCGTGATGCTCACACGACGGGATTCACTCGTAACGACCCAGCTTCAGATTAACCGAGCCATGCTTCATCAAGGCGCCAAATCGCACGCGCGCGAAGGCCGTGTCTCGACAAGGCTTCTGTGAGATATTCGACGGTAAATGACTGTGTTTCTCTGTAGGCGGGACAAAACTCTGAACGGCATCTGAAAATCATTGCAGCCTTCAACCTGAAGAGTGCATTCATGTCAAATTTGCACGACTAGATTGAGCATCTCCGCCGCTAGCCCGACTAGCAACTGCGTAATCAATAAAGTCTTGGAAAGGATGGTGGCGGGGGAGGGACTCGAACCCTCGACCTCAGGATTATGAGTCCTGCGCTCTAACCAGCTGAGCTACCCAGCCATCCTTCGCCGTGCGGGGCGGCCCGCTTCGGATCGGAGCGGGAGGGTATACGGCCCGGCGCGGGTGCGCGCAAGCCTTGCCCGGCGCCGTGTCCGACCACGCGCGGCTTGCCATGCGATCAGGCTGCGCGAACGCCTTCCAGGAATTTCGCGACCGCCCGGCGCAGCGTGGCGGATTCGGTGTTCAGCGAGCCGGAGGCATGGCTGACCTGACCGGCGCACTGCCCGGTCTCCGACGCGGCGGCGTCCACCAGGCGGATCGATTCTGAGACCTGGGTTGCGCCGCTGGCCGCTTCCACCGCCGAGCGGGAGATTTCCGCCGCGGCGGCGCGCTGTTCTTCCATGGCTGCAGCGATGGCGGTGGAGATTTCGTTCATCTCCGCGATCACCTGGGCGATGCCGCCAATGGCGCTGACCGCCTTTTCGGTGGCTGACTGGATGCCGCCGATCTGGGTGGAAATGTCTTCGGTGGCCTTGCCGGTCTGCTCGGCGAGCGATTTCACCTCGCTGGCCACAACCGCAAACCCCTTGCCGGCCTCCCCGGCGCGGGCGGCTTCAATTGTGGCGTTGAGCGCCAGCAGGTTGGTCTGTTCGGCGATGTCGTTGATCAGCCGGACGATACCGTCAATCCGGCCGGCGGCTTCCTTCAGCTCTGTGACATCGCCATTAGCCTGCTCGGCCCGGCTGGCGGCGTTATGGGCGATGTCGCTGGAGCGGGCGATCTGCTGGGCGATCTCGCTGATCGATGAAGTCATCTCCTCAGCCGCAGAGGCGACGGTATCGACATTCTGGGCGGCCATCTCGCCGGCGGAGGCGACCTCGCTGGTGCGCGTGCTGGCGTGATCGGCGCTCTGAGTGAGCGCGCCGGCGGCGCTGTCGAGCTGTTCGGCGGCCTGGCTTACAGCGCCCAGAGCGCGTTCAGAGGTCGCTTCAAAACCAGCGATGAGCGCTTCCACGCGCCGGGCGCGTTCTTCGCGCTCACGCCGTTCCGCCTGGCTCTCGCTTTCCAGCCGTGCGCGTTCGATAGCGTTTTCACGGAACACCGCGACCGCACGCGCCATGTCGGCGATCTCATCGCGGCCCTGATCGACGATCTCCTGGCGGGTATCGCCATCGGCGAGCGAGCGCGTGGCGGCGGCGATGCGGTTCAAACGGGCCAGAAGGTTCCGATTAACGTAGAACCAGCCGACCATGGCGCCGACCGCCAAAGCCAGACCGGTGATGACCAGAAGCAGAATCTGACCGGATGAGATGACGGTGAAGCCGGTCTGCTCGGCGGTGAGAATATCAGCCTCGGCCTGTTCACGCAGCGCGCTGACCTCCTGAGCGAGCAGGGCGTGGGCGAAATTAGCTTCCTCAACGGCGGCGTCCGCCGCCTCAATGGCACCGATTTCAGCACGGCGCGATGCGAAGGCGCCGGTTTCGCCATCGGCCCGCGCAATCAGGATTTCAGCCGTCTGCTCGACCTGGGAACCAATTGCATCGCCAAGAATGGCGAGGTTCACGAACAACTCGTCAGCGGCATAATCGAACCGGTCGCGCACAAGCTCGAGCGCGGAGTCATCGGCGGCGGCCTCAATCTCGGCGAACTGGGTTGCGACGAGATTGACCGCCATGATGGCGCGCAAAAGCGTCTCGGTGATCGCCGGATCCTCGGACTGATCGAGCCCGGTTTCCAGCGCCTGTGCGATGCCGGCCCGTTCTGACAGGGCGGCGCGCGTGTGAGCAATGCGCTGCTCGCTCGCATCCAGCTTCTCAGCGGTCGGAGCGCTGGCTAGGGAGACCTGGTCGGTCAGATCCGCCAGACCGGCTTCCAACTCAGCGACGCGCGCGCCATCAAGGCCGGCCGCCTGCAGCTCCCAGATCGCGCTTTGCGCCTCGCCAAGCAGGGTTTCCAGACTGGCCTGCGAGGCGGTCTTCTGCACACGGTCGCGTGAGCGGGAAAAGGCGGCGAGCTCCCCTGTGATCGCCTGAGAGGTCGCTTCAAGCCGTTGAGCGGCCTTGGCCAACGGCATCGCCTCCCCAACCACGCCGACCAGCGCGCCACGCGCGCCATTGAGCGCCATCAGTCCCGCTCCGGCGGCGACCGCCGTCATCAGGGTCACGCACGCAAACGCCGCCAGAAGGCGAGTTTGAACGGAGTGGATCGAGAAGGTCATGCTCACTTCCTGTTAAGGTTAATGCGTCTGATGCGAGAAAAGGCGGCGCGTCGCCGCGCCGCCTTTTCCATTGGTCTGCTAGCCGTCCAGATTGAACGCGAAGCTGCGTTCGATCCCAGCCGTCACCGTGTCAGCGGGGGCGTATTCCCAGCCTTCCAGAGCCCGCAGAACAGCGCGATCGAACACGCCTGCCGGCTCAGATTCCACAACCTCGACATCGGCCACTTCGCCGGCCTCGGTCACGTTGTAGCGGACCGTCACATGGCCCTCGAGTTCACGACGCTGAGCACCGCGCGGATATTCCGGCGCTTCGACATTGACCACTTCGCGCTCGGCTTCTGACGCGATGGCGACCCCACCGAAGACCGTGCTGGTCATGACTGCGGCGGCGACAGCGAGAGCCGTTTTGATATTGTTCATTTTAGTTCACCCTACCCAATTGATTGGCCGCTTCAGTGCGGCATTGATGGACATATCGAACTGCGGTGGAGCGCTCGCAGCGCACGTCGCCGTCCGATGAGTGAGTTATGCCCATAATCAGGTTGCAATTGGCTTAACCTGATGCGGGAGTAATCGGACGCCGAACTCGCCCCATCTTTGATAAAAATATGCAGGCCGGTTCGGGACCCGGCGCGGTTGATTGCATACGGGGTGTACACTACGAGGCCACGGAAGAGGTTCCGGCTCGGCGCCTCAAGCTTGACCGGGATCGGGCTTTCGCCCGTTGTCATCGAAATGCCGGCATCAGAGGCTTCGAGACCCAAACGCACTGACTGGATGACAGAGGTGAACGGGGTAATGCCGCGCAAGCCTCTTTCTTCCTGATGGGGGGAAGGTCAAGGTGAGGCCGTAATAACGGGAGGATCACCAATGGCCGTAACCCTGCACCATCTCAACCAGTCACGTTCCGAGCGCATTATCTGGCTGCTGGAAGAGCTGGGCGCGCCCTATGAGATGGTCCGGTATGAGCGTGACGCGGCGACCCGGCTCGCTCCGCCACAGCTCGCTGATATCCACCCGCTGGGCAAGGCGCCGCTTCTGGAGGCCGATGGGGCGGTGATCGCGGAAACCGGGGCCATCGCGCACTACCTGCTTGAGCGTTTCGACACCGATTATCACCTGCACCCGAAACCGGGCGATCTGAGCCGGCCGGCCTTCCTTGAATGGATGCATGCCGCTGAGGGCGCGGCGTTTCTGCCCTTCCTGATGAACACCTATCTGACCGGCACCGGCCTCACCGACAGCCTGCTCGGCGCCTATATGCAGGGCGAGCGCGCCAAGGCGCTCAGCGTTATAGAGGGACGGCTGAAGGACAACGCCTATTTCACCGGCGAGGCCTTCTCCGCCGCCGATTGCATGATGGGGTTCCAGCTGGAGAATGCGGCGCGCGCCGGCATGATGGATGACGCCTCACCGGTTCATGACTGGCTTGAGCGGATCAAGGCCCGGCCCGCACACGCGGCGATGCGCGAAAAAGCATAAGGCCGGAACGCATCGCTGCATCCCGGCCCCAATAGTCTCGCCAATCAAACCTGCGTGCAGGCTCAGTACTCGGTGATGTAGAGCGTCGACTGGGCGATCCCGCCGCCAAACGTGCCGACCCAGATATCGTATTGACCGGAACCGGACAGGACGAGTTCAGGGTCAAGCCCGTTGACATCGTCAGAACAGAACCACTGGCCGTTGGGCGCATTGATCACCAGCGTAGTGTCCTGCGAGGCGCGCGCGCCGATCTTGATGCGTCCGCCATTCCATTGCAGCCGGTAGTCCGGCGCCTGGGAGATCATGCCCGCGCAGCCCACGCCGCTTGCGTTCACGCTGCCCCCGGCGGCGATGCTGACCTCGAACGGATCCGGCAGGAAGCCGGCGGATAACGAGGTGGAACCGAAGTTCGGATTGAGGGTGAAGTCCTGCGCCAGGCCCGCGCCCGTGATCGCCATGGCTGCGGCGGCGCCGAGAAGAAGAGCTTTCATCGTATTCCCCGTAAAGCAAATAACCGCAGGCAGACTATGGCCATAAGGGCAAGTTGGCGAGGATTAATCCATGAAGTTATTCGCCGCCCTCTTCCTCATAACCGACAAGGCTCAGCGGACGGGCGCGATAGCCTTCCAGCTCAGCCCAGCGGGCCAGCGCGTCTTCGCGGCCATGGGTGATCCACAGCTCTTCGGGGTTCACATCGCGCACGGTTGCCGTCAGCTCGTCCCAGTCTGAGTGGTCCGACAGCACCAGCGGCAATTCCACGCCGCGCTGACGGGCGCGGGCGCGCACGCCCATCCAGCCGGACGCAAAACTGATCACCGGATCGGCGAAGCGCCGGGCCCAGCTCGTGTGGAAGGCGGAGGGCGGGCCGAGCACGATCTTTCCGGCGAAATCCCGTTTCGCGCCGCGCCCGTCCTTCACCGTGGCGTCACGGAGCTCGCCCAGTTCGATCCCGCGTTCAGCATAGAAGCCGCAAAGCGCTTTCAGAGCGCCGTGTATATAGATGGGGTGATGATAGCCCGCCTCGCGGATCAGCGCGATGACACGCTGTGCCTTGCCCAGCGCATAGGCCCCCACCAGGTGGGTGCGATCCGGTGACCGCTCCACGCTGGCCAAGAGCCGGGCGATCTCGCCAGTGTCGTCCGGATGACGGAAAACCGGCAGGGCGAAGGTGGCCTCGCTCACATAAACATGGGCGGGCACGACCTCGAAAGGCGCGCAAGTCGGATCGCGGCGGCGCTTGTAATCACCGGACACGACGATGACGAGGCCTTTCCATTCCAGCCGCGCCTGGGCTGATCCCAGAACATGCCCGGCTGAGTGAAGACTGACGGTCACATCGCCAATCTTCAGCCGTTCGCCATACTCAAGCGAAACCCGCTCGGCGCAGAAGTCCTCGCCATAGCGCGCCGCCATGATGGCCAGCGTGTCCGGCGTCGCCGCGACGCGGGCATGTCCGGCGCGGGCGTGATCGGCGTGACCATGGGTGATAACGGCCCTGTCCACCGCGCGCATCGGGTCAATGAAGAAGCCGCCCGGCTCGCACCACAAGCCTTCGGGGGTTTCGCGCAGAAGGTCTTCAGGCCGGATCATGGCTCTGACTTAGGCGCGCGGTTGGCCTTCGCCAACTAGCTCGTCGCCGTGGTGGTGGTCACGGTGCTGGTCGCGGCGATGGTGGTGGCGATCATGGCGGCGCGCGCAGCGATCACCGCACTCATGGCGGCGATCCCGCTTGTAGCTGACCCGCCGCCAATGGCGATGAGATGCGCCAGCTGGGCTTTCGCACCGGCCATTGCGTCCAGACGCGGCAGCTCGGCCATAAGGCGTTCCAGCGTTTGAAGATGATCGGGCTCAAAGCCCTGAGCGGCCCAGTCGATGAGCGCGCCTTTCGTCACGGTTCGGCGCAGCGCGCGACTCGAGCGCCGCGCGCCTTCAAGCCGCATGAAACGTTTGCGCATTTCGATCGGGTCCGCGTCGTAGAGCGCGCACAGTCGGGCGCCGTCATGTTTGTGCCGACGCAGGGCCTTGTCGGCTTCAAAGACCGACCGCGACCGGTCCCGCTTGGCAATCACCTCGCGTTCGGCGTCCTCTTTCAGAACATGGGCCGCCGCCACGGTGTCGGTCACGGAGGCTGAGCGCCGCCACCAGGGCGGCTGCAGGGCCTGCTTCATGGAGAAGAAGCGCCGGATGGTTTCGGGATAAATCTCGCCGCCAGCGCACAGCACCAGCGCCGCGCGAGCGCCCCCGGCATGCATTGTCGCCGCTTTCGAAGCGCGGCGCTCGTCGCGCAGCGCCTGCCGGGTTTGCAGGAAACGCTCGACCGGAATGTCGCGTGACGCGAAGACACCGGCATAGATCCAGCGCAGCGAACCGCTTGGCGCGCCGCGCTCCGCCGCCAGGCGGGTGCGAATCCCATCGGTGCGCTGAACCAACGCCTGATCTTCAGCGTCGCTGGACAGGAGCGTCGCGGCGGTGAGCCAGGCGCTCAGACGTTCCGGCCGTCGCTTGAAGCCGCGCAGGTCTTCCGCCAGACGCGCGCACCGCTCCAGTGCGGCGAAGACGTCGGGCGGCGGATCAGTCGGCTCGGTCATAGAGCCCTCCTGCCCCGCCGCCCGCCATGGCGTTTCAACTGCGCCGGACTACTCAGACCCGCCCTCGCTCTCAGACAGGTCCAGCCCGGTATGGTGAGCTATGAAGGCCCACTGATCGGCTGTCGCCTCGATGATTTTCGAGATCGGGGTGCCGGCGCCGTGCCCGGCGCGGGTCTCGATTCGAATGAGGGTCGGCGCATCCCCGGTGTCCGCCGCCTGCAGAGCCGCAGCGAACTTGAAGGAGTGGCCCGGCACGACCCGGTCATCGGTGTCGGCTGTGGTCACGAGCGTGGCCGGATAGCCCTCGCCTTCGGGGATGTTGTGCAGCGGCGAGTAGGGATAGATGAAGTCGAAGTCTTCAGGCTCGCCCGGAACCCCGTAATCATCGACCCAGAACCGCCCGGCGGTGAACTGGTCAAAGCGCAGCATGTCCATCACGCCCACGGCCGGCAGCCCGGCGGCGAACAGGTCCGGACGCTGGTTCGACACCGCGCCGACCAGAAGCCCGCCATTGGACCCGCCCTGAATGGCGAGCGTGTCCGGATTGGCCCAGCCCAGCTCAATCAGCGTTTCGCCGGCATTGATGAAGTCATCAAAGACATTCTGCTTGTTGGCCAGACGACCGCCATCATGCCAGTCGCGGCCATACTCGGCGCCGCCACGGATGTTCGCCAGCGCGAACACGCCGCCCATCTCCATCCATTGCAGGCGCGAAGTGGAGAAGCCCGGCGTCAGCGAGATGGAAAACCCGCCATAGCCATACAGAAGCGTCGGCTGCTCGCCATTGGGTTCCACATCACGGTGGTGGACGATGAACATCGGGACCTGAACCCCGCCCGTGCTCTCGTAGAAGACCTGTTCAACGACATAGTCAGCCGGGTCGAAATCGACCTCCGGCGCGCGGAACACGCTGCTCTCGCCAGTTTCCACATTATAGCTGTAGGCGGTGGAAGGCTGGTTGAAGCTGGTGAAGACGTAGAAGGTCTCCGGATCGTCCGGATCGCCGCCAAAGCCGCCGGCTGAACCAATGCCGGGCAGCTCCACATCGCGAACCAGCTCGCCTTGCGGCGTGTAGACGCGCACGACCGATTTCACATCTTCCAGGGTTTCCACGATCAGATGTCCGCCGACATGGCTGACGCCCTGGATCGGGAACTCGGTTTCAGCGATCACATCGGTCAGCGTAGACGGGTCGGACAGGTCCACCGCGACCACGCGGCCATTGGGGGCATCCAGATCGGTCTGGATCAGGAAGGTGGAGCCGATATTGCCGATCACGCCGTGATTGTTTTCGAAGCCGTCAAAGATCACGACCGGCTCAGCGCCCTCTTCGGTCAGGCTGAGAACCCGCAGGCCATTGCCGTCCGTGCCCGACCAGGTCGCCAGGATGAGATACTCGCCGTCATCGCTGACGCCCGCGCCCCAACCGACTTGCGGATTGTCCGGGTCGGAGATGACGAGGCGGTCTTCGCTCTGATCGGCTCCGATTTCGTGGAAATAGACCGCCTGATTAAGGTTCAGCGAGGTGAATTCCTCACCCTCGGCCGGTTCCGGATAGCGTGAGTAATAAAATCCCGATCCGTCCTTGGCCCAGGACAGGCCGGAGAATTTCACCCATTCGATCTCATCGCTGCGCTCTTCGCCTGTCTCCACGTCCAGCAGCTTGATGGTGCGCCAGTCAGAACCGCCGTCCTGAACGAAATAGGCGACCATGGAGCCGTCCGGGCTGGGGACCGCGCCGGCCAGCGCGATGGTGCCGTCATCGGACCAGGTGTTCGGGTCGATCAGGATGCGCGCTTCAGCGTCCAGCGAATCCTGGACGAAATAGACCGACTGGTTCTGCAGCCCGTCATTGCGGCTGAAGAAATACCGGTCGCCTTCCTTGTTGGGCAGGGAGAAACGCTCGTAGTTGAACAGCTCGGTCAGCCGGTCTTCGATCATCTGGCGGCCAGGCAGGCTCTCCAGATAGCTGAAGGTGACTTCGTTCTGGGCCTCGACCCAGGCGGCGGCGTCATCGGAGACGCGCACGTCTTCTTCCAGCCAGCGATACGGATCGGCGACTTGAACCTCGCCATTGGCCGCAGACTGGTAGGTTTCGACGTGATCGACCGTGCGGGTCTCAGGATAGGTGACCGCGGCGGCGGCCGCCGCGGCACCGGCGACTTCAGTCATGGTCTCCGTTTCCGCCGGCGCTTCGGCGTCGCTGGCGGTCGTGTCGGCGGCGGGTTGGCAGGCGGCCAGCGCCAGGATGGACGCGGCGCTAAGAAGCAGATTGCGCATTTTGATACTCTCCCCTGTGATCAGATCAGCCCGGCGGCTGGGTTCAGCGCCGAACGGCGCGCGCACGTTAAGGAGTGGGCGCGCCTATGTCGACGCTTACCGGCTGTGCGTGACCAATCGGTAATGTTGGGCGCGCTTTTCACCCGCAAGCCTGTCGCCTCGGCCAAGGCGAAATCACCGAGCCCGCGTCTGTTGCGTGGCTCTTATGCATAGAGCCGCTCATCGCAGGCCTTGAACAAGCACTGCGTCCCCAAAGCGCTAAGGACGCTACAGGCTCGGCGCGCCCTCCGGCACGATGTATTCGATGCCCGCGCCCGGACCAACCGGCAGTCCCAGCGCGACCCAGAAAACAGTCAGCGCCAGACCGCCAATGAGGAAGGCGAAGGAGTACGGGATCATATTGGCGAGCAACCCGCCCATGCCGAACTCCGGGTCCCAGCGCCGGCAGAAAGCCAGCACCATCGGGAAATAGACCATCAAGGGGGTGATGATGTTGGTGACGCTGTCGCCCACACGGTACGCAGCCGTCGCCATTTCGGGACTGATGCCCAAGAGCATCAGCATCGGCACCAGAACCGGCGCGATGGCGGCCCATTTGGCGCTAGCCGATCCGATCACAAGGTTGAGCGAGGCGGCCAGCAGCACCATGGCGCCCAGCAGGAGCGGCGCGGGCAGTCCGGCGGCCTCGATTGCACGGGCGCCGTCAATGGCGAGAATACCGCCCAGCCCCGTCCAGTTCAGCATGACCACGAAGTGCGCAGCGGCGAAGGCCAGCACGATATAGCCGGACATGTCCTTCATCGCTTCGGTGGAATACTGCACCACGTCGCGATGGGTTTTCACCGTGCCTACCGCCGAGCCAAAGGCGACGCCGCAGGCCAGGAAAAGCAGGAAGAAATAGGCGATCAGGCTCTCAATCATCGGATTGAGCCGATAGGCCGGCGCTGCCTCGAAATCCTGCAAGGGCGCGTTCGGCATGACCGTCAAGAGCGTCCACAGACCCGTCAGCGCCAGGAAGGCCCACAGCGCGCGCCACAGACCCTTGCGTTCTTCGGGCGTCAGGGCGCTGTCGGCTTTCTGGCTGGTGACCGGAACCGCGCTGGTGGGCGTGTATTCGCCCAGGCGCGGCTCGATGATGCGGTCGGTCACGAACCAGATCAGCGGGAAGAAGACCGTCGCCATGCCGGCGATGAACCACCAGTTGCCGGCGATATTGGCCGACCAGGCCGGGTCGAGAATCTGCGCGGCCGGCTCGGTGACGCCCAGGATGAGCGCGTCGATCGGACCGGGCATGAAATTGGCCGAAAAGCCGCCCGAGACGCCCGCAAAGGCCGCAGCGATCCCGGCGATCGGGTGGCGGCCGACCGAGGCGTAGATCACCCCCGCCAGCGGGATGAGCACAACATAGGCGGCGTCAGATGAGTGGGTCGCGACCAGAGCCAGAAGCGCCACCATCGGCGTCATGAGCGATTTGGGCGCATTGCGCAGACCGCCGCGCAGCGCGGCTGAGAACAGCCCGGAACGCTCCGCCACCCCGGCGCCGAGCATGATGACCAACGTCAGACCCAGCGGGGTGAAGCCGGTCAGCGTTTCAGGCATGGAGGTCAGAAGCCTCTGGACATTCTCCCGCGAGAGCAGCGACTGAGCGGTCAGCGTTTCACCGGTGATCGGGTTGACCGCGCTCATTCCGAACCAGGCCGCGACCGCAGAACCCAGCGCCAGAACACCGATCAGCCAGACGAAGATGAAGACCGGATCCGGCAGGCGATCGCCGAAGCGCTCCACCGCATCCAGAAACCCGCCCTTGCGCTCAGACGCGGCTCTCTCGCTCATGATTTGCTCCGTTTAAAGAATGTGTGCGTCCTTCGAAACGCCCGTCTCGACGAAGGACGCGCGATATGGCGTTCAGCCCCTAGCCCGTTACAGCTGCAGCCGCCGGCAGGGTGTACTCCACCGTCGCGCCCGGTCCGAGCGGCAGGCCGAGATAGACCCAGGCCACCGTCATGATGACGCCGGAGATCAGAAGCCAGATCGAGTATGGGATCATCGAAGCGGTCAACGAACCGATGCCGAATTCCGGCACCCAGCGGCGAGCGAAGACCAGCACGAGCGGGAAGTAGACCATGAGCGGGGTGACGATATTCGTCGCGCTGTCGCCGACCCGGTAGGCGGCGGTGGCCATCTCAGGGCTGACGCCCAGGAGCATCAGCATCGGCACCAGAACCGGCGCCATCAGCGCCCATTTGGCGCTGGCTGATCCGACGAACAGATTCAAAAGGCCCGCGAAGACCACGATCAGCCCGAGCACGATGGGCAGCGGCAGGCCGGACTGCTCGATCGCATTGGCGCCGTTGACCGCCGAGATCAGGCCCAGATTGGAGATGTTGAACAGCTCCACGAAATAGGCCGCGAAGAAGGCGAGCACGAGATAATAGCCCATATCCTTCATCGCGCCGGCCATCATGTCGACGATGTCGCGGTGATCCTTGATCGTCCCGGCGGCCTTGCCGTAGGCGATGCCGGCGAAGATGAACAGGATCATGAAGCCGGCGACCAGCGAGGAGAAGAAGGGCACCAGAGCCTGCGCGGGCAACAGCCCCGGCGCCTCGTTGTAGAGCGGCACATCGCCGCCATACATGGACAGGTTTCCGAAAGTGACCAGCGCGACGAGATCGACCGTCATCACCAGCCAGACAAAGCAGACAGCCAGCACGGCGAGACCGGCGTTCGCCAGACCCTTTTTCTGACCCGGAGTCAGCTCGGCGGCGACCTCTTCCTGCTCGCCTTCAGCCGCTCCGGCGACCGCTCCGCCCGTCCAGGGGCCGAGCCGCGGCTCGATGATGCGGTCGGTCACGTACCAGATGATCGGAAGATAGATGAAGGTCATCACGCCGATGAACCACCAGTTCCCGGTGATGTTCATGACCCAGTCCGGATCAAGCGCCAGCACGGTAGCTTCGGTGATGCCGAACAGAAGCGCGTCCAGCTGGCCCGGCAAGAGATTGGCCGAGAAGCCCCCGGACACGCCGGCGAAGGCCGCAGTGATGCCGGCGATGGGATGCCGGCCCGCCGCAGCAAAGATCACTCCGGCCAGCGGTATGAGCACCACATAGGCCGCATCCGCAGCGAGATTGCCCATCATCGCCACGAGCGCCACGGCCGGCGTCAGAAGCATAAGCGGAACATCGCGCACGGCTGCGCGCATCGCCGTACCGAACAGGCCGGCGCGTTCAGCCACGCCCGCACCCAGCATCACCACCAGCACATAGCCAAGCGGGTGAAAGCCGGTGAATATCTCCGGCATCTCCACCAGGAGATGCTCAAGACTGGAAGACGCCAGCGCGCTGACCGCATTGACCACGACCGGCGCGCCGCTCTCATCGAGCTGGGTCGGGTGCGGCACCGACAGGTTCAGGAAGGAGGCGATGGCGGAGATGATCACCATGAAGATGATCAGATAGAAGAAGATGAAGGCCGGGTCAGGCAGACGGTTGCCCGTGCGTTCAATCCAGCCAAGAATACCCTTCTGATGTTCGCTTTCACCCGTGGTGACGCGAGACTCGCTCATAGCGGCCCTCCCCTGACGCAATTTGCACAGCAGGCCGTATGGCGGCCCGTCATCTGGTCTTCACACTGCATTACCCGGTGATGAGGTCAACCCAAACTCCGGCCGCGAACCGTCATCGGGCGGTCATCGCCTTCCATCCGGCCTATCTTCACAGCCATGCAACGCTTCGCCGCCCTTCTCGACGCTCTGGCGCTGACCCCGCAGCGCAATGCCAAGCTGAGGCTTTTGCAGGCCCATTTCGCCGAGACGCCCGATCCTGAACGCGGCCTCGCCCTGGCCGCCATCACGGGCGGCTTGGAGTTTCGCACCGCCAAGCCGGCTCTGATCCGCCAGCTGGCGGCGGAACGGGTCGATCCGGTCCTGTTTGAGCTCTCTTATGATTTTGTCGGCGATCTGGCTGAAACCACCGCTCTGATCTGGCCGCAACGCCCCGGCGCGAACCGTGTGCCGGACCTGGCCGAGATCGTTGAGGCGCTGAGCTCAGCCAGCCGCGCCGAGGCGCCGCGCCTGGTCGAGGCCTGGCTTGATGCGCTCAATGCAACCGGTCGCTGGGCTCTGTTGAAGCTGGTGACGGGTGGGCTGCGCATCGGCGTCTCCGCGCGTCTGGCGAAGACGGCGCTGGCGCAGTTCGGCGAAGTCAATGTCGGCGAGATCGAAGAGCTCTGGCATGGGCTGTCGCCGCCTTATGAAGACCTGTTCGCCTGGCTGGAAGGTCGCGCGGAGAAACCTGTCAGCGCCACCTCCACCCCGTTTCGGCCCGTCATGCTGGCGCACCCGGCTGACGCCGACATGCTCGCTGCGCTCGACCCGGAGGACTTCACGGCTGAGTGGAAGTGGGACGGCATACGCGTGCAGGCGGTGCGGTCCGGTGACGAAGCCCGGCTCTACACCCGCACCGGCGATGATATCTCAGCCAGCTTTCCGGACATTGTCGCAGCGATTGATTTTGATGGCGCGATTGATGGCGAGCTTCTGGTTCGCGGGGAGGATGGCGAACCAGCCTCTTTCTCCGACCTGCAGCAGAGGCTGAACCGGAAAACAGTGTCGAAGGCGATAATGGCCAAGCACCCGGCCTTCATCCGAGCCTACGATATCCTGTTTGAGGGCGAAACGGATGTTCGCGCCCTGC
Organism: Pseudomonadota bacterium; assembly: GCA_039819095.1. Lineage (GTDB taxonomy): Bacteria > Pseudomonadota > Alphaproteobacteria > Caulobacterales > Maricaulaceae > JBCBSP01. Next base: position 325,510 of record JBCBSP010000002.1, read on the forward strand.
CCTTTGATCAGCGCCGAGACCGGCTGGAGCGACTGGCGGGCGCGCACCAGGGCGGTCGCATCGATCTGTCTGGTCCGGTCGTCTTCGATAGCTGGAAAGTGCTGGACGCCTTGCGCAGCGATCCGCCCGTCACGCATGCCGAAGGGGTCATGATCAAGCGCCGCGCGAGCGCTTATCTGCCGGGCAGACCCAAGGGTGAGTGGTTCAAGTGGAAGCGCGATCCCTTCCTCGTCGATGCGGTCATGCTCTACGCCCAGCGCGGTCACGGCAAGCGCTCCAGCCTTTATTCTGATTACACTTTCGGCGTCTGGAGGGGGGGCGAGGATGGAGACAGCCTTGTTCCGGTCGGCAAGGCCTATTTCGGCTTCACCGATCAGGAGCTGAAACAACTCGACAGATATGTGCGCGAAAACACGGTGGAGCGCTTCGGCCCGGTGCGTTCGGTGCGTGCGGAGGCCGATCAAGGCGTGGTGCTGGAGATCGCGTTTGAAGGCCTGCAGCGCTCCACGCGCCATAAATCGGGCATCGCGATGCGCTTTCCGCGCATTCACCGCATTCGCTGGGACAAGCCGCCGCGCGAGGCGGACCGGCTGGAAACGCTGGAAGCGCTGCTTGAGAAGAGAATCGACGCTCGCCCGTCTTAGTGGTAGGGGGCTGCGCAAAACCCATCATTCAGCTTTGCGGAGACCTCGCGCATGACCCTCGCCGCCGCCATGGGCATCGATATGAATGCCGTCACGACTTTCCTGACCACGGTTGGTCTGCAGCTCGCCATCAATGTGGCTCTGGCCGCGCTGATCCTCATTATCGGCTTCATGGTCGCTGGCGCGGTGGCGCGCACCATCCGGCGCATTCCGGACCGTAATCCGAAGCTCGACCAGACGCTCGCCAACTTCTTCGCTTCGATGGCCAAGTGGGCGATCCTGGCCGTCGTCATTATCGCGGTTCTGACTCGTTTCGGGGTGGAAACGACCTCGCTGGTCGCCGCCCTTGGCGCGGTCACGCTGGCGATCGGCTTTGCGCTGCAGGGCACGCTGTCCAACGTCGCCGCCGGCGTCATGATCGTCTTCTTCCGGCCTTACAAGATCGGCCAGTTTGTCGAGGTCGCCGGGGTTTCCGGTTCGGTCAAGGACGTGACCTTGTTCTACACAGAGCTGAGCACGCCGGATAACAAGCAGATCATCATCCCGAACGGTCAGGCCTGGGGCGATGTGATCACCAACTATTCCGCCTATCCCACGCGGCGCTGCGACTTCACCTTCTCCGCCTCCTATGACGACGATATCGACAAGGTGCAGGGCGTGATCCGCGAAGTCTTCGAAGCTGATGAGCGGGTTATGAAGACCCCGGCCCTGTTCGTGGAAGTCGGCGCCCACGGGGAGTCCTCGGTCGATTACACGGTTCGCGCCTGGTGCAAGGCCAGCGACTATTGGGGCCTGCATTTCGACATGAACAAGCAGATCAAGATCGCCTTCGACAAGGCCGAGATCGAGATCCCGTATCCGACCGGCGTCGAAATCGCCAAGTCCGCCTAAACACGGTTGCTCAGGGCCGAAATCGGGCTTTAGCCCGGCTTCGGCCCTGTTTCCGCCGTCTTCAACGCGATAAGGTGGCCATATGACCGAGCACAGCGACATCCAGACCGACACGCGCGAGCGCAAACCCTTCGTTCAGCGGCTGATCTCCATCAAGCCGTCCGATCTGCTCGCCCTGTTCTTCCTCTGCGTGCTCGCAGGGCTGGTTCTGGCGGCCTTCCAGATCGATCCGGCGCGGCTCTGGGTGGACTTCTTCGGAACGCTGGCCGACGCGTGGGAGCGCTTCTTCGAAATCATCGGCGATTCCTTCCGCTGGGCGATCCAATACTTCTTCCTCGGCGCGGTGCTCGTGGTGCCGATCTGGATCGTGTGGCGCATCATCAAGGCGACGCGCTGAGCGCGCATTCGCGTGCGATGGCGTAAACCCGCTGTTCACCACGGTGAGCGCTTTCACGCGCTTTCACGGCCCCGCTGCGCTATGAGCGGCCTGCTTCAGTTATGGAGAAGGGGTGCGCATGCTGGCCGGTTCAAAGCCAACATCTGATGCGATGGACGAATGGGCGCGCGGCGATGTCCGTGCGACGCAGCGTCCGCGCGACTGGCGCGCCTGCTCGCTCATTGTGTTTGACGAAAGCGCCTTCACCCGGCGCCTCGTCGTGTCCATTCTGCGCCATGCCGGCGCGAAATCGATTGAGACCGCGACCAGCCAGACCGAAGCGCTTGAAAAGATCGTACGCGCGAGAAACCCGATCCTGATCGCCGACTGGCGTGAGAACACGACCACCGGATATCAGATCGTCACCGCGCTGCGCGCCATGCCGGGCGCACTCCGCACGACGCCGGCGCTTCTGCTGACAGGCCGTTCCAACATGCCAGACGTCATGGCCGCGCGCGATGCCGGCGCGACCGAATACCTGCTGCGCCCGCTGGCGCCTCAGACCCTGATGGAGCGGTTGGACGCTGTGCTGAAGGCGCCGCGCAGCTTTATCGAAACAGAAAGCTTCAAAGGCCCGGACCGCCGCCGCGCGCGCACCAATCCCGCCTTCGCGCACAAGCGCGGCGTCGATGTGGAGGCCGGGTTGACCACGCCGGTCGAAGCGATCCGAGCCCAGGCCGATGCGCTGTCCTTCGACATGATGCGTCGCGGTGATCTTCTCGCCGCCCGCGTGGGTCGCTCGCTTCGCCGCAGCATGGAAGGCGTGGAGGAGATCACCCCGCGCATTGACGAGGTCGTGCGACTGCACCGCGCCACACTGGGCCAACTGAAGACGCTGCACGCCGCGCCGGCTGAAACCCGCGCCGAAGTCGTCAACGGTCTTGAACGCGTCGCCGCCAGGCAAAGCGCGGCGTGAGGCTCTAGCGCGAGCCCGCTCAGCGTCGTAAACCGCGCGTCATGAGCGAAGACATCCAGGCCCATCTTGATTCCCTCGCCCCGCTTCTCGTGGCGGGGTCTCCGCACGCCGTCGCGCTCGGCATGGAGCTGGTCTCCATCGCGCCGGACCGGGCGGTCATGCGCGCGCCCTATCGCGACGATCTGATCGGCGACAGCGAAACCGGCATTCTGCATGGCGGCGTGGTCACAGCCCTGCTCGACCATGCCTGCGGCGTGGCCGCCTTCGCCGGGCTGGGCGGTCAGGCGGGTACGGCGACGCTGGATCTCAGGCTGGATTATATGCGCCCGGCCGAGCCCGGTCGCGATGTCATCGCCGAGGCGCGCGCGATCAAGGCCAGCGGGCTGTTCGCCTTCGTCAACGCCATCGCCCATGACGGCGACCCCGATGACCCGGTGGCGACGGCGACGGCCGCCTTCATGATCACCCGCGTCAGTCAGGAAGCCGCCGAACGCGCCAAGGCGAAAATCGGTGAAAGCGCCACGCCGATCTCCGATATCAGCATAACCGGCTCAGGAGCCGGCTCATGAGCGAGCACCTCATTCCGCTTCTGTCGAGCCCCTATGTGAAACGCCTCGGCGTGCGCTTCGACGATCATGGCGACGAGCTGACCGGCATTCTGCCCTATGACGATACGCTGGTGGGCAATCCGCTTATTCCAGCCCTGCATGGCGGGGCGATCGGCGCCTTTATGGAGATCACGGCTTCCGCCGCACTGATGGCGGCCAGCCGGCTCGCCGCCCTGCCTAAGCCAATTGATGTGGCGGTGGACTACCTGCGTCCGGGCCGTCCCAGCGACGTGTTCGCGCGCGCAATGATCACCCGGCAGGGTTCGCGCGTCGCCAATGTGCGCGTGGACGCCTGGCAGGAACGCCGACAGGCGCTGATCGCCACCTTGCACGGCCATTTCCTGATCAAGCCGGACGACGCAAGCTAGCCCTGAGCAGAGCCGGCCAGCGCCTCGCCGAGCGCCAGGCCGGACGTCCAGGCGTGTTCAGCGCGCGGACCGAGCCGCCAGTCGCCCGCCGCGCCAAGGCTTTTGTCGGCGCTGAGCCCAAACGGTGATTCAGCCGCGTTCTCGACAAAGGCGTAGAGCCAGCGATGAACACGGGTCCAGACCGGCGCCGGCGCGCCGGACAGGCGTGAAAACTCAGCGAGGACGAGGCTGGCGATCTCCGTCTTGTCGGCATCGACCTGACGCGCCGACCAGTTGGGTCCGGCATGCAACACCCAGCCGGGATGAGACCGATCCGCGCCCGGACGCGAGCCGACGCGCGCCGCCCAGGACAGGGCCTCGCCTTCGTCCAGCTTCAAGCCGTCAAACCCGGCTTCGAACCCAGCGTCATAGGCCGCCATCACCGCAAAGCAGGGCGCCATGCGCGCCGTAGCGGCTTCACGCGCAAGCTCCGCGGCCGGTTCGCCAGCGCTCGCGAACAGCGCGGACGCCTGCGGCGCCGGGATCGCCACGGCCACCCGATCGAACGGACCGGCTTTCCCGCCATCCTCAAACAGTATCGTCCAGCCGTCCGCGCCCTGTTGCAGGGTTTCGGCCCGCGCCGCGAAACGCACATCGAGCCCGGTCAGCGCATGTTTCACGATCGCGTTCATGCCGCCGGCGCCCACCCAGAGGGACTCCGCGGCGCCGCAGAGCGGTTCGCGGCTTCCGGCGCGCTGTCGCTCAAGCCGGCCTTGCCAGGGCGAAGCCGCCCCGGCGCGTTCAGCGTCAGCCATGAAACGAGCAAAGCTGTCAGTGCGCGCGGTCAGATACTGAGCGCCATGATCAAAGCGGTGCTCCTTCTCGCCAATCATCGCGCGCCGCGTGGACAACCGCCCGCCCGGCCCGCGCCCCTTGTCGAACAGCGTGACGGAAAAGCCGCGAGCGATCAGCGCCCGCGCGCAGGCCGCACCGGCGAGGCCCGCGCCAATGACCGCAGCGGTCTTCTTTCCTGTGTATGAGAGCGACACGCTCATTTTGCTTTTCCCCGCTGCATGATGGCTTATCTAGATCGTCATGAACCGCACCGACACCCACCCGCTGAAGGACTCCCCAGGCAGGGAGGCGGAGCTGACCGTCTTCTACGATGCGAGCTGCCCGCTTTGCCGGGCTGAAATCGGCTTCTACCAGCGCCGGGGCGCTGAGGCGCGCTTTGTCGATGTGTCCGAAGGGCTGGCCGCCCCGGACGGGGTCTCGTGCCGCCAGGCCATGGCGCGGTTTCATGTGCAAGACGGCGATGGCGAGGTGCGTTCCGGCGCTGCAGCCTTTGCAGCGCTGTGGAGGGTCACGCCCGGTTGGCGCTGGCTCGGCCGAATTGGCGGCGTCCCGCCTTTCGTCTGGATCGGCGAAGGCCTCTACCGGATTTTCCTTCCCATTCGGCCCAGCCTGCAGAAGCTCGCCCGGCGATGATCCGGCATCGGACCGGGCTCCGACACCGCGGGCTGGATCCCTAGCCCATGGCGAAGAACCGCAACCGGAAACGCGCCACGGCGAAGGCGGACCGGCCGGAGAAAATCTGCCCGGTCTGCAAACGTCCTTTCGGTTGGCGCAAGAAATGGGCGCGCCATTGGGATGAAGTGAAATACTGCTCGAAACGATGCGCTAACGCTCGCATGAGCGCTACCTGACGAAGTCTCAATGTGAGCGTCATTTTGGCGTAAGACGGACCAGCCCAATCTTCTCCTCGCCGACGACGGATGCGGAGACCATAAAGAGATCTCCAAGGCGTCGACGGTTGGTCGATAACCACGGAGACACTCGATATGCCCCGATCCACGAAACTGATCTGCGCCCTCCTCGCTCCGGCCCTGGCTGCAGTTGCGCTCGCACCGGCGGCTCTGGCTGGCCCAACCGAGCCGACAGTGCGCAATGCCGACATCCACTTTTCCGCCTCCGATCTCGCCGATCCCCGCAAGGTTGACGCGCTGCGCAGCGAAATCCGCAAGGCGGCCCGAGAGGTCTGCAGCTTGCCTGGTGATCGTCTCAGCGCGAGAGCCGAGGAGCGCGCTTGCCGCCGGGCCGCGCTCGCCGAAGCCGAGGCCGAGCTTGAAGCCCGCCTCGCCGCATCGCGCCCGGAGACGCGCATCCGCACCGCCTCGGCGTCCTGACGCCAAGGTTGCCAGTTCGGCCTCACGGTCGTTCCCCGGCGGTGAAAACCGCCTTACCTTCAGCGCCCTCGTTCGCACCCTGCAGCGAGGGCGTCTTTTCGTTCTCACATTAGCGATGAAGGCGCAGCGCGCGGTCGCCGGCGTGATGGAGGAAGGCGTGACGGCGCGCCAGCGCGTCCAGATCGCGTGAATACCCGCCGCCAAGCACGCCGCAGACCGGAACGCCCCGGCGCATCACGGCGTCGAACACCATCGCCTCACGCGCCTGCAGACCTTCATCGCTGAGCGCCAGCAAGCCCAGCCGGTCCTCGACATGCGGATCGACGCCAGCGTTGAAGAAGACCAGATCAGGACGGCTCGCCTCCAGCGCGTCTTCAAGCGCGTCACGTGCGGCTGAGAGATAGGCCGCATCGCCGGTCCCTTCAGCAATCTCCACATCCATGTCGGAGACCGCCTTGCGGCGCGGCCAGTTCTCACGGCAATGGACTGACAGCGTGAAGACGCGGGCGTCGTCTTCGAAGATGCGCGCCGTGCCGTCGCCCTGATGCACGTCGAAATCGGCCACCAGAATGCGCGATGCGAGACCTTCGGTCAGCAGCAGGCGCGCCGCGACCGCGACATCGTTGAAGACGCAGAACCCCGCCCCGCCATCGGCAAAGGCGTGGTGGCTGCCCCCGGCGGTGTTGCAGGCCGCGCCATGCTCCAGCGCCAGACGCGCAGCCAGCGCGGTTCCGGCCACTGCGCAGCGTGAACGCAGCGCGACCGCCTCGCTCATCTTGAAACCTATCCGGCGCTCCAGAGCTTCCGGAACCGTCTGGCTCAGCACCTGATCGACATAGCCGGGCGCATGGGCGAGCTCCAGCCACGCCGCCGGCGCCGGTATCGGCGTTTGGAAGGCCTCTAAGTCGGCGACCAGACCGTCGGCGACGAGCCGTTCAGCCAGCGCCCGGAACTTGCCCATCGGAAAGCGGTGGGTCGCCGGCACATCGCGCGCGACATAGGCCGGATGATGAACGATCGGCAGCATGAGGAAAGCTCAAGCCAGGCCGCAGACCCGACTTAAGCGAAATCGTTCTCCAGCACGATGCGGTAGCGCGGTTTGCCCTCGCGAAGGCGCTCAAACGCCTCGTCGATCTCGCTCATCGGAAGACGTTCGATCATCGGCTTGATGTCGTGGCGCGCGCAGAAATCCAGCATCTGGCGAATGGTGGCCGGACTGCCGAGCGGTGAGCCGGAGATGGAGCGCTGTGCGCCGATCAACTGAAAGGCGATGCCGGGAATCGGCTTGGGCGGGATGCCGACCGTATGAAGCCGCCCACGCGGGCCGAGCATGTTCATATAAGTCGGCCAGTCCATGTCCGCAGCGACCGTGGACAGGATAAAATCATACCGGCCCGCCTCAACCTTCAGCGCCTCGGCGTCGCGGCTGTTGACCGTGCGGTGCGCGCCCAGCGACCTGGCTTCCTCGGCTTTAGCGTCCGTGGAGGTGAAGGCGGTCACCTCGCAGCCCCAGGCGTTTAGGAATTGCAGAGCCAGATGGCCGAGCCCGCCAATCCCGATCACGCCGACCCGGTCGGTCGGCTTCACGCCGAACTGAACGATCGGGTTGAACACGGTGATGCCGCCGCAGAAGAGCGGCCCGGCCGCGACCGCATCAACCCCGTCCGGCAGGGGCGTCGCCCAGTGCGACTGAACCCGCACCGCATCGCCGAACCCGCCGCGCCGTCCGACCGCGATCTGCTCGACCATGACGCACATATTGTGATCGCCATGCATGCACGGATCACACGTCATGCAGGAGCGCGAGAACCAGCCGACGCCCACGCGCTGGCCTTGCTGCAAATGCGCCACGTCCGCGCCGACGCGCGACACCAGGCCGACCACTTCATGGCCGGGGGTAAGCGGGAATTTCGTCACGCCCCACTCATCATCCAGAAGCGACATGTCCGAATGGCAGAGGCCGCAGCTTTCCACCGCGATCTCGACTTCGTCGGCCTTGATCGGACCCGGATCGTATTCGACGACGCCGAACCGACCTTTCGGTTCACTAACTTGATAGGCGCGGATCATGGTTCAGGCTCCTCATGGCGATAGTGCTCGACGATAGAGCTGAAGGCTTCAGACGCAACTCAGCTTGCATGAGCCGTTCGCCGCAGCGTACAGCCGGGCTTCCATGACCGCTTCGACCCTGGCCCCTGACACGCTGACGCGTCGCAAAGTGCTCGCGCTCGCCCTGCCGATCATGGCGGCGAATGTGGCGAGCCCGCTTGTGGGTCTGGTCGATATCGCCGTTATCGGGCGCACGGGTTCGACCAGCGATATCGCGGCGGTCGCGCTCGGCGTGCTGATCTTCAACACGCTCTACTGGGCGCTTGGCTTTCTGCGCATGAGCTCCACAGCGCTCGCCGCTCAGGCCGATGGCGCCGGCGAACAAGGCGAAGCCCGCGCCACGCTGTTTCGCGGCGCGCTGGTGGGCGCAGCCCTCGGCCTCATCTTCGTCGTCGTTCAAGGCCCGCTGAGCCAAGCAGCCTTCGCCGCGCTGTCCGGCGGTGAAGCGACCGAGGCGGGCGGGCGGGACTATTTCGATGCGCGGATCTGGGGAGCGCCGGCGGCGCTCGCCGGTTTCGCCGTTTATGGCTGGTTGATCGGCATGGGCCGGACCGGGGCGGCGCTCGGGCTGCAGATCGCGCTGAACCTGGTGAACGCCGCGCTCTCCATCCTGTTCGTGGTGCGCTTTGATTGGGGCGTTGAGGGCGTGGCGGCGGCCAGCGCGGCGAGCCAGTGGATCGCGCTCATTGCGGCCGGCTTCATCGTCTGGCGCGTCTTGCGCAGCCGCAGTTGCGCGCCGCGAAAACGAATCCTCGACACCGCGGCGCTGAGCCGGCTGTTCACGGTCAACCGTGACATCTTCCTGCGCACGCTAGCGCTGCTGGCGGGCATGTGGTGGTTCAACGAGGCCTCCCTGCGCGAGGGCGACGCGATCCTGGCCGGAAACGCGATCCTTCTGCAGTTCATCGGAATCGCCGCCTATGTGCTTGACGCCTTCGCGCACGTCACCGAAACGCTGGCCGGCAAGGCCAAAGGCGCAAAGGACTGGCCGGGCCTGCGCCGGGCGATGCGGCTGGCGAGCGAGCTGGCGCTGGTTGGCGCTGCATTGCTCAGCCTCGCCTTCTGGGTCTTCGGGGCGGCCTTTATCGCGCTGATGACGACCGATGAAGCCACGCGCGCCGTGGCCCTCGCCTTCCTGCCCTTCTGTGCGCTCGCCCCCCTGATCGGGGCGCCGAGCTGGCAGCTGGACGGGCTGATGATCGGGACCACGCAAGGGCCGCTGATGCGTAATGCGATGATTGCTGCGCTCGTGATCTATCTGGCGCTGGACTTCTGGCTGAGGCCCTGGCTTGGCGGCGTCGGGCTCTGGCTCGCCTTTCTGGGCTATTACGCCGTCCGCGCGGTCACGCTCAGCCTTGGCCTGCCCGGACTGAAGCGGCAGTTTGAAACCAGCGCGCCCGCTTCACCCGCGCCGTAAGCCCTGTTAGCCTCGCGTCCATGCGCATCATCATTCAACGCGATGGCGGATGCATGGGGTCCGGGTGTCTGGGCATCGTGTTTCTTGCCGGGTGGATCACCGCCGTCGTTCGCGACGCGATGATGCTGAAATGGCTCTGGCTGATCTTCGATCTCTTGCTGGCGCCGCTGGGGGCCGTACGCGGCTTTCTGATGTGGTTCGGCCTGGCCTAGCCGCGCCGCGCCCTGAAGAAGGCTTTCAGAAGCTCCGCGCTTTGCTCGGCCATCAGCCCGGCCTCCACGGACGGACGCCAGTGACAGGTCTTCTGCTCGAAGAAGCGAGGCCCGTGCTCAATGGCGCCGCCCTTGGGGTCGGAGGCGGCGTACACCAGTCGCCCGATACGCGCATGGCTGATTGCGCCGGCGCACATCGCGCACGGCTCCAGCGTCACGTAGAGCGTCAGCCCGGTGAGCCGATAATTGCCCGTCGCAGCGCCCGCAGCGCGAAGCGCCAGAATCTCCGCATGACTGGTCGGGTCGTGACTCGCGATCGGCTGATTATGCGCTTCGGCGATGATGGTGTTGGACGCCGGATCGACCAGCAGCGCCCCGATCGGCGCCTCGCCCGCCTCGGCGGCGGCTTGCGCAAGGGCGAAGGCGCGCTCCATATAGCGCCGGTCATCATCCGGGTCTGGACCATTCATGCTCATTCCCGCCCCTTAAGCCCTCAATCGAGACAATAGCAAGCGTGAGCGATACTCCCCCTCCTGAAGACGGCCCCGCCGGCGAGCGCATCGCCAAGGTATTGGCGCGCGCCGGCGTCGCCTCGCGCCGCGAAGCCGAACGCCTCATCGAACAAGGGCGGATCAGCGTCAACGGGCGCGTGCTGACCAGCCCCGCGCTGAAGGTCACGCCGGCTGACGAAATCCGCTTTGATGACGAAGCGCTGGCCGCGCCGCCGCCGACCCGGCTGTGGCGTCACCACAAGCCTGTGGGCCGGCTGACCACGCACGCCGATCCGGAAGGGCGCGAGACCGTGTTCGATCATCTGCCGGAGGAGCTGGGCCGGGTGATCTCGGTGGGGCGGCTGGATCTCAATTCGGAAGGCCTGCTCCTGCTGACCAATGATGGGGCGTTAGCGCGTGCGCTGGAGCTGCCGGCGACCGGCTGGAAGCGCCGCTACCGGGTGCGCGCCTATGGCGATGTGAAAGACGCCCAGCTGGAGGCGTTGAAGAACGGGATCACCGTTGAGGGGGTCTCCTACGGACCGATCGAGGCGCAGCTGGATCGACGCACCGGCGCGAATGTCTGGCTGACCATGACGCTGCGCGAAGGCAAGAACCGGGAAATCCGCAATGTGATGCGCGCGCTCGGCCTGCAGGTGAACCGGCTCATGCGCACCGCCTACGGCCCGTTCCAGCTGGGCTCGCTTAAAGAGGGCGACACTGAAGAGCTGGAGCTTTCCGTGCTGCGTGACCAGCTGGGCCGGCTCTACCCGCTTGATGAGGCCGGCTACCCGGCCGGCAAGGGCGCGCCGGCCTCACGGGCCAAACGAGTCACGAAACCGCAGGCCAGCACGCAGAGCGGCGATGCGCTGACTGAAAAGCCCAGGCGCAAGACCGGGTCGAAATCCGGCTGGGCCAAGCCGAAGCCGGCCAAGAACGCTGCGGCGCACAAGCAGACGCCCAGAAAGCCCGCCGCGAAGCCTGGTAAGGGCGCTGGAGAGGCGAGCAGGACCGCCAAGGGCGGCCAGACGAAAGCCGGCAGCAAGGGACCCGGACATGCGCATCGTCGGCGGAAACCATAAGGGCCGCCCGCTCGCCGCGCCAAAGGGACGAAACACCCGGCCGACCGGCGACCGTGCGCGCGAGGCCATTTTCAACAAGCTGGCTCATGCCGCCTGGAGCCCCGGCGTGGAAGGCCGCCGCGTGATCGATCTGTTCGCCGGCTCCGGCGCGCTCGGCTTTGAAGCGATGAGCCGCGGGGCGAGTTTCTGCCTCTTCGTTGAAACAGACGCCGCCGCGCGCGGCGCGATACGCCAGAATGTGGAAACCCTGCAGCGCTGGGGCGACACTCGGATTCACCGACGCGACGCTACCCAGCTGGGCGCGAAACCCGCCAATCTCGGCGAACGCTTTGATCTCGTTTTTCTCGATCCGCCCTATGGAAAGGGGCTGGGTAAGATCGCGCTTGAACGCCTGATCGAAGGCGAATGGGTCAGCAAGGATGCTGTGGCGGTCTTCGAGATGGGCGCCGATGAAGCCGACGGCGCGATGGCAGCGAGCGGCTGGACCCGCCTCGACGAAGCCGAATACGGCGCCGCGCGCGTTCTCTATCTCAAACGCTCCGGCTAGCCGCTCACACCGCGAGCTGCGCTGAAACCAGACCGGACGCCTCACGTTTGCGCCGGGAGCTTCCAACGCTGGCGAACAGGGCGAAGAGCGAGCCGGCGAGCAAGGCGAGCGACGTGGCGAAGACGCCGCCGGCCTCACGCGTGCGCGCCGCCATGGTTGCGCGCAGGGCGATCAGCTGGTCGCGCACATAGCGCGAGCGCAACAAGGACAGCTCCTGGAATTGCTCGGTGGTCAGCTCGCGCCAGGCCTGCCGACCGCTCACATCAAGCGGTTCACCCAGACCCGCCCTGATTATGTCGGCGCGCAAAGGCTCCAATTGGGCGCGCGCCTCAGCGCCGTCGATCGCCAGCATGGCGCTATGCCACTCTCCGGTGACAAGCGACAGGAACTGGCGGCGATAGACATTCTTCTCAGCTATGGCCGCCATGAAGGCGCGATGCTGAGACTGGGAGATTTCGCCAGCCGCATAGGCCGCCATGCCATATCCCATTTCCAGAGCCAGCCGGTCCTGCACGCCGGCAAGCGCGGTATAGGCGAAGGTGAACTCCACCAACTCCGGCTCCAGACCGGCGACGAGACGGGTCACGTTCATCCGGAAAATCGATGACAGGGCGGAGTAGGCCGCCGCCGTGTCGTAGACACCGTATTCGGCGCTCAGAACATTTTCCCGGACACGCGGGATGAGCGCACGGTTTTCCCGCGCGCGATCCATGCCTTCCAGCGCGGACCTGGTCGGATTCAGTGTCGAGCGGGCCTCGCTCATTTCCGCTTCGAACAGCGCCAGCGTCTCATCAAGGCGCTGAGACGATTCGACATACCGCTCACGCGCACCCGAGAGGCCCATGGCGACCGCTCCGGCATGGCTGCGCTCGATCTGAAGCTCGTCAATGGCCAGCGAGGCGAGCGCGGCGAGGTTCTCAGCCGCTTCCAGGCTGGCGCTGCGCTGACGCGCCTCGTACAGGGTTTCAGCGCTCTGGCATGCGAAAGCCAGCGCGATCATCGCCAGGAAGGCTGCGCCCAGAATATTTCTGCGCGCGCCTTTTTTCATATGCGGAGAGGCGTCATTCGCCGCGCCGCCCGTACGGGCGACCCATTCAGTATCTGTCATCATCCACCTGGTCGTCGATTGGCGCAGTTTGGTCCGCGCTCAGTGCGATCTTTCATCCAGGAGGCTAGGCAAAAGCGGTAAAATCCCGCTTAAGCGAGTATGGCGCACCCGCGTACCGCTGACTCACCTCCGCCCGAACAGGCGTTCAATGTCGGCCAGCTTCAGCTCCACATAGGTGGGTCGGCCATGATTGCACTGGCCGGAATGGGGCGTGGCCTCCATTTCGCGCAGCAGGGCATTCATCTCCTCACCGGTCAGCCGCCGACCGGCGCGCACCGAGCCGTGACAGGCCATCGTGCCGACCACTTCCTCCAGACGTTCTTTCAACGACAGGGCCTGATCATACTCGGCCAGCTCATCGCACAGATCGCGAATGAGGCCCTGCACGTCGAGGCGTTTGAGAAGCGCGGGCGTTTCACGCACCGCGACCGCGCCGTCGCCAAAGGCTTCGACCACCAGCCCGAGTTCGGCCAGCTCTCCGGCGCGATCCAGGATGCGGCGCGCTTCAGCCTCATCCAGCTCAACAATCTCCGGCACAAGCAGGGACTGGCGCGCGACACCGCTTTCGCCGAGGGCTTTTTTCATCCGCTCATAGACCAGGCGTTCGTGTGCGGCGTGCTGATCGACAATCACCAACCCGTCATCGGTCTGAGCGATGACATAGGTGGCGTGAAGCTGAGCCCGCGCCACGCCGAGCGGAAAGTCCGGCTGCGGCGCAGCGCCGGGCGCGTTCTCTGGGTACGGCGACACATCATCGGGAGCGTTCGGCCCCTCCCAGTCCGGTTCAACGCGGGCCGATACCCCCGCAAGCGCCGGATCGGCGCCCGGGCGCAGCGCTTGGGCATAGGCGCTCGCCGCTGTCTGAGACACGCCCGGAGAACCGGTTCTCCAAAGCGGCGCCTGACCGGGATGGGGCGCGGCATGGGCCTGAGCGCGTCCCAGCGCATAGCCCGCAACCGTGGTCGAAGCGCGATGCCCGGCTGCAGCCAGCGAATGACGCAGCGCGCCCACGATGAGGCCTCTGACCAGCCCGGCGTCACGGAAGCGCACTTCCGCCTTGGCCGGATGCACGTTCACATCCACCTGATCGGTCGGCAGATCGACATAGAGCGCGGCGACCGGATGGCGGTCGCGCGCGAGGAAATCCTGATAAGCGCCGCGCACCGCGCCGACGAGCAGCTTGTCCTTCACCGGACGGCCGTTCACGAACAGGAACTGGTGCTGGCTTGATCCGCGATTATAAGTGGGAAGGCTCGCCCAGCCGGTAACGCGCACGCCTTCGCGTTCGGCGTCGACCTTCAGGGCGTTCTCACCGAAATCGCGTCCGAGGATCGCCGCCAGGCGCTTGCGGCGCGCTTCGGCCAGATCGGCGTCTGTTTCCGCCGCAAGGGCAAGCCTGGACCGGGTCTCCACGGTGAGGAAGAATCCGACATCGGGCCGGGACAGCGCCAGGCGGCGCATGACATCGGCGACCGCGTTGGATTCAGCGCGTTCCGATTTGAGGAATTTCAGCCGCGCCGGCGTCGCGTAGAACAGATCACACACCTCCACCCGGGTGCCGCGCGCGCCCAGCGAGGAGGCCGGTGACGGCGCGCTGACCACCCCGCCCTCCACGGTCAGCTTCCAGGCCCCGCCCAGCGGTTCAGCCTGGCTGATCAGGGTTAACCGCGCGACCGAACCGATCGAGGGCAGAGCCTCGCCGCGAAACCCCATCGAATGGATGTTCAGAAGATCATCCGCGCCGGCCGCATCAGTAGGCAGTTTCGACGTGGCGTGGCGTTCCACTGCAATGGCGAGCGTTTCCGCATCCATGCCGCAGCCGTCATCCTCAACCACGATGCGGGTCAGCCCGCCGGCTTCCACGCGCACGTCAATACGCTTCGCGCCAGCGTCCAGCGCGTTCTCCACCAACTCCTTGATAGCTGCAGCCGGGCGCTCGATCACCTCGCCGGCGGCGATGCGATTGACGGTTTCAGTGCTGAGGCGGCGAATGGCGGGCATGACCCAACCCTCACCATCCGCGCTGAGTCGGTCAATCGCCGCGCGCCGCTTATCGGCCAATGGGCTTGGACCGGCGCCCCTCGCCCGTGTCATTGTACGGTTCTGGACCCTGCTGCACGACGCGTGATGACCCAACCGGACCGGCCTCTTCATATCCTCGTCGTCGATGATGACGACCGCATCCGCGAGCTGCTGACGCGCTTTCTGCGTGAGCGCAGCTTTCTGGTCAGCGCCGCGCCGGACGCCGAAAGGGCGCTGGCCAAGCTGGCCGTCATCGCGTTCGATCTTCTGGTCGTGGACGTCATGATGCCCGGCATGGACGGGTTTGAACTGACCCGGCGGATCCGCGAGCAATCTCAGACACCCGTGCTTCTGCTGACCGCACGCGGCGAACCGGAGGATCGCATCCAGGGCCTTTCGCTGGGCGCCGATGACTATCTCGCCAAACCCTTCGAGCCGGAGGAGCTGGTGCTGCGCATCCGCTCCATCCTCAGACGCGCCCTGCCCCAGGTGCGCGGACCGTCCCATGTCACCTTCGGTGAGTGGCGCTTCGAGATCGAGGCGGCTCAGCTCTCGCGCGGCGACAGGAAGGTGAAGCTGACCGGCGGCGAGGCCGCGCTCCTGACCGCACTGGCGCAGAGCGCCGGACAGACCGTCAGCCGGGACGCGCTGGCCGAGAAGGCCGGCGCCGGGGCCGGCGGAAGGGCGGTCGATGTGCAGGTGACGCGCCTGCGGCGCAAGATCGAAACCGACCCCAAAGACCCGGTCTGGCTGCAGACCGTGCGCGGAGAAGGCTATAAGCTGATCGCCGAAGCTGGCTTCGAGGGAGGCGCGCGGTGACCGCCGAGATCAGCGCCGATGAAGCCGACCGGACCGAACCGGCCAGGCCCGCGCGCAAGGCGTCGCGCTGGCGTGCGCGGCTAAGGCTTGGTCGGCGCATATCGATCAAGCGCTACCTGCCCACCGGCCTGTTCGCGCGTTCCCTGCTCATCATCGTGCTTCCCGTCGCGCTGATGCAGGTGGCGGTGACCTGGTCCTTCTTTGAAGAACACTGGGAGACCGTCACCTCGCGCCTGTCGGAAAGCGTGGCCGGCGATGTCGCCATGCTGACTGAGCTTTATGAAACACGAGGCCCGTCCGAGTTCGACGCCTTCGCCGAGATCGCCTTTAACAGGATGGGCGTGTCGGTCGTTCTGCGTGAAGGCGAGACCTTGCCCTCGACCCGGCGCACCGCCTTCTTCCGGGCGCTTGACCGCACATTGAGATCGGCCCTGGCGGCCAAGCTCGACAACCCATTCTGGTTCGACACCACTCGCTATCCTGAATATGTCGATATCCGCGTCGCGGTCGATGAGGGCGTGCTCACCTTCATCGTGGTGCGCGAGCAGGTCTTCGCCACCACCGGGCACATCTTCCTGTTGTGGATTCTGGGCGCATCAACGCTGCTGACCGCAGTTTCAGTCGTCTTCATCCGCAATCAGGTCAAGCCGATCCGCCGCCTGGCCGAAGCGGCGGAAGCCTTCGGGCGCGGGCAGGATATCGGCCGGTTCAAGCCGGCCGGCGCTCATGAAGTGCGACGCGCCGCGAGCGCCTTTCTGGACATGCGTGAGCGGCTGTCGCGCCATCTGGAACAGCGCACCGCGCTTCTGGCCGGGGTGAGCCATGATCTGCGCACGCCGGTCACGCGGCTGAAACTGCAACTCGCCCTCCTGCCGCAAAGCGAGGAGCGCGACGCCGCCCAGCGCGATCTGGCCGATATGGAAGTCGCATTGGAAGAATATCTCGCCTTCGCGCGCGGCCAGATCGGCGAAGATGTCGGCCCGGTCGATATCGCCGCCATGCTGGAAGAGATATCCGAAGCTGCGGGCCGCGATGGCGACACGCCCGAGCTCGATGCGCCGGACGGGCTCATCGCTCAGGCCAGGCCTGGGGCGCTGAAGCGCGCGGTCATCAATCTGGTGGACAATGCGCTCGCCCACGGCACGCACATCCGCCTCAGCGCACGCAGAAGCGGTTACCGCATCGAAATCGCAGTGGATGATAACGGGCCGGGCATCCCCGAAGCGCTCCACGAAGAAGCCTTCAAACCCTTCTCCCGGCTTGATGAAGCGCGCAACGCCAACCGCAAAGGCGTCGGGCTGGGCCTGGCCATCGCCCGCGACGCCGCCCGCGCCCATGGCGGCGACCTGACCCTTGAAGCCTCCGAGCTGGGCGGGTTGAGAGCGGTGCTCAGCCTGCCGGCGTGAGGGCTGGCCATTGCGATGGCGGCACGGTTAAGCTGTACGCCAATCATCGGGGCGCGGGCATGGCCGACGATCTTTCACAGGCGCACACCAAGCTTCAGGCCGCCCTTGGTCAGGGCGCCTCTGAGGGCTTTCTAAGGCTCTTGAAGACCGGCGAGGTGCGTTCCGCCTGCCTTGATGCGCTGAAGGAGGCCGGCTGCAGTCCGCCTTCGAACCATGTCGTGTTCTTTCTGCTGGAAAAGAGCCTGCTCGCCGGCTCCAGCCTGATCGGCGCGAAAGCCGCCGCCAAGCTCAGCGCTTACCTTCAAGGCTGGCCGGCGATCGCCAAGCTCGTAGCGAAGATCGTCAGCTTTGATGACCGCGCGCGCTCCGCCGCCGAGGTCCGCGAATCGCTTGTCGCTGACCTGAAGGCCGCGAACCCGGACATAACCGTCGATCCGTCGGTGGACCTGGACGTTGTCGCGGCATTGCATCAGCGTACTGCGATCGAAGGGCTTGACGCGACGCTGCAGACCGCATTGAACGAACTCAGCGATGACTTCGCCGCTTTGATGCAGGCCTCGCCCCAGCCGGAGCTTCGCTGGACCGAACAGCAGGCCGGCGAGAAATCCGCCTCCGATGCGATCAAGTATAATTCCGGGCTTTATCCGTTTCAGGGACGCAATGGCGAGCTCGACCTTCTGCAGCGCTTTCTCGGAGACATGAGCATTCCCGGCGATGCGAACGCGTTTCGCTGGATGCTGCTGACTGGGCCGGGCGGGGAAGGCAAAACCCGTCTGGCGAAACACTTCACCGAAGAGCTGTGCTCAGACGGGCGATGGAACGCCGGTCCGCTGGCGCAGAACCAGCTGCGCGAGTGGGGCGAGAGCGCCGCGCGCTGGCGGCCCTCGAAGCCAACGCTTCTGGTCATCGACTACCCGGCGCAATCGCCAAAGCGCGTGCGCGGCCTCCTCAGCGACCTGCAACGCACTGCGCTCGATTTTGATCATCCGGTGCGCGTACTGCTTCTGGAACGCGAAGCGGCAGGCGAATGGCACAAGACGGTCTTTGATGAAAGCGCTGAAGGCGCTGCGATCCGCTCCCATGTCTATGGCGGGGCCCAGCGGGTCAATGGCGTCCCAATCGGGCCGCTCGATCCAGAAGCCATCATCGCGTTGATGAAGGCGCGGTTCGAGAATGACGGGATAGCGCCGCCGCCGGATGGAGCGCTCATCGGCGCCGCGGTCCGGGTCGACCCGCGCCCCGTTCGCACGCCTGACGGTCAGGAGGGGCAGGCGCCGCCCCGCGCGCTCTTCGCGGCGGCGGCGGCGGAAATTCTTCTGCGCGCCGGCGCCAACGCCGAACAGTATGAGGCCGAGATCGCAGGCCTCGATCGCGACACGGTGCTGCACAGCCTGATCGAGCGTGATCGAACCATGCGCTGGCGGCCTGCCGCTAAAGACGATGAGGAGGCGCTCCAGCGCAACGAGAACCTGCTGGCGCTCGCCTGCATGACGCTGGGTCTGGAAATGGAAACCCTCGCCAGCCACGCCGGCTCGGCCGCCCAACTCCTGCCCAATGCCAACTTCCCCCATGCCGGCCTGCGCAGCGCCATGACCGGTCCTGAGTTAAGCCGCAGCGCTGCTCTGGAACCGGACATACTTGGCGAGTTTTTCGCGTTGGAGCGACTGAAGCACCTGCCCGCGCCCGCTCGACAGGCGCTGTGCAATGCCGCCTTTGCGGCGGGCGAGGATGAGACCGGCGTGTTCGCTCTGCGCTGCCTGCGGGACTTTCCGGAACGGATCGAGGCGCTGAACTGGTTCACGCCGAACACCGAGGCCGGAGCGGAAGCCGCCGCCGCTTTCGCGGGGCTCGCCGTCGACCTGACAAACCTGCTTGGCGAAGCAGGTCGGTTTGAATCGATCGATGCGCTGGCCGCGTCCGTGGACGCCCTGCGCGCAGACTTCGACCAGAACGAGGACATCGCGCTTCGAAGCGCCATGGCGGCGATGAACCTAACCAACCACGCGGGCGAAGTCAGGGACTGGGTCCGCGTCGATGCTGCGTTGGCGCGCATCGACGCCCTGCGCGCAGACTTCGACCAGAACGAGGACATCGCGCTTCGAAGCGCCATGGCGGCGGTGAACGTCACCAGCGACGCGGGCAAGGCCGAAGACTGGGCGCGCGTCAATGCTGCGCTGGAGCGCATCGACGCCCTGCGCGCAGACTTCGACCAGAACGAGGACATCGCGCTTGAAAGCGCCAAGGCGGCGGTGAACGTCACCAGCGACGCGGGCAAGGCCGAAGACTGGGCGCGCGTCGATGCCGCGCTGGAGCGCATCGACGCCCTGCGCGCAGACTTCGACCAGAACGAGGACATCGCGCTTCAAAGTGCGACGGTAGGGGCTAACGTCGCCAACCACGCGGGCAAGGCCGAAGACTGGGCGCGCGTCGATGCTGCGCTGGCGCGCATCGACGGCCTGCGCACAGAGTTCGTCCAAAACGAGAACATCGCGCTTGAAAGCGCCAGGGCGGCGGTGAACGACACCAACCACTCGGCCAAGGCTGGAAACTCGACGCGCGTGGCGGCGATGGCGGTCCGGATTCGGGCACTGTGCGAGCGCTTCAGCGAAAACCGCGAATTGCTGGCGATGTGCGCTCATGGCCTGATAGCCGCCTATGCTGTCAAGGCGCAGGCGGGTGAGCCGGTTGAGGAAGGCGAGGCGGAAGAGATAGTGGCAAGAGCCCGGCTTCGGGTCATCGTCTCATCGGAAGGCCAGTCGCAATTCGGCGTGGGCCCAGCGCTCGCCGCCATAAAGGATGCGCATCGTCATTTTCCAGACAATAATGAAATCGCCGAGGTGTATGACTGGGCGGTGAAGGCCGGAGTCGATTTCGACGAGGTGTCGGACCTGCGCCCCTAACCCTTGCCCAGCTGCCTGGACCTTCGTTCCGCCGCCGCGACGGCGTTGCGGATGAGGGTGGGCAGGCCGCCTTCGCCCATGAGGACATCGAGCGCGGCCTGGGTGGTGCCGCCGGGCGAGGTGACGGCGCGGCGCAGAGAGGCGGCGTCGCCCTGGCCCGATTTCAGATCGGCTTCAAGCAGGGCGCCGGCGCCGGAGACCGTGGCCACGGCCAGACGTTCGGCGAGATCCGCCGGCAGGCCTTCAGCCTCGCCGGCGCGCGCGAGCGCTTCGCACAGCAGGAAGACATAAGCCGGGCCGGAGCCTGACAGGGCGGTGACCGCGCCCATCTGGCGGTCATCCTCAATCCATTCCACCGCGCCGGTCGCCTTCATCAGCACGGTCGCCACCGGGCGGCGCTTTTGCGCATCGGCGACCTCATCGGCGATGCACACCGTGACGCCCTTGCCAATCGCGCCGGGCGTATTGGGCATGGCGCGAACCACGGGCCGCCCGTTCATCGCGCGGGTCAGCTGCAGCAGCGTCACCCCGGCGGCCACAGACACGATCAGACAGTCGGTCGGCAGGATCTCGCCAAGCCCGTCCAGCAGCGAAGCAAAGTGCTGCGGTTTGACCGCCAGCACCACGACTTCAAGCCCGTCGCAGAGCGCCTCATCAAGCGTCTGGGCATGAGCAAGATCATGGGTGTCGATCAGGGTGCGGGCGATTTCGCCGGGGTCAGGATCAATGATCAGGAGCTGGTCGGCCTGCAGGACCGGGCGCGGTTTCTTCAGCCAGCCCGAAGCCAGCGCCGCGCCCATTCGGCCCGCGCCGATGAGGGCGACGCGTCCGGCAGGTCGCGCGTTGGATGCACGCGCGCTTGATTGAGCGGCCATGGCCTAGCCTTTACGCCTCGCCGACCGTGTCGAACATGGCTGCCGACACCGCTTCTTCCACCGTGCGTCCGCCCCAGATCAACAGGTTGAAGGCCGGGAAAAGCCGGTCGCCGGCTTCGATCGCCGCACGCAGCAGGATCGCCGCCTGCGGCATGGACAACCCGTCACCGCCGGGCAGCGGCAGGGTGTGACGGAAGACGATGGAGCCGTCCTCCGCCCAGATATCGAAATGGCCGAGCCAGAGCCGTTCGTTGAGACGCGCGACCAGCTCGCACACTTCCTTGAAGCGGGCGTCGGGGGCTTTCACTTCCAGGCTGGAGCACAGATGCAGCGACTCCACCTCCGGCCGCCAGGCGAACCAGATCTGGTGATCGCGCCAATCGCCGGGCACGGCGAGATGCAATTCCGCATCATCGCGCTCATAGGGATATTGTCCGTCTATGACGGCCTGCTCGACAGATTCCAGCGGATCAATCTCAACGCTATGCGATTCAGATTGGACTTCCATAACGGGCGCTCCCTCAAAGCACCGGCTTATCGCCGCACGTAACGACGGTAAGCCCGGCGCGAGCCGGTAAGCAACAGCTCGATTTCGATGATTGATAAGGTCTTCAGCCGGATGACTTTTTCGCAGCCGTACGCTTGCGGGGCGCCGGCTTCTTTGTCGCCGGCGCGGTGGATTTCGCCTTCATTTGCGCCAGTTCGGCGGCCAGTGATTCGTTTTGTTCGCGCAAGGCGGCGAGCTCAGCCTTGAGGGCTTCGAACTCGTCGCGCGAGACCAGATCAAGGTCGGACGCGATGCGTTCAGCGCGGGCGTGAAGCACGGCGCGCGCCTCTTCACCGGCGGCCTGAGCGGCGCCGAACGCATCGGTCATCAGGTCGGCGAGATCGGAAAACAGGGGGCTGCGAGACTGCATGGGCGCGCTCTTATCAGGTGTGAGCCCCTCATATAGGCGTTTGGCGCTCCAGCTTACAACGCAAAGCGCAGTTAACCCGCCGCCGCGTAGTTAACCAGGCGGCCAATCGCTGTTACACCAAACCCGGCAATGCAGCGGCGCTGGCGCGCGACATGACATGAGAGGCCTTTGGCATGACCGGATGTCCGGCGAGTTTCGATCTCATTGATCCGGTCCTGATCCAGCTCGGGCCGATCCCGATCCGCTGGTACGCGATCGCCTATATCGCCGGTCTCTTCCTGGGGCTCTACTACGTCACCCGTCTGGTCAAACGCGCCGGTCTGTGGAGCACGAATGACAGGACCCAGGCCGCGCCGCTTTCGCGCGCCTTCCTAGAGGACCTTCTGCTCTGGGTTATGGTGGGCGTCATCGGGGGCGGACGGCTGGGTTATGTGCTGTTCTACGAAACCAGCGCGATCTGGGAGCGTCCGCTCTGGGTGTTCTGGGGCGTCACCCAAGGCGGGATGAGTTTCCATGGCGGACTGATCGGCGTGGCGCTGGCGATATGGTTCACCAGCCGGGCCTATAAGATGCCGGTGCTGCGCGTGGCCGACGCAGTGGCGGCGGCCACTCCGATCGGGCTGTTCTTCGGCAGGCTGGCGAACTTCATCAATGGCGAGCTGTGGGGCCGTCCGGCGCCGGATTTGCCCTGGGCGATGCGCTTTGCGCACGACCCGCTCTGCCTGGAGCGCCACCCCAGCCAGCTCTATGAGGCGTTTCTGGAAGGCGCGGTGTTGTTCGCCATCATCGCCTATCTGATCTGGCGGGTGCGCGCCCTGTCGCGCCCGGGCCTGGTCGCCGGCGTTTTCCTGGCCGGGTACGGCGTGTTCCGCGGCGCGGTGGAGCTGGTCCGGGAGCCTGACAATCAGATGCCGGACGTCCTGCAGGGCTATGTCACCATGGGCATGCTCTTGTGCGTGCCGATGGTCGTCATCGGCGCCTGGCTGATCCGCCGCGCGCTTCAGACGCCGGCTGACGCCATCGCGCACAAGCCGCTCCCGGAGGCCAGGGCCAAGTCGTGAGCCAGCACGCCTTCGACCCGGTCGCCCGCATCGCAGAACAGCTGACCGCCCGCATCCGCACTGAAGGCCCCTTGCCGATCTCAGTCTTCATGCTGGAAGCGTTGTTTGATCCGGTGGCGGGCTTTTACGCGACGCGCGACCCGATCGGGGCGGGCGCGGATTTCATCACCGCCCCGGAAATCAGCCAGATGTTCGGCGAGGTGCTGGGCCTTTGGACCGTGCAGGCCTGGCGCGATCTCGGCGCCCCGGCCGAATTCCATATGGTCGAACTGGGCCCCGGCAAGGGCACGATGATGAGCGATGTCATCCGCTCTCTGGGCGTGGCGCCCGAGGCGCGCCATGCGGTTCGCGTCTCGCTTATCGAAGCCAGCGCCGCGCTGAAAATGGTTCAGGGCCAAACCCTGGCCAACAGCCCGGTTCCGGTCAGCTGGGCGAAATCGATCGAACATCTTCCCGATGGCCCGGCGGTGCTTCTGGCCAACGAATTCCTTGACTGTCTCCCGCTGCGCCAGGCGGTCAAGGCGGACGGGCGCTGGCGTGAGCGGTGTGTCGGGCTCGATCCTGAAGACGAGACCCGATTCGCTTTCGTTCTGGGCGCCGCGCTGGCGGCGGATGAGGCGCTGATCGCGCCGGAACTTCGCGAGGTTCCCGACGGCTCGCTGGTCGAGCTGCGTCCCGGTGATCTGCAGGTGGCCGAAAGCCTCGCCCGGCGCTTTGCCGCCCAGCCGGGGCGCGCCCTGTTCATCGATTACGGCCCGGCCCTGCCCGATGTCGGAGACACGCTGCAGGCGCTGCAGGCGCATCGCAAGGTCGATCCGCTCACCGCGCCGGGAACCGCCGACCTGACCGCGCGCGTGGATTTCGCCGGCTTCGCGCGCGCCTGCGCCGAGCGCGGCCTCGACGTGCATGGCCCGGCCCCTCAGGGCGAGTTTCTCAAAACGCTCGGAATCGAGCACCGCGCCGCCGCTCTTATGGCGCGAGCCGGTGATGAGCCGGGCAAGGCGCGCATCGTGCGCCAACTGCATCGGCTGACCGATCCGGGCGAGATGGGCGCGCTGTTCAAGGTGATGTGCATATCCAGCCCGGACCTGCCGCCTCCGGCGGGGCTGGAGCCCTGGGTCGATCCAGCCGTGGATTAATTGTCCTTGGTCGGACGGGGCGGGTTCCCGGCCTTAACGCCCTCTGCTATGAGCGCGGCGCGGGCTGAAAGAAAGGCGCTTCTTGATGAAACTCATGTGCGGCAAAGCCAACCGGGCTCTGGCGAGCGCCATCGCCGATTATCTCGACGCACCGCTCTCCCACGTGGAGATCGAGACCTTCGCCGACGGCGAAATGTTCGTGCGCATCGAGGAGAATATGCGCGGTGAAGACGTCTTCATCATGCAGTCGACCTCCAACCCGGCGAATGATCACGTGATGGAGCTTTTGATCTGCATGGATGCGCTCAAACGCGCCAGCGCCCGGCGGATCACAGCAGTCATCCCCTATTTCGGCTATGCCCGGCAGGACCGCAAAACCGGCGGGCGCACGCCGATCACTGCCAAGCTGGTCGCCAATCTGATCGAGACCGCGGGCGCCGACCGGGTGCTGACGCTGGATCTTCACGCCGGTCAGATCCAGGGCTTTTTCGACATCCCGACCGATAATCTGTTCGCCACTCCTGCGATCGAGCAGGACCTGCGCCGCAACTACAAGACCGATGATCTGATGGTCGTCTCGCCCGATGTCGGCGGGGTTGTGCGCGCACGCGCCCTGGCCCAGCGCATCGGCGCGAATATCGCCATCGTCGACAAGCG
The DNA here is from genome assembly GCA_039819095.1 of Pseudomonadota bacterium. Taxonomy (GTDB): domain Bacteria; phylum Pseudomonadota; class Alphaproteobacteria; order Caulobacterales; family Maricaulaceae; genus JBCBSP01. The sequence continues at coordinate 350,300 of JBCBSP010000002.1, forward strand.
CCGCCCGCGCGCCGGCGTCGCTGAAGTGATGAATATCATCGGCGAAGTGGATGGCCGGCGCTGCATCATCTTTGACGATATCATCGATTCAGGCGGCACGCTGTGCAACGCCGCCGAGGCGCTCAAGGAACGCGGGGCGACCGAAGTGTCCGCCTACATCACGCACGGCGTCCTGTCAGGCAAGGCGGTGGAGCGGATCAAGAATTCCGTTCTCACCGAGCTGGTGGTGACCGATTCCATCGAGGTTCATGAGCGCGCCGCGGCGGCAGAGAATATCCGCATTCTGTCCATCGCGCCGCTGCTGGGCGAAGCGATCCGGCGGATCGCCAACGAAGAGTCGGTTTCCAAACTGTTCGACTGAGCGTGAGTCTGGTTGCGCGCCTTGATCTGATCGGCTATTAGCCGCGGCTCGAAAACGCGTTGGGCAGGGTCACCCCTGTGTCAGTCGCGAAAGAACACGGCGGCCGCGCTCCTGAAGATCTGGGCGCTGCGGTCGCGTTCGTGTTTGAATGGTAGTTTTAAAGTAAGGACCGGATTGATGAGCGACATCGTTCTCTCCGTTGAGGTGCGCGAACGCACCGGCAAGGGCGGCGCCCGGCAAACCCGTCGCCAGGGCGACGTGCCTGGCGTGCTGTATGGCGGCGACCTCGGCCCGATCGCAATCGCGATGAAGCAGAATGAGGTCGTCAAGGCGATCAATTCGGGGAATTTCATCGGCCAGATGATCGAGATCGATCACAAGGGCGATCGTCAGAACGTCATCACGCGCGACGTGCAATTCCATCCGGTTCGCGACGAGCCGCTGCACATCGATTTCTACCGCGTTGAGGAAGACTCCATCATCGCGATCGAGGTTGCGGTTCGCTTCATCAATGAAGAGGATTGCCCGGGCCTGAAACGCGGCGGCGTGCTGAATATTGTGCGCCACACTGTGGAAGTGAACTGCCCGGCCGGCGCCATTCCTGAAGCCATTGAGGTGGACCTCACCGGCTACGATATCGGCGACTCGGTGCACATCTCCTCCATCGCCCTGCCGGACAATGTCACGCCGACCATCACTGATCGCGACTTCACCATCGTGACGGTTCAGGGCTCGCGCGCCGTCATTGAAGAAGACACCGAAGACAGTGACGCCGAAGCCGAGGGCGAAGGCGAAGCTGAATCGGCGAGCGAAGGCGAAGACTAAGCCTCTCGCGGCCAGATCAGGATCGGGGCGGCGCGAGCATTAGCTTTCGCCGCCCTTTTTCGTGTTCGGGAGTACGCCATGCAGATCATTGCAGGTCTCGGCAATCCCGGCGGGCAATACGCCGGAAACCGGCACAATGTCGGCTTTCAGACGCTCGACGCGATCCAGCATCACTGGGCGCTCACGCCCTGGCGCAAACGCTTCAGCGCCCAGACCAGCGAAGGCGCGATCGAGACCGCCTCCGGCCCGGTCAGGCTTCTGCTGATCAAGCCGCAAACCTTCTACAATGAGAGCGGCCGGGCGATCGGCGAGGCGGCGCGCTTCTACAAGGTGGCGCCGGGAGAGATCACCGTCTTCCATGACGAGCTCGATCTGGCGCCGGGCAAATTCCGGCTGAAGACCGGCGGCGGTCATGCCGGCAATAACGGGCTGCGCTCCACCATGGCCCATCTGGACGGAGAATTCCGCCGCGGGCGGATCGGCATCGGCCATCCCGGCGACAAGTCACGCGTGACCGGCTGGGTGCTGTCCGATTTCCCCAAGGCCGATCAGGGCTGGGCGGATGCGCTGAAAGACGCCATCGCGCGGTCTCTGCCCCTGCTTCTGGAGAACGCCGAGGACGCGTTTCAGACCCGCGTCACCCACCTTGCGCCAGCGCCGGACAGAGACTAGAGACCGCTCACCGCATTTTGCGGTGGCCCGGTCCGCGATTCCGGTTAACCTGTGTGTCTATCAATCACGCCTGTAAGCGGGAGTTATTCATGGCTGGGAAATTCGATCTGAAGAAGGCCAAGAACGGCCAGACCTATTTCGTGCTGAAAGCGGCCAACGGCCAGGTCATCGCGCAAAGCGAGATGTACACCACCAAAGCGGCTGCGCTGAACGGCATTGAGTCGGTGAAGAAGAACGCCCCGGACGCGGCGATCAACGATCTGACCGAAGGCTAAAGGCGAGCCGCCGGGCGCCGCCCGGTCTTTCGCCTGCGCGCTTGAGCGCTTATAGGGCTGCGCGACCTTTCATGTCTGAAAGGCGCGCGGCCTTTCTTCGTTTCTCCCCCTCGCCTTTCCCGATCAGGAGCGCCTCCATGGGTTTCAAATGCGGCATTGTCGGCTTGCCGAATGTGGGCAAGTCCACCCTGTTCAATGCGTTGACCCAGACCGCAGCGGCCCAGGCGGCCAACTACCCGTTCTGCACGATCGAGCCGAATGTTGGCGAAGTCGCCGTGCCTGAACCGCGGCTGGCGAAACTCGCCGAGATCGCCGGCTCGGCGAATGTGATCCCGGCGCGCATGGGCTTTGTCGATATCGCCGGCCTTGTGAAGGGCGCCAGCCAGGGCGAAGGGCTCGGCAATCAGTTCCTGGCCAATATCCGCGAGGTCGATGCGGTGGTGTATGTGCTGCGCTGTTTTGAAGATGGCGACGTCACCCATGTCGCCGGCAAGGTCGACCCGCTCGCCGATTTTGAGACCGTCGAGACCGAGCTGATGCTGGCCGATATGGAGAGCCTGGAAAAGCGCCGGGCCGGGCTGGAGAAGAAGGCCAAGACCGGCGACAAGGACGCCAAGGAAACGATCGCGCTGGTCGATCTGGCGCTGGCTGAACTGCGCGAAGGCCGGCCAGCCCGAAACGCTGAAATCGGCGAGGACCAGGAGCGCGGCTGGAAGATGCTGCAGCTTCTCACCGCCAAGCCCGTGATGTTCGTGGCCAATGTCGATGAAGACAGCGCCGGAAGCGGCAACGCCCATTCTGAAGCGGTCAAGGCGCGCGCAAGCGAAGAAGGCGCGGCCAGCGTCGCCATCTCAGCGAAAATCGAAAGCGAGCTCGCCCTGCTTGAAGCTGAAGAGCGGGCGGAATACCTCGCTGAAATCGGGCTGGAGGAACCGGGCCTGAACCGGCTCATCCACGCCGGCTACCGCCTGCTGGATCTGCAGACCTATTTCACCGCCGGCCCGAAAGAGGCCCGCGCCTGGACGATCCGCAAAGGCTGGACCGCGCCGAAAGCCGCCGGTGTCATCCATGGCGATTTTGAAAAAGGCTTCATCCGCGCCGAAACCACCGCCTATGAGGATTATGTCGCCCATGGCGGCGAGGCCGGCGCGCGCGAGGCCGGCAAGCTGCGCCAGGAAGGCAAGGACTATATCGTCCAGGACGGCGATGTGATGCTGTTCAAGTTCAACGTCTAACCGCTTCAGGCCGCCCCCATGAACGATACTGACGACCTCCCGCCCGAACCCCAGGGCCGCGTCCTGATCATCGCCGGATCGGATTCCGGCGGCGGGGCAGGCATTCAGGCCGACATCAAGACCGTCGCCGCGCTCGGCGGATACGCCGCGACCGCGATCACGGCGCTGACGGTGCAGAACACGCTCGGCGTGACGGCCGTTCACCCGGTCCCGCTGGATATCATCACCGATCAGATCGAGGCGGTGCTCGGCGATATCGGCGCTGACGCGATCAAGACCGGCATGCTGCCCGACCCCGCCCTCATTGAGGCGGTCGCCGAACGCATCGAAGCGCAAACCCCGCCCATACCCCTCATTCTGGATCCGGTCATGGTGGCCACATCCGGCGATGTGCTGGTCTCGGACGACGCGATGAGCGCGATGCGCGACCGGCTGGTTCCGCTCGCTTATCTCGTCACGCCCAACGCGCCGGAGGCTGAACGCCTGACCGGGATCAAAGTCGAAGATCTCGACGGTCAGCGCGAAGCCGGCGAGGCGCTGCTGAACGCCGGCGCGAAGGCCGCGCTGATCAAGGGCGGGCATCTGGATGGCGCTGAAATCATTGATGTTCTGGTAACCCGAAACGGCATGCGCATCTTCTCGCGCCCACGCATCCGCACCCGTCACACCCACGGCACGGGCTGCACGCTCGCCAGCGCCTGCGCGGCCTTCATCGCCCAGGGCATGAGTCTCGATCGCGCCGTGGAACAGGCCGGCGACTATCTGCACGAAGCCATCAAGCGCGCCACCGGCCTGGGCCAGGGCGCCGGCCCGGTCGACCACACATGGCCGCTCAAAGACGCCTCGGTCTTCGGCGCCAGCCCGGTACGCGAATAAGCCTGTCATCCCGGGCGAGCGTGAGCGAGACCCGGGACCTATTCCGGCAGGTCGGAACCGTATGGTGCAAGGGTTGATGTCACGGCATAGGTCCCGGATCGCTTCGCGTCCTTCGATGACAGGGAGCGGAGTGAGGCGCGGGCGGCGGGTTACGCCGCTTCGGCGGTTGTCGGCGCGGCGCGGGTGCGGGCCTCTTCGATGAGGCTGGCGGCGGCTTCATCCAGGCTCATCGAGGTGTTGGCGCGGCTGCCGAGACGGCGCACGGCGACGCTGCGGTCTTCAGCTTCCTGACGACCGACCACGATGACGGCGGGGACTTTGGCGTTGGAGTGTTCGCGCACCTTATAGCCGATCTTCTCGTTCCTCAGATCGGTCTCCACGCGCAGCCCCGCCGCGCGCAGCGTCGCAGCGACGTCTTCCGCATAGGCGTCGGCATCCGAGGTGATGGTCGCGACCACCGCCTGAACCGGGGCCAGCCAGAGCGGCATGCGTCCGGCGTGATGCTCGATGAGAATGCCGGTGAAGCGTTCCAGAGACCCGAACAGCGCCCGGTGCAGCATGACCGGGCGATGCTTGACCCCGTCCTCGCCCATATAGTTGGCGTCCAGACGGTCCGGCAGGTTGAAATCGACCTGCAGCGTGCCGCACTGCCAGTCGCGTCCGATCGCATCGCGCAGGACGAACTCAAGCTTGGGCCCGTAAAACGCCCCCTCGCCCGGGTTATAGCCATAGGGCAGTCCGGTTGCGTCGAGCGCGGCCTTCAGCGCGGCTTCGGAACGGTCCCAGACCTCATCTTCGCCGACCCGCTGTTCAGGACGGTCTGAGAATTTGATGTGCACATCCTCAAAGCCGAACTCGCGATAGATGTCGAGGATGAGATCGACCACCTTGATGCACTCTTCCTGCAGCTGGTCCGGCGTGCAGAAAATGTGGGCGTCATCCTGGGTGAAGTGGCGTACGCGCATCATGCCGTGCAGCGCGCCGGACGGCTCATAACGGTGGACCTTGCCGAACTCGGCCAGCCGCATCGGCAGTTCGCGATAGCTATGCAGATGCGCGTTATAGACCTGGACATGGCCGGGGCAGTTCATCGGCTTCAGCGCGAATTTGCGTTCGTCCGGCGTGACGGTGGAGAACATGTTCTCACCGAATTTCTCCGCGTGGCCGGAGCGCTCCCAGAGCGCATAGTCCAGCACGTCCGGCGTGTTGATCTCGCGATAGCCGGCCTGGGTATTGCGTTCGCGCATATACTCGATGAGGTTCTGAAACAGCGTCCAGCCTTTCGGGTGCCAGAAGATCGAACCCGGCCCCTCTTCCTGGACATGGAACAGATCCATCTCGCGGCCGAGCTTGCGGTGGTCGCGCTTTTCGGCCTCCTCCAGGCGTTTGAGATACGCCTTGAGTTCCTTCGGATCGCGCCAGGCGGTGCCGTAAATGCGCTGCAGCATCGCGTTGCGGTGATCGCCGCGCCAATAGGCGCCGGCCACCTTGGTCAGCTTGAACCCTTTGCCGATATGCCTGGTGGTCGGCAGGTGCGGACCGCGACACAGATCGTGCCAGTCGCCGTGATGATAGATGCGCACATCCTCATCGCCCGGCAGGTCCTCGATGATCTCCGCCTTATAGTGCTCGCCGAGCGCCTTGAAGTGGGCGACCGCTTCATCGCGCGCCCAGACCTCGCGGCGCGTCGGCAGAGCTTCGCCGACCAGCTCCTTCATGCGCTGCTCAATCTTGCCCAGATCATCAATGGAGAAGGGCTCGTCGCGCGCGAAATCGTAGAAGAAGCCGTCATCGATCACCGGGCCGATCGTGACCTGGGTGTCCGGATAGAGATCCTGAACCGCCTGGGCGAGCAGGTGCGCCGCATCGTGGCGGATCAGCTCCAGCGCTTCGTCATCCTTGCGTTCAACGAAGGAGATGTCGGCGCCGCCGGGCAGCTCGCGATCCAGATCCCACACCTCGCCATCGACGCGCAGAGCCAGCACCTCGCGCGCGCGGTTCTCGTTCAGCAGACGCTCGGCGGCTTGGGTTCCGGTCACCGGCGCGGCAAGCTCTTCAACGGACCCGTCAGGCAAGCGCACAGTGATCATTGGCTCATTCCTCATTCTTGACGGCGCGCCGCGCATCGGCCCGCCCGCGCCCATGGGTGGAGCGCAGCAGTTCAGATCAACTTGGCTTTAGGCGCTTGCGAGCAAAGGCGTCAACGCCCTGAAGCGCCTAAAGCCCGCAGGGGGCGCCGTTGCGGCATTCCTGTGCGCGTTCATCCGGGCTGGCGAGCACTACCGCCCAGCCCGTCAGCACGGTCGACCGGGCCCCGCCATTCGAGCTGACAGCGCCAGATCGCCATCGCTTGCGAGCTTGAAGCCTGCAAGGCTGGAAAGCCGTCGAACGATGTTCACCCGATCAAACACGTGTCGCGTATCGCCACGCGCCTCGAGCGGCGCGCAACTGTTTTGCTCGGTTTCCTGCAGATCACCGCAAGCAGGCTATCGCGTCGATGAAATCAGGTCAGCCGAAGCCCGGATAATGTGAGGCCTGGCCCAACGTCAGCAATTGCCCCAGTACGCGCACTCCTGCGCAGAGACCCCGCGCTGAATGTCGCGGGTCTCCCGGCGCGCCTCTTCAGCCTGTTGCGCCCATTCCGCCCGGGTCTTGCAGACCCTGCCATGAAAGCGAGTGCCGGTTCGCTGTACGCGACGGCAGACTTCCGCGTCCGGATCAAGTTCTGAAGCGGCGTCGTCAGTATTCTCCGCCATCCGGGTTGGCGGCTGAGCGCTCGCCGCCGCATCGTCATTGACCGTGGAGCAAGCCGCCAGGAGAAGGCCCGCCATGCTAATCAGAATGAATTTGTCCATCGTGCGCCCCTGCTGATCTCGATCGCCGCCTCACTCTGGGCAGTAAAACTCTTCCTGCGGGACCGGTCAAATCGTGCGATGACCTTGCTGCCGGACAATCCTTTGGAAATCCACGAAATGCGGAGGCGAGCTACGGCTCGCCTTCTTCTTTGCCCGCCTCTCATTTGCGATCCCAGTGGATATCGATGACCGGCGGCGCCTATGCGGAGCTGAGAGGCGGGCAAGGCTCAGGCCCTGATCGCCAGGCTCAAACACGAAAAAGGGAGATGGCGTCGCCATCTCCCTTTTCTCGTACCCGGTTTTAAGCAACCGGCTTATTCAGCCGCATCAGCCAGCGGCGCGACCGAGACATAGGTTCGGTTCTGCGCCTTCTTGGCGAAGGTCACCCGGCCTTCGGTCAGCGCGAACAGGGTGTGATCCTTGCCCATGCCGACATTCTCGCCCGGATAGTATTTCGTGCCGCGCTGGCGGATGATGATATTGCCGGGGATCACTTGCTGACCGCCGGATTTCTTGACGCCAAGGCGCCGGCCTGCTGAGTCGCGGCCATTGCGTGAGGAGCCGCCTGCCTTCTTGTGAGCCATTGTCTGCTCTCCTTAAAAATAAAGCGGCTTACTTGCCCGCAAGGTCTTTGGCCGCGGCGATCCAGTCGCCTTTCTCGGCCTTGGCTTTCACGCCGGAAATCGTGTCTTCCAGCGCATCGAGATCGGCCTCGGTCCAGGCGGCGACGTGCGCAAAGCTCGTCACGCCGGCCTCGGCGAGTTTCTTCGCGTAGGCCGGGCCTACGCCGTTCAGCACGGTCAGATCGTCGGCGACCGCAGCCGCTTCGGCCTTCTTGGCGGCCGGCTTGGCTTCGGCCTTGGGCGCGGCGGGCTTTTTCGCAGCCGGCTTGGCCTTGGTTTCCTTGGCTTCGGCTTTCGGCGCTTCGGTCTTGGCGGTCTCGCCCTTGACCAGCTTGGTCTTAGCCTTGGCGCCCGGCGCGACGATCTCCGCGATGCGGATCAGCGCCTCATACTGACGGTGGCCCTTGGTGCGGCGATAATTCTGACGGCGGCGCTTCTTGAAGACCTTGATCTTCTTGCCCTTGCGCAGCTCCACCAGCTCGGCGCGCACTTGCGCGCCGTCCACCAGCGGGCTTCCGACGGTCACGCCGTCATCGCCGCCGAGCATCAGCACCTGGTCCAGCGCGAACACGTCGCCGGCTGCGGCGTCGAGCTTTTCGATCACCAGCTTGTCGCCTTCAGTGACTTTGTATTGCTTGCCGCCGGTCTTTATCACCGCGTACATGGCTTCATTCCTTTTCAATCCGGTCCGTCGCAGCGCTGTCAACGCGCCCCGCGGGAGCCCTTTTTCTTCGCCGCCTTCTTTGCAAATGCGGCGTTGTTCATTGATCGCCCGGAAGTCTTGTTTCAAACGCAAAGACCCGCCTTCGGGCAGAGGGCGGGCCCAGGAGCGCGCGATATAGTCAGAACGACCCCTCAGAGTCAACGCGCTGAAGGCGCTGCGGGGCGGGTCTGAACGCCTGCGCGCGCGCCATTGACCCGGCCTGAGGCCTTCAATAGGTTGCCCGCGCCCTGAGGAGAGGTGCCGGAGTGGTCGAACGGGGCGGTCTCGAAAACCGTTGTGCCTTTACGGGCACCGAGGGTTCGAATCCCTCTCTCTCCGCCATACTCTTCCACAAGTCTTTGTACGATCTTTTACGCTACAGCCTGTTTTTGCCGCCCTCGCATTCAACGAGCTTGGCATTGATCTGGACTAGTGAGTTCGGCTTGTCGGTAATGTCAGGCAGCTTCATCGGCGGTCGCTTTCTCCGCCAAGGAACAACCCGCGGCAGGCAACCGCGCACAGGGCGTGCTCTGTTCAAGCTGTCGGTCACTGAACCGTCTCCAAACGCTTAGCTCCTGTAAACGCAGCGCCCCGAGATAGGGGGTTGCGTTCATCTGCTGATGTCCGTTATCTAATATAAGCGGTCAACCGCTTATATTGAAGTAAAATCCATGGAGGCCAGATGTGTCCGATCCTGCGTTGATAGACCTTCGAGACGTTACAAAGCGCTACAAGCGGCCTGACGGTCCTTCGTTCGATGCACTTAAGGGCGTGACCTGCACGATCCCAGCAAGCAGCATGACCGCGATCGTCGGCCGCTCAGGCAGCGGCAAGTCCACCTTGCTCCACCTGATCGCCGGTCTCGACCATCCAAGCGCCGGTTCGGTGGACGTGTCGGGTGTTTCGCTTGGAGCCTTAAGCGAAGACCGGCTGGCGAAGTGGCGCGGCGCTGAAGTCGGCGTCGTCTTCCAGTTCTTTCAACTCCTCCCCACCCTGACGATCTTGGAGAACATCCTGCTCGCCATGGATTTTGTCGGAGCCGTCCCGGCGCGGGACCGCCGGAGCCGTGCGCTCGCGTTGCTCGATCGCGTCGGCATCGCCGATCAGGCGGGCAAACTGCCCGGCACGCTCTCGGGCGGCCAGCAGCAGCGCGCGGCCATCGCGCGGGCCATCGCCAACGATCCCAAGCTCCTCGTCGCGGACGAGCCGACGGGCAATCTGGACACGGACTCCGCCGCCACGGTCATGGGTCTTCTGACCTCGTTGGCCGACGACGGGCGCGCCGTCATCGTCGTCACCCACGATGACGGTGTTGCGGCGCGCGCCGACCGCCTGATCCGCCTGTCCGACGGCATGATCGTCGAAGATACGGCAAAGGCGGCTGTACAATGAGCCCGCGTGTCAGGAAGGTCATCAGTGATTTGACCGAACAGCCGGCGCGCGCGCTCCTCGTCTTCCTCGCCATCGCGCTCGGCGCGGCGGCGCTCACCGTTGCTCTCGGCGCGCAGTCGGTTCTACTGCGTGAGATTCCCGCGAGTTTCGCGACGTCGGAGCCGCCCGCTGTCGTGGTCTGGCTTGAGGATGTGGACAGCCAGGTTCTCGAAGGCGTGCGGGCGCTGCCGGACATTGTGGACGCCGATGCAAGGCGGCTGGTGCGCACACGGGTCGAAGTTGCGCCGGGCGACTGGCGCACATTGCTCTTGTTCGGCGTGCGGGATTTCGCCGATCTGCGCGTCTCGGCATTCGAACCGCTCGAAGGCCAATGGCCCCCGGAGCGCGGTGCGGTCCTCGTCGAGCGGTCCGGGCTGCCGGTGCTGGGTGCTGTTACGGACGTTGGCACTGGCGACGCGCTCACCGTGCGGATTCCAGGCGGCGCATTGGTGTCCCTGCCGATCAGTGGCGTCGTACACGATCCCGCCCTTGCGCCCGGCTGGCAGGACAATGCGGCTTACGCCTATGCCAGCCGCGAAACCCTGGCCGATCTCGGCCTCGGCGACCATCTGGACGAACTGCGCATCACCGTGGACGGCGACCGGTCGATGGCTGGCCGCGTGGCCGACAACACGGCGGACTGGCTGGCCGAGGCAGGATACGACGTCCAGCGCGTCGAGGTTCCACCGCGCCGTCATCCGCATACCGATCATATGACGACGATGCTGCTGCTCCTGAGCGTTTTCAGCGCGCTGGCGCTGGTGCTGAGCGGCGCGCTTGCGGCGAGCGTTATTGCCGCCTTCCTGGCCCGACAGGCCCGCCAGATCGGCGTGATGAAGACGATAGGCGCGCGATCATCGGATATCGCCGCGATCTATCTCGCCATGATCGCGGTTCTCGCCGCGCCTGCCGTCGTGATCGGTCTTGGCGCGGGTTTGCTCGGCGCCCGGTCGTTTTCGACCTATGCCGCACAGCAACTCAATCTCGATGTGGCCAGCTATGCGATCGGGACCCCAACCTTGCTTGTGATCCTCTGCATCGGCCTGGTTCTGCCGCTTGTCGCCGCCGCGATCCCGATCGCCCGCGCCGCGCGCATGTCGGTCCAGAAAGCCTTGCAAGACCCCGGCATCACGGCGCCCAGGACACGCGGGCGCGCCAAGACACTCCTGGGCCGTTTGTTCAGCGGTCTGAGGCGACCCACCGTGCTGGCCGTGCGCAACAGCTTTCGCCGCCCGGCGCGGCTCTGGGTGACGCTGTTCGCCCTGGCGCTGGGCGGCGCGGCGCTCATGACGGCCTCGAATGTCTATGTCAGCCTGATCGCCGCCGTTGATCGGTCGCTGGACCGCCGGGGTGATGACATCGATGCCCGGCTCTTGAGGCCAGTCGACGCAACGGCCATTCTCGCCGAAATAAGCGTCCTCCCGGGCGTGTCCCACGCGGAGACGTGGGGCGGCGGCCTGGTTGCGTTGAACACGCAAGAGAGCACCGACCGGAGTCGCGGGCGATACGGTCTTTTGGCGCCGCCGGCCGACACAGTTTTGCTCAATGTGCCGATTGTCGAAGGACGTTGGCCGCAGGCGGCGCAAATCGGGGAACTGGTCGTCAACCGCAACCTTCAGGCCATAGAACCCGCGCTGGTCATCGGGGCCGACGTGCAACTCGCACTTGGTCCGCGTTCGGTGAACGGACGCATCGTCGGCGTTATCGAAGAGGTCGCCGAGCCGTCGCTTTACACGAACCCGCCCACCTTCGCCGAACTGGCCGGCGCCGACGGCCTTGCCGGCGTTATCCGGGTCGCAGCCGATCCCGGTACGGAAGACCGCCTTGCCAGCCAGATCGAGGAAGTGATCGTGGACGCAGGCTCCATGCCGGCGCTCCTGTTCACGCGACCGGCCTTGCGGCAGGCCATGGTCGACCACTTTGCGATCCTGCTGGCGCTACTATCGACCGCAGCGCTCGCGGCAATCATCGTTGGCGGGCTAAGCCTTGCCGCGTCCATGGGGTTGAACGTCCTTGAACGGACGCGGGAGATCGGCGTCATCCGCGCCGTGGGCGCGCGTCCGGCGGCCGTGCGTAATCTCATTCTCACCGAAGGATACGCCATCGCACTCGCCAGCGTTCTTCTTGCCGGCATCCTTTCGGTCCCTTTATCGATGGCCGTCGCCTATATTGTGGGAAATCACGGTCTTCATCTGACCTTGCCGCTGGTGTTTTCGCCGATAGGTGTTCTGGCGTGGACCGTACTGGTCGCCGTGTTGACGCTGATCGCCTGTATGGGACCGGCGCGACGCGCTATGAGGACGCCGGTTTGCGACGCCATCGCCTATGAGTGAGGCTGAAGGGTAAATGGGACGCGCACGCACAGTCGAAGACGAGGACATTCTGGAAGCGGCCCGCCTGGCGTTTCTGGGTCGCGGCCAGCTCGCCACAACGCGCGAGATCGCCGAGGCGGCAGGCATCTCGCAGGCCGTGCTTTATCAGCGCTTCGGCTCCAAGGACGATCTCTTCTTCGCCGCCATGGCGCCGCCGCCGCCGGATCTTGACGGCCTGCTCGGCGAGCCGCCGTGCGAGCCCGAGGAAACGGAAGCCTATCTCGCCGATGTCGCCGAGCGTCTGTATCGGTACTTCGAAACCGTCGCGCCACTCTTCGTTCAACTGGCGACCCACACGGCGTTCCACTCGGATCACCTCGCCGACGCACACGGGCCGATGATGGAGGCCGGGTTGGTCGGCGCCCTCAGCACACGGCTTAGCGCTCTCGCTCAAAAGGGCTTCATCCGCAAAGGAGATGGAAGCGCCATGGCTGGGCTACTGATTTCGGTCGTGCACGGAGAGGCCTTGTCCGCCGCTCTGTTGAAGACGCCGCCAGATGAGAAACGCCGACGCGAAACGATCAGGCTGATCTGGCGCGGTTTGAAACCGACCGATACCTCCGAATAGCATCACTCTACTTAAACACCGCGCGCAATCTCTCGGTCCGCTGGCCAGTGTGGATGCAGATCGTCGATGACATAGGCGTGGCTGTGGCGCACGCCATCGGCGATGTGCGGATGGTCGGACGGAAGGTCATCATGGCTGTGCGCGATCTCGATCGCGTCGTGACGCGGCCAGAGCAGCACCCCGGCCGCCAGTCCGATAGCGCTGAGCGCGGCCAGCGTCAGCATCGCCGTCATGCTGCCATGGGCGGCCTGCAACCAGCCGGCCAGCGGATAGGTGATCAGGAAGCAGGCATGCGACAGCGAAAAGTGTGCCGCAAACAAAGCCGGGCGGTCCTCCGCATGGCCCGAGCGGCGCAGCAGGCGCCCCGATGGCGTGACGGCCGCCGAATAGCCCACGCCCACCAAGAACCAAGCGACCAGAAGCCAGCTCCACCGCAGCCCGTAGAACGCGCCCGCAGTGCCAATCGCGGCCAGCGCCAGCGTCATGCCCGCCGCGCCGATGAGCATGACACGCAGGTCGCTCCGTTTCTCCAGAAGGCGCGGCAGGCCGAGCGCGGCCACCATCGACCCCGCGCCGAAGGCGGCGAGCGTCAAGGCCAGGGCTTCATCGGAAAGGCCAAGGTCCTGACGCACCAGAACCACCGTGTTGACGATCACCATGGCGCCCGCAGCGGCGACCGAGAAGGAAAGCGCCAGTAGCGCCCTTAGTCTTGGCGTCGCCAGATAGATCCGGGTCCCGCGGGTGATCCGTGTCCAGACATCGTGCTCGGTGTCGGGCTTCGGCCATGGCAAGGTGACTGACAGAACCAACAGCGCGGAGGCGACAAAGCCGATCACCGTGCCGCTGAACAGAACCGGAAAGCTCACCACTGTTAAAAGCGCCGCCGCCAGCATGGGCGACAACAGGCTTTCCAGATCATAGGCGAGCCGCGATAGCGACAGCGCCTTGGTGTAATCTTCTTCATCAGGCAACACGTCGGGAATGGTCGCCTGAAAGGTCGGGGTGAACCCGGCCGACGCTGACTGTAGCAGGAAGATCAGCCCGTAAATCTGCCAGACCTCGGTGACAAAGGGCAGCGCCGCGGCCACGCCGGCCCGGATCAGGTTGAAGGTGACGAGCAGAGTGCGCCGGGAAACCCGGTCGGCAAAGGCCTGCGCCACCGGCGACAGCGTCACGTAAGCGATCATCTTGATCGCCAGCGCCGTGCCCAGCACCTGACCGGCATCGCCGCCAGCCAGATCCCAGGCCAGCAGCCCAAGCGCCACCGTGGCAAGGCCTGTGCCGACCAAGGCGACGACCTGCGCGGCGAACAGGTTGCGGTAGGTGCGGTTCGACAGGACACTGAGCATGGCGGCTAAAGCAGTTTGGCCAGCGCCTTCATCTCGACGAGATCGGTCTCGCCGTCGGCGCCGAGGCAATGGTCGATGTGATCGTGAATGAGCGTGCGCTTGGCGGCCGTCACCGCTTTCTCCACGGCCTGGAGCTGCACCGCGATGTCGGTACACGCCCGGCCTTCTTCGATCATCTCGATGACATGCCTCAGATGACCGTCCGCGCGTTTCAGCCGCTTGACGATGCCGGGATGGGTTGCATGCCGATGTGGTTCTGTCATAGAAGATCAATATCCCCATAGGGGGGATATAGCAACCGGAAGAGAAGGCAGCATGGGCGAGACGCCGCGCCATCGCAGGACCTGGCATGCGGCGCGCAACCTCATCGCGCTGACGACTGCCTTTGCGCTGGTCGTTGCGCCGCTCATCGTCATCCTGACCCATGGTCCCGCGGCTTATGCGGCCGCCGCCTCGATAACGACCGAAATCGCCGCGCACGGCCACGACCATAGCCACGGCCACACCCATGAAGATGCTGAGCGCGGCGTCTACGGTGAGCCGTTTGGCGGACATAATCCGGCAGACCACGATCACTCGCTTCTGGCATTGATCTGTAAACCGGCGAGTACGTCCGCACCGCTTCCAGACAAGAGCAGATGCGCCTTTAGCGACGTCCTGCGAAACCTCATGCCCGAGGGGCTGATGCGGCCGCCGAGATCCGTCTGAACAGAGCCAAAATCGCGCCTGACCGGCGCATCATCAGACTGTTCAGACAAGGATCATCACATGACATTTCTACCGGCCGCGTCGCGCGGGCGGGGGCTTAGCGCGCGCCGCGCGACCATGCTCCTGCTCGCCGTCGCCCTTTCTCTCGCCTGGGTGGAGACGGCCTTCGCCCATGCCGTCACGCTTGGCGACAAAGGCTATATCCAGGAGGTGACGGGCGTTCACCTGATCCCGTTCCTCTATCTCGGCGCCAAGCACATGGTTACCGGATACGATCACCTTCTGTTTCTCTTCGGCGTGATCTTCTTCCTCTACGGGTTCAAACAGATCGCGACTTACGTATCGCTGTTCGCCATCGGCCATTCGACCACGATGCTGCTCGGGGTCGCGTTCGATTTCGGGATATCGAGCTACATCATCGACGCCATCATCGGCTTTTCGGTGGTCTACAAGGCGCTCGACAATCTCGGCGCCTTTCGGCTCTGGTTCGGCTTCCAGCCCTCGACCAAGGCTGCCACGCTGATCTTCGGCTTCCTGCACGGCTTCGGGCTCGCGTCCAGGATCATCGATTACGACATCTCGCCGGACGGGCTCTGGCCGAACCTGATTGCCTTTAATGTCGGCGTCGAGGTCGGCCAGCTTCTGGCGCTCGCGGCCATCCTCGTCGTGATGCGCTACTGGCGCGCCATGCCAGCCTTCGGACGGCAGGCCTACGCCGTGAACGTCCTCATGATGACCGCCGGGTTCGCCCTAATGGGCCTTCAGATCACCGGCTATTTTGCAGCCGCATGAGCGGCGGGAGATTCGACATATGACCAACCAAACCTTTGAAAACATAGATGCCGCCGGCCATATCCATGGCGTCAAAGCAACCCCTAGCGGGCTCATAAGGGCGACGCTTGGCTCCATGGTCGCCGCCTTGGCGATCCTCGTGCTGTTCTGGCTGCCTGCTGAGTATGGCGTCGATCCGACCGGGCTCGGACGTGTGATGGGGCTGACCCAGATGGGCGAGATCAAGCAGCAACTCTATGCCGAAGCCGCCGATGAAGACGCCGTTCTCGCGGCCCAGGCGGCCGCTGAACGGGTTTCCGCGGACCCTGCGCTCCTGGCCAGGCTTGACCGGATGGAAAGCCAGATTGCCGGCATTGCCGCGGTGATCGGCACCGAACCGCCTTCACTGGGAGCTCCTGTCGATCCAGCGCCTGTTCCGGCACAACCGGCCGCTCCAGCGGAGGTTGCTCCCGTACCCGCGGTCGTGGCCCCGGCGCCGGAACCAGCATTGCCCCAATGGCGCGACGAGGTCAGCTACACACTGGCCCCGACGCAGGGCATCGAGGTCAAACTGGTGATGAGCGAAGGCGCACGCGCTGAGTTCGAGTGGACGGCCAACGGCGCGGTCCTCAACTTCGACACCCATGGCGACGGCGGCGGACAAAGCGTCACTTACGAACAAGGACGCGGCGTGCCGGATCAGTCGGGAGAGCTTGTCGCCGCTTTCGACGGCAATCACGGTTGGTTCTGGCGCAACCGCACCGACGCGCCTGTGACCTTCACCTTGCGCACGCGCGGCGAATACGATCGCATGATCGCGCCCTAACAAACGGTGCCGCGCTGGCCGCTGGTCGGCTGGCGCGGCATTCGTGCTCGCTGTTATTGTCGGCGTAGCAGTTTCGCCGTTGCCTGGACGTTGCGGCGTAGTGCGATCGCGTGGGCTGGCAGGCGGCGGAGAGAAACGTCGTGTTTGGCGCTGTCTTATCGTAGAGCTATAACGAAGGAATAGTTCGTATTCTCGACTCGCATGGCCCGCCATTCGCCAGAGCACGATTCAGCTTCTCGGAGCTTTCCGCTGCGTCAGATTTTCGCCGGAAGCCGTCGTTTCGAGAACTTGGCTGAATGGCTTACTTGGGGCGATGACGGTCTCACGGTGAAGGGTTGCAGCAGGGCAAGGTCAGGAAGTTCGAAAGAAGCGCCCCATAGCGCTTTTGACAGCCATGCGATATTTCGCTTGCCGGTCCGAACTGCACGACTATGAGGAAGCGCAAGCGTCAAATTCGCGCCAGGCGAAATTGTGACCCGGTCATGGTCCGTTTCTATCCAGCCTCATCGATATTTGAATGAAGTGGAGACTGTCTCAATGCGAATAGGGTTTGCATTCATTGTTGTGATGTTTCTCGCGGCGTGCACAACGCTGGAGCCCGTAGCAGATAAGACGT
This sequence comes from Pseudomonadota bacterium, assembly GCA_039819095.1. Classification (GTDB taxonomy): domain Bacteria; phylum Pseudomonadota; class Alphaproteobacteria; order Caulobacterales; family Maricaulaceae; genus JBCBSP01. The sequence goes on from JBCBSP010000002.1 coordinate 367,366, forward strand.
TTGGGCAAGTGGACGCCCCTGATGCCGAAATCAGGTCATTGATTGGAGACATTGTCGAGGCGAATAACGTCACCACTGCGCTGATCGGCATAATTGATAATGGCGATTTGGTTTGGACAGCAGCGTATGGCGAGGTGGCGCCAGGCATGCCGGCCGATATCAATACCCGCATGAATGTCGCATCGATCACGAAGACCGTAGTGGCCGAGACGGCGCTTCGGCTCGCCGCAGATGGACCGGTCATTCTGGATGAACCGATGGCGGACTATTGGATCGACCCCGACATCGAAAGCGATCCGCGCACGCAGAGGCTCACCCCACGCCACGCGCTTACCCATAGCACAGGCTTCCCCAATTGGCGCTTTTTCCGGTCAGACGGAAAGCTAGTGATCCTGCACGAGCCGGGCGCCGCCCACAGCTACTCAGGCGAGGGGTTCGAATACCTCGCCCGATACATGGAGGCGAAGCTTGACCGCCCGCTGCCAGAGCTGATCGCGGCAGAGGTCTTCGAGCCGCTTGGCATGACAAACAGTTTCATCGCGGCGAACAAGGATGCGACAGCCGGACTCGCACAGCCTCGCGATACTGACGGGACATTCTATGGCTACTTCTGCCGCCCTCCCTGGCAGGGTGGGGCTTGCCTTCCCGATGGCAGCTATTCTGCCGCGGGCGGCATGAGCACCAGCGTGCCGGACTACGCCGCCTTTCTTGCATCGGTCCTCAAGGGTGAAGGGTATGGGCCGCAGCTGGCGGCTGAGCGAAGCTCCGTCCTCATCACCCAGGAGGGCGACGATGCGATTGTCCGGTGCACCGCAGAAGAGCGCACCCCATGCCCAAACGGGCAAGGCTACGGGTTGGGATTTGAGATCCTCAGCTACGATGATGAGACCGTTATAGGACATACGGGTTGGGATTGGTCGGAGCTGACCGCGGCTTATGTTTATGAACAAAGCGGAGACGGTGTGATTGTCTTCCTCAACACACAGCCAGAAAGAGGATTGGCCGCCATGACCGCGATTTTGAGCCTGCTCGATCCTGCGTCTCCCTATCTGGCTCAATTCGAGCGATGGGAGCGCCGCGAAGCGGAGAAGGCGGCGGAATAGATCGGACGGGCTCAGAAAGACTTTGCTTTACCGGTCGTCCGTTTTTCATAGCCCCCCAACAGGAGAAACTGGCGGTTTATGGCCACAATGCCGGAGTCCGATTCGGGGTGCTTCAGTCACTTGCGATTCTGATTTCGAACGGCAATGAAGGGCCAATCACCGTCGTAGTGCTATAGCGAAGGAATAGTTCGCATTTCCATCGCGCATGGCCCGCCACTTCCCTTCCGTGTACGGTCCTCTAGGACCCGGTCTGTCTTTGCGGCACACACACCTCTTTGAGCCAGCCGTGATGAAATGCGCCGGCAGCGGCGTTGCCCAGCCTGAGTGATCCGGCGGGGCGGACATGTAGTGATCGACGTTTGAGCCAATCAACCCATATGCTTGTCGAACCAGGCGATCATCTTTTTGGGGTTTTTTCCGAAATAGTTGTAGCCATCGAAACGGCGCGTGGCGCCCTCGACCCAGAACAGTTCCTTCTCCTTGCCGCCCAGCAGATCGAAGGTCTTTTGTCCGTCTTCAGGCGTCGTCCACATATCCTGGCGCACCTGCATGACCAGGGTCGGGACTTTCACATCTGATGCGAACAGATGCGGTGTCATCTCCGCATTGGCGAAACCACCCAGCTTCTTCTGCTCGAAATCCATCGCATCCATGTACTCGCCCACACCCTGGAGCCTGGCGAACTGGCCCATCAGCGCCGTCATGGACACGACCAGCGGGCTGAGCATGCAGCGGACATTGTCAAACAGCTCCGGACGGCGCGAGATCGCCTCATATTGCGCGTTGCCGCCGGTGCACTGGCTATAGAGGCCAAGCGCCATCTTGGAGAGGCGCGGATGGGCGTCGATAAAGGTTTTCGCGCCGACGCAGTCACGCCATTCATAGCGGCCGATGCCGCAGATGCCGCCATTGGCCGCCGATGAATTACCATGGTTGCGCAGATCATAGGCCAACACATTGTAGCCCGCGCGGGCCAGATGGGCGATATGCGCCACGAAATCGATCTCGATATCGTCGACCTGGCTCCACGGTTTGCCGAAATGGCCGGTAAAACCGGAGCGACTCATCGGCATGGGATGGTTCATGACGATCAGCTTGTCGCTTTCGCCACCCTGGGCGCGTACATACCAGCCTTCAAGCGGGGTGCCGTCGTCGGACTGGAAGTAGATGTCGTCCCAATCCGTGACGCCATGATCGGAGGGCGTCTTGTGAACAGGGGTGCGGAAGGCGGGCTTAACGGCAAAGCTTGCCAGCGCCTTGACGATGGCGAGCTTGTCTTCGGGGATGTGGCTGAGGTCGGCCATCATTGGGCTCCGTTTTGAGAATGACGCAGATCTAGTTGGCGGCCGATGCGCACGGAATGGCGGAACCTCTCAATGGCTTGACCGTTTCTCTCAAGCAACCATGGTCAGCGCTTGTTAGAGTCACGATTCGCGCTAATTCCTCTCAGCCGTGCGATGATCGCCAATGGACTAACAGGTGATGACTCAAGACCTCGCCGATGCGGCGCAAGCTCTGCTGGACCGCCATCGTGGTGTGAACCGGGGCGGTTTCAGCTCCACCGCACTGCCCGATGTGGCGTTCTTCTGGACCGACCGGCCTTCACCGCGCGAACCGCTCAGCTACGACCCCGGACTGGCGGTCATCCTGTCGGGCACAAAGACCGGTTATCTTGACGGCCAGCGTTTCGAGTATGGCGAAGGCCGTTATCTGGCCGTCGGGTTGCCGGTCGTTTTCGAATGCGAAACACACGCCTCGGCCGATGCGCCCCTGTTCGGCCTGTTCTTGCGGTTCCGCCCCGAAGAATTGCTGGACCTTAAAGACCTGCTCGAGCAGACCAGCGTGGCGCGGCTGCCCAAGGCGTCCAGCCTAGGCGTCGAACCTCTGCCTGTCGGGCCCAAGATGGAAGGCGCTATCACCCGCCTCGTGCGCCAGCTCTGCCAGCCGCATGAGGCCGCCGCGCTTGGGCCGGGCACGTTGCGGGAGATTTTCTTTCATGCGCTGCAGGACAGTCATGGCCGGGTGCTGCTGTCGCTAACCCAGTTGAGCCGCCCGGAGGCCCGCATCGCCGATCTGCTGCGCCGGATCGAGGCGCGGGGCGGACCGATCGGGAGCGTCGATGAGATGGCGCGCGATGCGGGCATGAGCCCGGCCTCCCTGCACCGGCATTTCCGGAGTGTCACGGGCTACCCGCCGTTGCAGTACTTTAAGCGCCAAAGGCTGATGCGGGCGCGGCAATTGCTAGCGGGCGAACACAACTCGGTCGCGCAGGCCGCCCATGCGGTCGGCTATGGCAGCGCTGCGCAGTTCAGCCGCGATTTCCGCAAGCTATTCGGATACCCGCCAAGCTCTGCCCGGTCCATGTGATGGCGTGCAATTGGTTGCTTCACCAGGACCCTGTGGAGCCAAAAAGGCGGCGTCCCCGAGCGACTGACAAACAAGTGATCCGAAGACTACAGAATGCAAACCATGACCAAGCTGGCGCTGCCGCACGGTACGATATGAGGCCAGCCGCATTCCAGGGTTCTGCGGCAAACAGTGTCCTGTTGTTTGTACAAAAAAGGCTGCCTTATCGCAGCGCGATGGCCAAGGAGTAGTTCGCGTTTTGTCTCGCATGGCCCGCCACTTTTCACACAAACGCAGACGATCAAGCTCCCACCGCAGCGCCGCCCTTTGTGGCGGTCGCGCGAGCGTGTAACGCTGCACGCATTGCGCGGACCGGTTCGGCCTCGCGACGTGTTCGAGGCTGACAGAATGTAAGGCAGACGATGGCCAGTGCAGGGATGATCGAACCGTGGATCGGACGCCATTTCATTGTCGGGCTTCGTCCCGGTCCGGTCCTGGGTGATGAGGATCGGGATTTGTTGCGCCGGCTGAAGCCGGCCGGCGTGATCCTGTACAAAGCCAATTTCGACCATGACGCCGATTACGAGGGCTGGACGGAGCGGCTGAAGGCGCTCTTGAGCGATGTGTTCGATGCGACCGGCGATGATGGAATTCTGGTCGGGATCGATCATGAAGGCGGCCGGGTCTGCCGCACGCCGCCGCCCATGACGCGGTTTTCCTACCCGGCGCGCTGGGCTGAGACCGCTGGCGAGGTCGGGCGCGCCATGGGCCGGGAGCTCGCCTCCATCGGGGTCAATCTGAACTTCGCGCCGCTTCTCGATATCGCCTCCAACCCGGACAACCCGGTGATTGGCGAACGGGCCTTCTCCAGCGATCCGCAGACGGTGGCCGAGCATGCGATCGCCTTCATGCGTGCTCAGGAGGGTGAAGGCGTGCTGGCGTGCGGCAAGCACTTTCCCGGTCACGGCGATACGCGCGCGGATTCTCACTATGAGCTGCCGGTGCTGGATATCGATGCGGCCGGTCTGGCGGCGCGCGAGCTCATTCCCTTCCGCACCGCAATCGAGGCGGGTCTGGGCTGCATCATGACCTCGCACATCCTGTTTCCGCAGATCGATGCGTCCGTTCCGGCAACGCTGTCACGACCGATCATTAACGGCCTTCTGCGCGAAGCGCTCGGCTTTGACGGGCTGGTTATGACCGATGATCTGAACATGCACGCCATGGACCGCTATCTGGATGACCCGGACGCGGCGCGCGCCTGTCTGAACTCGGGCACAGACATGCTGATGGTCTGCTCCCACCTCAATGATAATCGCCGCGCTCTGATCTTCGCAGACGCAATCGGCGAGGCGAGACGCGCCGGCGCCGTGCCTGATGCGCTCATTGAGGCGTCACAGGCGCGGATCGCGACCTGCCTGACCAAAGCGCCGCGCAACCGGGTTCACACGCTCACCGAGGCCGCCTTCACCAACCACCAGAAGGCCGGCGCGCTGTTCGACGGACGCACGGTGGAGGTGACCTAGGACAGGGAGTGCTGGCCGAGCCGAGTTACTGCGCACTCACGCTCAGCCAGGCTTCAGCCGCCCGGCGGGCGAGGTCGCGGGCCTCGTCCGGGCCCGTCCGGTCGCCGGTTTCCCAGGTCAGCGCCAGCGCCGCGCCCTCGTCGGTGAAGGCCGACTTGGCGCTGATGCGCCGAGCCGGATTGGTGCGGCGCGGATCGATGACTTCCAGCAGGCCGTCCTGCGCCATCGCATCCAGCCAGCCCTGCAGGCGCATCTCGGCTGAAGTTGACAGCTCTTCAGCCTGCGGCAGGTAGAGCCGGTCGTCGATCGTGGAGTGAAAGTCCGCGACCAGATTAAGCGCGCTCGGCTCCACGCCCAGCCCGGCCAGAAGATCGAACACGGCGCGCACCTCCGGCTGGGACCGAGCCGCCCAGTCGCGATTGAGATCGACCTGGTTCGCATTCAGTCGCCAGTGACCGGCCCGCACCCCGTCCGGGTTAAGCAGGGGCGCAACGATGAGACCGCCTCGCGCTTCGCCCGAGGCGCGCGCCGCGAGCAAGACGTCGACAAAGGCCTCAAGCGACCAGGCGGCGGGGATTTCCGGGGGGTGCTGGCGTCCAAGAATGAGCGTCCAGCCGGCGGCCTCATCCAGCGGCGGCGCGACAAGGGCGCGGAGCGGCCGGCCCTCGACGCTGGTCCCGAAGCTGCGCCAATCGCCCGGCCAACGCGCCTCCAACGCCGCATAATCGGGCGCCAGATAGAGCGGCTGGGCGGCGATCTCAGTTCGACCGGCTTGAAGCGCGATCTGAAGTTCCGCGCTCATCCGGTCATCGGCCAGATGCACCCGGTCGTCGTCCAGACGCGTCCATGAAGAGCCTTCGAAACGGACCCAGGGATGGTAGCGATGACCCGCCTCGGCGTAATCCAGCCGCACGGCGACCGCTTGCGGGACCTCCGCCGACAGGGCGAAAGCGTACCAGGGGCTAGGATTGATGGGACTGGCTTCCGGCGCGATTGCAAGCGCGAAGTAGGCCCGGTCCAGACGCTGACACGTGCTGGCGGGGGCGCCCTCGAACGCTGTCGACAGACGAAGCCCGCCCTCAGAGCAGTTCTGGCGAGGTCGGTCCGATACGGTTGCGCAGGCCGACAGAATGAACAGGCCGAGAAGGCAAAGCGCGATCGGGTTCCAGGCGCGCGCGGTCATGGCTGCGGGTCGTTGGTCCGCGCCGCCTGAGCGGCGGCGATGACGGCGTCGGTCTGTTCTGCGGCGAGGCCCAGATAGGTGGCCGGGTCCAGAAGCTCAGCGCGCTCATCTTCGCTGAGCAGCGCGGCGATCTCCTCGTCAGAGGCCAGCGCTTCAGCCAGGCTCGCCCCGCTGAGCCGCGCGGCATCGGCGAGCGCGCGCAGGCGCTGCTCGGCTTCCTCACGGGCCATGTGTTCAGACAGGGCGAAAACGACACGCTGCGACAGGATCCAGCCCTGGCTGGTATCGAGATTGGCGCGCATGGCGCCGGGGAAGACTTCAAGCCGGTTTATCAGCCGGCTCGCATTGATGAGCTGGCCTTCCATTTCAACCGCAACCGCCTCCAGGGCCCGGTTGGGGCGCGAGGTGTTGTCGCGTTCAAAAAAGTTGATCATGTCGTCGGCCACGATCTCCGCCTGGCGCGGAATGATGCGGCCGTGCTGGATCAAGGCTTCAGACAAGGACGGGTTGGACTTGTGGGGCATAGCGCTTGAGCCGACCGTCGTTGCGGGCCGCACTTCCACCAGCTCGCCGATATCGGTGGACTGAAGCAGGAATATCTCCTGACCGAAGCGCGCCCAGGAGCGTGCGATCAATCCGCAGAGCTGCGCAAATTCGGCCATGACGTCACGGCTGGCGTGCCAATCGTCTTCGTAGGGCGCGGCCAGACCCAGCTCGGCTGCAAAACCGCGCTCAACCGCCATCGCTTCCGGCCCAAGCCCGAGATAGCTGCCGACAGCGCCCTTCATGATGGAAGAGCGTTCCACCCGGTCCAGAAGATCGCTGAGGCGGTCGATATGCCGGCGGTTCTCGCCAATCCAGACGCTCATCTTCTTGCCGAAGGTGATCGGCAAGGCGTGCTGGCCCAGCGTGCGTCCGATCATCGGCGTCGCTCGGTGAGCCTGCGCCAGCTCGATCAGCTGAAGCTCCAGCGCGCGCAGATCCTCAATGAGATAGAGCACCGCGGCGCGCAGCTGCAGCATGCGCGCGGTGTCATAAACGTCCACCGTCGTTGCGCCATAGTGCAGGTAAGAGGCGCTCTCCTCGTCAAGCGAACGACGCAACACGTTCAACAGCGCGACCATGCGGTGGCGGACGATGGCGTTTTCTTCAGCCAGAGCCTCAGCGGGCAGATTCTCCATCACCGCCGCCTCGGTAATGGCGTCAGCGGCTGATTGCGGTATGACGCCCTCACCGGCCTGCGCGCGCGCCAGGGCGGCCTCGATCCTGAGAACGCGAAGGTTCAGCGCGTCGGGGGTGAACAGTTCGGCGATTTCGCGCTCGGTCAAGACCGGCGCCGCTTCAGGCGCCTGCGCCTGGCTTGCCGGCGCCGCGATCATCAAGGCCAGCGCCAGAACAAGCCGCATCATCGCGCCGCGCCCCTCAGACCATGAAAGAGCAGGTAGACATAATCAGCTGCAGCCGTGCGCGGGTCTTCCGACAGATTCCAGCTGGAAAAGCTGTTCGCGGCGGTCAGCGTGTATCCGCCATTGAGGAACATGACACTGGCCATGATGTCCTCGACGACCACGGTATCGACCATCCGCCCTTCGCCGCATGCGGACGCTTCGGTCAGCGCATCGCCGATGCGGCGGGAGATATTGCGCATGCGCGCCTTATGCCGACGCTGGCGCGCTGGCCCGAGAATGGCCGCGAGGCTGGGCCGCAAGAGCGGGTCGAGGCCCGCCGCCTGACGATAAATCAGCTCGATCAGGCCGCGCCGCACAAAGGTCAGCGGCGCAGTTTCATCCGCCTCAGCGTGATCCAGCGTGGTTTCAACGACCTGCAGGGAACGATCCAGGCATTGATCGAGAAACTGCTCCTTGTCGGGGATATGATAGTAGAACGCGCCGCGCGAGACCCCGAGCGAAGCGGCGACCTCCGCAAGCGACACTCCGCCATAGCCCTTCTGATTGAACAGACGCGCGCCGGCCTTCATGAAGGCTTCGCGCTTCATCCGGTTGCGGGCGTCGCGATCAAAGATGCCAGGCGCATCATCGGCGTCCACCGATACAAAGGACGGCGCGAGCCTTTCGGTCGGTCCAGCCAAGAGGCCGTGACAGACCAGATCGAGCAGGGTGTCGCAGTCCGCTTCGCGATCCTGCGCGACCGGTGCGCTCTGGCGTTCGCCCAACCAGTCCAGCAGAGCCAGAATGAGAAAAGTGACCGGTTCAGGCCGTCCCAGAGCGGCCCCAGACTGGTCGATCCAGTCCATCACCATCGCATTGATGCCGGACACGCAATCGGATACGCGCGCCGTGACAGAGGTGCGCGCCTCTTCGCTGAGCGCATCGAGATCCCGCAAGGCCGCCAGATAGGGGCGGCGCCCCTCGGAGGCCTCACGCAGCTCTTCGGCGTAGATGGCGAACAGGCGCTCCAGGCGCGTGGCGGCGTCGCCGGACGCTGACGCCGCCGCGTCCACCGCATCATGGAGAATCTCCGCTGAAGCGCGATAGACCGCCTCGGCAAGCTCTTCCTTGCCGGTGAAATAATAGCTGATGCTGGTCTTGGTCAGCCCGAGATCGGCGGCGACATCCTCCAGGCGCGTATGCGCAAAGCCGTGCTCATCAAAGCGGCGCGCGGCCGCGGTGAGGATCGCAGCTTCCTTCCGGCGGCGCTCCTGCTCGCGGGAAAATGGCGAACCGTGGTCTGGAAATTCAGGACGCAGAACCGGCATGAAAGAAAGCGACGCTCCTGCTCGCTATCAACGTTAATAACAAGCAAGGGAGCAGGAAAGCTGCCCATTTGCAACCGTACGCGTCGGGAATTTGAACCGCGTGTATGTTTTTCGTTGACACTGTTGACGCTGGCCCGGCATGGTCAACGAAATAACAAAAATCCCAGGGGAGATTCCATGTTTTCGAAGACCAGTCTGAAGGCCGGCGTCGCGATCGGCGCGCTCGTTCTCACCAGCACCGCAGCGGCCCAGGACGCAGCGCCGGAACAAGAGCCGGCGCAGGACGTCATCGTCGTAACCGGCTCCAACATTCAGGGCGCTCGGATCAACGAGGCTCTGCCCGTCACCATCATCGACGAGAGCGACATCGCCGCAATCGGGGGGCTTGACGGTGAAGACCTGATCCGCGCGCTTCCGGCTCAGGGCGCGGTCGATTTTCGCAATGACAACAACACCACCGTCAATAATGCGCGCGGGGACATCGCCTCAATCAATCTGCGCTCGATCGGGTCGAGCGGCACGCTCGTGCTGCTGAACGGTCGGCGAGTGGTAAACCACCCGTCCACCCAGGCTGAGCTGTCCACGCCGGTAACGACGACAAACGTCAACTCGCTGCCTGTTGCGGGCATCTCCCGGGTCGAAGTCTTCAATGACGGCGCCTCGGCGATCTACGGCTCAGACGCGGTCGCCGGCGTATTCAACACCATACTTCGTGATAACTATGAAGGGCTGGAACTGCGCGCGCGTCATCAGGATGCGACCAATCATGGCCTCAACGAACAGACCTTCACACTGAGGGCCGGGCGCGACTTCAATGATGGCCGCACGAATGTATCGCTTGTCGCGCGTTTTTCGACGCGAGACGCGCTGTTCGCCTCTGAAGTGCCGGTCGCTGCAAGTGAAGATCGACGCTCCTTCGTTGAGGGCACGAGCTTTGAAGGCGATACCTCCTTCGATAACCGCGCCACGCAGACGCCCTGGGGTCAGTGGACGCTCAGGACCACCTCCTCAACCCGCGTCCGCCAGAACGGTACGACGCTCACCAACTCGTCGGGGCGTTTCCACATTCAGCCGACGAGCTTCTCCGGTTGCCGGGCCGATACCGCCGACGCGCTATCGGTTCCGGGCATCTGTATTGATGACAGCACGCAGGACCGGGCGCTGCGCTTTGACGGCGCAACCGAGCGCACGATCATCTCCGACCGCAACCGCTTCAATGCGTTCAGCTTCCTCAATCACGATCTGGACAATGGCGTCAGGCTGTATGGCGAGCTGGGCGTCTACTATGCCGAGACCCAGTCCACCAACGAGCCTCGCAACGGTATCGGCGGCACCAATATTTCCGTGCCGGCGAGCTATTACTACAACCCGTTCGGGCCGGTGACCTTCTCCGACGGCACGCCGAACCCCAACCGTCTTCCGGGTCTCAGCAATGTGCCGGACGAGGGCATTCCGGTCTTCACCGATGCCGGGCGTTACCGCTTTGTCGATGTCGGCTTCCGCGACATCGAAGTCATCAATTCCCAATGGCGCGTGCTGGGCGGCGCCCGGGGCGAGTTTGGTCAGAGCGGCTGGGATTGGGACAGCGCTATCCTGTATAATCGCGCCGACGCTGAAGACACGGCCAACAACTCCATCTCGCGCACCTTGTTCCAACAGGAATTGCTGCGCGAATCCCCGGATGTCTACAACCTGTTCAACGGCGGCAACCAGGCCGATCCGTCCATCGGGGACGGCACGCCGAACTCGCCGGGCCTGATCGCGCCCTTCCTGATCGACGTGGTGCGTAAGAGCACCTCTGAACTGGCGCTGGCTGACTTCAAGGTCAGCAATGGCGGGGTGTTCAGCCTGCCGGGCGGCTTCATCGGCGTCGCCGCCGGTCTCGAGGCCCGCTATGAGGCGTATGACGAGGATCGCGACGACCGGCTGGACGGCACGATCACCTACACCGATGTTGTGACCGGCGAGGTCAGCCAGTCCGATGTGTACGGCACCAGCCCGACGCCGGATTCAAGTGGTTCGCGCGAGGTGCTCGCCGCGTTTGTTGAAGCATCGGTGCCGCTGGTCAGCCCGGACATGAACATCCCCCTCGTGGATACGTTCGATGTGCAGCTTGCCGCGCGCATTGAGGAGTATTCTGACTTCGGCAGCAGCGGCATCAAACCGCGGATAGCAGCCGCCTGGACGCCGATCGAGGGTCTGAAGTTCCGCGGCTCTTATTCTGAAGGCTTCCGGGCGCCGAACCTCGTCGTCCTCAACGCCAGCGTCGATCGGTCGAACGGACGCGAGGACAGCTATTTCTGCGAAGCCGGTGTTCGCAACGGCACTTTCTCCTCATTCGGGGCCTGCACCGGCTTCACTGAAGGCCGGACCGAGCGCCGCGCGGTTGCGGATGATATCGGCCCTGAGGACGACATCAACATCACCTATGGCGTCATCTTCGAGCCACGCGGACTTGAAGGGATGCTCAGCGTCCTCAACCCGCTGACCATCACGGTGGACCGTTGGGAGATCGAGCGTCAGGGCGTGGTCGGCGTGTTTGGCGCACGCAACCAGATCAGCCTGGACTATCTCCTGCGCCTGCAGGGCTCTTTCAATCCCAACGTCGTGCGGGCTGATCCCAACGACGACGACATCGCCTTCTTCACCGCAGCCGGGCTCGACCCGGCCGGTGAAATCCTGTTCATCCGCGACACGTACGATAACAATGAGAATATCGACGTTCAGGGCATCGATTACGCGATCTATTACCAGATCGACGACACGCGCTTCGGCGACTTCGATTTGAAGCTGAATGCGTCCTATCTGGACACCTACTTCATCGCTCTGTCACCGGGCGCTGAGCAGATCCGCGACGCGGTGGAGAGCGGGCTGATCTCCGATGAGATTGATGTTGCCCAGGAAGGCAGCATCATCCTGGAGAACGGGCAGCCGGAATGGCGCATCGCGGGTAACTTCACCTGGCGTCATGACAACGGACTCGGCGCAGGCGTGCGCGTGGACTACACTAGCGAGTTCATCGACACCGGCGCCGGTCTTGATCCGAACGGAGATCCGTTCTTCGTGGATGCCTGGACCAAGACCAACGCCTATGTTCAGTACGAGGCTGAAGGCGGCGTTCGCATTCGTGTCGGCGCGAATAACATCTTCGATGAAGACCCGCCGTTCGCGGATGAAACGAACGGTTATGATGCGGCCTATCACAGCATCCGCGGCCGTGAGGTGTATGTCGACGTGCGCAAGCGCTTCTAGGTCTTAAAGGGGCTGGGGCGTCGCTGCGAAGCGACGCCCCGACGCCGTGATGCTTCGCACCCGACCCGCCTTCATCCTGACCGCAGGCTTCGGCCTGCGCGAGCGAGCCCGATTTGGGCTGATATGATGCTTCACACGATTTTCTCGCTCGCGCTGTTGACCGGCGCAGCCAGCGCGGACGACGCCGAGCCGCGCGAGCGCCATGTCTTCAATGTCGATGTCGGCGCTGAAGAGCCGCTGCCGGTTCACATGTATGTGCCACGCCTCGCTGGGGACGACGCCCCGGTTATCCTGGTGATGCACGGGACCCGCCGGAACGCGGATGATTATCGCGACAACTGGATGGATATCGCCCGCGGCTGCCGGGTGGTGATCGCCGCGCCGGAGTTTTCACGCACGCGCTTTCCCGGGTCCGCCGGATATAATCTCGGCGGGCTCGGCTCTGAGGGCGAAGGCCCCATCGCTTTCGATATGGTGGAGCCGATCTTTGAGGCCGTGCGCGACCGATATGCGCCGCAGACCGAAGGCTACGGCATGTTCGGCCACTCCGCCGGATCCCAGTTCGTGCACCGCTATGTGATGTTTCGTCCGGCTGAGAATCTGGACCGAGCCATTGCAGCCAATGCCGGCTGGTACACCGTGCCTGACCGCACGATTGAGTGGCCGTACGGGCTGAAGGATGCGCCGGAAACGCCGCATAGTGATGAGACGATCGCCCAGCTGCCGATCGAGCTGCATCTTGGCGACCGGGACACCGAAACCGACGGCGCGAATCTGCGCCAGACTCCTGAAGCCAGCGCCCAGGGCCCGCACCGCTTTGCGCGCGGCGCCCACATGGCGCGCTTCACCGGCTGGCGCGTGATCTCGGTCAGCGGCGTCGGCCACAGCAATTCAGGCATGGTTCCCGCCGCGGCCACCTCGCTGATGGACGAAGACATCCGCCGGCGCTCCAGCTGCCGCCGGGCGCTGCGCGGCAACTAATTCAGCAAGGCGGGTTCGCCCTCATGAGCATGGAAGACGCATCCGGCCCGGCGCTGTATCAGCGCGTTGGCCTCATTCTCGGCCCGGTGGCGGCGATCCTCGTCGCCGCCTTCTTCTCTCCTGAAGGCCTGCCGCGAGAGGCGACCATCGTGGCCGCGATCGGCGTGTTGATGGCGATCTGGTGGGCGACCGAAGCCATACCGGTCGCCATGACCGCCTTCCTGCCCCTCATCGCCCTGCCGGTTCTGGATGTGGCGCCGATGCGCGAGATCGCCGCGCCCTACGCCCACCCGATCATCTATCTCTTCTTCGGTGGTTTCGTCATCGCTCTGGCGATTGAACGCTGCGGACTGCACCGGCGCATCGCGCTCCTGGTGTTCTCGCTCGCCGGCGCGGATGCGCGTTCCCTTGTGGCCGGCTTCATGATCGCAGCGGCCTTCGTCAGCATGTGGATCTCCAACACCTCCACCACGCTGATGCTCCTGCCCATAGCGGTCTCGGTGGTGACGGTGATCGGCGAGACCATGCCGAAATTGTCTCTGCGCGAGCAGGATAATTTCGGCATCTCGCTTCTGCTGGGCCTGGCCTATGGCGCGACTCTCGGCGGTCTGGCGACGCTGGTCGGCACGCCGCCGAACGCCTTCATGGTCGGCTTCATGGCCGATAATTACGACACGCAGATCGACTTTGCGCGCTGGATGATGGTCGGCGTGCCGGTCTCGCTCATCATGCTGCCCATCGCCTGGTTCACCCTGACGCGCATCATGTATCCGATCAATTTTCGCGCCTCGGACGAAGCCATCCGGCACATCGCCTCGATGCGGGCCGGGCTTGGCAAGATGAGCAAGGCGGAAGTGCGCACCGCCCTGCTCTTCGTCTTCCTGGTCGCCGGCTGGCTCTCGCGCGGCTGGCTGAACGATCTGCCTTTCATCGGCGAGATCAGCGATAGCGGTGTAGCGATGATCGCGGCCATGGCCGCCTTCCTGGTGCCGTCCGGCAAGAAGGGCGAGATGCTGATGGGCTGGGACAGCATGTCCAAACTGCCCTGGGGGGTGTTGATCCTGTTCGGCGGCGGGCTGGCGCTGGCTTCGGCCATCACCCTTTCCGGCCTCGCCCTGTGGATGGGCCAGCAGCTCGCCGGTCTGGGGACGGTGAACATCATCCTTCTGATCGTCGCGGCGACGGCGCTCGTCATCTTCCTGACAGAGCTGACGAGCAATCTGGCGACCACGGCGACCTTCCTGCCGGTCATCGCCGCGATCGGCGTTGAAACCGGTCAGGATCCGCTGGTCTATGTGATCCCGGTCACGCTGGCGGCGAGCTGCGCTTTCATGCTGCCGGTTGCGACCCCGCCTAATGCGGTCGTGTTCAGTTCCGGGCGCATCGCTATCCCGACCATGGCGCGCGTCGGGCTCGTGCTGAACATCATCGCGGTCGGCGTGCTCAGCATTGTCGCGCTGACCATCGCTCCGGCGGTGTTCTAAAAGGCTGTCAGCGAACAGCGGAGAAAGTCTCGTAATGAGAACCGGCTCCGGCGCGCTTCATGCCATGCGAATTCCAGCTGAAGACCAGCTCGCCGGTTCGCGTCACCGCGATGAGCCCGCCATCACCGCCATGGACGCGCACCTGATCCAGCATGGCTTCAGAAGCCGGCTGCAGGGCCTGCCCGCCATAGCGCATGCGCGCGGCGACATCGCCCGAGCCGCCCGCGAGGATGAAAGCTTCGCCGACGCCGGTTGACGAGATCGCCACATCCGTATCGGCCCAGCTGCCCGGACCAATCAACGGCGTGTCGCCGACGCGCCCGGCGCGCTTGCCGAACGTGCCGCCGGTCGAGGTCGCCGCCGCCAGCCGCCCGTCCCGGTCCAGCGCCACTGCGCCGACAGTCCCGTGCGCGCGCGCACGAGGCTGGTCGAAATCGGCCGGCCTGATTCCATCCGGGATGCGGTAATAGCCATCGGGCTCATCCACCACGGCAAGCCCCGCCTCCAGCGCGAAGGCGCGCGCGCCTTCGCCCGCCAGCAACACATGATCGGTCTGCTCCATGACCTGGCGCGCGGCGCTGATCGGATTGACGATGTCGCGCAGCGCGCAGACCGCCCCGGCCTTGCCGCTGGCGCCGTCCATGATCGAGGCGTCAAGCTCCACATAGCCGGCCGCATTCGGCGCCGAACCGCGCCCGGCGACGTTCAGACCTTCAGCCTCCAGCGCGCGCACGGCGGTCTCCACGACGTCGAGCGCGCTCGCGCCGGATTCCAACGCCGCCCGGCCGGCTTCAGCCAGGCCGTGAAGCTGGACGCGCGCGCGTTCATAATCGCGGCCGGGCATCACCCCGGCTCCGCCATGCAGGGCCAGGGCGAAAGGCGAAGCTTTTGAACTCGACATGGATCAGGGCGCGCTTTCATCTAGCGGCATCACCTCAAGGCGCACCGGCGTTATGGAAAAATCGACATCATGAATGAGATAGCGGCCGGTCCCGGCCTCATCCCGGCCCCAATACCCGCCGGAGTCCGCCGTCTGGGTGAAGCGGTAGACCACGCCGCGATCACCGGAGAATGACAGACGCTCCACGCCGGTCTGGGCCGCGTTATCGAGCAGTGCTTCGCCAACAAAGCCGGCAAGCGAGCCGGAGGGAACCGCCATCCCGCCCCCGGACGCGACCGCCTGGTTGAAATACTCATCACCGACTGTGGCGCTCTTGTAGGAGGCTGGGCGCATGTCGCCGCTCGACAGGGTGAGCCGATCGCCGCGCGTGAGCACATGAAGGCGCAGGCCCTCGGCCTGGAACGCACCGTCAAGGCTCGCAAACTCGGCCGCGCGGCCATCGAGCACCGTGACCGAGCCGGCGCCGGCGACCGAGAGCGTGTGATCGGCGAGATCAACGATCAGCGCGGTGTTCTCATCAACGCCGAATCCGAGACGCAGCGCACCCGGAAGGGCCGCCACGCCGCGCGCCAGACGCGCCAGCCGGCCCCGCTCGTCAAAATGCTGATCGGTCAGCCCATAGGGCAGAAAGCCCATCCCGCGCGCCATCACCAGACGATCGGTCTCCGGCGAGCGCTCGCCATCAGCCAGCCGTACAGGGACTTCCAGAAGGGCGGTTATCGGCTCGCCGCGCGTGATCATGACCGGCCCCATCATGGCCGCGCCGGCGCTGGTTCCGCCTATCGTTCCGCCTGCAGCCAACCGCTCGCGCAGGGCGGTGAGCATGGGGGTGGGCGAGCCGTCGTCCTTGATCAGCACCGCCGCGAGCCGGTCCTGATCACCGCCGGTGAACCAGATCGCGTCTGCGTTCTCGATCTTCGCGATCTCGGCCGGGTTTTCGCCCGCATCCCGCCAGCCGCTCTCATCAACGCGCATCGTGTCACGATCATCCACGACCGCGACGCGCACATGGACGACCTGTTCGGCTGACACGCCGTAACGGGCCAGCGTCTGGGTAAAGCGCTGGGCTGACCCGACGGGAGAGCCGGAAGCGGCCGAAATCACCGCGATGGAGAGCCCGCTGCGCGCTTGCGCCTCGCCAAGGAAGGCGGCGTAGACCTCTTCGGTTTCCGGCTCCAGAGCGCCGCCGACAATGACGAGCCGGCCGGCCGCCTCCTGCGCAGCGGCCGCGACGCTCAGGAACATCGAGCCGATCGCGATGATGAGGCTGGTGAGCAAAGGGCGGACGTTATGCATATCCGATCGCCTGAGCCAGAAGGACGAAGCCACTCGCCAGCGCCATAAAGCCCAGCAGCGGCTTCCAGATGAAGCGGGCCCAGAGCGACCAGTCCAGACGTGCTGCAGCCAGACACCCCATCAGGGCGGCGCTGGCCGGCACGATGATATTGGTCAGCCCGTCGCCAAGCTGGAAGGCGAGCACGGCGGTCTGGCGGGACACCCCGCTGAGGTCCGCCAGGGGCGCCATGAGCGGCATGGTCAGAGCCGCCTGCCCGGACCCGGAAACGACCAGAAGATTGATGCCGCTCTGGCTGAGATACATGCCGAGCGCTGCGGCCCAGTCGGGCAAAGCGGCGGTAAACTGCGCGGCGCCATTCAGCGCCGCGTTGAGCAGGCTGGCCTCGGTTGGATCATCCCCGCCCAGCAACACCAGAACCCCCTTGGCGGCCGCCACGATCAGGGCGGCCGGGAGCAAGTCCATAGCCCCCTGCCGGAAGCCGTCCACCAACTCATTGCCGTCAACATCGTTGAGGCGGAAGACCCGCCCCACGATCCCGGCCAGGAGCCCGATGGCGAAGAACTGCGCCGCAATCTCGGCCAGATAATAGCCCTGTGTGGTCACCCCCCAGGCGATCCAGACCACGCCGAGCGCAAGGATGGACATCACCAGCACATCGCCAAGCGAGACCGGCTGGGGTTTTTCATCAGCCGCCGCGATCTCGTCGCGCCAGCGCGCATCGGAAGAATAGGCCAGCGAGCGATCCGGCTGCAGCCGGACCCTGCGCGCATACCACCAGGCGCCGCCTGCGCCCAGCGCGGTGAAAACGGTCCACATGGCTGCGCGCAACTCCAGCCCGGACAACGCCGGAACACCGGCGATGGACTGGGCGATGACGACCGAAAACGGGTTCATCCAGCTGGTCGCGAAGCCGATCTGGGTGGCCACATAGCAACACACCAGCCCGGTCAGGGAATCGTACCCCGCTCGGATAAGCGCAGGCACGACGATCAGGGTGAGCACAATCGTCTCCTCACTCATACCGAAGACCGCGCCGCCGAGCGAAAAGGCGATGAAAAGGATGACGATGAGCCCGTCGCCGGGCTTGTCGCGTTTTGACACCGATGCCTGGAGCAAGCGCTCCATCGCACCGGTCCGGCTAATGATCCCGAAGGCCCCGCCGACAATCAGGATGAAGGCCATAAGCCCGACCGTGGCGGAATAGCGATCCCCGCTGACCAGACCCTCGAACAGGAAATTCAGAAAACCGGGCTGGTCTGCGTCCCCGAAGACCGGTGCTGGATTGGGAGCCTCAGCAGCCGTGTAGCTCGCCGGGTCGATCCGCGCGCCCTGTTCGGTCTCCACCAGAGTGAAGCTGCCCGGGGTGAGCACATAGGTCGCCGCAAAGGCGAGGAGTGCGATCACGAACAGGATCAGATAGCTGTCTGGCACGCGCGAGCGCTTCGGCGCCGGCTGAGGGTCGGGGTCGCTCATGAAATCTCCGAAAACTGGGATGGCGGGCAGGGCGAGGCGGGGCTGCGCTCCGCCCTGCAGCCATCCTGGCTAGAACCCGTAGCGCAGGCGCACGGTCACATAACGACCGAGCGCATTGTGATTGATCAGGTCCACATTCGAGCCGGAACCCAGCACGCGCGGGGGATCTTCATCGAAGACATTGCGCACATTGAGCTGCACGAAGGTGTTCTCGGCAAAATCATAGCTCAGGTTCAGATCGGTGACGAACCAGCTGTCGACATCCACCTCAGCATCCGCCGGCAGGCCCACTGCGGTGAGCGTTCGCGGGCTTGGATCATCGCTGTAGCTGGATGTGTAACGCCCGGCGATGGAGCCGCCCCACGCGCCTTTCGACCAGCGCACGCGCGCGTTCACCAGAAGCTCCGGATAGCGGAAATCGCCCGCCAGCTGCTCCACCGGAGCATCCACCGAGGCCTGACGCTCAAAGTCCAGAAGATAGGTCGCATCCAGAAGCAGGGTGATGTCACCCCAGCTGAACGCGTCGAAATACTGGGTGTAGCTGAAGTCCAGCCCGCTCGTCTGCTGATAGCCCAGATTGGTGATCTGGAAATGAGCGTCGGAGACGAAGCCGTTATTGACCTCAAGACCCGGCTGACCCGTGGGCAGAAGTCCCGGGCCCACGATGGGGAACTCGCCGGCGAAGGCGCGGCGGATGAAGTCATCCTCAGCGATTCCGACCAGATCCTCGTGGCGGATATTCCAGTAGTCCAGATTGATGTCGATATCGCGGGTCGGGCGGAACAGAACGCCGCCGCCCCAGCTTTCCGCATTCTCGGCGCCGAGATCGGGATTGCCGACATCTTCCGACAATAGCGCGGCGCCGCTCTCGGTCGGATCGCCGTCACAGGCCTCAGGCGTGATCGAGCAGTCCACTGTGAAGGAGGACAACAGCACGCCCGCGCCGGACTGACCCAGAGACGGGGCCCGGAAGGAGCTCGACCAGTTGGCGCGGAAAATCAGATTCTCCATCGCCGTATAGCGCACCGCGACCTTCGGATTAAAATCGCCGCCAAAGCCGTCATACTCGTCATACCGCCCGGCCAGCTGCATATCGAGATTGTCGGTCAGCGGGATGTAGAGCTCTCCAAAGACCGCCCACTGATCGCGTTCCGCGTCCACGCTGGTGGAGGAGAAGCCGAGAATGGGTTCCGGGTTATCGAGGGTGGCCACCGCGAGGCCTGAAGGCGTATCGGTGACTTCCTCGCGGCGATACTCCGCTCCGAACGCGCCCTTGATGGTGCGGCCATTGAAGTTGAAAACATCGCCATTGGCGCTGAAATCAAGCCCGGTCATCCGCGACTCGCCGGCGCGAACCGCTTCGGTTTCCAGAAGCTCGCGCAAGCCGTCAGGCTGGTTCTGCTGACCGCCGAACGGGTTGTACCAGAGCGTGGTGCGCCCGCTGTCTTCACACGTATCGCCGAAGAAATCCGCGCTCGGACGCGTCAGATCCACGTCCCAGCGCCGCACGCGCGTGCCGTCCGTGCACAGATTGCCGAGATTGGCGTCATAGAAGGCTTCCGCGATCACGAGGCCGGACAGGCCGCGCTGGGTGCGATCATTACCGCCATACAGGAAGCCGGCTTCGAGCGCCCAGCCGTTCTCAAGATCGAACTCGATCGCACTGGTGAAGCGGAAGCTTTCTGACTCCACTTCCACCGCGCGCGGGTCGAGCAGCTTGCCCCAGGCGAAGATCGGAAAGCCGAAATAGTCGGTGAAGTCGAACGCACCGCCCTCAGCGACGATGTCGGCCTGAAGCCCTGCCGGCCAGTTCGGATTTTCCGGATCGATTGGCGCGCGGGAGAAGTTGGCCGGCGAACCGGTGCCGCGGCTGTCTGAGGTCTGATAGAGCAGCTCATTGGACCAGCGTGTCCGGTCATTGATCCGCCAGGTGTGCACGAACAGTCCGCCCACGCTCTCCAGCTCGTCGGAGATGGACACGAAGTCGTTCACGTCCACTTCGCAGAACTCGCCGAACGGGCCAAAGTCGAAATCATCGGCGGCGCAACCGCCATCACCCGGCTCTTCGGTCTGATCATTCGTCATGAAGAACAGATCGTTGAAGCTGGGAAAGAAGCCCTGCTGGCTCGGCCGCACGCTGTCGGCGGTGAAGTCGCGATCGCGCTCATAGAAGGCGTTGCGTTTGAAGTAATCGACCACGGCGACGATGTTGTGATCGCCGAACTGACGACCGATCACGCCATTGATCGACAGCCGGCCCTCATCGGTCTCCCGTGTGGAGTCGCCATAGGAGAAGGTCAGCTCCTGGCCTTCATAATCGTCACGCAGCACATAGTTGATCACGCCAGCGACCGCATCCGCGCCATACAGAGCCGACGCGCCATTGGGCAGAACCTCAACCCGCTCAACCGCCGCCAGCGGAATGGCGTTCACGTCGATGAAGCTTTCCTGGCCGTTTGCGAAGGCGCTGACCGAGGCGCGGCGGCCATTGATCAGGGTGAGCGTCGCGCTGGTCCCAAGCCCTCGCAGGCTGACCCCGGCCGCGCCGACGGGCGTGTCCGAAGACAATGGCCCGGCGGTGGAGGTGGAGAAGGTTCCCGACCCGCCTGCGGTGATCGTGAGATCGCCCAGCAGATCGATCAGCGAGCTCGCCCCGCTTTCATCAATGTCATCGCGGTCGAACTGGTAAGCCTGCACCGCGCCATCCAGGTCGAGCCCTTCAATGCGCGTGCCGGTGACAACGATCCGATCCTGGACAGCCGCCTCGGCGTCCGGATCGGGCTCCGGCTCGGTCGTCTGCGTCAGGGCCGGCGCGCTCAGCGCCCCGGCGGCGAAGATCGCCGCAATCACGCGGCGCAAATCAAATTGGTCAATGCTCATGACCGGTCTCCTCATTACCCGCGCGCACCGGATTCGGCGTCACAGCGCGGATATCCCGCTTCAAAGATGCGTGGTGGGAGGGAGAAGGTGCGCGAGCGTCAGGCCGTGCGCCGTGCGGCGTCGGCTTTCTCCCTCAGCGAGGAAGACGTCTACTCGTTGAACCAGTCAGCCAGGTGATGCTGGACAGACCGGCAGACGAGGACTTGATGATCAAAACAGGTCACGGTCGCTCATACTCTCAGAGCAAAGAAAATCACGCCTTGAAGCCGCTGGCAATCGTCCCGGCGTCGCACCCGCCTCTCCAGGCAGGCGCGCCAGCCAGGTCGATAGGGTGATTTCACATTTGAATTGAGTAACTTAGGCGCGCCAATCCAGGAGCACGACCTCGGGATCTTCGTCCGGCGTTCTGGCGCTCAGCGGGAAGAGATCGACCACGGCGGCGACGAAGTTTTCAGTCGAACCGGCGCGGAAATTGCCGCTGACTCGCAGATAGGCGAGCTCTGGTCGGGCGAGCTGGACCGACAATGTCGAATAGCGATTGATCTCCTCAATCACCTCGCCGAGACGTTCGTTTTCAAACTCAAGCCGGCCCTCGCGCCAGCCCAGCGCCCGATCAAGCTCGGCCTCGTCGATCTGCACCGCATCGGCTGAGCGACCCGACAGGCGCTGGCCGGGCGCCAGCTCCACCACCCGCGCGGGCCGCACGACCGGTTCAGAACTGGCCGCCAGCATTTCAGCGACTTCCACACGCCCGTCGAGCAAGGTCACCGCCACATCATCTTCCTTGATGCGGACTTCAAACTCAGTGCCGAGTGCAGTGATCCGTCGGTCGCCGGCCAGCACGATGAAGGGACGGCTGGCGTCATGGGCGACATTGAACAGGGCCTGGCCGTGCAGCAGCACCACTTCGCGGCGCGCCTGTGTGAACATGACCCGCAGTTCGGTGGAGGTGTTGAGCTCGACCACCGAGCCGTCCTCAAGCGTAACGGCCTCACGCTGGCCCACAGCCGTGGTCAGCATGCGGCTATCGCTCGAAACCGGATCGACCGCAGGCAGCGAAGCCACGATCGGAGCTCGAACGGGCTGCGCATCCATCACCGGTTCCGGAGGGGTGGTCAGGAAAACCGACACTACAAGGGCAAGGCAGGCTGCAAGCCCGGTCGCAGCGCCTGCCGCGACGGCGAGGCCGCGCGCGGTGTAGGGACCACCCACGCCAGGGATCAAAACTTCGCGACGCTCCGCACTGAAGGCTTGCGACTGCTCCAGTCCGGCGCTGATCGCCCAGGCGTGCTCAACAGCCTCAAAGGCTTCACGATGGGCCTGGCTTTCCTCCAGCCACAGGTCGAAGGCGCGTCGGGTGGCGGCCGTGCACTCAGGCTTGCGCTGCTGGACGAACCAGTAAGCGGCCTGGGCGGACGCATCGCCCTTGGGATAAAGCGCGGTCTTGGTCATCGCCCTTGCCCCTGAACTTCGCGCGTGATCGCTGCGATGGCAGTCATCATGTGCTTCTCCACGGTACTCTCAGCCAAGCCGATCGTTTCCGCGATCTCTCTGTATTTCAGACCGTCAAGACGGTGCAGAAGGAAAATCCTTCGGGTCTTCGCAGGCAGCCGGTGCAGCGCCGCTTCGACCTGTTTCAAGGCTTCACGCGCCAGAAGCTGGGATTCCGGCGAAGGCGTCTGATCGCCATGATGGCCGTCATCAAAGGTCTCGTGCGAACTGGCCGAACGCGCCCCAGCCCGACGGGCCCGATCACGCAGCAGATTGGCTGCGATCTGGAAGACATAGGCCTGACGGTTTTCCACCGCGCCCACCCCATCAACTCTGGCCAGGCGCGCAAACACCTCCTGAACCAGATCCTCGGCGTCTGACCTTGATCCGGTTCTACGCAGAAAATACCCGTGCAGCGGACCGGCGAACTCGCTGGCCAGAGCATCGAGCAGCTCCCCGTCGCGGGAACTCGGACGGGTGGGTTCAACCATGCTCGCCCGCCACACTGCAACCCTGATGGCGGAACGGACAAGGACCAGGCCGGTCACTGACCGCCCTCATAGATGCCACTTGCCCGCTCGCCATCATCATCCCCTGTTTCATCGGCGCGCTCAACCTAGAAGGTTGAACGCAGACCGACCGTGAACGCGCGACCTCCGCTGAACTGCAGGTTGGTCGGGTAGAAGAACTCGCCGGAGCTGCCGTCGCCGCCAAAGCTGCCCGTGCCGAGAATGACCTCTGCATCTTCGGCGCCGTTGAGCAGGTTGTCGACTTCGAAGAAGGCGGTGAACAGGCCGGGGCCGCGCTCGAAGGTGTAGCTGGCGATGAAGTCCACCGTCTCGAATTCAGGGATGATCGTATTCAGATTGAACTCGTCATACGTACGGACCAACTCCGACTGATAGGTATAGAGCAGCCGGCTGGAGAAGCCGCCGCTCTCATAGCTGACGGAGAAATTGCCGGCCCATTCGGCCTGGTTGGCGAGCGGACGTTCGACTTCCAGAGAGATGATCTCGCCATCCTCGTCGCGCGCTGTGATGTTCGTCGGGAAGCCCGCCTCGGTCCAGGTGATATTCGCCAGAACCTGAACGTCCTCCAAGAAGGCCGGCCAGGTTTCCGGGAAGAAGTCCAGATTGGTCGCGCCTTCCAGCTCGATTCCGTAAATCTGGCCGCCCTCGCCATTCTCCGGACGGCGCAGCAGATACTGCGTGTTCGGCGACAGCGCCAGCGATGGATCGGCCTGAAGCAGCGGCGCCAGGAATTCCAGCACGCGAGCCTCCACATCGGCCGGGGCCGCAATCTGGGTTACGTTGGTGATGTTGCCTGAGATATCCTTGTAGAAGAACGCACCCTTGATGTAGGCGGGACGATCCCCGAAATAGCGTTCAAGGCCGATCTCAAAATTATCATTCGTTTCCGGCTCAAGGCCCGGATTGGCTTCGCGGATCTCCGCAGTCTCGCGTCCTGCACGCTGGTCGATGGCGACCGTGAAGGGACGGTTCACCGAAATGAGGGACGGGCTGAAGATGGTCCGGTTATAGGCGAAACGACCGACCCAGTTCTCACCCGGACGATAGGTCGCCACCAGGCTCGGCAGAAATTTGTCGGTCGTGCCGGAATTATCGAACTGCTCAATCAGGCCCAGACTGGCCAACAGGCTGCGGTCCACAAAAACGCTGTTGGCCTGCCGATAGAGCGGCGCGGAGATCGCCGTGCCGGTTGCCTCCACACGCTCAAACCGGGCGCCGCTCGTCACGGTCACATCACCAAACTCGATTTCCGCCTGCACATAGCCGGCGAAGCTCTTTTCATCAGTAAGCGCCGGGGAAATCGCCCCGGAGCTCACCGAAGGATCAACCCGATTATCAAAGAGACGATAACTGTTCGGATCAGCCGCGAAGGTAGCCTCGACCTGATCGAAGATACTGCGAGCGGACCCGAAACTGAAGAGCGGCGCCGTGACGCCCGGTGCGCCGATAGCGCCGAAGGAGTACGGCGTGAAGATGTCGCCCGACAGGCTGCTGACAAGCTGCTGATTCGGGAAACGGCGTGAGTAGAAGAAGGCCGTAGGAACATTCTGAGACAGCACGTCATCAGAATTATTCCGGGTGGAGTCGTCATACTTCATGCCGAATTTCACACTCTGAAAGACCCCGGCGAAAGCCTCAGAGAAGTCGTACTGGGCGTCGAACTCGGCGGTGAACAGCTCGCTCTCATTCTCGCGCTGACGCCGCAAAGCGCTTGAGATGAAATACGTGTCGGGGTCCAGATAGAAGGCGCGGCCCAGATCGGACAGGGCCAGAACCGGAATACCGTCGCCGACCGTCGTGACGACGCCCTCAACCACACGGTCATTGCCGCCGGAATCCGGGTTTACCGTGATGGAAGCCGGGTCGAAGATATTGAAAACGTCGGAGTTTCGGTCGGAGATCGCAGAGATGCTGAACTCATCAACCTCGTTGGTCGTGCTGGAATAACCAACCTTGTAGTCGAGCGTCCACTGATTGTACGTGGTGTCGCCGCGCACGCTGAACACGTCAGTAGTGATGGTCTCTTCGCGCTCATCCAGCCCCATCGAGGGCTGAAGGCCGCGCACATAGGTGCGTCGGCGCACTTCACCGCCCAGCTCCGGGATCGGCATGTTTGTCGCCAACGTTGATCCAAGGCCGGTGGATCGTGCGGTTTCACGCGTCTCATCGTTGACGATGCGCTGGTACTCAAAACGCAGACGCGTGGAGTCCGATACGTCCCAGGCTGCGAAGACTGAACCGGTCAGATTTTCCACTTCGCGGTCACGCACGAAATAGTTCGTACCCGTCACTAGGCGCCCGGCCAAGCCATCGCCGAACGGATAGGTGAAGGTGAACGGAACTCGGAACAGGCTTGTGAAACCAACGGGCAGAACCGGAGCATCAACATCATTATAGCGCATATCGATATTGCGACGGTCGCTGGTGCGATACTGGATGTTGGCGCCGATGCCGAAGCGATCATTCAGCTGGGTGACCGCAGATGCATTGAGCTGCCACTCATCGCCGAACTCGCTGTCGCCGCTGAACTCGCGCTCAATGCCGAAATTGAAATAGCGGTCGCCGTAATCGAGCGCGCTGCGTGTTTCGATCTCGATCAGACCGCCATTGGCCGTGCCTTCATTCTCAGGAAGCAGGCTCTTCTGGATGGTGATCTGGCTGATATTGTCGGCCAGGAAGCCGGTCAGATCCACCGCCCGCTCAATGCCGGTGCCCTGCAACTGCAGGCCGTTGATTTGAATGTTCACCGCCTCCGGCGTGATGCCGCGCACAGAGACTCTATTGCCTTCACCGGTGTTTGCGTCGCGTTCAAACGAGACGCCGGGGACCCGGCGAAGGGCCTCGGCAACTGACTCGGCGGGGAAAGTCCCGAGCAGGTCCGCGGAGATCACGGTGCGGTTGTTTTCTGCGGTTCGCTGTTGGTTCAGCGCCTGCAGGAAGCCGCTTCGATTTCCGAAGACGGTGATGGTTTCACGCTCGCCGAGATTGACCGAGAAATCCTGATCAACCTCACTCCCCGGCGCCACGCGGATGCGGGCGCTCTGAGAGGGTGCGCCGACATAGTCAGCGCTGAGCGTGTATTCGCCAGGCGGAACGGCCGCCATGCGATAGAAGCCGCGCTGGTCGGTAACCGCGCTGATATTCGTGCCTTCAAGGCGAATGATCGCGCCGGCCAGGCCGGTGCCGGTCAGGGTATCGACCAGACGCCCTTCAACGGAGCCTGGAGCGCCCTCCTGCTGGACCGGAGCCTGGCTGACGGCGCTGGTCTGCGTAACGGCGGAAGTCTGAACCAGCGCCGCGCCTGGAGAAGACGCGCTGACCGCTTCGGTAACGACAAAGACGTTCGGACGGGACTGGCGGACCGACAGCCCGCTGCCGGCCAGCATCTGGTTCAGCACCACGCCGGGCGAACCATTGATGGAGGTGCTCGGAGCCGAACGCCCGGCGACGAGCTCGGGGGAAAAGAGGATTTCCACATTCGCCTCGGTCGCCATGCGATTGAGCGCGGTGGCAAGGTCCTCGGTATCGGGAGCGGCTTGCGCCAGGCTCGCCGCCAGCGAGGCGGAACCCATCGCTGAGGCCAGGACGGTAGACGTCAGAAGCAATTTTAATCCGGACATTTTATTTCCCCATGAGTTTTCTGTTCGACCGATTAGACGCGGCGCCTTCGACTTACCTCCAAAAAAACTGTCACACTCCTTAACCGTTATGATGTGATGTGAGCCGGGCTGCGGGTTCATGACGGGAAATTCATGGAGGTGAGCGGGCTCGCTCGCGTCTTTAGTGACATGCGTGCGGCGTGAAGCCGCCTTCCTGCGCCGCTGCGGCGCGCTTTCCTCAGGATTCTCAGCCATGTCGCCTTTGCGTCTTCTCGCTCTGTCCGTTTCATCCGGTCTGGCCTTTGCCGGCGCCGCCTGCGCAAGTGATGACGCGCCTCACGCTGCAGAGCGGCCCGGCTTCGCGCATGAACACAGCGACCTGACTGCCGATCCGCGCATTCAGTACGGCGAGCTGGACAATGGCGTGCGCTATGCGGTGATGGAGAATGACGACCCGACCGGGACGCTCTCCATCCGTCTGCGCATTGCAGCCGGTTCGCTGAGTGAAGCAGACGGCGATGAGGGCCTGGCTCACTATCTCGAACATATGGCCTTTAACGGCTCTGAGAACGTGCCCGAGGGCGAGATGGTGAAAATGCTGGAGCGGCTTGGGCTCGCCTTCGGCGCGGACACCAACGCCCATGTCAGCTTTGATGAAACGGTCTACAAGCTGAACCTTCCCAACACAGATGATGAGGTCGTCGACGCCGCCTTCATGCTGATGCGCGAGACCGCGTCCAACCTGACGCTGGCGCCGGATTCCATTGAGCGCGAGCGCGGCGTGATTGTCTCTGAGATGCGCAGCCGGAACACGCTGGGCTTCCGTCAGCAGGTCGCGAACATGGCCTTTTTCGGCGAGGGCAGCAATCTGACCGACCGTCTTCCGATCGGCACGATTGAGAGCATTGAGGCGGCGCGCTCCGAACAGTTCCGGGATTTTTACGAAACCCATTATCACCCCGAGCGCGCCTTCGTTGTGGTCGTGGGCGATATGCCGGCTGACGCCATGGTGGCGCATATCGAAGAGGCCTTCGGCGACTGGCGCATCGACCGGGAACCGGCGGCGATCAGGCGCTTCGCCGAACCGGCCGAGCTGCGTCCTGACGCGACCGGTCAGTTTGTCGATCCCGATTCGATGTCCAACGTCGCATTCGCGGTCCAGCGCCCGTTTCAGACGCGCCCCGACACCACCGCAACACGCCTCCGCTCAACACGTTACGCCATCGCGAACCGCATCCTGACACAGCGCTTCATAGAGCTTTCGCAGGAACCGGGCTCGCCGCTTCAGCGCGGCAGCGCGTCGCGCACCGTCTTGCAGGGCGCGGTTGAGCTGGGCGTCGTCAATGCCGGCGGGGCGCATGAAGACCGGTTCGCCGTGCTCGCCATCGTCGAACAGGAGGTTCGCCGCGCCCTCGAACACGGCTTCAGCCAGGTTGAGCTTGATCGGGTTCTGGCGAGTGAACGCGCGCGGCTGGAACGCCGGGCGGAAGCCGCCGACAGCGTTCAGACTCATGCCCGCTTTGGCAGCATGATCGACGCCATTGTCAGCTCTTATGACAACAACCGGGTCCGCCAGCATCCGGTCGATCAGCTGGACTGGTTCAACGCCCAGCAGGACACCTTCACCCTGCCCGCCATCGAGGCCGCCTTCGCCGAGCTGTGGGCGGGTCACTCGGACGCGTTGGTCTTCATCAGCACGAATGAAGAGATTGAAGATCTGGAGACGCGCGTCGCCGAAACGCTGGCGCAGAGCCGGGCCACGCCGGTCGAGGCGCCCGCGGCCGATGAGGCGCAGGTGTTCGCCTATACCGATTTCGGCGCGCCGGGCGAGATCGTCGAGGATGTCGTGCTTGAAGATGTCGGCGTGCGCACGGTGCGTTTCGCCAATAATGTCCGGCTCAACATCAAGCAGACCGATTACAGCGAAGGTCAGGTCCAGGTTTACGCCCAGGTCGGTGACGGACCTCTGTCTCTGCCGGTCAAGGATGAGGGGCTTCGCAGGCTGGCGCTGAACCTTCTGTCCCGCGGCGGCTTGGAAGCGCACACATCACTGGAAATCACCGATCTGCACGCCGGAACCGGCATCGGCACGCGCCTCTTCTTTGATCGCGATACCGACCACATCATGCTCAACGGCTCAGCCTCGGCCGACAGGCTGGAGCCGCTGTTAAACCTTCTGACCGCCTACACGGTGGCGCCGGGCGTGCGTGAGGAGGCCGGCGAGCGCTACAAGGACCGGATCAGCGCCTGGTATCCGACCCATGACTCCGGCCCGATCGGAGTGATCTCGCGGGAGGTTCCCCGTCTCATCCGCTCCGGTGATCCGCGTTACGGGTTCGATGATCTGGACAACTTCATCAATGCCGATCACGAGACGGCCTCGCGCTGGCTCGTGGATGAACTCACGCGCGGCGCCATCGAGATCGGCGTTGTCGGCGATATTGACCCGGACACGGTGATCACCCAGGTCGCGCGCACCTTTGGCGCTGTGGAAGAACGCCCTCTGGACCGCGGCGCGTACCCGGACATGACCGCGCTCCAATTCCCGGCGGGCGCAAGCGAGCCGCATGTCTTCCGCCATTCCGGCGAGGCCAATCAGGCCGTGCTGCGCGTCTACTGGCCAGCGCCGGACGGGGTCGATCCGCAAACGCGTCGTGAGATGCGCGCCCTGCGTTCACTCCTGCGCGCCCGCATGGTGGAGGAGATCCGCGAACGTTCCGGCGCGGCTTATTCGCCCGGCGCGGGGTATTTCAGCGACGCCGGCTTCCCGGGCTACGGCTACATCTTCGTCACGCTCGATATCACGCCGGAGACCGCCCCGTCGGTTTTGGCTGATGTCGAGGCGACAACGGCCGCTCTGCAGGCGGGCGATTTCGACGAGGACGCTTTTCAGCGCGCCATGACGCCCCTGCTGGAAGACCTTGAGACCTCGACCGAGAGCAATGGCTACTGGATGAATGTCATCGCCGACGCTCAGTCCGCCGGTGACGGGCTTGAAGCTCACCGCACGCGCGAGGCGGGCTACCGCTCCATTACGATCGGCGACCTGCGCGCGCTCGCCGCTGAGGTCTTTGACAATGAGGCAGCCGTGCGCGTGCTCGTCCTGCCCGAAACCTCCGCCGAGGCAGGCGGCGATGACGGCGCTGAGGAAGCGCGCTGACGCTTAACCTCGCTTCAAACGCGAACCGGCCAGAGGGGTTTGAGACGGACTCCCGACACCCCACTTGCTCGTTCCGGCTCAGTCCCCGCTGCTCCGGAACGCACGAGCGGCGCCGGCGCGGCGCCCACCCCGCCGCATTCCAGATGCGGTCGCCGCGCCGGTTCTGCCGCTCTCGACAGGGCGTGGAATCAAGCTATCGCAGCGACGTGTCCAAGCTCTATTTCATCTATAGTGCGATGAACGCCGGAAAATCCGCCATGCTCCTGCAGGCGGCGCATAATTATCGCGAGCGCGGCATGCAGGTCATGCTGTGGACCTCGGCCAACCATGCCAGCCACCCCACCTCGCCCACCGGGCATATCGAATCGCGGATCGGGCTCAGCGCGCCGGCGCACGTGTTCCGCGAGGACACTGATCTGCTCGCCGCCATAACCGCCCGCAAGGCCGCCGGCGCGCTGGACGCCGCCTTCTTCGATGAAGCGCAATTCCTGACTTCAGAGCAGGTCTGGCAGCTGGCCGGGATCGGCGACACGCTCGGTCTTCCGGTGCTGTGCTACGGCTTGCGAACCGATTTTCAGGGCGCGCTGTTTCCCGGCTCCGCGGAGCTGCTGGCCATCGCCGATGATCTCCGCGAGGCCCGAACCATCTGCCATTGCGGCCGCAAGGCAACGATGAATCTGCGGCGCGATTCCAAAGGCGCCGCCATCACCGAAGGCGAACAGCTCGGCGTTGAAAAGACCGACTATGTCTCCCTGTGCCGAAAACACTGGCTGGAAGCGATGGGGCGTCGCTTAGCATGATTGCACGATCAGGTTATGAAGATGGGACGATCCTAGGGCTCAGCTTCATTGAGACGCAGCGCCGCCTCACGCTCAGCATGGTCCACGCCTCCCCATTTCCGCCAAATACGCCCTTTTCGCTCCATCGGCGTTAGAACAATTCGTCCGAGAACCAGAGCGCCATCCATCGATTCCGCATTGTCGACTATCCAATACCCATAAAGCGCATCCTTCCTTATGAACTTAAGTATGTAGGTATGATCGTGCGGCTTTTCTTTATCCGAAACGCTTTCTGGGGATTCACGGTCTTTGGGGCGGCGCGCACCGCTTGAACTCACTTCGAGCCGCATCGTACCTTTGTTATCGCCGCCCTGGATGTACCGGCCGGCGCCAAACTCCTCAAAGTAGATCCTATGGTTCGACGACCGGGGGCTGTATTTGATGCCTCTACCACGCATGACGACGCTGTTTTTCAAGAACCAGATTTTCACGGGCCCGTAGAGATAGCGTGCGTCACTACGCTGAAAGTCGGCCTCCCAACCCGGCCCTGCGTCATCAGGAATTCGACCTTCGATGAACTCATTAAGCGCATCGGGATCACGAACACTGACCTCACAATCCCATGAATAACCTGCATAAATCTCCATGCGATGGCGAAAAAGAATATTGAGGGCCTTCAGCTTGATGAATCGCCAGAGCGGCGTGATCAAGAGCTCCCTTAGCGTGTCGAATAGGTGGGCGATGCCAAGAAAAATCGTATCAATCAAGAAACCCATCGCGCCACCTCCTTCTAGCCGCCATTGTGGATCGTACTGCGGCGCGAGCGCGCCTCAAACGAAAACTGGTGGAGCGTCGGACCAAGCCGTTTCGGAGCTTAAAACCAAATCTTTCTTGGTTTGCGCGCTTCGGAACCCTGTCTGACATCCGGTTCCAAACACCTGAGCAGGTTTGGAAATTTCCGCCCGAAACGGTTTAAGCAGACAGAGCCATTGACCGGGTCGCACCCCGAAAGTCGTCTTGCCCGCGCGACTCATGCCGCCCCTGCTATTGCAGTGCGGAGGCCTGAGCCCCGCAAATTTGGCAAGTCTAACGCTCGCGTTGGCCCGCCTCGCGAGGTCTCGTCACGCAGCCGTAAAGCCCACCTTTTCTGACAAGCTTCAATACTGCCGCAAAGAGGGCTATCGAACCGCCCAAATCGCCCTGCCATTAAGGATTCTGGGCGATTTGTTTGCCTCTGGGTCAAGTATGGTGCCGCTTGCGTGACTCGAACACGCGACCTACGCATTACGAATGCGTTGCTCTACCAGCTGAGCTAAAGCGGCGACTGCGGGGCGGGGGGGGCCTCGCCTAGGGCAGCGGGCGCGGAACCTAACCTCGAACGCGCGCCTAGACAAGCGGGGCGATGCGTCCGCTTCGCGGCTGCGCCAACCCGCCCCGGTCAGGCCGTGCGTGTTGTTGCGGACTTCATCCGCGCCAGGGTTTCGATGACCGGGTGGGCGAGCTGTTCAAACAGGGTTTGCAGCCCGTCGCTGGGCCGGGCCGCAGCGCTGTCATTGCGGATTACCAGATGGGCGTGTTCACGCGTCGGCAGCGTCCAGGCGTGATGCATGGGGCGCACGGTGCCAAGATACTGGGCGACGACCGATTGGGGGGTGCGCCCGCGCTCATTCACATCACGCAGAAGCCGGCGCGCCAGACGGATATCATCCGGCGCATCGACGAACACGCGTAGATCGAAGGCCGCGCGCAACGCGGCGTCCGCGAACAGGTGAATGCCTTCAACGATGATGACATCGGCCGGCTGCAGCACGCGGGTGTCGGCGCGCCGACGGTGGATGGTGAAATCATAGATCGGCGCGTCAACCGCCTCGCCGGCCTTCAGCCGGGTCAGCTGTTCAGCCAGCAGGCGATGATCGCGCGCCGCCGGATCATCGAAATTGAACTGCGGGGCTTCAAAGCCGGGCTCAGCGCCATGGTCGCCGTAATAATCGTCCTCAGCCAGCACCAGCGTGCTCATGGGCGCCGCGGCGCGGGCGGTGGCGCGGGCGATTTCCGTCTTGCCGGAGGCGGATCCGCCGCTCACCCCGATAATCAGCGGTTCACGCATGACTCAGCCTTCATCCTTGTCCGGCACGCCGGGGTCATCCGGGGCCGGGCCGGGCTCATAGAAATCCGCCTTCTCGTCCACCGCATCCGGTTGGCGGCGGCGCTTGCGCGGCGCTTCCAGCAGCGCCGTGGCCGGCGCGGCTTCCAGAGCCGCCTCGTAGCGCTCATGGCGCGGGTGGATCAACAAGCCTTCATCACCAAAGACGAAGACCATGCGCTTCCAGTCCTCCTCGCCGAACGCAAAGGCCTGACCTTCACCATCGATATCGGACCAATCCGGCTCGCCCGGCGCGTGGGCGGCGCGGGCCAGCAGGCGGCGCGCTTCGTCGTTATCATCTTCCAGACGGCTGAGCCGCGCCGCCAGGGTGAGCACGCGGGCGCTCGGATTGGGCTCGGCCAGCAAAGGCTCCAACGCCGCGCACGCATCCTCGCCATTGGCTTGATCCAGCGCGACTTCAGCCAGCAGGAGGCGGGTTTCGCGATGGTCCGGATTGCGTTCCGCCAGCGCGCGCAGTCGCGCTGCGCGCTTGGCGTTCGTGTCCGATTTGCGCAAGCCCGCATAGATTTTCGCCAATGCCGGATGCGGCGCCTCGCTCCATCCCGCCTCCAGAAGCTCTGCGGCGCGCTTGTGGCGGCGTTTAGCGGCCAGGAAGCGCCCCGCCGCCGCCGTCGCGGGCGGGAAATCCGGCGCGATGGACGCCGCGCGCTCAGCCCGCTCAGCGGCCTTGTCCGGATCGGTCAGCGCAGCGCCCATGGCCTCGACGGTCAGCAGCACCGCCCGGCGACGCCGCGCGATCTCCGGCGCGACATGACGGCGTTTCTCGCCTTCATCCAGCGTGGACAGCGCATCCGCCCAGCGCGCTTCGGCGATCTGGGCCTTGAACAGGGCGTCAAACGCCCAGCCGACAGAGCGATTGTCCTTAAACGCATCGCCGGCATGACGGATGGCGAGCGCCGGCTCGCCGCGCCCTTCAGCCACCGTGGCGAGCCCCCGGCGAGCGACAAGCCGCGTGCGCGGATCCTCCAGCATGGCCTCGTACTGAGCTTCAGCCCCGGCGAGATCGCCGGCGGCCTCGGCGGCCCGCGCCGCCAGCAGGCGCGATAGGGCCGGGCGGTCCAGCATGGCGTCAGCGCGCGCAGCCTGTCGGATGGCCAACTCGCCCTGACCGGCGGCCGATGCGATCAGCGCACGCTCCAGCGCATCAAACCCCTGCTCGCGCCGGCGACGCCCGCGAAAGCGCTTGAACGCGTCCGGCGCGGTCCACAGCGTGACCACCAGACGCCAGAGCACCACCAGTATGAAGGTGAGCACCAGCCAGAGCCCGCCCGCGAGGGCAGCGCTGGTTTCCAGCCGCCAGCCCAGAAACTCAATGCTCAGGCTTCCCGGATTCAGCGTCAGCCAGACCGCAGCGATTGCGGTCAGCACGCACAACGCAATCGTCAGGACAAGACGGATCATGGGCTGACCTCCTCGCTGAGCGCCGCGCGCAGGCCGGCCAGCGTGGTTTCCGTCTGCAGCCGGGCGCGCGCCGAGAGCAGCCAGGCCTGAACCGCTTCAGCCGGTGCGCCGTCAAGGCGCGAAGCCGCCTCCGCCGCGCCCGCCAGATCGCCCTGGGCAAGACGCGTCTGGGCTGCAGCGATGAGACCGACGGGATCCTCGACGCCGACTTGCGGCGCTGCGGGGGTCAGCTGAACCAGTCCGAAGAATGAGCGCCGCGCGCCGGCGGCGTCCAGCATCGCATCGCGCGGGAAGCCCGCTTCAAGCTGGCTGCGGGTCGGCGCACCGGCGCGCGCGATCGGTTCCAGAGCGGCAAGGCCCGGCGCGTCGGCCCAGAGCCGCGCGAGCGCGGCGCGTTCGGCTTCAAACGGGGCGGAGCGGGTTACCGCATCTGACAGAGCGGTCAGCGCCAGCGCTCGCTCGGCTGTCGGGTCGGAGACCGACGCGATGACAGGCTGAGCGGCGAGCTGCTCCACCTGCTCAGCGGCGGTTTCGGCGATCGCGGCGGCGTTGGCGGCGGTCTCAGTGGCGGCGTCAGCCGCAGCACGGGTCTCAGCCTGTTCTGTGTTCAGCGCCTCAAGACGGGCGCTCAGGGTCGCCAGCTCGGCGATCAGGGCCGGATCGATAGCCGCCGCACCCGGCTCGCCCCCCTCGGACGCCGATTGTGCATCCAGCGAGGACTGGGCCAGCAAGGTCTGCATGGTCTGCACCGCGCTCAGCGCATTGTCGGCTGAAGCCTGAGCCAGCCGGGACGATTCAACGCCCGCCGCCAGCTCGGCCTCCAGCGCCGTCAGGCGAGCTTCAAGCGCGTCCAGCCCGGCTTGATCGCCCGGCGAGTCAGCATCGGTCGGCGAGGCGTTTTCCAGCGCGCCCACCCGTTCATCAAGCGAGGCGAGCGCATCGCTTCTCAGCCCGAGCGTATCGTAAGCGGTTTCCAGAGCGGCGATGCGCGACTGCAAGGCGTCGAGCTCGGCGTCCTGCGGTGCGGCGGCCAGGCCCGTCTCAAGCGCGACGAGGCGCGCCTCCAGAGCCGGATCCGCACTCGGCGCGCCGGCAGAACCCAGAATCCGGTCGATCAGATACGCCGCACCGCCGCCGATCGAGGCGGCCAGCACGATGAAGACGATAACCAGAAACCAGCCCGGCCCGCCTCGTTTCGACCGGGCCGGCTCCTGATCTGTGAGGTCCGCCGGCTCAAACTCGGCGTCGACCGGTTCCGGTTCTTCGGATCGGGCCGTTTCGCGCTTTTTATTGGCCATGGGTTGGCCCCCGCACAGTGAGTCTTCAAACCGAAGTCTAGGCGTGTTCGCCGACCCACGCCAACGCATCGAAACGCCTGCGAACACATGTCCGGGGCCGCCGGGCGAACGAGGCCCGCATCGGCGGCTTTCGCAAAGCGCGAACCGCGCGTGATGATTGTCAGCATCGCGCCAGGAGGCTAACCGGGTAGGTATGGCGAGCCCGCAGACTCTTTCCGACGCCCCCGCTCCGAACGATGCGCCGATCACCGTGCTCGGGCTGGAATCAAGCTGTGATGACAGCGCCGCCGCAATCGTGCGGCTTTCAGCGAGCGGCGCTGAGGTGCTCGCCGAGACCGTCGTGTCCCAGCATGCCCGCCACGCGCCCTATGGCGGCGTGGTTCCGGAGATCGCGGCGCGCGCGCATGCGGAAATCATGGATCATCTCGCCGAAGATGTTCTGGCCGGGGCTGATATGAAACTGGCTGATCTTGATGCGGTCGCCGCGACCGCCGGGCCGGGCCTGATCGGCGGGTTGATGGCGGCGCTGATGACCGCCAAGGGTCTGGCTTACGGGGCGGGCAAGCCGCTTGTGGCGGTCAACCATCTTGAAGGCCACGCCCTGTCGCCGCGCCTGAGCGAGAAGCTGGCGTTTCCTTACCTTCTGCTTCTGGTCTCCGGCGGCCACACCCAGCTGCTGATCGTGGAGGGGGTCGGCGCGATGACGCGGCTCGGTTCCACAATCGATGACGCCGCCGGCGAAGCCTTCGACAAGACCGCGAAAATCCTTGGTCTCGGGTTTCCCGGAGGGCCCGCCCTGGAACGCGCGGCCGGCACGGGCGATGCCGGTCGGTTCGATCTGCCGCGCATGCTGCTGCGCGACAAGAGCTGCAATCTCTCCTTCGCTGGATTGAAGACCGCCGCCAAACGCGCGTTTGAGACGATCAAGACGCCGAGCGATCAGGATCGCGCCGATCTCGCCGCCTCGGTTCAGGCGGCGATCGCCCGTCATC
Source organism: Pseudomonadota bacterium (assembly GCA_039819095.1). GTDB lineage: Bacteria > Pseudomonadota > Alphaproteobacteria > Caulobacterales > Maricaulaceae > JBCBSP01. The sequence continues at coordinate 403,922 of JBCBSP010000002.1, forward strand.
TGGCCGAGCGCTCCGCCCGCGCCATGGAGATTTTCGCAGACCGGTTTGAAACGCTTGCACGCCCCCTGCCCTTTGTCGTGGCCGGCGGGGTTGCAGCGAACGGGCAGGTCCGCGCCGCGCTGGAGGCCGTATGCGCCGCCCAGGGTTTCCGCCTCATCGCCCCGCCCATCCGCTATTGTACCGATAACGCGGCCATGATCGCGCTGGCCGGCGCGGAGCGTTTCCGACTCGGGCTGAGCGATCCGCTCGACTCTCCGGCGCGCGCGCGCTGGCCGCTGGATGAATCCGCAGCCCAGCAGTCGCCGGCGACAGGCGGGGGCCGCAAGGGCCCGAAGGCTTAAAAAGGGAGACCGCCATGGCGCGGATGGACCATATCGCAGTGATTGGCGGGGGGGCCTGGGGCACGGCCCTGGCCATGGCGGCGGCGCGCGCCGGTCGCTCGGTGACGCTCTGGGCGCATGAAACCGCCGTTGTGGAGGCCATCAATACGCGCCGGGAAAACACGATCTTCCTGCCCGGCGCGCCAGTGCCGGACAGGGTGCGGGCGACTGATGATCTTGCGGTGATCGGCGAATGCGACGCCGTGCTTGCCGTGGCGCCGGCTCAGCATCTGCGCGGCGTGCTCGACCGCTATGCGCCTTATCACCCGGCGGGGCGGGCGATTATACTTTGCGCAAAGGGCATTGAACGCGAGACCGGCAAGTTGATGAGCCAGGTGCTGGTGGAAACCGTTCCGCAGGCCGCGCCGGCGGTCCTGTCCGGTCCGAGCTTCGCCATCGATGTCGCCAAGGGACTGCCCACCGCCGTCACTCTGGCCTGCGAGGACGCAGATCTGGGCGCGGCGCTGATGGATGCGCTCGGCTCGTCCTCCTTCAGACCCTATCTCGCCGGTGACATTATCGGCGCGGAGATTGGCGGTGCGGTGAAGAACGTGCTCGCCATCGCCGCCGGCATTGTGGAAGGCCGCGAGCTTGGCAAGTCCGCCCATGCCGCATTGATCGCGCGCGGTTTTGCGGAGATGACCCGTCTGGCGCTGGCGCTGGGGGGCGAGCGCGAGACGCTCGCAGGGCTGTGCGGTCTGGGCGATCTGGTGCTGACCTGCTCCTCGCCGCAATCGCGCAACATGTCGTGCGGTATGGCGCTCGGCCGCGGCGAGGCCCTGGGTGAAATCCTCAGCGCCCGCATTGCGGTCACCGAAGGGGTGGCGAGCGCCCCGGCCGTGGTTGCACTGGCGCGTTCTCACCATGTGGAAATGCCGATCTGCGAGGCCGTAGCCGCAGTGCTGAGCGGCGCGCTGAGCGTGGATGCCGCGATCGAGGCGCTTCTGGCGCGCCCCTTCACCAGCGAAGAGGTGTGAGACTGCTGCTAGACCGCGAACTTCGCGAACGCGTCGGCCACGGCGCGATAGACAGGGCGTTTCCACGGGATTATGCGCGCAACCGCCTCGTCCAGGCTCGCCCACTCGAACGCTTCGAACTCCTGAGGCGGAACCGCCTTCAAATCGAAATCAGAGTCGGCGCCAGTGAAGCGATACGCGAACCAGCGCTGGCGCTGACCGCGCCAGTTCCTGCGGCGTTGGGCGAGGACTTCGGGCGGAAAATCATAGGCCAGCCAGTCTTCGATCGTACCGAGGAGGTGTAGCTGCTCAGAGCGGGCGCCGGTTTCTTCATAGAGCTCGCGGCGTGCGGCCGCTTCGGGGTCTTCACCCGCATCCATGCCGCCCTGGGGCCATTGCCAGACATGGGAACCCGCCTCGCCGTGGCGGCGCCCAAGCCAGGTGAGACCTTTGGCGTTGAACAGGACGATGCCGGCATTGGGGCGGTACTGGCTGAGATCGCGTGACGGGTCCCGCGCGTCCGCGCTCATGCCCCGCGCCCTCCGTCCCCGGCGGCTTGGTCCTGAGCCCGGCGTTTGCGAACCAGGAAGGAGGCGGGCGCGAGCTGATAACCGCGCGCATCAAGCCCGTCCACCCAGGCCGCGACGCTGTCCACGGTCGCCGGGTAGGCGAAACCGGAACCGAGCGCGGAGCCGTTCTGCAGGGCGAGCGCTTCCAGCTCGAGCAGCTTGCGGTCAATGGCGCGCGGGTCCGGGTCGCCGTCGACCACCCGGTCCGCGACAGCCAGGTGAGCGCCCGAAGCCGAAGCGGCCGCATCCAGCGTGGAGCGCCGCCCCGCCCCGTCATGAAGAAGGTCAAGTCCACGTCTTTCGACCTCGGCGAATACGGACGCCATGGCGGCCTGCTCGGTTCCGAACCGGGCGCCGAGATAGTTGGTCACGCCGAAATAACCCGAAGCGCGCGACAGAAGCCATTCGAGCCGGCGGCGGTTTTCCGCCGGACTCGCTTCAGCCAGCAGGGTGTGGGGGCCCGGATCGTTATTGGGATAGTCGAACGGCTCCATCGGCAGCTCGATGAGCACTTCATGGCCATCGGCCCGCGCCCGGTTGATCCAGCCCTGAAGGTCATCGGAATACGGCACGAAGGACAGCGTCACCGAGGACGGCAAAGTCTCGATCGCCGCTTCGGTCAGCGCCGCGTTCAGGCCCAGACCACCGACAACAACCGCCAGGGTCGGCGCGTCAAAATCCCCATCGAAGGCCTTGGCGTAGACCTGAGAGGGGCGCCGGCCATCGGCGTGGATGATGGGCAGCGGCCCGCCCGGACCTGGCTCGAAAAACCCCTGTAGCGGGGCGGGCGGCGCGCTTCGCGCCAGACGGCGTTCAGCGTCGGCCGGATCGGATGATGGGACATCAGGCGGGACCGGCGACAGGGCCGCCTCGGTGTCTGAAACGCCTGGCAGGGCGACATCCTCGCTGGCGTCAGCGCCCAGATCGACCGGCGCCGGGCCCGTGGGCGCAACGGCGAGCTCAATGGTTTCCGGGGCGGGCAGCGCGATGCGCGCGCTTACCGGTTCCGGTTCCGCCCCGCCTAACAGCGCCAGAAGCCCCAGACCGCCGGCGCCCAGCACAGCCGCGCCCAGCCCCGCCAGAAGCGGCTTGGTGAGCGGTGACGAAGACGAGGCGCGATCAGGCATGAGCGAGGGTCTACCAGGCAGCGCGAACGGCTCGCGCAGAGAATCACTCCGACAGAGTGTCTCCAGCTCGGTAAAGAAGCGTTAACGAACCCGCTGGCGGTCAGCCCTGGGTCTGCACCATGGCCGCGGTCTGGGGTTCGAGCGCCTCGCGCAGCATCGCTTCGGCCCGGCTTAGGACGTAATCCTCGGTCTCGTCCCAGTCTTCCGGCGGCTGCTCGATCATGTCCGGATCGAGCGCCTCGCGCTCCCCGCCGGTTTCGTTTTCCAGCGCATTGCGTAGATTGTCCTCGGTGAAGCGGCGCGGAAGATCACCCTCAATCCGGCGCGCTGAGATCAGCACGTCCGGCGTGATGCCGGTGGCCTGAATGGAATGGCCCGCCGGGGTGTAGTAGCGCGCCGTCGTCAGGCGCAGAGCGCCGTCGCGACCGCCGCGCAAGGGGATTACCGTCTGCATGGAGCCCTTGCCGAAGCTGGGCATGCCGACCACCGTAGCGCGACCGCGATCCTGCAGCGCGCCGGTGACGATCTCGGCTGCACTCGCCGTGCCGGCATTGGTCAGGATGAAGATCGGAGCGCCGTCGAGGCGATCACCCGAATCGGCGTTATACCGTCTTGTCTCACGCGGATCGCGACCGCGGGTGGAGACCACCTCGCCGCCGTCCAGGAACATCTCCGCCACGGTGACCGATTGCTCCATCAGCCCGCCAGGGTTGGACCGCATATCCAGAATAAGCCCGGGCAGTGCGCCGCCAGCCGCCTCTTCCAGATCGGCCAGGCCTTCAAGCACGTTTTCAGTCGTGTGTTCGTTGAAGGTGGCGATGCGCATATAGGGCAGTTCTTCCTTCATCTCCCAGATGACGGAGCGCACCTCGATGATCTCGCGCACAAGATCGACATCGAACGGATCGGCGCCATCACGCAGAACCGTGATCGTGATCGGCTCGCCGGGGGGGCCGCGCATCAGATCGGTGGCCTCGTCAAGCGGCGCGCCGAGGATGGACTCCCCATCCACCGCGACAATGCGGTCGCCGCTTTCCAGACCCGCGCGCTCAGCCGGAGTGTCGGCGATGGGCGAAACGACGGTGACCATCTCCTCGCGCATCGTCACCTCAAGACCCAGCCCGCCATATTCGCCGCTGGTGGAGACCTGCATGTCCTGGAAATCGTCAACCGACAGATAGCTGGAATGCGGGTCGAGTGCTCCGAGCATGCCGTCAATCGCCGCTTCGATCAGCTCAGCCTTGTCCGCGTCGGTGACGTAATCGGCCTCAATGCGCGAGAGCACATCACCGAACAGCTCCAGCTGCCGGAACGTCTCTTCACGGGCCCGGTCTTCCGCTTCAGCGGAGACCGCGATGGCCGCCGCGCCGATGCCGAACGCCACTGCAGAGGCGAGTATGAGAATGCGCATTCGCTTTGTTCCTTCGCCACGCGATCAGGCCCAGCCTCGCCCAAAACGCCTTTCGATTGTCTAACCGACGCTGCACTCGGTGCTATCAGCGGCGGCGCACGCTATCGGGCCTCAGCCAGCGCTGCGGGTCAACCGACTCGTCAGCATCGCGCCAGATCTCAAGATAGAGCTGCGGCGCCGGGTCTTCACTGTCTGACATCACCGCAACCGGCTCGCCGGCCAGAACCGACTGGCCCTCGCTGACATAGATGAGCGCCAAACCGCCCAGAAGCAAAGTGTATCCGTCCGGCGTGTTGATCATCAAGACGCCGTCGAATGTCTGAAACACGCCTGAATAGACGACCACGCCATCGAACGGGGCTGTGACCTGCGCGCGCGGACGGGTCTCAAACCAGATGCCTTCGCGTGCGACGCCGTCCGGGCCGCGCTCGCCGGCGCCGGCGACGACACGCCCGCCCGCCGGTGCGGCCAGCTGGCCGCGCGCATCGGCGAACCGCAAGGTCTCAAGCGGGCCTTCGGCAGGCAGGGCGGAGGCCAGAAGCGGTTCGCGCCCCGGGCGCAGGCGCGGGATCGGGACCGCGCCGGGCCGTCTTTCGACCCGGTCAGGCGCAGCGACGTTGGGCTCAGCGCGCCGTGGACTCAAGCGCGGTTCGGCGTTGGCGAAACGACGGATATCGCCCAGAAGATCGCGCAAGGACTGTGCCTGCTGGGCCACATCAGCCGCGCGCCGGGACAGGTCATCGGCCTCGCGGCGCAAGCGTCGCTGCGCGTCGCTGCGCTCTTCGATGAGCGCGCTGACCTCTTCTCGCGTGCGCTCAAGCGAGGCGCGCGCTTCAGCAACCGTTTCGCCCTGGCCGGTGAGCGCCTCGCGCAAGGCGTCCAACTCAGCCAGACGATCGGCATAGCTTCGCGCGCGTTTTTGCAGCTCCGGCGCGATCTGCGCCATCAGCCCGGCGGCGCGGGCGGCCTGAGCCGCATCATCCGGTGACACGGCCAGAGCCGGCGGCGCGCCGGCCTCAACCCGCTGCAGTGCGGCGAGCACCCGGTTCAGGCTGTCGCGCTCACGCTCCAGCCGAGCTTGCAGCACGGCCTCTTCCAGCCGCAACTCGCGCAACCGGTCTTCTGCGTCGTCTGTGGCGAGTTCGCGGGCGCGCACCTGTTCAGCCGCCGAGACAAGCTGCTGCTGCAAGGCGGCGATCTCGTCGGCCAGCGCGTCGGCTTCAGCGGCGCGCGCAGCGCTCTGCGCAAGCGCTTCAGCAGCTTCACGGTCAAGCGCATCGGCCTCCTCGCCGGAGGCGGGCGGAGTCTGTGCGCCGTACAGGGCGAGAACCAGAAGGAGGCCGGCGAACGTCATGGCAGCTCAAGGCTTGAAGCGGGCGTTTCGCTCAATCGCGGTGATAGGGTGAACCCGATAGCAGGGATGCGGCTCTGTAAAGCTGTTCGGCCAGCATGACGCGGACGAGCTTGTGCGGCCAGGTCGCCGCTCCGAAGGCGATGCGCCGCACGCCGGGCGGAAGCGCGGCCTGGTCATGACCATCCGCACCGCCGATGAGAAAGGCGGCTTCGCGCACGCCGTCATCGCGAAGCCGGGCAAGCTGATCGGCCAGAGCCCGGGAGCCGATCGGCTTTCCACGCTCATCAAGCACGAACACCGCCGCTCCGGCCCCGCAGCGCTGCAGCAGGGCCTCGGTCTCGGCCGCGGGCGTATTGAAGGCGCGCGCATCCAGCTCGGTTTCGTCAAACGGGCCCAGCGCGATGCCGCGGCCAATGGCGTTGGCGCGTTGCAGATATTCATCGATCAGCGTGCGCTCGGGCCCGGACTTGATCCGGGAGATCGCCGCGATGTGAAGCCTCACGCCTGACTCAGGCGTCTTCGCCCGGTGAAGCCGACCACAGCTTCTCCAGATCGTAGAAGCTGCGCACTTCTGGGCGGAAGATGTGCAGGACCACGTCGCCGGCGTCGATCAACACCCAGTCGCAGGTCTTCAGACCCTCGATGCGGGCCGCGCCGCGACCGGCGTCCTTCAATCGGCTGATGACATGGTCGGCGATCGCGCCGACATGCCGGTTGGATCGGCCGGACGCAATGATCATGAAATCACAGACGGTGGATTTTCCAGACAGATCGATGGAGACGATGTCTTCAGCCTTGTCGTCTTCCAGAACGCCGATGATCAGCGCTTCAAGCGCGTCAGGAGAAGACGTCGGCGTGTCCAGTTCGGCTTGCGCGTCCGCCGGACCCGCCTTGGCGGGGCTGTCAGCGTCGCGGCTTTGCATTTGGGCGGTCAGCGCAGGTCGCTCCTTTTTGGCTCATGCAGACAGGAGTCTATCACGCTTCGCGCGCCGGTTCGAGCCAGTGCATGGAAAACCCGACCGCGTCGTGGACCCAGGCTTCAAGCGGTTGAAAACCGGCCTGTACAGCAAGATCCTGGAAGCCCCTGACAGTGAATTTGTGCGAGTTCTCAGTGTGAATGGTTTCGGTCTCGCGCAGCTGGAAAGACCGCCCCGCCACTGTAAAGCGCTGATCACGCGAGGCGCGCAGATACATCTCCACACGCGACCGGTACGGGTTCCAGAAGGCCGCATAGGCCAGTCCCGACGCATCGATATCGCCGTCCAGCTCACGATTGATGCGCTCAATCAGGTTCATGTTGAAGGCCGCCGTGGCGCCGCCGGCATCGTCATAGGCCGCCTGCAGAACCGCGCCGTCCTTGCGCAAATCCACACCGATGAGGAGCGCATCCCCCTTTCGCAGCCACCCGCGCAGGGTTTTCAGCAGGTCGAGCGCATCGACCAGTTCGAAGTTACCGATGGTGGAGCCGGGAAAGAATACGATGCGCTTGCCGTCCGGCAGGCTGAGCGCCTGAAGATCGATCGGCTGGGTGAAGTCATGGCAGACCGCCCCGATGGTCAGGTCCGGGCGATCAGCGGCCAACGCGCTGCAGGCCTGACGCACATGTTCGCCGGAAATATCCATCCCGACAAAACCAGCCGGCGCGTCCAGCGCATCCAGCACGCGCTGAATTTTCACGCTTGAGCCGGCGCCGGGCTCCAGGACCACTGCGCCGCGGCCCGCACGATCGCACAGCTTGGGCCCGATCCGCTCTATAAGCGCCAACTCAGTGCGGGTCAGATAATATTCCGGCGCCCGTGTGATGGCGTCAAAAATGCGCGAGCCTTCTTCATCGTAGAAATATTTCGGCGGGATGGTCTTTTGCGGCTTGCTCAGACCAGCCAGCACATCCGCGCGAAAATCGGCGACGGGCGGTTCCAGATCGACAAAAAAGGCCAGCGCGCCGTCTTCGCGGCGCGGGGTGATTGGTAAAGTCATCAGTGAACAGGTGTCGGGCGGCTGCGGGACAAAGGCGAGGAAGCGGTCAGCACGCGGCGCGCGCTCGGATCGCGCTGGAAGCATGCGCGTGAAAAGTCTCGGTCAGGTAAGTCCAACATGGCGCGGGCTGAAACGGAAGGGCGCGGGCGCGGGTTTCCGGGATAAAAGCGTGACGGTAAAGCCGCGCGGCCTTCGCGAAACGCGCAGCGACCGCATATCCCGGACGTGCGATCACGCAAATCGGCACAGCCTGGACAATCTCGCGCCAGCGCGCCCAGCGGTGAAAGCCGCCCAGCGAATCCGCGCCCATGATCCAGACGAATTTCACCCTGCGGTGGCGCCCGATCAGATGCTCCAGCAAATCCGCTGTCCGGTTCACGCCAAATCGCGCTTCCACATCGCTGACGACCATGCCAGGCGCGCTCGCGGCCTGGCGCACCGCAGCCAGGCGGTGACGGTATTCGCCCGGCGCGTGGGATTTGAGCGGATTCTGTGGACTGACAATCCACCAGACCCGGTCAAGCCCCAGCGCCCGTTTGGCGGTTTCAGCCGCATGGACATGTCCGGCATGAACCGGGTCAAAGGATCCGCCGAACAGCCCCACCGTCATGCCGGGGGCCAGCTGCTCGGTTTTCAGCGCGCGAAAGGACGGCGTCCAGCTCACGGCGTCCAGCCCGTCTCCGCCTCGCCCGCCGCTCTGGCTGCCGCCTCGGCCTGAGCCTGCTTCATGGCGACGCGGTCGGCTTCGATCGCGCGCCAGACCTCGAACAGAAGCTCGCGCATGCCCGCTCCGGTCACCCCGGAAATCACGCGCACCGGCTTGCCGGACGCTGTTTCCAGCTGGGCTTTGAGTTCGGCGAGCGTGTCTTCATCCACCGCGTCGGACTTGTTGATGGCGATGATTTCAGGCTTGGCGTCCAGCTGCGCCCCATAGGCGGCCAGCTCGCCGCGCACGACCCGGTAGGCTTCGATCGGGTCTTCACCCGCCCCGTCGATCAGATGGATCAAGGTGGCGCAGCGTTCGATATGCCCAAGGAAGCGATCGCCGATGCCGGCGCCCTCATGCGCGCCTTCGATCAAGCCGGGAATATCGGCGATGATGAAGCGCACCCCGGCGTCCAGATCCACCACGCCCAGATTGGGATGCAACGTGGTGAAGGGATAGGAGGCGATTTTCGGATTGGCGCGGCTGACCGCCGACAGGAAGGTCGATTTGCCGGCATTCGGCAGACCCACAAGCCCGGCGTCCGCGATGAGTTTCAGGCGCAGCCAGATCCAGCGCTCCTGGCCGGGCTCGCCGGGCTGGGTGCGGCGCGGCGCCTGGTTGGTGGAGCTCTTGAAATGGGCGTTGCCCTTACCCCCGCGACCGCCTTCCGCGAGCAGGGCGCGCTGGCCGATTTCGGTCAGGTCAGCCAGCAGGGTGACCTTGTCGTCATCAAGCACCTGGGTGCCGACCGGGACTTTCAGAACGACGTCATCGCCGCCGGCCCCGGTGCGGTTGCGCCCGGCGCCGTTATCGCCGCGACGGGCCTTGAAATGCTGCTGGTAGCGATAGTCGATGAGCGTGTTCAGACCCTCCACGGCTTCCACCCAGACATCGCCGCCATCACCGCCATCGCCGCCATCGGGTCCGCCATATTCGACAAAGGCTTCGCGCCGGAACGAAACGCAGCCCGGGCCTCCAGCGCCGGATTGGACATAGACCTTGGCTTGATCGAGGAATTTCATCGGCTCACAGCGCCCGTAATACTAGCTGGCGCGCTTATAGCGCGCCGCGCGCGCTGATGCGACCAACCCGCTGCGCCTCGCCCAAGGGCGGGTAAGTTCGCGTTGACGGCCTAGCGCAGGGCAGTGGCCGGTGGGCGGCGCTTCTACGCTGGATGGGCCGCGCACCCTGGCGCGGGCTCGCCATTCAGACGAATTTGATTATAGTCTCCCGATCACAGGTTGGCTGACCGGGGCAGGCACGCTATGGCGCATCCAGCATCACGCTCGCATCTGAACGCAACAGATACACTTGAAAATTCAGCTGGGCTTGGTGTTTCCCAGCCTCTGCCCGGCTCCGCGCAGCTGGCGGGATTCGTCGGCGGCGCTGCGATCCTGATGCTGATCATCATGTCAACCCTGCTGCTCACGATCACCTTCCAGTTGCGCGAAGAAAAGATACGAGCGCTTGAAAACGAGCGTATCGCCGCCCTGGCCCTGCTTGAAGTGATCAATGCGTCCGATCAGGGGCCGGCGTTCGGCCAGGCCTCGCCGCTCAGCGCTGACGGATTGGCGATGCTGGCGGAAGCGCATGCCGCCGCCAGCGATCCTGAGCACCGACAGCGCCTTGTCCGTGCGATGACCATCATAGGTGAGATGTGCGCGGTTCGCGGCGATGCTCGATGCGTCCGCCAGGCTCACGCGCTGACCAACGTAGACCAGGCGTCAGGATCAGGGTCGCGCAGCTAGCGCCAGGACGCCTCACAGGCCGAAATCGCGTCGTCTGCGAGATCGAACAGGCGCGCATGGGCGGCATCAACGGACGGATGATCCAAGCGTCGCCAGGCATGGGGCAGATCGTCAAAGACGACCAGACGCGCCGTTCCGCCGGCATCTTCAACGGCTCGGGTCCAGATGCGCGCCTCATTCGGAGAAACCACGCGATCAGCGTTGGAAGCCGAGAAGACGACCGGCGAGTGCGGAGCGGTATGGTCGAATGGCGGATCGAGCTCAAGATAGGCGGTGACGGCGCCCGCGAAATCGTCGCCGCCGCGATGCGGCGTAGATGCGGCGTAGGTGAGCGCCACGCTTTCGCCGAGTTCAGCCGCCGCCGCGAGCGCCAAAACCGCGCCGAAGCTGCCCCCGGACAGAACGGTGTTCTCAGGCGCGCTCAATCCCCTTTCCTGCAGGGCTGTCACCGCGTCGGCAAGATCGTGGATCGTAAGCCAGCGATCCTGCTCGCCGGCGCGCGCCCAATCCGCGCTGACCGCCGCATCGCCGCGCACATGGACGAAGGCGAGCCGGCCGCCAGCCTCCAGCCAGGCGCGTTCGATCCCGGTCAGCGAGCGCGGCGGCGACGCGAGCCCGAACCCGCCATAGGCGCGCACCAGTGTTGCAGCGCAGGCCTGCGCCCGCCCTTGCGGGGAGACCAGCCGGATAAGAATGGACTCGCCGTCCCGCGCCTCAGCGTGGACCCGTTCGACATCCGCATTCGCGCCCTGACCGCGCGTGACCAGCGGCTCGACGGTGACGCCCTCATTGTCGACCCTCAAATGGCTCAACGTACGCCGTTCGTCATAGCGCTCGCTAATGAGACCGACGCCCGCCGCGCTGATCCAGACCATGAGCGACAGCTCGTGGTCATCAAAGGGCGTATCGACAGGGTGAAACCGGCCATTGTCCCAGACGAGAAGCTGATCAGCGCCGCTTTCCGCGCGAACGACGAACAGCCGGCCCTCTCGTGAAAACAGTGTCTGGCGCCGATTATCGACGCGCGACAGATCGGTGAAGCGAGCGAGCGCCTCTTCACCGCAACCGGTTTCCAGACACGACGCGGGCAACAGACCCAGCACGTCCGCCTGGGGCAGACGTGCTGGGTCTCCGGCTTCGAAGTTCACCAGCAGACGCCCGCCGCCGACATCATGAATGCGCCCAGCGGGAAGAGACAGGCGCGTGGGCTGGAGCTCGGCGTCAACGCGAACCCAGCTGACGCCCGCATCGGTGATTTCCTGGATGACGAGAGGTCCCGGTTCGAGCTCGCCGGCTGAAATCAGGCGCAGCTCTTCGTCATCGACCCTGTAAGCGCGCAGGGGCCGCTCCGGGCGCCAGCGGCCGGCTTCGTCACGGACGAGCAGGGAAAGGGCTGGCCCAAGAGCTTGGCAGGCGCGGGTTCCACACGCTCCGGGATGGGCGAAGCGCGTACTATTCCGGTTCAAAAGAAGCGCTTGGTCCTGGGCCAGAAGGGCGATGCTGGACCGATGATCAAAGCCGCGCTCCACGACCAGCGATGTCGACGGCGAGAGCCCGGCATCGAAGGCGGCCAGGCGCGTGTCCAGCGCATTCAGCGGATTGTCGAAGCGGGCGAAGCCGCGCAGACAGGAGGCTTCACCGCAGATCAGCGCGGCGAAGCGCCAACGCGTCGCATGAGGCTGCAAAACAGGCGCGAAGTCGAAAACGATCTCGCCGGTCTCGGCTTGAACAACAAGGCGTGTCTCATCCTCGACAACGATCCCGCCGCCGGCGCCGTTGAGCGGAACGCGGTCGGCGGCGTGAGCAGCCCATGTCAGAAGACATGCTGCGAACGCTGTGATCACTACGCATCGCATTTGACGCTCCACCGCCTACCGCAAATCGCCACGAACCTTAGAACGGAAGCCTCACGGTGACGCCGACGGCCCCGTTATCCGCGCCGGCGCTGACGGTCGCACCGGACTCATCATCTTCGTAGAGCGTGACGTCGTCGTACTCATTGAACTGGACGGGCGACTCGTAGTCGCCCCACAGCTCTTCAGCTGTAGGGACCCACGGCGAATCCGTGCCAGGATACGGTTCCGGGGTCGGTCCGGGCGGGTTCGGATTCGGCGGATTGTCATCATCCCCGTTAAACCAGCCGCCACTCACTTGATTCACCTCGCTTGTCGTCAGCTGTCGCATGGTTCTCCTCCTGAGATTATTGACTGCAACTCGCAGTTCGTTAACCTCAAGACCGCCAAGCGTCAGAGTCAAGCTCAAATTGTAACTTTTTCTCTTTTTGAGACCTATCCCTGCTGCTCGGGCATGCGCACGATAAGCCCATCAAGATCGGCGGTGACCCGGATCTGGCAGGACAGGCGCGAGGTATCCTCAACCTCGCTGGCGAAATCGAGCATGGAATCCTCCATCGAGGATCGCTCGCCGGTTTTCGATGACCAGGCCGGATCAACATAGACATGGCAGGTCGCGCACGCGCACGCGCCGCCGCAATCGGCGTCAATGCCCGGCACCATGTTGCGGATCGCGCCTTCCATGACGGTCAGCCCGTCCGGCACATCCACCTCGTGTGCGGTCCCGTCATGTTCAATGTAAGTGATCTTCGCCATGGGCGGTCTGCTTCCTTATTCCGGTGAGACGCTCTGGCGGAGGGCGCCGGCGTCAGGCCTGAAACTGGTGGGGTATTTAGGACAGGAAATCACGCATCGCCACCGCCGGATCCCGCAAGCGCTCGGCATCCGGTTTCACGCCTTTGGCGATCATGCGCTGGGCGGCCATGTATTCCGGCGCGCTGTCGATGGCCTCGCAGGCGAGCAGGCGCCCGTCCTCAGCCAGGTGAAACAGGGCGAACCGGCCCATCTCAGGATCGCCGCGCCGCACGATTTGCGTCGCGCCATGGGTGAGGCCTGCGATCTGAAGCTTGATTTCGTACTGGTCGGACCAGAACCAGGGAACCGGGTCATACTCCACCGGCGCACCGCAGATCGCCGCCGCAGCGACCCGGGCCTGGTCGATCGCATTCTGCACCGATTCAAGGCGCACCCGGCGGCCATATCGCTTCAAGGGAAGGCGGGAGAGATCACCGACCGCAAAGATACGCTCATCCTCGGTGCGCGCCTGAGCATCCACCAGAACGCCGTCATCGCACGCCAGCCCCGCCGCTTCAGCCAGCTCGGTATTCGGCTTCAGACCGGTTGCCAGCATCACCCGATCCGCCGTGACGATCTCGCCATCGGCCAGCTCAACCCCGCTTGCGCTCTTTTCGACGATAATCCGCACGGCCGGCGTGTTGACGCGCAGATCAACGCCCCGGCCTCGATGCAGACCGCCAAACCAGGATGACAGGACCGTGCTGGCGGTGCGCGCCAGCGGGCGTTCGCTCGCCTCCAATACGGTGACGGAGAGCCCGCGCTTGCGCGCGCTGGCGGCCACTTCAAGCCCGATATATCCGGCGCCGAGAATGATCAGGCTCTCAGCGCCCTGAAGCCGGGCGGCGAGCTGATCGGCGTCCTCCATCGTGCGCAGAACCGGGATGGACGGCTGATCGGCCCCCGGCAAAGGCGGACGACGCGCAGAACCGCCCGCAGCCAGGATAAGGTGGTCGAATTGCAGCCGGCCGCCATCATCCAGCACGACCGAGGAGCCGGCCCGATCCAGCGCGACGACGCGCCGGCCCAGCTGCAGGGTGATATCGGCGCTCTGATAGAATGCGTCCGGCTTCAGCCAGAGCCTGTCGCGCGGCGTTTCACCGGACAGATAGCTCTTCGATAGCGGCGGGCGTTGATAGGGCGGATGCGCCTCGTCGCCAATCAGCGTGATCGGATCGGCGAAGCCGCGCTTGCGCAACTCCATCGCCGCGGACAGGCCGGCCTGCCCGGCTCCGACAATGATGACGCCTGCCGCGACACCCATGGGCTCACTTCCATTCATCGCCTGCTCGTTCTCAAAACATGGCCTGAAATCCGGCTTGGCGCCATGGCCGGGCTGCAGGCTCTGGCGCGGCGTCTTGTGGAAGGCCTCCATCCGCCCTATCCAGCTGCGCCATGGACGCGATCACCACCGTGCTCGGCGATGAAGCCGCCAGCCTGGCGCTCGGGCGCGCGCTCGCCCGATGGCTCGAACCAGGCGATGTCTTGCTGTTGCATGGCGATCTCGGGGCGGGCAAAACCACACTCGCGCGCGGCATCATCGAGGCGTTTTGCGGCATCGTCGATGCGCCCAGCCCGACCTATACGCTGGTTCAGAGCTATACCGGCAAAACCGGGACGCCGCTGCTGCACGCCGATCTTTATCGGCTGGGCGAAGCCGGCGAACTTGAGGAGCTGGGTCTTGATGAGGCGTTCGAGCAGGGCGTGTGCCTGATCGAATGGCCGGACCGACTAGGCGCGATGACGCCCATGGATCGGATCGATATACGGCTCAGCACGCGAGATCAGGGCGGGCGCGACTGCCGAATGGACCTGCAGGGTCGTTGGAGCACAAGACGTGACCGGATCGCTTCGATTGTCTGACGCCGAACGCGCGAGCGCCCGCCAGGACTTCCTGGATGAGATCGGATGGGCGGGCGCACAGCTCGAGGCGTTTCCCGGCGACGCCTCGACGCGTCGATATTTCCGTGTTCGCACCGGCGATCGGGCGGCGATCCTGATGGACGCCCCCGCAGCCAGCGAGGCGCCGCTCGCGCCCGTCGGCGCCGACGAGACCGAACGCGCCACGCTCGGCTATAATGCGCTGGCGAGGCTGGCCGGCAATAATGTGACAGCTTTCGCCGGACTGTCTGAAGCCCTGGTCGAGCGCGGCTTTTCTGCGCCGCGAATCCTGGCTGGCGATATCGAAGCCGGCCTTTTGTTGATCGAGGATCTGGGCGAAGCGCTGTTCGCCCGCGAGCTGGCCGCCGGGCGCGCCCATGAAGGCAGCCTGTACGCCGCTGCGGTTGATGCGCTGGCGGCCCTTTACCGCTGCAGCTTCCCTGAGCGTTTCGAGTATGCCGGCGACAGCTGGCTGGTGCACGCTTATGATCAGGCCGCCAAGCGCGCTGAAGCCGGGCTGTTTGTGGACTGGTATGCGCCGGAGCGAGGCGGCGCCAAGCTCGATGATGCGGCGCGATCAAGCTTCGACGCGATCTGGACCGGATCGCTGGGCGCGCTGGACGCGCACGCGCCGGGGCTGGCCTTGCGTGATTATCACGCGGAAAATCTGATCTGGCTCCCCGACCGGGAGCCCATGGCGCGGGTCGGGCTTCTGGACTTTCAGGACGCGCTCTTCGCCCATCCGGCCTATGATCTGGTCTCCCTCATCGAGGACGCTCGCCGCGACGTGTCGAGCGAGCTCGCCGAACCGCTGAAAGACCGCTTCTTCAAGGCCGCGCTGCTGAGCGATCGCGCCGCGTTTCAAGCCGCCTACGCGGTGGCCGGCGCGCAGCGCAACGCCAAGATACTGGGGATTTTCGTCCGCTTGGCCAAGCGCGATGGGAAGTCGCGCTATCTGCAGCTTCTGGGCCGGGTTGCGCGCCATTTCGTTCACAATCTCGCCCACCCGGTCAACGCGCCGCTGAGGGCCTGGTGCGAGGCCTATGCGCCCGGCGTGTTTGACGAGGCCGCGTCATGATGCCTGAGCGCGCCATGGTCATGGCCGCCGGGCTCGGCAGCCGGATGCGGCCTTTGACCGATGATCGGTGCAAGGCCCTGGTGGAGGTGTCCGGACGCCCGCTTGTCGATTGGATGCTGGATCATCTGCAGGCTGTCGGCGTGAAAACGGTCGTGGTCAATGTCCACCATTTCGCCGACCGGCTTGAAGCCCATCTGGCGGCGCGGCGCGACGGGCCTGAAATCCTGATTTCCGATGAACGCGGCGGTTTGCTGGAAACCGGCGGGGGGCTGGTCAAAGCCGCTCCGCTTCTGGGCGAGGCTCCGATCTTCGTCGCCAATATCGACGCGGTCTGGACCGAGCGCGGGTCTGCGCCGAGCGAGCTGGCGAGGCTGGCCGCTGGGTTCGATGCCGGGCGCATGGATTTCCACCTCATGCTGGCGGAGCGCGAACGCACGCTGGGCTTTTCCGGGGCGGGTGATTTTCATCGCCTTCCGGACGGCTCGGTTCAGCGTCGCGGGCCGCATACACAGGCGGCCTACGCCTATGCCGGGGTGCAGATCCTCCACCCGCGCGTGCTCACCGGGCGCGCCGTGGAACCCTTCTCCACCAACCGCATGTGGGACGAGGCCCTCGCCCGCGGGAGGCTCTTCGGCTTGGTGATGGACGCCTTCTGGATGCATGTCGGCGATCCCCAGGCGCGAGACGCGGCGCAGAATCGGCTAGCCTTGGACGATGACCAAGCCTGAAGCGTTTTTTGACACGCTCGCGCCACGTGTTTTCACCATTCCGGCGCCGACCGGGTTTGCCGGCGCCTTGGCGAGCACGCTTCAGCGCGCCTTCCCGGACCCGAACACTCGCGCCGACATCACCATACTCACCCCGACGCGCCGCGCCGGGCGGGCCATGGCTTCAGCCTTCGCCGCAGCCGATTCCCAGGCCGCCGCCCTGCTGCCGATCATCCGCCCGATCGGCGATGTTGACGCCGACGATCCGCCCTTCGAGCCCGGCGAGCTGGCCGAGCTGGCGCCGCCGGCCATTTCGTCAGCGCGCCGCCGCTTCGAACTCGCCAACCTCATCCTGCAGAAGGAAAAAGCGCTCGACCGGTCGCTGGGCGTGGGCGGCGCGCTGGCCTTGGCCGACCATCTGGCCGCGCTCATCGACGATCTGGCGACTGAGGATGAGACCGCCGATCTGGACCGGATCAATGCTGAGCTGCGCGCCGCGCTTCCCGCACACATGCAGGAGGCCGCGCTCTTCCTCGACATCGTCATGGAGGCCTGGCCCAGCCGGCTGGACGAGCTCGGCGCGGTCGATCCGGCCCGCCGGCGGTCGCTGATTTTACGAGCACTCGCCGAACGCTGGCGCGAGGCGCCGCCGCAGACAGCAGTGATCGCTGCGGGCTCGACCGGCTCCATTCCAGCCGCCGCTGAGCTGTTGCGGGTGGTCGCCCAGCTGCCGCTCGGCGCCGTGGTGCTGCCCGGCTTCCAGCGTGATATTGACGCCGCCGCCTGGGCGAGCATTGACGAGGCGCACCCGCAACGCGCCATGAAAGCCTTCGCGGCCTCCCTGAACATGGCGCCGGGCGACGTCACGCTCTGGCCGGGATCGCAACTGGGCCGAGGCGGGGCCGCGCGCGAGCGCGTGATCAACGAAGCGCTGCGCCCGGCTGAAGCCACCTCTGACTGGCTGAACCGCGTTGAGACTCTGAACGCCGCCTGGGGCGGACCGGTCTTCGAGGCGGCGCTGGATGGATTGAGCGTGATCGAGGCGCGCGAGCCGGCCGACGAGGCCCGCGCCATCGCCGCCGCGCTGCGCGAAACGCTGGAAACGCCAGGCCGGACCGCCCTCGTCGCAACACCGGACCGCGCGCTGGCGCACAGGGTCTGCGTGGAGATGCGACGGTATGGCGTGGAGCTGGATGACAGCGCCGGCATCGCCCTGTCCGACAGCGCCGTGGGCGGTCTGCTTATGCGCATCCTTCAGGCCGCGCTCGATCCCGGCTCAGCCCAGACGCTGTCTGCGCTGGCCGCCTCGCCCCTGTTCGCCCTGGGCGAGGCGCGCGGACCGATGCGGGCCCGCTTTGGCGCGATGGAACGCGCGTTCCTGCGCGGCAGACGGCCGGGGCGGGATTTTGCATCTATCCGTAAACTGATTGAAGCATCCGAGTACAAGGACAAGACCGACTGGCTCGCGCTCACAGATCAGATTGAAGCCGCGCTTGAACCGCTCTTAAGGCTGGGCGATGGCCAGCACGCCATCGCCGATTGGGCGGGCGCGCTGACGCAATCGGGCGAAGCCCTTGCCGGGGATGGAACGCATCCCGGTTCGGAGCGTCTCTGGGCGGGCGAAGCCGGCGAGGCGGCGGCCAACCTCTTGCGCGAGTTCATCCATGAGGCTGAGGCCTTGCCGCCTCTGAGCGGAGCCGCCTTCGCACGGGCTTATCTGGAAACAGCGCGAACGCGGCGGGTTCGTCCGCGCTATGGCGCACACCCCCGGCTGCAGGTTCTGGGCCCCCTCGAAGCTCGTCTGATCGAAGCCGACCGGGTCATTCTGGCCGGCCTCAACGAGGGCGTCTGGCCGGCGGCGGCGAAGATCGATCCTTTCATCTCGCCGGGCATGCGTCAGGCCGCCGGCCTGTCGGCCCCTGAACGACGCTTCGGACTGGCCGCGCATGATTTCGCCCAGCTGGCCTGCGCGCGTGATGTCCTCCTGACCCGGTCCCAGCGTGTGGACGGCGCTCCGACCGTGGCTTCACGCTGGCTGTGGCGGCTTCAGACGCTTGCCCGCGGCGCCCTTGGCGACGGGGTGGATGACGCGCTCAAAGCTCAGCCCGACTATCACGGGCTGGGCCGGCGGATGGACCCGGCGACGAACAGGGTTCGAGCGGCGTCGGAGCCCGCCCCGAAACCACCCGTCAGCGCGCGCCCGAGACAGCTTCCCGTGACTTCGGTGGAAACCTGGATTCGCGATCCTTATTCAATCTTTGCACGGAGAATATTGAAGCTAAAGCCCTTGCGAGCCCTGGACGAGCCGCCCGGACCGGCCGAACGCGGCACCGCCTATCACACGGCGCTTGAAGACTGGGTTCGGGCGCTGGGTGATGGCGCGGACTTCAACGCCGACGCTCTATCAGTCTACGGATTGAGCGCGCTTCGAGAACAAGGTTTCACGGACGCCGAGCTCGGTCAGGAGCGCCCCCGGTTTGAGCGCGCCGCGCGCTGGTTCGCCGCCTTCGAGGCTGAGCGACGGGTCGATCCGCAGGCCTGGCGACCTGTGGCGCTCGAGGAGGAAGGCGAGTGGACCTTCGCCGCGCCCGGCGGCGCTTTCACCCTTACCGCACGAGCCGACCGTATTGATTTGGGTGCGGATGGGTCACTCAGCCTGATCGACTACAAGACCGGCGGATTTCCATCCGACAAGGAAGTGCTTGCCGGCTTCGCGCCGCAATTGCCGCTCACCGCTGCGATCGCCTCGCGCGGCGGGTTTGAAGGCGTGCCAACGCATGAATTCGCCGAGCTGCGCTATGTGCGGGTTTCCGGCGGGCGCGAGCCGGGAAAAACCGAAACCCGCCCCAACAAAGCCGGTCTGGGGCAGACCCGGGATCTGGCCGAGGCTGCGCTCAGTGCGCTGGAGCGCTGGGTGGCGGCCTTCGATGATCCCGATCAGCCCTATCTGAGCCAGCCGCGACGCAAGCACCAGAACGCCTATGGCGATTACGATCATCTGGCGCGCCGACGCGAGTGGTCCGCAGCCGGTCTGGAACCCGGCGAAGCCGGGGGCGATACGCCATGAGCGCGCCTGTCACGCCCGGCTTCGCTCAAGAGGTCGTTCAAGCAGCCACACGAGCTCAGTCGCAAGCGGCCCATCCACGCTTTTGCATCTTCGTGGAAGCCAATGCCGGTTCAGGCAAGACCCGGGTTCTGGTCGACCGGGTTGCGCGCTTGCTTCTGGACGGGGCGCCGCCCGACCAGCTTCTGTGCGTCACCTTCACCAAGGCGGCGGCCGGCGAGATGCAGACCCGGCTGTTCAGGAAGCTCGGCGAGTGGTCCACCCTGGGCGATGAAGGCCTGCGCGCTGCGCTGGACGCGCTCGGAGCCCCGGCGGACAGCACCGAACGCCTGGCTCAGGCGCGCCGCCTCTTCGCCCAGGCGCTGGAAACGCCCGGCGGGCTGAAAATCCAGACTCTGCACAGCTATTGCGAGACGCTGCTGCGCCGTTTCCCGCTGGAGGCCGGGCTGGCCCCGGGGTTCGAGACGCAGGACGACGCGGAAGCTCGCGCCCTGCGCGGGGCGGTCCAGGCTCGGCTGATGCAAAACGCCGAGGCCGATCAATCTGGCCCGGTCGCCCAGGCCATCGTCGATATTCTTGAGACCGTCGGGCCGACCGGGCTGGAGCGCATTTTCAGCTTCGCCGCCGCCAACCGCCACGCCCTGACCGCCGCGCGCGACGAGGCCGGAGGCGATCAGGCCCTGCTGGATGAAGCCAGCCGCGTACTGGGCGCGCCGCCAAAGCTGCGCCCGGAAGAGGTCAGGCGCGAGGCCTGGCTGGCTGCCCCCCACTCCGCGCTGCGTGATGCGATCGGGCCGCTCTATGAGGTGGGCGGGACGAATAATCTTCGTCATGGGAGAACGCTTCAGGCCGCACTGGATCAGAATTCACGTCCTGCGCTGGCATTTGATGCGTACAAGGACGTTTTTTTCACTGGGTCCGGCTCGCCGCGGAAGAGAGCCATCACAGCCGCGGCCGCCAAAGCCTATCCTGAGCTGGAAGCGCTGTTCGGCAAGGCCGGTTCTGAAACAGGACGCATCATTGATGAAGTGATGCCGGCGCTTCGCCGCGCTGAGGCTAATCAGTTGAGCCGAGCCGGGCTGGTCCTCGCGCTCGGCTTCATCAGCGGATATGCCGAGCAGCTTCAGGCCGCCCGGCGGGTCGATTTCGATGATCTGGTGGAGCGCGCCAGAACGCTTCTCACGGACTCAGCGGCTGGGGATTGGGCGCTCTACAAGCTGGACCGGCGGCTTCGCCATGTGCTTGTCGATGAGGCGCAGGACACCGCGCCGCGCCAGTGGGATATCATCTCTGCGCTGAGCGAGGAGTTCTTCTCCGGCGCGGGCGCCCATGGCGGTGAAAGCCCGCGCACCGTGTTCTGCGTCGGTGATGAGAAACAGTCGATCTACTCGTTTCAGGGCGCGCGCCCGCAGCGTTTCATTGAAGAAGGCGAGCAGCTCCAGCACCGCGCCGAAGCCGCTGAGCTGGCCTTCGCCAGCCCCGCGCTTTCAGTCTCCTTCCGCTCTGCGCCTGAGATCCTGCAAGCGGTCGATCTGGCCTTCTCTCACCTGGCCACGAGCGCTCCGGAAGTGAAGTTCGCCGGCCCTGAGCCAAGCGAGGCGCACGCGGCCATACGACCATTCCAATCCTTCCCCGGCCATGCCGCCGCGCGCGCCGCGACACCGGGCTGCGTGGAGATGTGGGACGCCATTCCGCGCCCGCAGGATGAGGATGTCGACACGCTGGAACTCGGACCCGTGGATCGCGAACGCAAGGACAGCGCGCGCAATCAGCTGGCCGAGGCCGTCGCGCGCGAGATCAGCGCGATTCTTCAGCGCGGCGATGGCGTGTGGTCTGAGGAGAAGCCGCACTGGCGTCTGCGCGCGGCCGAGCCGGGCGATATCATCGTTCTGGTCCAGCGGCGCACCTCGCTGTTCGACGAGATAATCCGTAGACTGAAATTGAAGGGCGTGCCGGTCGCCGGCGCCGACCGTATGGTGCTGCGCGAGCAGCTCGTCGTTCAGGATTTGCTGTCGCTCGCCCGCTTCGCCCTGCTTCCTGAAGACGATCTGTCGCTGGCCGAAGTGCTCAAGAGCCCGGCCTTCCATCCGGTCGGTCAGGACATGCGCATCGATGATGACGCCCTGTTCGATCTCACCCGGACGGGCCCGCCGCGTCTCTGGGACAAGCTGCGGTCCAGCACGGACCCGCGATTCTCCGAGGCACTCGCGGCGCTGGAACGGGCCCGCGCGCGGGTCGATCTGGACGCGCCTTATGCCTTTTTCGCCGCTTTTTTAGGCGAGCCGACCGACACCGGCGAGAGCCGGCTGACGCGGGTTTATGCCCGGCTTGGCGAGGAAGCGCGCGACCCGCTGGAGACCCTGCTCTCCCGCGCGCTGCAGCATGAACGCGAAGGCGCGCCGTCACTGACCCGATTCACAGCCGAGATCAGCGCCGATGACGGCCAGATCAAGCGGGAAATGGAGGGCCCGCGCGGGCAGGTCCGCGTGATGACGGTCCATGCGGCCAAAGGGCTGGAATCGCCCATCGTCTTTCTGCCGGACACCACCCAGAAGCCGCGCTCGCGCGGCGGCGGCCTGCACCTGCACCGCGAAGCCGGCCTGCTCTGGACGCCGGATATAGCCACAGCGCCTGAACTCATCACCGCGATGAAAACGCGCTCAGACGCCGAGGCGCAGGCTGAATCACAGCGACTTCTGTATGTGGCGATGACGCGGGCGCGCGACCGGCTGATCGTGTGCGGACACAAGCACGGGCATGGCGAGGGTCGGATTGATGAAGATAGCTGGTACGCCCGTCTGACCGCGAGCTGGGCGGGAGAGGGCTGGACGCCGATCAAGACGACGGCTGTCAGCGAGCTGGCCGAGGAGCAGGGCTGGGGCCCGGCGAGCGCGCGCCGCTACGGACCGGCGCCGATCTCAGCAGAGCGCGACCTGACGGCGGCGGGGACCGAGCCGGCGCTTCCCGCCTGGCTTCACACCGAAGCGCCCCCGGAGCCCGTCGCGCCGCGTACGCTCGCGCCTTCACGGCTGCTGGGCGAGGAGGAGGCCGGCGCTGAACCGGCCACGCTCAGCCCGCTGGCGGCAGGCGGACAGAAGCGCTTCCAGCGCGGTGCTGTGATCCACAAACTTCTGCAGACCCTGCCCGACCTGCCGCCCGATCGCCGGCGCGCCTCCGCAGAGCGCTTCCTGGCCGGGCAGAGCGATCTTTCAGACGCCGAGCAGGCCGAGATCGCCGCTGAGACCTTGCGGGTTCTGGATGAGCCGGCTTTCGCGGCCCTGTTCGCGCCCGGCTCACGCGCCGAGGCTTCGGTGGCCGGATCGGCGCCGGGCCTGCCGGAGGGGGTGATTGTGAACGGCCAGATCGACAGGCTGGTCGTGACCGCCGATGACGTGCTGATCGTGGACTACAAGACCAACCGGCCGCCGCCTGAGCAGATCGAGGCCGCCCCGCCGGCCTACATAGCGCAGATGGCGGCCTATCGGGCTCTGTTGCAGACGCTGCACCCCGGCAAGCCGGTGCGCTGCGCGCTGTTGTGGACCGATGCGCCGCGCCTGATGGAGATTCCGCCTGGACTGATGGACGAGACGCTCACGCGGGCGCGATCAGCGAACGCAGATGCGTGAAGGATGACGGCGCGCGTCTTGACCGGGGCCAGGCGCCTACTTAGGTCTGCAGCCATCACAAAGCGCCGCAGGCGGCGCATGATTCATTCAGGGAGTTGAAAACCCATGGCGATCAAAGCGGTCTCAGACGACTCGTTCGAAGCCGATGTCCTCAAAGCCAACGGCCCGGTCCTGGTGGACTTCTGGGCGGAGTGGTGCGGTCCCTGCAAGCAGATCGCCCCGGCGCTCGACGCGATCGCGGGCGAACGCGGCGAGGCGCTGACCATCGCCAAGGTCAATATCGACGAGAACCAGCAGACCCCGGCCAAGTACGGCGTGCGCGGCATTCCCACGCTGATCATCTTCAAGAACGGCGAACCGGTGGCGCACAAGATCGGCTCGATGGTGAAGAACAAGCTGGACGAGTGGCTCGACGAAACCCTCTGACGTCCCGGAGGGCCCGAGCCTTGATCACAAGAAAGGCCCCGACGCCGCGCGTCGGGGCTTTTTCATGTCTGGCGTAACGCTTCCAAGCGCTATTCGGCGGGCGCCTCGGAGGTGACAGTGATCCCCAGGGCCTGCGCATCGACCTGATTATTGACCAGCTCGCCGACCGAGACCGGCGCCGACGGCGCCAATTCAATCTCGATGCTGCCGCCATTCTGGATGAACTGGCTGAGCGCCTGGCCCAGACTGGCCACCAGCGGGCGCGGAATTTCCGCCGGCGCCGCGGCAAGCCCCAGACCGATCATGCCGGACACCTGCAGGCGCAGCGTCTCCGGTGTCGTGCCCTGCATCAGGGCCGCTGCGCTGAGCGCGCGATCAAGTAGGGACAGGTCTTCGATCCGCACGCTGATACCGTGGATGACCAGCGGTTCGAAAATCTCCATCGGCGGGGCGCCGTCCTGGAACTCGCCCGCCGCGATGGCCGCCATATAGCGGTCCAGATAGGCCTGCACGCCGGACATGTCCTGCCCGACATCAATGCGCAGCGCATCTTCGATCAGGACATAGTTTTCGCCGACCGTACGCGCACGATCCTCGCCGAGATCATAAACGCTCTCGCCGACCATGCTCATATTGATCTGCTCATAGCCCAGAAGCGCCAATCCGCCCTGAAGCTGCATGCCCAGCGGACCGCTCGGATCGGCCGATAGCGTCAGCCGCTCCATGGCGCTGGTCTGGCGAACCTCGTCGCCGCGTGTTTGCGCCGATGCGGTCATCGCCGGCATTTCCACCAGCGCGCCGCCAATATTCATGTCCAGCCCGCGCATGGCGAAGGCGTCGAACATCTCCGCCGGGTTCATCGGCATGCTCAAGGCCTCGCCGCCGCCGGACGCCATCATAAGACGCATGAAGGATGCAGAGACACCCTCAAAGCTGAAGCTCTCCAGCTCGGCGCGCACATCACCGGTTTCCGCGTCGCTGGCCGACAGGCTGAACTGCTCCATCGCCATTTCATCAAGGCGCGACCCGTCAAAACCGCGACCGCCAAACCGCTCCAGGCTGATGGAGGCCGGCCCGGAATCGGTTTCCTGCACGGCCAGCTGAAGGCCTTCCAGGCCGAGATCGGCGAAGGCCCAGCGCGCGAAATCCTCACGGGCGAAATCGATCTCCGGGTCGCGGGCGTTGAACCCGTCCGCGATCCATTGAGACAGGGCGGGCCCAGGCCGGTCCACGATGATGCGAGCCAGGGCGAGTTCGACCTCATCGGGCTGCTGAAGGCCCAGCCCAAGGATTTCAAGCCGGTCAAAACGCACCCCGTCCTCTTCAAGGCGCGGCGCAGACAGCACCAGGCTCTGCGCGGTGATCGGGGCATCGAGATCGGCGTCTGTGAAGGTCAGGTCGGTGAAGGTGAAAGCCCCGTCCGCGAAGCTGCGATCTGCCCAGCTGATGCGGCCCGGTTCGGCCAGGTTCATGGCCGCGAGCGCGCTGCCAGCCTGCGCCTCCGTGACGTTGGTCGGCGCTGGCGCGCCGCCGGTGGACGGCTCGCAGGCAGCAAGACCCAAGGCGAGAATCAACACGGCGGGAGCGCATGCACTGCGAAATTTCATCATGAAAACAGTCCTGTCCTGGACGCGCGCCGGTCTACGCTGCGTTTCAACGCACGCAATCTAGCAGCCAAGTGCGGCAATGCTGAGACGGTTTTTTGCGTTACTGGCCTAACCCGCCGGTTAGCCCGGCGAGCAGATCGCCAATGGAGCGCGCGGCAGGCTCCGGCGCGGTGTCGTCAACAACGGGAGAGACGGGCGGCGCTTCGGTCGGCGTGTCCTGAACCGGCGCCGGGTAGATCGGCGCTTCGGCGATGAATTGCGCGAATGCGCGCGCCGGGCCGACCCCGCCCACAGCCTCATCGGTCGGGCTGCCATCGTCATTGCCCATCCAGACCACCGCCGCCAGCCCGTCCGCCCAGCCGGCGAACCAGGCGTCGCGAAAGGCGTTGGAGGTTCCCGTCTTGCCGCGCACCGTCCGCCCTTCAACCTGGGCCGCGCGGCCGGTGCCATAAAGC
The DNA here is from genome assembly GCA_039819095.1 of Pseudomonadota bacterium. Lineage (GTDB taxonomy): Bacteria > Pseudomonadota > Alphaproteobacteria > Caulobacterales > Maricaulaceae > JBCBSP01. The sequence goes on from JBCBSP010000002.1 coordinate 429,642, forward strand.
ACTACCGCATCGAATAAATCTTCCATATCGGTGACGATCCGGCGGGCGAGAACGGTGGTGCGGACCGGGGCGGAGCGCTGATAAATCACCTCGCCTGAGGCCGTCTCAATACGCGTCACGGCGTGAACCGGCGCGGCGTATCCGCCGTTCATGAAAGGCGCATAGGCTTCAGCCAGCTGGATCGGCGTGACTTCATACGCGCCCAGCGCCAGCGCGCTGGTGTTCTCGATCGGCGCATCCAGACCCAGCCGACGCGCGGTGCGCAGCACATAGCCGCGGCCCGCCGCTTCCGCGACCCGGACCGCGACCGCATTGGACGATCGCGCAAAGGCGGTGCGCATGGAGACCAGGCCGTCATATTCATCTGAATAATTAGCCGGCGACCAGCCATCGACCGTCACCGGCGCATCAACGAAAGCGTCCTGCGGACCGAAACCGGCTTCAAATGCGCTGGCGTAGACAAAGGGCTTGAAGGCCGAACCGGGCTGGCGGTAGGCGGACACGGCGCGATTGAACGGCGAGGTGCGATAATCCCTTCCGCCGACCATGGCCACCACCCCGCCCTCAGCATCCAGCGCAATGAGCGCAGCCTGGCCGGCGCCGCGCGCAGAAGCCGGATCGTCGAGCACAGTGATAATCGCACGTTCGCCAGCGCGCTGCGCGGCCACATCAAGCGTGGTCCAGACGGTGAGATCACCCTGCGCCCCGCCGGAAAGCGTGCGAGCGCGCGAGAGCGCCCAGTCGGCAAACCAGCCCGCGCCGGGGCTGGACGCACCGCGCGAAACCCGGATGGGCGCGGAGGCGGCGGCAAAGCGTTCTGCTTCGCTGATCCGCCCGGTATCGGCCATAAGGTCCAGCACCACGGTGGCGCGCACAGCGGCGCGGCGGGAATCATTGACCGGCGAATAGCGCGACGGCGCCTTCAACAGCCCTGCGAGCAAGGCGGATTCCGCGATGGTCAGGTCCTCGACGCGCTTGGAGAAATAACGCTGCGAGGCGGCGTTCGCCCCATACGCCCCGGCGCCGAAATACACCCGGTTCAAATATAGCGCCAGAATCTCGTCCTTGGTGAAGCGGTGCTCCAGACCGAGCGCCAGCATCATTTCCTGCAGCTTGCGCTTCATCGTGCGCTCGGGCGTCAGGAAGAGATTCTTGGCGAGCTGCTGGGTGATGGTCGAGCCGCCCTGGACAACCCGCCCGGCGCGAATATTGGCCACCAGCGCGCGGGTCGTGCCGATCAGATCAATGCCGAAATGCCCATAAAAACGCCGGTCCTCAACCGCCAGGACCGCGTCCACGAGATTGGCCGGCAGGGCGTCGGCCCGGATCGCCGGTCCGCCCGGATCACCGCGTCGAGCGATCAGACGACCCTGTCGGTCCAGAAACGTCATCGATCCGGCATGCGGCGCCGGCTGAAGCACGGCGATGTCAGGAAGATCGCGCGCCAGCGCAATCATCACGAAACCGGCGCCGAGCATGACCCCGACGCTGAGCGCGGCGACGGGCTTGACCATGCGCCGCCACCAGGAGCGCCGGCCACGCTGCGACAGTCGCTGCCTGGCGCGCGCGCGCGCCGCCCGGCGCTCCTGAGGAGCGCGGGTCCGCCTTACTGAAGCGCGCGATCGCGAGCCGGGCCGCCTCTGGACCATTGGGCACCTCTCCGCCGTGTCCCGCACACCACACATGGACCCGGTTAAGGGCCGGTGAAGCGGCGCGGCTTGCATCAGTGCGGGCGGGCCATGATCATGACCCCGGCTGATCGCCGTCGGCCCGGTTGGCGGCGCCTTGAGGGATAACCGTCATGAACCGACCCACACCCGCCGTCGCCGCGCGCGCTGCGGCGCTCGCCGCCATTGGATTGCTGCTGGCCGGCTGCGCCCAGCTTGTCGAAGGGCCCAGCGTGTGCACCGATCAGGGCATCTCGGCCCCGAACTGGCCTTATTGCGCGCCCGCCGAGCCGGGCGGTCATGGACCCGCAGACGACCCGATCAATCCGGCTGGCGGTTGAGACTGACACAGCGGTGACATGATGGACGGCTAGCGTCGCGCCTCGTTTTCTCCCGCACGGGGTGCGCCATGCGCTTGTTTCTTTCCGCCCTGGTCCTGGCTGCATTCGTCGTGAGCGCTTGCGCTGAACCGGCGCCGCACGAGGCTGATTCTGACCTTACCACAGCGCCTGCGTGGGCCACGCTGAGCGGGCAGGCGCCGCAGGTCATCGCCCATCGCGGGGCGAGCGGGATCCATCCTGAACACACTGTTTCAGCCTATCGGCGCGGGTTTGAGGATGGCGCAGACATTCTGGAGCCGGATCTGATGGTGTCGCGCGACGGCGTCCTGATCGTGCGCCATGACCCCTATCTGTCGACCTCCACCAATATCGCCGACCATCACGAATTCGCCGACCGCGTTGCAGAACGCAACGGCCGGCTGGATTGGTGGGTATCCGACTTCACGGCTGAAGAGTTGGGCAGCCTGTCCGCCCGCCAGGTCTTCGCAGACCGCGACCAGACCCGCAATGATGTCGACGCGGTTCTGACTTTTGATGATTTCCTCGATTTCGTCGACGTGCTGGAAACCGAGTGCGGCTGCACGATCGCGATCGAACCGGAGGTCAAGCTGCCGGCCGAGCATGCAGCGCTCGGGTTGGATCCTCTTCCCCTGCTTCTCGACATCCTGGACGAGCGCGGCCTGAACACAGCCGAGGCGCCCATCATCGTGCAGTCCTTCAATGCTGACTTCCTGCGCCAGCTGGACAGGGCGAGCGAGGTGCGCCTGGCCATGCTCTACGCCGGACCGGACGAGCCGGGCTATGATGCGGACGGGCTTTCTCTGGCTGAAATCGCGCAATTTGCTGACGCTGTCGGGCCGAACAAGGCGGTGTTGTTCGATACCGGCGGGGCATCGTCCGGCTATCTGGAGACCGCTCACGCGCTTGGGCTTAGTGTTCACGCCTGGACGGTTCGCGATGATCGCGCTCCGGTGGTCGGCGCCAGCGTGGAAGCCGAGCTGGAGGCGCTCTACCGGCTTGGTGTAGACGGCGTCTTCACCGATCACCCGGCAACGGCGGTTCGGGTGCGCCGGACCATGGCCGAGGCGTCGGGTCTGCCGCTTAGCGAAGGCTGAACGCCTGACGCTGAGCCGGCGTGAAAAAGCGCCTTCGCCGGCGGCCCATCAATGATATGGCTATCGCGAAGCGAGGATGGAGCGCGCGATGGTCAATCCGGTTCTTGTATTGCACGGCGGGGCGGGCGTGCTCGCAGCGCGGTCGCACGCCGCTGAGCTGGAGCATATGGGCGCGCTGGCCGCACTCGGCCGGGAGCGCCTCACAGCCGGGGCGAGCGCGCTGGATGTCGTTGTGGAGATCGTTCGCGCGCTGGAGGCCAGCGGGCTCTACGTCGCTGGAAAGGGCAGCTCGCCGAACGCGGCGGACCGGTACGAGCTCGACGCGGCCCTGATGGACGGCGCGCGCCGCGAGGCGGGCGCGGTTTCAGCCCTGGAGGGCTTTCTGTCTCCCATCGATGCAGCGCGCGCCGTGATGGAGCGCACCCCTCACGTCCTGCTCGCCGGCGCCGGCGCAGCCGCCTTTGCGCGCGAACAGGGGCTCGCGCGTGTTGAAGACCCCGACCGTTATTATACGCCCGCCGCAGCGCCCGACGACCGCCCCATCCCGACCGGAACGGTGGGCTGCGTCGCGCTGGATGGCGCGGGAAGGCTGGCCGCAGCGACATCGACGGGCGGGACGCTGAAGAAGCGCTGGGGCCGGGTTGGCGATACCCCGATCATTGGCGCGGGCACCTGGGCGGATGAACGCGTTGCGGTGTCCTGCACCGGCCAGGGCGAGTTCTTCATGCGGGCCAATGCAGCCGCCGATGTCTCAGCACGCGTGAAATACGCCCGCGCAAATCTCGACACCGCCGTGGCCGGCGCGCTGGACGATGTCGCACGTTTCGGCGGCGAAGGCGGGCTCATCGCCGTCGATGACGAAGGCCATGTCACAGCTCAGTTCAACTCGCCGGGAATGAAACGCGCGATTTTAAACCGCGATGGCCGGATCGAGGTCAGCGTCGATGACGTGCTGATCGCGCGCGATTGAGCCTCAGGCCGCATCCGTCTGCGCAGCGCCGGCGATGATGGCCTGCAGGGCGGCGGTGCCAGGTGCGGCCCGAAGCGCATGACGCATGTCCTTGCGCCGGAAGAAGCGCGAAATCCGCGCCAGCGCCTTCAAATGATCCGCACCAGCGTCTTCCGGCGCCAGAAGCAGGAAAACGAGATCGGCCGGGCGACCGTCAATCGCGTCGAAATCAACCGCCTGACGCATGCGCGCAAACACCCCGCAAACCCGATCGACTTCAGGCATGCGCGCATGCGGAATCGCCACACCGTCACCGACGCCGGTCGAGCCCAGACGCTCGCGCTCGGTGACTGCATCCAGAACCCGGCGCGCCGGCAGATACAAAGACCGGCCCGCAAGCTCGGAAAGCGCGTGGAGCGCCTGCTTGCGGCTGGTCGCGGAAAGATCCGCAACAACACCGCCCGGCGGAAGGAGATCTGATAAGGCCATACTCGGTCGCGTCTACTGCTGGTTCAGGTCGGCGCAATCACGGTGAAGCTACTCAGCCGCCGCGCCGGGCGCGTCTTTACCCCCAAGCGCGGGATCAATCCACCCCACGTTTCCGTCAGGTCTGCGATAAACGATGTTCACGCCCCGGCTGGACACGTTGCGGAACACCAGGAAGGGCGCGCCGATCAGGTCCATTTCGTGGACCGCCATGCCCACCGTCATGGTGCGAAGCTCGCCGGCGGTTTCCGCGATGATGACCGGGTCCTCTCCGCCCAGCGCGCCGCCATCATCATCCTCGTCATCGCGCGCGTCATTGCCGCGCAAGACATAGATGGAGGCCTGTTCGGCCGGCAGTTCAGCCTTGTTGTCGGCGTGATGATCCTTCAGTCGACGCTTGTAGCGCCGCAGCCGCTTCTCCAGATGTCCCACCGCATCTTCCGCCGCGCCATAGGCGTCATCGGCCTTACCGGTGGCCTGAAGAAAGGCGCCGGACGGCAGGTGAAGCGAACAGTCCACCTGAAAGCCGAATCCTTCCTTGGTGACGACCACATAGGCCTCGCCCGGGCGGTTGAAGTATTTGGCGACGCCGTCCTCCACCTTGGCCTCTATGCGTTCGCGCAAGGCTGGGGACATGTCGAGTTGCTTGGAGACAAACTGGATTTGCATGGCTGCTCCCTATGCTGTGAGCCCTTCCCATCTTCAGGAAGGGCGGCTGAGCGCGGTGCGCCGGTTCGCTCTGCAAGCAGACCGGTGGACAGGGTGTTCTAGCGTCTCACGCCGCGCCCAGATGACGGGCTCGTCTGGAAATGACGCTACGGGTCCACGCGAGGCCGCGTCAATCTTGACAACTGAACTTGGATCGGGGCGAGCCGGCTAACCCGCCTTCTTCAGGATCCGGCGACGCTGAACCGAGGACGGGATGTTCATCGCTTCACGATATTTCGCCACGGTTCGCCGGGCGATCTCGATGCCGTCTGAGAGCAGCCGCTCCACGATGCGATCATCAGACAGGACCTCGCCGGATGTTTCCGCATCGATCATGGCCTTGATGCGATAGCGCACCGCTTCGGCTGAGTACGCCTCGCCGCCATCAGCAGACGCGATCGCGCTTGTGAAGAAGTATTTCAGCTCGAACAGGCCGCGCGGCGTGGACACATACTTGTTCGATGTCACCCGGCTGACCGTGGACTCATGCATGCCGACCGAATCAGCGACCGTTTTCAGGTTCAGCGGACGCAGCCAGGCCACGCCCTTGGCGAAAAAAGCGTCCTGCTGACGAACGATTTCAGAGGCGACCTTCAAGATTGTGCGTGCGCGCTGGTCCAGGCTTTTGACCAGCCAGGAGGCGTTCTGCGTACAGGTGGAGATAAAGGCTTTTTCCTCATCGGAGCGCGCCGCGCTCTGAATCTGCGCGGCATAGCTGTTATTCATCAACACGCGCGGCAGAGTCTCGCTGTTCAGCTCCACCATCCAGCCGCCGTCCGGGCTCTGGCGTACGTGAACGTCCGGCTCCACGACACGGGCGTTGTCGGCGCCGAAGCCCAGACCCGGCTTGGGCGTCAAACGCTTCAGCTCCGCGATCATGTCATCAAGGTCTTCGCCATCGACTTCGCAGGCCGCTTTCAGTCCGGGATAATCATGCTTGGCCAACAGCGGCAGGTTATCCACCAGCGCCGCCATGGCCGGGTCCAGCCGGTCGCGCTCTTTCAGCTGCAGCGCCAGGCATTCCTGAAGCCCGCGCGCCAGGACACCGGCCGGCTCAAAACTCTGAAGCCGGTCCACCGTGGCTTCGACCTCGGAGACGGTGCAGCCCAGTCGTTCAGCCGTATCGGCCAGATCCGCGCGCAGATAGCCGTCATCATCGACCAGATCGATCAGGTGAGCGGCAATCAGCCGGTCCGATGCGGTCAGCGCCAGATCGGCGAGCTGATCGTGCAAATGCTCACGCAGCGTCTTCTCCCGGCTGGAGTTGGCTGCAGCATCATAATCCTCACCTTCGAACGAACCGCCTTTGCCGGCCTTGGACCAATCCGTTGACGGACCGGTCGCGGCGCCGGTTTCGCGCTTGGCTTCCGGATCGACGCTCTCCGCATCGGCGTCCAGCGCTTCATTGGCTGCGCCCGGCGTCTCAAAGGAAAGCTCAGCAGCGTCGGCCTTAGTCTCGGCGCGCTCTTCAGCGTCGTCTTCGCCACCCTCGGCGCGGTCGTCGCGCTCAAGCAGCGGATTGCGTTCAAGCTCGGCTTCAACGAAGGCGGTGAGCTCCATATTGTTCAACTGCAACAGCTTGATCGCCTGCTGCAGCTGCGGGGTCATCACCAGACCCTGTCCCTGGCGGACTTCCAGTTTTTGTCCCAGTCCAGCCATGCCGGTGTCTTTCCTAGTGGAAGCGGTCGCCCAGATAGACGCGTCGCACATCCGCATCGCCGCGCACGGCGTCCGGCGCGCCCTCGAACAGCACTTCGCCATCGTGAATGATGGTGGCGCGATCGGTGATGTCGAGTGTCTCGCGAACATTATGGTCGGTGATCAGGATCCCGATCCCGCGGTCACGCAGGTACAGAATCAGATCGCGAATATCGGAAATCGCCAGCGGATCGATGCCGGCGAAGGGTTCATCAAGCAGCATGAAGCCGGGTTGTACGGCCAGAGCGCGGGCGATCTCCACGCGGCGACGCTCCCCGCCCGACAGGGCCAGAGCCGGCGCGTCGGCCAGATGCTCGATGCGCAGCTCACCCAAGAGTTCGGAGACCAGAGCCCGGCGGGCGCTTACATTCGGTTCTACGATCTCGGCCACGGCGGAAACGTTTTCAGAGACCGACATGCCGCGGAAAATCGAGGCTTCCTGCGGCAGATAGCCGATGCCCAGCCGTGCGCGCTGATACATGGGAAGGCCGGTGATGTCGTCTCCGTCGAGCATGATGCGGCCGTAATCGACCGGGATGAGCCCAGTGATCATGTAAAAACAGGTGGTCTTACCCGCCCCATTCGGACCGAGAAGACCGGCGACCTCGCCATGCTTGAGCGTCAGTGAGACATTCTTCACTACGGCCCGCTTGCGGAAGGACTTCCCGATACGGTCCACCCGCAGCCCCTCGGACGAGGCGCCGACATCCGCGCCAGGCGCGGGTCCGGTCTGGTCAATAACCGACATGCCTCATTTCACTCCATTTGTGCCTAAGAATTGGTAAGCGGCGCTCAGGGTGTCCGCCCGAGCGCCGCTATACGTGTCGATTGTGACGAGCCATCAGCGCACCCGCTGCGGCTCAGCCGTTCTCAAAAGCCTGCGGGCCGTCGCCCGGCGGCGTCGGCATTTCGCAATCGCCCTGTTCGACCTCATCTTGCGCGCCCGGGAAGAATACGCTGCGCACCCGGCCGCCGCTCTGCGCACCTTCATTGCCCTGAAGCCGCGAGACGCCGGTGGCGAGATCGGCGACCAGGCGGCTGCCCGTCGATACGTTGCAGCCCTGCGTCAGGACGACATTGCCGGTCAGCGTGATGGTCTCGGTTTCCACATTGTAAACTCCGTGTTCGCCATGGGCGACTTCGCCAGCGGTGACGTAGTAGACCTGACCTTCCGCGACCAGGCGCGTGACCGCCTCGAAGGCGCCGGTGTCGGACGCCCGGAAGAACACATCGACCCGGTCGGCGCGCAGCCGCGTTGCCCCGCGCACCGCGTTCACATCACCGGAGTAGACCGCGCGGCCTTCAGCCTCGAAGACCTGAAGATTGTCCGCGCTGACATCCAGCGGTCCTTCATTCATGGCGCCGCCGGGCGCCTGGGCGAATGCGGCGGCGGACAGGGCGGTTGCGCCGAGAAGGGCGATGGCGATGCGGTTGACCGTCATGGGAGGTCCTCCATTGAGCCGGTCTCGTCGACAGGCTGATCTTGATCGGTGGCGGAGATGAAGATGCGGGTGCGCACGCCATTTGTGAACTCAACGCGCGCGCCGTTATCGAAGATGGAGAAGGCGCCGGCGTGAATACGTCCCCAAGGCGCCTCGCCATAGACCGGCCGGGCCCCGCTCACCCGGGCTTCGGTGAGATGCAGAGAGGCCTCAGGCGTGCTGAAGGCATAGCCGGATCGCGTTTGCAGGCTGACCTCGCGCTGCAGGGTTAGCACGCGTGTCTCCGCGTCGAACACGCCGGCTTCGGCCAGCACGGCGGACGGATCGGAGGCGGCCGCCGCGATCAACGCATAGTCCAGCCTGGGCCGCTCCAGCTCGGTGATAGCGATGTCATCGGAGCGCCGGGTCGCGGCTTCGGCGGTGACCACATAGGCCGTTCCGTCCTGATCGCGTCCGGTGAAGCGCGGATTGACGATGCGTTCGGACTCACCATCCGGCGCGGTCAGATCATTGGCCAGCTCGCCGGCATCCGACAGGATGACCTGGATCAGCGCATTCAGCGCGATCACCGCCATCAGAGCATAGATTGCAATGCGCAGCCCGCGCACCAGGCGTGAACGACTATGCGCACTCGACAGGGCCAGAGCGCGATGGGCTCCCAAGCCTGAAGCGGACCCGCTTGTAACCGTTGCCGTGCTCATGACGCGTCTGCGTCCTCGTTCTGCCGCCGCCTGTGGCGCATTCACCAACCTTCATGACGCAGCGTTAAGGCGCGATCAAGGCGCGGCCCGCCTCAGGAGTGGGCGAAAATGTCCATCTCGTCCCAGCCGCCCAGATCCAGCGCGGCGCGCACGGGCAGAAACTGGAAACAGTCGCGCGCCAGATCCAGACGATCCTCGCGCTCCAGCATGGCGGTCAGGCCGGCCTTGACCGCGTGCAGATGAAGCACGTCGGAGGCGGCATAAGCCTGCTGGGCGGATGACAAGTCATCCGCGCCCCAATCGGAGCTTTGCTGCTGCTTGTTCAACTCCACCCCGGCGATTTCACGCGTGACGTCTTTCAACCCGTGCCGATCAGTATAGGTGCGCACCAGCTTGGACGCGATCTTGGTGCAGAAGACCGGGCTCATCGTGACGCCGAGATAGCGCTTGACCATTGCCAGATCGAAGCGGGCGAAGTGCAGAATTTTCTCCAGCGAGCGGTCCGCCAGCAGCGCCTTCAGATTCGGGCAGTCATAGGAAGACCGGTCAAGCTGCACCAGATGCGCCTCGCCGTCCCCGGCTGAGAGCTGAACCACGCAGAGCTGATCGCGGACCAGGGACAGCCCCTGTGTCTCGGTGTCCACCGCAACGCTTTCGCCAAATTCCAGACCCGCCGGCAGATCGCCCTTGTGCAGATGCACGCCCATTGCTTCTCACCTGTCCTTGACGCTTGAATCACTTCACCTATCGACCTGTGCGCGGGCCGCGTCAATGTCCGTGCGTGCGCCATGCGCAAACCTGTTATGTGCGAATGAGGGGCGAGCGCCACGACTTCGCCACATCCAGTCTTAAACAGGCGCGCCGATATTCATCATTTTTGGAACATCCAATGGCTGAAACCGTCTCCAGCGAGACCGGACAGATCACGGTTCGATTCGACCCCGCATCCCGCCTGCTTGAATGCCGGTTCGAAGGCCGGGTCGGCTCGGCCCAGCTCGCCGAATTCGCAGAGGCCGCCATCCGGGAAAGCGCCGGGCATACGTTGCGCGGCGTCCTGTTCGACGCCCGCGCCAGCACGCCGGCCTATAGTCATGGCGAGATGATCGACACGCTGGAACAGGGCCTGGAAGCGGCCTCGCCTCAACGCTGCGCCTTCCTGGTCTCGGAAATGACGGAAGAGCGCCAGCGTCAGGCCGTGCTTCTGGAAGCCGCGAGCGTTCCGTTTGCGGTCAAGGTGCGCGCCTTCACCGATGAAGCCGAGGCGCGCAGCTGGGCCGGCGGCGTCTAGACTGACGGCGGTTCAGAGCCGCTGCACCAAGCCTTCCACGCCCTTCTCGATGAGATCAAGCGCGCGTTCAAACGCCTCTTGGCCCTCATAATAGGGGTCCGGAACGTCCTGGCCGGCCAGACCCACTGACCAGTCCAGCAATAATGAAACCGGACGCTCAGAGAGCCGGCGCGCATCTCTTGCCTGCATCAGCCAGCGCTTATGGCTGTGATCGAGCCCGATCAGATGATCGAACCGGTCGAAATCGGCATCCTCGACCGCCCGTGCGCGCTGGTCCGAAATGTCGACCCCACGCCGCGCGACGGCCTCCGCCGCCCTGGGGTCAGGCCGCTCACCCTCATGCCAGGCGCCGACGCCCGCACTATCGAACACGACCGACCTGCCCAGCTTTTCCGCACAATACTCCCCCACTCCCTGCGCCATCGGCGAACGGCAGATATTCCCGGTGCAAACGAATAAAATGGCGTGCGTGCGCGGCATGAGGAAAGGATAACGCAGCCGCGCCGAAGCGGAAGCGGCTGCGCCGAGCAAGGTTTACCGAAGCTGAACCCAACCCGTTGAATTCGCGGTCAAGCCAAAGGCGCGGTACTCGCAGCTCATGAAGTGTGGGCGTCAGCCTTCTGCAAGGAGCAGGGTCGCTGCACATTGAGGCGTTCCGGGTGGTTGCGCTTCAGCATTAGCGGGCCTGATATAGAGGTCTGCGATTTTGCAGCAGGCGGGCAGTTCACGGTGGAGGTGATCTTTGAGACCGCGATTAGGCGTACTGCCTTTTGTGATCACGTCCGCGCTTTTGATGGGCTGCGCTTCCAGCGAGGTGCGGTTCGAAGCGCACTCAAATGATGAGCGCTACGCGAGCTGTGGACCGACCGTCGTCAAGGAGCTGTCCGAGGCGCTAAGAGGCCGACAGGCGGATCTGCTTTACGAGGCAGAGATTGCCGAACAGGTGGCGGCGGCACTCGCCATACCTAACCTGGCTTTTGACGGCGCGATTAAGGGCGATCAGCGGCGGGTCTTCAGCGGGTGCCGTCAGCATTACTGCCCGGAAAAGTCCGTAATTGTTGGAAGTTTGGAATGCGAGTTCCGAACCGCTGCGCTCGGCCACTTTCGTAATGGCGATACGCGCTATGAGACGCCAATGCTGCTCATCATCTCAAGCGATGCCGACGCTTGGCGGGAAGACCGGCCCATAATTGAGGCTTGGGCGAGCAGCGCCTACCCTGCCTACACCGTAAGAGAGATCATCCTGACAAACGAAGTCCCCTAAACATCCACCTCCGCTTCCAGCGCGAATTCCTGGATGAATTCGCGCCGCGGTTCGACGAGATCGCCCATCAGCCGGGTGAAGAGCTCGTCGGCGGTGTCGGCTTCGTTGACCGAGACCTGCAAAAGCGAGCGGGCTTCCGGGTCGAGCGTGGTTTCCCACAGCTGGTTCGGGTTCATCTCGCCGAGACCCTTATAGCGCTGAATTTTCAGACCCTTCGCCCCGGCGCGCGTGACCGCGCCAACAAGATCGAGCGGGCCGTGCACGAGGGTGGTCTCGCCCCGGCGCACGAAGCTGGCGAGCCCCGTGTAATCGCCGGCGATCGCGCGGGCGCGTTCCGACAGGCGTTTGGCGTCCGGGCTTTCCAGCAGCTTGCCATCCAGCACGACAGTTTCGGTCACGCCGCGCACTTCACGCGCCAGGATCAACGCGCCTTCCGGCGCGACCGTTCCGGTCCAGCCATCCTCGCCTTCTTCAGACGAGCGCGCCAGCCGGGCGGCGACGCGGTCAGCGGCCGCCTGATCGATATCCGGATGAAGCGCACCTTCCAGCGCGGCAGCCTCCAGCGCGAAGGCCGGCGCGCGCGCGATTAGCCGTTCGATGGCGAGCACAGCGCCGCGCGCGGCGCGCACGCGCTCAGCCAGATCCGCGTCGCTGGCGACTTCGCCATCGGCAAGCTCAAGCGAGGCTTCCACGCAGCCCTCCTCGATAAGGAAGGCGTCCATCTCCGCCTGGTCGGTGAGATAGCGTTCGGACTTGCCCCGGCTGACCTTATAAAGCGGCGGCTGGGCGATATAGAGATGACCGCGCTCGATCAGCTCCGGCATCTGCCGGTAGAAGAAGGTCAGCAGCAGCGTTCGGATATGCGCGCCGTCCACATCGGCGTCGGTCATGATGACGACCTTGTGGTAGCGCAGCTTGTCGTAATCGATTTGATCGCGGCCAATGCCGGTCCCCAGCGCCGTGATCAGCGTGCCGACCTGATCTGAGCCGAGCATGCGATCAAACCGCGCCCGCTCCACATTCAGGATCTTGCCGCGCAGGGGCAGCACGGCCTGGTTTTCCCGGTTACGGCCCTGCTTGGCAGAGCCGCCGGCGGAATCGCCCTCCACGATGAAGATCTCCGACTTGGCCGGGTCTTTCTCCTGACAATCGGCGAGCTTGCCGGGAAGCGAAGTGATGTCGAGCGCGCTCTTGCGGCGGGTTAGCTCGCGCGCCTTGCGCGCGGCCTCGCGCGCAGCGGCCGCCTCGATGATTTTCGAGATGATCGACTTGGCTTCGACGGGGTGTTCTTCAAACCACTCGCCGAGTTTTTCATAGACCAGGCTCTCCACCGCGGTGCGAACCTCCGAGGAGACCAGCTTGTCCTTGGTCTGGCTGGAGAATTTCGGATCGGGAACCTTCACCGAAAGCACGCAGGTCAGACCCTCGCGCGCATCATCGCCGGTGATCGTCACCTTGGCCTTGGAGGCCAGGCCGGAGGACGCCGCATAGGAATTGATGATCCGGGTCAGCGCACCGCGGAAGCCGGCCAGGTGCGTGCCGCCATCGCGCTGCGGGATGTTGTTGGTGAAACACAGCACGTTTTCGTAATAGCTGTCATTCCACTGCATCGCGACATCGACCTGGACGCCGTCCTTCTCGCCCTGGAACAGAACCGGCTCGGTGAAAAGCGAGCTCTTCTGGCGGTCCAGATGCTGCACGAAGGCGGCCACGCCGCCCTCATAGACCATCACCTCTTCCCAGGCCTCGGCCTCGCGCTCATCGCGCAGAACGATCTTCACCCCGGAATTCAGGAAAGCCAGCTCGCGCAGGCGGTGATGCAGGCGCGCGCGATCAAACACGATGTCGGAGAAGGTTTCCTCACTGGGGAAGAACCGCACCTGGCTGCCGGTTTTCGGCTTGCCGTCGATAAGGGGCGCATCTCCGAGCCGGCGCAGATCCTGACCGTCTTCGGGATCGCCATGGCGAAACCGCATCGTATAGGCGCCGCCATCGCGCCAGATATTCAGATCCAGCCACTCCGACAGCGCGTTCACCACCGATACGCCGACCCCGTGCAGGCCGCCTGAGACCTTGTAGGAATTCTGGTCGAACTTACCGCCGGCATGCAGCTGGGTCATGATGACCTGCGCGGCCGACACACCCTCGCCTTCGTGGATTTCGGTCGGGATGCCGCGACCATCATCCTCCACGCTGGCCGAACCGTCCGCATGCAGTGTCACGGTGACCGCGTCGCAATAGCCGGCAAGCGCCTCATCGACCGCGTTGTCGACGACCTCATAGACCATGTGGTGAAGGCCCGATCCGTCATCGGTGTCGCCGATATACATGCCGGGGCGTTTGCGCACCGCGTCGAGGCCCTTCAGGACCTTGATCGATTCTGCGCCATAATCGTGATTCGTGTTCTCAGACATGGGTTTCTTTTACCGCATGGCGTCGCCGCGGGCCAATGTTGCGCACATCTGAGGGGGCAGGGACATGGAGGGTCGCATCCGCCGATCTTCACCCCATCCTGACCCTCCCCTCGAGGGGAGGGAAAACGGAAGCTTTTCCATTCCACCGACAGCCAGGCTGAATGATCTCAGCTCGCGCTCCTTCCCCCTCACCCTTGGGGTGGGGGGACGCCTAGCGCACCAATAAAAGCACCGCGATCGCGGCCATGATCAGCGCCGTGGCGAGATCGGCCCAGCGCTTCACTCCGCGCTCGGCGAGCCAGTCGCGCGCCCGGTGCGCGCCGCCGACATAGACCGCGATAAAGACCAGCCCCATGGCGAACAGGATCGCGACCATAAGCGCATAATCGGCCCGCCCCACCTGCGTCAGATCGAAAAAGGCGGGCAGGAAGGACAGGTAAAACGCGATCGCCTTGGGATTGGATAGCGGCATGGAGACTCCCGCCGCATAGGTCGCCGCCAGACCGCGCTTGCTGATGGGCGGCGCAGCGGTGACCGGCTTGGGGTTCACGAAGCCCTGGAACGCGCCCCAGGCGAACCAGAAGAGGATGCCCGCCCCGACCGCCTTGACGGCCCAGAACCAGCCGGAAAACCCACTCGCAGCTTCAGCCGCCGCCGTCAGTCCCGTTATGGCGACAGTCAGCCAGAAGATATCCCCGGTGAGAATGCCGAACCCGTAGGCCGCGCCATAGACCGGCCCGCCATCCATCGTCCGCCCGACCATGGCGAGCACGCCGGGCCCCGGCGTCAGGAAGAGCACAAGCAGAGACGCCGCAAAGGCGGCGAGCGTGGCGATGGTCATGGATTGAACGCCCCGCCTACTCCGCCGCGATGCGCGCTTGCGGAGTGAATTGAGGCGCGATCTTCAGATCCTTCGCCCAGCGCAGCTTCTCAAACACCAGAAGCAGCGTGCCGTTATAATCGACCAGGCGATGGATCAGGCCCTTGCGCGGCAGGTGCAGGGCGCTCGCCGGGTAGTCATGATGGTGGTCATGGATCGCCTCGCCGCCGGTCAGCAGGGCGAGCAGCCAGTCCAGCCAGGCGGGCGTCTTCAGATGGCCGGCGACATTCACCCCGAGCGTGGTGGCGTGAAACTGCACCCCGCGCGCGGTGACGGCGCTGGCGTGCAAGAGCACGGTGAGAACCAAAGAACCGCCCAGCGCCCAGACCGTCAGATAGATCAGCGCCGGCGCGAGGAGATGCACCAGGAGCGTCATGGAGAGGTAGTAGCGATCGACCAGTTGAACGCCGGTGTTTTCGCGCAGCCACATCGCCATCGGACGGCGCAGATCATTATCGTCGCGCCAGAGCAACCAGCCGATCCACGCCCAGAACTTGCTTTCATGCGGGTTGTGCGGGTCGCCCGGCTTGTCGGACAGGCGGTGATGCTGGGAGTGGTAATTCACCCAGTCCTTCAGCTTGCCCTGCATGGCGATCACGCAGTTGAGCGCCGTGATGATCTGGGCCGGCCAGCGCAGCTCGCCCGCCTTGTGCTGCCAGACCCGGTGCAGCACGCCGATGCCGAAATTGCAGATCACCAGCGTCGCCGCGCCAACGAGGAGCGCCAGCGCCAGATACCAGGCGTGGAAGGTCACATCGGCGAAGACAAGCCCGGCGATGATGGCGCCGAGTATGCCCAGCACGCCCAGCACGGGGTAGATGACCGCGGCGAACACGCTCGGCCAGTCGAGATTGCGCCAGGATTTTTCGATAATCTCGGATCGTGGGACCGGCGTTCGCGCCATGGGTCGTCCTTCTGGTCGTTTGAATCGAGCTTGAGCATGCCATTGCTCGCGGGCGGGCGCGAGGTATGCGCGCACGCCTGCGGCGTCGAACCGCAGCCCGGCTCGACGCCAGTGCGCGAACGGGCTATTCGAAGCTTCAAGAGCGCGGCGTCCAGCCGACCAACATGATTTGCGGGGAGAGATCCATGTCCGACAGCGAGTTTCCGACCGGCGGCCTCATGGCTGGCAAGCGCGGCCTGATCATGGGCGTGGCGAATAAGAACTCCATCGCCTGGGGCATCGCCCGTCAGCTCGCCGCCCAGGGCGCTGAGCTGGCCTTCTCCTACCAGGACGAGGCGCTGGAAAAACGCGTCCGTCCGCTGGTGGAATCCCTGCCCGGCGAGCCCTTCATGGTCACCGCCGACGTCACCAATGACGCCTCGATGGACGCCTGTTTTGAAACCATCAAGGACACGTGGGGCGGGATGGACTTTCTGGTCCACGCCATCGCCTTCGCCGGCAAGGACGAGCTGGTGGGCAGCTTCACCCACAATACCACGCGCATCGGGTTTCAGCGCGCGATGGACATTTCCGCCTATTCCTTCGTGGACGCTGCCCGGCGCGCCTCTGAGCTGATGCCCTCAAAGGAAGAGGGCGGCGGCTCCATGGTGTCGATGACCTATCTGGGATCAGAGCGCGTGGTCCCGAATTATAATGTGATGGGCGTGGCGAAAGCCGCGCTGGAGGCTTCCACCCGCTATATCGCCCGCGATCTCGGGCCCGCCGGGATTCGGGTGAACGCCATTTCCGCCGGTCCGATGCGCACGCTGGCCATGGCCGGTATTTCCGGCGGGCGCACACTGATGAAGACCGGCAAGGACTGGTCGATGCTGAAGGAAGACACCACGATGGAAGGCGTCGCCGGCGCGGCGCTCTATCTTCTGTCCGATCTCGGCAAGTCGTGCACCGGCGAAGTCCTCCACGTCGACGCCGGCTTCCACGCGGTGGCGGTGCCGGACATCGAGGAGAGCTAAGGCCGGTCGCGCCCTACTCGATCGCCGAATCCGCCCCGGCATCCTCGCCGGCGGGCGCTCTTTCGATCACCGGCTCTTCCGGTTTCACATAGGCATCCAGCCAGTCGATGGACTCCGCCAGCACATGCAGCACGGACTCCCGGGCGCGATAGCCATGGCTTTCATGCGGCAGCATGACCAGGCGCGCGGTTCCGGCATTGCCCTTGATCGCGGCGAACATGCGTTCGGACTGCATGGGGAAGGTGCCCGAGTTATTGTCCACCTGACCGTGGATCATCAGAACCGGCTCATCGATATCGTCGGCATGCATGAAGGGTGAAAGCCGGAAATACACGTCCGGCGCGGCCCAGAAGGTGCGGCGCTCGGCCTGAAAGCCGAACGGGGTCAGGGTGCGGTTATAGGCGCCGGACCGGGCGATGCCGGCGCGGAACAGATCGCTGGCGGCCAAAAGATGCGCGGTCATGAAGGCCCCATAGCTGTGCCCGGCGATCCCCACGCGCTCGCCATCACTGGCGCCGCGCGCCACGGCCTCGTCGATCGCGGCTTCAGCCGACAGGACAAGCTGTTCGATGAAGCTGTCATTCACCGTCTCAGGGTCATCGCCGACGATCGGCATGGTGGCGTTTTCCAGAAGGGCATAGCCCTGGGTCACCATGAAGCGAGGGCTGGTGCCGGCGATACGCGTGAAGCGATAGGGCGAGCCGCGAACCTGACCGGCTGTCGCCGCGTCGTTAAATTCGCGCGGATAGGCCCAGACCAGAAGCGGGGGCGGCGGATCGCCAGGCGTGAAACCGGCCGGCAGGTAGAGCGTGGCGGAAAGCGGAACGCCGTCCTCGCGCTCATAGGTGATCAGCTCGCGCGAGATGGCGTCGAGCTGGGGATGTGGGTTCGCAAACTCAGTGACGGGGCTGATCGCCTCGCCGCGATGCAGGCGCACATTGGGCGGCGTCGCCGGGTCTTCATAGGAGGTCAGGAAGGCGGATCCGTCCGCCTCGACCAACCCGATCACCCGCTCGTAATTCTCACCGGAATTGCGCCACAGAATCTCGCTTTCGAAGGTCTCAAGGCTCAGCCGGGACAGGAAGGGCCGGTCGCCCTCCGGCGTCGCCCCATCACCATCCATGAACATATGGCCGTCATAAACCCCGGCCACGGCGCGTCCGAACCGGTTGCGCACCATAAGCGGCTCGCCGGGGTCGGCATAGCTGTCCTGAAGATTGCGTTCCTCGGCCAGGCGCGGCGCAGCGCCGTCCTCGGCAAAATCAATCAGCCAGCGTCGAAGCACGCGCGTGTCGCGATCATACTCCACAGCCAGCCCGGTCTCGCCGGCGGCGGTAAACATCGTGCCAAAATACCGGTCTTCAAAGCGGGCGATTTCAGTCGGCTCGCCGTTGAAGGGGGCGGCCAGCGCCCACAGGCTGTCGCGTTCATCGGTTTCCACGCGCGGATCGCCGCCATCAAGCGCTTCGGCCCAGATAAGACGCGCGGGATGGGAGGCCTGCCAGCCCACCGCCCGGCGTGCATCAATCACCCCGCCGATCGGAATGGCGTCGCCCAGCGGGCGCTGCGCGATCTCGGCGACCTCACGGCCTTCAAGATCCAGCACAACGGAGGTCTGACGGAAACGCGACCACGGCACGACAAAGGAAAAGGGAGTCTCGAAGCGCTCCGCCAGCACATATCGCCCGCCCGGCGCCGGATCGGCCGAGTAGTAAAGACCGGGCTCGCCCACCGGGCGGGGATCGCCGCCCTCGGCATTGACCAGAACCAGCTGGGTCGCAGCCAGCCAGGCGAAGAGCGCCGCATCGATATCGTCTTCCAGCAGGTCCTGATAGGTGCGCACCGGCGCTTCATAGCCGGACGCTTCCTGAATGACCGGCCCGGCGGGGACGCGCGGGCGCTGAGGCATCGCACCGCGATCGGCCGGAATGGTGCGTACCAGAAGCTGCTCGCCGTCCGGCATCCAGTCGATGGCGTTGAAGACGGCGTTCACCCCGGCCTCGATGACGGGGCTGGCCTCAGCGCGCGCCATATCTGCGACCCAAAGCCCGATCGAATTCTCACCGGTGACAAGGAAGGCGGCTTTGGAACCGTCCGGCGACCAGTTGAAGCTGGACAGGCCGGCGTCATCGGGCGTTTCGATGCGCCGTTCCTGGCCGGTCGCCAGATCAATCACCGACAGCCCCACCACCGAACGGGGGCCATGGCGGCCATTGGTGGCCACATCCAGGCGCAAGCCCGCCAGGCGCTCCATCGGGCGGGCCATGTCCGCGATCGGCGGCAGGCTTTCACGATGCAACAGCAGAAGGTGGCGGCGATCCGGCGACAGGGTGGTGGCCGGCGCGCGCGGGGCGTCGACGATATCGACGATCTCCTGCGGCGGCAGGCGATAGCCCTCCTGAGCAAGGGAAGGCGCGGCCAGAACCAGCGCGGTCAAGCCAGCGAAAACCGAGATCAAACCCTTGCGCATTGCGCCCTCCTGCCGATTGAGACGGCACGAGGTTAATGCGCGCGCCGGCGCTGTCTACGGGAATCGATAAGGCTCTGCATCTGGTCGAACGGCTGCCGGAACGGGTCGATTGAGTTTCAGGTGAAAAACAAACCCCCGCCGGATCGCTCCAGCGGGGGGTGCTTTTGACCAACCGGCTTGAAAACCGGCGAGGAGCGTCAAGCGGAGGATTACTCCGCGTCCTCCTTCGTGATCTCTTCGCCGCTGTCCTGGTCAACGACTTTCATCGACAGGCGGACCTTGCCGCGATCGTCAAAGCCCAGCAGCTTGACCCAGACTTCATCGCCTTCCTTGACGACGTCGTTGGGGTGGCCGACGCGCTCGTTCTTCATCTGCGAGACGTGGACCAGACCGTCCTTGGGCCCGAAGAAGTTCACGAAGGCGCCGAAATCGACGACCTTGACCACCTTGCCCTTGTAGACCTTGCCTTCTTCCGGTTCGGCGGTGAGGCCGTGGATCCAGTCCAGCGCCGCCTTGATCGAGCTGGCGTCAACCGCAGCGACCTTGATCAGGCCGTCATCATTGACGTCGACCTTGGCGCCGGTTTCTTCCACGATCTGGCGGATCACCTTGCCGCCGGATCCGATCACGTCGCGGATCTTGTCGACCGGGATCTGGATGGTCTCGATCTTGGGCGCGTGCTCGGCGAGGGTTTCGCGCGAACCGGTCAGCGCCTTGTTCATCTCCTCAAGGATGTACATGCGGCCGCCCTTGGCCTGATCGAGGGCGGTTTTCATGATGTCCTGGGTGATGCCGGCGATCTTGATGTCCATCTGCAGCGAGGTCACGCCCGCTTCAGTACCGGCCACCTTGAAGTCCATATCGCCAAGGTGATCTTCGTCACCGAGGATATCCGACAGAACCGCAAGCCCGTCCGGGTCCTTGATCAGACCCATGGCGATGCCGGAGACCGGGCGCGCGATCGGCACGCCGGCGTCCATCAGAGCCAGAGACCCGCCGCACACGGTCGCCATGGAGGACGAACCGTTGGACTCGGTGATCTCAGACACCAGACGCACCGTGTAGGGGAAGGCTTCAGCATCCGGCATGACGGCGCGAAGCGCGCGCCAGGCCAGCTTGCCGTGGCCGATTTCACGGCGACCCGGCGCCAGGCGGAAGCTGGTCTCGCCCACCGAGTAAGGCGGGAAGTTGTAGTGCAGCATGAAGCGTTCTTTGTACGTGCCGGTCAGCGCGTCGATGAACTGCTCGTCTTCACCAGTGCCCAGCGTGGCGACGGCCAGCGCCTGGGTTTCGCCGCGCGTGAACAGCGCAGACCCGTGCGTGCGCGGCAGGACGCCGGCTTCCGACACGATGTCGCGCACCTCGTCCAGAGCCCGACCGTCAATACGCTTGCCGGTCTTGATGATGCCGCCGCGAACCACGCCGGCTTCAACGCCCTTGAGCACATCCTTCAGCGTGGCGATGGGCGCCCCGTCTGGATTGTCCTCTGAATCCGCCAGCGCTGCGACGGCTTTTTCCTTGGCCGCAGCCACAGCCGCCTGACGCTCGGTCTTGTTGGTGATGGTGTAGGCCGCCGCAATATCGGCGCCGACAAGATCGGCGGCTTTCGCAGCGAGGTCGGAATTGTCTTCCGGGGCGAAGTCCCACGGCTCCTTGGCCGCTTTTTCCGCCAGGCGGATGATCATGTCGATCACCGGCTGGAAGGCCTCGTGACCGGCCATGACCGCGCCGAGCATGATGTCCTCGGACAGTTCCTTGGCTTCGGATTCGACCATCATCACCGCATCGGCGGTGCCGGCGACGACGAGATCAAGGGCGCTGTCTTCCAGCTCCTGATCGGTCGGGTTGATGACGTATTCGCCATCGGTGTAACCCACGCGCGCCGCGCCGATGGGGCCCAGGAAGGGCAGGCCGGACAGGCACAGCGCAGCGGACGCGCCGACCATGCCGACAATGTCGGGATCGTTCTCAAGATCGTGCGACAGCACGGTGAGCATCACCTGGGTGTCGTTCTTGAAGCCCTTGGGAAAGAGCGGGCGGATCGGGCGGTCGATCAGGCGCGAGGTCAGCGTCTCTTTCTCGGTCGGACGGCCTTCGCGCTTGAAGAAGCCGCCGGGAATCTTGCCGGCGGCGAAATATTTTTCCTGATAGTTCACGGTCAGCGGGAAGAAATCCATTCCCGGCTTGACCTCTTTCATGGCGACGGCGGTCGCCAGAACGGTGGTTTCACCATAGGTGACGAGCACGGCGCCGTCGGCCTGGCGCGCCATGCGCCCGGTTTCAAGGGTCAGCGTGCGGCCGGCCCATTCGATCGTTTCGGTTTGGATATTAAACATGTTCTCTCATACGTGCGGATGGCCCGGCCAGGACGCCATGTCCGCCGGGCGTGTGAAAACGCCGGCGCGCCCGTTGGCGGCCGGCGTTTAAGCGGTCAGGCCTTAGCGGCGCAGACCCAGCTTTGCGATGAGGACGCGATACCGCGCTTCATCGACACCACGAAGGTAGTCGAGAAGACGGCGACGCTGGGAGACCAGCTTCAGAAGTCCTCGGCGGGAGTGATTGTCTTTCTTGTGGGTCTTGAAGTGTTCGGTCAGGTTCGAAATGCGTTCGGAAAGAACGGCGACCTGCACTTCCGGCGACCCGGTGTCATTGGCTTCGCGGGCATACTCTTTGATGAGCTCGCCCTTGCGTTCGGCGGTAATCGACATCGTGTGGACTCCTAATCCCAGTTAAAAACGCGAATGGGCGAAAGCCGCCCGGCCTTCGCCTCGCCGATCGCCACGGCCCGGTCATCGCCCATCGCTATAACCGCCTTGGAATAGTCACGCCCCCCGACGATGCGAGGGGTGCGCAAGGCGCGAAGCTCTGAAGCTCGCCGGGGAGGCAGAACGATCGGCTGTCCTCGCCTCAACTGAAAGGCCTCATCATCGGTCACGGCCAGGGCCGGGATGTCGTCCAGCGCGGTCTCGACCGGGATGAGCGCCTCCAGCGCGCGGCCCTTATGCACCAACTCCTCCAGCGCGTCCAGCGAGATGCTCTCCGCTTCCTCAAACGGGCCGACGCTGAGCCGCCGCAGCGCGCCGACATGGCCCACCGTGCCCAGCGCATTCGCCAGATCCCGCGCAATGGAACGCACATAGGCGCCCTTGCCCGACGTCATCTCGAACACGGCGAGATCCTCGCTTGGCGCATCAAGAAAACTCAGCGCATCAATGCGCACCGGACGCGCGTCCAGCTCGACCGTCTCACCGGCGCGCGCCAGGTCATAAGCGCGCTCGCCATCGACCTTCACCGCCGAATAGGCCGGCGGGCGCTGTTCGATCTCGCCGATGAAGCCGGAAAGCGCCGCCTCGATCGCAGCGATGTCCGGGCGCACATCGCTGGTGGCGATGACCTCGCCTTCGGTATCCAGCGTGTCGGTCTCAGAACCCCAGCGCACGGTGAAGCGATAGCGTTTGGAGCCTTCCTGGGCGAAGGGCACGGTCTTGGTCGCCTCGCCGAAGGCGATGGGCAGGATGCCGGTGGCGAGCGGATCGAGCGTGCCGGCATGGCCGGCCTTGCGGGCGTTGAACAAGCGCCGGGCCGCGGACACGGCCTGGGTGGAGGTCATCCCGGCCGGCTTGTCCAGATTGAGCCAGCCATGGACCGGATCGCCCTTTTTGCGTCGCGGCATCAGTCCTCGCCCTCATCGGCCGGGCGGGAGAGATCCCGCTTCACGCCGGGTCGGGACAGCACTTCATCGATATGTTCAGCGACGTCGAAACGCTCATCGGCTTCGAAGGTGAGCTTCGGCGTGTGGCGCAGCTCCAGCGCATGGCCAAGCTCGCGCTGGATGAAGCCGCTGGCCCGGTTCAGTGCGGCGACCGCCGGTTCGGCCGGCTCTCCCATCGCCGCGACAAGCACGGTGGCGTAGCGCAGATCCGGGCTCATGCGCGCCTCGGTGACGGTGAGCGTCTGTCGGGCCACGGCCGGGTCCTTGATCTGACCTTCGGACAGAAGCTCGGAGATGGCGCGGCGAACCAGTTCGCCGGCGCGCAATTGGCGCTGATTGGGGGCTTTCATGGATATCTCTCTTTTCTGGCCAGGCGCGTCGCCGGGATCGGACCGGGCGCGTCAGCGAAGGCGCGGAGATAGCGGCAAGGCGCAAACCGATCAAGGCCTGCGCGCTGAATTCACCGGTCCCGAGGGCGGCGAATGGCCTTGACTCATTCTTGAAATGAATTCAAAATAATTCTGGATTTGGGAGATCATCAAGCCATGCCGAGTACGCAGACCCCTTTGAGGCGGGAGACGATGATCGCGCCGGGGACGACCCGGAAGGCGGCCCGGACGCGGGCAAGGCTGATCGAGGCGGCGCGGCGCGTGCTGATTGATCAGGGCGGGTCAGCGGAGATTGGCGATATCACCGGCGAAGCCGGCGTGTCGGCGGGGCTGGCGCATCATTATTTCGGATCGAAGTCCGGGCTGATCACCGCGGTGCTGGAGGCCTTTTACGCCGACTATGAGGCGGTCATGAACCGGCGTTACCCCGGCGACAACTGGCAACAGCGCGAGCGCGCGCGCACCCGCGCCGTGGTCGGATTCGTGTTGGACGAACCGTTCGCAGCCGTTGCATTCGGGGCTCTGGCGCTCAGCGGCGAAGCGGCGCTGGCTGAGGCGCGATGCCTGAACGGGCTGATCTCGCTCGGCGCGCGGAACATTGCAGGCGGGCAGGCGAGCGGTGAAATCAGCGCCGGGCTCGACCCTGAGCTTGCAGCGGCCTTTGTGCTGGGCGGCACGCGCCAGCTCCTGGCGACCGCCCTCACCACCAGCGCCGCGCCGGACGCTGAAGCGATCACCGAGACCATCTGGGCCCATATCGCCGGCGCGCTGGGCCTGGCGGGAGACGGACGATGAAAACGAACACGCAAACCCCGCCCAGGGTGGAGCGGTATGAAGATCTGGCGGGCGATCTGGCCGGCTCTCACCCGCTCGGTCAGGGGCTGGCCACCCCGGTCGCCGATCCCGATCACCACACGGCCTTTGAACACGATGGCTTCGTCATCGTCAGACAAGCCATAGATTCGGGCTTAACACGGCGCGCCTTCGATGGGCTCAGCAACCAGCTCGGCCCCACCGGGCGCAACGCGTTTGAGGGCGAACGCACCCAGCGCGCCTATGCGCTGCTGGCCAAGACCCGCGCACTGGACCCGCTGGTCGAGCATGAGGCGATCCTTGGGCTGATATGCGCCCATCTCGGTGATGAACCGCTGCTTTCGGCCTGTCTCGGGATCAATATCCTGCCCGAAGAGACTGCACAGCCGGCTCATTTCGATGACGGCTTCTACCCGGTCGCACGGCCGCGCCCGACCATGGGCGTTTCGGTGATCTGGGCGCTGAGCCGCTTTACCGAAGCCAATGGCGCGACGCAGGTCTGGCCCGGCAGCCATCTATGGGGTGATGAGCGTCGCCCGCAGGACGACGACGCGATGCTTCACGCCGAAATGGAGGCGGGCGATGCGATCGTATTTCACGGATCGCTCTGGCATGCCGGCGGCGCGAACACCACGAAGGACGAGGCTCGGCTTGGGCTGACGGCGCAATACTGCGCGCCCTGGCTGCGCACCCAGGAGAATATGAGCCTGGCGGTTCCGCCGTCCGTTGTCGACGGGCTTTCACCGAGACTGAAATCGCTACTCGGCTATCAGATCCAACCGCCCTTCATGGGCCATGTGAACGGGATGCACCCCAAGCGTTTGCTGGTCGGGGCGCGCTGACAGGCGCCGTCGGTTCAGCCTTGGAGCATCATCACGGCGCCGGCGATGAGCAAAACCGCCCCGGCCCAACGCATCCAGGTCGCCGGGCGCGCGTCCAGGCCGAGCAGACCGAAATGATCGAGCGCCATCGCCGTGATCAACTGCGCGGCGATGACGAAGGCGAAAAACGCACCGACGCCTAGCTTGGGCGCGCCCCAGGCGGCGACAGAGACGAAGAAGGCCCCCAGCGCGCCGCCGACCACCCACAGATGAAGCGGAACCTTGTCGATCTGGCTGAGGGTGGGAAGACCCGCGCGAAACGCGAGCGCTCCGGTCACCGTCAACATGATTGCGGCTCCGGCGGTGAAGTTCACGAGCGCCGCGCGCAAGGGCGAGCCCAGGTGCCCGGCGAGCTGCGCATTGAACGCCGGCTGCGCGGCCACCATCGCGCCGGCGAGCGCCGCCAGGGTCAAGGGAAGCAAGGCGGAGAAGTTCATTTTCGAAAGGTCCTCGGTTGCGCCGGCGATGCTGCCGCCGACAGCCATGGAACGCCGACGATCCACGCGCGACAAGAGCGTTGCACGCGCCGGTCTATCATGCAATAAATTGCGCAACTGATTGAGGAATTTAGCCATGAAGTTCATCGCCTCCGTTGGGCCGGGTTTCCTCGGACTTCAACTCTACCATGCGCTGAGGGTCATCGACGAGCAAGGCGACGCGGCGCTCGACGAAATCGGGCTGGACCTGCCCTCGCGCCTGTCGTCCACCCTGATCGCCCTGAAGCGATACGGCCCGATGAGTGCTGCAGACATCAGCAGGCTGTTGGACCTGCCGCACCAGCTGACGGCTCAACGCATACGCCATCTGCGCGAGCGTCGGCTGATCCGCGAAGAACGCGACCCGGCGGACCGACGGCGCATCATCATCACCCTTTCGGACAAAGGTGCGGACCAAGCGGAGGCGCTCGATCGCTTCGCGGAGGAAATAGGGCGCGTCTACGAGGCGGTCTTCGAGGAGATCGGCGCGGATCTTCACGCCGCGATCGCCGCTTTTCAACGCGCGCTTACGGCGAAGCCCCTCAGCGAACGCCACAACGAACTCTTCGGCGAAGCCGTCAAGAAAGCACTGAAAAATGGCTGAGCGCCAACGCATTCAAGCAATCATCGACATCACGCTGATCATCGGCGCAGCCGCGGGCGTCCAGGCGCTGGTGCATCCGTTCGCCTGGCAGTACGCGAGCCTGCCGGCGGCATTCTGCGTCATCCTCCTGTCCACTTTCCTGATCAGAAAACGCGGATGGCGGTGGGTCGACTTCGGGCTGCGCGGCCCGTCATCGTTCCGCGGCGTACTCATCACATTAGGGCAGGCCGCCCTCACCCTGATTTCGGTGATGGTCATCGCCGCGATCGTGGCGGTCAGTCTCGACGCCGTCCTGGAGCGCCCTGAAGACCCGCTGGCCCGCTTCGACGGCATTCAGGGCGACTGGCGCGTTTACCTGATGTGGCTCGCTCTGGGCTGGATCGTCGGTGGTTTCATCGAAGAGATGGTCTTCCGGGGTTTCCTCATAAACCGCGTCGAAACCCTGCTGACCGGCGTGGCGCCGGTCGTGAAGACCACGATGCTGTCAGGACTCGCGATCATCGTGCCGGCGGCGCTGTTCGGCCTCGCGCACGTGTACTATCGCGGTCTGCACGGGGCGCTGGTCGTCACCGCCGTGGGGATCACGTTCGGTGCGTTCTATCTCATGTTCGGACGCCGCCTCTGGCCGCTCATTCTGGCCCATGGCGGCATCGATACGATCGTCCTCACCGCCTATTATCTCGGCGTTGAATAAGACGCGACGTCGCGCGCTCCGGCGGCTGAGCGCAGTTCCAGCCGCCGTGCGCGCGACCACCGGCTAGTCCAGCTTGCGTTCGATCTCTTCGACTTCGAAGCACTCGATCAGGTCGCCTTTTTGCAGGTCCTGATAGCCGACAAAGCCCATGCCGCATTCCATGCCTTCGCGCACTTCGGGAACCTCATCCTTGAAGCGCTTCAGCGTGGACAGCTCGCCTTCGTGCAGCACGGTGTCGTCGCGCAGCAGGCGCACGCCGCAGCCGCGCTTGACCACGCCTTCGGTGATCTTGCACCCGGCGACCTTGCCGACCTTGGAGATGTTGAACACTTCGAGGATTTCGGCATAGCCGATGAAGGTTTCACGCTTCTCCGGCGCGAGCAGGCCTTCCAGCGTGCCGCGCACATCGTCGATGACGTCATAGATGACCGAGTAATAGCGGATCTCCACGCCTTCCTTATCCGCCAGATCGCGCGCCTGTTTGTTGGCGCGGACATTGAAGGCGAAGATCGGCGCGCCTGAGGCCTTCGCCAGCAGCACGTCGCTTTCGGACACACCGCCCGGCGCGGAGTGGATGGCGCGCGCGCGCACTTCCTCATTGCCGAGCTTTTCAAGCGCGGTGGCGATGGCCTCGGCGGAACCCTGCACATCGGCTTTGATGAGGACGGGCATTTCCTGCACTTCATTCTGCTGCAGGCGGGCCATCATCTGTTCGAGCGAGGCGCCCGGGCCGGCGGCGCCGACCGCGGAGCTGTTGCGTTTCTGACGCTCGCGATAGTCCACGATCTCGCGGGCGCGCGCCTCGGTGTCGACCACGGAGAAGGGCTCGCCGGGGTCCGGCGCGCCGTCCAGGCCGAGCAGCTCCACCGGGACTGAGGGTCCGGCTTCCTTCAATTGCTGACCGCGCTCATTCTGCAAGGCGCGCACCTTGCCCCAGGCCGCGCCGCCCACGACGATATCGCCGCGCTTCAGCGTGCCGCGCTTGACCAGAACCGTGGCGACCGGGCCGCGGCCCTTATCGACCTGGCTCTCAATCACCATGCCCTCGGCGGAACGGTCCGGATTGGCCTTCAGTTCCAGCAGTTCCGCCTGAAGCGAGATGGCTTCGGTCAGCTCATCCAGCCCGGTCTTCTTCAACGCCGAGACGCCGACCCACTGGACGTCGCCGCCCATGGATTCCACGACGACTTCATGCTGGAGCAGACCCGTCAGCACCCGATCCGGGGTGGCGTCGGGCTTGTCCATCTTGTTGACCGCGATGATCATCGGCACTTCAGCGGCCTTGGCGTGATTGATCGCCTCAATCGTCTGCGGCATGACGCCGTCATCGGCGGCCACCACCAGAATGACGATATCGGTCGCCTGGGCGCCGCGCGAACGCATCGCGGAGAAGGCCGCGTGGCCCGGCGTGTCCAGGAAGGTGATCTTCTGACCATCCTTCAGCTGCACCTGATAGGCGCCGATATGCTGGGTGATGCCGCCGGCTTCGCCGCCTGCAATATCGGTGGAGCGCATCGCGTCGAGCAGCGAAGTCTTGCCGTGATCGACATGGCCCATGATCGTGACGACCGGCGGACGCGGCTTCTTGGTCTCCTCAGGATCGTCTGCGGAGATGAAGCCCTCTTCCACGTCGGCCTCGGACACCCGCTTCACGGTGTGGCCGAACTCTTCCACGATCAGCTCAGCGGTGTCGGCGTCGAGCACGTCATTGGCGCGGACCATCTGGCCCTGCTGCATGAGGTATTTCACCACATCCGCAGCGCGCTCGGCCATGCGGTTGCCGAGCTCCTGCACGGTGATGGCTTCCGGCACGATCACTTCGCGGGCGACCTTGTCCCGGTCAGACCCGCCGGCCATGCGGCGCTGCTTCTCACGCTCGCGCGCGCGGCGCATCGAGGCCAGTGAGCGCTGACGGTCGCTATCGTCCTCGACGATGTTCTGAATGGTCAGCTTGCCCTGCCGGCGCTTCGGCTCCTTGGAGCGGGACGGGGAGGGCTTGGGCGCAGCGGACTTCTTCTTGACCCGACCGCCCATCTCCTCCAGCGGGCTGGGCGCGGCCTGCTCGGCGGTCTTCAGCACGGGCTTGCGCGCAGACGGCTTGGCGTTTTCAGCCGGGGCCGGCGCTGAGGCTTCCGCTTCAGCGGCCAGGCGCGCTGCCTCTTCGTCCGCCTTGGCGCGTTCGGCTTCAGCCTCGCGCGCCTTGCGTTCGTCTTCTTCGCGCTGTCGGGCTTCTTCCAGCTGGCGCTTTTCGGCTTCGGCGCGTGCGGAGCGTTCTTCTTCCTCCGCCTTGCGCTTGGCGTCCTTGGCGGCGGCTTCAGCGCGCGCGCGCTGAACGGCGACCTGGCGCTTGAGAAACTCTTCTTCGGAAAGCCCCAGCTCCTTGGCCTTGGCCGCAACGAGCGCGCGAGCACGATCCTTGTCCGTGGCCGGCGTCTTGGCTCCGGCGGCGGGCGGTTTCTCACCGGGCCCGGCGCCCGGGCGCTTGCGCTTTTTCTCCACGACGACGGACTTCGACCGACCGCGCGCAAAGCTTTGCTGCACGGTGCCGGAGCCGCCGCGGCCTCCGCCCAGGGAGAGGGGCTTGCGCCCGGAGGTATTGCGTTCGTCAGCGTCGCTCATGCCGGTCTTTCAATCGCGGCGGTGTACTCGCGGTATCTGTCCGATCCGTCGCCGCAAGACGGACCGCCGCTTCATCTGTTTCTTCGTCCCGCATCGAAGGCTCGCTAACCTAGCCAGCTTCAAATGCGATTCAACTCTCGTCTTCGGTCGGGCCTGAGGCTTTATCCGGAGCCTCGCCCGTATTCGCACCCGTTCGGCCTTCCTGTGCGGTCCCGGCAGGGTCCAGCACGCGAAAACCGGTCAATCTCTTCATCACCGCGCCGAAGGCTCGCGCCTCGCCGCTCTGGGCCAGAACCCCGTGCATCACGCCCGGGCGCCCAACCGCCGCACCCAGCGCCGCGCTGTCGAAACAACCCGCCACCGGAACCGGTCCATGCGCCGCAGCGCTCAACCGATCAAGCTTGGCCCGGCCATCGCGCGCAGCATCGCGCGCCTCGATCCGCCAGGCCGGCCTGGCGGCGCTTTTCAGCGCCAGCCGGGCTGCATCATACCCCAAGGCGAGCTTTCCCGCTCGTCTTGCAAGGCCCAGCGCCTGAAGCGCTCTCTGCGCCAGCAACTCACCGCACTGCGCGGCGAGATCGTCCGGCGCCTGCACCTTGCGCTCGAAAGCGCGGTTGAACAGGCCCTTGGCCGCCGCTTTCGTCACGCTCGCCTCATCGGCGCTGACCCAGGCGCCGCGTCCGGGAAGCCGGGCCCGGATATCCGGGGTGACGATCCCGTCCGGCGAAACCGCAAAGCGGATCAACTCCGCCTCGCTGCGGCTCTCGCCCAGAACCAGGCAGCGGCGTTCGCGTCCCTGCCGGGTCTTCGCAGCTTCGGCCCGCTCACTCATCACAGCGCCCTCAGCCCGCGCCTTAAGCCTTATCGTTCTCCCCGTCGGCGGCCTCAGCGGTTTCACCGCCTTCGCCAAGCAGCGAGGACAGGTCCACGCCCAGGCGTTCAGCCTCAGCCTCCAGATCGGACAGGTCGAGATCACCGATCTCAAGATCATCTTCAGCGGCGGCTTCTGCGTCGGCCGCAACGGGCTCGCCGTCTTCGCCGGCCTCAGCCTCGCCTTCAACGCCCTCTTCACCGTCTTCGACCTGCGGCAGGAGGTCCTCTTCGGAAATCCAGCCGGCGGCGACGCGCGCGCGCATGATCATGGTTTCGGCGTCCTCGCCGGACACGTCGAAGCCGTCCAGAATGCCCGGCTCGCGGATGCGTTCCCCATCGCGGGTTTCAAACCAGCCGCGCAGATCGTCCGGCGTCATGCCGGCCAGATCTTCAACGGTCTGAACCTCGTTTTCACCCAGACGCACCGCCATGGGCAGCGTCACGCCGGGAACCTCAAGCATCGCATCCTCAACGCCGAGCTCCTTGCGCTTGGCGTCCTGCTCGGCGGCGACCTTGTCCAGATGCTCGCGCGCGCGGGTCTGGATTTCCTGGGCGGTGTCGTCGTCAAAGCCTTCGATGACGGCGATCTCATCGATATCCACAAAGGCGATGTCTTCAACGTCGGTGAAGCCCTCAGTGGCCAGAAGCTGGGCGATGACCTCGTCCACATCCAGCGCGCCCATGAAGAGCTGGGTACGCTCGGTGAACTCCTTCTGCCGGCGCTCGGACTCTTCTTCCTCGGTGAGGATGTCGATCGACCACCCGGTCAGCTGGGAGGCGAGACGCACATTCTGACCGCGCCGACCGATGGCCAGCGAAAGCTGCTCGTCCGGCACCACGACCTCGACGCGTTCAGCTTCTTCGTCCAGCACGACCTTGGCCACTTCGGCCGGTTGCAGCGCGTTGACGATGAAGGTGGCGTGGTCCGGCGACCAGGGAATGATGTCGATCTTCTCGCCGGCCAGCTCATTGACCACAGCCTGAACCCGGCTGCCGCGCATGCCGACGCAGGCGCCGACCGGATCGATCGAGCTGTCATTGGACAGAACGCCGATCTTGGCCCGGCTGCCCGGATCACGCGCGACATGCGGGATCTCGATAATGCCTTCGTAGACTTCCGGCACTTCCTGCTTGAACAGGGCGGACATGAAGTCGGGATGGGCGCGCGACAGGAAGATTTGCGGGCCGCGGGTCTCCCGGCGCACATCATAGATATAGGCGCGCACCCGATCATTCAGCTGCATGTTCTCGCGCGGAATGCCGTCGGCGCGGCGGATAATGCCTTCAGCTTTGCCCAGATCGACGATGACATTGCCGTATTCGACGCGCTTGACGATGCCGTTGACGATCTCGCCGATGCGGTCCTTGTACTCTTCGTGCTGACGCTCGCGTTCGGCTTCGCGCACTTTCTGGGTGATGACCTGCTTGGCGGTCTGTGAAGCGACGCGGCCGAACTCCACCGGCGGCAGCTCTTCTTCGAACACCGTGCCGATCTCGGCGTCGGCGTCGATCTTCCGGCCCTCTTCGAGCGTGACCTCATGGGCCTCGTTCTCGACCTCTTCCACGACCGTGGTGCGGCGCGTCAGACGCATCTCGCCGGTCTTGGGGTGGATATCGCAGCGAATATCCAGCTCCGAGCCGTAGCGCGAGCGGGCGGCGCGTTGGATCGCCTCCTCGATCGCTTCCAGCACGATGGCTTCGTCGATGAGCTTTTCTGCGGCGACCGCTTTCGCGATCTGCAGGATTTCCAGCTTATTGGCGCTGACCCCGATGGCCATGACTGCTCCGTCCTTCACTAAACCTAAGTCGTCGTAAGCGTTGTCTACTCTTCAGTCTGATCGCCGGTTGCGCTCGGACCGCCGCCGGCGGCCTGTTGCGCTTTCAGGCTGGCGTCGACCAGTGCATCGGTCATGACCAGCTTGGCGTCCGCAATCCAGTCGAACGGGATCACGGCAGTGTCGTCTTCGCGCTCAAGGTCGATGAGCACATTGTCTTCCTCTATGCCGGCCAGAACGCCCTTGAAGCGCTTGCGCCCTTCCACCAGACGATCCAGCTCCAGCTTGGCTTCAAATCCTTCCCAGCGCGCAAAATGCGCCAGCGCGGTCAGCGGCCGGTCGATGCCGGGCGAGGAAACCTCAAGCACGTATTCGTTCTTGATCGGATCGGTCTCTTCGAGAACCTCGTTGAGCGAGCGCGAGAGGCGCGCACAGTCTTCAACATCCATCGAGCCGTCAGAGATGCGCTCGGCCATGATCTGCGCGGTCTGTCGTTTCGAGCCCATCACGCGCACCCGCACGATCTCCAGCCCGAGCGCCTCCGCGATCGGGTGAGCCAGAGCGTAGATCCGCTCATCCTGGGTCGTGCGCGTGATCACCCGAAGACGATCTCCACAAAGCAACAAAAAAGCGGCCCCCGGAAGGAGCCGCTCGATAACGCCATCAGGCGCATACCGAACTGATGTGACGCGTATATACGCGCGAAGGGCGGAGAGCGCAATGGCAGGCGGCAGGTTTCACACCCGCTCAAACTCCATGAACACCGGCGCGATATCGCCCAGATGTTTGGACTGGTACCGCGTCACGATGTGGTCGGCGGGGTTTTCCCGCCAGTCTGCAGCGCTTTCAGCACGCCAGCTCAGACCTGGTGTCTTCAGAAAGATCGGCAGCGCCCAGTCGGCGTAGATGCGTACATCGGTCGCAACGCGCAAGCGCCCGCCGGGTTTGAGGATGCGCGCGAGCTGGCGCGCGGTGTCGTCCTGCACGAAGCGGCGCTTCGCGTGGCGGGTCTTCGGCCACGGGTCGGGGAAAAGCAGGAAGACGCGATCAAAGGCCGCATCGGGGGCCGCCTCGATCTCATCGCGCGCATCGCCGCGTTTCACACGCACATTGCTGAGATCGTGTTCTTCGACCCCGGCCAACGCCTTGGCGACGCCGTTCAGGAAGGGCTCAATCCCGAAGAAGGCCACATCCGGCGCGCGGCGCGCCTGCTCAATCAGATGCTCGGCGGCCCCGAAGCCGATCTCCAGCACATGTTCGCGCGCGCCCGGCGCCAGCATCGCCGGGTCCAACCCGCCATCGGCCCAGCTTGAACCCGGCAGGCGCTCATCGATCAACGCCTGCTGGCGAGGCGACAGCTTGTGCCCCTGAGAACGGCCATAGAGGCGGCGCTCAACCGACGCGGCGGGTCTGGAAGACGTTTCGCGTGTCATGGCGGGCGGTTTAGCGCCTCGACGCGATTTGTGAAGGCGTGCAGCGTCGATGTAAGGACCGGACTTGTGCGAACCGCCAATCTTCACAGTTCATTTTTTCCATTGCACATCAGCTAATTCTGTGGTTTCTGTTATGACAGAAATTAACGAAACGAGTGATCGGTAATGGAACTCAGCCCATCCATGGAACGCTTCGTCCTTCACTGGGGCGAGATGGGGGATCGCTGGGGCGTCAATCGTTCCATCGCCCAGATTCACGCTCTGCTTTACCTTTCCGACAGGCCTTTGCGCGCCGATGAGATGGAAACGACGCTGCGGCTGGCGCGTTCGAACATTTCCAATTCGGTGCGCGAGCTGGAGAGCCTGGGCCTGGTGGAACGGGTCCATGTGCTGGGCGATCGACGCGACCACTTCAAGACTCTGAGCGAGCCATGGGATATGCTCATGACGATCGCTGACGCGCGAAAGAAACGCGAGATCGACCCCACCATCGCTGTCTTGCGTGCGTGTGTGAACGAGATGCAGACCGACGGGATTACACCGCCGCACGCTCTGGAGCGGGTACAGCGCATGCTCAGCTTCATCGACACGCTCACCGGCTGGTTTGATCAAATCAAGCGGCTGCCGAAGTCAACGCTGGTTAAGCTCATGAACCTTGGATCGCGAGTCGCACGCTTCGTGGGCGGGTGAGCGAGCTTTTTATTTCACAAGCCATTTCTGTTTCTACAGAAATGCAGGAATTGGAGAGTGATCATGATTGAGCTGGAACGCATCAAGGCGGTCACCGCGAACGGCGAACCGGCGTGTCCACGGAAGGGCGTTGTGAAGTGGTCGCCGGCCCGATCGCTGTGGACCCTGCTGCTGACCGGCTTCGGTGTGATCGGCGGTCTCGCCACCCTGTCCTGGGAAGGCGCTCTCGTCTTCTTTGCTTCGACAGCAGCGACAATCGGCCTTGGCCACTCCATCGGCATGCATCGTCTGCTGATCCATCGCAGCTTCAAGACCTTCAAACTGGTTGAATACGTTCTGGTCTGGCTTGGGGTTCTGGTTGGAATGGCCGGTCCGATCGGGATGATCCGCATCCACGATCTTCGCGACTGGGCGCAACGCCAGACTCAATGCCATGACTTTTTCGCCCACCGGGCCGGATTCTGGACGGACGCCTGGCGCCAGACCAATTGCAGCATCGCGCTCGACCATCCGCCGCTCTTCGCGTTGGAGGCGGAGGTGCGCGACGATCCTGTCTATCGTTTCATAGAACGCAGCTGGATGCTTCAGCAACTCCCCGTGGCGCTCATCTTCTTCCTGATCGGGGGCTGGCTTTGGGTGATTTGGGGGGTGGCGCTCCGGGTCGCCGTCTCACTCTTCGGTCACTGGCTTGTCGGCTACTACGCCCACCGCAATGGTCATCAGGGCTGGCGCGTTGAAGGCGCGGCGGTGCAAGGCTTCAACCTGCCCATCGCCGCATTGATCACGTTTGGCGAGAGTTGGCACGCGAACCACCATGCCTTTCCCGGATCGGCGCGGCTGGGTGTGGAACACGGCCAACTCGATCCTGGCTGGATAACCCTGCTCGTGCTGGAGCGTGTTGGGCTGGTGTGGGACATTGTCACGCCAAGCAGTTTGCCGGCGCGCGCCGAGCTACGCCGTATTGACCCATACGCCGCCGACTCTGAAGGCGCACAGAGAGGCGAAGCCACAATCGCAGCTTCACCCTGACTTGATTTTCCCGCGCGCGAAGACCACGTTGCGCCGCCATGACCGCCCCTGTGGAAAACCTTGCCCCGCCGGCGACCGAAGCCGGCGAGACGCAGATTGTGACGTTCGGCTGCCGGCTCAATGCCTGGGAGTCTGAAGTCATGCGCGACCATGCGCGCGCCGCGGGGCTGAGTGATGCGGTGATCGTAAACACGTGTGCGGTGACCAATGAGGCCGTGCGCCAGGCGCGCCAGTCCATCCGCCGCATCCGGCGCGATCAGCCTGAGGCGAGCATCATCGTGACAGGCTGCGCCGCCCAGATCGACCCGGACGCCTTCGCGGCCATGCCGGAGGTTGATCGCGTTCTGGGCAATGCGGAGAAGCTGCGCGCGGAAACCTTTCGCGGCCTTGCAGTATCGGGCGGGGACCGGGTCTCGGTCGATGACATCATGGCGGTGCGCGAGGTGGCGAGCCATCTCGTCGACGGGCTGGAGGGCAAGGCGCGCGCCTATGTCCAGGTCCAGACCGGGTGCGATCATCGTTGCACTTTCTGCATCATTCCCTATGGCCGTGGAAACGCGCGTTCCGCGCCCGCCGGCGAGGTGGTCGACCAGGTCCGCCGCCTAGTGGAGACCGGCCACTCAGAGGTCGTGCTCACCGGCGTTGATCTGACCAGCTGGGGTCAGGACCTGCCCGGCGAGCCACAGCTTGGTCGTCTCGTGCGCGCGATCCTTCGGCAGATCCCGGACCTGAAGCGGCTGCGCCTGTCCTCCATCGATGCGATCGAGATTGATGAGGATCTGTTCCGTGCCGTGGCCGAGGAAGAACGGCTCTGCCCCTATATGCATCTGTCGCTGCAGGCCGGCGACGACATGATCCTCAAACGCATGAAGCGCCGGCATCTGCGCGGCGACGCCATCGCGCTGACGCGCCGCTTGCGCGCGGTGCGCCCGGAAATCGCGTTTGGCGCGGACCTCATCGCCGGCTTTCCGACCGAGACCGAGGCCATGTTTGAAAACTCGCTGCGGCTCGTGGACGAGTGTGATCTGGCCTATCTGCATGTCTTTCCCTACTCGCCGCGCCCCGGCACGCCGGCCGCGCGCATGCCCCAGGTGAACGGCGCGGCGATCAAGGAACGCGCCGCACGCTTGCGTGAGAAGGGCGCTGAAGCACTCACACGCCATCTCGACAGTCGTGTCGGCCGCGAGATGGAGGTGCTGGTGGAGAAGCCCGGCGCGGCGCGGGCGGATGATTTTTCCCCGGTCCGGCTCGACGCCCCGGCGCGGGCCGGCGCGCTCGTACGGGCGCGCATCACCGGCCATGACGGTGAACGCCTGATCGGCGAAGCGCTGGAGGCGGCGCGGTGAACTGGTTCGGTTTCGGAAAGAAGAAAAAGAAAAAGCCTGAAGACGAAGCGCCTGCGGCCT
The DNA here is from genome assembly GCA_039819095.1 of Pseudomonadota bacterium. Taxonomy (GTDB): domain Bacteria; phylum Pseudomonadota; class Alphaproteobacteria; order Caulobacterales; family Maricaulaceae; genus JBCBSP01. Next base: position 466,376 of record JBCBSP010000002.1, read on the forward strand.
CAGACTCCGATGAAGCGACGCAGATCGTTGAGGCCGAACCGGCGCCCGGCGCATTGACCGAGGCGCATCGCACCGAACCGCAACACCCCGTCGAACTGGCTGAGCCTGAGCCTGAGCCTGAGCCTGAGCCTGAGCCTGAGCCTGAGCCTGAGCCTGAGCCTGAGCCTGAGCCTGAGCCTGAGCCTGAGCCTGAGCCTGAGCCTGAGCCTGAGCCTGA
>JBCBSP010000003.1:0-419322 GCA_039819095.1 Pseudomonadota bacterium
CCTGAGCCTGAGCCTGAGCCTGAGCCTGAGCCTGAGCCTGAGCCTGAGCCTGAGCCTGAGCCTGAGCCTGAGCCTGAGCCTGAGCCTGAGCCTGAGCCTGAGCCTGAGCCTGAGCCTGTCGAGGAACCCCCCGCTGAAGAAACGCGCAAGGGGTTTTTCGCCCGTCTGGCGTCAGGCCTGAAGAAATCCTCCTCGCGGCTCGGCGACTCTCTCAGCGCCGTCTTCACAAAGCGCAAGCTGGATGACGAAGCGCTGGAAGAGCTGGAGGAGTTGCTTATCGCAGCGGATATCGGCGCGGCGACGGCGGCGAAAGTCGTCGCCAAGCTGGCGCGCGAGCGCTTCGATTCTGAAGTCACCGATACCGAAATCCGTGAAGCGATGGCTGAAGTCGTCGCTGAAACGCTCGCCAGCAGCCAGGCGCCGCTCGATCTGTCCGGCCCGGCGCCGCAAGTGGTGCTCTTCGTCGGGGTGAACGGGTCCGGCAAGACCACAACGCTCGGCAAGCTGGCGGTGAAGATGACTCGCGAAGGCGCTTCGGTGGTCACCGCCGCCGGCGACACATTCAGAGCTGCGGCCGTTGAACAGCTTCAGGTCTGGTCTGAGCGCGCCGGCGCGACCTTCCTGTCACGCGATATCGGCGCAGATGCCGCCGGGCTCGCCTATGACGCCATTCAGGAAGCCCGCGCCTCCAACGCCGATACGGTCCTGATCGACACGGCGGGGCGGCTTCAGAACAAGACAGAGTTGATGGACGAGCTGCGCAAGATCGTCCGTGTCATCAAGAAGATCGATGAGACCGCGCCGCACCACGTCGTGCTGGTGCTGGACGGCACGGTCGGCTCCAACGCCATCTCCCAGGCCGAAGCCTTCATGGAGGCTTCAGAGGTGACCGGCGTGGTGATGACCAAGCTGGACGGCACGGCCAAGGGCGGCGCGCTGGTTCAGGTCGCCCAGCGCTTCAACCTGCCGATCCACTTCATTGGCGTCGGCGAAGGCGAAGAAGACCTGCAGCCCTTCATCGCCAGGGATTTCGCAAGGGCGCTGGCCGGGCTGGAGGCCTGAGGCTTTCGCACCGGGCCGAACGAGGGCAACGAGGGCTGTACACCGAGGTCGCGGACCAGGCCCTGGCTCGGGGGCCGGGGTGACGGGTTGTCAGACAGAATAATATGGGTCTCGCCCCATACACCTACCGCCCGTCCCGCTCTGCGAACAGAGCGGAGGCGGACGGCGGCGTTGCTCCAGGCTGTGCGCGTTTGACCGCGCTCGCCCTTTGCCCGATCCCGGCTTTGACCCCGGGATGCGCCTCCGCGCGAGGCGGTGGCGCCTTCTCCTTCCGACCACGGCATGCATGACCGGCTGGACAAGCGATCGACCTGTTTTCCGAGAGCTTCACCTTGCGGGTCCGCTTCGGTCAGCGCCGATGTAAAAAGTTAATCAAAGGTTAACAGATCGGTCAATCGAAACCCGGGCCGATTCTGTGGATAAACAGAATTATATAGCAATAACAGCCTTTTAACTCAATCATCCGCTCAGGCCTCAGCGATGGACGGTTTCCGGTTTCACAAAACGACCTTCCACCCGCCCTGCACGTAGACGCGCAGGCTGGTCTCAGGAGGTTGGTTGAAGTCATGAGCGCGCGCCGGTGGGGGTGTATTCAGTCGCCATGATCAGGTCGCGATAACCCATGCAGCCCAGCTCCACGGCATCGCACTCCGCCCAAGGCTTGATCGCCGGTGATTGATAGAGCCCGCGCTGATAGCGAAAAGGCCGGACGCAATGCGCCCGGCCTTTCCGTCATTCACCGACGTGCGGGCGGGGTCAGGCCGCCTGCTTGTCGCCGAAGCGGGTGTAGAAGGTGTCGCCCTTGGCCGCCATATCGCGCAGGAGCTGCGGGACTTCGAACGGCTTGCCATACTGGCCGGCGAGCTCATCAGCGCGCGTCACGAAGGCCTTGGCGCCGATCGTGTCGATGTAGGAGAGCACCCCGCCGGTATAGGGCGCAAAGCCCCAGGCCAGGATGGAGCCGACATCGGCTTCACGCGGATCGGCGACGATGTTCTCTTCCATCGTGCGCGCCGCTTCGATCGCCTGGGCGTAGAGGATGCGATCCTTGATCTCTTCCACGCTCGGCTGTTCGGCGAGCACCTTGCCGCCCGGTGCGAACTGACCCAGCTCGTCCCAGAGCTGCTTGCCTTCATCGGTATAGACGTAGAAGCCCTTGGCGTTTTTACGCCCATAGCGGCCCAGCTCATACATGGTCTCGATAACGGTCGCGTTCGGGGTGTCCTCGAACGCGTCGCCGAGATCCTTCTTGGTCTGCTGCAGCACCTTATAGCCGAGATCGATGGCGACCTCATCCTGCAGCGATAGCGGACCGACCGGCATGCCGGCCATGCGCGCGGCGTTCTCGATCAGGGCCGGCTTCACGCCTTCGGTGAGCAGATACATGCCCTGCTCAATATAGCGCATGACGCAGCGATTGGCGTAGAAGCCGCGCGTGTCGGCGACCACGATCGGGGTCTTCTTGATCTTGGCCACGAAGTCCAGGCACAGCGAGATCGCCTTGTCGCCCGTCTTCTCACCCACGATCAGTTCCACCAGCATCATCTTCTCAACCGGGGAGAAGAAGTGCACCCCGATGAAATTCTCCGGGCGTGAAGAGGCTTCGGCCAGCGAGGAGATCGGGATGGTGGAGGTGTTTGACCCGAAGATCGCGTCCGCAGGCAGATGCTCTTCGGCCGCCTTGGTGATCTTGTGCTTCAGCTCGGAGTTCTCGAACACCGCCTCAACGACGAGGTCGACATCCTTCAGCAGGGAGTAATCCGTCGTCGCGGTGACCAGATCGGTCTTCGCATCGGCGGCTTCCTGGCTGAGCTTGCCGCGCTTCACGCCCTTGGCGAAATGCTTGGCGACATGGGCCTTGCCCTTGTCGGCGCCTTCCTGATTGACGTCGATCAGGACCACTTCGATACCGGCCTGGGCCGAGACCGTGGCGATGCCCGCGCCCATGAAGCCGGCGCCGATGACGGCGATCCGGTTGATCTCGCCCTTGGTCTGGCCGGCCGGACGGCGCGCGCCCTTTTCCAGCGCCTGTTTTGACAGGAAGATGGAGCGGATCATGTTGCGGCTTTCCGGACGCATGAGCAGCTTGGTGAAGTAGCGGCTCTCGATCCGAAGCGCGGCGTCCATCGGGACCTGCAGGCCTTCATAGACGCAGGACAGGATGTAGCGCTGAGCCGGATAGTTGCCGTAGGTCTCTTTCAGCAGCATCGGCGAGGCGCCGCCGAAGACCTGCATGCCCGCCGGGTGGTAGGGTCCGCCGCCGGGAATTTTGAACTTGTCCTGATCCCAGGGCTGTTTGGCGCCCATCGGATCGGCTTTGACAAGTTCCTTGGCCTTGGCGACGATCTCCGAGACCGGTGCGATCTCGTGAACGACGCCCTGGGCCTTGGCCGCATCAGCGTCGAACTGCTTGCCCTGCAGCATGATCGGCGCAGCGTTCATCACGCCGACCAGGCGCGGCAGGCGCTGCGTGCCGCCGCCGCCGGGCAGAACGCCGACCATGGCTTCGGGCAGACCCAGCTTGGCGCCGGTATCGTTCGCCATCACCCGGTAATGGCAGGCCAGCGTCACCTCGAAGCCGCCGCCCAGCGCCAGCCCGTTGATCGCCGCAGCGATGGGCTTGCCGCACGTCTCAAGCTCGCGGAGCGAGGCGTTCAGCCGGTAGGCGACCTCGAAGAGCTTGGCCTTAGCTTCGTCTTCCGGCAGACCGGCCAGATCAGCCATGCCGCCACCGAGTTCCGACAGGTCGGCCCCCGCGCAGAAGGCTTTCTTGCCGGAGGTGATCACCGCGCCCTTGATGGCGTCATCGCTGGTGATCGTGGCGACCATCTCGCCCATCTCCGCCATCACGGCGTTGGACAGGACGTTCATGGAAACATTGGGAGAGTCGAAAGTGATCAGCGCGATGCCGTCGCCATCAACCTCGAATTTGAAGTGTGTGTAGGTCATTTGGAGTCTTTCTCCTGTGATGACGCGCCGTCACTGTTCTCGGCTGTCGTCAGATTCTTCGTGTCCAGGCTTTCGCGAACCAACGGGGAGAGGAAAGAGAAGGTAATGCCGAAGGCGACGGCCAAACCCAGGCCGACGGCCAGATCCTGCGCAGCGAAGCCGATGGCGGCGCCCAGAGCGACGCCGATCAGCAAGCCCCAGGGCAGGCCTCCACCCTTCGCCGGGGCGTTCTCCGCTTCGGTTTCGTGCGCCGGATCCGCCATGGCCTTAGTCGCGCTTCCGATCAGCATCATCGTCTTGGTTCAGCTGAGCCTTACCGAAAAGGAGGGCGAAAGGCACGGCGAAGGCGACCCCGAAGGGCATTCCGAACGCGATCCCGAGCGCCGGGTTGTCAAACGCCATTCCGATCAACAGGCCCAAAATCAACCCGATCCCGGCGCCCAGCGCGACCGCCATCGGCCAGCCCGCCAAGAACGCGTCCCCGTCGTCGTCGTCTTCTTTATCCTTATACGCCCGCTCGCTCATCGAACTTAAACGCGCTCTATGATGGTGGCCGTACCCATGCCGCCGCCGACGCACAGCGTGGCCAGGCCGACGCCCTGGCCGGTGCGTTCCAGCTCATCCAGGACGGTGCCCAGAATGATCGCGCCGGTCGCGCCGAGCGGGTGGCCCATGGCGATGGAGCCGCCGTTTACATTGGTCTTGGAGTGCTCAACGCCGAGATCTTCCATGAAGCGCAGCACGACCGAGGCGAAGGCCTCGTTCATCTCATACAGATCGATGTCGGAGGGGCTCATCCCGGCCTTGGCAAGCGCCTTGCGCGCGCTCGGCGCCGGCCCGGTCAGCATGATGGTCGGCTCAGAGCCGATCGAGGCCATCGCGCGAATGCGCGCACGCGGCTTCAGGCCCAGCTTCTCACCCATCTCCCGGGTGCCGACCAGCACGGCCGCCGCGCCGTCCACAATGCCGGAGGAATTGCCGGCGTGGTGGACGAAATTGATCTTCTCGATCTCCGGGTAACGCTGAATCGCAACCTTATCGAGACCCACAAAAGCCGACAGATCCTTGAAGGATGGCTTCAGGCTGGCCAGCGACTGCATGTCGGTGCTCGGGCGCATATGCTCGTCATGATCGAGCTGGGTGAGGCCCAGCTGGTTCTTCACCGGCACGACCGACTTGTCGAAACGGCGCTCTTTCCAGGCCGCTTCGGCGCGCTTCTGGCTCTCCACCGCATAGGCGTCCACATCATCGCGCGAGTAGCCATACTTGGTCGCGATCAGGTCCGCGGACACGCCCTGAGGCACGAAGTAATGATCGAAGGCCATTTCCGGATCGACCACCATGGCGCCGCCGTCAGAGCCCATCGGCACGCGACTCATGGCTTCCACGCCGCCGCCAATGGCCATGTCGGCTTCGCCGGACATGACCTTGGCCGCAGCCAGATTGACCGCCTCAAGCCCTGAGGCGCAGAAGCGATTGACCTGAAGGCCGGACGCGGTCTCCGCATAATCGGCGTTGATCGCCGCAGCGCGGGCGATGTCGGCGCCCTGTTCGCCGACCGGCGAAACGCAGCCCAGGATCACATCGTCAATCACCGAGGTGTCCAGATCATTGCGATCGCGGATCGCTTCCAGCTGCTGGGTGGCGAGCTGAAGCGCGGTCACCTCATGCAGCGACCCGTTCTTCTTGCCCTTGCCGCGCGGCGTGCGCGTGGCGTCATAGATGTAAGCTTCCGTCATTGGGGGTTCCTCCCGGGTTGGGTATCGTCTTTCGTTCTGCACTGCGACCTGTCATCCCGGCCTTGAGCCGGGACCCAGTCCGCGCCCGCAAGGCTTGCGCTCCTCGGTTCAAACCGACCGGAATGGATCCCGGATCGCTGCGCGTCCGGGATGACAGGGAAAATCTTCATCAAAGCGTCCGCGCAATGAGCAGCTTCATGATTTCGTTGGTGCCGCCATAGATGCGTTGCACGCGCGCATCTCGAAACATGCGCGCGATCGGGTATTCGTTCATATAGCCGTAGCCGCCATGCAGCTGGACGCATTCATCGATCAGCGCGCACTGCTCGTCGGTAACCCAGTATTTCGCCATCGAGGCGGTCGCCGCATCCAGCGCGCCTTCGATGAGGCGTTCCGAGCAGTTCTGGCAGAACACCTCCGCGATGGTGGTTTTCGTCTTCAGCTCAGCCAGTTTGAACTGGGTGTTCTGAAAGGCCATGATCGGCTTGCCGAAAGCCTGGCGGTCCTTCACGTAGGCGATGGTTTCAGCCAGGGCGCGCTTCATCATGCCCACGCCCTGAACCGCGATCTGCAACCGCTCCTGGGGCAACTGATCCATCAGCTGAAAGAAGCCCTGGCCTTCTCCCTCGCCCAGAAGCGCTTCAGCCGGCACCCACATGTCTTCAAAGAAGAGCTCGGCGGTGTCCTGGGCCTTCAGCCCGACCTTGTCGAGATTGCGCCCTCGGCGGAAGCCTTCCAGACCGTCGGTCTCCACCAGGAAGAGCGAGGTGCCGCGCGCGCCGCCTTTGGGGTCGGTCTTGGCCACCACCACGACCAGATTGGCGGTGCCGCCATTGGTGATGAAAGTCTTCGAGCCATTGATGCGATAGCCGTTGCCGTCCTTGACCGCCGTGGTCTTGATGCCCTGAAGATCGGAGCCCGCGGCCGGTTCGGACATGGCGATGGCGCCGACATATTCGCCGGAGACCATTTTCGGCAGAATGCGCTGCTTCTGATCCTCGGTTCCGTAATGCCACAGATAGGGCGCAACGATGGAGTTGTGCAGGCTCGCGCCCCACCCCTCAACGCCCATCTCGGCTGAGGCCATGTGGAAGACATAGTCATGGCGCCAGTCGCCCCCCGCGCCGCCATATTCTTCCGGGCAGGCGGGAACCAGGATCCCGGCTTCGCCGGCCTTGGTCCAGACATCGCGATCCACAACGCCTTCCTTCTCCCAGCGCTCATTGTGCGGCAGGCACTCCTTCTCGATGAAGCCGCGAATGGCGTCCTCGAAAATGTTGACGTCTTCCTGATCAAGCCAGGCCGGCTTCGGATTGCCCAGTATCTGCGCGGTCATCCGCGTCTCCTCCCTTGCGTGTTCTATTTATGGTCCTTTCGGACGCCGCCTTATCGGCGGCTCCTCAGGATGAGGTGGGTGGAGCGCGCCCGCTCATCCTCATCCTGAGGAAGCCCAACGGGCCGTCTCGAAGGATCAGAACTGCTCTGCAGTCAGGGCCATCATGGAGTCCGCACCGGCCTCGACGCGCGCCAGATGCGCATCGGCGTCCGGCAGCCAGCGCTCCACGAAATAGGTCGCTGTGGCGAGCTTGGACGCATAGACCGGGTCGTCCGTGCCTGCAGCGATCCTGGCCGCGGCCACCTTGGCCATGCGCGCCCACATATAGGCGAACGAGGTCAGGCCAAACAGGTGCAGATAATCGGTTGAGGCCGCGCCGGCATTGTCGAAATTGGCCAGACCGTTTTCCACCAGCCAGTTGGTCGCCGTGACGAGCTTGGCCTTGGTGTCCTTCAGACCGCCGACATAGGCGGCAAGCGCCTCATCGCCTTCGTTTTCGGTCACAAAGGCGTCGATCTCGGCGAAGAAGGTGTTGATCGGGCGCATGCCGGCCATGGCGAGCTTGCGACCGACCAGGTCCAGCGCCTGGATGCCGTTCGTGCCCTCATAGATCAGCGTGATGCGCGCATCGCGCAGGAGCTGCTCCACACCCCATTCGCGGGTGAAGCCCGAACCGCCATGAATCTGCAGCGCCTTCGATACGCTGTCATAGCCCTTATCGGTCAGATAGGCTTTGATGATCGGGGTCAGGAGCGCCATGTAGTCGCCCGCCTTGGTGCGGGTTTCCTCATCCTCGGCGCGGAACTCCAGATCGCCGTGCAGCGCAGTCCACATCGCAAACGCGCGACCGCCTTCGACGAACACTTTCTGGTCCATCAGCATGCGGCGCACATCCGGGTGCACGATAATCGGATCGGCCGGCCCGTCCGGGTTTTTCGCGCCGGTCAGCGAGCGGCCCTGAATACGGTCCTGCGCGAAGGCGAGCGAGTACTGGTAGGCCGTTTCCGCCAGGCCCAGACCCTGCAGGCCGACGCCCAGGCGCGCCTCGTTCATCATGACGAACATGATGCGCAGGCCCTTGTTTTCCTCGCCGACGAGCCAGCCCTTGGCTCCGTCATAATTCATCACGCAGGTGGCGTTGCCGTGAATGCCCATCTTCTCTTCCAGCCCGCCGCATTGCAGCGCGTTGCGTTCGCCGGGCGCGCCGTTCTCATCGGGAAGGAATTTCGGAACCACGAAGAGCGAAATGCCCTTCACCCCTTCCGGGGCGCCTTCGGTGCGGGCCAGAACCAGATGGATGATGTTCTCCGACATGTTGTGCTCGCCGGCGGATATCCAGATCTTCTGGCCGGTGATGGCGTAGGAGCCGTCGCCATTGGGAACCGCCTTGGTGCGCAGCATGCCCAGATCGGTGCCGCAATGCGGTTCGGTCAGGTTCATCGTGCCGGACCATTCCCCGGAGACCATTTTCGGCAGGTAGAGCTCTTTCTGCTCATCCGAACCGCCCGTCATCAGCGCGTGCGAAGCGCCGCCGGTCAGGCCCGGATACATGCCGAAGGCCATGTTCGAGGAGGTCACCATCTCGTTGAAGGCGAAGTTGAGGTAGTGCGGCAGGCCCTGGCCGCCGTATTTCGGGTCGGCGGAAAGCGCGGTCCAGCCGCCCTCGGTCATCTGCTTATAGGCGTCCTTGAAGCCCGTCGGCGGAGTGACCTCGCCGTCCTTCAACGTGCAGCCTTCTTCATCGCCCACCTTGTTAAGCGGGTGCAGAACGTTCTCACACAGCTTCGCGCCTTCTTCCAGAATGGCGTCGACAATGTCCGGGGTCGCATCGGCGAAGCCGGGCAGATTGCCGTGCTGGTGCACGTTCAGAAGATCATTCAGGACGAAACGATGATCGCGAAGCGGGGCGGTATAAGTGGGCATGTCAGTCTCCGGCAGGCGAGGGATTGAGAAAATCTAGAGGCGTGAAGCGTCAGCTTCGTGTCAGTCATTGGCCGCCCGGTCGGGCGGTTCGGCGTCAGGCTTGATCCATTCCGGCGCGGCGCCGGACCAGGGCGCGATGCGGGCCGCAGCCAGCGCTTCGAAAGCGCGTGCGCGGCGCTTGATGTCTTCAGGTGGTTCACGGTCGGCCAGCCGCTCTTGGATCCAGTGGCAGCCCGCGCTCAGCTCATCGATGGCCGCATCGATATCGCTGCGCTGGCGCTGCAGGGTTTCGATGCGCGCCTTGAAGCGCTCCAGCGCACGCTGCATCTGGTCGAAGGGGCGCGAATCGAGCGTCTCGACCTCAAGCATTTCCTTGATTTCATCAAGAGAGAAGCCGACCCGCTTGCCGCGCAGGATCAGAGCCAGACGCGCCCGGTCGGCCGCCGAGTAGAGCCGCATCGCGCCGCGCCGGCTGGGTTTGAGCAAACCCTTCTGCTCATAAAAGCGCAACGCCCGCGGCGTCACTCCGAACGTCTCGGACAGATCGCGGATCGTGAATTCAGCGGTGGGCGGCATGGGCTCGACCATGAGCGCTATGAGCCACAAGTTGACGCGAACGTCAACGTCAATTCGGGTTAACGCCGCCCGATGCCGTCGGCCATAGTCTTGACGCGAACACGCGCTTGGCTTCCGCTCCCGGTCAGCCCGGCCTTCCTTGCAACGGACACCGCCATGCGACTGCTCGCTTCAACCCGCCCCGCCCGAGCCTTTCTGATCTCGGCCTGGGCCTGTCTCGCCAGCGCGCTGGCCATCGCCGCGGGGCCGGCATTGGCGCAGGCGGCGCCGGATGGCGGACCGCCGCTGCTCGGCCCTCACCTGACCGGCGGGGAATATATCGCCGCGCGCGGCGGCTTCGACGATCCGGTGCGCGTGCGCTGGACACGGACCGTTCGCCCGCTGGGGACCGACAGCGGCGAAACGGTCGAGCAGATGATCGTCGCCGGGCCAGGCTATGTCTTCGATGAAAGCGAAGGCCTGCTCTACGATTTTGAGCATCGTCGCCTGGTCCAGCTGAACGAGAGCGGAACGCTCGCCAATTCAGCGCTGCACGCCGAAGCCCGCCGGCGGCTCGACATCTATGCGGCCCTGTCTGAAGGCGGGCGCAGAGACCTTATTGATTTCGGCGCCGCGGGATCTTTTGACCGCTTCTGGCTGGAAGCGGCGATGGGCGTGCGCGCCTCAGCCTCTCCCGTCTTTGAAACGCTCAGCGAGGATGGGCGGCGCCAGTGGCGGCGCGATCCGGCCACCTCGCCGATCGCCAGCGCCGCCAGCGGCGCCTGTGCGGCGGCCCTTGCGCCGGGTTCGCAGGCGGCTGTTCTGGGCTGGCTGCGTCATGCTGCGCCGATCCATCCGGATATTTTCGCCCCGCTCACCGCCAACGGCGCGCCCTGCTCGGTCAGCTTTGTCGTGTACAGTCCGGACAGCCCGGACGGCCGCGAAGAAATCTGGACGTGGTCGAGCGCTGAGCTCGCCCTGGACTTCGCGCCCTGGCCGGACGATGCCCAGGCCCGCCTGCCTGGACCGGACGCCATTCTAGCGCTGTCCTCGACGGCGGCGATCGCAGCCGCCCGTGGGGAAGGCTCACCGCCCAGCTCCGCTGATTTTGGCACGCTGGCCCAGGCGCGCCGCAGCGGGGGCGATCCGGCAGGCGCCTATCTAGTGATCGCTCGCGAGACCGCCCATTTCGGCCCCTGCCCGACACAAGGGATCGGCTCTGAGCGCATGGCCTGCGCCATGGCCAATTCAGTCGCCGCCGCGGGGATTGGCAATCCGGACTTTGAGCGCGTGTTCGATGGCTTCGCCGCCCTGGCCGTGGAGGATCACGCCCGCGCCGTGCAAGCGCTGGAACCGGAGTTGACGCGCCTCGGCGCGGACGGCGCTGCGGCGCGCACCCTCATCGCCGGCGAAATGATCGCGTGGGGGCGTGAAGGACTGGGAGCGCACCCAGAGCTGGATCCGGGACTGCTTCTGGCCGAGGCGCTGGCCATGGACCCTTATGCTCCCGACGCCTACTGGCATCTTGGACGCCGACTTCTGGAAGCCGGCGCGCCACGTTCAGCCTGGGCGTTTTTCGATCTGGGCCGCGCTCTGCCGGATCGCGAGCCCACACCGCTCCTGGCCCAGGTCAGCGTCATTGAAGCGCGGATCGAAGCGGCCATGGGATCCCTGTTCGGTGAGACGTCAGCTGGTGAAGGCGAAACGGGCGCCTCACAAGAAGCCGTCTCATCGCCCCCAGCAGACGAGGCCGCAACGCAATCACAAACCGATGAAGCGCCCGCTGCACGCCAGGGCAGCGAGATTGACGACCTCCTTCGGGGGCTCTGGCCAAGTGGAGGCTGATCGGCGGCGCGCACCTCGTCCAGATCCAAGCCTTGCGAAAACCCTTCCAACGCAACGCCCCGTTTAGAAATATTTACGCGGTCTTAACCGCTGCAAACGCCTGTTGATTTTCTCAGATCGCAGGCTGGGGCGGTCTGCGCTTTGATTCGGTGTGGAAACACTAGATGTTGAGGTCCTCCAGGTGGTTTACACAAGATTAACGAAGTGAGTACCGTCCCCCAAAGGATGGGAAGGAATGTGAGTCGCATGTCGTCTGGGTCGTCGCCATGGAGCGTGAAGGGGATCGACCCGCGCGCCCGCGCTGTCGCGAAAAGCGCAGCGCGTCGCGACGGCATGACTCTGGGCGAATGGCTGAACCGGGTCATTCTTGATGATGACGGCGAGGCCGCCTCCGACTGGACCGATCAACTTGAAGGCTTTCCCGGGCTCACCCCTGACGGCAAGACCGCGCCGGCCGGCCGATCTGGCGGTCGCAACGCCCTGCATTCGGTCGTCAGCCGGCTGGGCGACCGGCTGGAGGTCGCAGAGCAACGCTCGACCCTGGCGCTGACCGGCGTGGATCAGTCCCTGATGGCGCTGACCCGGCGCCTCGACGCGCTGGAAGAGACGCGCGAGGAGAATGGCGACGATCTTGACGCGGCCCTGAACGCGGCGCGCGCAGCACAGGACGAGGCGCTGGAACGCATTCGCAAGCTGGAGCGCGAATCCGGCGCCGATGGCGATCCTGTCGCGATGAAGGCGCTTGAAACCACGATCGGCAAACTGGCGAGTCGGCTTTATGAGACCGAGCAGGGCGTGCGCGGCGAGCTGGATGCGCTGGGCGATCGCGAGCTGCGTCACGCCAGGAATGCCGAACGCGCGCTCAAGGCGATGGATGCTCGCGTTGGCGACGCCGTTTCCCAGGAACGCAAGGAACGCAACGCGTTGCGGGATGTCGCCGAAGACCGTCACCGCCGGTCCGCAGAAGCCATTGACGGGCTGAACCGCGCCGCGCAGTCCCTGCGCCAGCGCCTGGAAACCGCCGAGGCCGGCACCCATCAGGCGCTCGGCGCGCTGGTCACCAGCCAGGAACGTCTGGCTGAACGACTGCGCCACACCGAGCAGCTGGCGAGCGACGGCGTCACGGCGCAGAGTGTGGAAGCGCGCTTCAGCGCCTTTGCAGACGAGATCGCCTCTGTGATCCGCGAAACGCGGTCCGATTTCGCCAACCAGATCTCCAAGGCCGCCTGCGCGCCGCACGATATCGACCGCGCCCTCGCCGCGACCGAAGCGCGCCTGCAGGCCTCAGAGCAGCGGCACTCCGACGCGCTGGCGCGGATTGGAACCGAGATCGAACGCATGGCGCGCTCCATGGACGCGCGCTTAAGCGAGGCTGAGCGCAAGGCCGAAACTCGACAGATGGCCGATGACACGCGCCGTTCGCGCGCGGATCTGGATTCCCGGCTGGACGCGGTGCGACAGGAAAACGCGCAAGCCGTGCGCCGCATTGGCGAGCAGATGGCGCGCCTGGGATCATCCCTGGCCGATCGGGTCAATCAGTCAGAGGAGCGCTCGGCTGCGGCTGTGGAAGCCGCCGGCGCGCGAATGGCCGGCATGCTGGACAAGCTGGAAACCGCCCGTGAGCAATCCGCAGGCGAAGACGATCTGGAGGCGCGCATCCGCGCTTCAGAAGAACGCACCGCCGAACGCATCGAAACGGCCATGGAGCGCATCGGCGAAACCCTGCAAAGCGCTCGCGCCCAGACTGAAGAGAGCCTGTCGCCGGTTCAGCGCGCCATGACCGCGCTCGCAGAACGCCTGGAAGCGATCGAAACGCGCAGCGGCCAGCCCGATGAGCGCGCCGATCGTAGCGAAGCGGGCGCGCCGCGCGCCTTTGACCTCCCTGTCTTTCACCCCGACGAGGATTTCTCCACCCCCCTGCCGCTCGCGCCGGGGCTACAGCCCCACACTGGCGGCGACGCGCCCGAAACACCGGGGTTTGAAGTCACCGCCGATGCGCAGCCCGGACCGGCTGAACCGGACTTCGGAGGCGCGTCTTTCGATAACGGGTTTGACGAGCCGATCCAGTCTCAGTGGGACGAGGAGCCCATTGCCGAAGCCCCGGGTCTCAATGAGCCCCAGCCCGTCGATCAGGTTGAACGCGAACAGGCTGTGCCGGCTCGCCCCTCCGCCGAGCCGACGCGTCGTCGTAAAAAAGCCGCCCCGCTGGGGGCGACGGCTGACGCCGACTTCATCGCCGCCGCCCGCGCCACCGCTCGCAATCGCAGCTCCGGCGGGGCGGCGACGCGCATGGTCGGCTTTGACCGGCCGGCGCGCAGCGATGAGCGCGGCGGTTCCCGTCTGGTGCTGATCCTGGCGAGCGTTCTGGGCTTTCTCGCCATTGGCGCTGCAGCGGCCGTGCTCCTGCTGGATCTGCGCGCCGGGCCGCCGGTCGAGGCCGATCAACCGGCCTCCCTGTCCAGCCTCTTCGCTGACGCCGACGGGTCCGCCAGCACCCCGGCTGCAGGCGAGGCGGCGAGCCCGGGCGCTGACGCTGACCCGGCTGAGACCCAAGCCGCAACCGAGAACGAGCCCGTTCAGGACACGGCGGCGCCGGCGCCGGAAACCCAGGCCGCGCCAACAGAACCCGGCACGTCGAACCCGCCCGCCGCTTCGACGCCAGCGCCCCCACAGACCCTACCCGCCGCGCCGGCGGCCGCCCGCCAGCCCGCACCGCCTCCGCCGGCTGAACCGATCACGCTGGAGCAGGCGGCCCAGTCCGGCGACCCGGTCGCGCGCTATCAGCTGGCCATTCGCCGCGAGAACGCCGGCGATCGCGAAGGCGCCGCCGCCCTGATGCGCCGCGCCGCCGAGCAGGGCGTACCGGATGCACAATATCGTTTCGCGAAAATGCTGGAGCGCGGCGAAGGCGTGCCGGAAAATCTGCCGGCGGCGCTGCAATGGACGCTGACCGCCGCACGCGGCGGTCACGCCCGCGCCATGCACAATGCCGGGGTCATGTACGCCACCGGGCTCGGCACGACAGAAAATTATGAGCAGGGCGCACGCTGGTTCGAACAGGCTGCACTGCATGGCGTGCGCGACAGCCAGTTCAATCTCGGCCTGTTCTACGAGCAGGGCCTGGGCGTGCCGCAAAGCCTGGCTGACGCTTATGCCTGGTTCCTGATCGCGGGCGGGGCCGGCGACTCTGCTGCAGCCGAACGCGCGGATCTGGTGCGCCGCAATGTGGAGCCGAGCGCCCGCGCCCAAGCCGACCGGGTCGCCGACGGCTTCACCGCGCGCCCGCTGGATCGCCAGACCCAGGGCGAGTATCCGCCGCAGGTCTGGCAGTCGGGTGCGGATAGCAATGAGCTTCGCCGGGCCCAATCGCTGCTGGCTCAGCTGGGCTATCAGCCCGGGTCGGCGGACGGGGCCTGGGGTCCGCAGACCCGCGAAGCGGTTGTGCGCTATCAGTCTGACCGAAATCTCGCCGCTGACGGCGTCGTGAATGATGCGCTGATCGCGCGTCTGGAACGCGACGCGGCGCGCTAGTCCGGCTATAGGTGCCGGGCGATGCAGATCTACCTGCCCATCGCCGAGATATCGGTGAACATCTTCCTGATACTGGGGCTCGGCCTGGCGGTCGGCTTCCTGTCCGGCATGTTCGGCGTCGGCGGCGGATTTCTGCTCACCCCGATCCTGATCTTCGTGGGCATTCCCCCTGCGGTGGCGGTCTCCACCCAGGCCAACCAGATCGCGGCGTCTTCAGCCTCCGGCGCGCTCGCTCATTTCAGGCGACGAACGCTCGATGTGAAGATGGGGCTGGTCCTGCTGGCCGGGGGCGTGTTCGGCTCGGTGGCCGGGGTGTGGCTCTTCTCTGTGTTGCAGGCGCGCGGCCAGATCGATCTGGTGATCTCGCTCTGCTATGTGCTGTTTCTCGGCGTGATCGGCGCGCTGATGTTCATTGAGAGCGTCAACGCGATCCGCAAGCGCGGCCGCACCGAGGTGCGCGGCGAGGCCGGTCGCGGTCGGCGCCGCAAGCGCCGCTGGATCGACGCCCTGCCCCTAAAGACCCGCTTCCCGGTTTCCGGGCTGTATATCAGCATCATACCGGTGGTCGTAATCGGCTTTCTGGTCGGCGCGCTGGCGGCGTTGATGGGCGTGGGCGGCGGTTTCGTGATGGTGCCGGCCATGATCTATATTCTGCGCATGCCGACCAATGTCGTCATTGGAACCTCGCTGTTCCAGATCCTGTTCGTGACCGCGCTGACCGCCTTTCTTCAGGCCGCCCAGAACCAGACGGTGGATGTGATCCTCGCCGCGCTTTTGATCATCGGTTCGGTCATCGGCGCCCAGTTCGGCGCGCGGGTGGGCGCGCGGGTGCGCGCTGAAGAGCTGCGCGTGGCGCTCGCCGCGATGGTGCTGGCGGTGGCGGTGAAGCTCGCCTTCGATCTCACGGCGACGCCGCCGGACCTTTACGAGCTGATGGAGGCCGCGCTGGCGGTGCGTCTGGCATGAGAGCGCTTCTGGCCCTGCTCGCCGCGCTGGCCGCCGCGCCGGTCTTCGCCAAGGCGCCGCCGGAAGGCGCGCCGCCTGAAACCGATATTGTCGCCGCCCTGACCCAGGAAGTGGTGGAGATCCGCTCCAATTTCGACGGGGCCGAGCTGGTGCTCTACGGCGCGGCGCGGGGCCTTCGCGAAGGCGATGACATCACGGTGGTGGTGCGCGGGCCGGAGCGCGATCTGCGCGTCATGCGCAAGCAGCGCAGCTTCGGCATCTGGATCAATCGGGCGCCGGTGCGCTTTGAAAGCGTGCCGGGCTATTACGCCGTCGCCGCGACCCGGCCTTTAAGCGAGTTCGCCACCTTCACCGCGCTTCGCCGCAATGAGATCGGCGCCGATCATCTGCGACTCTCCGCACCGGAAACCGAACGCACCGAAACCCGCTTCGGCGTGGCCGATGTGCGCGTGTCCGACCTGGGCGCGGAGATCGTCGATTATCGCGACGCCATCATCCGCGCAAAAGCCGATGAGGGCTTGATCGCGGAACGCGCCGGCGGTGTCGAGCTTTTAGATGGCGGGCTGTTCCGCGCACAGGTCATCCTGCCGCCGACCACGCCGGTGGGCGAATACGCCGCCGATGTCTATCTGTTCAGGGACGGCGTTCCGATCGCGAGCCGGCGCACCACGCTGAATGTTCAAAAGGCCGGGGTGGAGCGCGCCATCTATGATCTGGCGCATAATCAGCCCGCGCTGTACGGCCTGCTGGCGGTGATCTTCGCAGCGTTGGCCGGCTGGGCGGCGGCGGAAGTCTTCAGGCGGCGATAGCCGGAACCGGTTTTTCAGGGAGGCGAGACGATGAAACGATTAAGCGACGCGCCGGCGAGCGCGCTCATCCTGGGCTTTGGCGGCCTCATCCCCTTCTTCGCCGGACCGGTCGGGCTGATGATCGGCGGTCCGGCGGCCATCCAGGCCGCCAACGCGCTTCCCATCTACGCCGCCGTCATCCTGTCCTTCCTCGCCGGCGGGCGCTGGGCCGGTGAACTGATGCTGAGGGGCGATGCGCCGCGCACCGGCGTTCTGGTCCTGGCGATCAGCCTGGCGCTCGCCGGCTGGATCGCGGTCATCCTGCAGGTCTGGAACGGGCCGGCCCTGCCGTTCAATGGCGAGCTCGCCGGCTGGGGCGTGCTCATCTCCGGCTTTCTCATCCAGTATCTGTGGGACCGCGCCGCAGTACGCGACGGCGCCCTGCCCGCCTGGTACCTGCCCCTGCGCCTCCTGTTAACGCTGGGCGCAGTCGCAAGCCTCGCCGCCGCGGCCTGGATCCGGACGTCTGGGGTGTTTGGGGGTTAGTCCCCCCGGCACCGTCTCGCCTGAACCGGATAGACCCGCTCGCGTCCCAGCATCCAGGCGGTGGGCGCGGTGTCGAACAGAGGCGCGAAGGCCTCGTCGCGCACATTCAAACCTCCGGTGAAGGCGCCAAAAGCCGGCAGGATCAGACGCCGGCCATCGCTGAGGAAGCAGCGCCGGCGCACCGCCCGGCCACGCGCCGCGACGCGGGCGCAGGGGTGAAGGTGGCCCGCAGCCTCGCCCGGTTGCGGGCCCGGTTGCGGTTCGTGACGCAGGGTGAGCGGGCCAAGCCTCATCTCAGAGGTGAAGCGCCCGCCCAGATCGGGCGGCGGGGCCGGATCGTGATTGCCTTCAATCCAGACCCAATCGGCCACCGAAGCGACCAGAGACCGGATCGCCGCGACATCATCGCCGTGCATCCGGCCGTGCGCGCCCAGATCATGAAAGCTGTCGCCCAGCGCGATCACGGTCTTCGGCTTGAGCCGCGCGATCGCTTCAGCCAGGCGCTTCACCGTAGCACGCGTATCATAAGGCGGCAGAAACTGGCCCCGAGCGGCGAAGGCGGAGCCTTTCTCAAAGTGCAGATCAGCGACCAGCAAAGCGCCTTCATCCAGCACCAGCCCCGCCCCGGAAATGTCCGCGAGCACGCGCGCGCCATTCACCGACATGATGGCGGGGGACGGGTTGGGTACCGGAGCGGCGGCGAGGAACGCAGACATCGGCGCTATGGAAGCCCGGTTTGTTGGTACATTACAAGAACGGACCGCGCGGGCGTCGTAGCCGGGGCGGCTGCATGGCCCTCCGCCTCGCCGATCAGGCCTTGAGCGTTTCCAGATAAAGGTCGAACCGGTCCTGCCCCCACCAGGGCTGCCCGTCGGCGATGAGGAAGGGCACGCCGAACACGCCGTGCGCCTCGGTCAACCCGCGGGCGGCACGCATATCCTCATCGATATCGCGTGCGGCGGCCCGCTCGACGAGGCCGGCGAGCCCGACCTCGGCTGCGCAGTCATCCAGAACCCCGAGTTCGGAGACGTTCCGCCCCTCGCCCCAGCGCGCATCGGACACAGCGAGCGCGAAGGCCATTCCGGCGCCCTCGCGCCGAGCGGCGAAGAAGACGCGATTGGCCGGGGCGAAATCGACATCGAAAGGCTCGGGAAGCGTGATGGGCAATCCCATCCGCAGGCAAAGTCTCAGCACATCATGGGCGTAATAGGCGCGCTTGGGCGCGTTGTCGGTCGGGTTGGCGAAAGCGACGCCCTCAGGCGGACCGAAAAACGGATGAAGCTCCGGCTCCAGCCCGGCCCGCGCCAGCTTGTGCAAGCCGAGCCGGGAATAGGGACTGCGAAAGGCGAAGAAACAGATCGGCTGGCTCATGAGAGACCTCTTGGTTGTCATCCCGCCCGAACACGGCGAGCGCCGCGACCTGGAAGATGGCGGGCGACGGGCTGGGTTCACGCTTCGCAGCGAGGACGGACATGAAGACGAGCGAAGCCCGTTTCGTTGACGCCGTACAGGATGGTAGGGCCGTTCTGCCCCAAACCCAGACAACCCTGTGAAGGGCGAAGCGGCCCGGGTTCATTCCGGCTGGCCTCAAGCGCGGCTGCACGCATTGAATACGCCATCCGCAAGCAGCTACTCGCGGGGCGGGGCGGGGTGAGATAGGGTTGAACATTCACCCAGTCTTAAGGGGACCTGCATGCGCGCCGCCCTAACCTTCACGCTCGTCGCGGCTCTTGCGACCGGTTCAGCCTTTGCCCATCCGCCAGCCGGCGAGGCGCGCTATATCGCCAATGAGGGGGTGATGGTCGTTTCCGGCGAAGCGAAAATCCTGTTCGATCCGCTCTTCTCCCAGGGCTTCGGAATTTATCGCGAAGTCGATGAGGCGAGCTTCGAGGCGATCATGACCGGCGCGGCGCCCTTCGACGGCGTCGATGCAGTGGTGATCAGCCACGCCCACCCCGATCATTTCCACCCGCGCCGGGTCGCCGAGTATCTCGCTGCGCACCCTGACGTGACGCTCTACGCGCCTGAAGAGGCGATCGGGATCATGCGCTCTGAGAACACGCTTACCGACGCCATCATCGGTCAGATCGAGGCGGTGGCGCTCGCCTTTGGCGATGCGCCGGTTCGTCTGGAGACCGGCGATTTGATCGTGGAAGCGGTGCGCATTCCGCACGCCGGCTGGCCGCAGCGCGCAAGCGTGGAGAATCTGGTCTGGCGGGTCACGCTGGATGAGGGCGTCACGGTGATGCATCTGGGCGATGCGGACCCGGACGACAGCCATTTCGCGCCACACGACGATCACTGGCGCGCGCGCGAGACCGATATGGCCTTTCCGCCCTACTGGTTCTTCGGGTCTGCTGAAGGCATTCGCATTGTTGATCAGCGGCTCAATACGCGCGAAGCGGTCGGCGTGCACGTGCCGATGGCCGTGCCTGCCGAGCTGACCGCCTCAGGCCGCGACGCCTTCATCCTGCCGGGCGAGACGCGGGTCATTGAAGCGGGCGAGGACCGGCCTGACGAATGAGCCCTTGCGACCGGCCGTCGCACTCGCGCCGGACAGGCCGGAAGCGTGCTATCATACCGCCCTCGAAGGAGGAGATGATCTCATGTCCGCATCCGTGTTTCTGGCCTGGCTGATCGGTCCGACGCTGACCGTCATCGGCTTGGCCATCTTGATCAATCGCGAGTACTATCGTGATATGGTCGAGCGGTTCTTCAACGATCCGCAGGACTATTATTTCTCCGGCGTGGCCGCCTTATTGACGGGCCTTGCCATCATCGCCCTGCATAATCGCTGGACGGCGGACTGGTCGGTCTTCATCACCGTTTTCGGCTGGGCGGCCCTGCTCAAAGGACTGGTGCGGCTGCTCTTTCCCCAATTCGGTCGCGGGTTGTTCGAAGGCGCGCTCAAAACGCATAGCTATCTGGTTCTGTCCGGCGTGATCATGGTTCCGCTGGGACTGTATCTGACATGGCAGGCCTGGAGCGCGGGAGCGCTGGCGAACTAGCCGCGCGCACTTGCGCTTTGGCGCCGCCGGGTTAATCCTGCGCACGTAAGTTCCAAGGGGTGTCCTGTCGCTCGCGCGGCGGGGCTGAGAGTCACCCTTAGGACCGGATCCGGGTCATGCCGGCGTCGGGATGGAGCTGAGCCGGCGCTTGCGCCGGCGCCGGTTCGGTTCTGTCTCCGTGCAACCCTTCAAATGTCATCCCCGCGAAAGCGGGGCCCCATTCCAGTCGACCGCTGGCGGCTTGCCCCTCGGTCACGGAATGGGTCCCGGCTCAAGGCCGGGATGACACAGCATTGAGAAAGGCGCACGCGATGAACAAGCCCCGCAATCAGGCCGAGTTTCCAACCCCTGAGATCACGATCGGGCCGGTCTCCGGTTCAAGGCGTGTTTACACCAACCCTGAAGGCGCGCCGGATCTTAAGGTGCCCCACCGCGAGATTGAACTACACCCGACCGCGCTGGAACCGCCGGCGCGGGTCTATGATTGCTCCGGTCCTTACACCGATCCCGGCGCAAGGATTGATGTCGAGGCGGGGCTGCCGCGCACGCGTCAGACCTGGGTGATCGAACGCGGCGGCATTGAGGCCCATGACGGGCGCGAGCCCTCCCCGCTCGATAATGGCGGCGCGGCGGGCAAGTATCTCGCGCGCGCCTTCCCGGTGCGTCACCAGCCGCTGAGGGCGACCGGGGCCGAGCCCGTCACCCAGATGGAGTTCGCTCGGGCCGGCATCATCACCAAGGAGATGATCTACGCGGCTGAACGCGAGAATGTCGGACGCAAGCGCGCGCTGGAACACGCCGCCGCTCAGATCGAGGATGGCGAGAGCTTCGGCGCGGACATCCCCGAACACGTCACGCCGGAATTCGTACGCGACGAGATCGCGCGCGGGCGGGCGATCATCCCGGCGAACATCAATCACGCCGAACTCGAACCCATGGTGATCGGGCGGAACTTTCTGGTGAAGATCAACGCCAATATCGGCAATTCGGCCGTCGCCTCCTCGGTGGAGGAAGAGGTCGACAAGATGGTCTGGGCCATCCGCTGGGGCGCGGACACGGTGATGGACCTCTCCACCGGCAAAAACATCCACAACACCCGCGAATGGATTTTGCGCAACTCTCCGGTCCCGATCGGCACGGTGCCGATCTATCAGGCGCTGGAGAAGGTCGGCGGGGTGGCCGAAGACCTCAGCTGGGAGATTTTCGCCGACACGCTGATCGAGCAGGCCGAACAAGGCGTCGATTACTTCACCATCCATGCCGGGGTGCGTCTTCCTTATGTGCCTCTGACCGCGGATCGGGTGACCGGCATCGTCTCGCGCGGCGGCTCGATCATGGCCAAATGGTGCCTGGCTCACCACACGGAGAGCTTCCTCTATGAACGTTTTGAGGAGATCTGCGAGATCATGCGCGCCTATGACGTGTCGTTTTCGCTCGGCGACGGGCTGCGGCCCGGCTCCATCGCGGACGCCAATGACCGCGCGCAATTTGCTGAACTGGAAACGCTCGGCGAGCTGACGAAGATCGCCTGGGACAAGGGCTGCCAGGTCATGATCGAGGGGCCCGGCCACGTGCCCATGCACAAGATCAAGGCGAATATGGAAAAACAGCTCGCCGTGTGCGGCGAGGCGCCCTTCTACACGCTCGGGCCCCTCACCACCGACATCGCGCCGGGCTATGACCACATCACCTCCGGCATCGGCGCGGCCATGATCGGTTGGTTCGGCACGTCCATGCTTTGCTACGTGACGCCGAAAGAGCATCTGGGCCTGCCCGACCGCGACGATGTCAAGGTGGGCGTCATCACCTATAAGATCGCCGCCCACGCGGCGGATCTCGCCAAGGGTCACCCGGCCGCGAAACTGCGCGATGACGCGCTCAGCCGGGCCCGGTTCGAGTTTCGCTGGGAGGATCAGTTCAACCTCTCCCTCGACCCGGACACGGCACGCGATTTCCACGACCAGACCCTGCCGAAAGAGGCCCACAAGGTCGCCCATTTCTGCTCCATGTGCGGACCGAAATTCTGCTCCATGAAGATCACTCAAGAGATCAGAGACACCTTCGGCAGCGCGCGTTCGCCGAACACCACGCTGACGATTGAAGACGCTGAAGCCGGTATGGCGGAGAAGGCGGAGGAGTTTCGCGCGAAGGGCGGGGAGATTTATTTGGAGGAGTGAGGAGCGGGTTGAAGGCGTACATCTCCGTCGTAGAACAAAACAAGACTTAGCTTCGCCCCATGATCTCTGGGTCCCCGCCTTCGCGGGGAAGACGCCGAGCGGGAGCAACGCTAAGATGATGTGATGGCCCGCGCGGAGTTTCAGCCTTGCGTCTATCTGCTCGCCAGTAGGCGCAATGGGACGCTTTATTGCGGGGTCACCACGAACCTCATCAAGCGGGTCTGGGAGCATCGTGAAGGCTTTGGGTCACGCTTCACCGCCAAACATGGCGTGACGCGGCTGGTCTGGTTTGAACAGCACGACGAGATTGGCTCGGCCATGGTGCGTGAAAAGCGAATCAAAGGTTGGCGGCGCGCCTGGAAGCTTCGGCTGATCGAGGAGGCCAACCCAGTATGGCGCGACCTTTACGACGAACTTCAATAAACGGCGTTTCCCCGGCGAAGGCCGGGGCCCAGGAGATGACAGGAGCAGTCCTCAGCCAAATCACGCCTTGATCTCTGGATCCCCGCCCTCGCGGGGAAGACGCCGTGGTGGGGTGAGTCCCTCTGTGTCATCACGGAAGGACGCCAGCCCTATCCGGGACCCATTCCGGTTGGTCTAACCCGAGGGGTAGGCCCGTCGAAATCACGGAGTGGGTCCCGGGTCTCGCCTTCGGCTCGCCCGGGATGACAATGGGGGTTGTGGGCAGCTACCGGTCCCCGCCTTCGCGGAGAAGACGCCGAGAGAAGACGCGGCGCCGGAGTGGACTTGGTACGGAGTGCTTCGAACAACCGTTTGCTCCGCTCTCCTCCCCAAGGCGTTTCCCCGGCGAAGGCCGGGGCCCAGGAGATGACAGAGCGCCGGCGGATAGGTCGCGGAATGGGCCCCGGCTCGGCGCGCTTACACGCTTGGCCGGGATGACAAATGGAGTGCGTGTCATCCCCGCGAAAGCGGGGACCCATTCCGGTCGAGCCCTATTCCGCCGCGAGCGGCGTCTCGCGTCCGGCTCGCACCAGGCGGCCCGGCCTGGCCTCCGTCACTTCATCATCGCGCACGACGACTTCGCCGCCGACGATGGTGGCCTTGTAGCCGGCGGCGCCTTGAAGGAGGCGCTGACCGCCGGCGGGCAGGTCCTGGACCATGTGCGGGGCTTCAAGGCGCAGGGCCTTCAGATCGATCACGTTGAGATCGGCTTTCAGGCCTTGCTTGACCCGGCCGCGATCTGAGAAGCCGAGATAGTCGGCGAGATCGGCGGTGAGCATTTTCACCGCTTCGGCCAGGGCGATGCGTTCGCCGCGGGTCCGGTCGCGGACCCAGTAGCTGAGCAGATAGGTGGGGAAGGAGGCGTCGCAGACCGTGCCGACATGGGCTCCGCCATCGGACAACCCCATCAGCGAGAGCTCGTGCTTCATCATGGTCAGCACGTTCTCATAGCTGCCTTCGGTATAATTGTAGATCGGCAGGTAGATGAGCTCGCGGCCGTCGCGATCGATCACCGTGTCATAGAGCTGCTCCCATACCGAAACCCCGCGTTCGCGCGCTTTCGCCGCGATGGAATGGTCCAGCTCCTGCTCGTAATCGGGGTTTTCCGACAGGGTGAAGAGCTTTTCGGCGACGAATTCCATGCTCTCGATCATCACGTCCGCGATGGGCGGGATGGAGCTGTCCGGCGTGGAGACCTTGTCGGACTTCTGGGCGAGGAGTTCAGTCTTGAAGGCCGGATCCTTCATTTTCGCCACGCGTTCATCGAGCGGCAGGTGCGCGATCGCCTTATAGGCCGGATAGCCCATGAAGGGGTGGAAGGTGCATTGCAGCCCGAGGAAGACGCCGATGGCGCGCGGGGCGACCTGGGCGCGCACGGTGAAGCCTTCCGCGTCGAGCTTTTCCAGGCCTTTCAGGATCTGCTTCCACTGCTCCGGCGCGAGATCGCGCTGCATGAGCGAGATGGAGAAGGGCCGTCCGCCGCCGGCTTTCACATAGGCCTCGATGACCTCCCACTCGGCCGGGAAGCGTTCTTCATCGCGCTGCAGATCGAAATCGGAGACCGCCTGCAGAACGCCGTGATCCAGCCCCCTGAAGGCTTCGGCGATGCCGGCGAGTTCCTTCGCCGTGGCTTCAGAAGCCGGGGTCCATTCGCCGTCTGCGGTGCGGTGCAGGTCCGACCGGCCGGTGGAGAAACCAACCGCGCCGGCTTCCAGCGCATCGCGCACCAGATCGCGCATTTTCGCGATCTCCCCATCGCTGGCCTGCGCGTCAAAGCTCGCACGCTCATCCATCACGAAGACACGTAAGGGATCGTGAGTGACCATGGCGGCGATATCCATCGTGCGCGGCATGGCCTCCAGCGCGTCGAGATAATCGGGAAAGCTCTCCCAGTTCCAGGTGACGCCTTCGCTCAGCGCGCTGCCTGGAATGTCCTCCACCCCCTCCATAAGGCGCACCAGCCGGTCGCGGTCACTGGCGCGCACCGGCGCGAAACCGACCCCGCAATTGCCGATCACCGCGGTGGTGACGCCGTGGCGGATGGAGGGCTCGAGCCGGTCATCCCAGGTCGCCTGCCCGTCATAATGGGTGTGCAGATCCAGAAAGCCCGGCGTGACGATGCAGCCTGACGCGTCGATCACCTCGCGCGCGTCCTCAGCGATGTCCCCGATGGCGGCGATACGCCCGCCGGAGATGGCGATATCGGCGGCATAGGGCTGGCCGCCCTGCCCGTCATGGATCGTTCCGCCGGTGATTTTCAGATCATAGGTCATCGTTTTCACTCCCCGCAGCGCGGTCTCTGGCGGACCGATCCTGTGCGTTTCCTGATGCTCTCCGACAGACTAGCGTTGCGCCGCCTCTCACGAAAGCCGGGTCGAGCTGACCCGATCCAGAAGCCGGAAGCCGCCCGCCAGAGCTGACCCGCTGATCAGATGCCAGATGCCCCAGATCGCGGTGACGGCGGCCGCGCCGCCCAGCCCGTCGAACTGACCCAAGAGGATCACCAGACCCAGCCCGGCGTTCTGGATGCCGATCTCGAAGGTGAGCGAGCGCCGAGCCTTGGCGGCGAAGCCGAGCACCCGCGCCCAGATCCAGCCGAGCGCGAAGGCAAAGGCGTTGTGCAGGGCGCAGACCGACACGATCAAGAGCCCGCCGGCGATGAAGATGTCCCAGTTGCCGCGCACCCCGGATATGGCGATGAGCGCCAGCGCGGCCAGCGACAAAACGGTCAGGGTCGGGCGGATGCGCGCGGCGAGCCTTGGCGCCAATGCACACACCGTCATGCCCAGAGCGAGCGGTATGGCGAGGATGGCGGTCGTCTGGATCAGAAAGGGCGCGGCCTCAACCTCGATCTCGGTGATGAGCTGGGCTGTGGGCGGATAAAGGCTCGCCCAGAACAGGATGGAGACCGGCGTCATCAGCGCGGCGAGCACGCTGGACGTGGCCGTCAGGGACACAGAAAGCGCCGTATCGCCGCGCGCCAGATGCGTGAAGAAGTTGGAGACATTCCCGCCTGGACAGCACGCCACAACGATCATGCCCAGCGCGATGGAAGCGATCGGGTCCAGCACCAGCAACAAAGCGAAGGTCGCCGCCGGCAACAGGATGATCTGCCCCGCAGCCGCGCCGGCAAAGCGCAAGGGCGCGCGCTTTAAGAACGCGAAGTCCTCCAGCCGCAACGATAGCGCCACGGAGAACATGATCATCGCCAGGATGAGCGGCAGCACGCTCTGCGTGGCCGGGGAAAGCACGATGCGGACCGCGTCCAGCTCGGCACTGTCCATCAAGGTGTCTTTCCTGAGTGTGCTCGTCGAAGGCAAGCAGGATGGGACGCGGGGCGGCGTGCTGTCCAGCGGGCGCTGACTTGCGTGCTCGCCGATTGGGTGCACGATAGGGCTGACCCGATGGGAGGGGCGTTATAATGTTACGTTTTCAAATGCTTGCAAGCGTGTTGGCTCTCGGTCTGTCCGCCTGCGCCGAGCCGGTTCCCGCTGACGAGGCGGGCTATGATGCTGCGGACGTCACAACGCCCGCCGCGACGGCTGAGGCCTGGCCGACCCATCAGGCGACCGAGGCCGAGATCACCGTGGCGGATTTCCGTTACCGGGTTCAGACGCTGTCCGATGATCGTTTCGAGGGCCGAGCGCCGGCGTCTGCGACCGGTGAGCGTTCTGCGCAATGGATCGCCGAGGAGATGGATGCGATCGGCATGGAGCCGGCCGGGCTTGACGGAAGCTGGTATCAGCCTGTGCCGCTTATTGAAGCCACGCTTGATGAGGAACGCTCCAGCTTCGACATCTCGGTGAATGGCGAGCCGATGGGACTGAGAATCGGCCCCGATGTCGTTTACTGGACACAGAACCCGACCGAAGAGGTCTCCATCGCCGCGTCCGATCTGGTGTTTGTCGGCTATGGCGTCGTCGCGCCTGAATATGGCTGGGACGACTATGCCGGCGTCGACATGACCGGAAAGACAGCGGTCATGCTGGTCAATGATCCCGGCTTCGCCAACCCTGAGGGCGAGGCCTTTAACGGCGAGGCGATGACCTATTACGGGCGCTGGACCTACAAGTATGAGGAAGCCGCCCGCCAGGGCGCGGCCGGCGCCATCGTCATCCACCAGACCGAACCGGCCTCCTACCCATGGGAGGTGGTTCGTTCCTCCTGGAGCGGCGCCCAGTTCACGCTGGAACGCGAAGGCGAGCTGGAGCTGGTTGACGTTCAGTCCTGGATCCATGTCGATCCCGCCCGGCGCCTGTTCGCCTCGGTCGGGCTCGATTTCGATGCGCTGGCCCAGGCCGCCGCTGAACCGGGCTTCACGCCGGTTCCGCTGGAAGGCGCGTCAGCCGACGCTCAGCTCTTCACCGGGTTGCGCACGCTCAGCTCAAACAATGTCGCCGGACGGATCGAAGGCGCGGTCGCGCCGGACGAGCATGTCCTGCTTATGGCGCACTGGGACCATCTGGGCACGCGTCTGAACTTCTCCGGCGAGGACCAGATTTATAACGGGGCCATTGACAATGCGAGCGGTACGACGGCGGTTCTGGAGATCGCAGAGAAGATCGCCAAATCCGACACCCCGCCGGCGCGATCCATCATCGTGGTGGCGGTGACGGCTGAAGAATCGGGCCTGCTCGGCTCGCAATGGTATGCGGAGAACCCGCTCGTGCCGTTGAACGAGACCGTGGCCGGGTTCAATTTCGACGGCATGCTGCCCATCGGGCCGACCGAGGACATTGTGGTGATCGGTTATGGCGCTTCTGAACTGGAGCCGCTGCTGGCGGATGTGGCGAGCGGATACGGCAAATATCTGACGCCGGACCCGAATTCCGAAGCGGGTTATTTCTATCGCTCCGACCACGTCACCCTGGCGCGCCAGGGCGTGCCGATGCTGTATGCCGATTCCGGCTCCATTCATGTCGAGCGGGGAGCTGAGTACGGCGCCCAGGTGGAAGCCGCCTACCGGCTGGAGGCCTATCACAAACCCGCTGACGAGTACGATCCGCAGTGGGATCTGACCGGCTTTGAACAGGACACGCGCCTCATGCACGACGTTGTTCGGCGTCTGGCGGACTCTGAAGACTGGCCGAACTGGTATGAAGGCAATGAGTTCCGCGCCCTGCGCGACGCCATGATGGCCGAACGCGAGGACTGAACCGGACGCGCTGAAAACACGCGCCTGTCATCAACTTCGTAGGGATGCGCCGTCATTCCCGCGAAAGCGGGAAGCTGCGAACGCGAAGGCGCGCCTTCGCGGTTGCAACATGCTGTTCGCGCCCGCCCTCACGCTTGCCAAACCGGCCCCGCACCGCTACTTCCGCGCGGCGTAAACGCCTTGTGGCGTTAGCGATTTTGTACGGACAAGAGGTGGGCTCATGGCTCAGGACGCCGCTGGTCAAGGCGCGCAATCGCGCTTTCACGTTCCCGCTCCGCCGGCGCGACCGGGCGAGGCGCCGGATTTCTCAGCCTACTCCTTCCAGAAGGCCGGCGAGGCGAAACGCCCCGACCCGCTGATTGACGGCGCCCGGACGAGCGATCTCGCTCACGGGCTGGTCGGCGTGCTGGATCATAACCATCAGGCCGTCGGCGAGTGGGATCCGCGCCTGTCGCCGGAAGTCCTGCGCGAGGGCCTGTCGCATATGGTGCTGACGCGCATCTATGACGACCGGATGCTGAAGCTCCAGCGCCAGGGCAAGATGAGCTTCTACATGAAGTCCGCCGGTGAGGAGGCGGTGTCTGTGGCCGCCGCGATGGCGTTGAACAAGACCGACATGGTGTTCCCGTCCTATCGCCAGCAGGGCATTCTGATCGCGCGCGGTCGCAACATCGTGGACATGATGTGTCACTGCATCTCCAACAGCCGCGATAATCTGAAAGGCCGCCAGCTGCCCGTGCACTATACGTGGAAGGAAGGCGGCTTCTTCTCGGTGTCCGGCAATCTCGGCACTCAGTTCCCTCAGGCGGTCGGCTATGCCATGGGCTGCGCCTATAAGGGCGAGGACTCGATCGCGGCGAGCTGGATCGGCGACGGCACGACCGCTGAGGTGGATTTCCACTCCGCGCTTGTGCTGGCCTCGACCTATCGGGCTCCGGTGATCCTGAACGTGGTCAATAATCAGTGGGCCATATCCATGTTCTCCGGCATCTCGCGCGGCGAAGCGTCGAACTTCGCGATGCGAGGGCTGGGCTATGGCATCGCCTCGATCCGGGTGGACGCAAATGATTTCCTGGCCGTGTACGCGGCTACGCGCTGGGCCGCGGAACGCGCGCGCAAGGGCGGCGGGCCGACCTTCTTTGAAATGGTCACCTATCGCAAGGACGCCCACTCCACCTCCGACGATCCGGGCAAGTACCGACCGAAGGAAGAGGGCGCGCAGTGGCCGCTCGGCGACCCAATCGACCGGCTGAAGAACCACCTGATCGGGCTGGGCGAATGGGACGAGGATCGTCACGCCGCGCTGGAGCGCGAAATGACCGCCTATGTGACCAAGGCCTACAAGGAGGCGGAAAGCCACGGCACGCTGCATGACGGCCCGCTCAGCCCCACCGAAACCATTTTCGAAGATCTGTACGACAAGCCGGACTGGCGTCTGATCCGCCAGCGCCGCGATCTGGGGGTTTAGCCCATGCCCGCAATGAACATGCTCCAGTCGCTCAACTCGGCGATGGACGTCCTTCTGGAACGCGACGGCGATGTGGTGATCTTCGGCGAGGATGTCGGCTATTTCGGCGGCGTGTTCGGCGCCACGGCGGGGCTGCAGAAGAAGTATGGTCTGGACCGGGTCTTCGACGCGCCGATCAATGAGAGCGCCATCGTGGCGATGGCCATCGGCATGGCCGCGAAGGGGCTGCGTCCGGTCGCCGAGATTCAGTTCTCCGACTATATCTTCCCCGGCATCGACCAGATCGTGTCGGAACTGTCTCGTATCCGCTATCGCTCCGCCGATCAGTTCCGCACGCCCGTCGTGGTGCGCACACCGTCCGGCGGCGGCATCAGAGGCGGTCAGACCCACTCGATGAGCCCGGAGGCCTTCTTCACCCATGTGCCGGGCGTGCAGGTGGTCATCCCGTCCACCCCCTATGACGCCAAGGGCCTGTTGATCGCTGCAACCGAGAGCGACGACCCGGTGATCTTCTTTGAGCCAAAGCGCATCTATAACGGGCCGTTCGACGGCAAGCCGGACGCGCCGCTGAAGAGCTGGGCCAAGCATCCCAAGGGCGAGGTGCCGGAAGGCCAC
Source organism: Pseudomonadota bacterium (assembly GCA_039819095.1). Classification (GTDB taxonomy): domain Bacteria; phylum Pseudomonadota; class Alphaproteobacteria; order Caulobacterales; family Maricaulaceae; genus JBCBSP01. The sequence goes on from JBCBSP010000003.1 coordinate 30,126, forward strand.
TACACCGTGGAGATCGGCAAAGCCGAAATCGTGCGCGAAGGCCAGGCCTGCACGGTCGTGACCTATGGCACGCTGGTGCATGTCGCCGAGGCTGCCGCAGAGGCCAGCGGGATTGATGCGGAGATCATCGATCTGAAAACGCTCGCGCCCTATGATATCGAGACCATCGCCGCTTCGGTGCACAAGACCGGTCGGGTGGTGGTGGCCCATGAAGCGCCGCGCACCTCCGGCTTCGGCGCAGAACTCGCCGCGCAGATTCAGGAAGAGTGCTTCTATGCGTTGGAGACGCCGATCTTCCGGCTGACAGGTTGGGACACGCCCTACCCGCATGCCCATGAATGGGCCTACTTCCCCGGCCAGGAGCGCTTCATCCGTGCCCTGAAGACCGTGACGGAGGCTTAAGAGCCATGAGCGACTACACATACAAGCTTCCCGATGTCGGCGAAGGCGTCGTCGAAGCGGAAATCGTCGAATGGCATATCAAGGTCGGCGACACCGTCACCGAAGACCAGCACATCCTGGATGTGATGACCGACAAGGCCACGGTGGAGATTCCCTGCGCCGTGAACGGCGTCGTGACCAAAATCGTTGGCGAACCCGGCGAGGTGATTCCAGTCGGCACCGAAATCCTGGTGATTGCGGTCGACGGGGTAATGCCGGCTGAATCACCCCAAGAAGCCGTGACGGCTGCCAAAGCCGAGCCAGCGCCGAACGCAGAAGCTGCAGAGCCCGTCACACTGGAGCCCTCACCCCCGACAGTCGTCGCACCGGCGCCCGCTGCTTCAACGCCGACCTGCTCGGCCGGCGAACGCCCGCTGGCCAGTCCGGCGGTGAGGAAGCGCGCACTGGAGGCCGATATCGATCTGGCATCCGTGCCGGGCACCGGCCCGGCGGGTCGCATCAGCCATCAGGATCTGGATGATTTCATCGCCGCAGGCGGACGTCTGATCTCCAAGATGGGCGGATCCGGCGGATCGTCAAAGGCGCCGCGCACGGGCCGCGAAGAAATCAAGGTGATCGGGCTGCGCCGCAAGATCGCGGAGAATATGGCGCTGGCCAAGCGCACCATCCCGCACATCACCTATGTCGACGAGATCGATCTGACGGCGCTGGAAGACCTGCGCTCGCACATGAATGCGATACGCGGCGAAGATCAGCCGAAGCTGACCCTCATCCCATTCCTGGTCACGGCGCTGACGCGGGCCCTGCCGGACTTCCCGCAGGCGAACGCGCATTTCGACACCGACGCTTCAGTGCTGACCCAGTATGAGGGCGTGCATTGCGGCATCGCGGCGGCCACGCCCAACGGGCTTATGGTGCCGGTAATCCAGCACGCTGAAAGCCTCGATATCTGGCAGATCGCCGACGAGGTGAAGCGCCTTGCCGACGCAGCGCGCTCCGGCAAGGCCACCAAGGAAGAGCTGACCGGCTCCACGATCACCATCACCTCGCTCGGCGCCATTGGCGGCATTGTGACAACGCCTGTGATCAAACACCCGGAAACCGCGATCATCGGTGTGAACAGGCTGCAGACCCTGCCGCGCTATGACGCTGAAGGCCGGCTGGTTCCCCGCAAGATCATGAATCTGTCGTCCAGCTTCGATCACCGCATCGTCGACGGATATGAAGCCGCCCGCCTCATCCAGGCCATGAAGGCTCTGCTTGAGAATCCGGCGACGCTCTTTATGGGTTGAACCCCCGCCATGCCGGAGACGCGGAGCCCAGATGACCGAGGCGCCTTCATCCATGAGCGGTTGGGACGATCTGCGCGCCTTCGCGCTGTCTCTTGACCTTCCGGAAGTCGAGGACTGCGTCTCATGGGGCAATCCCGGCCTGAAAGCGCACGGCAAGCTGTGGACCTGGTGGGCGCCGCAGGACTACGCCGACGCACCGGTCTTCAAGCTTCCGGCCGAGGAGCGCGACTTCCTGCTCGAAGCCGCACCAGAGACGTTCTTCATCACCGACCATCACCGGCCGCACGGGCTCATCCTGATGCGACCGGAGGCGTTCGATCCCGACTGGGCGCGCGTCAATCTGGTCCGCGTCTGGCGCAATCAGGCGCCAAAACGCTTCCTGAAAGCCTGGGATGAAGGGCGGTTATCACCGGGATGACACCCAAAAGGCTGTCATCCCGGACGCGTAGCGATCCGGTACCCATTCCGGTTAGTTTAAATTGTGAACGCGAATGTGGACGTCACGGACTGGGTTCCGGTTCAAGGCCGGGATGACATCAAAGGGAGCCCTTCATCATGACCACACGTCGAGACCTGATCACCGGGGCCGGGGCGCTTGCGGGCGCGTTTGCGCTTCACGGTGCGGCCCGCGCCAGTGAGACCGATCCGCGTTACTCGGCATGCGCGCTGCAGGTGGTTTGCGATGCGGTCAATCAGGATGCGACGGTTGAGGCGGCGCGGGCGCGCATGATGGCCTCCATCCAGCGCATCGCTGGGCAGATCGCCTCCACCAAGGCTTTCCTGCGCACCTTCAACGGCACCGAGCTGAAGCTGGTCTGCCTGCCGGAATACTTCCTGACCGGTTTTCCCCTGCGTGAAAGCCGGGAAGAGTGGAAAGCCAAGGCCGCCATCGATATCGGCGGACCGGAATATGAGGCGCTGGCGGCGATCGCCCAGCGCTTTGACGTGCATATCGGCGGCAATCTCTATGAAAACGACGCCAACTTCCCCGAGCTCTACTTCCAGGCCAATTTCCTGATCGCGCCGTCCGGCGAGACGGTGCTGCGCTATCGCCGGATGATCTCGCTCTACACCCCAACGCCGTATGATGTCTGGGATCAGTATCTCGACATCTATGGCTATGACGCCGTCTTCCCGGTGGCCGAAACCGAGATCGGCGTGATCGGCACGGTCGCCTCAGAGGAAATCCTCTACCCGGAGATTGCGCGCATGCATGCGCTGAAAGGTGCGGAAATCCTGCTTCACCCAACCTCGGAGGTCAGCTCTCCGGCGTTGACGGTGAAGCATGTCGCCAAGCGGGCCCGGGCGATTGAATCGATGGCCTATGTCGTCTCGGCCAACTCTGCGGAGATCATCGGCACGCCGGTGCCGGCGGCCTCCACCGACGCGATGAGCAAGATCGTGGACTGGAACGGGCGCGTGCTGGCCGAAGCGGAAAGCGGGGAGAGCCTGAACGCCAATGCGGTCATCGACCTGCCGGCGCTGAGAGCAGCGCGCTCACGCACCGGCATGTCGAATCTGCTCTCGCGCCTTCCGTCCGAGGTATTCCAGCCTGGATATGACGCCGCGACCGGACCTCAGGCCAACGCCATGGCCGGACGCGGAATGCTGTCTCAGGCCGAAGCCATCGCCAATCAGCGCGCCACGCTGAATCGCATGCGCGCGGCCGGCGTGTTTCAGGACTGAAGCGCCGCCTTCGCCTCAGCCCGGACGCCAAAGAAGAGCGCGTACAGCACCGGCGCGGCGATCAGGGTGAGCACCGTGGCGAAAGCCAGACCTGAAATGATCGTCACCGCCATGCCCTGGAAGAAGGCGTCGAAGATGAGCGGGGTCATGCCGAGAATCGTCGTGCCGGCGGCGAGGAATACCGGCCGCAAACGGCTGATCGAGCCCTCGCAGATCGCCGCGAAGCGTTCGGTGCCGCCGGCGATGCGCTGATCGATTTCGTCGACCAGCACGATGGCGTTCTTGATCAGCATCCCCGACAGCGACAGGAAGCCGAGGAGCGCGGTGAAGGAGAAGGCGACATTGGTCACCAGAAGACCCACCGTCACCCCGCAGATCGACATCGGCACGATCGCCCAGATGATGAGCGGCTGTCGAACCGTCTGGAACAGCAGGAAGCTCGTCACCAGCATGACAATGAAGCTGAACGGCAGAACACCGGCCAGGCTTTGATTGGCCTCCTGGCTGGCTTCATATTCGCCGCCCCATTCCAGCGAATAGCCGCGGGGCAGCTCGATCTCGCCGACAATCTCTGAGAACCGTCCGAAGGCGGAAGCGGCGGTCTCGCCGGTCTGCGGATTGGCCTGGACGGTGAGCGTGCGCACCCGGTCCCGGCGCTGGATGAGCGTGTCCTGCGCCGTCAGGGTGAAACCGCTCACCACCTGGTTCATCGGCACATAGGCGTTCTGCGCCGGGCTCCAGATCAGCCGATCGGACAGGTTTTCAGGATCGATGCGTTCTGACAGCGGCGCGCGCGCCACAATGGGAATGAGTTCGTCGCCCTCGCGCAGAGCGCCGACCGTCTGTCCGTCCGTGGCGAAGGTGAGCGCATTGGCGATGTCTTCGCGCGTGACGCCTATGGAGCGAGCGCGCTCCTCCACCAGCGTGGGGCTAAGCACGAGCTCGCGATTGCGCCAATTGGTTCTAAGATCGAGCAGATCAGCGCCGTCGCGCAGCCGCGCGAGCGCATCCTCGCTTAACGCCCGCAGCACCGCCGGGTCAGGCCCCATGAAGCGGGCTTCGAGCTGAGCGCCTGCGGGCGGGCCGAACACGATGCGTTCAGAGCGCGCCTCCACGTCAGGATGGTTGTCGTTGATATAGGCGAGAATCCGGTCAGCCAGATCCGGGATGGTCGCGAGCGTCTCGGTGCGCACGATGAGTTGACCGTAAGCGGTGTTCGGCTGCTCGGAGACATAGGTCAGCATGAAGCTGGTCGCGCCGCGCCCCACGAAGGCGTCCACCGACACCGCTTCAGGCTGGACGGAGACGTATTCGGCGATCGCGCGCACCGTACGGTCGGTCGCCAGAATGTCGGAGCCCTGAGGCTCGGTGATGTTGATGAAGAAGATCGGCGTGTTGGAATCCGGGAAGAAGGCCTGACGCACCGAGCCGAAACCGATCACGCTGGCGACCGTCACCGCGATCAGCACGATCAGCGTCAGCCAGCGCCGGCGGATCGCGCCATGCAGCACGCCGCGATAGGCCGCATAGGCGCCGCCGGCATAGGGATCGCCTTCGCTCGGCTTCTCAGACTTGAACAGGTGATAGGCGATCATCGGCGCGACGGTGATGGCCAGCACCCAGCTGAGGATGAGCGAGACCGCGATCACCGCGAACAGCGAGAACAGAAACTCGCCGGTGGAGTCCGGCGACAACCCGATGCCGGAAAACGCCATGATGCCGATCACGGTGGCGCCCAGAAGCGGCCACTGAGTCGATTTGACCGCCGCTTCAGCCGCTTCCATGCGGGGCCGACCGCGTTTCACGCCGATCTGCATGCCCTCGGTGACCACGATGGCGTTATCGACCAGCATGCCCATCGCGATGATCAGCGCGCCGAGCGAAATCCGCTGCATTGTGATGTCGAACATCGCCATGAAGAAAAGCGTGCCCAGAACGGTCAGCAGCAGCACCGCGCCAACCGTCACCCCGGCCCGCCAACCCATGAACAGGCACAGCACGCCGATCACGATGCCCAGCGAGAGGGCGAGGTTCAGCAAGAAGCCGTCAATCGCGTCATCGACGACGATATGTTGCTCATAGATGGGATGCAGGACGAAGCCGAGCGGCAGATCGGCCTCCAGCTCCTGAAGGCGCGCCTCCACCGCTTCGCCGACATCCACGATATTGGCGTCCGTCAGTCCGGATACGCCGAGCGTGAAGGCGCGTTCTCCATTGCGGTATATATAGACATCGTCACGCTCCACCGGTGCGCGGGTGACCGTGGCGATATCGGACAGGCGCAGCGTCTGACCGGCGTCGCGCGGGGAGATGAGCAGGTTTTCAATCGTCGCCACCCCGCCGATCGATTGGGGCATATCGATGCGCAAAAGCCGGTCGCCGGCCGGCGTGGCGCCGGCGTTGACGACCGTGTTTTCGTTGGAGAGCGTCTCCAGCACCGCATCGACTGACAGGCCGAGGCGGGCGAGATTCTCCTGCGGGATCTCCACATAGATACGTTCCTGAGGAACGCCGGACGCATCCACTTTCGACACGCCCTCCACCACAAGCAGTTCGCGGCGAAGGAAGTCGGCGACCTCACGCACCTGAGCGTCTGAATATCCCGGTGCGGTGACCGCGTACATGATGCCGTAGACATCGCCGAAATCGTCAAAGACGAGCGGATCGCCGGCGCCAGGCGGCAGGCTGGGCGCCGCATCGCGCATGCGTTTGCGAAGCTCGTCCCAGATCTGCGGCAGCTGATCGCCGTTATAGCGGTCACGCACCCGCACACGGATTTCCGACACGCCCGGCGCGCTTTCTGAAAGCACGTCGCGCAGCTGCGGCATTTGCTGGATGGCGGTCTCCAGCTTCTCAGTGACTTCGGTCTCCACAACTTCGGCGCTGGCGCCGGGATACTGGGTGAAGACGATGGCCTCCTTGATCGTGAAGGCGGGGTCCTCCAGCCGTCCGACCGAATTGAAGCCGTACAGCCCGCCAAAGAAACAACCGAGCATGATCAGCCAGGCCAGAACCGGCTTCTGGATGGACAGTCGGGCGAGATTCATCGCCACGAGCTTCGGACCGGCGGGCTCGCTCATCGCGCAGCTCCTGAAAAGTCGATAATGACGCTAATTCGCGGGCGGCGCCGTCGTGCACAGCTCGCGGGCAGGCTCAAGCGGGCGCACCGACATGCCGTCATACAGAGCATTAACGCCGGCGGTGACGATCTGCTCACAGGCGTTAAGCCCAGACCGGATGATGACCGTCTCCCCGGAGACCGGGCCGGTTTCTACCTGGCGCGCATTCACGATCCCGCTCGCCGCGTCATAGACCCAGACCATGAAACCGCCTTCGGGGGTGTCGCTCAGCGCAGCGACCGGGGCGCGGACGCCGGGATTAGCCGGTTGCTCACTGGCCTCAATCAGCACCGAAACCGTCGCCGTCATGCCTGGCAGGATGTTGGCGGGCACATCGTCAGGCAAAGCGAAGAGCGCAGTATAGGTGCGCGAGGCCTGATCAGGCTCGGCGACCAGTTCGCGATACTCCAGAGCAAAACTCTGATCGGGCAGGAAAGGAAAGCGGGCGTGGACCTCGACCGGCTCGGTCTCATCAACCAGAGCAATGAGGCTTTCAGGCACCTGGATGGCGACGCGCAGCTCCGAGACATCCTGAAGCCGCGCGATGGGCTGGCCTGGCGAGATGGTGGAGAAGTTATCGACCAGACGCCGGCTGACGAGCCCGTCAAACGGCGACTCGACTGTGGTGTACTCCAGGTTCTGACGCACGTTATCCAGCGCGACCGCGCGCAGATCGAAGGCCGTCTGCGCGTCTTCCAGCGCAGCGTCAGAAGCAATGCCGCGCTCATGCAGCGTGCGCTGACGCTCCAGATTGGTGCTGGCCTGCTGAAGCTGAACGCGGGCTTCGCGCTGGGCGCGTTCAAAGTCCTGCTGCTCCAGCCGGGCCAGCGTCTGGCCTTGCGAGATCAACTCGCCTTCGGAGACCGGGAAATCAGCGAGCCGGCCGCCGACCTGGAAGGCGAGATCGACCGTCAACCGGGCCTCAACACGCCCGACGAATTCTCGGCGCGCCTGGCTGCCGGCCGGCTCTACCGTCTCGATGCGCGCAGAGCGGATGGTCGGCTCTTCAGCCGCAGGCGGAGCGCCGCAGGCCGCCAACACGGCCGGGATCACCAGGAGGGGGACGAGGCGGGCGTTCATGAGGAAGGCTCCAAGACCAGCGAGACAAGACGCGCTACTGTTGCGGCGCGTTCTTCATCGGTGAGGACATCCAGACCAAGAATGTCGGTGAAATGCATCCCGTCCGCAGCCAGCATGGCGATACGGGCCAGTTCAGGATCGGGCGCGTGAGTGAGAAGCTCGTCGCGAATGGCGGCCATGGCCTCGCGGATCGGGTCGATCAGTTCAGGATGCTCGGCGACGGCGGCCAGCAGGCCCATCGAGACCTGATTGTCCATCTCCTTGAACCCGCACATTGCCTGCATGATCGCCGGGGCGAGCGGCGCGTTCTCAGCCCTGGCGTCCTCGATCGCGCGGGCGTGTTCGGCCTGGGCGAACTCCACCATGCGCTGGACCATGCCCTGAACGAGCGCCAGCTTTGAGGGAAAGTTATAGAGCACGCCGCCTTTGGAGAAACCGCTCTGCTTGACCACAGCGTCAATGGTGAGCCGCTTGGCGCCATCGCGGGCCACAACCTGTTCGGCCGCATCGAGGATCAGCTCACGCGTGGGGCGATCCTCGGTGGAAGTGTCAACGGTGGCCACGCACGCTCTCCTGGATCTTGCCTGTCAGCCTATATCAAATTTATGCGGCGGCGCAGCATTTCTTCGCAACTGCATCTATACCGTCTGGACGGTAATGCAACACATAAACCGTCCAGACGGTATAGACAAGACCCAACGCACTGATTTCTCATTTGCGAAGCGTGACGGTTTTGCGAAATCGCAGCACAGAGGTGCGGTTTTCTTTGAAACCGGCCCGGCCATCGGCTATCCGCCTGAGCCACGTGCTCATGGGGGTCTTCAAATGGATTTCGCGATTTTCGGCGTGCCGCTCTTTGCGCTGGTCGGCTTCATGTTCGCCGCCTACGCCATTGTGGCCAACGATGTCATCCAGACGCTCGGCACCTTCCTGGCGTCAAACTCCAAACGACCCTGGATCGTTCTGTGGGCTTTCGCCTCCAGCATCATCGTGGCGGTGATGCTCTATGGTTGGTTTGCTTATGACGGCGATATCGCGTTCGACCGCTTAAATCGCATCCCTTACCCGGAAACCGGCATTCAGTGGTGGCACGTCCTGCCGCCCCTGACCCTGCTGATTCTCACACGCTTCGGCATCCCAGTCTCCACCACCTTCCTGGTGCTCACCATCTTCACCCTCACCGGCGGCGTCGCGACCGCTGGCGTGCTGGGTGAGATGATTTTCAAAAGCATGATGGGCTATGTCGTCGCCTTCGCCGCGGGTGCGGTGATCTTCCTTCTAGTGTCTCGCTTCTTTGAGCGCTGGGTGTCGAAAACGCCGGTTGAAGACGTTCATGGCGGCTGGTGGTCCATCCCGGCGGTCGCGGCTGCGGTCTGCGTGCTGGTTTATCTGCTCACTCAAGGCCCAACGCTGCCGGATATTTCCGGCGCCAACTGGGCCGCCGTGGGTGTGGTGATCGCGGTGGCGCTCGGCGTAGCGGTGGGAACTCAGCGGTTCAACACCTGGTTCGTTCTGCAATGGCTTTCGACCGGTTTCCTCTGGTCGCAATGGCTGATGCAGGATCTCGCGAACATCTTCGTCTACCTGCCCCGCCAGACCGTGGTGGGCGCCGACGGCGAGGTGACGGTCACCTTCTCCATCGGGCTTCTGATCTTCGCCACGCTCCTGATGATCGTGCTGCACGCCATCATCTTCGCCATGCGCGGCGGTGAGATTCAGAAGATCGTCACCAGCAAGACCAACACCACCGATGTGCGTTCGGCCACGCTGGTGGATTTCGTGTTCGGGATCATCCTGATGTATTTCAAGGAGATCAACGACATTCCGATGAGCACGACCTGGGTCTTCCTGGGCCTGCTCGCCGGTCGCGAGATCGCCATTTCCCTCATCTCCGGCCTGCGCAAGAAGGGTGCAGCGGCTTTTGACGTCTTCACCGACATCATCCGCGCCGGTATCGGCCTGGCCGTCTCCGTCGCCATGGCGCTGGCTTTGCCAGCCCTGGCGACGGGCAGCGTCCCGAATATCGGCGAAGCCCTGTTCGGTACTCAGGCCGCGATCGAGTCGTCCCAGAACGCTGCGTCAGACAGCTAAGCAGGCTCGCGCGCGTCGCGCTAGAATACCGGTTTGATCGTGCCTATCGCGGCGGTGATCACCAGCAGAGCATAAAGGATGAGCACCCAGATGCGGGTGTTGTCCATGGCGCGCCGAAGCGGGATCTCGACCTCATCCGATGAGCCTTCGGCCACCAGGCGCTGAAGGTGCGGTGTTGCGGTCTTGAAGGCGACATCGATCATGATGGCGAAGCCGAAGACCAGCGCGAACAGGCCCGCCTTAGCGGTCAGCCAGCCGGGCATGGAAAGCCAGCCGACCATGGGCGCAACCGCCAAGGCGGCATAGCCGCCGGTCAAGGCGATCTTGAGCCAGAATTCGATGCGGCGCAGCCGCTGGGCCAGCGGCGTCTGATCGTTCAGATAGGCGCCCCAGACCAGAGCGATCCAGACCGCTCCGATCAGCCAGGATAGCCCGACGAGCCAGACCGGCAGCGCCGCCCATCCGCCCAGTATCACCATCGTGACCGAGACCGGAACCATCAACGCCCAAGCCGTGCGCGGGGCCATGTCATTGAGCACCAGCAGCTTCAAAAGCGTGAAACGGGTTTCCAGAGGATACTCCCGCTTGCGAAAATGCTGGCCGAGGATGAACACCCCGATATCACCACCGAGCCAGGCTACGAAAAGCAGGATGTGGATGAAAACAAAGATGGAATAGACAAGATCGCCGCCGACCATCATCGCCTCCGCTCAAAGCTGATTCTCAACAAAGACGGGGCGGGCGCCGCCAAGCCACCCGCCCCGTCCCGGGGAGAGAACGCCGAAACGTTCCCGAACCGGTGCGCTAGAAGCTCACGCCGAGATCCACGCCCCACTCAAGCGGCGGCGAGGCGAAGACGGAGAACTGGTTCGCCGTCGCCGCGCGGCCGTATTCCTGATCGGTCAGATTGCGGCCCCAAAGCGCGACGCGCCAGGGCTTGTCATTGGGCTGATACGCGATCCGGGCATTCAGGAGCGGATCAGGGTTCGTCAGCGCATGAGGGGGGCCGTTCGCCACCAGGCTCCACGACTCGTCCTCAAACGAAACATCTCCGCCAATGGTCAGTTCACCGTCCGCAAAGGCGCTGGTGTGCAAGAAACCTATCGTGCCCTTGTGTTGCGGGGCGTTCTTGAGGTCGAGGCCTAGCGCGCACGCGATGGTTACCGTCCCGCCCGGGCAGGCCGCACCGGAATTGGTCAGGCCTCCGGCCTGCGCCAGGGTCACGCTGGTATACTCGCTATCAAGGAAGCCGAGCACAGCGAACAGGTCGAGACTTTCGGTCAACGCCCAATTGGCCTCAAACTCCAGGCCCTGGATCTGCGTCTCATCGACATTGAAGCGGGTGAAGCCGAGCCCCGGCACGGTCGCGCCGATCTGAAGCCCTTCATAGGTGTTGAAGAAATAGGTGGCGTTGAAGCGCATTGCGCCGTCAAGCAGCGTGCTGCGCAAGCCCGCCTCGAACGTCTCCACGGTTTCTTCCTCGACCGGCTGGAAGCAGGCGGCGGCGGAGAAGCAGTCCGGCGACCACCCCCCGCTCTTGAACCCGGTGGAGTAGGACAGATAGCCCATCACATTGTCGGAGAACTGGTTCTGAACCGACAGATTGTAAGTGAAGTTCTCAAAGTCGGCGGACTCCGACCGCGTCAGCGGCGCGCCCACGGTGACGTTGGCGCCGTCGAAGTCCTTGGTCTCGTCGGTGAAGCGCGCGCCGGCGGTCAGCGTGACGGTCTCAGTAAGGTCATGGGTGACCTGACCGAAGATGGCGGCCGCCTGGGTTTCCACACCGATCGCGAAGTCCAGCACGAAGGTGGAATCCAGTGAGACATCTTCATTATAGAAGAAGACGCCGGCCACGAAATTCGTCGGCCCGTCGAAGTTCGAGGTCAGCGTGAATTCCTGGCTGAGCTGGTCCTGATCGGTTTGCTGGAAATAGGGAAAGCCGATCCGCGAAACCAGATCATCTTCCATCGTGCGATAGCCGGTCAGCGACTGGAAGGTGAAAGCCCCCACCTCGCCGGTCAGCGTGAGTGCGGTCCCGAAAGCGTCAACCTCGCTGGAATAGCCGGTGAAGCAACCGATCGGCTGGAAGGTGCCCGGCGTCAGCGTCGAGCAGGTCGTGCCCGGCAGCGGCTCGATGGTGAACAGGTCTCCATCGGCGTCATTGGCGGGATCCGCGCTATCTGGAACCGGATCAGAATCATCCAGCGTCTGATCGACCGCCAGGGTCGCCGTCCAGTCCTCGTTGAACTCGTGACGCAGGGAGGCGCGCCAGGCGATCGTTTCGACTGCGCCGACATTGCCGCCCTGGCCGGTGAAATCACCGTTCGGGGTCAGGGTGTGGAAGCCGTCGCGCGAGCGATAGAGCGCGGAGACGCGAAGCGCGGTGGATTGACCGAGCGCGATATCGCCGACGCCGCGCAGATCGAAGCGTGACTCGCTGCCGACCGTGGCTTGCAGATCGCCGGAGTTATCACCGGCGGGCGCTCGGCTGACGAGCCTGACTGCGCCGCCATTGGAGTTGCGGCCATAGAGCGTGCCCTGCGGTCCGCGCAGCACCTCCACCCGCTCCAGATCAACAAGATCGAATAAGGCGCCGACCTGCCGGCCGACATACACCCCGTCGACATAAACCCCGACCGCGGGATCTGCGGAGACCCGCGACTCATCCTCGCCAATGCCGCGCAGGAAAATGCGCGCGCCGCTTGCGGTGCCGGTATTGGTCGCCAGCGACAGGTTCGGCGCCTGGTATTGCAGATCCAGCACATTGGCGATCTGACGCTGTTCCAGCGTTTCAGGCTGGATCGCGGTCACCGAGGCGGGAACCGATTGCAGGTCGGCTTCACGGCGTTGAGCCGTGACGGTGATGGTGTCGACCACCTGGGCGGCGGCCTCGGCGCCGAAGCCGAGGCTCATAAGGGCGGCGGCGGAAGCGCCAAGCAGCGTACGGCTGCGCATGGTTAGCGATGACATGTGAACTCCCCTGGATGTCTGACCCGGCTCCCGGACCGGTTTTAAGTACGCACAAAAGCGGTCTTTCGCCGCCTTAATTGATATAAGAGTATATCAATATGGCGCGGTATTCGCGTCCGGCAAATATGTTCGGACAAAAAACTTCCACCGGTGTGGCTGCGGCGCCATGTCCGGGCTTCGCGAGAGCGGCTTAGAGGTAAGGTCGGGCAGGTGGGCTCGACGAGCCCGGCACGAGGTTTTCATGACTTCCGACCCGCCTTGCTTCGAAGCGCGCGCCCTGTCGAAAGTCTATGGCGAGGGTCACAGCGCCGTACACGCCTTGCGCGGGGTGGAATTCACCGCCGCAGACGGCGAGCTGATTGTCATCCTCGGCCCGTCCGGATCCGGCAAATCGACCATGCTCAACATACTAGGCGGGCTGGATCGGGCCTCCTCAGGCGAGGTGTATTTTCGCGGCGAGGCCCTGCACTCGGCCAGTGATCGCCAGCTCACCCGCTATCGGCGCGAGCATGTCGGCTTCGTCTTCCAGTTCTACAATCTGATGCCGAGCCTGACCGCGCGCGAGAACGTTGCGCTCGTCACAGAGATCGCACCGGACCCTATGGCGCCGGAGGAGGCGCTGGGTCTCGTCGGGCTGGACAAGCGGGTTGATCATTTTCCCGCCGAGCTGTCCGGCGGGGAGCAACAGCGCGTCGCCATCGCGCGCGCGATCGCCAAGCGTCCGGACGTGCTGTTCTGCGACGAGCCCACCGGCGCGCTGGACTCAACAACCGGCATCCGGGTGCTGGAGGCGCTGCAACAGGTCAACACCACGCTGGGTTCGACCACCTTCATCATCACCCACAACGCCTCGGTCGCGGACATGGCGGACCGGGTGATCATTTTCGGCGATGGCCAGATCCGCGAGGACCGGCGCAACATAAGCAAGATCCAACCCTCGGAGCTGATCTGGTGAGACGCGCGATCATGTCTCCGCTCGACCGCAAGCTGTTCCGCGATCTCTGGCGGCTGCGCACGCAAGGCATCGCCATCGCGCTGGTCATCGCCGCCGGGATCGCCGTTCATCTGACCATGGCGGGCATGCTCGCCTCGCTGACCGAAACCCGGTCGGCCTATTACGAGCGTCAGCGTTTCGCCGATCTGTGGGCGAGCGTGGTGCGCGCGCCAAACACCCTCGGCGACAACATCCGCGCGATCGAAGGCGTCGGCGCGGCTGAAACGCGGATTGCGGCGCCGGTTCTGTTCGATATGGACTCGATGGCCGAACCGCCGACCGGCGTTATCTATTCGCTGCCGCGCGGACGCCCGGAAGCGGTCAATGCGATCTATCTGGACCGCGGCCGGCTACCCGACCCGTCCCGGCGTGACGAGACGGTCATCTTAAAAGGCTTCGCACAGGCGCACGGGCTGGAGATAGGCGACGCAGTACGCGCGACGATCCGCGGCAAGCGCGAGCAGCTCGTCATCACCGGGTTCGCGCTGTCGCCGGAATATGTCTACGCGATCGCACCAGGTCAGCTGATCCCCGACCCGGCGCTGTTCGGCGTATTATGGATGGACCGCGATGCGCTTGAGAACGCCGCGGATATGGAAGGCGCGTTCAACGAGACCGTCGTCCGCCTTAATCGGAGCGCCGACCCCGACGCCGTCGCCGATGCGCTGGATCAGCTGCTCGAGCCGTACGGCGCGCCCGGTGCGATCACCCGGCGCGATCACGTCTCGGCGGCCTTCGTCGAAAGCGAGGTGGAACAGCTGCAGACCATGGGCGCCTTCATGCCGCCGATCTTTCTGGCCGTCGCAGCCTTTCTGGTGAACATCGTCATCTCCCGCCTGGTTGCTGTGGAGCGTGAGCAGATCGGACTGATGAAGGCCTTCGGCTACGGCTCCGGCGAGGTCGCCTGGCACTACCTCAAACTGGCCGGCGGGATCGGTCTGGTCGGACTGCTCCTCGGCATGGCGGCGGGGACCTGGCTCGGGCGCGCCATGGCGGTGCTCTACACTCAGTATTACGAGTTTCCCTACCTGGTCTTCGCCGCCACGCCCGGCGTCTATCTGATCGGTGTGGCGGTAACTGTTTTGTCGGTGGGCGCCGGGGCGTTCTGGAGCGTGACGCGCGCCGCAAGGCTCGCTCCGGCGGTGGCCATGCGCGCGCCGCCTCCACCGGATTATTCGGTCTCGCTGGGCGCGACCGTGACGCGCTTGTCCGTACTGGACCAGCAGACGCGTATGATCCTGCGCCAGCTGATCCGCTATCCGATCCGCAACGGAATGACGACGCTGGGCGTCGCCGCGGCCGGCTCGCTGCTCGTCGTGGCGCTGTATTTCACCGATGCGATGGAGGAGATGATCGCCACCTATTTCGACATCTCCAACCGGCACGATATCGCGGTGGTGTTCACCGAAGCACGCCCGATGAGCGCCTTCTATGATCTGGCTCGGCGCGAGGGGGTCATTGAAGCTGAACCCTTCCGCAGCGCCGCCGCGCGGCTTCAATTCGAGCAACGCGAGGTGCGCATGGGACTGACCGGGGTGATCGACCGGCCCGGCCTGTCGCGCCTGATTGATGACGCGCGTCAGACCATCAATCCGCCGCCGGGCGGGCTGGTTTTGTCCCAGGACCTCGCCAACCGGCTCGGCGCTCAGGCCGGCGACACGATCCGCGCTGAAGTCACCGAAGGCGCGCGCCCGGTTCTGGAGTTGACGATCGCGTCCACGCCGACCGTTCTGCTCGGTTCAGGCGTGCATATGCGCCTTGAAGACCTTAGCGCGGCGCTCGGTGAAGACCGGGTGGTGTCCGGCGCCTATCTGCGCGTGGACGAAAATGCACGCGAAGCACTGTATCTGGAGCTCAAAGAGGCCCCGCTCGTGGCCGGCGTGCAGCTGCACGAACTCGCGCGGGACAATATGCAGGAAATCCTCGACCAGAGCATGGGCGTGAGCGTGGCGATCTACACCCTGTTCGCCGGGCTGATCGCCATAGGGGTTATCTATAACGCGGTGCGCGTGTCGCTCGCCGAGCGGGCGCGCGAGCTGGCCTCGCTTCGCGTGCTCGGCTTTTCGAAAACCGATGTCAGCTACATTCTGCTGGGCGAGACCGGTTTCATCCTTCTGATCGCCATACCGCTGGGCCTGGCGGCGGGAACCGCCATGGCCTGGGCCCTGGCCGGCGCGATGAGTTCGGACTTTTTCCGCCTGCCCTACATCATCTATCCGTCCACCTATGCCTTCGCTGCGGCGGTGCTGATCGTCATCGGCGCGATCAGCGCTCTGGTCGTGCGCCGGCGCATCGACACGCTCGATCTGGTGGCTGTCTTGAAGACCCGCGAATAGGACGCTGATCATGCGACTTCGTTTCAGAACTCTCTTCTGGGCAGCCACCGGCCTTCTGGTTGCCGCCTTAATCATCTGGGCAGCCTGGCCGCGCCCGATTCTGGTGGATCTGGCTGTGGTGGAGCGCACAGACTTGACTGTTTCGGTTCGCGATGAGGGACGCACCCGGGTGCGCGAGATCTATACGGTGTCAGCGCCGGTCGCGGGTCGGCTTCTGCGGATCGAGCAGGAGGCAGGCGATCCGGTCGCCGCCGGTGAGGCCATCGCCAGCATCCTGCCCTCCGATCCGGCTTTTCTGGACGCCCGCAGCCAATCTGAGGCCCGCGCTGCGCTGGCCTCGACTGAAGCGGCTCGCAGCTTCGCCATCGCCGAGGTGCAGCGCGCTGAAGCCCAGCTTGAATTTGCGCGCACCGAAAACGATCGCATCGCATCGCTGTTCGAGCGCGGCACGGTCAGCCAGGGCGCACTGGACCGCACCCGGCTGGAGTTGCGCACCGCACAGGCGGCGCTGGCGACTGCACGCGCCAATGTACGCATGCGCAGCGCGGAAATCGAAGCGGCGACCGCGCGCCTGATCGAGCCCGGCGAAGACGGCCAGATCGATGGGGTGGTGACGATGCGAAGCCCGATTGACGGCCGGGTGCTGCGCGTCATTCAGGAAAGCGAAACCGTGACCTTACCCGGCGCTCCGGTCATGGAGGTCGGCGATCCGGGGGATCTGGAAGTCGTTGTTGAGCTGTTGTCCAGCGATGCAGTGCAGGTGGAGGTCGGAGCCGAAGCGCGGATCGAAGCCTGGGGCGGTGAAGCGCTGCGCGCCCAGGTGCAACGGGTGGAGCCATTCGGCTTCCTGAAGATTTCAGCGCTGGGCGTGGAGGAGCAACGCGTCAACGTGGTGCTGGACTTCGTCGATCCGCCCGAGCGCTGGACCAGCCTGGGTCATGGTTTCAGGGTGGAGGCCGCCATCACGGTCTGGCGCGGCGAGGATGTGATCATCGCGCCAACCGCAGCGCTGTTTCGCACCGAGAACGGCTGGGCCGTGTTCGCGCTTCGTCAGGGTCGCGCCCGTCTGATCGAGCTTCAGATCGGACGCTCAAACGGTCAGCACGCCCAGATCCTGAGCGGGCTGGAGGCGGGCGATGAGGTGATCCTCTACCCGACCGACCGCATCCGTGACGGCGTCGCGATTCGATCACGCTGATCGGGCGCTAAGGAAAATGACGACGATGCGATTTTCGGGCTGTTCGTCACGCACCGGCGGTCTAGTTTGGCTTTTTCAGTTTTTCAGAGTTTTCGATGAGCGACGCACAATCTGAACGAGAAGAGCGCGGCTGGCTGGGTTGGCTGCAAATCGCCATCATCGCGATTCTTGTGATCGCCGCGCTCGTGCTGACCGCCAGGCTTGCCGGCGGCGGCGGCGAGCCGGCGCGCGCGGGCGCGCCGCAGAGCGAGGCCAGCCTGATACCGGTGCGCATGATGACGCCCGAACGCGGCGATCATCAGATCCAAGTGCGCCTGACCGGAACGGTGGAAGCACGCGCCATCGTCGCGCTGTCGCCCCAGGTCGGCGGACGGGTGGAAACCCTGGCCGAAGCGGTGCGCGAAGGCGGTCGTTTCGAAGCCGGCGAGCCGCTCTTCACCATTGATCGACGCGATTATCAGGTCGCGGTTGCGCGCGCCTCGGCCAGCCTCGCCGACGCTCAGAGCGCCCTGCTTCAGATCGAGGCGGAGGCCCAGGTCTCGCGCAATGAATGGACGCGGGTCTATCCGGATCGGGATATCTCGCCGCTCGCCGCTCGCGAGCCTCAGCTCGCCGCCGCTCGGGCGCGGGTCGAAGCCGCCGAAGCCGATCTGGCTCAGGCCCGGCTCAACCTGGAGCGCACCCGGGTCTCCTTCCCTTTCTCCGGCCGGGTGGTGGACAGCCGGATTGAAGCTGGTCAGCTGCTGATCGCCGGTCAGAGTTATGGCGCGATCTACGACGCCAGCGCGCTTGAGATCGTCGCCCCGACGAGCCCGCAGGAGCTGGCGCGTCTCGACGGCGGCGAGGGTCGCGCGGCGCGGCTGGTATTCGAAGACGGTCGGGCGCCGGCCAGCGGCGCCGTGGCGCGCATCGGGGCCCAGCTTGATGAGCGCTCTCGCCTGATCAACCTTTTCATTGCACCTGAGGACCCGGCGTCGCTGCGGCCCGGACTCTTCGTGGAAGCCGAGCTGGATGGTCCTGTCATTAACGATGTCATGCGGCTGCCAGCCGTCGCGCTGGTCGGGCTCGATACAGTCCACATCGTGCGTGACGGCCTCATCGAGCCGGTTCGCATCGAGGTGCTCGACCGCAGCGAGAATCTTGTCATCGCCGCGCCCTTCCCGTTCGCGCAAGGCGTCATCGTCTCGCCCCTTCCTGAAGGCGCGGCAGGCGGACAGGCGCGTATTGTGGAACGAGGCGACGCGTGAGCGGAAAGCCCGATACTATGTCCGGCCGGCTGCCCGCCACCGGGCATGGCCGCAGCCTGCCCGGCGAAGGGCTGATCGCCTGGTTCGTGCGCAATCCGGTCGCTGCAAACCTGTTGATGGTCCTGTTCCTTCTGGGTGGAACCATCACCGCGCTGACCATGCCCACAGAGGTCTTTCCAACCATACAGGCGCGCACGGTGCAGGTTTCCGTCATCTATCCCGGTGCGACGCCGGAAGATGTCGAGGAGTCCATAACACGGCGAGTCGAGGAGGCGGTGTTGGGTCTGGACGGGGTGGAGCGCGTGCGCTCGACCGCCTCTGAAGGACGCGGAACCGTGCAGGTGGAGCTGCGCGACTTTGTCGATGCCCAGATCGTTAAGGACGATGTGGAAACCGCCGTCGACGGGCTGATCGATTTTCCTCCCGAGGAAGCTGAGGATCCGCAGATTCGCGTACCCCAGCCCATTGTGACCGTCCTGACCCTGGCCGTGACCGGACAGGTGGATGAACGCAGCCTGCGCCAGGCCGGTGAGCAGATTGAACGCGATCTGCTGGCGCGCGACGGGGTCTCAACCGTCAACCTGCGAGGCGTTCGCCGCTATGAGATCGCGATCTCGGTGCGCGAGGCCGATCTTCGCCGCTATGGGCTGAGTTTCTCTGAGGTCTCCAATGCAGTTCGGGCCTCCTCCATCGATCTGTCCGGGGGCGAAATCCGAACAAGCGGCGGCGATATTCTTCTGCGCACCGACGCGCGCCGGGAGACCGGGGAAGCTTTCGCCGACATACTGTTGCGCACCTCATCGGATGGCGGACGCGTCCGGCTTGGCGATGTCGCCGACATTCGCGACGGGTTTCAGGAAGAACCGCTCATCTCCCTGTTCGACGGCGCACCGGCGGTGTTTGTCGATGTGCAGATACAAGGCGGGCAGGACCTGCTCAGCGCGCGCGCCAGTGCGGTGGAATATCTGGATGAGACGGTGCTGCCTCCCGGCGTCTCGCTCGTGGTCGCCAGCGATCAGAGCCAGGTTTTCCGTGATCGAATCTCGCTGCTCGTGCGCAATGCGATCATCGGCTTCACCCTGGTCTTTCTTCTGCTCGTTCTGATGTTGGACCTTCGCCTTGCCTTCTGGGTGGCGATGGGCGTGCCGATCTCCTTCCTCGGCGGGTTCGCCCTGTTCGGCGCGGCCGGGGTGACCTTGAACTTCATCACCACCTTCGGCCTGATCGTGGTTCTCGGCATCGTGGTGGATGACGCCATCGTGGTCGGTGAAAACACCGACCGGGAACGCGCCAAGGGCATTCACCCCGATCTGGCCGCTGTACGCGGCGTGACGGGCGTGGCCGCGCCCGTGCTTGTCGGCGTTCTGACCACCATGGCCGCGTTCGGCCCGCTCATTTTCTCAGGCGGCACGTTTGGCGAAATCACCCGGCCCATCCCTATTGTGGTGATCGCCATCCTGTTCATCTCGTTGATCGAAGCCTTCCTGATCCTGCCCGCTCACCTGTCGCATGGCTCTGACTGGTCAGCCGGTCCGCTCGCCCGCCTTCAGCGCAGCGTCGCCAGCGGGCTCAACGCCTTTTCCCAGAACGTACTGTACCGTTGGGCGCTTTACTCGGTTCGCGTGCGGTATGTGACGGCCCTGTTCGGCGTGCTGATTCTCGCCGGCACGGTGTCGCTTGCGGCCACGGGCATGGTGCGCTTCGTCTTTTTCCCGTCCATCGAAGCTGAACAGATCACCGCTGATATCGCGCTTCCCGACGGGGCGCCGTTTGACGCCACCGAGACGGCCGCGCGCCAGCTTTTGGAGGCCGCAGAAGCCCTGGCGGAAGATTTCGAGGCGCGCGGCGAGCCAGTCTTCGCCTCGATCAAGACTGTGATCGGCGGCCGCACCAGCCTGTTCGGCGGACCCGGCTCGACCTCGACCACGACCGTCGCCTCCAATCTGGCGCAGCTGGAAATCCAGCTCACCCCAGCCGCCGATCGCAGGACTTCCTCAAGCGAGCTTGAGCGCGCCTGGCGAGAACGCGCCGGCTCCATCGCCGGGGTCGAGCGGCTCACCTTGACCTCCACGGCCGGGCCGCAGGATGCCGACATCGCTTATGAGCTGGCCCACCCGGACAACGAGACGCTGGCCGATATCGTGGAGGAATTCACCCGGCGGCTGCGGGCGACCGAAGGCGTAAGCGAAATCCAGGACGGGTTTGATCTGGGCAAACGCCAGCTGAACTTCACCCTGACCCCCGCTGGCGAGGCTGCGGGCCTGCGCCCGGCCGATATCGCACGCCAGGTGCGTCAGGCCTTTTTTGGCGAGGAAGTACAGCGTATTCAGCGCAGGAGCGAGGAGGTGCGCGTCTTCATCCGTTATCCGCAGGAGGAACGCGGCGACTTGTCCGATCTGGCTGATTTTAGGGTTCGCACCGCTGATGGCGGCGCCCTTCCCCTATCTGTCGCGGCAATGATCGAGGAGACTCGCAGCTTCACCTCGATCGAACGGATTGACGGTCGGCGGATCGTGGAACTGACCGCCGATGTCGATGAGGATCGCGTTACACCGGGCGAGGCGCGCGCTGAGATCGAAGCGGAAATCCTGCCCGAGCTTCTCGCCGCCTATCCCGAATTGCGCTGGACCCTGGCCGGAGCCGGGCGCGAGCAGGCCGAAGACTTCGTCAGCCTGCAGCAGGGCCTTCTGGTCGCGCTCATCATCATGTACGCGCTCCTGGCCACCCAGCTGCGCAGCTATGTCCAGCCGCTGGTCATCCTCATCGCTGTCCCGTTCGGGGTGGGCGGCGCGATCCTTGGTCATTTCGCTCTCGGATACGATCTCTCCTTCCCGTCCATTTTCGGCATGGTCGCCCTGTCCGGCGTGGTGGTGAACGCCTCCATCGTCATGGTCGACCGGTTCAACCGCAATCTGGAAGACGGCATGGCCCCGCGCGAGGCGATCGCCGAATCCGCCGCCCGACGCTTTCGACCGATCCTCATCACCACGCTGACGACGGCGCTCGGCCTATTGCCGATCATGGCCGAGCAAAGCCCGCAGGCGCAATTCCTCGTACCTATGGCGGTAAGCCTGGGCGCAGGGCTGCTGTTTGCGTCCATGCTGATCCTTCTGGTCCTGCCGTCCTTTGTCATGATCGTTGAGGATCTACGCGGTCGCAGGGACTGGGAGGGGACGCCCGCCTCCACGGCTGAGACGAGCGGCGACCCTGCGGCGTAACGCATCAGAGCCGATCAGCCGGTCTCAGGCTAGGTTTGGCGCTCTTCAACACGAAGAGGCGCCGCACAGGACGACCGGCCATGCTGAACCGGCCCCATATCGAATTCATACAGGCTCAGATTCTGCCCTGGCGACGTATTGCGCCCGGCGCGGCGCGCCCTGACGCGGAGTATAAGTTTCTGTCCCGCGACGAGGAGGACGGGGCGTGTTCGGCGCTGATCCGTTATCCGCCGGGCTGGCGGCGCGAAGGCCCGGAGCATATCGAGGCGGCCGAGGAATTCTACGTGCTCGACGGCGAGATTGAACTGAATGGCAAGGTCTTTTCCCATGACGGCTATGGCTATGTTCCGGCCGGGCTGACGCGCCATACGATGAGCGTGCGGGAAGGCGCGGTCGTTCTGACCTTCTTTGACCGCGAGCCGGTTCTGCATTCCGGCGCTGGCGAGACCGCCGAGCTGATCTGCGTGGATGCGCTGCACACGCCTTGGGACATGTCGCTGAACGATCCAAAGCTCGCCCATCTTGGGATCAGCCGGAAGGATCTGCGCGCAGATCCGCAGACCGGTGAGCGCACTTTCCTGTCTATGATCCTGCCGCACTCCGAGCCGCCGGGGCTCAAAGGACCGCAGGAACGCCATCCGGTGGTGGAAGAAGCTTATGTCATCTCCGGCTCGCTGACCGGGCCGCATGGCACGATGGCGCCGGGGGCGTATTTCTGGCGCCCGCCGGAGATTCCGCACGGACCTTTCGGCACGCGCTGGGGCTGCGTGGCGCTGATCCGCTTTGTCGGCGGACGACACGTGAATGTGTGGAGTCAGGGCGAGGCGCCCTTCGCCTTTGATGCGCCCTATGACCCGGTCCTGCCGGACGAGCTGTCCGCCTTCGCCTACGCGCCCTGGCGCCAGCCGCCACGCTATTGAAGCGTTATTCGATCACGCCGAAGACCCGCCCGCCGGGCAGGGTGCGAAGCGGAGGCGGGCATTGCGAACCGACAACCGGCGTGCGTTCGTCCGGGGCGCGCGAATAGACCTGGCCCAACGCGTTCTCCAATCGCTGCGCCTGGCGCTCGGCGTCATCGCGGCGGGTCAGGCAGTCCACAGGCAGTCCGGTGTCCGGCGCGATCAGGAAGACCACGCCGGTCAGACCCAGATAGGCGTTGTAAAGATCGGCCAGTCCGCGATCGAGCATGGCGAACATGACCGCATCATAGTCTTCAGCCGCGTCATCAAGATTGAGCGTGAGGTGGCGGATCGGCAGGCGCGCCGTCGCCTCGCGCGCCTCGATCAGCTGCGGATCGAGGATCAGGCAATTGGGACAGTTATCGCTGCGGAAATAGACCGCATAGAGATCAGCGTCATGCGACTGGGCGTTCACCGGCGTTGCGCCGAGCAGAACAAGCAGGCCGGCCATGAGGGTCCATACGTGCTGGATCATTGGTTCCTCCTTGACGACTGACAGCCCCGCGGCGGGCGCCGGAACGCTCAGGGTTTCGCAGCGCGCCGCTTTAAAAAGGCTCTAGCCGGCGGATGCGGCGAAGAAAAGGCCCCGCCCGGTATCCCGGACGGGGCCTTCAGCCTTTGAACTCACTCTTTCGAGCGGATCGAAACGCCTTAGTCGAGGATCGGGTAGAAGTTCACCGTCAGCGGCGCCCACGGCACACCCAGATGCTCGACGAACTGACGGGTCAGCTGACCAACGATCAGGCCGTTGTCTTCCTGATACGCCACCATCGCCTGATAGGACTGCTCGTCGAAGATGCCGTCGGCCGGGCCCGGATTGTAGCCCGCATCGCGCAGGCCGATCTGGATCTGACGGATGGCTTCCGGCGTGGTGTTGATCTCACAGAGGACCTCACGCCATGCCAGATCGCTGACATCGGTGAAGCCGACACGGGTGATCTCACGCGTAACCGCCGGAAGGGTGCGGGTCTCTTCGCGGCCCGGCGTCACGACACGCTGGACGGAAACATTCTCGAAGCGAGCCGGAATGATGTCTTCCACAATGCGCTCAGGCTCCACCACGACTTCGCGGGAAACCGTTTCAAAGCGCGCCGGGAGGCGCTCATCGACAATGCGCTCTTCTTCGATGACGACCGTGCGGGTCACCGTCTCGAAGCGCGCGGGGATGCGGTCTTCAACGACGCGCTCCGGTTCGATCACGACCGTGCGGGTCACCGTTTCAAACAGCGCCGGCAAGGTGATCGGGTTCGGGGACAGGCCGCCATTGGACATCGTGCCGCCCGGACGGGTCCGGTACATGATGCGCTCCGGCTCGATGATGGTCGAACGCGTCACGGTCTCGAACACGGCCGGGATGCGGTCTTCAATGACCTGCTCGGCGGTGATCAGCTCCTGACGGGTGACCGTTTCGGTTACGGGCGGCAGGGTCACCGGGGTCGGCGAGGTGCCGCCGGTCGAGGTGCGGTAGACGATGCGCTCCGGCGAAACCAGACGCGTGCGCGTGATGGTTTCGAACTGAGCCGGGATTTCAACGCGACAGAGGATTTCGCCGGTCGGCAGTTCCTGGATGTCGCTCGGCGCGAAGTTGTCGCGCGCGAACTCGGCCACGCTGCGCGCTTCGCCGCGCGCGGCGACGAAGAGCGGACGGGCCGGCTGCCAGGTGAAGTAGGCTTCGCGCACGAGAACCTGCTCGGTGTAGGTCTCGTACTCCGCCGGAATGACGACCGGCTCGATGCGCTCTTCAGTGATGGTGATGGTTTCGGTGATCGTGCGGTAGGTCGCCGGGACGATGCGCGTTTCAATGCGCTCCGGCTGGATCAGAACCTGCTCGGTCACGGTGTCGATCACGGCCGGGATGATGACCTGCTCGACGCGTTCCGGCTCGATCATGACCTGCTCGGTCACGGTCTCGGTGATCGCCGGGATGATGCGGCGCTCAACGCGCTCCGGCTCGATCATCACCTGCTCGGTGATCGTATCGGTGACGGCGCCGACCACGCGGGAGACAAGACGCTCCGGCTCGACCAGAACCTGCTCGGTGACCACCTCGGTGATCGCCGGAATGACGCGGCGCTCAACGCGCTCGGATTCAACGACGACGCGCTCGGTGACGGTGTCATAGACGGGCGGAATGAAGATCGTCTCGGTGCGCTCGGGCTCGATCACGATCGTTTCGGTGAAGGTCTGCGGCGTGGGCGGAACCAGGACGCGGGAGAAGCACTGACCGTCTTCCGTCGCCGGCGGCAGATCGGCCGCCATCCGGTTTTCCAGCTGCATGATGCGCTGTTGCGCCTGCTGCAGCTGACGACGAAGCTCATCATTGGACTGCGCGAGCGCCGGGGCGGTAATGCCTATGGCGAGCGCGGATACGGCAACTGAAGACAGAAGCGCGCGGGTTTTGGTTCGCATGGATTTAGATCCCCCCAAAAAGAACCGTTCAAAGGTCAGGTCCAACCTAACCAATCCATTAATGTGAGGCAAGCAAGGCGGGCGCGGTTTCGCCGGTTTTCGATAAGGCGTTGGTGAAAATGCTACACCAGCTCGAAATGGGACAGCGCAATCAGCCTTTGTTCCCCCCATGTCTTAGCTTTGTTCTAAATTCTTAATTTTGCTATGGTTAACATGCGCGGTTAATTGAAACGGTCAGCGGCGTGCTCAGGCGAGCGTGCGTTCGACCGCCTTGCGCCAGCCGGTCAGCTGCGCCTTGCGCTCGGTCGGATCCATCGCCGGGCTGAAACGCCGATCCGCGCGCCACAGCGCTGCAGCCTCGTCCAGGCTGGAATAAACGCCCGCGCCCAGCCCGCCGAGAAAGGCTGCGCCCCAGGCGGTGGTTTCGGTGTTGACCGGGCGCACCACCTCGCTGTTGCTGAGATCGGCCAGGCGCTGCATGAGCGAATTATTCACCGTCATTCCCCCGTCCACGCGCAGCCGTGAGACGTCCGCCCCGTCCGCAGCCATCGCATCGAGCAAATCCGCAGTCTGATAGACGGTGGAATCCAAAGCCGCGCGCGCCAGCTCCGCGCGTCCGCTATCGCGCGTCAGCCCGGTGATCAGGCCGCGCGCATCGGGCGCCCACCAGGGCGCGCCCAGGCCGGCGAAAGCGGGAACCAGATAGACGGCTGCGCGCGGATCGGCGGCTCTGGCGAGAGATTCGATTTCAGACGATTTGGCGATCAGCCCCAGCCCGTCGCGCAACCATTGCACCGTCGCGCCGGCGGAGAGGACTGAGCCTTCCAGCGCATAGATGGTCCGCCCCTGAGCGCGCCAGGCGATGGTCGTCAGAAGGCGATTTTCGGAAAAGACGGGCGCCTCGCCGGTATTGACCAGCATGAAGGCGCCTGTGCCGTAGGTGGACTTCATCTCACCCGGCTGCAGGCAGGCCTGGCCGATCATTGCAGCCTGCTGATCGCCCGCCGCGCCTTCCAGCCGAAGCGCCTGGCCGAGAACGCTCGCGGGCGCCGCAGCGCCCAGCGCGTCGCAATCGCGCACTTCGGGCAGGACCGCTTCCGGCACGTTGAACAGCTCAAGCAGATCCGCGTCCCAGCTCCGGGCGGTAATGTCGTAGAGCGCGGTCCGACTGGCGTTGGTCGCATCCGTGACGTGCAGCCGCCCCTGCGTCAGGCGATGGATCAGGAAGCTGTCGATCGTGCCCGCGCACAGCGCGCCCGCTTCGGCTCTGGCGCGCGCGCCGTCCACATGATCGAGAATCCAGGCGATCTTTGCGCCGGAGAAATACGGGTCGAGCACCAGCCCGGTGCGCGACGCCACCCTGGCTTCCGCCCCGTCCTGTTTCAGCTGCGCGCAGCGTCGGGCGGTGCGGCGATCCTGCCAGACGATCGCATTATGGATGGGGCGTCCGGTTTCGCGTTCCCAGACCACCACGGTCTCACGCTGATTGGCCAGGCCCGCGCAGGCGATCTGATAGCCCTTGGCGGCGGCCAGCTCGATCGCCTTGCGCGCCGTGGTCAGCGTGGTGGCCCAGATGACTTCCGGATCGTGCTCCACCCAGCCCGGCTGGGGATAGATCTGCGCGAATTCCTGCTGCGCCGTCGCCACCGCCCGGCCGCTGAGATCGAACACGATGGCGCGGCTGGAGGTCGTGCCCTGGTCCAGCGCCAGAAGGGCGGTTTCGGTCATGGAAGTCTCCGCAGCAACAAACAGGGCCGTCGACATGATGGCAAGCCGGCGCGCTCGGGCTTAAGCTCGTCTGCGACCCTATTCCAAGAAAGAGCGCCAAGACGAGGCCCGCCATGACGTTTGAAGCCGAAACCTGGACTAGCCCGACCGGCGCCGATCTGGCCGTGCGTCTCATGCCCGCCCAGGGCGCGCCGGTCGGCGCGATCAGCCTCAATCATGGCCTGGCCGAGCACGGGTTGCGCTATCAGCGCTTCGCCGCAGCCCTCAGCAGGGCCGGGTTTCATGTCGTCATCCACGATCATCGCGGTCATGGCTTCACCCGGTCCCAGGACAGCGAGCGCGGCGTCTTCGCCTACCAGGACGGGGCGGACATGGCGCTGACCGACGCCGCCTTCGTGCGCTCTGAAATGCGCCGCCGCTTCGATGATGCGCCGCTCATCGTGTTCGGACACTCCATGGGAGGCCTGTTCACGGCGAACGCGGCGATTGACGAGCATGACGCGATCGCCGGGGCGGCGATCTGGAACACCAATCTGACGCTCGGCCCGCTCGCCGGGGTGATGCGACTGGTCCTGCTGGTCGAGGGCGCCTTCAGGCGCGATACCGAGCCAAGCGACTGGCTGGCCGCGCTGACCTTCGGAGCCTGGGCCAAACGCTTCAACGAAACCGCCACCGGTTCTGACTGGCTGTCGCGCATTCCCGAAGAAGTGAAGGCCTACGCCGAAGACCCGCTCTGCGGCTGGGATGCGTCAATCTCGATGTGGCGCGACTTCGTGCGCCTGGTCGAACGCGCTGAGGCGCGCGCCAACCTGTTGTCGATCCGCCGCGATCTCGCCTGGCATATCGCCGGCGGCGGCCAGGACCCGGCCACCAATGAGGCCAAGGCGACCCGCGCCTTCGCTGACCGGCTGATCAATGACGGGTTCACCGATGTCTCCGTGCGCATCGACCCTGAAGCGCGCCATGAAACCCTGAACGATCTGGGCGCCGACCAGGCGATGGAGGACTTCATCGTCTGGGCGCGAACCGCCTGCGCATCCTGAAGCGCAAAGCCGAGGGCGAGGGGCGTATTCGGGTTTTATGGGCCAGCGCCGAGGGCGCGGGCGGTTTCCCGGCGGCTGCGCTGGATGCGGCGGGGGATGTTGATCTCGATATCGTTCAGGTGCGCGCTGACCGCCTCGGTCAGGTCTTCGCTGACCATCACGCCTAGCGCGGACAGATCCGCGACGGCGGCGATCTCGATCCGGCGTTCCGCAGCGAGACGACCCATTGCGCGGCGCGTCAGCGACCGCGCCATGCCGAGTGCATAAGCCTCGTCACGCTGTGCTTCCTCCGCGCTGATTTCACCTGCGGCGCGCCGCTCGGCAATGACGGCGCGCGCATCCTGCAGCGAGGCCCAGCTTTCCGCCACCGCCGCCACATCCACAGATGCGATGGCGACCGGCAGCTCAGCCGGCGTACCGCTCAAGCGCCTCAGATAGGCTTCCAGATCGCTGGGCGCGGCGTCATCGACCGCGCGCCAGTCATGCACGGTGGCCGCGTTCAGAAGAACGCCCTGCCCGTCCACGATCAGAACGGTCGGCGTACCGAAGGGTTCAGCCACGCCGAAGCGCTGCATCTGGTCGATATTGCGGTGACGCAGGCCGATATCGATCAGCACCGGCTCGTAATGAGCCGCCAGGAGTGCGGCGAGCCGACCCTCGCCGGCGAGCGCGCTCGCCAGCCCGCGGCTGTCATGGCACCAGTCCGCGCCGAAGATCAGCAGAGCCGCGCGATCGGCTTGAGCCGCGCGCGCCAGGGCTGCATCGATATCGGCTTTCGCATCGGCCTGGGCGTCATAGCCTCCCAGCGTCGGCGCGGCTGAAGGCGCGCCCTCGGCCTGAGCGACAGGGCTAAGGCCGAAAAGTGCGGCGCAGAGTGTGAAGAGAAGCCATGACCGGATCATCGCGCGAGGCTAGCTCGCGCGGCGTCGAATGACAAAGAGGACCAGCGCCAGAACCGAAAATGCCGCCGCGACCGCAAACGGCGCGCCGGGGAAAACCATTCCGCCCACCCCGCGCTCGAAGGCGAAGAAGAGCTGGGTGTAGAGAAGCGGGCTGATGATGAGCACCAGGCTGCCCAGCGCGGACAGCCCGCCCTGCAGCTCGCCCTGGGAGTCCGCGTCGACGCGCTCGGTCATAACCTTCTGCAGAGCCGGCCCCTGCATGCCGGAGATCAGCGCCAGCGAGATCCAGCCATACAGCACCATCCCGTTGGGCGAGGTGGCGATGCCGATGAGAGCGATCGCCTCCACCGCCAGTGAAATCCAGATCACCCGCCGCTCGCCCAGGCGCGGCATGAGAAGCGGAATGATTGCGACCTGGCTGATCACAAAAATCACCCCGTAGTAGGCCAGCGACCAGCCGATCTCGTTGGAGCTCCAGCCGAACTTGGCGATGGCCACATAGGTCCACACCGCCGGATAGACGAAAGTGGACAGGCTGGAGAAGAAATACACCAGCGCCAGAACGCCAAGCCCGGAGGTGTTTTTCAGACGCATCAGCGTGCCGAACGGGTTGGCGCGCGACCACTCAAAGGCGCGGCGCTTGTCTTTCGGCAGGGACTCAGGAACCACCAGCCAGCCATACAAGGCGTTCAACCCGGCCAGCGCCGCCGCTGCGAAGAAGGGCGCGCGCGGGCTGATCTCGCCCAGCAGACCGCCCAGCGCCGGGCCGAGCACGAACCCGGCCCCCATCGCCGCGCCCAGCCAGCCAAAGCGCTTGGCGCGTTCGGCCGGCGTGCTGATATCGGCGATATAAGCGTTGGCGGTGGAATGGGTCGCAGCGAACATGCCCGAAAGCAGTCGTGCGATGAAGAAGACAAACAGGGCGTGCGCCAGCCCCATCAGAAGAAAATCGATCGCCAGCGCGCTCAGCGACAGGAGCAGCACCGGTCGGCGACCGAACCGGTCTGACAGCCCGCCGACAATGGGCGAGCAGATGAATTGCATCACCGCGAAAACGAATGTCGCCAGACCGCCCCAGGCGGCCGCCACGCCGATGCCTTCGCCCGTCAGCTCCATGAGCAGCTTGGGCAGGACCGGCATGATCAGGGCAAACGCCAGCGCATCGATGGTGACGGTGCCGACTATGAAGATCGACGCCGCAGGGCGCGAGGCGCGGAGCGCTATATCGCTATGATCATCAGGTGTCGGCTCATGCGTCATGACACCGCTTATGAGCGCTTATCGCGCATCCGTCATCCGGTGTTCTGCAAGGCGCCGCTTCATGGCTGCAATAAGAGCGGGCGCGCTTGCGCGCATCGACGTGAGACGGCAGGCTTCGGGCTCAACGCAGGAGGCGGTGACATGCGGATTTTCATCTGGGCGGGCGGCGGCATTCTGGCGCTGATTGTATTGATCCTGGTGCTGGCCTACGGGCCGGGCTCGCTGGCCGCACAGCGCTTTGACCCGACGCCGCCCGATGCGAACCTGCTCGCCCTGTTTGATGAAGAGGTCGCCCCGCTTGTGCGCGAGCACGGGCTGTTCGGCGCGGAGGATGTCGAGCCCGGCCCGGACGGGCGGCTTTACACCGGCCTGCCGGACGGGCGCATTTTGGCGCGCTCGGTCGAGGGCGGCTGGAGCGAGATCGCCCATACCGGCGGTCGACCGCTCGGCCTGGCCTTTGACGGTGAAGGTCGGCTGATCGTCGCGGATGCGCTGCGCGGGCTTTTACGGCGCGAGGCGGGCGACTGGACGGTGATGATGGCCCCGGTCCCGGACGGGGCGCTGGTCTTCACCGATGATCTGACCGTTCTGGAAGACGGCTCCATCATCCTGTCCGACGCCTCGCTTCGCTACGGCTATGGCGAGTACATGACCTCTTTCCTGGAAGGCGAGCAGACCGGGGTGATTTATCGCGTCACGGCGCCGGGCGAGTATGAGGTGCTGGCCGAGGGGCTCGCCTTCGCCAACGGCATCACCCATGACCCTGAAACCGGGCTCATCTATATCAACGAGACCTGGGCGGGGCGGGTCTGGACGCTTGACCCAGAGACCGGCGAGCTCAGCATCTTCGTCGACGGCCTGCCTGGATATCCGGACAATCTGCACTGGGACGCGGAGCGCGACTGGCTGTGGATTGCGCTGCCGTCGAAACGCAGCGCGGAGCTGGAGCCGCTGCACCCGCGCCCGTTTGTGAAGCGCCTTGTCTGGCGCTGGATTCAGCTCGCGGGCCTGCCGCCTCTGCCGCCGCGCCCGGTGATGGTGCTGGCGGTGGACCGCAATGGCGCGCCGGTTCATGCGCTGCTCGGGCCGGATGATCAGGATTTCGGCGTAACGAGCGCCGCGCCCTGGCGGGGACGCCTGTGGACGGTGGGCCTGGAGCGCGGCACGGCTGACGCCTTCGCCCTGCCTGAAGCGCCTGTTCAATGACCGGAACCATCTTCATCACCGGCGGGTCGAGCGGGATCGGCCTGGCGCTGTCGCGGCGCTATGCCGCGAAAGGCTGGCGTCTGCTCTGGGCCAGCCTTGACGCTGATGAGATCGCGCAGGCGCGCGCCATCCTCACCGCTGAACGCCCGGACATCCAGATCGAGGCGCTGGCGATCGATCTGGCCAAGCCGGCCGCCCCGGCGCGCGCGGCCGCCTGGGCGGCCGAGCAGGGCGGCGCCGATATTCTCGTCAATAATGCCGGGTTCGGTGTCTATGGCGCGTCCTGCGATCTGCCTATTGAGGCGGAACAGGCGATGATGGCGGTCAACATGGCTGCGCCGCATGCGCTGTGCCGGCTGATGCTGCCCGCCCTGGAAGCGCGCGCTGAACAGACCGGGCAGCCTGTCTCCATCGTCAATATCGCGTCGAATTCCGCCTTCACGCCGGCACCTTTTCTGGCGATGTATGCCGCCACCAAAGCCTTCGTGCGCCATTATTCAGACGCGCTGGCTCTGGAGCTGGCCGAGGCCGGCTCAAAGGTGCGCGTGCACACGATCTGCCCGTCCGCCGTGGCCGATACGCCGTTCCGCGAACGCGCCGACATGGACGATGTGCGCACCTTCTCAAGTTTTACGGCCACAACCGCGGCGGAAGTGGCGCGCGATGTCGAACGTGCGATTGAGGCCGGGCGGCGCTTCACGATCACCGGCTGGCGCATGCGCGCGGCCTATATTGCGATGAAGCTGATGCCGGCGCCGCTGGTGCGGGCGCTCACGCGCCGCGAGGTGGGACGGGTGTGAAACAGATCAGCCGGTCCGACGTTCAAGGCGCTGTCTCGCACCGTCATGAATCAGGCGCAGCTCGGCGAGCGTGGCGTCGATCTGAGACCGCTTGGCCTTCAGCGCATTGATTTCAGATGCTGTTTTGTCGATCACGAACTGGAGCTGGCGCTTTCGGCCCTCGCCCTCGCGACCGTAGAGCTCCAGAAACGTCTTGATGTCGGACAGTTTCGAGCCGATCGATTTGGCGCGCAGGATCAGGGAAAGCCGCTTGCGGTCAGCCTCGCAATAGACGCGCTGACCACCGACCCGTTGCGGTTTCAAAAGGCCCTTGGCTTCATAAAAACGCACCGCGCGCGGGGTGGTGTCGAACGCCTCGGCGAGCTGGCTGATGCTCCACAGCTCAGCGCTGGCGGCCATAGTCCCGCCTCGTGATGGGTGTTGTGCGGCGTCATCGGCCATGGCGATGGTTCGACCCCTTTGAAGTTCGCGCTCAGCTTAGGCGCAGCCATCTAACGTTTACAAGAGGCCCTTGACGTATACGTCATGGCAAGGGAACGTACGCGCCTCAGCTTTGCATTGGAGCGCCTGAACCCCAATGGCCGGACCGGCTCAGACATCCCGCTATGACAGCGTCTTCCGCGCCGGCCTGTTCTCCGGTCAGCGCATCATCGTGACTGGCGGCGGGTCAGGGATTGGCCGCTGCATCGCTCATGAGCTGGCGAGCCTGGGCGCCCACATCATCATCACCGGCCGTAACGCTGAAAAGCTTCAGGCCGTGGAAAACGAGATCATCGCCGATGGCGGGCTGTGTGAAAGCCTCGCCTTCGACATTCGCGATGAAGACGCCGTGCGCACCGCGATCGCCGGACTTGCCGGGGAGAAGACGATCCATGGGCTCGTCAACAATGCCGGCGGCCAGTTTCCCGCCGAGATCGCCGATATCTCCAGGAAGGGCTGGGACGCGGTCGTCGCGACCAATCTGACCGGCGGGTTTCTGGTCATGCGCGAGGTGTTCTCCGCCTCGATGAAGGCCCATGGCGGCGCGGTGGTGAATATCGTCGCGGACATGTGGAACGGCATGCCGGGCATGGCTCATTCCGGTGCGGCGCGGGCGGGCATGGTCAATCTGACCAAGACGGCCGCCTTTGAGTGGGCCAGGCATGGGGTGCGCGTGAACGCGGTCGCGCCCGGCTGGGTCGCCTCGTCCGGCATGGACACCTATGGCGGAACCGTGCGCGCGATGATCCCCTATCTGAAACAGCACCTGCCAGCCAAGCGTCTGGGGTCCGAAGCCGAAATCGCCAGCGCCGTGACCTTCCTTCTGTCGCCCGGCGCGAGCTTCATCACCGGGGAAACGATCGCGGTCGATGGCGGCGCGCCGCTCGGCTCCAGCGTCTGGCCGATCGAGGATCATAACGAATTCAGCGTCTATAACGGCTTCCACCGGGCCGTAGACCCGGACGTGCTGCGCGGCGAGGAGACGGGCTGATGCCGGTTCTGCCCTCGCGCCTGAATCCGGACAGTGACGGTTTCCACGAAGCCGCCGAGGCCATGGCCGAACGGCTTGGCGAAGTGCGCGCGCTGGAAGACCGGGTGCGCGCCAATTCCGCGGCGAAGAAAGACAAGTTCGACACGCGCGGTCAGCTGCTTCCGCGCGAGCGCGTCGCACGCCTGGTGGATCGCGGCGCGTCCTTCATCGAGCTGTCGCCGCTGGCCGGGCTGAAGATGCACGATGATGACGGCGAGCGCGGGGCGGCCGGCGGCGGCTCGGTCGTCGGCATCGGCGTGGTGTGCGGCAAGCGGGTCATGATCGGCGCCAGCGATAGCGCCATCAAGGGCGGCACGGTCGCGCCGATGGGGCTGAAGAAGACGCTGCGCGCCCAAGAGATCGCGCTGGAGAACAAGCTGCCGATGATCCACCTGGTGGAGTCCGGCGGCGCCAATCTTCTGTATCAGGCGGAAATCTTCGTCGATGGCGGACGCTCCTTCGCCAATCAGGCGCGAATGAGCGCCGCCGGAATCCCCCAGATCGCAGTCGTTCACGGCTCATCGACTGCGGGCGGCGCCTATCTGCCGGGCATGTCCGACTATGTCGTCCTTGTGCAGAACAAGTCGAAAATCTTCCTGGCCGGCCCGCCGCTGGTCAAAGCCGCGATCGGCGAGGACGCAGACGATGAATCCCTTGGCGGGGCGGAGCTGCATGGCGAGGTGACAGGACTTGGCGAGTATGTCGCCGAGGATGACGCCCAGGCCATCGCCTACGCCCGTGAGATCATGGACAAGCTGCGCTGGGACGCGGCGAACGAGCCCGGAGCCGGCGAAGCGCCGAAATTCGATGCTGAAGAGCTTATGGGCGTCGTGCCGGCGGATGATCGCACGCCCTATGACGTGAAAGAGGTGATCGCGCGCATCGTCGACGGCTCCGATTTTCTGGAGTTCAAGGCGCGCTACGCGCCC
The DNA here is from genome assembly GCA_039819095.1 of Pseudomonadota bacterium. Lineage (GTDB taxonomy): Bacteria > Pseudomonadota > Alphaproteobacteria > Caulobacterales > Maricaulaceae > JBCBSP01. The sequence continues at coordinate 64,505 of JBCBSP010000003.1, forward strand.
GAGACGGTCTGCGGCCATGCCCGCATTGGCGGGCGCCCGGTCGGCATCATCGGCAATAACGGCCCGATCCAGCCGGACGGCTCGGCCAAGGCCGGCCAGTTCATCCAGTTGTGCGATCAGTCCGGTACGCCGCTGCTCTTTTTGCAGAACACCACCGGCTACATGGTCGGCGCCGAGGCCGAACGCGCCGGGGCGGTCAAGCACGGCTCGAAAATGATCCAGGCGGTCGCCAATGCCCGCGCTCCGAAAATCACCATCGTGCTCGGCGGCTCTTACGGCGCAGGCAATTACGGCATGTGCGGGCGCGGCTTCGACCCGCGCTTCATCTTCGCCTGGCCGACGGCGCGTACAGCCGTCATGGGCGGCGCCCAGGCGGCCAAGGTGATGGAGATCGTCACCCGATCGAAGAATGAGCGCGCCGGCGTGGAAACCGACGAAAAGGCGCTGGCCGACATGAGCGCCATGATCACCGCCTCGCTGGATGACCAGTCCCAGGCGCTGTTCTCAACCGCACGGCTCTGGGACGACGGGATCATCGACCCGCGCGACACGCGCACTATCGTTTCTGAATGCCTGACTGTCTGCGCGGAGGCCGAAGGCCGGACTCTGCACCCCAACACGTTCGGCGTGGCGCGCTTCTAGCCGCCCGCCACCGAAGGAGACGACATGCAATTCACTGAGCAGCACGAACAGCTTCGCGAGACTGTTGCGAAATTCGTGGCCAATGACATCAACCCGTATGTCGATGAGTGGGAGGCGGCTGGCGAGTTTCCCTCCCATGAGGTCTTCAAGAAGATGGGCGATCTCGGTCTTCTGGGCCTGCGCTGGCCGGAGGAGTATGGCGGGCTGGGGCTCGACATGTCCTATTCGCTGGTGCTCGCTGAAGAGCTGGGACTGATCAATTGCGGCGGCGTGCCGATGGCCATTGGCGTGCATACCGATATGTGCACCCCGGCGCTTGCCCGTTTCGGGTCTGACGCATTGCGCCGCGAATTCCTCGCTCCAGCCATCGCCGGCGATGTGGTCGGCTGTCTGGGCGTATCCGAACCGGGCGGCGGATCTGATGTCGCGGCGGTGAAGACCAAGGCGGTCGCTGACGGCGACGACTATGTCATCACCGGGACCAAGATGTGGATCACCAACGGGCTGAAAGCCGACTGGTGCTGCCTTCTGGCCAACACCTCCGACGGCAAGCCCCATGAGAGCAAGTCGCTTATCATGGTGCCGATGGACCTGCCGGGCATCGAGAAGCAGAAGATCGAAAAGATCGGGATGCATTCTTCTGACACCGCGCAGCTCTTTTTCGACGAAGTGCGCGTGCCCAAGCGCAATCTGATCGGAGAGGAAGGCGCCGGCTTCCTCTATCAGATGCTGCAGTTTCAGGAGGAGCGCATCTATGGCGCGGCCTCCTCGCTGAAGGCGCTCGATCATCAGATCGATCTGACGATCGAATACACACGCGACCGGCAGGCCTTCGGTCAGTCAGTGCTGGACAACCAGGTGGTCCATTATCGCCTGGCCGAACTGCGCACCGAGGTGGAGTGCCTGCGCTCGCTCACCTATCGCGCAGTCGATGAGTTCAACCAGGGCAAGGACGTCACCAAGCTGGCCTCCATGGCCAAGCTGAAAGTGGGCCGAATCGCTCGCGAGATCGCCGATTCCTGCCTGCAATACTGGGGCGGCATGGGCTATACGGCGGACAACCCGCTCAGCCGCGCCTTCCGCGACGGGCGCCTGATCTCCATCGGCGGGGGGACTGACGAGATCATGCTGGGCATTATCGCCAAGCTGGAAGGCACCCTGCCGAGCAAGAAAAAGCCCGCGCGCGTCGGCAATGCCTGACTACGCCACCCTTCTTGTCGAGCGCCGGGCGAATATCGCCCATGTCACGCTGAACCGGCCCGATAGCCGCAACGCCATGTCGCTGACCATGGTGGATGAGCTGATCGCAGCCTTGCGTGAGGCCGAAGCGGGCGGCGTGCGCGCCATCGTGCTGGCTGGCGCAGGAGGGCATTTCTGCTCCGGCGGCGACATCAAGGATATGGGCGCGGCCCAGAGCCGTCCGGTTGGCGAGACCGACCCGGTCGCCGAGGTCAACGCCCGTTTCGGTGAGCTGTGCGCGGCCTATGCGGAGACCGGCCTGCCGGTGGTCGTCATGCTGCAGGGTGCGGTGATGGGCGGCGGTTTCGGCCTGGCCTGCGTCGCCGATCTCGCCCTGGCGCGCGAAACCGCGCTCTTCCGACTGCCGGAGACAGGGCTCGGCCTGGTTCCGGCCCAGATCGCGCCCTTCCTGGTGGAGCGGCTGGGGTATTCTGAAGCCCGGCGCCTGGCGGTGACCGGGGGCAAGCTCGATGCTCGCGCTGCGCTCGCTATCGGTCTCGTCCACGAGGTTTGTGAAGGCCAGGCGGCGCTTGAGGCCGCGCTTGAAAGCCATCTGGCCCAGATCCGCAAAGGCGCGCCGGGCGCCATCGCTGCAACCAAGGCCCTGATCCGCCGGGCGCGGTTCGAACCGGCGAGCGCGCTGGTCCAGGACGCCGCCGCTGTCTTCGCCAAAGCCGCGCGCAGCGAAGAAGGCGCAGAAGGCCTGACCGCCTTCATCGAGAAGCGGCCGGCGAAATGGGCGGCGGTCGAATGAGGTTCGTGCTCAGCGATCTCCACGCGGCCCAGACCCTCCCTTCAAAAGGAGAGAGGGAATCAACCCTATGAATATTCGTCCCTTTTCCTGCGTGCTCGTCGCCAATCGCGGCGAGATCGCACTACGGGTCATCGAGGCGGCCCAGGGTCTCGGACTGACCGCAGTCGCGGTCTATTCTGAGGCCGACGTCGATATGCCCTTCGTGCGCGCCGCCGATCTGAGCGTCTGTATAGGGCCGGCGCCGGCGGCGGACAGCTATCTGGATATCGACGCCATCCTGTCGGCTGCGGTGCGGACCGGCGCGGAAGCCATCCATCCCGGCTATGGCTTCCTGTCGGAAAACGCCGCTTTCGCCCGCGCCGTGATCGAGGCGGGGCTGGTCTGGATCGGTCCGCCGCCGAACGCCATCGAGGCCATGGGCGACAAGGCCCGCGCCAAGCAGCTCATGATCGAGGCGAAAGTGCCGGTTCTGCCGGGCTGGCAGGGCGATGATCAGTCAGCGGAGAATCTGCAAGAGCAGGCCGAAGCCATCGGCTTCCCGCTCCTCATCAAGGCGGTGGCTGGCGGCGGAGGGCGCGGCATGCGGATCGTGGAGTCCGCCGATGCATTCGACGAGGCCTTAGCCTCAGCCCGGCGCGAAGCGAAATCCGCCTTCGGTGATGAGGCGGTGCTGCTGGAGAAATTCATTGAGCGCGGCCGGCATGTCGAGATCCAGATCTTCGCAGACAGCCAGGGGCGAACCATCCATCTGGGCGAGCGCGACTGTTCGGCTCAACGCCGCCGCCAGAAGGTGATCGAGGAAGCGCCGTCGCCTGCGGTCAAGGAGGCGCTGCGCGACGCCATGGGCCGCGATGCGGTGCGTGCGGCCGAGGCGGTAAACTATGTCGGCGCCGGCACGGTTGAATTCCTGCTCGATGATTCAGGCGGCTATTATTTCCTTGAGATGAATACCCGGCTTCAGGTGGAGCACCCGGTCACCGAAGAGGTGACCGGCGAGCCGCTTATCGCGATGCAGCTCGATATCGCCGCCGGCCATCCGCTCGCGCTCGCCCAGGACCAGATCGACCTGCGCGGGCACGCCATCGAGGCGCGGCTCTACGCGGAGGACCCCGAAAACGGGTTTGCGCCGCAATCGGGACCCGTCGTCCATTTTGATCCGAGCGCACAGAGCTATCGCGATCGCGTCGATCATGGGGTCGAAAGCGGCGACGCCATTGGCGCGGACTATGATCCGATGGTGGCGAAATTCATCGCCTGGGACGAGACCCGCGCCGGCGCCATCGAGAAGCTGCGCGCCAGCCTCATCGCCCACCCATTGCTCGGGGTTAAGACCAACCGCGACTTCCTCCTGCGGCTTCTGGCCGATCCGGCCTTCGCCACCGGTGAAATGCGCACCAGCGATCTGGATCGCTGGGCCGAAGCTGAGAGCGGCCCTTTCGCTGCGGCGCCCATTTGCGAGCGCGCCCTGTCCCTCGCCGCACTCCTGTTGAGCTGCACCCCGGACGCCGTGGTGCGGTCCGCGTCGGTTTCGCGCTTCACCCTGGAGCTTGAGGTTGACGGGCAGGCGGTTTCGCTTCCCATCGCTCAGACCGGACCGGACGCGATTGAAGTGGAGTATGAGGGTCGCACGATAAGCGCGGAGTTTCTCGCCGCAGAAGATGCCTCGGTCACCTGGCGACATGAGGGCGTTGCGCGCACGGATTTCGCCGCGCAGATCGCGGACCGCGCCTTGCATCTGGCCATCGATGACCGGATGAGCCTCGTTGCCGAGCGCTCGCCCTGGAGCGATGCGGCGGCTGACGATCCTTCGCTGATCCGCGCGCCCGTCACCGGCGCCGTGGTCAAGCTGAATGTCGCAATCGGCGCTTCGGTCAAGGCCGGCGAGGTGCTGGCCGTGATGGAAGCGATGAAGATGGAGATGCGGCTGCCGGCGGTCTCGGACGGTGTTGTAAAGGCGGTTCACGTCAGTGAAGGCGCGCAGGCGCCGGGCGGATTCGTCTTGATCGAACTTGATTTGCAGTCTCAGGATTAAAGCCATGAACAAGGCCGTGCTCACCTGCGCGCTCAACGGCGTGCTGACCAATCCGAAAACCCATCCCGTTCCGGTCACGCCCGAACAGATGGCCGCTTCCGCGCGCGAGGCGTTCGACGCCGGCGCGGCCGTCATGCACGTGCATTTCCGGATGCAGGAACCGGATCTGGGTCACTTTCCCAGCTGGGACCCCGATATCGCCGAGGCGATCATCACCGCGATCCGCGAGGCCTGTCCCGGCGTGATCATCAATCAGACCACCGGCATTGTCGGGCCTGACGTCTCCGGCCCGGCCGATTGCATCCGGCGTGTGAAGCCGGAGATCGCGGCGTGCAATGCCGGCTCGCTGAACTATCTGAAGCTGAAGCGGGACGGGAGCTGGGCCTGGCCGCCCATGGTTTTCGACAACCCGGTTGAGAAGGTTCAGGCCATGCTCGACGCCATGAACGAGGTCGGCGCGCATCCGGAATTCGAATGCTTCGATGTCGGCATCGTGCGCAGCGTGGGCATGTATATCGAAAACGGCATGGCGCCGGTCGCACACTACAACATGGTCATGGGCGTGGCTTCGGGCATGCCGGTCGATGCGCGGCTTCTGGAGCTTGTGCTGGACTATATGCGCGAAGGCGATCCCTGGCAGGCGACCCTGATCGGTCGCGCGGAGATCTGGCCGGTCCATCAGCGCACCGCCGAACTTGGCGGCATGCTGCGCACCGGTCTTGAGGACACGTTTTACCTTCCGGACGGCGAACGCGCCTCCGGCAATGGAGCCCTGATCGAGGCTCTGGCTCAATGCGCGCGAAATGCGGGGCGGGACATCGCTTCGCCAGAAGAGGCGCGCACAATCATGGGATTAGGCGAGGAGAATGCTCATGGAGGCGCGCGCTAGCGACCTGCCGAGGATCGGCACGCGAGACCTGTTTGCGTCAACGCCGGCCCGGCTTTTGTATCAGGGCGAAACCCGGCCGGACGCACCGGCCTATTGCGTGCATGACGGCGAGTGTTGGGTTCCAACGAGTTGGGCGCAGTATTCCGCTGACGTGCAGAAAGCGGCGCGTGCGCTGATCGCGCTGGGCGTGGAGAAGGATCAGTCTGTCGCCATTCTGGGCTTTAACCGGCCTGAATGGACGACGATGGCGATCGCGGCGATGATGATCGGCGCGCGCCCGGCGGGCGTGTACTGGACGTCAGCCCCACCGGAAATCGCCTACATCCTTCAGCACTCCGAAGCCCCGGTTTATCTCGTTGAGACGGCGGAGCATGTCGAAGATGCGCTGAAGCTGCGAGCAGACTGCCCCTCGCTGGAGCATATCGTGGTGATGGACGGTCCGGCCGGTGATCATCCGGACGTGTTGAGCTGGGGCCAGTTCATGGGGCTCGGCGTTGAGGACCACCAGGACGCGGTCGAGCAGCGCCTGGCCGACATCCACGAAACCCATGTCGCCACGCTGATCTACACCTCCGGCACGACCGGCCCGCCCAAGGCGGTGATGCTGTCGCACGGCAATATCGCATGGAGCTCGGCCATGCTGTGCGAGATGTTTGAAAGCGCGCCGGGCCAGCGCTTGCTGTCCTACCTGCCGATCGCGCACATCGCCGAACAGCAGGCCTCGGTGCATAACCACTGCACGTCGGGCGCGAACCTGCATTTCGTGCGCTCAATGGATCATCTGGCTGAAGACCTGCAATCGGTGCAGCCGCACGTCTTCTTCGGCGTTCCGCGCGTCTGGGAGAAGATGCACGAGACGCTGCGGGCGCGCCTCGCCGAAGCCACCGGCATCAAGGCGAAACTGGCCGGCTGGGCGATGAAGACCGCCCGGGCCTGGCATCACGAAGTGCTGGAAGGGCGTAAGCCCGGCCCGCTTCTGAACGCGCAGAAGGCGCTCGCCGACAAGCTGGTGCTGAACAAGATCAAGACCGCGATCGGCATGCGCGATGCGCACATGATGATTTCCGGCGCGGCGCCGATTTCACCGGACGTGCTGCGCTTCTTCACCGGGCTGGATATCCTGATCTGTGAGGGCTACGGCCAGTCTGAAACCTCCGCCCCGACCGCCTTCAGCCGCCCCGGCGTGGTGCGTATCGGCTCAGTGGGCAAAATGATCCCGCACATGGAGCACACCCTGTCTGAAGAAGGCGAGCTGTGGGTGCGCGGGCCGAATGTCTTTGTCGGCTACATGAAGAACCAGGAAGCCACCGAGGCCGCCTTCACCCGCGATGGGTGGATGCGCACCGGCGATATCGTTCGCATTGATGAGGACGGCTTCGTCTTCATCACCGGTCGGATCAAGGACATCATCATCACCTCCGGCGGCAAGAACATCACCCCGGCTAATCTTGAAACCGATCTGATGAACGCCCCGCTCGTGGAGCACGCGGTCGTGGTCGGCGATGCGCGGCCCTATCTCACCGCGCTTCTGACGCTGAGCGAGGACGCGCTGGCGGACTTCGTCGCCAGGGAAGGCGTTGAAGGCGAACCGCGCGAGCACCCGGCGGTCATCGCAGCGCTGGAAGCGGCGGTTGAAGATGTGAACACCCGTCACGCGCGTGTGGAGAATATCCGCAAATACCGAGTGCTGCCCAAAGCGCTGAGCGTGGAGGATGGCGAACTTACCCCGACCTTGAAGGTGCGCCGCAACGTCGTCATTGATCGCAATAAGGCTCTGGTGGACGACATGTATGGCTGAGGCCGGCCTGCCTGCGCGCGTCGACGTCCTTGTCATCGGCGCTGGCGTGTCGGGCCTGGCCATGGCCCACAGGCTGAACCGGGCCGGGGTCAACGATTACATCGTGCTGGATAAATCCGGCGGCGCTGGCGGGGTCTGGCGCGATAATCGCTATCCCGGCGCCGGCTGCGATGTTCCGAGCCATCTGTATTCCTTCTCCTTCGCGCCGAAACCGGACTGGTCGCGCAAATTCGCCGGCCATGACGAGATCCGTCGCTATTTCGAAGGCGTGGCTGCACGCCTTGGCCTCAACGACCGCCTGGACAACGCACAGGCGGACCGACTGGAGTTTGACGAGGCCGCCGGACGCTGGACCGTCACGCTGGCCGATGGGCGCAGCCTGTCGGCGCGCATCGTGATCTCAGCGGTGGGCCAGCTCAATGATCCGCATACGCCAGCGATTGAGGGGCTCGACCGGTTCTCCGGCCCGGTCATGCACACCGCGCGCTGGGACGAGCAGGTGGATCTGGCTGGCAAGCGCGTCGGCGTGATCGGCAGTGCGGCCAGCGCGATCCAGATGGTCCCGCCAACCGCGAAGATCGCAGCGCGCCTGGAGGTCTTCCAGCGCACGCCCAACTGGGTGATCCCCAAGCCGGACCGGGCCTTCCTCGGCATAGAGAAATGGGCGTTCAGGCACATTCCCGGCTGGCGGCGGCTTTATCGCCTCGGCAGCTTCCTCATCCATGAGGCGCGCTATGCGGCCTTCCGTCAGAACAGCCTGGCGAGCGCCTTTACGCGCTGGCGGCTATCTGCGCGTTTGAAGGCGGCGGTGAAGGATGAGGCCTTGCGCACCCGATTGACGCCGGACTATGCACCAGGATGCAAGCGCATCCTGTTGTCCAATGACTGGTTCGACACGCTTCAGCGGGACAATGTCAGCTTGCATGACGGCGGAGTGAAGCTGATTGAAGCGAACGCCGTGATCACCGGATCAGACGAGCGCGTACCGGTCGATGCGCTGGTGCTTGCGACCGGGTTCAGGGCGACCGAATTTCTCTCCACGCTTGACGTGACCGGACGTGAAGGCCGCGATCTGAAAACCGTCTGGGGCGCTTCTCCCAGCGCCTATAAGGGCGTCGCTGTTCCCGGCTTTCCCAACCTGTTCATCCTGTACGGGCCGAACACCAATCTGGGCCATAACTCGATCATCTATATGACCGAGCAGCAGGCCGGCTTCGTCGCCCGTCAGGTCGAGCGCATTCTGCACGAGGATTTGCGTGCGCTGGAGGTCGAGGCTTCAGCGTTTGAAGCCTGGAATGCGAAGCTCCAGCGTGATCTGTCCGGCACGGTCTGGGCGGGCGATTGCCCAAGCTGGTACAAGACCGAAGACGGCGTGATCACGAATAACTGGTCGGGCCTGGCGAGCGGTTTCGCCCGCGCGCTCCGGGGTCAGGACCGCTCCGCCTTCATCGCATCGAGCCGAGCGGAGACCCACTGACCGCTCCCACCGATGGCGGCGCGCGCTTCGGGAACGATCGGCCCGAACATCTGAAAATCATGCCAGACTCCGCGCCATATCTCGGTCGTGACCTCCACGCCGGCGGCTTCAAACCGTTCATGAAGGCGAAGCGTGTCATCAAGCAGAATCTCGTCCTCACCGGTCTGGATGAAGACCGGTCCCAGCCCGCTCAGATCGGCGAAGATGGGCGAGACGCGCGGATCATCGGCCGGCAAGTCGCCGCGATAGAGCTCTGCGGCGGCGCTCAGACCCGCCGGGGTCAGCATGACATCGGCTGCAGCACGCTCGCGCACCGAAGCGCCCGACATGGTGAGATCCGCCCACGGCGAAAACAGCACCAACGCGTCCGGCCCGACCTCGCCGGCTTCACGCAGCGCCAGGGAAGTGGCGAGCGCCAGCCCGGCTCCGGCGCTGTCTCCCGCCAGAACGACCGGACCGTCGGCTTCAGCGCGCAGCGCCCTGAAGGCCCCCAGCGCATCCTCCAGCCCGGCCGGGCAGGGGTGTTCAGGCGCCAGGCGATAATCCGGTGAGACCGCGTTCAGTCGCCACGCCTTAGCAAGGTGCGAAACGAACGGGCCATGGCTGTGCCGCGAGCCGACGATATACCCGCCCCCATGCAGATAAAGCAGGGCGCCGGGACGCGATGCATCGGGCTCAAACCGCAGAGCGGGAAGGCCCGCGAACGCCTCGTCGCGGATCGTGACACTGGAGGCTGGCGGACTGCGTTCTGCGCCCTTGTCCAATCGCGTTCGAGCGACATGATGGGGAATGCCCGGCAGGAACACGATGCGTCCGGCTTTACGGGCGAGGGATCGACCCATCCGGGTCCGGATCCGGAAACCGGACCGTCTTGGGAAATAAGTCAGCATGGAGCGCCCGCTTGTGAATCAGCTGTCTCAGCCCTTTAGCTTGCCATGCGGTCTGACCGCACCCAACCGTCTCGTGAAGGCGGCGATGACCGAGGGCCTGGCCGAGCCCGGCGGGCGGGCTGGTGAGCGCATCGCCCGCGCCTACGCGCGTTGGGCTGAAGGCGGACCAGGCATTCTGTTGACCGGAAACATCATGATTGACGCGCGCTATCGCGAGCGCCCCGCCAATATCGTGGTCGACGGGCCACAGGACATCGCCGGGATGGAGGGGCTCGCCTGCTACGCCGAGGCGGCCAAATCGGGCGGCGGGCTCGTCATCGCTCAGCTGTCTCATGCCGGCCGGCAATCGCCGAAAATGATTGCGGCCGAACCGGTCGGCCCGTCCGCCGTTGCGGTGAAGCTGCCGGGCGGGCTCTTCGCCGCCCCGCGCGCGCTGGCGGCTGAAGAGATCGCCGAGGTGATCACCCGCTTCGCCGCCACGGCGAAAAGCTGTGTCGAAGCCGGGTTCGATGGGGTGCAGATTCACGCCGCCCACGGCTATCTGATCTCCGAATTTCTCAATCCACTGGTCAATCAGCGTGAGGACGAGTGGGGCGGCTCGCTGGAAAACCGTGCACGGCTTCTCATCGCGACCGTCCGCGCCGTTCGCGAAGCGATCGGCCCTTACAAAGCGCTGGCGGTGAAGCTGAACTCCTCCGATTTCCAGAAAGGCGGTTTCAGCTTCGCCGATTGTCAGACCGTAATCGCGATGCTGGGCGCCGAAGGTCTTGATTTCCTGGAAATCTCCGGCGGCAATTACGAGCAGCCGCGCATGATGGGCATGGACGGGCTGGAACCGGTCTTCGAAGAGGGCGCGCGCGAGAGCACGCGGGCGCGCGAAGCCTATTTCATGGCCTATGCCGAACAAATCCTCGGCTCGGCGCAGACCCCGATCATGGTCACCGGCGGGTTCAGAACCTGCGCGGCGATGGAGGAGGCGATCGAGGGCGGGGTCGCTCTGATCGGGCTTGGCCGCCCGCTCTGCGTCCAGCCGGACGCGCCTGCACTGTTATTAAACGGCGAGCTCGACGCGCTGCCGGCCTGGGAAAGCCGTCTATCGCTCGGTTCCGGCTATTTCGGGCCGGCTTCACCCAATGATGTGATCAAGGCGGCCAACGGGTTGGCGATCATGTCCTTCTTCTACAGAAACATCCTTCGCCTGGGCGATGGAAAGCCCACGAAGCCCAACATGAACCTGCTCGGCGCCCTCATAGCGCACCAACTGACCGAACGTTCGGATGCAAAGCGAATTGCGGGTGTGTAATCGCGGCGCTGGCGACGTGCGTCCTTACGGACGCTCACCAGAGCTCACACCCAAGGATCAGGGGCGCCTTCATTCTTCATCCTGAGCAAGTCGAACCGATGCGCCGCTTCAAGAAAGGCCCGCACCCTCAATGACCGGCGGGCGATTACGCAGCGATATGTATGGGGTGACCCAAGGCTGCGAGCGCGCTTTCGGCCAGGCATTCCGTCAAGGTGGGGTGGACATGGATCGTACCGGCGATGTCTTCCAGGCGGGCGCCCATTTCCAGCGCCAGCGCGAATTCCCCGGACAACTCCGATACATGCTTGCCGACCGCGTGTATGCCCAGGATCACATGGTCGGATTTACGCGCGGTGATGCGGACAAATCCGCCATCGGCGCCGCCTTCCATGGACAGGGCGCGCCCTGAAGCGGCGAGCGGGAATTTGCCGGTGATCACCTCTTCACCTTTGGCCCTGGCTTCATCCGGGGACAGCCCGGCGCCCACAAGTTCCGGCTCGGTGAAGCAGACCGCGGCGATGGCGACCGGATCGAAGACGCGACGCTGGCCGGCGATGATCTCGGCCACCGCCTCGCCCTGGGCGGTCGCCTTGTGCGCCAGAAGCGGCTCGCCGACGAGATCGCCGATCGCATAGACCCCGCGCATCGCGGTGGCGCAGCGCTCGTCGATGGCGATGAAGGGCCCGTCCATCTCAAGGCCCATCGTCTCCAGCCCCCAGCCTTCGGTCAGCGGCCGGCGCCCGACAGCGACGAGGATCTTGTCGGCAGGCAGACGCTGCACTGCGCCCTTGTCATCTTCGTACTCAAGATGCGTCCGGCCGCCTTCCTTAACCACGCCCTTCGCCCGGGCATTCAGGCGCAGATCAACCTTGTTCTTCTTCAGCCACTGCAAAACCGGGCGTGTCAGCTCCTTGTCGAACAAGGGCAGCGCCGCGTCGGCCGCCTCAACTACGGTGACCTGTGAACCGAGCTTTCTGAACGCGATGCCGAGCTCCAGCCCGATATAGCCGGCGCCCACGACCACCAGCTTTTCGGGAAGCTCGGTCAGCTCCAGTGCGCCGGTGGAACCCACAACATCGCCGCCGAACGGCATGAAGGGCAATTCGGTCTCGCGCGAGCCAGTGGCGAGAATGACGTTCTCAGCCGTGATCTCGATGGTCTCGCCATCGCTTGTCTCCACCCGGCAGGTCTTCGCGTTGGTAAAGCTCGCCCAGCCGTCAATCGTCTCCACCCTGGCCGCCTTGAGCAATTGACCCACACCCTTGGTCAGCTTGCCGACGATGGAATCCTTCCACGCGGTCAGCCCAGCCATGTCCAGCTGGGGCGGCGCGCTCAGGCTTATGCCCATCTCAGAGGTCTCAGCGGCGTGACGCATCTCCTCGAACTTGGCAGCTGCGTGAATGAAAGCCTTGGAGGGGATGCAGCCGCGATTGAGGCAGGTGCCGCCCAGCCCGTCCTTGTCAACGATGATCGTCCCCAGCCCAAGCTGGCCTGCGCGGATCGCCGCCGGATAACCGCCCGGACCGCCGCCAACGACCAGAACCTGACATGTACGGGTTTGTGTGCTCATGACGCGATGCTCCGGCCTGTCTGACATCGCGCCTGTCTAGTCATTTCGCACCCGTCTGTCATCCAGCCAGACGAACCGGCGTGCGGCAGGCCTGAACCGTGGAGCGCGCGATTTTGAAGTCACGCAATTGGTCGGCTTGATCCAACGCCGGCTCCCCTCATCGAACCGATCGCGACTAACCCCTCCTCCATAAAGGGAGGAGACCTGGGCGGCGAGGCGGCAGGTCCAGAACGCTTCAGCGCGGGGCACAAAAAACCCGGCGTGCGGACACGCCGGGTTTTTCCGGTCAGGCGGGGTAAGCGCCTTACCAGATGCGCACGCGCTCTTCCGGCGGCAGGTAGAGCGCATCGCCCTCCTCCACGCCGAAGGCGTCATACCAGGCGTCGAGATTGCGCACGACGCCATTGATGCGGAATTGCGGCGGCGAGTGGGGCCCGCGCACCAGCTGGGCGCTCAACGCGTCCTCGCGGTAGAGATTGCGCCAGACCTGAGCCCAGGCCAGGAAGAAGCGCTGATCGCCGGTAAAGCCGTCAAGGACCGGCGCTTCGCCGTCATAATGCTCGTCGACATATTCGCGCCAGGCCGTATAGGCCATCTGCAGACCGCCCAGATCGCCGATATTCTCACCCAGGGCCAGGCGCCCGTTCACGCACTGGCCTTCCAGCGGGCAGAACTGGCTGTACTGCTCAACCAGACGGTCAGAACGCTCCACGAAGCGCGAATTGGTCTCTTCGCTCCACCAGTCGCGCAGCATGCCTTCAGAGTCGTAGCGACGGCCCTGATCGTCAAAGCCGTGGCCGATCTCGTGGCCGATCACTCCGCCGATTGCACCGAAATTCATCGCCGGATCAGCGTTCGGATCAAAGAAGGGCGCCTGCAGAATGCCCGCCGGGAAGGTGATCTGGTTCTGCAACGGACTGTAGCTGGCGTTGACGATTTGCGGCGGCCAGCTCCACTCGCGCGGATCCACCTCGCTGGTCAGATCCTCCAGGCTTTCCGCCCAGCTGAACTCCGACATGGCGATACGGTTGGCGAAATAGGCGTCGGCGGACAGCTCAAGACCGGCAAACTCGTCCCATATCTCCGGGTAACCGATGCGCGGCTCGAATGTGGACAGCTTCACGAGCGCCTGATCGCGGGTCTCCTGGTCCATCCATTCCAGCTGTTCCAGCCGGCCCTCGAACGCCACGGTGAGCCGTTCAACCAGATCATCCATCAGCGCTTTCGAACGCGGCGGGAAGTGCCGGTCGACATAGATCTGCCCGATGGCGTGACCGAGCGCACCGCCGACCAGCTGCACGCCGCGACGATCGCGCGGGCGCTGTTCTTCCTGGCCGCGCAGCGTGCGGCTGAAGAAGTCAAAGCTGGCTTCGTCGAAAGCAGCCGGCAGCCAGCTCGCTCGATCGGAGATGAAGTGGAAGGCCATATAAGCCTTGATCGTGTCGATATCGGCTGCGGCGAATGCTGCGTTCGTGCCCTCGATGGCGGACGGCTGAACGACGATCAGGTCCTGCACATCAATGCCGAGCGAGGCCATGCCTTCAGGCATGTTCATATCCGGCGCCAGCGCGTCGAGCTCTTCCACCGTCAGCACGTTGTAGGTTTCGGTCACTTCACGCGAGCGATCGCGGGTCCAGTGCACCTCGGCGATGGCGGTTTCAAACGCGATGATGGCGTCCGCATTGGCTTCACCGTTTTCAAGGCCGGCCAGCTCGTGAATGCGGATGATGTAATCGCGATAGGCGTCGCGATAGGCGACGAAGCGCTCGCTGTCATCAAGATAGTAGCTGCGTTCGGGAAGCGCCAGACCGCCCTGGAAGAGACGCAGCTTGTTGAAGTTCGGATCGGCCGGATCAGCCCAGACGGCGAAGCCGAAAGGCGACTGATGATGCACGGTCGCGAACAACGCCGCAGCGTCATCATGGGTTTCGATCGCGGCGATTTCCGCCAGGAAGGGCTGAACCGGTTCAAGGCCGGCGTCCTCAATGGCGTCGGCATTCATCCAGCTGGAATAGAGCGCGCCGACAAGCTGGCTGTTGGAGCCGGCCTCGCCGCCGGCTTCCACCGACTCGTCGATGATTGTCTGCACCCGTTCTTCGTTTTCCAGAGACAGGACGGTGAAGATGCCGAAGCGCGAGCGATCGGACGGGATTTCAGTCTGCGACAGCCAGCCGCCATTGGCGAACTGGTTGAAGTCGGCGCCGGGACGCACGCTGGAGTCCATGCCGTCGACATCAAAGCCGAACGTGCCGAAGCGCGGCGCGGCGGCCTCGGCGGCGGCGGTGTGAACTTCTCCGGTCTGGACGGAGTGCTCATCAGCCGGGGCTGAGGTGTCCGCGCCCGGCGCACAGGCGGCCAGCGCAATCGCGGCGACGCCGCACAGTAAAAATCTCTTCATGTCTACTCCCCTGTTTTACACAACGGTGCGAGCGAGGCCGCTGCCTTGCCCGCACCGTAAACATAAGCGAGCGCAGACGTGAGTCCGCGCGCGCGGTGACGTACAGCCCTATTCAGCCGGCTGCGGCTTGGCGACGTCGATCGCCTCGTCCCCGGTGCTTTCATGACCGGAATAGGTTGACCCGATGCCCGGGATTTTCTGCCCGGTCCAAAGCCCGGTCACACCGCGCTTGATGTCCACGCCGATGGCGTAGAGCGCCGGCACCAGGATCAGGCTCAGGAACAGGGCGAAGATCACCGCAAACCCGAGCGCGATCACCATGGGTTTGAGGAATTGCGCTGCGGTGGACCGCTCCATGATCATCGGCAGAACGCCCAGGAAGGTCGTCACCGTGGTCAGAAGGATCGGCCGGAAGCGCTGCACGCCGGCATCCACAAGCGCCTGCATGGCGCCGACCCCGCGTTCCCTCAGCCGGTTGATGAAGTCGACCAACACCAGATTGTCATTGATGACGATGCCCGCCGCCGCTCCGATCCCGAAGAAGGAGAACAGCGCGATCGGCTCGCCCAGCAACAAATGCCCGAACACGGCCCCGGCGAAGGCGAACGGGATCGCCGTCATGATCAGCAAGGGCTGGGCGTAGGAGCGGAAGGCCACCGCCAGGAGGACATACATCAGGCCCAGCATGATCAGCTGCAGCGTCTGGATCTCAGCCATGAATTCAGCCTGACCTTCAGCTTCGCCGATGGCGCCGGTGCTGATGCCGGGATAACGCTCTTCCCATTGCGGGAAGAAGTTCTCGCGCAAATCCTGTCGGATATCGCCGGCCGCATCACGGTCTGACAATTCCGCGCTCACCGTGACCGTGCGCTGGCGCTCGCGCCGGCGGATTCGGTCGATGCCCGGCGCAAAATCGGCCTCAGCCACCGCCGCAAGCGGCACTTCACGACCATCGACGGTGCGGATGCGCAGATTATTGATCGCATCCAGGCTGTTTCGCGCCTCTCGCGGGTAGCGGACCATGACGCGCACGTCTTCGCCATCACGCGGCAGGCGCTGCACTTCTTCGCCATAGAAGGCCTGGCCGACCTGACGGGTGACATCGGCCAGCGTTAAGCCGAGCGCCTGAGCGTCCGGGCGCAGGGTCAGCCGCAGCTCGTCGGCGGAAGCCTGCAGATTATCGACGATGTCATAGGCCGTCTCATATCCGCGAAGGCGTTCCTTCAGCTCCGCAGCGGCGGCCCGCAGCACGTCCAGATCAGGGTGATTGATCGCGAACTGGATCGCCGGCCCATTATCGTTGAGCGTGGCGTCGAACCGGATTTCCTCTGCATCCGGGATCGGCCCGAGCTCATCGCGAATGCGCTGGGCGATATCGGCGGTGGGAATCCGTCCAGGGCGAGATTCCGGCGGCGCGATATTGATCCAGGCGCGCACCGAGCCATCCGTGGCCAGCGTGGAGCGCGACATGATCATCTGCTCGCCGTCGAACTCCTCCAGATAGGCCTCAGCCACGACGTGCTCAGCCGCGTCCAGACGCGCGCGGATGGCCTCCGTGCGCTGCCAGGGCGTGCCTTCGGCCAGCTGGATATTCACCCGGATCAGATCGCTCTCGATCTGCGGCATGAAGCTGAACGGCACCCGACCGGACGCCATCAGCACGATGGCCAGGGCGAACATGCCGGTGAAGGTGATCAGCGTGGAGTAGCGAAAGCGGACCGCCGTCGCCAACACCGGTGCGTACACCGTGTGCGCAAACCACATCAGGCTGTTGGCGATGGCGGCCTGGAAGCGGATGAACGGACCGAAGAAACCATCGGTCTTCTGCGGCTTGATGTGCGACAGGTGGGCGGGAAGGATCAGGAGCGATTCAATCAGTGAGAAGATCAGCGCCGCGATGACGACCAGCGAGATCTGGCTGGTGAACTGACGCTCCGGTCCACTCAAAAGCATCCACGGACCGAACGCCATCATCGTGGTGATCACGGCGAACACAACCGGCTTGGCGACCATCTGGACGCCCACTACGGCGGCGGTGATGCCTTGCTCCCCGCGCTCCACGCGGGCGTGGATATTCTCCCCGACAATGATGGCGTCATCGACGATGACCCCGATCACGATGAGGAAGGCGAACAGCGACAGGAAGTTCAGCGTTACGCCCAGGAAGGGCAGGATCATGAAGGCGCCGGCGAAGGCCGTTGCGATGCCCACCGTCACCCAGAAAGCCACGATCGGGCGCAGGAACAGGATCAGCACCGCCAGCACCAGCATCATGCCGATCAGGGCCGAGTTGCCGATCACCAGAAGCTGGGAGTTGAACTGGTCGGCCCCGTCCCACCATTCAGAGAGCTGCACCGAGTTCGGCAGTTCCTGATTCTTGCGAGCCATGTATGCCTTCAGCCCGTTGGACACGGTGATGATGTCCGAATTGCCGGTGGAGCGCACTGCGATGATCACCATCGGATCGCCGTTGAAGGTGGCGTTCAGATTGAAGTCCGACAGCCCGTCAATGACGGTGGCGACATCGCTGACGCGTACAATACCGCCTGAAGGCGTCTGGCGCACGATAATGTCGTTGAAATCGTCAGCGGTGTCGGCCAGCTGACGCGAGGTGATGCGCACATCGCCCAGATCGGTGCGCACCGAACCGGCCGAGGCGTTGATCGAGGAGGTGCGTATAGCCTGTGAGATGTCGGAGAAGGTCACGCCGAAGCGGCGCATGGCTTCCTCGGAGACCTCAATGGCCACCTCTTCGCTGAGCACGCCATTGATTTCCACGATGGCTGCTTCCGGTACGGTCGCAGAGATTTCGTCGCGGATTTCACGGGCCAGGCGTTGTAGATCACGGCGCGGCACATCGCCATGCAGGGCGAAACCGGCGACCTGATCGGAGTTCTGCCAGCGCCGCACCGTGGGCCGGAAAGAGGCCGGCGGCAGATTATTGATGGAATCGACCCGGATCTTGATCTCGTCGATGAAGGCGTCGGGATCCTGGCTGGGCAGCCCATTTACCCAGACGGTGCCGGAGCCCTCGCGCGCCATGGCGGTCAGCTCGTCCACACCGTCCAGATCGGACAGCGCTTCTTCGATGCGCACGACGATCTGTTCTTCAATGTCCTGCGGCGAGGCGCCCGGCCAGGCCACGCTCACCGAAGCGCCGGGAAAGACGGCGGCCGGGTTATTCTCCCTCTGCATGGAGAAGAAGCCGATGAGCCCCCCGATCAGGGCGATGATCATCAACAAGTTGGCTGCGACCCCGTTCTGGGCCCACCAGGCCAGAATGCCGCGATGTTGGCTTTCTTCAGGACGTTGCACCATGACGGAGCTCCTTTCAAACGCGAGGACGCAAGGTCCTAGCGGCCCGCACGCGCCAGCGCGGAGGCGTTCGATTCGCGGATTTCTTCAGCGTCGTCTTCAACCGGTTCAACCGGCGGGCGCAACGGCTCGCCATCGGCGCCAAGCGGTCGAACGGCCATCCCGTTCGCCGGCGCACGCAACGGCGAGGTGATGACCCATTCGCCGGCGCTGACTCCGGAGGACACCACGACCCGTTCAGAGGTGGAATCGACCACGTGTACCGAACGGATGGACAGCGTATCGTCATCTTCCACCACAAAGACCTGATTGGACCCGCGCAAGGCGCTGCGCGGCAGGGCGAAGGCCTGATCCAGCTGGCGGCCATCAACGCGCGCCTCGACGAACAGACCCACGGCCAGCGGCGCGCCGGCGATGTCGGCGGCGGCGCCATAGGGATCCTCAACCTCGACAATGGCGAACAGGGTGCGCGTCTGCGGATCAATGGCGCTGTCGGTGCGTACGACATGACCACTCCACGCGCGAGGCTCGCCAGCCACACGGGTTGTCAGACTCACGGCCGGAGCGGTCTCAATGCTCTCCGCCTCAAACGCCAGCGGCATGCCAAGAAGCCCCAGCTGGGAATCGGTCAGCGGCAGGCGGACCTGAACCACATCTGTGGAGAAAACCCGGCCCAGACGCGAGCCAGCGCCGACGAACTGGCCGAGATCGGCCATTTTTTCGCGGATGCGACCGTCGAACGGGGCGGAGATGCGGGTGCGGCTGAGATGAAGGCGCGCCTCTTCCAGGCCGGCCTGAGCGGCGGCGAGCTGCGCTTGGGCTTCGGCCATCTGGGGTTGGCGCAGGGTCAGCGCGGACGCTTCACCATCACCCAGCGCCTCCCACTCTTCACGGGCGAGTTCCGCTTCAGCCTCTTCGCGGATCAGCTGCTGGCGACGCTGGGCGACAAGTGCTTCGGCGCGCGTCACCGCCAGGCGGTAATCGGCATCCTCAAGACGGACCAGCGTCTGGCCGGCTTCAAAGAAACCGCCCTCAACAAAGGCCGGGTGGACGTAAACGACGCGTCCGGAGACTTGGGCGGTCAGATCAATCTCGCGCAGCGGGCGAACCTCGCCCTGAGTGCTGACGGACAGCTGCACCGAGGAGGGCTGCGCTTCGGCGACGAAGACGGCGGCGGGGCGCACCTGAATCTCCGCCTGCTCCGGCTGAGGCGTGGTGACGATGACCAGGGTCAATACCGCCACGATCAGCAGAACCAGACCGATTGGTATGCCCAGAAGAATCAAGCGACCGGATGTTTTACTCATGACCAACCTCTTTATCGTCTCGTTATTGGATGCCTCTGACGGGCGTTTTAGATGCTTTATTGCGCCGGGTGAGCGGTCAGGCCGCCGCCAGCATTGAAGTCCCCGGCGAGCGCCAGATGCAGCGCGACCCGGCTGTCAGCCCGGTCGGTCCGGGCGGTGATGAGAGAACCTTCCGCGCTGATCAGGCGCGTCTGGGCGTCGATCAGCTCGAAAATCGTCGCCACGCCGCTGGCGTATTGGCGCTCGACCAGCTGCAGGGCGGCTGCGGCCTCCTCGCGCGCCACGGCCAGCTGGGCGACACGTTCTTCAACTTCCTGCTCGGCGAAGATCGCGTCTTCGGTCTCACGCCAGGCGGCGAGCACGGTGCGAATATAGCGGCCGGCCTGAGCGCGCGCCTCGGCGGCTGCGCGATCACGTTCGGCTCGCAGGCGTCCACCCTGAAAGAGGGGGGCGAGGAGGGACGCCGAAACGGTTTCAACCAGCGCATCGCCATCCAGCAGATCACCGAGATCGCCAGCGCTGGAGCTGATGTCTGCGCTCAGGCTGAGACTGGGATAAAGCGCCTTGCGCGCGGCTTCGGCTGAGAAGCCGGCGGCGGTCAGCCGCAATTCCGCAGCGGCCACGTCCGGGCGACGTTCAAGCAGCGGCCCGGGCGCCAGAAGCGCGGGAGCCGGGCCGAGATCGGGCAGATCAGCGCCCGCCTCCAGCTGAGCCGCCGGATAGCGCCCGGCGAGAATTTCAAGACTGCGCCGCGCGGCCGCCTCGGTGCGAACCCGCCCGGCCAGAGCCGCGCGCGAGGTCGCCAGAGCAGAGCGCGCCGTGCGCACATCCGAAGAGCGTGAGACGCCGCGCTGGAAACGGCGCTCGACGATTTCAAGCTGATCCTCGCGCGCGGTGACATCGCGTTCCGCCAGCTCGGTCTGGTGACGCGCCTCAATCACAGCGAACCAGCCGCGTGCAACCGCGCCGGCGACCGAGAGCCGCGCGCCGTACAGATCGGCCTCGGCGGCTTCGCGTGAGAACGCGCCGGCGCGCGCCGCATCGGACAGGCGGCCCCAGACATCGGCCTGCCAGCTGATATCCGCGCCAAGACTGAAACCGGTTGTCGAACCGGATTCGCGGTTGGTCTCGCTGGCGCCGGCAGAGGCGCCCGCCGTGGGCAAGCGCCCGGCATTGGCCGAGCGGGCGCCGGCCTCGGCGGCCTCCAGGGTGGCGATCGCGACCATCACATCGGGATTGCGGCGCATGGCTTCATCGACCAGCGCCTCAAGGCCTGAATCGCCGAGCGCAGCCACCCAATCGCCAACCGGCTGGCCGGCGTCCAGCTGCGCCGCAGCGGCGAAGGCGTCAGGCGAATCAAGGCGCGGGGCTTCAGCCAGAGGAGTCACGCCGGCGCAGGCGGTCAAAGTGACCGAAATAGTGGATATCAAGAGCAATCGGCGGAGCAAGAATTCTCTCCCTGGCGGCGTTGTGTTGATCGCGAACCTACAAAACACTTTCTGTAAGTCAACAAATATTTCTCGAAAATCGATAAAAATATCTCGAATTACGAAATATTCATCTTGCGAGAAGGGTCTTGTAATGATTCCACGACGAGCACGTTTGGATGCATGCGGACTGTCATGGTGACGTGTTAGAGAAATAGAGATGGCGCAGCCAAGACCCACCCCTGCGCGCGATACAGGCGCGAACCCGGCCCCGGCGGAGACCCGGCCGCGCCGGCGCGACGTTGCGATCACCGCCGGCCTGGGCGCGGTCGTGTTCGGCGTGCTGACGGCTGCCGGAGCGCTGGAGGTCTGGCCGTTCCTGGGCGCCGTCGCGGCGCTCAGCGCCCTGGCTTTCGTGTATTATCTGACGGCGCTGTCCGCCCTTGAGCCGATCGAAGGGCTGAGCCCGCCCAGCGAAACACAGAGCCCCCCCCAGACCCAAGACGCCACCGCGCAGCTCATGCTGGACCGGCTGCCGACGCCGGTTCTGATGATCGGCCCTGGCGGGCGCATTGAGCAGGCCAACCCGGCTGCACGCGCGTTCCTAGGACTGGGCGGCGAAGGCGGGCCCTTGTCAAACTCTTTGCGCCAGCCGCGCGTGCTGGAAGCGGTGAGCGGCTGCCTGCGCGGCGAGGAGGGCGCCACAGTGGAGTACGCGACACTGGCGCCGCTGGAGAGCCACGTTCGCGCCTTTATCAAACCGATCCGCTTCTCCCATGATGAGGCGATGCCCTGGCGCGCGATGGTGGTGCTGGCGGACGACACCTCATCCAAGCGCGCTGAACGCATGCGGGCCGACTTCCTGGCCAACGCCAGCCACGAGCTGCGCACGCCGCTGGCTTCCCTGTCGGGCTTTATCGAAACTTTGCAGGGCCCAGCGCGCGAGGATGCTGAAGCCCAGGCGCGCTTCCTGTCGATCATGCATGATCAGACCGAGCGCATGCGCCGTTTGATCGATGATCTGCTCTCGCTCAGCCGGGTTGAAATGAATGAGCATATGCCCCCGTCCGGCTCCACCGACCTGTCTTCCCTGGCCAGCGATGTAGTGCGCGCCCTCACCCCGGTCACCGCTTCGCGCGACATTGCCGTCATGCTGGAAAACAGCGAGACCGCGCCCGTCGTCGGCGGCGATGGCGACCAGCTCTTCGAGGTGCTGGAGAATCTGGTCGAGAACGCAGTCAAGTATTCCAAGGACGGCGGGGCTGTAACGATCTCGGTCCACCATGAGCTCTCGCGCGACGCCGCCGAGCATCCCGCCGAGCGCCTGCACCCGGAGGCCGCGCGCATCACGCTGGCCGCGCCGGCCTTCGACCCCGGCATGCGATATGGCGCTGTGCGGGTGCGCGACCACGGCATCGGCGTAGAGCGACGCTACCTGCCGCGCCTGGCCGAACGCTTCTTCCGAGTTGACGGCCAGAAGAGCAGCCCGACCGCCGGGACCGGGCTGGGCCTGGCCATCGTCAAGCATATCGTCGCGCGCCATCGCGGCGGGTTCTGCGTGGAAAGCGCCCCTGGAGAGGGCTCGCAGTTCACGGTCTTCTTCCCGCTCGAAAAGGACCTCGCCGCACGCCGCCCAAGCGTGGAGGTCGAAGCGGCCAGACCGGACGAGACCGCCGATGAGTCGCCAATCCGCACATCCGGCCCGGCCAGCGGCCCCACCGACACCGCCGCAGAATGAATAAAGCAGCGCGAAGTGATTGAATGACAAGGCCAAGCGCGTTGTCACAAAAACGTTGCACCTTCGTCATATTGCGTTGATCGACCCTCGTCATTGTGCGCGCTCGCCTAAAAGGCGGACAGCCTGCGCATCCGGGCCGGCGAAAAGCCGGCCGGCGCAGCTTCAGGGACAGTGCATGCAGGTTTCGCTTTACACAGCGCTGGCGCTTCTGGTGTTGACGGCGATCGGTTTTCTGATCGGTCGCCGCCGCGCGCTTGCGGCTGCGCGAAGCGGACAGGACGGCGCGCGCGAGCGGCTGCATTCACTGCCGAATTATCACGGCTACTACATTGCGCTTTGGACCGGCGCGCCGGCGTTGATCCTGATCGCGCTCTACGGGGTTCTGGGGTCGAGCCTGACCAATATGCTGGCGCTGGGCGAGCTGGAGCGCGCCTCCGCGCCGCTCCGCGCCAGCTATGAGCAGGCACTGACCAGCGATGACCGGCTGATCGCTCTGGCGCTACAGACACGCGAAGCCGAAGGTGAGATCGTGACAGTGCGCGCTGCGCTCGCCGCAGCGCGCGAAGACAGCGACCGGGCCGGCAGCGAAGCGTTCAGCGGCCGGCTCACCGAAGCCCTGCGCGCTCGAAATGACGCCACCGCCGAGGCCGCAGCGCGCCGCGCCGAACTGGCCGCCGCGCTCGTCGCCGGACCCCAGGGTCAAAGCGCGGATGCGCGCGCGCTCGCCGGATTTGAGTATTTCACCCTTCCTGCGGAACGACGCGAGCTCTTCATATCCGATGCACGCGCCTTCGCATTCGGCGAAGGCCTGCCCAGTCGCGACACGCCGCAGATTCGCGCAACCGCACAGCTGCTTCCCGGCTATCAGAATATTTTCCGCTTCAGCATCGCAGCTCTGGCTCTGGCCGGCGCGGTGCTGGCGCTGACCCTGACGCGCGGCCGCATCCATGCCCGCTTCAGGGCGCGCAATCGGGTGGAGCGCGTCGTCTCCGTCGCACTGCTGATCTGCAGCATCATCGCCATTCTCACCACGATCGGCATTGTCGGCTCGCTCCTGTTTGAAAGCGGGCGCTTCTTCGCCTCCATCGACTGGCGCGTGCACGAGTTCCTGTTCGGAACCCAGTGGAGCCCGCAGATCGGCATTCGCGCCGACCAGATCGGCCAGACCGGCGCTTTCGGCGCGGTCCCGCTCTTCGCCGGCACCGCGCTGATCATGGTCATCGCCATGTTTGTCGCGGTTCCGGTCGGGCTGTTCGCGGCGATCTTCCTGTCGGAATACGCCGGTCCGACCACACGCGCCTGGGCGAAGCCGGCGCTGGAGGTGCTCGCCGGCATCCCCACCGTTGTTTACGGCTTCTTCGCCCTGCTGACCGTTGGGCCCTTCCTGCGCGATTTCGCGCTCTTCTTAGGCTATGAGGACGCGGTCACCCAGTCCGCCCTCGCCGCCGGCCTGGTCATGGGGGTGATGATCATCCCCTTCGTTTCCTCGTTATCTGATGATGTCATCAACGCCGTGCCGCAATCGCTGCGCGACGGGTCCTACGCGATGGGCGCGACCAAGTCGGAGACCGTCCGGCTGGTGGTGATGCCCGCCGCCCTGCCCGGCATTGTCGGCGCGGTTCTGCTGGCGGTTTCGCGTGCGGTGGGTGAGACCATGATCGTGGTGATGGCCGCCGGCCAGGGCGCGAACCTGACTGCGAACCCGCTGGAATCGGTCACCACCATCACCGTTCAGATCGTCATGCTGCTGACGGGCGACCAGGAGTTTGACAGCCCAAAAACACTGTCCGCCTTCGCGCTGGGCCTGGTGCTGTTCGTCATGACCCTGTGTCTGAACGTGCTCGCCCTGCACGTGGTGCGCCGCTACCGGGAAAAATATGACTGAGCCTCAGCGGGACATACGCCAAGCGGTGCGCCGACGTCTGGCGCGCCGGCACCGCGCCGAGCGGCGCTTCCAGGCCTATGGCGTGGCGGCGCTGGCGGCGGCGGGGCTGTTCCTGGTGCTGTTGCTGGGCTCGATCGCGATTCAATCAGCGCCGGCCATCACCCAGCACAAGCTGACCTTGCCGGTTGAGATCACCGCAGAGCTGGCCGATCCGCGGGGCGATCTCAGCGAAGCCTCGCTGCGGCGCGGCAGCTATAACACGCTGATCCAGAACGCGCTGCGCGAGCAGTTTCCCACCGTCGCCGAACGCGCTGAGCTGCGCGAACTGTTCGGGCTGTATTCCGGCGTGAACGCGGCGCGTCTGTTAAACCGCGTCGCCAGCGCGCCGGAACTTGTGGGCGGTCGGGTCGAATTCACCTTCCCGATCTCTGACGATGCGGACCTCTATCTAAAGGGCGTCACCGTACGCGAGCGCATCCAGCCCGGCCTCGCGCCGATCGCGATCAGCGCCGAGGACACAGATCGCTGGCGGCTGGTCAGCGACACGCCGGTCTTCGCTGAAATCCTGGTGGAGACCCGCCAGGCGCTTAGCGTCGAAGCCGCCGGGCTGGAACGCCGGCGCGACGACGCGGTCGAACGCGCCGAAGCCGCGCGCGATGAGGACGCCCGGCGCGCAGCGAGCGCTACGGCTGAGCGTCTGGACGCGCAGCTCCAGCGCCTTCGGATACAAGCCCAGCCCGATCAAGCGCTTCAGCTTGGCCCGACCACGAAAAGCGTGCTGGTGCAGGTCGGCGACGGCGTATATCGCCTCACCGGGATTGGTGCGGACGGCGCCAGCGCCAGCGCACAGCGCCTGATCGGCGAAGTCAGCGCCGGCGCGGTTTCCGACTGGCGGCTCTGGACAGTGCTCACGCCGCCGACCGCACGCCTCATCTCCGATCGCCAGATCGCCTGGGCGCGTGCGCTCTCCGACCGCGGCCTTGTGGAGAACGGCTTCAACACGATCCTGTTCACTCGCGCCGATAGCCGCGAACCGGAACTCGCCGGCGTGCTGGGCGCCATTATCGGCTCAGTGCTGACCATGGTCATCACCATGCTGCTGGCCGTACCGGTGGGCGTGGGCACAGCGATCTATCTGGAAGAATACGCGCCGAAGAACCGCTTGACCGATCTCATTGAGGTCAACATCAATAATCTGGCCGCCGTGCCCTCCATCGTGTTCGGGCTTCTGGGGCTTGCGGTGTTCATCAACCTGTTCGGCATGCCCCGATCAGCCCCGCTGACCGGCGGTATGGTGCTGGCTCTGATGACCTTGCCGACGGTGATCATCTCCTCGCGGGCCGCCCTGCGCGCCGTGCCGCCCTCAATCCGCGAAGCCGCGCTCGGCGTTGGCGCCAGCCACACCCAGGCGGTCTTCCACCATGTGCTGCCCATGGCCATGCCCGGCATTCTGACCGGCTCGATTATCGGACTGGCTCAGGCCCTTGGAGAGACCGCGCCGCTTCTCATGATCGGCATGGTGGCCTTCATCGCCGACGCCCCAGCGCTCGGATTTGGCGGGTTTACCGATGCGGCGACTGTGATGCCCGTGCAGATTTTTCTGTGGTCCAGCGGGGCCGAACGCGCCTTCGAAGCGCGAACAGCCGCGGCGATTCTGGTCCTTCTTGCTATGATGCTGAGCTTCAATGCGGTCGCGATC
Source organism: Pseudomonadota bacterium (assembly GCA_039819095.1). Classification (GTDB taxonomy): domain Bacteria; phylum Pseudomonadota; class Alphaproteobacteria; order Caulobacterales; family Maricaulaceae; genus JBCBSP01. The sequence goes on from JBCBSP010000003.1 coordinate 90,868, forward strand.
TATCTGCGCCGCCGCTTTGAGAGGAGATGGTGACGTGGTCGATACGCTAGAGACCCAGCATGCCGAGAAGACGGTTTACCATCCGGTATCGCAGGATGGCGCGATCAAGGTCGCGACACGCGCAGTGAATGTGCTGTATGGCGACAAGCACGCCATCATCGACGTGACCGCTGATATTCCCGATCGCGCAGTGACCTCGCTGATCGGACCGTCCGGGTGCGGAAAGTCTACCTATCTTCGCTGCATCAACCGGATGAATGACACGATCGACACCGCCCGGGTGGCCGGCTCGGTGACGATTGATGGTGAAGAGGTCAATGATCGCTCCGTCGATCCGGTCCTGCTGCGGGCCCGTGTCGGCATGGTGTTCCAGAAACCCAACCCCTTTCCCAAATCGATCTATGAGAATGTCGCCTACGGGCCGCGCATTCACGGGCTCGCCGCCACGCCTGATGAGCTCGACGAGATCGTGCGCACCAGCCTGGAGAAGGCCGGCCTCTGGGACGAGGTCGCCGATCGGCTTGCCCAACCGGGCACTTCGCTGTCCGGAGGCCAGCAACAGCGCCTGACCATTGCACGCGCCATCGCGGTCAATCCGGAAGTGATTCTGATGGACGAGCCGTGTTCCGCGCTCGACCCGATCGCCACCGCGCGCATCGAGGAGCTGATCGACGAGCTGCGCGAGAACTACGCCATCATCATGGTGACCCACTCCATGGCGCAAGCCGCCCGGGTCTCCCAGATGACCGCCTTCTTCCATCTTGGAAAGCTTGTGGAATACGGGCCGACCGAAGAGATTTTCACCAATCCGCGCGACCAGCGCACCCAGGATTACATCACCGGTCGCTTCGGTTGAGCTGTATTCCCCAGCGCCGCCCGAATGCGGCTTGAAAGGCGAACCTTCAATGGCACCGACGCTGAAATCTCAGCATACGGTCAAAGCTTTCTCTGAGGAGCTCGAACAGCTCGGCGCGGATGTGGCGAGCATGGGCGGCCTGGCCGAGAGCCTGGTGTCTGACAGTCTTGACGCGATCACCACGCGCGATCCGGGACTGGCTGACGAGGTGGTTGAACGCGATCGGCGCGTCGACCAGATGCAGCGCGATATTGAGCGCCAGGTAATCCGCCTGTTCGCGCTGCGTCAGCCCATGGCGGCGGACCTTCGCGCGACCATCGCGGCGTTGAAGATCACCGCCGATCTGGAGCGGGTCGGCGACCTGGCCAAGAATATCGCGCGGCGCACCAATGAAATCGCGGCGCTGGAGCCGATGGCCCTGATCTCCTCGGTGGAGCGTATGGGCCGGCTCGTCCAGGGCAATCTGCATCAGGTGCTCGACGCCTATATCTCAGGCGAGACGTCCAACGCTGTCTCCGTCTGGGAGCGTGATGACGATGTCGACGAGCATTACAACGCCCTCTTCCGTGAACTGATCAACACCATGACGGAAGACCGCGACCTGATCGGTCCGGGCGCGCACCTGCTTTTCGTTGCGAAGAACCTTGAGCGGATCGGCGATCACACCACCAACATCGCCGAAGTCATTCACTACCTGGTCACGGGCGTTGAACTGACGCGGGATCGTCCCCGCGGCGGCGCCATAGAGACCAGCTGATCCGGGGGACCCCGACCATGCAGCCTCATGTTCTGGTCGTTGAAGACGAAGACGCGCTTGCAGAGCTTCTGCACTATAACCTGAAGAAGGACGGCTTTCAGGTTTCCGTCGCCTCTGATGGAGAAGAAGCCCTGATGATGGTCGAGGAGAGTCGGCCGGACATCGTGCTTCTGGACTGGATGCTGCCGAAAATCTCCGGCATTGAAGTCTGCCGGCGCCTCCGCGGTCGCCAGGAAAGCCGCAACCTGCCCATCATCATGTTGACCGCGCGCGGCGAAGAAGCCGACCGCATTCGCGGGCTCGACACCGGGGCGGACGACTACATCGTCAAACCCTTCCTGATGAAGGAGATGTTCGCCCGCGTACGCGCCGTGCTGCGCCGCATCCGTCCGGGCCTGGCCGAAGACACGGTGACGTGCGGCGATATCGTCATCGACCGCGTCGCCCACCGCGTCGTGCGCGCGGAAGAGGAAATCCATCTCGGCCCGACCGAGTTCCGCCTGCTCGACTATCTGATACAGCACCCCGGCCGGGTCTTTTCCCGCGAGCAATTGCTCGACGCGGTCTGGGGCTCGGACGTCTATGTGGAGGCGCGCACGGTGGATGTGCATATCGGTCGTCTGCGCAAGGCGCTGAACAAGGCCGGCCGCCCCGACCCCATCCGCACAGTGCGCTCAGCCGGTTACGCGCTGAACGCCGGCTGACGCCGTCTCTGCTCGATGTCCTCGAAGGCCGCGAAGCGAGCCGGGACCTGTTACGCCGGACCCGAACCCAAAGCTCCGAGCAGCAAAGGCGCGGCCTGGCTGCGGTTAGCGCCTGCCACCACGTAATCGCCATTTTAGGTCGGGCGACGATCTGGGCTTCGGATAGCAGGCGCGCAAGTGACTTGCGTCTCTGCCGGGCCTAAACCCGCCCCATGAGCTCAGCCATTCTACTGCCCGCCCTCGCCATGATCGCCTCGGCGATGCTGCATTCGGTCATGGGGCTTCTGACCAAGCAGGCCGGCGACAAGCTCATGTTCCGCGCGCTGATGCAGATCGTCGCCGCGGTTCTGATGCTGCCCGTCATCGTCATGAACCCTCTGCCGGAGTGGGAAGTGTGGCGCTTCCTGATGATGGGGGCGGTGATCCACTTCACCTTCCAGATGACCATGATCGCGGCTTTCGAGCGTGGCGATATGAGCCTGGTCTATCCGGTGATGCGCGGCTCCGCGCCCGCGCTTGCCGGAATTGCGGCGCTCTTCTTTCTCGGCGAGCCGCTTTCGCCGGCGGACGGGATAGGCCTGGCGATCGTATCGGCCGCCGTGATCGCCTTCGGCTGGCCGGAAAAAGGCGGCGCGCCCAAGGCCGCCGCGCTCGCCTTCGCTCTCATAGCCGGGGCGATGACCGCGCTTTACTCGGTCAATGACGCCTCCGGGGCGCGGGCGGCGGGCAATGCGATCTACTATCTCGCCTGGTTTCTTGTCTTGAACGCCGTCCCGATCAATCTGGTCGCCCTCGCCCGGCGCAAGGGGCGATGGATCAGCGTGGCGCGTCGGCAGATGCGGGTTGCGGTCATCGCCGCGGTGCTCGGCGCGGGCTCCTACGCCTTTGCGCTCTACGCCCTGTCTGAAGCCGCCGTGGCGCCGATGGCGGCGCTGCGCGAAACCTCTGTCGTGTTCGGAGCGATACTCGCCGCCCTCGTGCTGAAAGAGCCTTTCGGGGCGCGACGCATTATTCTGGCGATCTGTCTGGCCTTCGGGCTCGTATTACTGCAAGCAGGATAAATCGCGCTGAACACGAGGATGGCGAGACACACGATGAGCGACACCGAACAGGCCCGCGCGGAAGCCGCCCCCGGCGAGAAATCGCAGAACGCCAGGACGCTCGGCCAGGGCTCCAAACTGCTGGTCGATATCGGCCCAGCTGCGGTCTTCATGGTCAGCTACAATGTCGCCCGGCGCATGGCCGAAGATCAGGCGATCTACTGGGCGACCGGTCTGTTCATGGCGTCCGTGGCGCTGGCGGTGGCCTATTCGCTGATCGTCCAGAAGCGCTTCCCGCCCATGCTGGCGGTGACCTTCGTTATCGTCACCCTGTTCGGCGGCATGACGCTCTATCTTCAGGATCCCATCTTCGTCTACATCAAGCCGACCCTGATCAATCTGATATTCGGCTTCGCCATCCTGTTTTCCTTCGCCTTCGGCTTCAATGTCTGGAAGGCGCTGTTCGGCTCCATCTTCGAGATGCCGGAACGGGCCTGGACAATGCTGGCGATACGCTGGGCGCTGTTCTTCCTGGCGCTGGCCTTCATGAACGAGGTGCTGTGGCGCCATATCACCGACACCACGGTGGATCCGGCCATGCGCTGGTTCGAAGGCTTTACAATCACCGAGAGCTTCTGGGTGAATTTCCGCTTCTGGGGCGTCTACCCGATCTTCTTCCTCTTCGCCGCAGCGAATATCCCGCTCACGCTGAAATACGCGAAAGAGCCGGGCGGTGGTAAAGAGACAGCCAAGGCGTAAGCTTGGAAAGGCCTGCCCGTGTTCATCACCTTAGTCGCGCTTTCGCTTCAGTCCGCAGTCTTTTCAGAGCCCGCCGGGCGCTATGTCGCCGAAGCGGCGACCGGTCAATGCCAGCTGGTCCTGGGCGAGCCGGGGCGTACCGCGCCGGGCTCTCTGGTGACCCCCGATGCGGTGTCAGGCCTCGCCTACGCCCGGCCGGGTTGTTCGCTCGCATTGCGCGAGGCGGCGCTCTGGCGGCTGGAGCGCGATGAGGCGGGGGTTGAGCATCTCAGCCTGTTCGACCTTGCCGGACAGCCGGTCTGGGCCGGCGAAACCGCTGAAAGCGGCTGGCGCGGGACGGGCCCGGACGGTCAGGCGGTGAGCCTGCGCCGGGGTCGTTAGACGCACCCGCTCAGCCGCCCGGCCTCGACAGACCGGCATGGGGGGCGCTATGGCTCCGGCCAAACCGGCGCGCCTGTTTCAAGCGCCGCCGCCGCCAAGGAGGATCCCCGCCATGAACGCCCCTGTCCGCAACATCCCGCACTTTATCAACGGTCAGACCGCGCCCGGCGCTTCAGAACGCTTCGGCGATGTCTTCGACCCGAACACCGGCGAGGTTCAGGCCCGCGTCGCGCTGGCTGAAGCCGGCGAGGTCGCCCGCGCCGTTGAGATCGCCGTCAACGCGCAGATCGGGTGGGCGGCGACCAACCCACAGCGCCGTGCGCGCGTCATGTTCAAGTTCAAGCAGCTCGTTGAAGAGAACATGGATGAGCTGGCGCGGCTTCTGTCGGTGGAGCACGGCAAGGTCATCGCCGACGCCAAGGGCGATATCCAGCGCGGGCTGGACGTGATCGAGTTCGCCTGCGGCGTGCCGCACCTGCTCAAGGGCGAGTACACAGAAGGCGCCGGGCCGGGCATTGACGTCTATTCCATGCGCCAGCCGCTCGGCGTGGTCGCCGGCATCACCCCGTTCAACTTCCCGGCCATGATCCCGATGTGGATGTTCGGCGTGGCGATCGCCTGCGGCAACGCTTTCATCCTGAAACCGTCGGAAAAAGACCCCAGCGTGCCGATGCGCCTGGCCGAACTGATGAGCGAGGCCGGCCTGCCGGACGGCGTTCTGAACGTGGTTCATGGCGACAAGGCCGCCGTGGACGCCATCCTCACCCATCCGGACATCAAGGCGGTGAGCTTTGTCGGCTCTTCGGACATCGCCCAATACGTCTATGTGACCGGCGCAGCGAACGGCAAGCGCGTCCAGGCCATGGGCGGGGCGAAGAACCATGGCGTGATCCTGCCGGATGCGGACATGGATCAGGTCGTCAACGATCTGGTGGGATCCGCCTTCGGCTCGGCCGGCGAGCGCTGCATGGCGCTGCCGGTCGCGGTCCCGGTGGGCGAGGACACCGCCGACAAGCTCATCGAACGCCTCATCCCTGAGATCGAGAAGCTGAGGCCCGGCGCCTCGACCGATCCCGAAGCGATATACGGTCCAGTCGTCTCCGCCGCCCACAAGGCGAAGGTGGAGACTTATATCCAGATGGGTGTGGACGAAGGCGCGGAGCTCCTGGTGGACGGTCGCGACTTCACCCTGCAGGGCCATGAGAACGGCTTCTTCATCGGGCCCAGCCTGTTCGATCGGGTCACGCCTCAGATGAAGACCTATCAGGAAGAAATCTTCGGGCCGGTGCTTCAGATCGTGCGCGCGAAGGATCTGGAAGACGCCGCCCGCCTGCCGAGCGAACACCAGTACGGAAATGGCGTGGCGATCTTCACCCGCAACGGACTCGCCGCGCGTGAGTTCGCCTCCAAGGTCAATGTCGGCATGGTCGGCATCAATGTGCCGATCCCGGTGCCGGTCGCCTATCACACTTTCGGCGGCTGGAAGCGCTCCGCCTTCGGCGACGCCAACCAGCACGGGCCGGAAGGGGTGCGTTTCTTCACCAAGATCAAGACGGTGACCAGCCGCTGGCCTTCCGGCGAGGTGGAAGATCAGGCCTTCGTCATCCCGACGATGAAATAGGCCGGGGCGCCCGGCGGTGAGCACGATCAACCGGCGCGCCGCGCTCGCCTTTCCTGTATGGGCGGGCGCTTCAGTGCTGGGGTCCTGCCGCGCGCCGGATCCCGAACCTGCACCGCCCGGTCGCGCCTTTGTAGAAACCAGCCACGGCCGTCTGCACGCGCGCCGGATCGGCAATGGCGCGCGTACGCCGCTCGTCATGCTTCACATGCTGCCCTTTTCCGGCGCGCACATGCTGCCGGTGGCCGAACGGCTTGGAAATGACCGCACCGTGCTCATGCTCGACCTGCCCGGTTGCGGGCAGAGCCGCGATGCAGGTCCGGACGAGACGGTCGAAGCTGTCGCTGACGCCATGGCGGAGGCGGCGGAGGCGTGTTTCGGCGCCGCAATTTTCCACATCGCCGGCTTCCACACCGGCGCGCTCGTCGCGCTTGAGCTGGCCTCGCGCACCGACAGCCCGGTCCGACGCGCGGTGCTGGCCGGCATACCCTTCTATGAAGGCGAGGAACGCGATGCGCTCGCAGCACGCAGCGAGCCGCGCGTGCTTGAGACCCCTGAAGCGATGGCAGACTATGCGCGCCTCATACATGGCTTTCTCGGTGAGCGGGTCACGCCTGAACGGCGCTACGCGCTGACGCTGGACGCTCTGCGCTGCGCGCCGGATCAACATCACCTGGTCTCCATGGTGGCGCGCTACGAGGCCGGCGCTGCGCTTGAGCGGCTCGACCGACCGGCGCTGGCGCCGGTGCTCGATGAAATGCTTCAGAACCAGACGCGCGCAGCCGCTGAACGATCCACAGCTCTTACCGCTCTGGAGCGCGTTGACCTGAAGGGCGACGCCTGGGACGTGGCGCCGGACGCCATCGCCCAGATGATCGGCGCGTTCATCGACGCCGATTGAGACCGCCAGGCCGACACGGGAGCCGGCGAACCCCTTGCATCAAAACCGCCGCCGATCGCAACCGCGTCGGTTTCGGTGACGCCCTCGGCCACCGCCCAGTCGACAGCGTCGATCAGGTCATCATGCATCGCCTCGCTCCATTCCAGGTCGCCGGCATTGGTGAAGGATTTGCCGATATCGGCGCGCTCGTCGGCGGCCAGGATGGTCTGCTCGCCGGTGGACAGATGATGGGCGATAAGCGCCGCAGTGTCCCGCTCGAGACTGTAGCGCAGATACAGCGCCTCATTGTCCTCAGAGAACCCGGCCAGGCCCCTTGGCCGCCTATGGCCGGCACGATGTCATCAACCGGGCGACAAGACAAAGCGCGCCGGCTTGCGGCCTTGCGAGCGGGCGCGGCGGCGCTAGGCTCCTTAACGAAACCGGAGTCAGCACCATGACCGCATTCGATTTTCGCACCGTCCCGCACATCGTCTTCCGCCCCGGCGCGGCAGCGCAGCTGGCCAAGGCTGCAGCTCCAGTGCTCAAGGGCGCGAAACGCATTCTGTTCATCACCGATAAGGGCGTGCGCGCCGCCGGTCTGTGCGATGCCGCGCTGGACGGGTTGAGGGCCGGCGGGCTGAACGTGCACGTCTACGACAAGGTCGTCGCCGACCCGCCCGAAGCCACGGTTGAGGAAGCCGCCGCCGAGGGCCGCGCCTTTGGGGCCGAAGCCGTCATCGCGCTGGGCGGCGGCAGCCCGATGGACACCGCCAAGGTGGTCGCGCTCCTCATCGGGTCCGATCAGCCGCTCTCGGACATGTACGGGGTGGAACAGGTGTGCGGACCGCGCCCGCCGCTCATCCTGTTGCCGACCACGGCCGGCACCGGTTCTGAAGTCACCAATGTCGCGGTGATCACGACCGGAGCGACGTCCAAGCGCGGCATCGCGGCCGGGCCGCTCTATGCGGATATGGCGATCCTGGATCCGGACCTGACGCTGGGCCTGCCGAGTCATATCACCGCCTATACCGGGGTGGACGCGATGGTCCACGCCATCGAGGCCTATACCAATCGTCGCTCGAAAAACCCCGTCTCCGACGCGCTGGCGCTGGCGGCGCTGAAAAAACTGCATGACGGGCTGCTGCCTGCGGTCGCGGACGGCTCGGACGTGAAAGCGCGCGGCGACATGCTGCTCGGGGCGATGCTGGCCGGTCAGGCCTTCTCCAACTCACCCTGCGCCGGCGTGCACGCCATGGCCTATCCGCTCGGCGGCATGTTTCACGTGCCCCACGGGCTTTCAAACGCCGTCGTTCTACCGCCCGTGCTGCGCTTCAACATCCCTGAGGCCGGCGTCCAGTACGCAGAGATCGCCGCCCATCTCGGGCTGACGCCACGCGCTGAAGCCCTCATTGAGGAGATGGAGCGCATCGCAGACGCCGCGAAGCTGGAACGACGGCTCTCTCAGCTCGGGATCAGCCATAATGACGTGCCCGCCATGGCCGAGGACGTCGCGGCCAATGACCGGCTCCTGCCCAATAATCCGCGCGAGATGCGATACCCGGATATCGTGGCGATGTTTGAGGAAATCCTGTGAGCGCGGATCGCCCGGCGCCGGCCAGGCGATCCGATTATGCGGTGTTTGAGCCGATCGAGACGCGATGGGCGGATAATGACGCGTACGGGCACATCAACAACGTCACCTATTACGCCTTTTTCGACACGGCGGTGAATCGGCGCCTGGCGCGCGCAGGTCTTCTGGACATTCAGGCTGGCGAGCAGATCGGGCTCGTGGTTGAAACCGGCTGCCGCTATCACGCCCCGGCGGCCTTCCCCGATGCACTGGAGGCGGGCCTGCGGGTCGCGCGGCTGGGATCAAGCTCGGTGCGCTATGAGCTGGCGATCTTCAAGCCGGGCGAGGATGAAGCGATCGCGGAAGGGTTTTTCGTCCATGTTTATGTGGATCGCGAAACCCGGCGCCCGACGCCGCTGGCCGAGGCCTGGCGGGACGTGCTGACGCAGTGGCGCTAGTCCGCGCCGGGGCGGCGCGGATCACCGGTCAGCACCGCCATGGTGATGGCCGTGGCGGGGACGGACAGGACCGCCGCGACCGCGATGCCTGCGGCGAGATTTTTCCCCGCTTCACGGCGGCGCAGTTCGGCGAGGCCCTGCAGACCTTCACCCGGCATGCCCTGAAGATGGGCGCGGCGCAGAAGCTCGGCGTCATGGGTGAGCGGATCGGCCAGGCCATTGATGAGCGGCGAACGCGCGGTCACCACGACGCGGGCAAGCCGGCGCGCCGCCATAGCTTCAGCCGCTTCCGGCGAGGCGCGCCACCAGCGCAGCCACATGCCCAGGACCGCGCCGCCCGCCAGTGCGATAAAGGCCAGCACCGGGAAATACGGCTCCTGCATGATGCCCAGAAGCGCCATCGCGCCGACATAGCTGGCCGCGAAGATCAGGAAATACACCGCCGGGCGTCCGAGCACGCGATAGAGCGGCAGAAGACGCATGGAAGCAGCCGCCCCGCTCACGCGAGCGATGGCGGCTTCATCAAAGCCGGCCTGCTTCAAACGGTTGATTTCAGTCTCGGTAAGCCCGCGCATATCGTGCCCTGCTGCGTCGCAACGACGCACTGAGCCCCATCATTCGCCCGGCTGGGCCGCGGGGTCAACGATTACTGAGCTTGGCGCGTGTGCGAAGGCGCGCTAACGGTGCCGCCTGCCATGCGCCATGTGAATCGCCCCGCCCTGCTCGTTCTTGTCAGCCTGCTTGCCTTTGCTCTGGGCGCCGGCGCGCTGATCGCGTGGATCGTGCGCGCATGGCTCTGAGTGATCCGCACCCTCCCTCACCCGTCCAGGCGTTGGCCGCTGCGGTGGCCGAGGGTCGCCTTGAGGCCGATGGCGCCCAGGCCGAAGCCGCCGAGCACCTGACACAGCTATCCGCGCATATCGCGCGCTGGAAGGGCGGGCGCGGCGGACTGTTTCGCAAGCGCCGTGCGCCGCGCGGCCTTTATCTGTGGGGCGGAGTGGGCACGGGCAAATCGCTGCTGATGGACTTGTTCTTCGAGGCGGCGCCGATCCGGGCCAAGCGCCGGGTTCATTTTCACGCTTTCATGCAGGAGGCGCACGCCGCCCTGGCTGAGGAGCGGCGCGGCGGCGGCGCGGACCCCTTGCCGCGCGTGGCGGCGCGCCTGGCCAAATCGGTGCGCGTGCTGTGCTTTGACGAGTTCCATGTCGTCGACGTGGCCGATGCGATGATTTTAGGCCGCCTGTTTGAGGGCCTGTTCGAGCGCGGCGTTGTCATCGTCGCCACCTCCAATCGGCACCCTGGCGAGCTTTATAAGGACGGGATCAACCGCCCGCTCTTCCTGCCCTTTATCGATCTGTTGCAGAGCCGGCTCGATATCATGCGCCTGGATTCCGGGCGCGATTATCGTCTCGAGCGCCTGGAAGCCGCGCCGGTCTGGTACGCCCCGCTGAACCCTGAGGCGCGCCGGGCCATGGACGCTGCGTTTGACCGGCTGACCCTGGGCGCGAAGCCTCGCGCCTGCGCGCTGACCGTCCATGGCCGCGCGGTTGATATCCCGCGCGAGGCGGCCGGCGTGGCGCGCTTCACCTTTGAAGAAGCTTGCGGACGTCCGCTGGGGCCGGCGGACTATCTGCTGATCGCGGAAAACTTTCACACCGTAATGCTCGATAGCATCCCGCTGCTCAGGCCGACCCAGCGTGATCGCGCCGCCCGGCTGCGCATCCTGGTCGATGCGCTGTACGAGATGCGCACCAAGCTGGTCGCCAGCGCCGCCGCAGAACCGTTCGAGCTCTATCCGGAGGGTGATTTCGCATTCGAATTCGAGCGCACCGCCTCACGCCTGATGGAGATGCGCAGTCACGACTATTTGGCCGCCCCGCGCAGAACGCCCAGTGACCAGGCCGGCTGATGAGCCGGGCCAGCGCGCACGTCAGGACTTGGCGCGGGCCTTTTTCTTCTTTTTCTTTTTCTTCTTGGCTTTCTCGTCGCGCTTGCGCTCAGCGTCTTTCGCTCGTCTTGCCGCCTCATTGTCGCGCGCCTCGTCGGCATCAAGCCGGGACGCGATGCGCACCAGAGCATCGACGAAGTTGGCGCGCTTATTCTTCGGCAGAGCCGCCAGGATGGCCTCGTCCGCCTGAGCGGCGCCGGCGATGGCGGTTTCGTAGAGCTGGCGACCGGCATCGGTGAAGCGGATCGCATTGGCCCGAGCATCGCCCGGCGCCTTCTCGCGGATCAGCAAACCCTTGCTGGCCATGCGGGCAACCAGTTCGGCCAGGGTGGAACGATCCACGCCCGTGACCTTGACCAGCTGGGTCTGGGTCAGCCCTTCGTCAGCGGCGACCGCGCTGAGCACGGCGAACTGCCGCGGGGTGACTTCCACACCATCGGCGGCTTCTGAAAACCGTTCGGCGGCGAACTGCGTCGCACGGTGCAGAAGATGACCTGGCGAGGCGGCCAGGTCGAAATTGATCTTGTCAGCCATACATCGAAACTCCCGCAACCCTCAAACGGGTGGAAACTTTACCCGATTTTCATTGCGGTTCAATGTCAGATTCGTCTGAATACGGATAAGCATTTTTCAAGGCCGACTGATGAGCGAACAGCCCAGTACGAAACCGAGCTTCCAAAGCGGCGTTCCTGATGGCGATGATCGCGTCCGCCAGATCTGCCGGACCTGCGGTTTCGTGGACTATATCAATCCGAAGATCGTGGCCGGCTCGGTGGTGAGCGACGAGGTGGGCCGCATCCTGATGTGCAAGCGCGCTATTGAGCCGCGCAAGGGCTTCTGGACGTTGCCCGCCGGCTTCCTGGAGGAGGGCGAGAGCGTCGATGAAGGCGCCCGCCGCGAAGCCTTGGAAGAAGCCTGCGCGAAGATTGAAACGATCGACCTTCTGGCCGTCTATTCCATCCCGCGCATTTCCCAGGTTCAGATCTTCTTCCGCGCGCGCATGGTCGCGCCTGAAATCGCCGTTGGTCCGGAAAGCGAGGCGGTCGACTTCTATCGCTTCGAGGATATCCCGATGGACGCGCTGGCCTTTCCGTCCGTACGCTGGGCGCTGGAGGATTATCGCGCCCGGCTGGGTCAAAAGACGATCATCCCCGCCATGCGCCGTCAGGGCGAGGATCTTGCGCCCTACTAGGCCTTAGAAGAGCTCCAGCACGGCCTCCGGCGGACGACCCAGGGCCGCGCGGCCGTTATGAATGACGACCGGCCGCTCGATCAGTTTCGGCGTCGCCGCCATGGCGCGGATCAGCGCGTCACGATCGGTGACCTTCGCCAGGCCCTGCTCGCGATACTCGGCCTCACCGGTGCGGGTCAGCGCTCGCGGATCTTCAAGACCCAGCTGGTCAAGCACGGCGCAGATTTCATCTGTACTCGGAGAGTCCTGCAGATATAGCCGAATGTCAGGCGAGATGCCCCGGTCCTCCAGAAGGGCGAGCGTCTGGCGTGATTTGCTGCAGCGCGGATTGTGCCAGATTGTCGTCATGAGCGGTCTCCTGATGCGGCGAGTATGGCGCGCGCCGGACCCAGATGCAGACGCTCCACCATCCGGCCTCCAATGGCGATGGCGCCGCGACCGGCCTGGGCTGAATCATCGAACGCAGCGACGACCATGCGGGCCCAGTCAACTTCTTGCGGGCTCGGAGAGAAGGCGCGATTGGCGGGCTCCACCTGGCTGGGGTGAATCAATGTCTTGCCGTCAAACCCCATCTGGCGCGCCTCACGCGCCTGAAATTGAAAACCGACCGGATCGGAGAACTCATTATACACCCCGTCCAGCGCGATCAGCCCGGCGGAGCGCGCCGCCAGGAGGATCTGCGCCAGATGAGGCAGGAGCGGATCACGTCGTTCGCCGGAAAATCGGCAGCGCAGCGCGGCGCCCAGATCATTGGTGCCCGCCACCAGCCCGGCCAGACGCGCAGCGCTGGTCATCTCGGCAATAAGGCGCAGATTGAGCACCGCAGTCGGACTTTCAATCATCGCCCAGACCAGGCCGTGATAGCCGGCGCCATCCAGCGCGGCGCGCGCTTCGCGCAACGCAGCCGGGCTATCGACCTTCGGCAGAAGCACCACGTCAGGGCAGGCCGCTGCGGCCAGGGCGATATCCGCGCCGAAATGCTCATCGCCCAGCGCATTGATGCGCAGCACGTGTTCGGCCTCTTTCGCATCGCCGCGCCAGGCGGCCACCGCCTCATGCGCAGCCTCACGCGCCGCCGCCTTGGACGCCGGCGCGACCGCGTCCTCCAGGTCCAGGATCAGGACATCGGCGCCCAGGCCCGCGGCTTTTTCGAGCGCGCGCGGCTTGTCGCCGGGGACGAACAGGGCCGAGCGTCGCGCGCGAGGCGCATTGCGGCCCTCGCCTCGCGCAACATCTGAGCTAGTCTGCATGGCGCGTCCTCGCATCCTGCTGAACTTATGAAGCTGAACCCCGTGATACCGCCCGCATCGCCTCGCGTCATCGTCCTGTCTTCACATGTCGCCGCCAGCGCCGTAGGCGGCGGCGTCACATCCGCCGTGCTGCGCGCCGACGGGTTTGACCCGGTGCTCGTCCCGACGGTTACGCTTGGCCGGCATCCCGGACGCGGCGCGCCCGGCGGCGGGCCGGTGGCGACGGCCATCCTTGAAGGCATGCTGGCAGGCCTGCGGGCCGAGGGGGTCGACGCCCAGGCCGCTGGCCTGCTCACGGGATATTTCGCTAGCGCTGAACAGGTGGCCGCCGCCGCGCGCTTCATCGACGAGGCGCGTGCGGTGAACCCATCGCTGCGCGTGATGGTCGACCCCATTCTTGGCGATCACCGCACGGACGGGGCCGGACAGCTCTATGTCGGCGAGGACGTCGCTGCAGCGATCCGCGATCAGCTGATCGCGCGAGCCGATTATCTGACGCCGAACACGTTCGAGCTCGGCTGGCTGATCGACGAAACGCTTCACGCGTCAGGCACGATTGAAACCGCTGCTGAGACATTGCGCCGTCAGGCTCGAACCGACGCCTGCGTCGCCGTCACTTCAGCACCGAGCCGGCTCGGCGAACCAGGCGAAGGCGAGCTGGGCGTTCTGGTTTGTGAAGGCTCTGACGCGCGCCTCTTCACGCGACCGCCGCGCGCTGCCGTTTCGAACGGGGTTGGCGATGCTTTCGCCGCCTTCTGGTACGCCGACCTGATCAAGGGTTTGCCCGCCGAGCGGGCCGCCGGCCGGGCTGAGGCGCGCGTGGCGCAGCTTCTCAAATGCAGGGATGAGCGCGGCCTGGCCGAACTCCCGCTCCGGTTTGAGGACCTCAGCCGACCGGTCGCACCTCTGCCCGGACGCCGTCCTGGCGCGAACGCGCCGGCCTGGGTGCTCGGACTTGACGGGGCGAAAGCGGGCTGGGTGGGCGTTTTCCTGGATCTGAATGGAGTCGAGGCGCCGCATGCGCGCCTTTTCGCCGATTTTCGCTCCGCGCTCGACGCGCCTGAACGCGCTCATATCATTGCTGTGGACATGCCCATCGGGTTTTGCGATGCGCCCGAAGCCGAGGGCTCCGGTCGCGCGTGCGAGCGTCTGGCGCGCGCCCGGCTGGGCGCGCGGCGCAGCTCCATCTTCGCCTCACCTCTGCGCGATGCGCTGCCGGCGACCGATTATCGCGACGCGCTGGCGCGCAATCGCGCCGCCGGCGGGCCTGGCCTGTCCAGACAGAGCTTTCACCTCTTCGCCAAAATGCGCGAAATCGACACGATCATGACGCCGGCCCTGGAAGGCTGCGTGCACGAAAGCCACCCGGAACTGGTCTTCACCGTGCTGAACGGCGCACCCATGGCGCACAATAAGAAGGCCGCCGAAGGCCGGGCCGAACGCCTGCGCGTGCTGACCGAAGCCGGCCTGCCGCTCAGCCTGTTCGAGCCCCACCCGCTAACGCGATCACAAGCCGCACCGGACGATCTTGTAGACGCCGGGGCGCTTGCCCTGACTGCTCAAAGGCTCGCCCAGGGCCAAGCGCTGAGCCTGCCGGACGATCCGCCGCGCGATCGCCGCGGCCTGCGCATGGCGATCTTCGCCTAAGGCGCTTGCGTGAAGCGCACGAGCGGTCTACGCCCCGCCTTCATGAGCGAACAGATTGAGATACGCGGCTTTATCGCACCCGGCTTTGAACCGGTCGCGGACGCTTTCAGAGCCAATTTCGCCGCCGGAAACGAGATCGGCGCCGGCTTCGCGCTGATGCAGGATGGCGAGGTCCGCATCGATATCCATGCCGGCGCGGCTGACCGCGGGGGCGCGCGCGCCTGGAGCGGTGAGACGCTCGCGCCGATCTTCTCAACCGGCAAGGCGGTCACCGCCCTGGTTATGGCCTGGCTCGTCGATCAGGGCCGTATCGCGTACGACACGCCGATCGCAGCGGTCTGGCCAGACTTCGGCGTACACGGCAAGGACGCCATCACACTGGAAATGGCGTTGTCACATCAGACCGGCTTCACCGGCGTGGCCGAGGAAATGGATGCCGGCGACTGGCTTGATCGCGAGGTGATGGAGCCGCGCATCGCCGCTCAGTCCCCGCTCTGGACGCCCGGCGACGGCTCAGCCTATCAGCCGATCAGCTTCGGCGTCATCGCCGACGCGGTCGCGCGACGGGTCGATAGCGACCAGCGCACCATCGCCGCCATTTTACACGAGGAAATGACCGGGCCCTTCGGCATTGACTTTCATATCGGGCTGCCTGAAGCCGAGCATGATCGCGCCGCCACCCATAAGCTTCCGCCGCGCCCGGCTTATCTCGGCGAGATCAACACCGCCACCGAGATCGCCTTCCTGAAGCCCTGGTCGAGCCCGGGCCGCCGGGGCGCCAGCGCCTGGCGCTCTGCTGAACTGCCCGCCGCCAACGCCCATGCCACGGCCGGCGCGATCGCCGCGCTGATGCAGCTTTTCGCCTGCGGCGGCCGGCTGGGTGAAGAACGCCTGCTCACCCCTGGCGTCGTGCAAGACGCCATGCGTGAGCGCGTTTCCGGCCAGGACCGCGTCCTGCCTTTCGATCTGGCGTACGGCGCCGGGGTGATGATCAATCGGAAGAGCGGGTTGCTCGGTCCAGAACCCTCCACGGTGGGTCATTACGGATTTGGCGGAAGCTGCGGCTTCGCTGATCCGGTGCGGGGAGTTTCCGGCGCCTATGTGATGAACCGCCAGATGGATGTTCTGGTTGGCGATGATCGCGCGATGCGCCTGATCAACGCCGCCTATGCCTGCCTTTGAAGTCCAGCCCCCTGCATTCCTAGACTCCGGATCAAGCCCGCACCGACCTTCTCCCTTCCCCTCGGGGGAGGAGATTGGCGCCTGGCTGAAACCTATATGCGTCCTTCGAGACGTCCTCGGCGCCAACTCGCAGCACAAAGAAAACGGGCGCGCCCTTGTCAGGCGCGCCCGTTCCTTGATCTTCAGATCGCCGGGGTTTAGTCGGCGACTTGCAGATTGACCGCTTTCGGGCCCTTGCCGCGCTTGTCCGGCTCGGTTTCGAACTCGACGCGCTGGCCGTCAGCCAGACCGGTCAGGCCAGCGGCCTGAACAGCGGTGATGTGGACAAAGACGTCCTTGTCGCCATCATCCGGGGTGATGAAGCCGAAGCCTTTGGTGGTGTTGAAAAACTTGACAGTTCCAGAAGTCATAGGTGGGAACCCTTCCCAGGCGCGCCGCGTCCGACGCATAAGTCTTAAGCGCGTCCAGCGTCCTGGGCACGAGATACGGACAAGTCATTTCGGGGAAGGTGGAACCGCGTCGACATCACGTCGGGCATTGCAACTCTCGAGTCTTCGCCGGGCCTGTAGTCGGCCGCCCGTTAAGATGCATTATGCCTGAAAAAACGCCCGCTCACAAGCAAGCTCGGCTTGGATCGCGAATCCGGGAGGCGCCTGATGACTGATGACGAGACCCCGCCGCCATCTCGCACCAGCGCTGCGGCCCGCCGGCGCGAGCGTCGCGCGCGCCTGAGCGCAGAGCGTCGCGGCGAGCGCGGCGCCGCCGATGCGGTCGGCAGCATCAAGTTCGCGGGCTTCGCGGCGGCCCTGCTGGTCTTCGTCGCTGTTGCGGCCGGATTTCGTGAAAGCGAGGCCGCCCAGCGGCTCGCCGGCGCATTCGCCGTGCTGGGACCGCTGGCGGAACCGGGCTTTCTTGGCGTCTCGCCGCTGGAATGGATCGGGCTTGTCATCGTTTTTGCGATCATCGCCCGGCTGGCCATCAAGGCGACCCGCCGGAGATGACCATCTAGGCGCCGCGCCGCGAGACGCTTACATGGTGCGCTGCAACACCGATTGAAGAAGAGCTGAAACCCATGGGACTGAACATCGCCGTGCTCGGCGCGACGGGCGCCGTCGGCCGTGAAATGCTGACCATTCTGGAAGAACGCCTGTTTCCGGCGGATGAGATTTTCGCGCTCGCGACCCGCCGCTCGGTCGGAACGGAAGTCAGTTATGGCGACAGGACGCTGAAGGTGAAGGACGCAGCGACGTTCGACTTCTCCAGCGTCGATCTGGTTCTGATGAGCGCCGGCGGTGACGCCGCACGCGAATGGGCGCCGAAAATCGCTGAAGCCGGCGCTATCGTGATCGATAATTCCTCCGCATGGCGCATGGATCCGGACGTACCGCTCATCGTACCGGAGGTGAATGCCGATGCGCTCGATCATCCTCTGAAGAAGAACATCATCGCCAACCCGAACTGCTCGACCATCCAGACAGTCGTCGCCTTAAAGCCCATCCACGACCGCGCCCGGATCAGGCGCGCCTCGGTGGCGACCTATCAGTCGGTCTCCGGGGCCGGCAAGGATGCGATGGACGAGCTGTGGAACCAGACCCGCGCCATCTATGTGAATGACCCGATCGAGCCGGACGCCTTCCCCAAGCAGATCGCCTTCAACGTCATCCCGAAGATCGACGTCTTCATGGAGGACGGCGCCACGAAGGAAGAGTGGAAGATGACGGTCGAGACCAAGAAAATCCTCGACCCGAAGATCAAACTCTTCGCCACCTGCGCGCGCGTGCCGGTCTTTGTCGGCCACTGCGTCGCCGCGCATCTGGAGCTGGAAGACGAGCTGGAAGCCGAGGAGGCCCGCAATCTCTTGCGCGAGGCCCCCGGCCTGATGGTGATCGACCGCACTGATGAGGATGACCCCGCCTTCGTCACACCGGCTGAGAGCGTGGGCGAATTCGCCACCTTCGTCAGCCGCGTGCGCAACGACCCCACCGTGGAGAACGGCCTCGCCCTGTGGATCGTCTCGGACAATCTCAGAAAAGGCGCCGCGCTCAATACCGTGCAGATCGCCGAGGTTCTGGTGAATAAAGGGCGGGTCGGCGGTTAGGCTGTCCGCCGCTCGGTAAGCCAGACCCAGAAGCTGATTAGAACGGCTGTGCCTGAGATCAACGTCATCAGGGTCCCCGGTATGAAGTGCACATAGCCGGGCAGGTCGAGGAAGAAGAAATACCCAAGGTCGGCGAAGCCGCCGACCATGCCGGTGACCCAGATCGCGGTGAGATTTCGCCGCCAGATAAAGACCGCGCCAATCATTGTCGCGATGCCGAACCAAGCAAGATTCCAGGCGTGCTGATCCTGAATTCCGCCCACTGCAGCGGGGTAGTCCATAGCCAGCGTATCCGGCGCGACAGCATCAGCAATGGCCTGGAAACCCGAGGCCGTATCGCCTGCGAGAACAAGAACACCGGCGAACAGGTGTACAAGACCCCAGATAACCCAGAGAATCGCAGCGAGCTTAAGTGCGAGGGCCTTGGGCTGAGACATCTTCGTTACGCCTTTTGGGAGGGAAATCCACATGCAGTCAGCTGGTTAACTCAATAAGTTGATAAAGTCAACTAAATAGTCCTTATGTCCGATCCTTATGAGCTCGCCTATGAGATTGACCGTCTGATGCGTCGCATCGCGGCGGGAACGCACGCCAAAGCTCCGGAGTTCGACCCGGAGCGCGTCGGCCCGCTGGGCGGAATGGTGCTGCTGGCGATCGCCGACGCCGGGACGATCTCCATCCAGGCCCTGGCGACTCAGATGTCACGTGATAAGGCGCAGATGACGCGCTTGATCCAGAGCCTTGAGGCGAAGTCGCTCCTGCATCGTGAGATCAGCGATGAGGATGCCCGGATCAATCTCCTTGAACTCACGCCAAAAGGTGAAGCGCTGGTTGTTGCAATCAAGCACGCGGTTTCAGAGGTGCTGGACGAAATCCTGACGCCTCTGACGCGTGCGGACCGCGAAAGCCTCTTTGAAATGCTGCAGCGTCTTTGATCCATCGCAATTTCCGGAATGACGCGGGTCGTTTATGCGCCTAAACCGCGCCTCATGAGCACGCCCGCTGACTCTTCCTCCAACCGCCTTGACCCCGGCCGCGCCGGGGCGACGGCGGTGGCTGGCTATGTGATCTGGGGCGTTTCGCCGATCTTCTACAAATGGCTGGAATTCGCCGGGCCGAGCGAGGTGGTTCTGCACCGGGTGATCTGGTCGGCGCCCCTGCTGCTGGCGATCCTCTGGTTCGCGGGTCGCACGACCCAGGCCTTCACCCTTCTGGCTGATCGCAAGGCGATCGCCACGCTCGCCCTGACCGCCCTGCTGATCGGGTTCAACTGGTGGCTTTTCGTCTACGCCATAACGGTGGACCGGGTGCTTGAAGTCTCTCTGGGCTATTTCATCAACCCGCTGATGAATGTCGCCGTCGGGGTCATCATCGCGCGCGAACGCTTCGGCCGATGGCGCGCCTTGGCGGTGGGGCTGGCCGCGCTGGGCGTGATCAATCTGGTGGTCTCCGCCGGCGTGATCCCCTGGATCGGGCTGGCGCTGGCGGTGTCCTTCACCGGCTATGCCTATCTGCGCAAGACCATCGCGACGGACGGACGGATCGGCCTGTTCTGGGAGACGCTGCTGCTTTTGCCGTTGAGCCTGATCGCGTTGGTTTGGATGGAGCGGTCCGGCGGCGGCGGGAGTTTTCTTGCAGACCCGGGCCAGGCCGTCTTGTTGATCATGACCGGACCGATGACGGTCTTGCCGCTGCTCTTCTTCATCATCGGCGCGCGCGGACTGCATTTTGCGACCATCGGCATTCTGCAATTCATTGCGCCGAGCCTGCAGTTCGCCACCGGCATCGCCTATGGCGAGCCCTTCACCAGCGCCCATGCGGTCACGTTCGCGCTGATCTGGTCAGGGCTGGCGGTCTTCGTGTTCGACCTTCTAAGGTTCGAACGCCAGCAACGCCGAGCGAGTTCAACATGAATGCCTCCCTCTCCCGCCCCTACCCCGACATGCCGCCGGCGCGGCGGATCAATGTCGGCGAGGTGACGCTGTCGGTGCATCTCGATGGACCGGAGGACGGCGTTCCGGTCGTGCTTCTGCACGGCTGGCCGGAGCTCGCCTATTCCTGGAAGCGTCAGATCCCGGTTCTCGCCGAGGCCGGATTCCGCGTCATCGCGCCGGACATGCGCGGCTATGGCCGGTCGGATGCGCCCCATGAAGTCGCGGCCTATGGCGTGGACCATCTGATCAGCGACCTCGCCGGCCTGCTGGATGCGCTGGGCCATGAGAAGGCGGTCATGATCGGCCATGACTGGGGCGGCATCTTTATGTGGCACGCCGCCTGCCTTGTCCCGGAGCGTTTTCTCGGCGCTGTGGGCGTGAACACGCCCCACCTGCCGCGCGGCGCCAAACCGCCGACCGAGGTTTTCGCCGAGATGGCGGGCGATGAGCACTATATCGTCAGGCTTCAGGACGAGGCGATGGATGGGGCTTTCGCCGGGCGGGAAGAGGATTTCTTCGCCTTCACCTTCGCAGCGCCGCCGCCATCGTCCGATCTCGATAAGCTTCCCCCCTCGATCGCGCATCTGCCCAAACGCTTTGAGCGCTTTGTCGAACGCGGCGGGCTGCAGTCGGAAGATCAGTGCGTGCTGAGCGCTGAAGAACGCGCCATCTACGCTGACGCCTATCGCAGAAGCGGGTTTCGCGGCGGGTTCAATTACTATCGCAATTTCGATGCGAACTGGGAGCGGCTCGGCGGGGTGGACCACCGGCTAGCCATGCCGTGCCTGATGATCTCGGCCGAATGCGATTTCATGCTGCCGCCCAAGCTGACGATGTGGATGCCGGCGCTGTGCTCAGATCTGGAGCGCCATGTGATCGGGGATATCGGCCACTGGACCCAGGCCGAAGCGCCCGGCGAGCTGAACGGGTTTCTGGAAGAGTGGCTGGTGCGGCGGTTTGGGGCTTAATTGTGGACAAGCGCCATATGCGCAGTTGTGCGTAGATCGCGAATCTGTTCTTCTAACGTTCCGGAAAGGAGGTTATCTATGGCCAAATTTTTGGATACTCCCGCCTCGTGCTAGCGGTGCATCGCTAGAACATCGAACCGCAGGGAGACGAGGGAAACGCGGAAGGGTGTCCTGCTTCGCGGATGCTTTGTGGGACATAACCGCCCGGAATGGATGCACCCGGACTGGGTTTCGGTCCGCAGGAGCGGGTACCCGAACGAACGCGGAAGGTAGAGGTTTGACTGATCCGGAGCAGGAGACCGTGCAGAGCATGGCCACTCTTTCGCGCCGGTGTCAGCACGAGGGCGGCCTTCAACCCTCACTTTGATAGGCGCTAACCCGGCGTCGTCTGCACGCGATTCTCACCGCCGAGCGCCAGCGCTTCGCCGGCGAGATAGAGCGAGCCGCAGATGAGGATGCGCGGCGCGTCATAGTCTTCGCAGGCGTCGTGGATGGCCTCGATGAGGCCGGCGGAAGTCTGGGCCGGGATGTCGGCGGCGCGCGCCGCATCGGCGACTTGCTGGGCCGGCTGGGCGCCTTCGCGCCCGCTGGAGAAACCGACCGCGATGACGCGCGCGGCCAGGCCTGAAAAGAACTCGAAATAGGCTTTGGCGTCCTTGTTGATCGAGAAGCCGGCGATCAGGACGAGCGGGCGGGTGTCGCGCGCCTCCATCTCGCCCAGCGTGGAGGCGAGCGCCTCGGCCGCGCCGGGATTATGCCCGCCATCAAGCCAGAGCGCGGCGTCGTTCGCGTTCGCCGCCTCATAGAGCGGCCCTGACGTCAGGCGTTGAAGCCGGCCCGGCCAGCGGGCGGCGGCGAGACCGGCCCGGCAGGCCGGCTCCGACAGCCCGAGCTGGCGCGCCGCGGCCACCGCGACGGCGGCGTTCTTCACCTGGTGAGCGCCGGGCAGGGCCGGCGCCGGCAGATCCCAGAGCAGGCCTTCAGCCTCAAACACCAGCCGGTCATGTTCCAGATAGGCGTGAAAATCCCGATCCCAGAGCGTCAGCGGCGCGCGCAGCTTGGCCGCCTGCCGGTCGATCACGTTGAGCGCTTCAGGCGCCTGAGGCCCGATAATGGCCGGGCGGCGAGCTTTGAGAATACCCGCCTTCTCAAACGCGATCGCTTCGATCGTGTCGCCCAGAAAGGCCTGATGATCGAGGCTGACCGGGGTGATGATGGTCAGCTCCGGTTCAGCCAGCACGTTGGTGGCGTCCACCCGTCCGCCAAGCCCCGTTTCCAGGATCAGCCGGTCTGCGGGCGTTTCAGCAAACAGGAGAAAAGCGGCGGCGGTCGTGATTTCAAAAAAGGTGATCTCAGCCTCGCCATTCGCCGCTTCGCAGCGGGCGAAGGCGCCTTCCAGACGCGCATCGTCCACCATCTCGCCGGCCAGAGTGATGCGCTCATTGAAGCGCACCAGATGCGGCGAAGTGTAGACATGCACGCGCTCGCCAGCCGCCTCGCAGGTCGCCTTCAGGAAAGCCGCAGTTGAGCCTTTGCCGTTTGTCCCGGCAATGTGCACGACCGGCGGCAGGCGGTCCTGAGGCCGGTCCAGCGCCTCAAGCAGGCGCTCGACCCGGTCCAGCGACAGATCGATGGATTTGGGGTGAAAGCGGGACAGGCGCGCCAGCGCGGCGTCGATGCTCTCGGGACGTTGGTTCATGGCGGGGGTCTCTTGCGCATGTTCGGTCCCGTCGCCCGCTCCCGGGCTGTTCAGGTGCTGGCTCTATCGCTGAACCATCGCCAACGCCACTCACTCCCCTCACGGGGGAGGGAAGCCGGGTTCGGCTTTCGTCAATCCCAGCATGTTCTGTCCGCGCCTGCGAAGCCGGAGAGAACCGCTATTCTCCCACCGGCTCGGCAGGCGCGGCGAGATTGCCCGCCGGGCGCTTCAGCATGAGGCGTAGCAGATTACCGATGACGCGCGGCAGATCCTTGCGATGGACCACCTTGTCCACCATGCCCTTGTCGAGCAGGTATTCAGACCGCTGGAAGCCCTCAGGCAGTTTTTCACGGATCGTCTGTTCGATCACGCGCGGCCCGGCGAAGCCGATCAGCGCGCCGGGTTCAGCCAGATGCACATCGCCCAGCATGGCGTAGGAGGCCGTCACCCCGCCCGTGGTCGGGTCGGCCAGCACGACGAGATAAGGCAGGCCCGCATCGCGCATCATCTGCACCGCCAGCGTGGTGCGCGGCATCTGCATGAGCGACAGCGCGCCCTCCTGCATCCGCGCTCCGCCGGCGGCGGTGATCATGACCAGCGGCGTGCGCTTCTCAACGGCGGTCTCGGCGGCCTTGATGAAGGCTTCGCCCGCGCCCATGCCCAGCGATCCGCCCATGAAGGCGAAGTCCTGAACGATGACGGTGGTCTCCACGCCCTGAATGCGCCCCACTGCGATCGCCATGGCGTCGTCGCGCCCGGTCTTCTTGCGCGCGGCGGAAAGCCGGCTGGAATAGGGCTTGTCGTCCTTGAACTTCAGCGGATCCTTGGCGACTTCAGGAATCTCGACCTCGGCCCAGTCCGCATCGAAGGTGAAGCGGAAGCGTTCCGCCGGACCGATGCGCATGTGGTGGCCGGCGGGCGTCACATAGAGCCCGGCCTCAAGATCCTTGTGAAAGACCATCTCCCCCGAGATCGGGCATTTGGTCCACAGATTCTCAGGCGTGTCCCGCTTGTCGAACATTTTCGAGATGCCGGGCGGGGTGAGTTTCGATAACCAGTTCATGGGTGTGTTCTACCCTCTTGTGAGCGACGCGTCAGGCGCCGGCGCCAGTCAGGCGTTTTTCTCGCGTGCCGCGTGCGTCGCCTCGACCAGCGTCCGGGTCAGATGCAAGGCCTGGTCCGGCCCGCCGCGATCGAGCGCATCCACGATCGCCGACCCCACCACGACCGCATCGGCGTCGCGGGCGATCTCAGCGGCGCGCTCTGCGGTTTTCACGCCGAAACCGACCGCGACGGGCAGGCCCGAAGCGGCTTTCACGCGGGCGACCGCACCCGCGACCGCTCCGCTCTCGCCGGCCCTGGCGCCCGTCACCCCGGTGGTGGAGACGTAGTAGACAAAGCCGGACGTGTTTTCGACCACGGTCTTCAAACGCTCATCATCTGTGGTCGGCGTGGCCAGGCGTATGAGCGAGAGGCCGTGCTCATCCAGAGCAGTGCGGAACTCTTCATCCTCTTCCGGCGGAAGGTCGACGCAGATCACCCCGTCCGCGCCGGCTTTGGCCGCATCGGTACAGAAGCGCGCATAGCCATAGGCGAAGAACGGATTGGCGTAGCCCATCACCACGACGGGCGTCTCAGCGTTCGTCCCACGAAAGCGTCTGATCAGATCGAGCACGCCTTTCAGCGTCATCCCGCCGTCCAGCGCGCGCAGCGCGGCGCGCTGAATGACCGGCCCGTCGGCCATCGGATCGGTGAAGGGCGCACCCAGCTCAATGACATCCGCACCCGCTTCGGCGAGGCCCTGCATGACTTTGAGCGTTGTGTCCGCGTGCGGATCGCCCGCCATGACATAGGCGACGAAACCGGCGCGATTTTCAGCGGCGAGGCGGGCGAAGCTCGAGGAGAGGCGGGTCAAAGCTCCACTCCCAGATGCCCGGCGACCGCGAACACGTCCTTGTCGCCGCGTCCGCACATATTCATCAGGATGACGCCTTCAGGGCCGAGCTCTTTGGCCAGATCGCGCACGCGAGCGAGCGCATGGGCCGGTTCCAGCGCCGGGATGATGCCTTCAAGCTTTGAGCAGAGCTGGAACATGTCCAGCGCCTCCTCGTCGGTCGCGTGGCGGTATTCGGCGCGTCCGACATCGTGGAGAAAAGCATGCTCCGGCCCGATGCCGGGATAGTCGAGCCCGGCGGAGATGGAGTGGCCTTCGGTGATCTGGCCGTCCTCGTCCTGCAACAGATAGGTCTTGTTGCCGTGCAGTATGCCCGGCCGACCGCCATTCAGGCTGGCGGCGTGATCGGGCGTATCCACGCCTTTGCCGGCGGCCTCCACCCCGATGAGGCGCACATCCTCGTCTTCCAGGAAGGGATAAAACAGGCCCATCGCGTTCGAGCCGCCGCCGATGCAGGCGACCGCGGCGTCAGGCAGTCGCCCGATCCGCTCAAGCATCTGGGCGCGCGCCTCGCGACCGATCACGCTCTGAAAATCGCGCACCATCATCGGATAGGGGTGCGGACCGGCGACCGTGCCGATGACGTAGAACGTGTCTTCGGGATAGGTCACCCAGTCGCGAAGCGCCTCATTCATCGCGTCCTTCAGCGTGCCGCGCCCGGAGGTGACGGCGTGCACCTTCGCGCCCAGGAGCTTCATGCGGAACACGTTCGGCTTCTGGCGCTCCACATCGGTGGCGCCCATAAAAACCTCGCACGGCAATCCGAAGCGGGCGGCGACCGTGGCGGTCGCGACGCCATGCTGACCGGCGCCGGTTTCAGCGATGATGCGGGTCTTGCCCATGCGCTTGGCGAGCAGGGCTTGCCCTAAGCAGTTATTGATCTTGTGCGCGCCGGTATGATTGAGCTCATCGCGTTTCAGCCAGACCTGCGCCCCGCCGAAGCCCTCAGTCAGGCGTTCGGCAAAGTAGAGCGGGCTGGGACGACCGACGAAATCGCGGCTGAACTCGTCGAACTCGGCGATGAAGTCCGCATCATCCTTGAAGCGCGCATAGGCCTCTTCCAGCGCCAGAATGTTCGGCATCAGGGTTTCGGCGACATAGCGTCCGCCAAACTCGCCAAACCGGCCAAGCGCGTCGGGGTAGTTGGAGAAGGCGTTGGGCTGGGTCATGGCTGTGTCTTCACTGGCTGACATCCCGGCGCAAGGCGGGCGGCACAAACAAGCGGCTGCGCCGCGATGATGCAAGCCTCACGCGCCTTTCGCTGCAGTGATGAAGCTGGCGATCTTGCCCAGATCTTTCACGCCGGGTGAGGATTCCACACCCGAGGCGACATCGACCGCCTTCGCCCCGCTGGCCGCGATGGCCTCCGCGACGGTTTCCGGGGTCAGCCCGCCGGCCAGAAGATAGGGCCCGGCATGGTCTTTCAGGATCGCGTAGTCATAAACGAGCCCCAGCCCGCCCGGTCTGTCAGCGCCGGCCGGAGGCTTGGCGTCGAACACCATGGCGTCCACCTCGCCGGCATAGGGTTCAGCCGCCGCCGGATCCGCCGCCGTGCTGACCCCCCAGGCCTTCCACACGCCATGCTCGGCATAGGCGCGCGCATCCCGGCAGCGCCAGAGGCTTTCTTGACCGTGAAGCTGGATGATGTCCGGGCGCATATGGCGCGCCACCTCGCCCAGCAGCGTCTCTGACGGATCGACCAGAACCGCAACCGACTTCGCCCCGGACTTGCGCGCGGCGAGCGCGCCGGCCTGTTGCGGGCTGACGGCGCGCGGGCTCTTCGCAAAGATGATGAAGCCGAGATAATCCGCGCCGGCTTCAACCGCCGCATCAACGGCGTCGGCTGCCCTCAGGCCGCAGATTTTCACTTTCACGCTCATAGGACGGCGAAATAGCCCAGGCGCGCACCGACGGCCACCGCCCTATGGCGTGAAGATCGGACTTTATGTCTGCTTGGCGAGGAGGTCGCGGATTTCCTCAAGCAGTTCTTCGTTCTTCGGCTTGGCCGGCGGCGCGGCTTCTTCTTCCTGCTTTTTCTCCATCGAATTGATGCCCTTGATGAGGAAGAAGAGGGCGAGCGCAACGATGAGGAAGCTGATCACCGCGTTGATGAAGAGGCCATAATTGATCGTGGCCGCACCCGCCTCCTGGGCGATGGCGAGCGAGTCATAATCCTGCCCGTCCAGCGAGATGAAGAGCTGGCTGAAATCCACCCCGCCCAGCAGAAGCCCGACCGGCGGCATGAGGACATCGTCCACGAGCGATTTGACGATGGTGGAGAACGCCCCGCCCAGAATGAAGCCGACCGCGAGATCGACCACATTGCCGCGCATGGCGAATTTCTTGAATTCAGAAAGCATGTTGAACCCCCTGTAGCCTTGGTTAACAAGAACCGACGCTAGGCGGATTCAAACAGCCCGTCGAGCAGAATGGCGACCAGGCCTAACCCTTGCCGTCGACCCGCTCGCGCAGCTCTTTGCCGGTCTTGAAGAAGGGTACGTGCTTTTCCTTGACCGAGACCGGTGCGCCGGTGCGCGGATTGCGGCCCTGGCGCGGCGGGCGATTGCGGACCGAGAAGGCGCCGAAGCCGCGAAGCTCGACCCGATCGCCGCGCTTAAGCGCTTCAGCGATCTCTTCCAACACGGTGTTCACCACACGCTCCACATCACGCTGGTAAAGATGCGGATTGGCTTCAGCCAGTTTTTCGATCAGTTCGGATTTGATCATGAGGGAACCCCAAAAAAAGCAGGCGTTAACCTTAGGTAACCGGGCGCCGCGCCGTCAATCGGAATGGCCGGATACGGTTAAAAAAATACGGGCCGGAGCCAAGGCTCCGACCCGCATTATCACAAATGGCGCACCATTCCTTACGATTTGTCGTCGTCGGACTGCTCCTTGAGCGCCGCGCCGAGAATATCGCCGAGTGAGGCGCCGGCGTCGGAAGAGCCATACTGTTCGACGGCCTCCTTCTCTTCAGCCAGCTGCAGCGCCTTGATCGACACCGAGATGCGGCGGGCCGCCTTGTCGATATTGGTGACGCGCGCATCCAGCTTGTCGCCGACGGAGAAGCGTTCAGGACGCTGCTCGTCGCGATCGCGAGACAGGTCAGATTTGCGGATAAAGGCTTTCATCTGCGCTTCTTCGCCAATCGCCACCTCGATGCCGCCGGACGCGATTTCGGTCACGGTGCAGGTCACGGTCTGACCACGCTTCAGGCCATCGCCATCGGTCATCGGGTCGGAGCCGAGTTGCTTGACGCCAAGCGAGACGCGCTCCTTGTCGACGTCCACGTCCAGCACCTTGGCGCGCACGCGGTCGCCCTTGGTGTAGTCCTGAATGGCTTCCTCGCCGGACCGGTCCCAATCGAGATCGGACAGGTGGACCATGCCGTCGATTTCATCGTCCACGCCGATGAACAGACCGAATTCGGTGATGTTCTTGACCTCGCCCTCGACCTCGGAGCCCACCGGATGGGCTTCGGCGAACAGCTCCCACGGATTGCGCTGGGTCTGCTTGATGCCGAGCGAGATGCGGCGCTTGTCGGAATCCACGTCCAGCACCATCACGTCCACCTCCTGGGAGGTGGAGACGATCTTGCCCGGGTGGACCGACTTCTTCGTCCAGCTCATCTCCGAGACGTGGACCAGGCCTTCAACGCCCGGCTCCAGCTCAACGAAAGCGCCGTACTCGGCGATATTGGTCACGCGGCCCTTGAAGGTCGCGTCCACCGGGTATTTGGCGATCACGCCATCCCACGGGTCGGACTGCAGCTGCTTCATGCCAAGCGAGATGCGCTGGGTTTCCTTGTTGATCTTGACGATCTGGACCTGAAGCGTCTGGCCGACCTCGACCACTTCGCTCGGGTGGCCGACACGGCTCCAGCTCATGTCGGTGACGTGCAACAGGCCATCAATGCCGCCCAGATCCACGAAGGCGCCGTAATCGGTGATGTTCTTCACCACGCCTTCGCGCACTTCGCCTTCAGCCAGCTGGCCGACCAGCTCGGCGCGCTGTTCAGCGCGGGACTCTTCCAGCACGGCGCGGCGCGAGACCACGATATTGCCGCGCGGACGGTCCATTTTCAGGATGGCGAAGGGCTGTTCCTTGTTCATCAGCGGACCGACATCGCGCACCGGGCGGATATCGACCTGAGAGCCCGGCAGGAAGGCCGAGGCGCCGCCCAGATCCACCGTGAAGCCGCCCTTGACCCGGCCGACAATGGCGCCGGTGACCGGTTCTTTCTTGGCGAACATCTGCTCCAGGCGATCCCAGGCCTCTTCGCGGCGCGCCTTGTCGCGCGAGAGGACCGCTTCGCCGAGCGCGTTCTCGATACGCTCAAGATAAACTTCAACCTCGTCGCCAGCCTTCGGCGCTTCGGAGCCCGGGCCGGTGAACTCGCGCAGGGCGATGCGGCCTTCGGTTTTCAGACCGACATCGATGACCACAAGGTCGTTCTCAACGGCGGTGACGGTGCCTTTGACGACGCTGCCTTCGGCCAGATCATGGCTGGCGAAGCTGGCGGCGAGCATCTCGGCGAATTCGTTCTGGCTCGGGTTGGCGGAAATGGTTTCAGACATGCTTGAGGTTGGCTCCAGGAGGATGCGTTCAGATTCCGGCCGGCCGGTTGTATCCGGCGGTCTTGCCGCGCGCGGCGAAGGGTTCACAGTCGTTTCATGCGCCGCGAGCGGCCGGAATGTTTCAAAATCGAATGACGTCGACAGAATGCGAATGCGTCCTGCAACGCCGGCTCATGCGTCCAGGTCAAGACCGCTTGATCTTAACGAAGGCGCGCGCGGCCTTACACCATCAGGCTTTCAGCGGCAAGGGTTCAGCGGAGTCGCACGCCTGGCTCAAACCGGTCCGATGACCGCCCCAAGGGCGGCGAGGTCGTCCAGAAACGCCGGGTAGCTGGTGGCGATCATTGATACGTCATCCACGGCCATGCCGTCCCTGGCGCCCAGCCCGAGGATCAGCCCGGACATGGCCAGGCGATGATCGTGACGGGTGGCGACGAGGCCGCCGCCTTCAACACCGCCCGGACCGCGCCCGTGCACGACCAGACCATCCGGCGCCAGCTCCACGCCGACGCCCGCCGCTTCAAGCAGGGCGGCGGAGGCCGCCAGGCGATCGCTTTCCTTGGCGCGCAATTCTTCAAGACCGCGCATGCGCGTTTCGCCATCGGCAAAGGCCGCAGCCACGCACAGGATCGGGTATTCATCGATCATGGACGGGGCGCGCTCGGCTGGGACCTCAACGTTCTTGAGCGTGCTGCTGCGCGCGGTGATGTCCACCAGGGGCTCGCCACAGCGCTCGCCGGCCGGCGAAAAGGTCAGATCAGCACCCATCTCCTGCAGGGTTTGGTACAGACCGAACCGGGCCGGGTTGGTCATGACCCCGGTCAGCGTGACCTCGCTGTCAGGACAGATCAGCGCAGCGATAACGGCGAAGGCCGCCGAGGACGGGTCGCCGGGCGCGCTGATATCCGCGCCATGCAGCCTCGCCGGGCCCTTGATGCGGGCGATGAGACCGGTCCCGTCGCGCTCCACGCTCAGCTCAGCGCCGAAAAGCGGCGCCATGGTCTCGGTGTGGCCGCGCGTGGCGCGCGGCTCGATCACGCAGGTCTCGCCATCCGCGCCGAGCCCCGCCAGAAGCACCGCGCTCTTCACCTGAGCCGACGCCATGGGCGGCTGATAGGTGATCGCAGACAGCGGGGCGCGGCCCGTCAGCATCACCGGCAGGCGTCCGCCCGGCTGCGCATCCGCCTGCACGCCCATCTGGCGCAACGGGGTGAGAATGCGTTCCATCGGACGGCTGGACAGGCTCTGGTCGCCGACAAAGCGCGCGGTCAGGTCAAAGCGCGCAGCCGCGCCCATGAGCAGGCGCACGCCGGTTCCTGAATTGCCGAGATCAAGCGGCGAATCCGGGCTGGACCAGGCGCCGCCTGAATTGACAATCCAGCTGCCGGGCCCGGCGCGCTCCACATACGCGCCGAGTTTTTGAACCGCGCCGGCGGTCGCCAGAACATCGGCGCTGTCCAGCAGATTATCGAGCCGGCTTCGCCCCTCAGCCAGGGCCGACAGGATCAGTGCGCGATGGGAAATCGACTTGTCCGGCGATGTGTTAAGGCGTCCGCGCAGACCCGATGCCGGGCGGGCGCGGCGCGGGCCGTGCAGGTCCGAAATGTCGGGCGTCGTCATCAGGGCTTTCCTGTGGTCGCGAAGCAGGCGATCAAACTCGCGCAAAATGCTTTTGACAGGGCGTCGAGAACGTGGCAACTCGCGCGCCGTTTTTCAGTCATGCGTTCCAGCGGAGCCGCTCGACAATAGGGGGATCGGCCTTGGCGAAACCAGAACTCGGCACAAAGCGCGTCTGTCCGGAAACGGGCAAGAAATTTTACGATCTGGGCAAGGACCCGATCGTGTCGCCTTTCACCGGCAAGGAATACCCGCTTTCCTATTTTGAGGAGGTGATCGTCAAACCGGCGAAGAAAGCCAAAGCCAAGCCGGAACCGGAGGCCGAAGAGGCCGAGGACGAGGAAACCGAAGCCGAGGCCGTCGACACTGAGGACGAGGACGAAGACGCGCCGGAAATCGACGAGCCGCCCATCGAGATGGGCAGCGATGGGGATGATGACGACGACGCCAAGAGCCCCGAGGACGAGCTGGCTGAAAGCTTCACCGATGAGGCTGACAGCGAAGAGGATGATGCCGACGACACCGGCGTCCTGCTCGATGACGAGGATGATGACGATTTCGGCGCCGACATCACACTCGGCGACGACGATGACGACAAGGCCTGAGCGTGAAGGCCGCGCCTGTGCAGCGCGCCTGACTTGACCGCGCAAGACACTTGATCGCGCCGCGGCGCTTGCCTAAGTTCCGCGCTCTTCGCCAGCGGCGGGCCTCCCAGAGCCTGCTTCAGCTGCGGCGATAACCCGTTTCGGGGCCATAGCTCAGTTGGGAGAGCGCTTGAATGGCATTCAAGAGGTCGGCGGTTCGATTCCGCCTGGCTCCACCAGATCAGCCCCGCGCTTAACGGCGCGGGGCTTTTCTTCTTACCGCACGACTGAAACGCGTCGATATTGACCTTCGCGGGCCGGCTCCCCATTTCATCTCAATGAGGAATGAAGCGGTTTGAGCCCTATGATGAATACCAACCCGACCGAGACTGAGTCCGAAACCGAAGCCAGCCCGCTCGTCTATGTACGCGAAGTGGCTGGCGCTGAGGTTCTGGCGCGCAGTTCCCAGAGCGCCATCGAAGCCAGCGGCATCGCGATCGATCCCGGCGACACGCTCTACGCCGTGCATGACGAAAGCGGTCAGCCCATGGCGGTGTTCTCTGAACGCGAAGCCGCTTTCGCGGCGGCGCGCTGGCATGGCGCTGAACCGGTCAGCGTGCACTGAGACGAAACCGTATGACATTCGCGCGCCCGGTTCCTCCCCCCGGAGCCTGAAAGCGCGAACAGAGCGCCCCCGCCGCCGCCCCCATCGGCCGGGGGCGCTCGCCCTTCCACTCACACCCTTGGCCCTGCCCGAGAAGGGGAGGATTGCCGGTTGGCTTTGGCGATGAGGTCACGGATCGGCTCCCGACGCCAGCCTTTCGATAACGAATGTTGAGATGTCATCCCGGGCGCGAAGCGACCCGGAATCCATTCCGGTCGGCCTGAACCGACAGGCTCCAAGCGTCAACGTGACGGAATAGATCCCGGCTCGACGCGCTGAAGCGCTTGGCCTTCGATGACAAGGGGAGGGGAAGGTGAGCGGCTTGAGCGATCCGGGATGGAATTACGTGTGATGAAAGAGCGCCGGCCTCAAACGGGTGCTGCGATCAAGCGGGCGCGGATCGTGCCGTTGATGGCGCGCACCTGGTCCAGCAGGCCCGCCGGCAAATCGCCTTCCAGATCAGTGACCGCATAGCCGATCTCGCCCTTCGTCTGCAGGAATTGCGACGCGACATTGGCTCCCGCGCTGGAGGCGACATCGTTCAGCGCGCGCAGATAGCCCGGCGCATTGCGGTGCGGCGCGATCAGTCGGGTGCGGCCGGACTGGATCGGGCCGGGATCGACCTCGGGAAAATTCACCGCGCGCGATGTGGAGCCTTCATGGATGAAGCGGGCGAGCTTGATCGCCGCGTCCTCGCCGATGGCCGCCTGCGCCTCGGCGGTCGAGCCGCCGATATGCGGTGTGAGGATGACGTTCGGACAGCCGATCAGCGGGCTCTCAAACGCCTCGTCTTTGGACTTCGGTTCCTTGGGAAACACGTCTACGGCCGCGCCGGCCAGATGGCCGCTCTTCAGCGCATCGGCGAGCGCGTCGACATCGACAAGATCGCCCCGCGCCTGATTGATCAACACCGCGCCCGGCTTCATACGCGAAATCTCAGAGCGACCGATCATGTTCCGGGTGCGGGACGTCGCAGGCACGTGCAGGGTGACGATGTCGCTTTCACCAAGCAGCGTGTCGAGCCGGTCCACCGCGCGGGCGTTGCCGTGGGCGAGTTTGGGTTCAATGTCGTGATAGAAGACGTGCATGCCCAGCGCCGAGGCGATCACAGACAGCTGGGCTCCGATATTGCCGTAGCCGATAATGCCGAGCTTCTTCTTGCGAACCTCATAAGCGCCATCGGCGGTTTTCAGCCACTGGCCTTTTTCGATGGCGAACATTTTCTCCGGGATTCGTCGCATCAGCATGATCACCGAAGCGATGGTCAGCTCCGCAACCGAGCGGGTATTGCCGAAGGGCGCGTTAAACACCGGGATGCCGCGCCGGGCCGTCTCATCAAGATCGACCTGATTGGTTCCGATGCAGAAACACCCCACCGCCTGAAGACGCACCGCCGCGTCCAGAAGCTCCGCATCCACCTGGGTGCGCGAGCGAATGCCGAGAATGTCGGCGCCAGCAACATCGCCGAACAGAGCGCTGCGCTCCGGCGAACCCGGGCGACGCTCGACCGCGATGGCCCCGAAGCTCTGGAGCGCTGCGTCGGCGTCCGGGTGAACGTTTTCCACCAGCAGGGCGGCGGGGGCGTCGGTCATGGCGAAATCCTGCGAAATCAATGCTGCACTGCGGCGAGCATGAGCCAAGCGGTATGAAAAGCAAGCGCGCGAAAGCGCCGCGCCGCAGCGCCTGATTTCACTTCGCCTGCGGCGTCGGTGTTTTGTCCTTGAACCTGCACAGATCCGCGATAGCGCAGCGCCAGCATTCCGGCTTGCGCGCCTTGCACACATAGCGTCCGTGCAGGATCAGCCAGTGATGCGCACCCTTCAGATAGGCCGCTGGCGTGATCCGCTCCAGCCGCGCTTCGACCTCGTCCGGGGTCTTGCCCGGCGCCAGGCGCGTGCGGTTGCCGACCCGGAAGATATGGGTGTCCACCGCAATGGTCGGCTCGCCAAACGCCTCGTTCATCACCACGTTGGCCGTCTTGCGCCCGACGCCGGGAAGACGGACGAGCGCGTCGCGGGTGCGGGGGACCTCGCCGCCGAATTCCTCGATGATCATCTTCGACAGGGCGATGACGTTCTTCGCCTTGTTGCGGAACAGCCCGATCGTCTTGATGTGCTCGCGCACGCCCTCTTCGCCCAGCGCAATCATGGCTTCAGGCGTATCGGCGTCCGCGAAGAGCCGGCGCGTGGCCTTGTTCACCCCAACATCGGTCGCCTGGGCCGACAGCGCCACGGCGACCACAAGCGTGTAAGGGTCGGTGTATTCCAGCTCGGTCTTGGGGTCCGGCAGGTTGCCCGCAAGGCGCGCGAAAATCTCTTCAGCCACTTCCTTGTTGAGGCCGGGCGCGGCGCGCTTCTTCTTCGCGCGGGCGCCTTTTGAAGCCGGCTTGCGCGCGTGGGCGGTTTCTTTCTTGTTCATGGCAGGCCAGTTAGCCGCCTGGCGCCCGCACGGCAAGCACAGCTTCCCAATCGGTGCGGCGCGCGGCATAAGCCCGCCCCATGAAACCGGACGCTTTTCGCCTCGACCCCGAAACCTATCCGCTCAGCGTGATCGTGCCCTCGCGCTTTCGCGATCTCGATACGCTGGGCCATATCAATAATGTCGCCATCGGCTCCTTCTACGAGGAAGGCCGCGCCACGCTGAACCGCGCCGCCCTGCCGCATGATCTCAGAAGAGCGCACGATATCCGCCTGCTCATCGCGGATGTGCACATCGCCTATCTCGCCGAGGCGCATTATCCCGGCGATATCCAGGTGCGCGCCGGGATCAGCCGGATTGGCGGCTCCAGCTATACCATCGCTCTGGCGCTGTTTCAGAAGGGCGAGTGCGTGGGGACATGCGAGACGGTGCTGGTGTGCACGGACGGGCAAAAGCCGATGGCGCTGCCCGATGCGGCGCGAGAAGCCCTTGAACCCTACGCCATCAAGACGCCAGGCTAGCGCCGCGCCTCGACCCAGTCGATCAGCATTTTGGAGACATCGACGCCGGAAAAGCGCCGGAGCTCCTGAATGCCGGTGGGCGAGGTGACGTTGATCTCGGTGAGATAGTCCCCGATCACATCAATGCCGACAAAGACCAGCCCGCGACGCTTCAGCTCCGGGCCGATGATGCGGCAGATCTCCATATCGCGGGCGCTCAACGCGCTTTCCACCGCCTTGCCGCCGACATGCATGTTGGCGCGCACCTCGCCTTCGGCCGGAATGCGGTTGATCGCGCCGACCGGCTCGCCATCCACCAGGATCACCCGCTTATCGCCATTCTTCACGTCCGGCACGAAGGCCTGAGCCATGATCGGGTCGCGGCTGAGCTGCTGGAACATCTCCACCAGCGAGGCGAGATTTTCCGCCGTGTCGCGCAGGCGAAATACGCCGATCCCGCCATTGCCGAAAAGCGGTTTGACGATGATGTCGTGCCCATGGCGCTCGAAGAAATCACGGATCTCCGCCTCGCTTGAAGTGATCAGCGTGGGCGGCATCACGCCTTCAAACGTTGTCACGAAGAGCTTTTCCGGCGTGTCGCGCACATGGCGCGGATCATTCACCACCAGCACGTCCGGCTGCAGATGCTCCAGGATATGGGTGGAGGTGATGTAGCTCATGTCAAAGGGCGGATCCTGGCGCAGGAAGACCGCGTCCACGGCGTGCAGGTCGATCGTTTCGGCCGGCTCCAGGCTGACATGAGCGCCCTGGGTCCGGTTCAGCCCGGTCACGCGACGGGCGCGCGCGCGCACCCGTCCGTTCTCAAGCGACAGGGCCTCTGGCGGATAGACCCAGATCTCATGACCGCGCGAAAACGCCTCAAGCGCGATGTCGAAGGTGGAATCGGCATTCACATCCACCCGCTCGATCGGGTCCATCTGAAATGCGATTGTGAGCATGGGCAGGTCTTTCGCAGGCCGGGAATGAACAGGCGCTAGAGGTAAGCGATGATGGGCCGCGAGGGAAGGCGCTCAGACGGCTTGCTCCGGGTTTGCCTTTTGTTCTATTTTCGCCTTATGCGTGTTTTGGCGCCTTTCCTTTCAGGCATGATGCTTCTTGCCGCTAGCGCCTGCTCTCAACCCTCTGAGGTCGATCGCATAAGGCAGGCGGCGTGCGGGTCGCCAATGCCGGAATTCAGCGCGCTCCGGCGCGCGGGTCAGTCGGGTGACTTAGCGGCGATCGACTGTTTGATCGCGCGGTATGACACGCTAGTCCTGCTATCAGGAGGCGACGAGGTGTGGCTCGGGTATCAAATTGCCTGGCGTTACATCAGATGGATCGAGACCGGCAACTTGCCGCCGGACCTGTTCGAGCTCGCCGCTCGCATAAAGCGATCAGAGTTTCAGCACCACATCTTCCTCCACTACCTGCCCTATGTTGAGGCGGCGGGCATGAGCGGAATCGGTTTTCACCGCCTGGAGGATCACTGCATCCTTCGCCCGCCGAAAATGGACCGCATCTGGCGCGCGGCGCAGCCGGACGAGGGCTCCAAGCAGTGCGATGATGCGGTGATCGATCATCCGACGTATTGAGGGGGCGGTTACAAACGCTAGCGAAGTGAGGCGGCGTAGACGACGCTACCGTCTGGGGCCCGGAGCGATTGCGGATTCGGCAGTGTTGGGACTGACCGCTGGGCCACTCTAATCTCTACTTTAGTTCGGCTTTGAGGCCTGGTTCGCATTGCTGCACTAACTCGACGCCCTAGAATTAGTCATTGCTTTTACTGTACACAACCAATTCAATCGAATATTGGTAAAAATCCGATGGTTTCGGAAGTACATTACGAGATATCGGCTCAATTTTCTTGGCCCGACTGCCTCTCAATTTCAAAAGATGCGTTTGCCCGGGCCGAGCCTTCGGTTAGCTCACTGCCCGCTAGCGCCGAAGTGAGAATTGCTCCGATTACGGCAATCAACGCGCCCGTAAGAAAACCCACTGCGCGATCCATCCACACATCACGTCGGGACCGTTTCTCCGCCTCGATCTTCTTCTCATAAAGATCGGTTAGGAGCACTTGATTACCGACCAAAGCCTGATGGCACCGCTTCAGCTCAGGCAACAAGCGCTCCGAAATTTCGGCATAATTAGCATCGCGTGACTGGCTTCGATTGCGCCGCGCTTGAACGATTAGCTCATCGGTTTCACGCATCAAACTTCGGAATTCGACGTACTCGTCGATATGAGTCGCAATCAACCCTGGGCCAAACTCCCGCTCAAACTCCTCGATCGCGGTACCGAAATAAAGAATTGTTGCATCGAGCGCATCATGGTGAGCACGCTTACAAAATTGACTAGCTTCCGACAGGATCGTCAGAAAGCCTCGTACCTCGCCGTCCTCAAAATCGGGCGCGGCGACTGCGGCTTCATAATTTTCCATCGCATCCATGATGCGACGCCCAGCGTAGCGCAGCTCATTAACGGAAGCTTCAATGAGCGCACCATGGCACCGCTCAGCAGCTTTCATCGTCTGCTCAGCCACATTCCACGCGTCAAGCATGTCCCGTAGCTGGCGGACAATCCGCTCGTTCAGCTGGTTTGAATCAGGCATAATTTCAGCGCTTTAAGATTTTGAACCCCAGCGCCGCTCAGCGGCTTTCCGCTGTTCTTCTTCGGAAAATACGCGGTTATCCTGCAAAGCAATGTTTCCCCGAGCAAACCGCCGACTAGCGCGCACGGCAGCGGAACCAACGCGCTCTTCGAACGCTTTGGCGCGCTTCCTTGCCTCGTTACGGGTTAGCAGCTTAAACATCATCTTTGCTCCGCCCCTGATTCTGAGAGCGGGTCCCTTAACGCCGAGATAATAAGATTGCAATAGTTGCAACCCAGATTTCCAAGCATTTTTCATCTTTGTCATGATTTGATACTCGTATCAATTGGCTATCATTCCTGTAAAACGCAACCAGCACACTTGGTTCCATTGCGCGGAAATCGGCTCTTCGGGCTATCGCAAGCCTTGATCCGCACATCCCAGATCAAGCTCCGGGGACAAGCTCCGGGGATAAGCGCTCCTTGACTCCCTCAGCGCCTGCCCCTAATTCCGCTCGCTCACACGCAAGCGTCTAAGCGCTTGCCTTGACCGGCACGAGGGCTTCAAGCCCCGGGGGCCGGCGAGGTCCCCCGCCCGGCGAAGGCTCGCTCGGCGGGGCGGTTGTCGTTTGCGCGCCGGTCTTTGGGCCGGCGGACCGGATTTGCGCGCCCCGCACCGTATCGCCACATCAGGACGGCACGGAGCGGCAAGGGAATGGACGAATGTTCGAGGCCTTAAGCGAACGGCTCACAGGCGTATTCGACCGGATCACCGGGCGCGGCGCGCTGTCCGACAAGGATGTCGACGCCGCCCTGCGCGAGATCCGGGTCGCGCTGCTGGAAGCGGATGTCGCGCTGCCGGCTGTGAAGGACTTCATCGCCAAGGTGCGCGAGAAGGCCGTTGGCGAAGATGTGATCCGCGCGGTCGCGCCCGGTCAGCAGGTCATCAAGATCGTCCATGACGGGCTGGTGGATCTGCTCGGCGGCGACGGCGCGCCGGAAGGTCTCAGCCTGGAGGGTGAGCCGCCGGTCGCCATCCTGATGGCCGGGCTTCAGGGCTCGGGCAAGACGACCACGACGGCGAAGCTCGCCAAGCGCATCACCGAGCGCGACAAGAAGAAAGTGCTTGTCGCCTCGCTTGACACGCGCCGTCCGGCTGCGATGGAGCAGCTGGCGCAGATGGCCGAGAAGGCCGGCGTCGCCTCTCTTCCCATCGTGAAGGGTCAAAGCGCGGTGGAGATCGCGCGGCGCGCCATGCAGGCCGGCCGGCTTCAGGGCTTTGATGTCGTCCTGCTCGATACCGCTGGCCGCACCACGCTCGATGAAGAAATGATGGGCGAGGCCGCCGCCATCGCGCAGGCGACCAAGCCGCGCGAAACCCTGCTGGTGGCGGACTCCCTGACCGGCCAGGACGCTGTGGAGACGGCGAAACGCTTCCATGAGCGCCTGCCGCTGACCGGGCTGGTGCTGACCCGGATGGATGGCGATGGGCGCGGCGGCGCGGCGCTGTCCATGCGCTGGGTCACCGGCCTGCCGATCAAGTTTCTCGGCGTGTCAGAAAAGGTCGACGGGCTGGACGCCTTCGATGCGCGCCGGCTCGCCGGACGCATTCTCGGGCGCGGCGATATCGTCTCCCTGGTCGAAAAAGCCGCCGCCGAAGTCGATCAGGACAAGGCTGAACGCCTCGCCAAGAAGATGGCGAAGGGCAGGTTCGATCTTGAGGACATGCGCGACCAGCTGGCCCAGCTTCAGAAAATGGGCGGCCTGGGCGGCATTATGGGTTTGTTGCCCGGCATGAACAAAGCCGCCAAGGCGCAGATGAACGCGGCCGGTTTCGATGACAAGGCGCTCAAGCGCCAGGAAGCCATCATACTGTCCATGACGCGCCAGGAGCGCGCCAAGCCCGACATTCTCAAAGCCAGCCGGAAACGCCGCATCGCGAAGGGGGCCGGCGTTGAGGTGCCTGAAGTCAACCGGCTTCTGAAAATGCACCGGCAGATGGCCGACATGATGAAGAAGATGGGCAAGAAGGGCGGCAAAGGCGGTCTTCCCGGCATGCCGGGCATGGGCGCAATGCCTCCGGGTGGTCAGATGGCCGGGCTCGACAGCGCCGCCGCCGATCTTCTTCAGGGCAAAGCCGCGAAAGGCGCCGGCGGACTGCCGGGACTTCCCGGGGCCGGCGGCGGATCCCCGGCTGGTCTGCCGGGTCTTGGCGACCCGCTCGGGCCGGACGGGCTTCCCATCGGCATGCCTAAAGGCGGCAAAAAATGAAGGCCGCCCTGCTCGCCGCCGCGCTCAGCACCTCGCCGTGCGATCTCACGCCGCCGCCGGGCGAAGACTGGCGCGATGAGATCAATCCGATTGAGGCGATTGCGCCCGTCTTCCCCGAGTTCGCCGAGGTGGTCGGATCGCGGGCCATTTGCTGGGTGCGGTTCGACATCACTGAGGCCGGGCGGACCACTAATTTCTGCACGCGCTGCTCCGTGGAGATCGACCCGGCGCCGGATCCGGCGCTCACCGCGCGGGCTGCGGATCTGGCTGCTGAACTCCTCGCAGGCGCGAGCCGCTCGGCGGTTCGAAGCTGGCGCTTTGCGCCTGAGCACTCGCCCTACCACTGCTCGCGCGCGGCGTTTCATTTCCTGCTGGACGATCAAGACCCCAGCGATCTTCCGGCTGATCCCCGGCATCAACGATGCCGCGAAGTCCCAATCAACTGACACCTGACGACACCGAGAAAGGAACCACCCATGTCTGTAAAAATTCGTCTAGCCCGCGGCGGCGCGAAGAAGCGTCCCTATTACCGCATCGTCGTGGCTGACAGCCGCAATCCGCGCGATGGCCGCTTCATCGAGAAGATCGGCTCCTACAATCCGATGCTGCCCAAGGACCATGAGGACCGGGTCAAGCTGGACGCCGAGAAAGCGGCTGAATGGCTGAAAAAGGGCGCCAAGCCGACCGATCGCGTCGCGCGCTTCATGAGTGAAGCCGGCCTGATGGAGTGGAAGCACGGCAATAATCCCAAAAAAGCCGAGCCGGGCGAGAAGGCCAAGGAACGCGCCGCCGAGCGCGCCGAGAAGGAAGAAGCCAAGAAGGCCGCCGAGGCTGAAGCTGAAGCCGCCCCTGCCGAAGAAACGCCGGCTGAAGAGCCTGCTGCTGACAACGCCTCTGAAGAGAAGGCCGAGTAGGCCGTCATCTGCGCACCGTGTCATCCCGGCCTTGAGCCGGGACCCATTCCGTGACGTCAACCTCTGCGCCCTTCGGTTCAGACCAGCCGGAATGGGTCCCGGATCGCTTCGTGTCCGGGATGACATGGGCGATAGGCCGACCCATGACTGAGCCCTCCGATCTCATCGTCATCGCCGCGATTGCCGGCGCGCACGGGGTGCGCGGCGAAGCCAAGGTGAAAGCCTTCGGCGATCCGCTCGCCCTGTGCGAGTACGGCCCTCTGCTGGATCAAGACGGCGCGGTTATCGCCACGCCGGTCAGTACGCGTGCGCAGGGCGATTTTGCAGTCGTGGGCTTTGAAGAGAGCTTCACCCGCGAGCAGATTCAGTCGCTCAAGGGGACGCTGCTTCATGTCCCGCGCTCAGCCCTGCCTGAACCGGATGAAGACGAGTACTACCACGCCGACCTGATTGGGTTGCGCGCTGAGACCCCGGACGGCGTTCTGCTCGGCCGGGTCCGCGCCGTGCATGATTTCGGCGCCGGCGATGTTCTGGAGATTGAAGGCTCTGAAGAGCCGATCCTGGCGCCGTTTACGAAGGCGACCGTTCTAGCGGTGGAGATCGAGAAGGGCAGGCTGATCCTCATACCGCCTATGCCTGCCGAGGAAGCTGACGCCCAGTGACCAAGCCCGCCCCCTTCAGAGCCACCGTGCTGACCCTTTTCCCTGAGGCCTTTCCGGGCGCGCTTGGCGTGTCGCTGATCGGGGCTGCGCTGGAAAAGGAATTATGGGCGCTTGAGACGGTGGACATGCGGGCTTTTTCCCGTCATAAGCACGCCTCCGTTGACGACACGCCAGCTGGCGGCGGCCCAGGAATGGTGCTGCGCCCCGATGTCGCCGCGGATGCGATCGACAGTATCGACCTTCGGGATCGGCCGTTGATCCACCTGACGCCGCGCGGCCGGCCGCTCACCCAGACGCAAGTCAGGCAATGGGCGGCGGGACCGGGCGTCGTATTGTTTTGCGGGCGCTTTGAAGGCCTGGACCAGAGGGTGGTCGAGGCGCGCGCGATGGACGAGGTGAGCGTCGGCGACGCCGTCCTCGCCGGCGGAGACATTCCGGCGCAATACCTCATCGAGGCGTGCGTCAGACTCATCCCCGGCGTGCTCGGCAAGCTGGCCTCAACCGAGGACGAGAGTTTCGAGGGCGACCTCCTGGAATACCCCCAATACACCCGGCCAAGGGTGTGGGAGGGCCGGGAGATACCCGACGTGCTGGTGTCAGGCGATCATGGAAAGATCGCCCGGTGGCGGCGCGAACAGGCAGAAGAAATTACGAGACGGCGCCGGCCGGATCTGTGGGCGAGACACACCCACCCGGCGGCGAACGAAGGAGAAGAGCGATGAACCTCATCGAAGAGCTCGAAAAAGAAGAAGCCGCACGCGTCCTTGGTGAGAAGACGATCCCGGACTTCTCCGCCGGCGACCTGCTGACGGTCAATGTGTGGATCCGTGAAGGCGAGCGTGAGCGGATCCAGCGCTTTGAGGGTGTGTGCATCGCGCGCTCAGGCGGCGGGCTCAATGAGAGCTTCACAGTCCGCAAGATTTCCTTCGGCGAAGGTGTGGAACGGGTCTTCCCAGTCCACTCCCCTCTGCTGGAGTCCATCGAGATCAAGCGCAAGGGCCGGGTTCGCCGCGCCAAGCTCTACTATCTGCGCGATCGCCGCGGCAAGTCCGCCCGGATCGCCGAGCGCACGACCGGTCGCGGCATGAAGAACGGCCGCAGCAAGGGCTGATCAATCGCTCATCAGCTGCTTGGTACAGTGATAACGCCCGCTGGCTTCGTCCGGCGGGCGTTTTTCGACAGGCATCCGGAATTCAGAAGAAACCCTATTCGGTGACAGGATTTTAATCGCCCGGACGCGTTGGAGTAACGCGCCGCGTGTTGCACTCGGCCCCGCATCAGGGCGACGGGCTGCATCGCGAGAAGGCGCTGAGCCAGAACAAAAACCCGACAGCTCTCGCCAATCTGATGCTCGCCTGCCGGAGCCCCGGCAGGTCTCGAGATGACGATTGGGAGACACCACAATGACGGTTCGTCGATTCATCGCCTGCCTGGCGGTATGCTTTTCCGCCCTCGCCGCCACCGCCTGTGCAAGCGTTCCGCGCGACGCGAACGAGACTGAACGCGCCAGCGAGGAAACAGAGCGTGTGCG
The DNA here is from genome assembly GCA_039819095.1 of Pseudomonadota bacterium. GTDB lineage: Bacteria > Pseudomonadota > Alphaproteobacteria > Caulobacterales > Maricaulaceae > JBCBSP01. The sequence goes on from JBCBSP010000003.1 coordinate 134,087, forward strand.
CAGCGGCATGTATTGAGCATTGAAGTCGCCCGGCCGGCGCGCTGCTCCGGCTGGGCGGCTTTAGTTGCGATGTGTTGCGGCTAAAGTGTGCGGCCCAGTGGCAGCCAAGGGTCGCCTATGACCGCCAACATCCTCATCCTGACCGGCGCCGGCATCAGCGCTGAATCCGGACTGGGAACGTTTCGTGATGCGGGCGGACTTTGGGAAAAGTTCGACTGGCGCAAGCTCGCCACGCCCGAAGCCTTCGCCGAAGACACCCAATTGGTGCACGCTTTCTACAATGCTCGTCGCCAGGCCATGGCGGATGCGTCGCCGAACGCCGCGCATTACGCCCTGGCAGAGGCCGAGACGCTGTGGCGCGGTCACGGCCAGGGCGACTTCCTGCTGGTCACCCAGAATATCGACGATCTGCACGAGAAGGCCGGCTCCGAGCGCCTGATCCACATGCATGGCGAATTGCTCAAAAGCCGATGCGCGGCCTGCGGGGCGCTGGCCCGGCACGCTGACGATCTTAGCGTCGAGCACGCGTGCCAGAGCTGTAATGCAGCCGCAGCGATGCGCCCGCATGTGGTCTGGTTCGGCGAGATGCCGCTGGAGCTGGATCGCGTCTATGCCGCGCTTGAGGTCTGCGATCTGTTCGTAGCCATCGGCACGTCAGGAACCGTCTACCCGGCGGCGGGTTTCGTTGAGGAAGCGCGCCGGGTTGGCGCATGGACGGTCGAGCTCAGTCTGGAGCCCGGCGCGGTCAGCGCGCTGTTCGACGAACGCGTCTACGGCCCGGCCACTGAAATCGTTCCAAACTGGGCGGAGCAGGCAAAGCAGCGCTTTGCTGCGGACTGATCAGCGCTTGTATGGGCGTCTTCGATCAGAGCAGGCGCATCTCATCTGACGGGGTGAACGCTATGGCCGACACGCGAAAAGCGCAGACCTGCCTCTGGTTCAAACAGGACGCAGAGGAGGCCGCCGCCTTCTATGTCTCTTTGCTGCCTGAAAGCCGGATCGACAGTTTTTATCAGCTTGATCCGGGCCTCCCGCCTCATCTGGTGGAGTTCACACTCGCCGGAACACCCTATTTGGCGCTGAATGGCGGACCCGACCATGCGTTGAGCCCAGCAATCTCAATTGCGGTGCGCACATCAGATCAGGCCGAAACGGACCGGCTCTGGCATGCGCTCATCGCTGAGGGCGGCGAGCCGGGCCAATGCGGATGGCTGGTCGACCGATGGGGCGTGTCATGGCAGATCACGCCGCAGCGCCTGATTGACCTTGTCTACAACGATGACCGTGAAGGCTCGGACCGGGTGCGCGCGGCCATGGCCGATATGGGCAAGATTGAGATCGCCGACATTGAAGCCCTGTTTGCAGGTCGCAAGGCGCGCTGAACACCGCTTTCATGGCGGTTCGCCGACACCAGAGGAATGATCAGGCTCAGACTTGCGATGACGCTGAACAGCTAAAGCGACAGGCTTTCCCCGCGCAGAAGCGCGGGAAGATCGCCGGTTTCACCGCCCGCCTGGCGCATGAAGAAAGCGCGTGCAGGCGGAATCCTGTCAACGAGGCCTAGTCCGAAACCGCGCAGCGCGCGCACCGGACCGACGTCGTTGGAGAACAGGGTATTGAAAACATCCGTCCCCGCCGAGAGCAGGGCGGAGTCCAGCTTGCGCCAACGCTCATAGGGTTGCAGCGAAGCAGAAGCGCCCGGGTCGAGCCCGCATCGTTTCGCTGCAACAACCGCTTCAGCCAGCGCGGCGGAATCACGTACGCCGAGATTAAAGCCCTGCCCCGCTATGGGGTGGATGGCGCGCGCCGCATCGCCAACCAAGGCGAGGCGCTCGTCGATGAAACGCTCGGCGATCTTCAGTCCAAGCGGGTAGGCGAAGCGAGGCCCGACCGGTTTCACCGCGCCCAGAAAATCACCGAAACGCGCGTCCAGCGCCTCCTGAAAGCCAGCCTCATCCATGGCGAGCAGGGCATCAGCTGCGGCCGTGCGTTCCGTCCAGACCAGGCTCGAGCGGCGGCCCGGCAAGGGGAGGATGGCGAAGGGTCCCGCCGGCATGAAGAATTCGTAGGCAACGCCCTCATGAGAACGTTCGTGCTCTACGGTCAGCACGAGACCTTTCTGACCGTATTCACGGCCCTGAGTTCGAATGCCGGCCTGTTCGCGAAGGCGTGAAAACTTGCCGTCACAGGCCACGATCAAGCTGCCCTTCAGGTAGCCGCCATCTTCCAGCAGGAGGCGCGCTCCGCCCGGCTCGACCTGCATGCCGCTGGCGCGGCGCGGTGCAAAGACCGGCAAGCCTGCATCTTCGGCGGCCTTGGCGAGCGCAATCCGGGTGTGCCGATTCTCCGCCATCCAGCCCAGAGGCTCGTCCTCATCGCCGGGATGAATCTCACGGCGGTCGAAATGAAGCTGGGACGAACCGGGCCCGCCATGCTTCATCCCGTCATAAGGCCGGCCATCGACCACGAGAATGTCTTCGATCCGCTGGACATGACCGTCCATATGCCGAGCCGCGCCGACCGCCTCCAGCATCCGCCAGGAGGTGTAGGCCAAGGCGCTGGCGCGCCCGTCAAACGTCGGGGCGGTGCGCGCATCCATCGGCAGCGCGTCCACGACAGCGACAGTGACGCCAGCCTTGTGCAGAGCCAGGGCGAGCGTCAGACCCGCCAGACCGCCGCCGGCGACAACGACATCGCCTGAGAAGAGCGCATTTGTCATGGTGGGTAAGATGGACCGGCTTGAAGTTCTGGGAAAGCCGACGCGGCGCCGCAGCCGGAATCAGCTCGCGCCGCCGAGCGCACGCTGCACCCAGCCCAGCGGACCGGTGAAGGCCAGCGGCCCGTCGGTCACGGCGAGCGCGATGCACACGCCGCCTTGTTCCGCGACCGGGCGGTGCTCCACGGCCGGATCGGCAACACACAGATCGCCCGCGTCATAACGCTCGCGCCCGTCATGGAAGGCCCCGCACAGAACAAGTGTGAATTCGCGGCCCTCATGCCCGTGACGCGGAACGCCCCGACCCGGTTCCAGCCGGATCAACTCCGCCTTGGCGGCCCCGTCGCGCATCAGCTCCATCGTGCGCACGCCCGGACCGGCGAAACTCCACGATCCGCGCTCCAGCGCTGCATCGCGGATCGCGGCGGGCAGGTTCAGCAATTCCTCGATCGCCGACCCGGCCGCCGTCGCGGCCTCGCGCGAGGACCGGTCCGCCCGAACGCCGGAGGCGTCGACCGCGCCAGCTTCGCCCAGACCAGCTTCTTCAGTGTCGATGATGGCGAAGACCTGCGCCAGAGCGTCGTCGCGCAGCGGGGCCGGCGCGGTGGTTTCCAGAAGAAGACCGGCAACCTGATCGGCTTCGGCGCGCTCAATTTCCACGGCCGGGCAGACTTCCGCCTGGGCGTCGACCAAAAGCCGCATTGGTCCGGAGAGGGCTCCGGCCGCGTAGGCGGCGAAAATTTCTTCACCCAAAGGATGATTGGTCATGGCGTCAGTCTTCGTCAGTCCACAGGAGCTGGCAATATGGCCCGATGACAGGCTGTATCAAGCCGAAGCGCAGTGAAAAAGCCATTAAACGCCTCGCTCTGTCATAAATCGTCACGGTCGAGCGATTTGCGCAGCTTGTCGAAAGCCAGCCTGAGCCGAGACTTCACCGTGCCCAGGGGCGCGCCGAGGCGGTCGGCGATATCGCGATGGGACAGACCCTCAAAAAAGGCGAGCCGCAACAGCGCAAGCTGCTCTTCAGGCAGGTCCTTCATCGCTTCACGCACGCGCTCCTCGCGACCGGCGGCATGGGCCTGCTCATCCGGCGCGGGTAGCTCAGGCGGCTGTAGCGAGGGGTCGCCGGCATCCAGCGTGGGGCGCGCAGCCCGGCGAGCGGCGTCAATGCGCCGATTGCGGGCGATGCGAAAAATCCAGGTGGAGGCCGAAGCCTGACCGCGATCAAACTGATGCGCCTTGCGCCAAACCGTGAGCATCACCTCCTGGGCGATCTCTTCGGCCTGGGCGTCATTCGCCTTTAGCCGCAGAAGATAAGCCTTCACGCGGGGCGCATAGAAGCTGAACAGGCTGGCGAAGGCGGCGCGATCCTGACGCGCCGTCGCCTCGACCCAGCCGTCGAGATCTTCGCGACCGGGCTGAACCGGCTCAGCGTATGAAGCGTCAGGCGACACGAATAACCCTAGTCCTACTCAGGTCTCTGACGTCAAAGACCAAGTTTCCGCCGGCGGATCAAGACGGCTTTCGCACTGAACCCTGGTCGAACGGACAGGCGCAGCATGGCCTTGAATCCGCCCGGTTGATCTCGTGTAAACCTCTCACAGGCTATCCGCCAGCGGGAGGCGTCGCAGCGCCGCATAGGACAGGATGACACATGACGCATTTCTTCCACGCCCTTCTTATCACAGGTTTCACCGCTTTCGCTGCGGTCACAAGCCCAGCCCAGGCACGCCAGACAGCGGAGGAGCCCCGCTTTGAAGGCGAGCATCGCGACTGGCGCGTCTTCGTTCGCGGCGAGGCGGCGGACCGGGTCTGCTACGCTGTCAGCCGGCCCACCGATTCCCGCCCCGGCAGCGTGGACCATGGCGAGGTGTATTTTCTGGTGTCCAGCTGGGCCTCAGGTGCAGCGAGCGAACAGCCCAGCTTTCTCGCCGGCTATGCGCTGCGCCCGGAAAGCCCGCCCGAAGCGCGCGTCGGCTCCAGCCGCTATGCGATGTATGTGTCCGGCCAGGAGGGCTTCATCGAGGCGCTCTCCGACGAGGCCCGGCTTGTGCGCTCCATGCGTCGGGGCTCAACCATGCGGGTGGAAGCCACCTCCCAGCGCGGCACCGCAACCGCCTACACCTTCTCACTGCTCGGCGTGACCGCGGCGTTGAACCAGGCGGCTTCGCTGTGTGACTGAGCTTGAGCTGAGATGAGTTCGGTTTTCCTGAGTCTCAATCCCGTCCTGGCTTTCGCGCCTCCCCCTGATCAGGTCCGGAGTGCGGGCGCGCATTCAAGCTTTGCGAACCCGGAAGGATTCGGTTGTCCAGGCCCTGCTTCGCGGCCGCCCACTGGCCTCCCTTATAAGGCTTGTAATCCTGAGATCTTTGCGCATGGCGGGTTCACCGCTGTGGGGGTGCGGACCTGCGGTCCGATCCGAGGCGGGTCTTCTCAGTCGCGCGTTTCCTTTTACGCCGCGCCGCGCTAGGTACGCGGCGAAGGATGACAAGCCGCATGGGTATGCGGCGCGAAGCAGGAGGTTTCCATGCAGTTTGAAGGCAACGCAGCCATCGTGACCGGCGGCGCATCGGGTCTGGGCGAAGGAACCGCGCGCCGGCTCGCCGCCGAGGGCGCCAAAGTGGCGATTTTCGATCTCAATGAAGAGCGCGGCGAAACGGTCGCCAGCGAGATCGGCGGGCTTTTCGCCAAGGTGAATGTCGCTGACGCGCAGAATGTGAAAGCCGGCTTTGAGGCCGCGCGCGCCGCGCACGGCCAGGAACGCATCCTGGTGAACTGCGCCGGGATCGGCTGGGCGGAGAAGACCGCGCGCCGCTCCTCCTCCGGCGATATCGTCATGCACCAGCTGGACAAGTTCGCCCTTGTGGTGAACGTGAACCTGATCGGCTCGTTCAACTGCGCCGCCATCGCGGCCGCCGGCATGCTGGAGCTGGATCCGGGCGCTTCGGGCCGCGGGGTGATCATTCACACCGCCTCGGTCGCCGCTCAGGACGGCCAGATCGGCCAGGTCGCCTATTCCGCTTCCAAGGGCGGCATTTACGGCATGACGCTTCCCATGGCGCGCGATCTCGCGCGTGAGGGCGTGCGCGTGAACACCATCCTGCCGGGCTTCTTTGAAACCCCGATCTACGAGCAGATGCCGCCGGAGGTGAAAGTGGCGCTCGCCAGCCATCTGCAATTCCCGCAGCGCTTCGGCACGCCGGAAGAATACGCCGACCTCGTCGCCTTCATGGTCTCGAACGACTACATCAACGCCGAATGCGTCCGCCTGGACGCCGGCGCGCGCATGCCGCCGAAATAGGGGCGGCGAGCATCCATCAAGCTCAGCCCCCGGATCAAACGGTCCGGGGGTTTTTCTTTATCGGCGACAAAACCCCCACAAACCAAACGGTTTATTCCCGAGCGCTCTACTCCGGTTTTGCTTGAAATCGGACGCGCGAGCCCTGATATAGAAGGTCGATGCGGGCATCTTCCCGCGCAGCACGGTTTCAACACTCGAGAGACGAGATGAACGAGTACAATCGCACGCAATACGGTTCAGCCTCGCTGGACATGTCGACGGACCAGGGCCTGCGCAGCTTTATGCTGGGCGTTTACAACAAGATGGGCCTGGGTCTGCTCCTGTCGGCCATCCTCGCCTACACGTTCGGCACCTGGGCGCCGGCGACCGCGATGCTGTTCGGCACGCCGCTTCTGTATGTGGTGCAGTTCGGCCCGCTGGTTCTGCTGTTCGGCTCCATGTTCTTCATGCGCAACCCCTCGCCGGTCGGCGCGGCGGTTCTGTACTGGGCGATCGTGGCGCTCATCGGTTCAGGCATGTCGGTCTGGGTGCTGATGGCGACCTCCGGCGCGAGCGCGGAAATGCTCACCGGCAATATCTCCGTCACCTTCGGCACGATCGGCCAGGCCTTCGTGATCACCTCGGCGGCCTTCTTCGGCCTGTCGCTGTGGGGCTACACCACCAAGGTGAACCTGCAGCCGATCGGCAGCTTCCTTGTGATGGCGGTGATCGGCGTGGTGATCATCTCGCTGATCAACATCTTCTTCGTGGAGTCCAGCGGCCTGCAATGGCTGATCCAGTTCGCCATTCTCGGTCTGATGGCCGGCGTGACCGCCTGGCAGACCCAGTCGCTGAAGCTGCAATACGCTCAGATCGCCGGTGACCAACGCTCCATGGCGGTGATGACCTATTTCGGCGCGCTGAACCTCTACATCGCCTTCGTGAACATGTTCCAGATCATTCTGATGATGCTGGGCAACCGCGAATAGCGCAGCTTACCTAGTGCATATTTGACAACGCCCCGGTCGCACGATCGGGGCGTTTTCATATCCGGCGTTCGCAGCGCCTTCAGCGCGTGCGCATCAGAAGCCGGTCGAAGACGCGCAGAACGCGGGGCAGCTCGTGGCCGCGTTTCAGGATGGCGCCGCTGGCGGCGACCACCTTGTAGGCGCCCTGCCTGCGCGCGTCAGCAGGTGTCTTCACGACACGATAGATCGGCACTTCAGCGGCGTTCTTGAAGATGGAGAACTCCGCGCGGTCCTTCAGCCCGTCAATGGCGTAATCGCGCCACTCGCCGGCGGCGACCATCATGCCGTAGACCCGCAGGATCGCGTCCAGCTCATCGCGCTGGAACATGACCTCGCCGCGATCGGCGTACAGCCTGTGGACGTTCATGCGCCCCCCTTCTTCGACCCGACCCAAAGCGACTCAAATGACCGGTGCTGAAACAAGCCTAGCACTCGCGGTCTTACAAACAATTCATGATCTGCCGCGATTCCGCCTCATTTTGGTCGCCTCCGCGCCCAAGCGCGTGCACAGGCTTCTTCGCGTCGATCGGCTGGCGAACAACTGCCCGGTCCAGGTTTCACAGCCCCCCCAGCCCCCCGGATCAGGCGGGCCGGTCGGTCGACGCCCCGCCCCGCTGCATCCATCATATTTTCTATCCCGCTCCAGCGTCGCGGCGCTGGCGCTGAAGCGCGGGCCGCGCTATCGATTCATCGGTGAGCATCCGGTCAACTCAAGCAGCCGCGCGAGGCGCGCCATGATCGTCGCGAAGGGACTGAGCAAGAATTTCGGCGCACGCCGCGCAGTGGATGAGGTCAGCTTCACCCTTGAGCGCGGCGAGGTCGTCGCCATGCTCGGCCCGAACGGGGCCGGCAAGTCGACGACGCTGCGCATGCTCGCCGGAGTGCTGGAGCCTGATGGCGGCGAAGCGCGCCTTGGCGATATCGACTGCGTCAGCCATCGCCGCGAGGCCCAGATGCATCTGGGCTATCTGCCTGAAGGCGCGCCGGCCTATCCGGCCATGACGCCGCGCGGTTTTGTCCGCTTTCATCTGCGCGCGCGGGGGTTTTCCGGCAAGTCGATGCGCCTGGCGCAGGACCACGCGCTGGCGCGCGTGCGGATGGGCGAGCATTCCGATCGCCCGATCGGGACTCTGTCAAAAGGCTATAAGCGCCGCGCGGCGCTGGCCGCAGCGATCGCGCATGACCCGCCCGTCCTCATCCTGGACGAGCCGACCGACGGGCTTGATCCCAATCAGAAGGATCAGGTGCGCGCGCTCATCTCCGACATGGCGCCGAAAAAAGCGATCCTGATCTCCACCCACCTGCTGGAGGAGGTTGAGGCGATGTGCACGCGCGCCATTGTCATCGCCGAAGGCAAGGTGCGCGCCGATGCCGGACCGCATGAGCTGGCCGGACGCGCCGGCGGCATGGCGGCCGCCTTCCGGGTACTGACCGGCGCGCCCAGCGACACTCCGCCCTTCCCGGCTCCCTTTCCTGAGCCATCCGGATCGATCCGCGGGGCGGGCGGGTGAACGCACTTACAGCCGTCTATCGCCGCGAAGCCGCCGCCTATTTCGAGACCCCGCTCGCCTGGGTCTTCCTGACAGTGTTCGCCATCGCCGCGCCGAGTTTCGCCTGGCATGTCGGACGCCTGTTCGAGACCGCGCGTGTGGATCTGGCGCCCATGTTCAACTACCTGCCCTGGCTCTTGCTGGTTCTAATGCCGGCTCTGTCCATGCGCGCCTGGGCGGAGGAACGCGATCGCGGCACGCTGGAAATGCTGCTGGCCGCGCCTATCCCGCTCTGGGCCTCGGCGCTCGGCAAGTTTCTCGCCGCCTGGACGATGGCGGGGCTGGCCCTCGCGCTAACCTTCCCGATGTGGGCGGCGATGAATTATCTCGGCGCGCCGGACAATGCAGCGATTTTCACCGCCTATCTCGGCGCGCTTCTGCTCGCTGGCGGTTATCTGGCGCTGGGTCAGGCGCTCTCCGCCGCGACCGGCAACCAGGTCGTCGCCTTCGTACTGGGCGCGCTGGCCTGTTTCATCATCACCGCCGCCGGTTTGCCGCTGGTTCTGGATGCGCTGAGCGCCCAGCTTCCCGCGCTCGCTGATGCGATCGCCGGGCTGTCGGCGCTGTCGCGCTTTGACGCCATGCGGCGCGGCGTGCTGCGCCTGGATGATCTGATCTATTTCATCAGCCTGATCGCCGCCGGCCTCCTCATCGCGATCACGCTGATCGATGCGCGCCGCAGCGGAGGGCGTTGAGGCGATGAAGAGCCTGCCCGCCCTTGTCCTCACGCTGGCCGCGATCATCGCCGGCTTCATCGGACTGAACCTGACCGCTGGCGTCTGGATGTCGAGCGTGCGCGCCGACCTGACCGAGAGCGGGCTCTATCGTCTCAGCCCCGGCACGCGCGACGTTCTGAACCGTCTCGACGAGCCGGTTCGGCTGACCTTCCACTATTCGCGCACGGAAGCGGCGAGCTATCCGGCCGTGCGCGCCTATGCGGAGCGAGTGCGCGAACTTCTTCAGGCGATTGCGGCGGCATCCGGCGGGCGTGTGCGCCTGGCCGAAATCGACCCGGAACCCTTCTCAGAAGCCGAAGACACGGCCATCGCCGCCGGGCTGGAACCCCTGCCGGGAGAGGGCGGGGTGACGCTGTTTTTCGGTCTGTCAGGAGTGAACGCGGTGGATGACCGCCGCGTCATCGCTCTTTTCGACCCGACTGAAGAGGCCCGGCTGGAGTATGACATCACCCGGCTGATCGCGGATCTGGAACGGGCGCGGCGGCCCAGCCTGGCCATCGTGACCAGCCTGCAGCTGGAGCCGGGCGTGATCGGCGCAGCGCCCAACCCGATCATTGACGAGCTGAGCGCGGCCTATGAGCTGATCTGGGTGGAGCGCGACTTCACCGCCCTGCCTGACGCCGACGCGCTGTTCATCGCCCACCCGGATGCGCTGAACGACACCCAGCTCTATCTGATCGACCAGTTCACTTTGCGCCGGGGCCGCCTACTGATCGGGCTCGATCCGATGTCCCATTTCGCGCTGAAGCCGGGCGCGGACGGGCTGCCGCCCCTGCGTGCGCGCCGGGCGTCCGATCTCGGCCCTCTCACCGCGCGCTGGGGCGTTGGTTATGAGCCGCGCGAAGTGGTGATGGACCGCGCCGCAGGCCTGCCGGTTCAGGTCGTCGAGGACGGCCGGGCCCGCACCCGGGCCTACCCGCTCTGGTTCACCGCACCGCCTGAGGGCCTGTCTGAAGACAGCCCGGCCCTGGCCTCGCTGACGCGGGGCGTGAATTTCGGCTCGCCGGGCGCGCTCACCGCGCTGGACGGCGTCGAGACCGAGTTCCAGCCGCTCGTCCTCACCAGCCCGGAAGGCGCGATTCTGGACGCCGATATCGCCGCCGGTTCGCCGTCGCCTGAAACCCTGCTGACCGATTATGCGACGGACCCTGAGGCTCCGATCGTTCTGGCCGCGCAGATTTCCGGCGTGCTGCAGACCGCCTTTCCGGATGGACCGCCAGCGAGCGACACCGCTTTTGATCCGGCGGCACATCTTGGCCAGTCCACCGGTCCGGCGCAGATCGTCATCATCGCAGATATCGACTGGCTGGACCCGGCCTTCTACACGCGCACCGATGCGGGAGGAGTGCAGATCGTCGCTGACAATCCCGCCCTCGCGCTCAATCTGATCGATGCGCTGGCCGGTGACCGCGCCCTGATCAGCCTGCGCTCGCGCGCGCCGTCGGAGCGGCGCATGACGCGGGTGGATGCGCTTAGAGCCGAAGCCGAAGCCCGATATCTGGTGCTGCAGACCGAGCTGCAGGCGCGGCTGGCTTCCGCTGAAGCCGATCTGGCCGCGTTGAACGCTGCAGGCGCGGGATCCGCCCTGTCCGGCGCGGGCGCTGAGGAAGCCGCTCAGGCCGAAGCGCTGCGCAACGACATCGTTCAGACCCGCGCCCGCCTGCGTGATGTCGAACGCGGCTTCCGGTCCGATATCGACGCGCTGCAAAGCCGGCTTCAGCTGTGGACGATCTGGGGGCCGGGTCTGGCGGTTATCCTGCTGGGTGCGTTGGCAACGTTGATCCGTGAGCTCTTCCGCGCCCGCCGTCGCCGGCGCGCACGCCCCGGCGCGGCGCGACTGGAGGCGGTGTAATGGCGGGCGCGCAGCTTGAACGCTGGCGTCGCGCCTTCGTCGCCATGGCGATCGGCCTCGCGCTGGCGCTTATGGGCGCAGGTTCGGTCTGGCTGGATCAGTCGCGCGGCGGCGAACAGGGCGCAACCGGGCCGGTCTTTACCGATTGGGCGGCGACGGTTCGCGAAGCGGCGGCGATGGAGCTGGTCACGCCGGACGGGATTTTATCGCTCGAACGCAACGAGGATGGGGTCTGGCGCGATGCCCGGCGCGGCGGCTATCCGGTGCGCGCCGAACGCATCGCCCAGCTCGACTCAGCGCTTGGCGGTTTACGCTTTGAACGCGCCATGACGCGCGATGCGGAAAAGTTCGACCGGCTGGGACTCGGCGAAACGGCCTCGCGCGCCACGCTTCGCGACAGTCAGGGCGGCGTTCTCGCCGATCTGTTTGTCGGGACCAGCAATGCGGGCCGGCTCTATATCCGCCCGGCCGATACCGGGCGCGCCTTCGCGGCGCGCGGCGAGGCGCCGCCGCTGACCGGCCCGTCGGATTGGCTCGGGCTCGATTTTCTGCAGCTGGACGCCAGCTCCATTCTGCGCGCGGAAATCATGCCGGAAACCGGCGCGCCCTATCGGCTGGAGAAAACCATCGCCGGGGCGCGCCATTTCACCTTGAGCGAACCGGACGGGTGGAATCTTGTCACCGCCGGCGCCGGAAACGGGGTGGCGACCGCGACCGCCGCGCTGCGGTTTCGCGATGTGCGTCCTGCTGATGAGGTGACCGGGATTGTGCTGGCTCGCCATGCGGCGACGACCGTTTCGGGCCTGGGGGTGATCATGACGATCCGCGATCATGAAGGGGCAAGCTGGGCGGTTATGGAGTTTCGCGGCCTGACCGAGGACGCCGAACCGCGTGCGGCGCGCTTCAACGCGATCACAAGCGGCTGGGCCTATCAGCTGAGCGAGGACGCCTATGAACGTTTGACGCGCCCGCTGAACCAGATCGCGGATGTCGAAGCGAACCCCTAGCGCGGATCAATCCGCGCAGCGGCTAGAATTTCACCACCGGGGCCCGCCTGCACAAGCGCCACCGACGCCAGCCCATCAGTCGGTGCGGGCATGGCGAACTCGGTTGGTCCGCCCGTCCAGTCGCCGACACGGGTCAGCGAGCGAGCCATGTTGAAATGGCTGATCTCAGCGCCGGCGTTGGGCCCGCCCGCGATCTCAACCACGTCTTCGCCGGGCCTGTAGCTCACGAGCCAGACCTCGGCAGGCGTATCGCGTTCCGGCCCATCCAGAGTGAGCGCCAGCGCGCCGGCCTGGTGGTTTAGCGCCGCGCTTGCCGGAAGCGGTTCGGCCTCGCCGATGCGCGCGCGTATCTGATCGGGCTTGTAGCGAAGCTTGTCCGGGCCTCCATTGACCACGAAATGGGGGGTGTAGACGCGGCGCGGCTCGCCGGCATCGACATAGGCGCGCTGGCGATCGCCGAACTCAGGGCGCGCATAGCTGTCACTCCAGCCATAATCATCCCAGATATCGACCCCGTAGGCGATGGCGATCACCTGCTCATCCTCGCCAAGCTCGCCGAGAAAGGCGTTCGCGCCGGGGCACATCGGGCAGCCCTGGCTGGTGAACAGCTCCACCACGACGGGCGTGGAGAGATCGGTTGCAGGCTCGCCGGGCGCAGCGTCTGCGGCCTGTGGTGAAACCAGTGCGGTGAGCAGGGAGAACAGCATTGAGAACAACATGACCGATCCCATACCGCGCCGTGCGCACACACGCACATCACTAGAGCGTTATGAGGCGGCGGATCGGTCAAATCCGGTGCATTTGATGATTTAAGCGTGTATGCTCTTCCCATCTGAAGTTCTGGCGGAGCCGGTCCATGTCCACCCTTCTGCATGATTGGGAACGGGTCTTCAGCGATGACGCCGAGGAACAGGCCTCCATCGACGCGATGCGCAATGAAATGGCTGCGCTGCGCGATGAACTCGACGCGGCCATTCCGCAAAAGCGCGAGGTGGGTCGCAACCTGCTCATCGCGACCTGGAATATCCGCGCCTTCGGCAATTTGACCGAACGCTGGCGCTCGCGCGAGAGCGACAGCCCGAAACGCAATCTGCGCGGCCTGCTCTATATCGCAGAGATCATATCCCGCTTCGATGTCGTGGCGCTTCAGGAGGTGAAGGGCAATTTCAAGGCGCTTCGCGAACTGATGAAGACGCTCGGGCCTTCCTGGTCATTCCTGATGACGGATGAAAATCGCGGCTCGAAAGGCAATGGCGAGCGCATGGCCTACGTGTTCGACACCAGCCGCGTCGGTCTTTCAGGCCTGGCCGGCGAGCTGACGGTTCCCGCTGATGACCGGGTCACGGCGGCCCTGTCCGCTGACCCCGGCGAGCCCTTCACCCAGTTCGCCCGCAGCCCGTACGCGGTGAGCTTCCGCGCTGGAGCAGAGACCTTCATCCTGTGTACGCTGCATGTGCTTTACGGCAAGGGCTATGCCGACCGGACGCCGGAACTGACCGCGATCGCCCAATGGGTGAAGGACTGGGCGAAGGACACCGCAAGCTGGGGCCATTCGCTGATCGTGCTGGGCGATTTCAATATCGACGAACAAGGCGATGTAAATGACAGGGCCTTCCGATCCGAGGGGCTGTACATACCGCCCGAGCTGGATGACGAAGCCCGCACCGTCTCGTTCAAGGCCGACGGGAAGCCGCCGAAATATTACGACCAGATCGCCTGGTTCAAGGAGGGCGGCGATATCGCGCTGGGTCTGAACTTCAAGCGGGCCGGCGGGTATAACTTCACCGGCAAGCTTTTCAGCCAGGCGCCGGAACTGACCGCCCAGCAGATGAGCTGGCGCGTCAGCGATCACCTGCCGCTCTGGTGCGAGTTTGAAGCGCGTCCTCGCTAAACCCCTTCACGCTCGGGCAGGAAGATCTCGCGTTTGCCGGCATGGTCAGCCGGGCCGATCATGCCTTCATCCTCCATGCGCTCGATGAGCGTGGCGGCGCGGTTATAGCCGATCTGCAGACGGCGCTGGATATAGCTGGTGGAGGCCTTGCGGTCGCGCGCGACGACAGCGACCGCCTGATCAAACAGATCATCCCCGGACCCGGCTTCGCCATCGAGACCCGGGAGGCCGCCTTCCCCGTCTTCGCCGGTGTCTTCAGTGACGGCTTCCAGATAATCCGGCGCGCCCTGAGCTTTGAGGAAGGCGGCGACCTCCTCCACCTCGCGGTCGGACACGAAGGGGCCGTGCAGACGGCGGATGCGGCCGCCGCCCGCCATGAACAGAAGATCGCCCATGCCAAGCAGCTGCTCAGCGCCCTGTTCGCCGAGAATGGTGCGGGAATCGATCTTTGAGGTGACCTGATAGCTGATCCGGGTCGGGAAGTTCGCCTTGATCGTGCCGGTGATCACATCGACGGAGGGTCGCTGGGTCGCCATGATCAGATGGATGCCGGCGGCGCGCGCCATCTGCGCAAGACGCTGCACCGCGCCCTCGATCTCCTTGCCTGCGACCATCATCAGATCGGCCATCTCGTCGATCACGACGACGATGAAGGGCATGGGATCGGGTTCAATGGTTTCGGTTTCGAAGACCGGGTCGCCGGTTTCCCTGTCAAACCCGGTCTGGACGGTGCGTTCGAGCATCTCGCCGCGTTCGCGCGCCTCAGCCGCCTTCTCGTTGAAGCCTTTCATGTTACGCACGCCGACCTTGGACATGCGCAGGTAGCGCGACTCCATTTCGCGCACGGTCCATTTCAGCGCGGCGACGGCTTTCTTCGGATCGGTGACGACCGGCGAGAGCAGGTGCGGAATGCCGTCATAGACCGACAATTCCAGCATTTTCGGGTCGATCATGATCAGTCGGCACTCTTCCGGCGGCAGCCGGTAAAGCAGCGACAGGATCATGGCGTTGATGCCGACCGATTTACCTGAACCGGTCGTGCCGGCGATGAGCAGGTGCGGCATGCGCGCCAGATCGGCGGAGAAGGGCTCCCCGCCAATCGTCTCGCCCAGCGCGAGCGGCAGGTCGGCCTTGGCTTTCTCGAACCCGGAAGAAGACAGCAAGGCCCGCAAAAACACCGTTTCACGGTCCTGATTGGGCAGCTCGATCCCGATGGCGTTGCGGCCCGGCACGACCGCGACCCGGCACGCCACCGCCGCCATGGAGCGCGCGATATCATCAGCCAGATTGATCACCCGGCTGGTCTTCACGCCGGGGGCGGGCTCAAACTCGTAAAGCGTCACCACCGGGCCGGGGCGGACCTGCACGATCTCGCCCTTCACCCCGAAATCACTGAGCACCGATTGCAGCAGCTCGGCATTCTGGCGCAAGGCGTCCGGATCGACCGCATCGGAACGCGGTTCGGGCCGGGCGAGCAGATCCAGGCGCGGCATCTCAAAATCGGCCGTCTCGCTGAAGGGCAGAGCGCCTTGCGCCTCGCGTGCTTCACGATCTGAGCGTTTTGGCTTCTTCGGCGCCGCGACCTTGACCGTCGGGGCGATGCGGTCCTGAGGGGCGGGATCGCGCCGGGCCGCGGCGGTCTTGGCCGGCTCGCGTTTTAAGAAGGCCGGAGCGGTTTCCGCCAGGCCGGGCTCAAAGCCGCGCTCATCAGCCGTCGAACGGCGCCCCGGCAGCCAGGAGGAGAGCGAACCGCCCAGCCCTTGCGTCCTGCCGCGCACTGCATCGATCCAGACCAGCACGGTCGCCCAGACAAGTCCGGCGGTATCGCTTGCCGCAGCTAGGTCACGCCGGGTCAGCCCGAAACAGAAGAAGGCGCCGCTCACCGCCACGAACAGCCCAAGCCCAGCCGCGGCCACCGAAGCCCCGGGCAGGCTCGCCAGCGCGAACAGGCCCGTCACGCCGGCCAGAGCGCCATCGCCGATCACGCCCCCAAGCCCCGTCGCGAACGGCCAGCGCGCCGGGATCGGCAGAGCCGAAACCGCACAGGCGAAACCGACCACGCCGACCCCTCCGGCGATCCAGCGCGCGGCGGAAACCAGAGCGCCGCGCCCGCGCGGCCCGCGGGCAAGCAGGATCGCGCCCCACCCGGAAAGGCCCAGCGCCATGCCGCCGGCCGCCCAGCCCAGCGTCTGGAACAGAAGATCGGCCACGATCGCGCCCGGCGCCCCGGCAAGATTTTGAACCGGTGCGCCGGACGCCACGTTCAGGCTGGGGTCGAGCGGTGAATGGGAGACCAGCGCAACAAAGAAGAACGCGCCCAGTGCGCTCAGCGCGAGCCCGAGCAGCAAGACGCGCGCGCGCGCGGAAAACCCGGGCGCAGGCGCGCGCCGAGCCGAAGCGGATGAAGAGGACGCAGACATGCCCCTATCGTGCCTGAGAGAGTCTTCCCGACTGGTAAACCGGCGTTAAGGGATTGAGGCGCGAAGCCGCCCGACTGGAGCGGCTCGTCAAACCCTCGTCCTTCACCAGAAGCAATGGGCCCTGCTTTCACGGGGAGGACGCACTCCACCCGTCATCCCGGCCAAGCGCAAAGCGCGCCGAGCCGGGACCTATTCCGTGATTTCAGCGGCTCGAACCCAACGGGCTGGGTCCCGGATAGGGCTTACGCCCTTCCGGGATGACATTTCGGATTTCGTCCTTGCGGGCTGGCGTCTAAGCCGCCGCTCTCTGACGCAACACGTAGTGCAGGATGCCGCCGTTTTCGACATAGTCGAGCTCGTTCTCGGTATCGATGCGGGCGAGAAGCTCGGTGGTCTTCTTCGACCCGTCGTCGAACGTGATCTCCAGCGTGACGGTCCCGCGCGGGGTGACGCCTTCAACGCCTTTCAGCGCAACCGTCTCCTTGCCGGTGATGCCCAGGCTCTCCCAGCTTTCACCCTTGGTGAATTGCAGCGGGAGCACACCCATGCCGATCAGGTTGGAGCGGTGAATCCGCTCAAAGCTTTCACAGATCACGGCCTTGACGCCGAGCAGGCGCGTGCCTTTGGCCGCCCAGTCGCGGGATGAGCCGGTGCCGTACTCCTTGCCGCCGAACACAACGAGCGGGACGCCCGCTTCCTGATAACGCATCGCGGCGTCATAGATGGGCATTTCCTCGCCGGTCGGCTGCAGCTTGGTGACGCCGCCCTCCACGCCGGGAACCATCTGGTTCTTGATGCGGATATTGGCGAAGGTTCCGCGCATCATCACGTCGTGATTGCCCCGGCGCGCGCCGTAGGAGTTGAACTCGCGCGGGGTGACGCCGTTATCCTGCAGATACAGGCCCGCCGGGCTGTCCGCCTTGATCGAGCCGGCCGGAGAGATGTGGTCGGTGGTGATGGAATCGGCGAACAGGCCGAGAATGCGCGCGCCTTCAACATCTTTCGGCGGCGCCACTTCGGTGGTCATGCCGGCGAAGAAGGGCGGGTTGGCCACATAGGTGGAGGCTGGCCAGTCATAGGTCAGCCCGCCCGAGGTCTCGATGGCGCGCCAGGTCGCATCGCCATTGAAAACATCGGCATAGCGCTCGGCGAACATTTCAGGCGTGACCGAGGCGCGGACCACTTCAGCGATCTCAACCGAGGTCGGCCAGATATCCTTCAGATAGACCGGCTCGTTTTCATCGTCATAGCCGATCGGATCGTGCGTGATGTCGATATTCATCGACCCGGCGAGCGCATAGGCCACCACCAGCGGCGGGCTGGCGAGATAGTTCGCCTGCGTGTCCGGGCTCACCCGGCCTTCAAAGTTGCGATTGCCCGACAGCACCGAGGCGGCGACCAGATCGCCCTCCTTGATGGCGGCGGAAATCTTCGGCGGCAGCGGACCGGAATTGCCGATACAGGTTGTGCAGCCATAACCGACAAGGTTGAAGCCCAGCGCATCGAGATCGTCCTGCAGCCCGGCCTTTTCCAGATAGTCGGTGACCACCTGCGAGCCGGGGGCCAGCGAGGTTTTCACCCACGGCTGGACGGTCAGGCCGCGTTTGAGCGCATTGCGGGCCAGAAGCCCCGCGCCGAGCATGACCGAAGGGTTGGAGGTGTTGGTGCAAGAGGTGATGGCGGCGATCACGACATCGCCATGGCCGATGGAGTAGTCCTCGCCTTCGACCTTGGCGCGGCGCGCGGCGTCCTCCATCTTGGAGAACTCGCCAGCCAGGGCATCGGCGAACGCGTCTGCCGCATCGGTGAGCGCGACACGGTCCTGCGGACGTTTCGGACCGGCGAGCGAGGGGACGACTTCGCCGAGATCCAGATGCAGCGTGTCGGTATAGACCGGGTCTTCAACCCGTTCCGGGCGGAACATGCCCTGGGCCTTGGAATAGGCCTCGACCAGCTGGACGCGGTCCTCTTCGCGGCCGGTGGCGCGCAGATATTCCAGCGTCTCGTTGTCGACCGGGAAGAAGCCGCAGGTCGCGCCGTATTCCGGCGCCATGTTGGCGATGGTGGCCGCGTCCTCCAGAGACAGATTGTCCAGACCCTGGCCGTAGAATTCCACGAACTTGCCGACCACGCCCTTCTTGCGCAGCATTTCAGTGACGGTCAGCACCAGATCGGTCGCCGTGGCGCCTTCCGGCAGCTTGCCGCTCAGCTTGAAGCCGATCACTTCGGGAATCAGCATGGAGATGGGCTGACCGAGCATGGCCGCTTCGGCCTCGATGCCGCCCACGCCCCAGCCGAGCACGGCCAGACCGTTGATCATGGTGGTGTGGCTGTCAGTGCCGACCAGCGTGTCCGGGAAGGCGTAGGTCACGCCATCAGCGTCCTTCGTCCAGACCGTCTGGGCCAGATGCTCAAGATTGACCTGGTGGCAAATGCCGGTGCCCGGCGGGACCACGCGGAAATTGTCAAACGCGCTCGCGCCCCATTTCAGGAACTTATAGCGCTCGCCATTGCGCTCATATTCGCGTGTGACGTTCTTTTCGAAGCTGTCCTCATCGCCGAAATAATCGACCATGACGGAGTGGTCGATGACCAGATCGACCGGCACAAGCGGGTTGACCGATTTGGGATCGCCGCCAAGCGCCGTGGTCGCATCGCGCATTGCAGCCAGATCGACCACAGCCGGAACGCCGGTGAAGTCCTGCATCAGAACGCGCGCGGGGCGGTAGGCGATCTCGTGGCTGGACCTGCCGGCCTTCACCCAGGCCGCGACCGCTTCGATATCCGCCTTGGTGACCGTGCGACCGTCTTCGTGGCGCAACAGGTTTTCCAGGAGAACCTTCAGCGTGTAGGGCAGCTTGGACACGCCGGCCAGCCCGTTCTTCTCCGCTTCCTTCAGATCGAAATAAGCGTAGGTCTTTCCGCCCGCTTCGATGTCGCGGCGGCATTTGAAACTGTCGAGAGACGCCATGGCGCTTGCCTTCCGTTATTAGCCGCCGGGCGCGATCAATCGAGAATACGCGCGCCGCTTGCGGCGTGGCAGTGGGATGGAGCGGGGCCCCGCGGAGCGCCGCGATCACCTCTTGGCGCGTTTTTTATACGCCTCGCGCCCGAACGGCAATGGAGCGGAGGCTTAGATCGTTAACGCATCGCGGCGCATCCGCGCGCCAGCGGCGTCTGGCGCTTCAGCTCAGCTGAAGATTGGCCTATGGCTTAGACTTCTCGACGCCGTCATCATCAGATCATGCCTGAAGCCTTCCATCCCTGCACCGTCACTGCGGACCGGTTGCGCCTTGAGCGCGGCGGGCGCGCCGTGCTGGACGGGCTGAGCTTTTCCGCCAGCGCCGGAGAGGCGGTGGAATTGGTTGGGCCGAACGGGTCCGGCAAGACCACGCTTTTACGGGCGCTGGCGGGTCTGGCGGCGCCGGACGCCGGCGCCATCACGCATCCAGAGCCCGAACAGATCGCTTTCTCCGGTCATGCCGATCCGCTCAAACCCAGCGAAACCGTCGAGACGGCGCTTCGTTTCTGGGCGCGCCTGCATGGCCGGGACGAGGCGGAGGTCGTAACGGCGCTGGCCGCCATGCGGGCGCGCCATCTCAAACGCCGCGAATGCGGGCGGCTGTCCGCCGGTCAGCGCCGACGCGTGGCGCTGGCGCGGGTCATCCTTCTCAATCGCCCGGTCTGGCTGCTGGACGAACCGGCTGCGCCGCTGGATGCGGCGGGACGGACGAGCCTGGCTGAAGCGGTTACTGCACAACGGGCGCGCGGCGGGCTTGTTATCGCCGCCACCCACCAGGGCCTGGACTGGCCGGACGCGCAGCGTCTGGATCTGGCGCTTCTGGAGGGTGAGGCGGTCCGATGAACGCGGCCCTGGCGATCTTTCAGCGCGAAATGCGCCTGGCCTGGTCGGGCGGCGGCGGACCGGCCGGGCCGGCGGCCTTTAATCTTGCAGCGCTGGCGCTTTTCCCGCTCGCCCTTGGCCCCTCGCCGGACACGCTGGCCGCCGCCGGCCCCGGCGTCATCGCCTTCGCCATGCTGCTGTCAGTGCTGCAGCCGGCTGAGCGCCTCTTCGGGGAAGACGCGTTTGACGGAACACTGGAGGGCTATGCTCTGTCCGGGGCCAGCCTGACGCTGATCTGCCTGATGAAGACGCTCGCTTTCGCCTGCGCGGTTTTCTGGCCGGCGCCGCTTCTGGCCTTCGCAGGCGGCGTCGCCTACGGGATGAGCGTAGAGGCCGCGCTGGTTCTGGCTCTAGGCCTGATGCTGGCCGCTCCGGGCCTGGCGCTTATCGCGGGCTTCGCGGCGGCTCTGGCGGCCGGCGTGAAGCGCGCCGGTCTGCTCATCGCGCTGATCGCGGCGCCGTTGCAGGTTCCGCTTCTGGTTTTCGCGTCCGGCGCCGGGCGGGCGATGATCGATGCGCCGCACCTTGTGCTCGCCAATCTGACCCTGACCGCCGCCGCCTCGCTGGCGGCGCTGGCGCTCACCCCGTTCGCGATCGCCGCCGCCCTGCGCGCGCGGCTGGAATAAGCGGTCGCGGCAAGGTGCGGCGCCGGGACGTCTTGCTGAAACGCGCCCAGCCGACTACTTCGCAAGTCTCATGTGGAGCTATTTCGCCAATCCGGAGCGGTTCGACCGCCTTGCGCGCGCTGTCATCCCCTGGTGCTGGGGCTCAGCCGCGCTGCTCTTCGTCATCGGCCTGCCCTGGGCGCTGGTGGTTTCCCCGCCGGACTACCAGCAGTCCGATACGGTTCGGATCATGTATGTCCACGTACCGGCGGCCTGGCTGGCCATGTTCGCCTATGCCGGGCTCGGCGCATCCAGCTTCGTCTACTTCATCTGGCGGCATAATCTGGCGGACGTGGCCGCGCGCGCCATCGCCCCGGCGGGCGCGGTGTTCGCCTTTCTTTGCCTGGCGACCGGGGCGATCTGGGGCAAGCCGATGTGGGGCGCCTGGTGGGTCTGGGATGCCCGCCTGACCTCCATGCTCGTCCTCTTTCTTCTCTATCTGGGATACATGGCCCTGCGCGCGGCGATTGAGGATGAGCGTCTGGCCGCACGCGCCGGCGCGATCCTGGCCATGGCGGGCCTCATCAATCTGCCGATCATCAAGTTCTCGGTGGACTGGTGGAACACGCTGCACCAGCCCGCCAGCGTCATCCGCTTTGACGGGCCGACCATTCACGCCTCCAAGCTCTGGCCGCTTTCGGTGATGGCGATCGCCTTCACCGTGTTGTTCACCGCCATCGTGCTGACCGGGATGCGCACACTCATACTGACCCGCCGCGCCGATGCGCTGGAGCGCGCTGAGGAACGCCGACAGGAAACCGAAGCGCGCAGCGCTGAGCCGAACGCCGTGTTCAATCCGGAGGCCGCAAGCTGATGACGGAGTTCTTCGCCATGGGCGGATATGCCGGCTGGGTGTGGAGTTCATACGCCATAGCGCTCGTCTGCGTAGGCGCATTGATCTGGCGCACGCTGGCGGCGCGCAGCGCGGCGAAGACCCGGCTGGAGGCCCTCCTGAAGGAGGATGAGGCGTGACCCGCTGGCTGCCCATCATCGCCATCATCGCGATGCTCAGCCTGCTCGGATGGACGCTGTTCCAGCAGGCGACCCGTGAACCGGAAGGCGGCGTCTTCACCAGCACTCAGATTGAGGACCCGCTGATTAGCCGGGTCTTGCCTGAGCTGCCGCTGGAAGCGGCCGCCTGGCCGGTGGAGGGCTATGACCCGGACACGGTTGAGGGTCCTTACCTGCTGAATGTCTGGGCGTCCTGGTGCACGCCCTGCCGGATCGAGCATCCGGTTCTGACCGAGATCGCCGAAAGCGGCATTCCCATCTACGCCATCAATTACAAGGACAGGCCGGAGAACGCGCAGCGATTCCTCAATGAGCTGGGCGATCCGTTCGCCGGCATCGCCATCGATTTTGAAGGCCGGGCCGGGTTCGAGCTTGGACTGACCGGCGCGCCGGAAACCTTCATCATTGACGCGAATAATGTGGTGCGCGCCCGATTTCGCGGTGCGGTGACCGATGTGATCTGGCGTAATCGACTGGAACCGGTCTGGTTAAGCCTCGATCCGGCCGAGACCGCACCTCCCGCCGAGTCGGTCGAGATTGAAGGCTGAACCTGGCGCTCTTGTCGATGCCGTCAGCCTCATCCATCTTTTCCGCTGTACGTGATCCATCATCGCTCTTTTAAGGGGGACGACATGATCCGATCGATTCTGGCCGCCGCCGGCGCGAGCGTGCTGCTTGGCGCCTCCATGGCGATCGCACAGGACTTCACAGCGCTTTACGCCGACATGCTGGAGGACCCGCCCGCCTTCAGCGAGGAGAGCGGCGGGTTTATCTGGGATCCGGAGTTTGACGCCAGCGGCTACTATCTGCCCGCTGAAGGCCTGCAGGCGGGCGAGTGGATCATTTCCCATCTCTTCCTGCCCATGCCCGACGAGCTGACACGCTGGAGCACGGACGGCGCGGACCCGGAGACCGTTCCGGTCTGGCTTGAAGTCTATAACGCCGGGACCGAGTGGACTGAAAATGAACTCGGTCAGCGCTATCCGCTCGACAGCCGCCGCATTCGCGCCTCCAGCATCATGATCGAGAAGGCCCGCTTTGATTTTCGCGCCGAGGACGAGACGCTGGGCGAGATCACTCTGGCCGGCTTCTTTCATCCCGACCGCCTGCACCGCCTGCCGGATGCGCCGTCACCCGATCCGGCGCTGATCGGCGCGGCCGACCTTGGCGAGGTGCGGGTCTGGTCGGCCGATTTCATTCACTGGCTGGGCGACTGAGCCTGCGGCGGCCGGCCCCGGTCCATTGGCTGAACGGCTGATTGCGTGCAGCCCCGTGCAGCGCTAGACCACGGTCACGTTGTTTTATGGCCGCCGCCCGGCGGCGTGTGATCTGTTCGATACGAGGTTCACTATGGCTCGCAAGAAAATCGCCCTCATCGGCGCCGGCATGATCGGCGGCACTCTGGCCCATATCTGCGCCCGCGAAGAGCTGGGCGATGTCGTCCTGATGGATCTCGCCGAAGGCACGGCCAAGGGCAAGGCGCTCGACCTGTGCGAAGCCAGCCCGGTTTTCGGCAAGGACAGCCATCTGACCGGCGGCTCGGTTGAAGACTACGCCCCGATCTCCGGCGCAGATGTCTGCATCGTCACCGCCGGCGTGCCGCGCAAGCCGGGCATGAGCCGCGATGATCTTCTGGGCATCAATCTGAAGGTCATGAAGGCGGTCGGCGAAGGCATCAAGCAGCACGCCCCGGACGCCTTCGTCATCTGCATCACCAATCCGCTGG
Source organism: Pseudomonadota bacterium (assembly GCA_039819095.1). Classification (GTDB taxonomy): domain Bacteria; phylum Pseudomonadota; class Alphaproteobacteria; order Caulobacterales; family Maricaulaceae; genus JBCBSP01. The sequence goes on from JBCBSP010000003.1 coordinate 157,874, forward strand.
ACGCCATGGTCTGGGCGCTGCGCGAGTTTTCCGGCCTGCCCCACCAGAAAGTCGTCGGCATGGCCGGCGTGCTGGATGCGGCGCGCTTCCGCTGGTTCCTCGCCGAAGAGTTCGGCGCATCGGTCGAAGATGTCACCGCCTTCGTGATGGGCGGTCATGGCGACACCATGGTGCCGCTGACCCGCTATTCCACCGTCGCCGGCATCCCGGTTCCCGACATGGTGAAGATGGGCTGGTCGAGCGAAGAAAAGATCGACGCGATCGTGGACCGCACCCGCAAGGGCGGCGGTGAGATCGTCGGCCTTCTGGGCAATGGCTCGGCCTTCTACGCGCCGGCGGAAAGCGCCGTGGCGATGGCGAAATCCTACCTCAACGACAAGAAGCGCATCCTGCCGTGCGCCGCACACCTGACCGGGCAGTTCGGCGTGGACGGGCTTTATGTCGGCGTGCCGATCCTGATCGGCGCCGGCGGCGTGGAAAAGATCGTCGAAATCGAGCTGAACGCCGACGAACAGGCCATGTTCGACCACTCGGTGGACTCAGTCAGAGGCCTTGTGGACGCCTGCAAAGGCATCGATCCGAGCCTGGGATAGGGCTTCTTCACGCGCCCATCACAAGCACGTGGGGCGGGTTTTCCTCATGGCTGACGTGAGGCAATGAAGCGGGTGTTCGTCAATGGACACCGCTTGGAGCTTCACGCCATGCTTTACCGTTCAATCATCGCCGGGCTTCTCGTCGCCTCCAGCCTTGCCGCAGGGCAAGCCCTGGCCCAGGACGCCGCTTCGATTGCGTCAGACGCTGCCGAGGGTTTCGGCCCTGAGGTCGGCGCGACCGCCCCCGCCCTGTCAGTGTTTGACAGTGAGGGTCAGGCGCGAACGCTGGGCAGCCTGTACGGCGAGAACGGGGTGATCATCTATTTCAACCGCTCGCTGGACTGGTGCCCGATCTGCCAGCGCCAGACGCTTGAGATCGACGCAGAGGTCGAGCGCTTCAACACCCGCGGGTATGAAGTGGCGGTGCTGACCTATGACTCCGTCGAGACGCTCGCCCGCTTCGATCTGCGTCGTAAGGTCGATATCGTTCTTTTGAGCGATGAAGGCTCGGTCACGATCGATGCATTTGATGTGCGCGATCCGGTTTATGCCGAGCCGGACAGCTTTGCGCACGGCGTGCCTTACCCGGTCGCCTTTGTGATCGGGGCGGATGGCGTGGTGCAGGCGAAATTCTGGCACGAAGCCGGGCTCGGCGATGCGCGAGGCTATGCCGCGCGCGTCACGGTCGAGGACGTGCTGGCGGAACTGGATGCGCTTTCAGACTGATCTGCATGAACCGGCGACCGGGCGGCGCCGGGCCGCCCGGTCGCCAGAGCGCTAGCGCTTGATCAGGCGCACCAGGAAGATCAGTACGACCGCACCGATGAAGGCGGTCACCAGGCTGGCGATGAGACCGCCCGAGGCGAAGCCGAGCAGGCCGAGCAGAAATCCGCCGACGACCGCGCCGAGCAGCCCGAGAATGAGATCGCCGATCAGTCCGAACGGGCGCTGGCCCTTCATGACGACGCCCGCGAGATAACCAGCCGCAAGGCCGATCAGAAGCCAGATGATGAGACCCATAAGATCCATGATGTCCTCCTCCAATTAGACTGCGGGAACAGCTTACCGGATTCGTGCGGTATGTGAATCCTCAACCCGTCTCATAGGACGACAAACGCCCGGGACTGTCGGCCCGGGCGTTTGAGCTCGCGATCTCAGCAATGAAAGAAGTGTCAGCCTAGAAGCGACGGCCCAGTCCGATGCCGGCGAAGAACTGGTCTTCTGATCCGCGCACCGAGACGATGGGGCTATCGGCGTAATCGCCCATCAGGCGCGAATAGCCGCCGGCCAGCGTGACCGACCAGTTCTGCGCCAGGGCCTGATCGAAGATCACGGTCAGCCCGATATCGCGCACACCGCCTTCGGCTTCAAAAGCGGACAAGCCGGAGGCCAAAGCGCCGGCCGCGTCGATGGAGAAGTGCTGATCGGCGTAGTCATCGCTGAAGCCGGAGGCGGACAGGCTGATGGCTGCGAACTGTGTGCGCGACAGCGCCGCGCCATACTCAAGGCCCGTGCTCCAGACCAGACCGTCAATTGTGCCTGCCGCATCCAGGCCGGCGCGCGCCGACACCGAAAGCCGGTCAACCGGGCTTAACAGTCCGCGCGCCAGCTCCGCGCGAACGAAGCCGCCAATGACCGCCGAACCGTCCACTTCCGGCAGCAGCTTGACGATCGCGTCTTCGATATCGTCATCCCGCCCGCCGTAATAGCGCACGAACGGGCCGGCGCTGATTGCGTCATTGGACCAGATCGTCGCGCTCAGACCCGGCCCCTCGCTCTGGATCACCACATCGCCCCACTCATAGCGGAAAGCGCCGAAGGGCAGCAGACGATAATCGTCCGAGCCGGCATAGTCGGACGTGGTCGCGACACCGAATGAGATGAAGTTCATCGGGATGTCGACGGGCGGGCCACCCGGCTCGCCGCCCATCTGCCCGGCTGCGGTGGAGGAGAGGCCGGCGGCCAGAAGCGTGCTGGTCAACAGAGTGGCGATACGGGTCATGGCGGGGCTCCTTGAAGGCGCGCTCGGTGCGGTATGATTATGCTAGGCTCAGGACATAAACTCGGACTCAGCGCGAACAAGTCGGCGCCGAACGGTTTTTTTACCGCTCAGCGTTACTCTGACGCTCATGTTGCCTCTACGCCTCATACTTCTCGCCGCCAGCTCGCTGGCGATGGTCGCCGCGCTACCGGACGCCGAAGCGCGGGTCGGCGGCGCACCGAGCGCTGCGCCGGAGCAGGATGATGCGCGGTCACGGCGGATCACGCCGGCGGAAAGCTATGTCGCCATGGAGCCGATCGTGGCCGGCGTGCAGGCCGATTACCGCCTGCGCGGACTGATCCATATCGAGTTCGGGCTGGACGCTGAAGAAGCGCGCGAACGTCGGCGCATCGCCCGGCTGACGCCCCACCTGCGCGATGCCTATACCAGCGCGATGGCGACCTTCTCCGGCACCGGATATCGCTATGGCGACGTGCCGGACGCCGACCACATCGCCGGGCTGCTTCAGGAGGCCACCGATTCGGTGCTCGGGCCAGGACGCGCACGGGTCCTGCTCGGCATGGTCATCATCCACGACAGCTGATCAGCGGTTGGCGTCTCAGAAACGCCGCGTCAGCCGGATCTGATAATCATCGTCATTGGCCGCGTCCGAAAGGCCGAACAGGGCGGCGAGGTGGAAGCCCCACTGCGCGTTGAAGGACCCGCTCAGCGTCGGACCGACGCGATGGCGCTGATCATCAAAACGTCCAAATCCGGCATCGGTATTGCCGTAGGCGTTGAAGCTCTCCACGCCGAGGCGCAAGCCGCTGTCGAGACGCTTGGAGACGCCGACCCGGGTTTCCACGAACAAACCGTCGCGCGCGCGATCGCCGACATCATGATCGAACAGAAGGATGGCGCGCACTCGCCAGCCATCATCAAGCAGCCATTGATTGGTCCAATTCACACCCAGCTGATGGGAGCGGTCATCGCCTTCGCTGAAGCGCACATCATAGCGCAGGGCCGAGGAGAAGCCGGACGCGGTGCGCTCCACGATCTGATGCAAGAGCTCAAGCTGGAAGAAAACCGGCTCAAAATCGCCGCCCGCCGGATCGGCGTACTGGATCACGCCGCGCAGCCGCCATGTATCGTCCAGCGCCTGCTGATAGTGAAGGCGGTGATTGGACCGGCTCGCGCCATCTTCCGGCGCAAACCCGCCGCGATATTCAAGCTCGCGATTGGTTTCGTTCACATCCGGCCCGAACACCCCGCCAACGGTCTGAGCCTGGGCGCCCCCGGCGAGAAGGCAGGCGGCTGACGCCAAAACAAGAAAACGAGACAACACGCTGAACTCTCCATGAAAAACAGGGCGCCCCATCAATAGTTTGCCCCATTTTAAAAGCGCGTTAACCAAGTGCCTGAGGCTCACTTAATCAGTGACAGGAGTTCCGGCGCGATCACCAGCCGGCGGACGCCATGGGACTGCATTTCGTTGAAGACATTGCCTGCCTCGGACCCGTCGTCGAGCCTAGAAAGACCACCGGCTCATCCGGCCCGTCAGGCAGAGCCGATGGCTGATGCGGGCTAACCTCATTGGCCGATCCGGCATTGCCGAACGTGTTGAAATTAGCCCTTCGAGCCATGCTTAACGAGGACGCCCTATCGTCGCTGCCCTGCAGTGCGCAATGAGGCTTAGCGGGTGAGAGGCGGCGGCGCGGACAGGATCTGGCCGCCACCTTCTCTCTGGCTCTGGAGATTAAAACCAACCCGCATTGCGCAGGTCGGGATAGTAGGTTCGGCTGACGGGGGTTTGCTTTCCGTCTTTCAGGATCAGCGTGCCGCGCCCGTCGCCTTTGCGCGCATCGGCAACGCCCTCGCGGGACACCCACCAGGAGCGATGAACCTTCGCGCCGTTGAGCGCCTCGCACGCTGTGATCGCATCGCCCAGCCGCATCAGGATCAGCGCATCTCCGCGCTCGGTGTGAACCCGCAGGTAATGATCCTCGGACTCCAGCGCCCAGATCTGGGCGCTGCGCAGGCGCAGAGGCAGCTTGTCCAGCAGCGCCGCGCCGGGCCGTGCGATGCCGGGAGCGGCCGTTTCCCGACGTGAGGATAAAAGCTCCAGCGTGTAGATGATGGCGGTGACAAAGCTGGAGATGACCAGGGCGAAGAAATACGTCACTGGCAGGTCGATCAGGCGGAAGCCCATGCCGGACAGCAATCCGTTCACGCCCCAGACTGCGAGCGTGACCGGTATGGAGACCATGCAGGCGGCGACCGCATAAGCCGCCCAGGTCGGCCAACTTGGGAAGAAGCGGGGCGTCAGATGACCGGACGCGAAGCCGAAAATCGCACCGAAGGCGATGAAGCCGACCCAGTAGACCCAGACCCAGGGCCAGCCGATCGCATGGCTGCCGAAAGGCCCGAGAATCGCCAGGAAGGTGCCGATACCGCCAATGATGGCGACAGGCCGCGCCCAGCGTTTCAAGCGTTCAACCATGCCTCCCCGCCTCTTTTTCGCGTCAGACGCCCCGCCATTCGCGAAGCGCGAACGGCAGGGTGACCGCCGTTCGCGAACAGGTCCAGCCCGCTGGCGCAAACCCGCTGTGATCGGACACCCAGCTCGCCGATGACAGCTTCAGTGCCCGGCCACCCGCATGGCGGCGCTGCAACCACACACCCGATGGAGACTGACATGACCCAACGCTTCCTCACCCGCTCCGCAGCCGCAGCCCTGGCCGCATTCGTTCTCGCCCCGTTGGCGCCGCAGCCGCTGGTTTCCGCAGCGTTCGCGCTGACCGAGGATGGCGCAAGCCCGACCGCGCGCGTCCAGCTCACCATTGAAGGTTATGACAATCGAGACGGTCATATCTGGATCGGCGTATACGCCAGCGAAGCAGACTGGGACGCCGGTGAAGAAGCCTTCGCCGGTTCAAAAGCCTTCAACGGCGAACCGCTGGTGGCTGAGTTCGAGCTGGATGCGGGCGAGTACGCGATCCGGCTTTTCCACGATGAAGACGCCGATGGCGACTTCGATACCGGCATGTTCGGCATCCCGGCGGAGCGCTACGGCTTTTCCAACGGTGTCCGGCCCCGCTTCCGCGGCGCGCGCTGGGACGAAGCCGTCTTCACGCTGGAGGCAGGCGCGACTCATGCCGAAACCATCGATCTTCAAGGAGCGATGGACTGATGGATATCGAGCTCTTCTTCTCCATGCCGCTGGTGATTCAGGCCCACGCCCTGTCCGCCATGGCGGCGCTGGCCCTCGGCGCGGTGCAGTTCACCGCGCCGAAGGGGACCATCCCGCACCGCACGCTGGGCTATATCTGGGTCGCGCTTATGGGATCGACCGCGATCACCGCCCTCTTCATCCGCGAGATCAATGACGGCGCATTCAGCCCGATCCATCTGTTCGTGCCGCTGACGCTTTACGGCATTGTGGAACTTTCGATCCGGGCCCGGCGCGGGCTGACCGGCAAGCACCGGGCGAGCGCGCTGTGGATATTCTTCGCCGCCCTGATCATACCCGGCGCATTCACCTTCCTGCCCGGGCGGCTGATGCATCAGGTGTTTTTCGGGTGAGGCGTATCGCCGTCTGTACGGCGGCGGGCGGGCGGGCCTAGCTTTCATAAGCAACACCGCGATCAAGGGAGCAAGGCCATGCTCGCCGCCATTCTTCTCAGCCTGAGCGCCGCGCTGGCGCAGCCGCCCGGCCCCTTCATCGTCGAGCTTTGCAATGAAACCCCGGCGCGCGCCGCCTTCACCCTGGTGCGGCCCATAAGCCCAAGCGCGGAGGTTCAGCGGGGCTGGTTCACGGTCGAGCCGGGCGACTGCCTGCAGGGCGGGGTCGGGCAAGCGATGGGCGCACGGGCCTGGGCGCACGCGCGGTCGGGCGATTTCATCTGGCCGGCCGGGGATGCGGCGCGATCCTTCTGCACGCCGGCGAACAGCCATGACGGCCCGCCTGCGGCGGCGCCCTGCTCAGCCAGCGCCCGCCAGGCCGGTCATGATGTGATCTCCGTTCAGATGCGAGGCGGCGTCCGTCATGTCCGCTATGCGATCAGCTGCGATGCTTTGGCTCCGTCGGACGCAGCGCTTTGCGTGCTGGGACGCCGCGATGCGCAGGGCTTCGCCGCGCCGGTGCGCGAACTGGAAGTTTGCAATCGCGCCGACGGCCCGTTGCGCGTGGCGGTCGCGGGCCAGGCCGGCGCGGGCCCGGCGCTGTCAGTTTCCGGTTGGCGGATGCTGGAGCCGGGGCGCTGTCAGACTCTATGGCGCGGGTTCAGCGATGAGCGCCGGGCCTATCTTCGTGCGGTTCGGCCCGGTGGTCAGGCCGTTCAGGATATGGACGCGGTGACGCTATGCGCTGACGCCGGAGCCGACTTCAACCGTATCGCTGAACGCGCGGATGAAACGCAATGCGCGCAGCCCGGACTGGAGCCCTTGCGGTTCCGTTCGGTCCTCTTCGGCGAGGGCGTCAGCCGGCTAACCGTGGACATCGACGACGCCTTCTAGGGTAAATCGTCGCAGAACCGGTTTTGGCCGCCAAGTTGACGCACAGGCGCGCTATCAAGCCCCTATCGCCTGCACGGGCCTTCTTTCGCGCTGAAACTGGAGACGATGCCATGCCGCTGCGCCGCCCCGCCCTTCTGCTCACCACCACGCTTGGCGCTCTGGCGCTAGGCGGCTGCGCCATCGTGATTGCTGGCGAGGAGACCGCATCGGCCCCCATGCCAGCGCCGGTCATCACCGAGGCTGAGGCCGCACAACCGCCCCGCACAGCCGTGGAGGCTCTGGCGCCCTTCTACGCCGCGCTGGACTATGACAGACCGCTGGCGCCGGCCGGCCCCGGCCTTCCGCAGTCAAACGCGGCGATCACCTCCATCGCCTTCGGCTCGTGCAACACGTCAGAGCGCGAGATTCCGATCCTCGACACGGTCGCGGCGCAGGACCATGACCTGTTCATGTATCTGGGCGACAACGTCTATGGCGACGCCGACAGCGATGACGCGACCCTGCCGGAATTGCGCGCGGCCTATCACATGATGGCCGAACGCGAGGAATTCGCCCGACTGCGCGCCGCCACGCCCATGATCGCGACCTGGGACGATCATGATTACGGCCAGAACGATATGGGCGGTCGCTTCGCCTTCAAAGGTTTCGCCGAGCAGCTCTTTCTCGATTTCTGGCGCGCGCCTTCCGATGACGAGCGCCGAGCCCGCGAAGGCGTCTACACTGACTACGCCTTCGGCCCGGACGGTCAGCGGGTTCAGATCATCGTACTGGATACGCGCTATTTCCGCTCCGATCTGACGCCCACCGATGAGCGAGGCGCAGTGGGCAAGGAACGCTACCTTCCCAGTGACGACCCGAACCAGACCATGCTGGGTGAAGCCCAGTGGACGTGGCTGGAAGAGGCGCTGGAAGAACCGGCGGATTTGCGCCTGATCGCCACCTCCATTCAGGTGCACGCCGACGGGCATGGCTGGGAAGCCTGGCGCACAATGCCGCTGGAACGCGACCGGCTTTACGGGCTTATTGATGAAACCGGCGCAGAGGGCGTTGTCTTCGTGTCCGGCGATCGGCACTCAGCGGGCATCTATGTGCGCCGCGATGTCGCCTCTTACCCGCTTTACGAGATCACCTCCTCAGCGCTAAACATGAGCTTCCGCGACGAGAATAACGAGCCGGGGCCCCACCGGATCGGGGACATGTATGCGCCGGTCAATTACGGAGTGATCGAGATCGACTGGTCGGACCGTGAGCTGGCGCTGCAGATCCGCGATCTCGACGGTGAAACCGTGCGCGAAGTCGAGATCGATTTCGACGAGATCAAGGCCGATTGATGCGAGGCGGAGCGTGGCCCGCACGCCTCAGCTCGCCAGATAAGCGCAGCACGAGACAGGTCCGCCATTGAAGGGCGGGCCTGCTTGCGGCTTGCTGTTATGGTGGTCCATTCTCCGCCAAGGCAGACGGCACAGGCATTCAGCTCATGCAGTCATCAAGACGTTTCCTGGCTCTCTTCGCCGCCACCGGTGAGGCGGTAGGCCCTGGCCTGGCCCATGATGAACGCCGGCGCGCAGGCGAGCGGGTCGGCTCCGGGCTGGCCGACACGATCGCCGGCGCACTGGCGCGCTTCGCTCTGGCGGCGGAGATGTGGACCTGGTCGCGCGCCAATGCCGCGCCAATGGAGAACTGGACCGAGTGGGGCGCCTGGATCCGCCCTGAACCGGGCCTCATCGAGGCGGTCGGCGCGTGGATTCCCGCGGTCGCCGATGCAACGATGGCCGCGCTGATGCTGGCGACCATGCAGATCGGCGCTGTGATGCTGGCGGTCGGCTTTCTGACGCGGATCGGCGGTGCTCTGGTCGTCATTCTGTCGTGCGTCTTCATGCTCCAGATCCTGCCGGAAGCCTGGACCACGGCGAGCGTCTACGCGGCGCTGGGCGCCTATCTGATGCTGCGCGGTCCCGGCATGGTCTCGCTGGACTGGTCGATGGGCCGCCTGGCCCGCTTTAAGTGAGCCGTCTTGCCAACCACGCCGGCTGATCTCAGAACTAGGGCTGGATAGCAGAAGCGAAGCGGGCCCCGCCGATGACCGCCTATCGCAATGTCGCCGCCGTGATGGTCGCCATGGCCTTGTTGCAGACAGCAGCCGGCGCGCTGGGCGTAGCGCTGCCGTTGGCCATGCATGCCGCCAACTGGAGCGCTTTGGCGATCGGCCTCGTGATCTCCGCCTATGCAGGGGGTTTCCTCGCGGGCGCGTATTTCGCCCCGCATGTCATCAGCATGCTCGGCCATATTCGCGCCTACGCCGCTGCGGCCGGGCTGGCGGCGGCGCTCACCCTGCTTCTGGCGCTCGACTCGACTGTCTGGTGGTGGGCGCTTACCCGGTTCGCCTTCGGCGCCTGCGCAGCCGGGCTGTTCGCGGTGGCGGAAAGCTGGATCGCCGACGCGACCGAGCCGGCGCGGCGCGGCGCGGTGGTCTCCGTCTATCAGATGCTCGGCCGCGCCGGTCTGATCGCCGGGCCTTTCCTGATTACGCTTCCCGGCATTGATCTGACTGACAGCTTCATCATCGCCGGCGTGTTTGTCTGCCTGGCGCTGGTTCCGGTCACCGCGACCCGGCGCGCCCAGCCCGTCATTGAACACGGGGAGCGCGTCTCGCCGCTGCGCCTGCTTGAGATCGCACCGGCTGCGGCGATCGCCGCCTTCACCGCCGGGCTTGTAAACACCGCCATGCTGGCCTTCCTGCCAATCTGGGCTAAAGGCCTGGCTGACGTCCGCGCGGCCGCGCCGGCTGCGTTCGTTCTCGCCGCCGTTTTCGGCCTGTCCATGCTCGTGCAATGGCCAGTGGGGCGGCTGTCTGACCGGGTGGACCGGCGCTGGATGATTGCGGGCCTGGCGGCCGGGGCGGGGTTTGTCAGCCTCGTGCTGGTGCTGATCGTCAATCCGGGGCTTAACGCCGGGGCGGCGCTTGTTGGGCTATGGGGCGGGTTTTCGCTCTCCTATTATGCGGTCGCAGTCGCGCACGCTGCGGACCGATCCCGCGCTGAGGAACTCCCCGCCATCGCCTCCGGCATGCTTATGGTCTGGGCGCTCGGTGCGATCATTGGTCCCGTGCTGGCCGGCGCTGCGTTCAACAGCCCGCTGGGCGAACGCGGGCTCTTTCTGTTTGCTGCGGTCTTCTGCGTCGCGCTGGCCGCGGTCATGACCTGGCGCGCGAGGGTGAGGGGTCCGGCGCCGGAGGCTGAACGCGAGCCCTTCGTCAATCTGCAGGCGACTTCCGCTCAGCTGGCTGAAATCCATCCCGCGTCGCACGCTGATGAGACCGTTGAGCCGGCTCCGGCCGGACAGAGGGGGGTCTGACCATGGCGATCCTCGCCATCCTCCTGCCTGTGCTTCTGGGCGCGCTTGCCGGCCTGGCGCTGCGCCGGCAGCTTCGCAAGCTGACATTCGCCGGCTGGATGGGATGGACCGTGATCGGCGCTGGCTTGCCCGTGCTTTTCGGCCAGATCGGCGCGCTCTGGCTGGCGAGCGAGGCCGAAGCCCGGCTTGGCGCCTGTCAGGCCGCCGGCGCGCCCTGCCCGGAGGCGGGAATGCCGGTCGCTCTGGTGCTCAGCGCCGGGCTTTCATGCGGGCTGGCCTGGGCGGCGACCGCCGTGGCCGTGCGCCTGACCGGACGCTGAATCGGGTCGCGTCGCCGCGACACGCAGCGAGGTCGACTTAAGCCGCGTTGCACCGGCTCACCCGGCTGCTATAACGCGCCCGACTTTTCCTGCGGCGTGAAAGGCGACGGATCGATTCGCAGCCCTTCGCACCTGTTCCAGCCCAGTCGCGAGCATCTCCATGAATATTCACGAGCACCAGGCCAAGGCCGTCCTGAAATCCTACGGCGCACCGGTTGCGGACGGCGTCGCCGTCTTCTCCGTTGACGAGGCCCGCGCGGCCGCCGACCAGCTGCCCGGCCCGCTCTGGGTGGTCAAATCGCAGATCCATGCCGGCGGACGCGGCAAGGGCAGGTTCAAGGAGCTGGCCGAGGACGCCAAGGGCGGCGTCCGCCTCGCCTTCTCCAAGGACGATGTGGTCGCTCACGCTGAAGACATGCTGGGCAATACGCTGGTCACCCACCAGACCGGCCCGGCCGGCAAGCAGGTGAACCGCCTCTATATCGAGGACGGCGCCGACATTGCGCGCGAGCTCTACCTCTCGCTTCTGGTCAATCGCGAAACCGGCCAGGTCGCCTTTGTGGTTTCCACCGAGGGCGGGATGGATATCGAGCAGGTCGCCGAGGACACGCCGGAGAAAATCCTCACGCTCGACATCAACCCGGAAACCGGGGTGACCGGCGATGATGCGGCCCGTATCGCTGAGACGCTGAAGCTGGACGGGGCGGCGCGCGACGACATGCTCACCCTCGCCCCGACGCTCTACCGGGCCTTCACCGAGAAGGATATGAGCCTTCTGGAGATCAATCCGCTGATCGTGATGGAAAACGGTCGGCTGCGCGTGCTCGATGCGAAAGTCTCCTTCGACGGCAATGCGCTCTTCCGCCATGACGACATCATGGCGCTGCGCGACCTGACCGAAGAGGACGAAAAGGAGATCGAGGCCTCCAAGCACGATCTGGCCTATATCGCACTGGACGGTGATATCGGCTGCATGGTCAACGGCGCCGGGCTGGCCATGGCGACCATGGACATCATCAAGCTCTACGGCGCGGAACCGGCCAACTTCCTGGATGTCGGCGGCGGCGCCAGCAAGGAGAAGGTGACGGCCGCCTTCAAGATCATCACCGCCGACCCGAATGTGAAGGGCATCCTGGTCAACATCTTCGGCGGCATCATGCGCTGCGACGTCATCGCCGAGGGCGTCATCGCCGCGGTGAAGGAAGTCGGGCTGCAAGTCCCGCTCGTGGTCCGCCTGGAAGGCACCAATGTCGAGCTCGGCAAAACGATCATTAATGAGAGCGGGCTGAATGTGATTTCCGCCGATGATCTCGATGATGCCGCGAAGAAGATTACGAAGGCGGTTGAGGGGTAGGCAACATCGCCGTAATACACAGATGGTTGCAAGGCACACAATAAGGCGCCAACCTCACATAAAGGATGTACAACTTGATAGGTGACGCCAATGGGGCCTCAGATTGTAGCAGCAGTCGTGGGCGCTAGCGCTGCAATTCTTGCTCAAATTGTTACAATAATCGCACAATATATATTAAAAAATAGAGAAATTTCACTAGAAAAATCTAAGATAAAATTGGCTGCATATCAAAATTACGAGACACGTCGACTTGACGCATTCACTTATGTTTTCGATCAATTGTACTCACTTCTTGATGATGACAAAAGTGCATTAGAAGTGTATAGAGATATTCGTCCGCACTGGATGTTCTTTAGCCCAGATACACAAGACCTAGTACGCAAAGCCATCCGCGAAAAGAACCAGCATGGCGAGGGCGCGAGTGATAAAGTTGGTGAATCCTTCTTAATTGCCTTCTCTGCGCTGAAAAATGAAAATAAGGAGTGTATGAGGTTTTACTATGACTGAGCTACCACACCACCTTAAACAAGACATAGATGAGGGCACACTGAGCATTGAGCACTCACCTAGCGCAATTAAGCCTCACTTGGCAACTGTTAGGCTTACTATGGAACCCCGGTCTATTCCTAGTGAAATCATTAAACACCTCCCTATTGCTGAGAAGTTATTCGAAAAATTTCGTGTTATGTTTGATACATCGACTATAGCTATGCCACCAGGCACCGAGATGGATGGGCCTGTAGATAGGTTTATACGGTACAAACTTGACGAAGATCAGCTCGTGACTTTTAAAGGAGGCTATTCTGCATTTGGCGGTGAAGACTTTATTTCCATTGGAATTTTGGGGTTCGGGCGAGAGAATATCATCGCCATGGTTTACGGAACCACGAGGCAGGCTGAGCATCTTTGCAAACTTTTAGCAGAAGAGTTGTGGCGCATTTGTGGTACAGAGCGGAAATGGAGTGAGCTTAGTGATTGCGTTCAATTTGCCTCTCACATAACCGAAACAGAGGTCGATTTTGGATTTAGTTTCGACCGGTTTTTCGCTCCAGGATTTAACTTGTTCTTACGCGAGGATATCGAAGGGCGCGACGGGCTCGGGAGACACATTGGCATTATGGGGCAACGAAATCCTGCTTCACGCGAAGAACTTATCGTACGTACAGCCTACAAGCATATAGAAATGGATATAGGCCTCTTCGACGGAGTGTCCGGAGATTCGGAACAATCCTTCTTGAGAATACGCCCCAGCACCCGAAAAGATATCAATCGGAGCCTAATGTCAGTCTCGAGTGAGTTGCCCTTTGATCAGCACGTTCAGATGGTGGAACGACTAATCTCTAAACTTAAGGATTGAATTTGGACACGAGGCTCAGAGAATAAGCGCAGGTTGTGTGCTACACATAACTCGTGTAGGCTCTGTACATGGCTAAGAATATCACCCTCGCGATTGATGAAGACCTGCTGGACAAGGCGCGCGTGCTCGCCGCGATGCACCGCACGACGGTCAACGCCATGGTGCGGGAGTTTCTTGAGCAAAAGGTCGGTGAAGAATCCAAGGATGGGCTCCGCGCCGACTGGGATGCGCTTTTCGAGAAAGTGGACCGTGAAGCCACGGACCGCCGTAAACTCATGAAAGGCGGCCTGCCGCCTCGTGAAGCTCTCTATGATGAGATGATGCGTGGCCGCAGCGTTCTTTGACAGTAATATCGTCGTCTACGCCGTCGACCCGCGCGATGACAGCGATGGTAAGCGAAGCGTCGCACGAGAGCTGATACGGGAACGCGATTGCGTTCTCTCCACTCAGGTCTTGATGGAAGTCTTCAATGTTCTCGTCCGGTTGGACCTGATGGATGCAGCACCCGCCAAGGGCTATGTCCGCCGCCTTTGCATGTTCCCGATCATCACAATTGAGCGTGGAGACGTGCTTGAAGCCCTGGAGCTTCGAGACCTCTATCAGATCCACCACTATGACGGCCTCATCCTGCGCGCTGCGGCGAAGAGTGGCGTGTCGATGCTATACACCGAAGACCTCAATCACGGCCAGATGTACGGCCCGGTGCGGGTCTGCAATCCGTTCATCGAAGACTTCCTCGCCTAGACAAAAGGTTCCCCGCCCATGTCCGTACTCGTCAACAAAGACACCAAAGTCATCGTCCAGGGTCTGACCGGCAAGACCGGCACCTTCCACACCGAACAGGCGCTGGCCTATTACGGCACCAAAATGGTCGCCGGGGTTCACCCGAAAAAGGGCGGGGAGAGCTGGACCAGCGGCATGGACGGCGCGGCTTCTCTGCCGATCTACGCCAGTGTCGCCGAAGCCAAGGACGCGACCGGGGCAAGCGCTTCGGTGGTCTATGTGCCGCCGGCCGGCGCGGGCGCAGCCATCATCGAAGCGATCGATGCGGAGATGGACCTGATCGTGTGCATCACCGAAGGCATTCCGGTGCTCGACATGGTCAAGGTCAAGGCGCGCCTGGACCGATCCAGCTCCCGCCTGCTCGGACCGAACTGCCCCGGCGTGCTGACCCCGGAAGAGTGCAAGATCGGCATCATGCCCGGCTCGATCTTCCAGAAGGGTTCGGTCGGCGTGGTCTCGCGCTCCGGCACGCTGACCTATGAGGCGGTGTTCCAGACCAGCCAGGAGGGCCTCGGCCAGACCACGGCGGTCGGAATTGGCGGCGACCCGGTCAAGGGCACCGAGTTCATCGACGTGCTGGAGATGTTCCTCGCCGACGAGGAGACGAAATCGATCATCATGATCGGCGAAATCGGCGGCTCGGCCGAGGAAGAAGCCGCACAATTCCTCAAGGATGAAGCCGCCAGGGGTCGCAAGAAGCCCACGGTCGGCTTCATCGCCGGGCGCACGGCGCCTCCGGGCCGCACCATGGGCCATGCCGGCGCGATCGTATCCGGCGGCAAGGGCGGCGCGGATGACAAGATCGAGGCCATGAAATCGGCCGGCATCACGGTGTCCGACAGCCCGGCCCGGCTCGGCGTGACGCTGAGCGAGGTGCTGAAGGGTTAACCCTTCAGCCGTCGCGAAACCTGACACAGACCCCGCCTCACCGGCGGGGTCTTCTGCTATTGAGCCGCCGCCAGCTGCGACCTTGGTCGAAGCGCGGCGCGAAAACCCACACGATACTCTTCTCATTTACCCTTAACGGGCATAAATGTCCGTGTATCACATGCGCGCGCCGTCGCGCGTCGATCCCAAGCGCCCGCTTCGGGCGGAACTGGCTGAAATGGCTGAAGAACGCTCCTCCTCGAACCAGACCTTTCTGGAAACCTCGTTTCTGTATGGCGGCAACGCCGTCTATCTCGAAGACATGGCCGCGCGCTACGCGCAGGATCCCGGCTCTGTTCCGGACTCCTGGCGCGCCTTCTTCGAAACCATGGGCGATGCCGGCGCCGACGCCGTGCGGGCCGCAGAGGGGCCGGGCTGGAGGCGTGATGACTGGCCGCGCCGCGCCAATGGCGACATGGTCGCCGCGCTTGGCGATATCGGCCCGGAGCTTGCCGGCGTCCCGGACGCGGTGGCCGAGAAAATGCCGGCCGGCGCCAGCCAGGATGAAGTCCAGCGCGCTGTGCGCGATTCGATCGCGGCGATCATGCTCATCCGCGCCTATCGCATGCGCGGACATCTGGCGGCCGATCTCGACCCGCTCGGCCTGACCGATTTCGGCGAGCAGCGCGAGCTGCAGCCGTCACGCTTCGGCTTTGAGGAGGCCGATCTCGACCGGCAGATCTTCATCAACGGCTATCTCGGGATGGAAAGCGCCACAGTGCGCGAAATCCTGGAGATCCTGAAGCGCACCTATTGCTCCACTTTCGCGGTGGAGTTCATGCATATCTCCAATCCGGAGGAGAAATCCTGGCTGCAGGAACGCATTGAGGGTCCGGACAAGGAGATCGCCTTCTCAAAAGAAGGCAAGCGCGCCATTCTGAAGAAGCTGGTCGAGGCGGAAAGCTTCGAGAACTTCCTGCATAAGCGCTATCCCGGCACCAAGCGCTTCGGCATTGACGGCGGCGAGGCCATGGTCCCGGCGCTGGAGCAGATCATCAAGCGCGGCGGAGCGCTGGGCGTCACCGATATCGTGCTCGGCATGCCGCACCGCGGTCGGCTTAACGTGCTCGCGGCAGTGATGGGCAAGCCCTATCATGTCATCTTCCACGAGTTTCAGGGCGGCAGCTCGATCGGCGATGACGAGTACGCATCCGGCGATGTGAAATACCATCTCGGCTCATCGTCCGACCGCGCCTTTGACGGCAATAACGTGCATCTGTCGCTGACCGCGAACCCGTCCCACCTGGAAGCGGTCAATCCGGTCGTCCTGGGCAAGGCGCGCGCGAAGCAGACCAAGCTGCGCCGCGATCTCGGTCCGGAGGAAAACACCGGCGCCATGGTGCTGCCTCTGCTGCTGCATGGTGATGCGGCTTTCGCCGGTCAGGGCGTGGTCGCCGAGTGTCTCGGGCTTTCCGGCCTGAAGGGTCACCGCACAGGCGGGGCGATCCACTTCATCGTCAACAATCAGATCGGCTTCACGACCAATCCGAAGGATTCCCGTTCCTCGCCCTATCCCAGCGATGTCGCCCTGATGGTTCAGGCGCCGATCTTCCATGTGAACGGCGATGACCCTGAAGCGGTGGTGTTTGCCGCCAAGGTCGCTACGGAATACCGCCAGAAGTTCGGCAAGGACGTCGTCATCGACATGTTCTGCTATCGCCGCTTCGGCCACAATGAGGGCGACGACCCGTCCTTCACCCAGCCCATCATGTACAAGGCGATCGCCGGGCGCGACACGACGCTGACGCTTTACGCGGGCCGGCTCCTGTCCGAAGGCGTGGTGGAAGAGAGCGAGCTGGATGGCTGGCGCTCGGAGTTTGACGACTTCCTCGACGCCGAGTTCGAAGCCGGCAAGGCGTATAAGGCCAACACGGTGGACTGGCTGGACGGTGTCTGGTCAGGGCTCGGCCTGCCGGAGGAAGACAAGCTGCGCGGCCAGACCGGCGTGCCGGAAGACCGGCTGAAAGAGATCGGCATGGCGATGACCGAGATTCCCGAGGGGATTGCGGTCCACAAGACGCTGAAGCGGGTTCTGGGCAATCGTCGCAAGATGATCGAGACGGGCGAGAATCTCGACTGGTCGACCGCCGAGCATCTGGCGTTCGGCACCCTGCTGCGCGAGGGATTCCCGGTGCGCCTATCCGGTCAGGATTCCGGGCGCGGCACCTTCTCCCAGCGCCATTCGCACATCATTGATCAGGAAACCGAGGAGCGTCATACCCCGCTCAATCATCTCAGCGAGGATCAGGCCCGCTATGAGGTGATCGATTCCATGCTGTCGGAAGAAGCCGTGCTCGGCTTTGAGCATGGCTACTCGCTGTCGGCGCCGAACACGCTGGTGATGTGGGAAGCCCAGTTCGGCGACTTTGTGAACGGCGCCCAGATCATCATCGACCAGTTCATCTCCTCATCCGAGCGCAAATGGCTGCGCATGTCCGGCCTGGTCATGCTCCTGCCGCATGGCTTTGAAGGTCAGGGTCCGGAGCACTCCTCAGCACGGCTTGAGCGCTTCCTGCAGCAATGCGCCGAAGACAATATGCAGGTGGCCAACTGCTCAACCCCGGCGAACTACTACCATATTCTTCGCCGCCAGATTCACCGGCCTTTCCGCAAACCGCTTATCCTGATGACGCCCAAAAGCCTTTTACGTCACAAGCGCTGCGTCTCGCCGCTGTTTGAGTTCGCCGAAGGCAGCACCTTCCACCGCGTGCTGTGGGATGATGCCGACATGAAGGCCCGCGGCGACCGTGACGATGTGGCCGCCGGGCGCACCACGACCCGGCTCGTTGAAGACGAGAAGATCCGCCGTGTCGTGATGTGTTCCGGCAAGGTGTATTACGACCTGCTTGAAGCGCGCGAGGAACGCGGCGTTGATGACGTTTATCTTCTGCGCGTGGAACAGTACTATCCCTTCCCGGCGCTCTCCCTGATCCATGAGCTTCAGCGCTTCAAATCCGCCGACATGGTCTGGTGTCAGGAGGAGCCGAAGAATATGGGCCCGTGGAGCTTCGTCGAGCCTTATATCGAGTTTTGCCTGGACAAGGCGGAGACCGACAAAGACCGTCCGCGCTATGTCGGGCGCCCGCCCGCCGCTTCTCCGGCGACCGGGGTTCTGAAAAAGCATATCGCACAGCAGAACGCGCTTATTGACGACGCTCTGAAAGCCTAGACTGACACGCCCGCCCTTTTCCCCTTCCAAGACGAGACGCGCCCCCATGACCGACATCACCGTCCCCACGCTTGGCGAATCCGTGAGTGAAGCCACGGTCGGCGCCTGGCAGGTATCCGCCGGCGACGCGGTGAAGAAAGACGACATCCTCGTCGAGCTGGAAACCGACAAGGTCTCCGTTGAAGTGCGCGCCGAGGATGACGGCGTGATTACAGCGATCAGCGCTGAAGAGGGCGATACGGTCGAGATCGGCGCCAAGCTCGCCGAGATGGACGCCGGCGGCGACGAAGCCGCGCCAGCCAAGAGCACCCCGGCCCAAAGCGAAGAAAAACCGGCGACGAAGCCGGCTTCCGAGAGTTCAGGCGGCGCGCTGGTCGAAGCCAAGGTCCCGGTGATGGGCGAGAGCGTGGCTGAAGGCACGGTCGGCTCCTGGCTGGTTCAACCCGGCGAGGCGGTCGAGCAGGATCAGGCGCTGATGGAGATCGAGACCGACAAGGTCGCGGTGGAAGTCCCCGCTCCGGTCAGCGGCGTTCTGGAAGACCAGCTGGTTTCAGAAGGCGACACGGTCACACCTGATCAGGTGGTGGCGAAGATTCGCGCCGGCGCCAGCGCGCCTGCAAAGGCGGAGAAATCCGAAGCGCCGGCCCCCGCGCCGTCACCGTCCGGCGACACGAAGGCCATGCCGAGCGCGTCGCGCGTCGCGGCGGAGAATAATCTCGATCTGTCCAAGGTCTCCGGCACCGGCAAGGATGGCCGCGTGACCAAGGGCGATGCGCTCAAGGCGCTTGAGGGCGGAGTATCCGCCCCGGCGCCCGCTCCGGCCGCCCCGTCTGCGCCTCGCGATACAGGCCCGCGCGAAGAGCGCGTGAAGATGACACGCCTGCGCCAGACCATCGCCCGGCGGCTGAAGGAAGCCCAGAACAGCGCGGCCATGCTGACCACCTATAACGAGGCGGACATGGGCGCGATCATGTCGCTTCGCAAACAGGTGCAGGAAGACTTTATCGCCAAGCATGGCGTGAAGCTGGGCTTCATGAGCTTCTTCGTGAAAGCCTGCGTCACCGCGCTTCAGGACGTGCCCGCCGTTAATGCAGAGATCGACGGCACGGACATCATCTACAAGAATTTCTACGATATCGGCGTCGCCGTCGGCACCGATCGCGGCCTAGTGGTCCCGGTCGTGCGCGATGCGGAGGCTCTTTCTCTGGCGGGTATCGAAAAATCCATCATGGATCTCGGCAAGCGCGCCCGCGACGGCAAGCTCGGCCTTGAGGACATGCAGGGCGCCAGCTTCACCATCTCCAATGGCGGCGTATACGGCTCGCTGATGAGCTCGCCCATCCTGAATGCACCGCAATCGGGTATTCTGGGCATGCACAAAATCCAGGAACGCCCGATGGCGATCGGGGGCGAGGTGAAAATCCGCCCGATGATGTATCTGGCCCTGTCCTACGATCACCGCATCGTCGACGGCAAAGAAGCGGTCACCTTCCTGGTGCGGGTGAAGGAAAGCCTGGAAAACCCGCAGCGCATGCTGCTGGATATCTAGCCGAGCCTGTCATCCCGGCCGAGCCGAAGGCGCCCAGCCCGGGGCCTATTCCGTGACGTCAACACCCCAGCCCCACGCCTCAAGCCAACCGGAATGGGTCCGGATAGCGCTCCGCGCGTCCGGGATGACATGTTGGCTCAGTGCGCCTGCCCCCACGTTTCGGCGGCTTTGGCGTCCACGACCAGCGGCACGGTGAGGCTCACGGCAGGAAGATGCGCTTCGCTCATCACCTCGCGAACGATTTCGATCAGGCGTACAGCCTCGTCTTCAGGCGCCTCGAAGACCAGCTCGTCATGGACCTGAAGCAGCATGCGTGACTTCAGCCCCGCCTTGGCGAGCGCGTCTTCCATGCGCAGCATGGCGCGGCGAATGATGTCGGCGGCCGCCCCCTGGATCGGCGCGTTGATCGCCTGGCGTTCCGCGAACTGGCGCACGGAGGGGTTCTTGTCCTTGATGCCGGGCAGATGGATGCGCCGACCGAACAGGGTGGAGACCGCGCCGCGTTCTTTGGCTTCGGCCTTCATCGCGTCCATATAATCGGCGATGCCCGGGAATTTCTTGAAATAGCTTTCGATATACGCCTTCGCCTCATCGCGTCCGATGCCGAGATTATTGGCCAGGCCGAAGGCGGAAATGCCATAAATAATGCCAAAATTGATCGCCTTGGCGTTCCGCCGCGTCGCCGGGTCCATTTCATCAAGCGGCACCCCGAACATTTCCGACGCCGTCATGGCGTGAATATCCTGACCCTGGCGGAAGGCCTCTTTCAGCGCTTCCACATCGGCGATATGGGCGAGAAGCCGCAACTCGATCTGGGAATAATCCGCCGCGACGACGCGATGGCCGGGTTCGGCGGTGAAGGCCTCGCGGATCTTGCGGCCCTCTTCAGTGCGGATCGGAATGTTCTGCAGGTTCGGTTCAGAGCTGGACAGCCGACCGGTTGAGGTCGCAGCCAGAGAGAAGCTGGTATGAACCCGGCCGGTATTCGGGTTGATCGCCTCTTTCAGCGCATCCGAATAGGTCGATTTCAGCTTTGAGAATTGCCGCCAGGTCAAAAGCGCCTGCGGCAGCTCATGGCCCTGGGCGGCGAGCTCTTCGAGCACCGCCGCATCGGTCGACCAGGCGCCGGACTTTGTCTTCTTGCCGCCCGGCAGACCCATCTCGCCGAACAGGATTTCGCCGATCTGTTTGGGACTTCCAAGATTGAAGGGGTGGCCAGCGGTCCTGTGCGCGATCTCTTCGGATTCGGCCATTTTCTGCGCGAAGTGTGAGGACAGGCGCGAAAGCTGGGCCACATCGACCTTGACGCCAGCCAGCTCCATGCGCGCCAGCGCGCCCGCCATGCCGCGTTCCAGCGTCTCATAGACGGTGAGAAGTCCCTTCTTCGCCAGGCCCGGCTTCAACAGCTCCCAGAGACGCAGCGTGATATCGGCGTCTTCCGCAGCGTAGGCGGTGGCGGTCGCCAGATCGATCTCGCTGAAGCGTTTCTGTTTCTTGCCGGTTCCGCACACCTCCTTGAACGGGATGCAGCGATGACCGAGATGCCTTTCGGCCAGCTCATCCATGCCGTGCCCGTGCAGCCCCGCCTCCTGCACATAGGAGATGAGCATGGTGTCGTCGTACGGAGTCGCCTCAATGCCATAGCGGGCCAGCACCGCCAGATCATATTTGAAATTCTGGCCGACTTTCAGAACAGCTGGATCCTCAAGCAGACGCTTCAAGGCGCCGAGCGCGGCGGCTTCTTCAATCTGCTCAGGACGCCCGCCGCCATCGGCGAGATCGCCGCCCTCATGGCCGAGGGGGATATAGCAGGCCTCGCCCGGCGCGACGGCGAGCGATACGCCGACGAGCCGCGAGGCGGTGGCGGACAGCGCATCGGTTTCGGTATCGACTGCAACGACGCGCATCGTCCTGGCCCGGTCCATCCAGCGCTGAAGCGCATCCATCGTCTGGACCGTCTCGTATTTCGACCGGTCGATCGGCGCAGTGGCGTCGCCTGTGGCGTCCGCCGGCCCGGCGCCGAGACCTTCTTCCACGCGGCGGGTGAGCGTGCGGAACTCCATCGATTTTAAAAAGCTCAGCAGCGTGTCCGCATCGGGTTCATCCGTCCCGAACGCATCGAGCTCCGCGTCAACCGCGACATCCGTCTTCAGCGTGACCAACTCACGTGACAGCCGCGCGTCATCGGCGTGCTCGGTGAGTTTTTCGCGGCGCTTGGGCTGCTTGATCTCGCCGGCGCGCTCCAAGAGCGCGTCCAGATCGCCATACTCGGTGATCAGCTGAGCCGCCGTTTTCACCCCGATGCCCGGCACGCCCGGGACATTATCGACCGAGTCTCCGGCGAGCGCCTGAACGTCGATGACCCGATCCGGGCCCACGCCAAACTTTTCGATCACCTCATCATGGCTGATGCGTTTGGCCTTCATCGGGTCGAGCATTGTGACCTGATCGGACACAAGCTGCATCAGATCCTTGTCCGAAGACGCCACGGTCACCCGCGCACCGGCTTCTGCGGCCTGCCGGGCATAGGTCGCAATCAGATCATCGGCCTCATAACCCTCCATCTCGATACAGGGCAGCTGAAACGCGTTGGTGGCGTCGCGAATGAGCGGAAATTGCGGAACGAGATCTTCCGGCGCGGGCGGGCGATTGGCCTTGTACTGATCATAGATCGCGTTGCGGAAACTCTCGCCGGAATAGTCGAAAATCACCGCCAGATGCGTCGGTTGATCCTCGCCCTTCAGGTCCTCCAGAAGCTTCCACAGCATGTTGCAGAAGCCCTGCACCGCTCCGACCGGCGTGCCGTCCGAACGGGTGAGCGGCGGCAGGGCGTGATAGGCGCGGAAGATATAACCCGACCCGTCCACCAGATAGACGTGGCTGGAAGCGTCGACGGGACGGGAAACGGCCATGGGAATGCTCTTCAGATCGGCTGAGTAACGAGGGGTGCGAACCTAGAACCTTTTCAGCGGAACAGGGAACCGGTTCTGCGGCTTGGGTCTTTGATAACGGGTTTAACGCGTGTCATCCCGGGAGCGTGATAGCGCTGTCCGGGACCCATTCCGGTTGGGCTGAACCGGGGAGCACAAGCATCAAAATCACGGATTGTGTCCCGGCTCGGAGGCCGGTGCGACACGATGCTGAACCCACTCAAAACACCCACGGCGAAATCAGGCTTGCGACAAACGCGATGATCGGCGCGGCGGCGAGATTGATGCGGAAGCCGGCGCGGATCATCTGCTGCATGCTGGCTGCGCCGGAAGCGTAGACGATGGCGTTCGGCGCGGTTGCGACCGGCAGCATGAAGGCGCAGCTCGCCGCCAGCGCGACCGGAATGATGAGATGCTCAGGCGGCACCCCGGCGGCGACCGCCACGGCGGCGAGAACCGGCAGGAAGGCGGACACCGTCGCGACATTGGAGGTGAGCTCGGTCAGGAAGACCACGGCGAGCGCGAGAATGAGCACGGTCAGCGGAATGGGCAGCGCGGCGACCCAGGCCAGATGCCCGCCCAGCCATCCGGCGAGCCCGGTCGCCTGGATGGCCGCGGCCAGAGACAGCCCGCCCCCGAACAGGATCACCACCGCCCAGGGCAGGCGCTGAACCGTTTCCCAGTTCATCAGCGCCTCGTCCTTATGGTCCTTGCTCCCCGCGGGAATGAGGAACATCGCGACCGCGCCGGCCATGGCGATCTGCGCATTGCCGAGCGCCAGCGTGATGGGAAGGTTCAGCGCATCACCCATCCAGCCGAGAAGCGGGTTCCAGCCGAAAGACACGCCGGGCTGACCGATCAGCTCGCCGGGCAGCTGGCGGCCCATCCACAGGAGGGCGACGGTCGCGAAGGCCAGCGCGACGCGGATTTCCGGCGCGCGCATGCGACCGAGCGCGCGGCGCTCATCTTCAATGGCGGCGTGACCGGCCTCGCTGTCGGCGCGGGTCTGCACCTTGAAGGCCAGCCGGGTGAGGATGAACCAGGCGGTCGGGATGATGATGATGACGGCCGGAATGCCGATCGCCATCCATTCAGGAAAGCTGATCGAGCGCTCGAACTCGCGCTCCAGAAAACCCATGGCGATCAGATTGGTGGGCGTGCCGACCGGAGTGGCGATGCCGCCAATGGAGCAGGCATAGGCGATCGCGAGAGCCAGCGCGGGCGCGAACATGGCGCCGTCCACGCCTTCCTTTTCGACCGCCTCGGCGACTTTCAGCGCGATGGGGATCATCATCAGCGTCGTGGCGGTGTTGGAGATCCACATCGACAACAGGGCGCACGCCGTCATGAAACCCAGGATCATCAGGGCGGGGCGCGAGCCGAAGGCGGCCACCACGTTCAGCGCGATCCGCGCATGCAGATTCCATCGTTCAATGGCCAGCGCGACGATGAAACCGCCCAGCAGCAACATGACGATCGGGTCGGCATAGGGCGCGGCGGCCTGGCGCGTGGTGACGATGCCGAGAAAGGGAAAAAGCGCCAGCGGAATGAGCGCGGTCGCCGCGATGGGAATCGCCTCGGTCGCCCACCAGCAGGCCATCATCACGGTTAGGGAGGCGAGCAGCCAGGCTTCGCGCGAGAGCGCCTCCGGCGCCGGGATGAGCTGGATTATGACAGCGAGCGCAAGACCGGTGAACAGCCCGATTCGCTTTGTCCGCGTGGCTCCGCCAACCGCCATCATCTCACCCCTGCCCGTTTGGCGAGGAGTTAAGAGAGGTTCACCGCGCGACGCAAGCTAAGCTGAAAAGGATCAGCGCGGCCCCAGCCCGCGCACCGGCTCAGGCCCGGCGGAGGCCAGTTCGGTCGGGCACCAGGGCGAAGGCGCACCGTCCGGTACGGCTAATCCGCGCGTGACCAGCAGCGCGCCAAGATCAGACCCGTCCGGGAGCGCCACCCGGCCGATCACCCGGCCCGCGAAACTGCCCAGACGCACCTCGTGCAGAAAAACGCTCGCCCCGACCGGCAGCCGGCTTTCGACAAAGGCGCTCGCCTCCTCGCCCAGCTCGGCCTCAGCCGGGCAGGCGGGGCGAAACACTTCCGGCGCGTCGACGCCCGCCAGCCGCACCCGCGTCTCCACGCTGTGACCGGGCCAGATATGCGCACGCACCGCCAGCGTATCCGCGTCAACGACCCGAAGGATTTCAGCCGGGACGGGCCCGGGAATGGGCTCATCGGCTGCAGCCGGGGCTGCAAGCAGCAGAAAAAAGCAACCAAGAGAGCGTTGGGCGCGCATTGCACCCAATATAGGAAGATATTCCTTGGTCGGCTAGAGGCGTCGGCGTGAGAAGCGCCGCATCAATGCGGGGCGTGCGCCGGGCGGTATGCGCGGCCTTGGGGGTGCGCACGGCTCAGCCGGCTGACGGAGCGGGCTGCTCCGCCGACCGGATTGAAACGCGGATCGGCGCTGCGAACCCGGCTTGGATAGACCACGACATAGCCCGGCTGACCCCCGACCCCGCCGGTGAGTGTCGCGCCGGAAAGCGTAACACTCGCCCGCGCACTCGCCTCTGACCGTACGACAGCGTGTGCGGAGGGCGCATGACCGCAGTCGCAGCTGGCTGTGTGGCGGCTGTGGGCGTGATGAGGGTCATGGTGACCGCAGGAATGCGAGGCCGGGCGTCCATGACCGTGATGGCTGGAGCCGGTGCGCTCGAACTGCACCAGCGCACGCATGGGCGGGGCGGGCTGGCGTCCGTGCGGCGAGACATAGCGCGGCGCGGAATGGCTCACGGACGACCGGTGCGCGCTTCCATGCCGGACGACGCGATGAGCGGGTCCATGGTGATGGGAGACATGTCTCGCATGGTGGCCGGACCGGCTGGCGCAAGCCTGGGATCGGTACGCGCCCTCACAGCCGGACGGATGCGCGCGGCGCGGCGCAGGGGCGCTTCGATGGGCGGACCGGTCCGCGATGCGGCACGATGGCGACACGGCGCCAGCGTGACCCTGTTCGATATGGATGACGCAGCGCCGGCCTTCGCCTGAACGAATATGCGCATCCGGCGCGCCGGTCAGAGCCGCGTCGCCGCTGGCGGCCATCAGCATGAGTGCAAGCAGGTGTTCCATAAAGGAACACTATCATGCGGCCTTGAAAAGTGCAGCAGATAAAGATGGTTAACGGAGATTCAGCCTATTGCGAAGCGGTCAGCGCCGTTAGAAATCGTAAGCGATTCCGCCCTTTTCCCAGTCGCCATAGCGGGTCGGCTCCGGGCCTTTCGGGCCGCCTTTTTCAGCCGGCGAGCCTTCAGCGGCGCGCACCGCCGCACGGCGGGCTTCAGCTTCGGCGAGCGCGCGCTTGGCCGCCTCGCTGAGCGGCGGGCGCTCATCGGCGGTTTCGTCGCCCGGGCCCGGCGTGTTCGGTTCCGCGCTCATGCTTGCAGCTCCCTTGATCCTGCCCCACATATCTAGGCCTGCCGGAGCGCGCCGCCAAGCCGGGGCGCGCCCGCTCAATCTTTGAGGATATCCATGACCGGTAACGGGCTTCGCACCTTCATCCTGATCGCGGCCATGACCGCGCTCTTCGTCGGCGTCGGCTTCATGATCGGCGGTCCGGGCGGGGCGGCCATCGCCTTCGTCATCGCGGCGGGGATGAATTTCTTCGCCTACTGGAACGCGGACAAGATGGTGCTGCGCATGCATGGCGCGCGCGAGATCGGCCCGGATGAGCGCGATGGCGAGCTGCTTCAGTTCGCCAGAGACACGATCGCGCTGGCGGACCGGGCCGGCATGCCGCGCCCGCGCGTCTTCCTGATCGAGACCGATCAGCCCAACGCCTTCGCCACCGGCCGAAGCCCCGAGCGCGCCGCCGTCGCCGCCACGCGCGGTCTCTTGCGCACCCTCAATCGCCAGGAGGTGATGGGGGTGATGGCGCACGAGCTGGCGCACGTGAAGAACCGCGACACGCTGACCATGACCGTCACCGCCACCATCGCCGGGGCGATCGGGTTTCTGGCGAATTTCGCGCTCTTCTTCGGGCGGGACGGGCGCGGCGGCATTATCGGCGCGATCGCGCTGGCCATATTCGCGCCGCTGGCGGCCAGCCTGGTGCAGATGGCCATTAGTCGGGCGCGCGAGTACGAAGCCGACCGGATCGGCGCAGAAATCGCCGGCGAGCCGATCTGGCTTGCCTCCGCGCTGGAAAAAATCGAACGCGCCGCGCGCGGCACGATCAATCCCGCCGCAGAGCGCAATCCAGCAACCGCCCATATGTTCATCATCAATCCCTTGAACGGCCAGGGCGCGGACAATCTGTTCTCCACCCACCCGGCGACGGCGAACCGGATCAGCCGGCTGCGCGAAATGGGCGGAACCGGAGCCAAACCGAGCGCCGGACCCTGGGGTCATCGCGGGCCCTGGGGCGGTGATATCGCTGACAAACCGCCCGGCGACGGCAAGGGCTTCAATGGTCCGTGGGGACGGTTCCTGCGCTGAGCGGCGAAGTGGGCGCAGCGGTCCGCTTGTGCTAGGCGCTCGACCATGACGTCGCGACCTGAAAACCCTTCACCAACCCCTTCTGCCGCGGATCAACCGGACACCCGCAATCTCGCTGCGCGCGCCGCCGCGCTCACCGCACTGGAACAGGTGGAGATGAAGGGCGCAGTGCTGGACGCCGCCCTGAACGGACAGCCGGCCTGGCGCGCCCTGCCGTCACGCGACCGGGCCTTCGCCTTCGCCATCGCCGCCGCCGCCATAAGGCGCGTCGGCGCGCTCGATGAGACGCTGGACGCCTTTTTAAACAAGCCTCTGCCCGATGAGGCCGGCCGCGCGAGCCGAATCTTGCGCCTGGCGGCGGCCGAATTGCTGGTCCTGGACGGCGCCGCCCACGCCGCAGTCGATGCCGCAGTGGAGTTGATGGGCGCTGACCGCTCGACATTCAAATACAAGGGCCTGGCGAACGCGGTTCTGCGCCGGATCACACGCGAAGGCCGCGAGATTTTCGAAGCAGGCGATCCGCTCAGCGACTTGCCGGGATGGCTGGCGGCGCGCTGGGTGGAGCAATATGGTCAGGCGCGCGCCCGCGCGATGACCGCAGCACGCTCAGGCCCGCCGCCGCTTGATCTGACTCTGAAGCCTGATGAAAACACCGCCGAATGGGCGCAGGCGCTGGGCGCGCAAACGCTTCCGACCGGGGGGCTGCGTCGCAACGCGATTGGCGATGTCGCCGGCCTTGCCGGTTATGAGGACGGAGCCTGGTGGGCGCAGGACGCCGCCGCAGCGTTGCCGGCTGCGCTCCTCGCGGCGAAACCCGGCGAACGGGTCGCGGATCTGTGCGCCGCGCCGGGCGGAAAGACCCTGCAGCTGGCCGGCGCCGGTGCGAACGTGATCGCTGTGGACCGGTCCGCCGGACGGCTGAAGCGTGTTGAAACCAATCTGAAGCGTACGGGGCTGAGCGCGGAGCTGGTCGCCGCCGATGCCGCGCAATGGCGTCCGGATGCGCCGCTCGACGCGGTGCTTCTGGATGCGCCCTGCACGGCGACCGGCACGCTGCGCCGGCGACCGGATGTGGCCGCCTCCAAAACCGAGTCTGATATCGCCAGCCTGGCCAGGGTGCAGGCGCGCCTGCTCGACAACGCAGCCGAGATGCTCAAACCCGGCGGTCGGATGATCTACTGCACCTGCTCGCTGGAGCCTGAAGAGGGCGAACGCCAGATCGAAGCGCTGTTGAAGCGCCGCTCCGATCTGGTGATTGATCCGGTCCGACCGGAAGAATTGCCGGAGCTGGAGTCAGCCATCGACGTCAACGGGGTGGTGAGGACCACACCGGACATGTGGGCTGAACGCGGCCATCTGGATGGCTTCTATATCGCAAGGCTCACGCGTCTCTGATCGGATTGATGCGCGTCAAGGCGCGCTACGCCGCCTTGCCCCCCTAAGAGGCCGCTGATATGCGAGAGAGCATGTCGCGCGCCGTGAAAATCTCGCCCTCCATCCTGTCCGCTGACTTCGCCCGGCTCGGCGAGGAAGTGAAGGCGGTCGACGAGGCTGGCGCGGACTGGATCCATGTCGATGTCATGGACGGCCATTTCGTGCCGAATCTGACCATCGGTCCCGATGTCGTCAAAGCGCTTCGCCCCTGGTCGACAAAGCCCTTCGACGTTCATCTGATGATCACGCCGGTCGATCCGTTTATTCGCGCCTTTGCCGAGGCGGGCGCCGACATCATCACCGCGCATCCGGAAGCCGGCCCGCATTTCCACCGGACCGTCCAGGCCATCCGCGCGACCGGGGTCAAAGCGGGCGCAGCGCTCAACCCGTCCACCGGGCCGGAAGCGATCGATTATGTGCTGGACGCGCTCGATCTGGTTCTCGTGATGAGCGTCAATCCCGGCTTTGGCGGACAGAGCTTTATTGAGAGCCAGCTGCGCAAGATCGAGACGCTGCGGGCCATGATCGACACGCGTGGCCTCTCCACGCTGATCGAAGTGGATGGAGGCGTGAACCCGGCCATGGCCGTTCGCTGCCGAGATGCCGGGGCCGACGCCCTCGTCGCCGGCTCCGCCGTATTCAAGGGCGGGCCGGACGCCTATGCGGCGAATATCGCAGGCCTTCGCGGGTGAGATCATGACCGCAAGCGCTGGATTGAAAGATGTCGCCGCCGCGCTGCAGCTGCGCGCTCGGCGCGATCTGTCGGACTTCGCCGGCGGGCAGCGGGTCTATCGCGCTGCGACGCTGTCCGGCCAGACCGTCACCGGCTTCGCGGTTGAACCTGTCGATCTTCGCCAGGGCGACAAGGGCGTCGGCGCGGCGCTCCTGTCAGGCCGGTTCGGTCTGGCCGGCGAGACGCTCCAGATCGAAGCCGGGGAAAGCCTCTGGGACCGGCCCTCGCCATCTCGCCGCTTTGCTGAAGCCCTGCACGGGTTTGACTGGCTGCGCGACCTGCTCAGCGTTGACGATCCTGAAGCCCTCAGCCGGGCGCGCGCCCATTTTGATGACTGGATAAGCCATTTCGGTCGGTGGAACTGGTTCGCCTGGAGCCCGGAGGTCACCGGTAGACGGTTGTCAGCCCTGGCTTATGCCGGGCCGCGACTGTTTGAGGACGAGACCGGCGCCCCGGTCTCGGCGCGTTATGGCGTTGTCGCGCGCGGCGCGCGGCGCCTGGCGCGCACCGCTCCATTATTGGCCGAGACGCGCGATCGGCTCGACGCGGCGATCGCACTCAGCCTGGCCAACACCGTCTTTGACCTGGGCGATACAGCCTTCAAACAGGCCAATGAGGCGCTCAGCGTCGCCCTTAAGCGTCAGGTCCTGCCTGACGGCGGGCATGTGTCACGCAGCCCGGAAGCGGGCGCGGAACTCTTTGTCGATCTGGCGGCTCTGGAAGATGCCGCGCGGAGGCGCGGGCTGCAGCTTCATTTTGAATGCCGGCGCGCACTGGACCGACTGGCCCCTATGGCGCGCTTCTTCCAGCTGCCCGGCGGCGCGCTGGCGAGCTTCCATGGCGGCGGCGAGGGTGATGCGCAGGCCCTGAAGGCGGCGGCCCGGCTCGTCGATGCGCCCAACAAGAGCTTTGATATCGCCCCGCATGCCGGCTTTCACCGGATAGATGCCGGCGGGTCGGTCGTGATCATGGACACCGGCGCTCCGCCCGCCCACGCCCACGCCAGAGACGCGCATGCCAGCGCGCTGGCCTTCGAGTTCGCCGCGAGCGGATCGCGCCTCGTCGTCAATTGTGGCTGGAGCAGCGATCAACCCAATCACTGGCGCGACGCTGTGCGCGCAACCGCCGCGCACTCTGCGCTGACGCTGGAGGAAACCTCTTCAGCACGGCTGCTCAAGCCAGGCTGGCGGCGCGATCTTCTCGGGCCGCGCATATCCGAGGGACCCGAACCGGTTCGCGCCCGACGCAATGAAGAAGAGCTCGGGGCCTGGCTGGAAGCCACCCATGACGGCTATCGGCAAAGCTATGGGCTTGGTGTGCGGCGACGCCTCTTCCTGGCGGCCGATGGCGGCGATCTTCGCGGAGAAGACGGGCTGTATCGTCCAGTGGAAGACGGACCGCCCGCCAATCCGGAAGCCCGCCTGCAATTTGCGCTGCGCTTCCACCTCCACCCCGGCGTGCGCGCCTCGCTCTCACGCGACTCGCTGAGCGCGCTTTTAGTTCTGCCGAACGGAGATGGCTGGAGATTTCGCACTGACGGGGGACCGGTTCGCCTTGAACGGTCCGTTTATCTCAGCGCCGGCGCCCCGCCGCAGCGCTCCACCCAGCTGGTCGTCGCGGGCGAAGCGGAGACGTTCGGGGCCGGGGATCGACCCCCCAATCGGGTCCGTTGGGCGTTTCAGCGCTTGGGCCGAGTGGGTGCGGCGGGCTAAGGTGGCTCCAAGAGGGGATAATGAGCAACTCAGATCAGCGTCAACCTGCGAACGGTCCAGCCGATTCACGCAGCCCGCTGCAGCGCTACGCCACACTGCTCGGCGTCAGCGCATGGGATGCGCTGGCTGGCGCAGCCGCCATGTATGGCGCGATCGTGGTGCGCTATCTGTTCGAGCCTTCCGGTCATCCGCCCGGAGGGGTGGAATGGGTCGCTTCAGGCCTTTTTGCGATCGCCTGCCTTCTGGTTCTGCCGCTTATGGGGCTGCATCGCGGGTTGTGGCGCCACACGACGCTGGCGGACGCTGGGCGGCTCTTTCAGGGTATCGTTCTGGCGCACCTGGTGTTTTTGCCAGCGCTCTTTCTTTTCACCCGCCTGCAGGATTTCCCACGCTCCGCGCTGCTTATGTCCACCCTGGCCATGGTGGTGGCCACGCTGGGCCCGCGCCTGGCGGCGACGGCCTGGCGATCGGGTGATCTGCGCGCCCTGTTCCGCATTGAAGACCGCAAGACGCCAGCCGCGGTACTGGTCGGCGGCGCAGAACGGATGGCCGAAGTCCTTCGACGCGAGATGCGCCGCTCCGGCGGGCCGTCCTTCCGCTTTCGGGCCCTGATCGAGCCCGGCGGCGCCTATCGCGGTCGCGCCCTGCTCGGCGTTCCCGTCCTTGGTGGGATGGAAGCGCTTGAGGACGCGGCGCGGCGCGTTGCTCGGGACGGTGAGACAGTGCGCATCGTGCTGGCCGAAGCCGACCCGCCGTCGGAACTGATCGCCGAATGCGCGCGCGTTGCGGGCCGTGTCGGAGCAACTCTCTCACGCAGCCGGGCCCGCGAGGGCGGCGCCCCCTTCACCGCGGTGGAAGCGGCGGACCTCCTGTCACGCACCCCGCGCCATCTTTCGCGAGCCGGCGCGCGCAAGCTGATCGCCGGCAAGCGGGTTCTGGTCACCGGAGCCGGCGGCGCGATCGGTTCTGAACTGACTCGCCAGGCGGCGCAGCTTGATCCTGAGCGCCTCATCCTTCTGGATTCAGCGGAGAGCCATCTCTATGAGATCGATATGGCGCTAAAGGCCACCCCGGATGCGCCGGACTGGCGCGCCGTGCTTGGCGATGTGCGCGATGTTGAACGGCTGAAGGCGGTGTTCGCGCAAGAACGCCCGGAAGTGATCCTGCACGCGGCGGCGCTGAAGCATGTGCCTCTGATGGAGGTGAATGGCGCTGAAGCGGTGCTGACCAATGTGTTCGGCACGCAGAATGTCGTCGATGCGGCGGCCCTGAGCGGCTGTGAGGTCGTGGTTCTGATTTCCACAGACAAGGCGGTCGATCCGGTCAGCATCATGGGGGCGACCAAGCGTGCTGCGGAACTCTATCTGGCCGCCGCCGCCCAGGATCTGCCGGCGCCGCGCCTGTGCGCGGTCCGCTTCGGCAATGTGCTCGCCTCCACCGGTTCTGTCGTGCCGCTGTTTGAGCGCCAGATTTCCGAGGGCGGCCCGGTGACTGTGACTGACCCGGACACGACGCGTTACTTCATGACGCTGGAGGAGGCCGCCAGCCTGGTTCTGGAAGCCGGCGCCCAGACCGCCGAAGACGCGCGCGAGGATGGCCGGCTGTTCCTGCTGGACATGGGTCAGCCCGTGCCCATCGCCAGACTGGCCCGCCAGCTGATCCGGCTGCGCGGCATGGAGCCTGGCCGGGATATTGGCGTCGAATACATGGGGCTGCGCCCAGGTGAGAAGCTTCACGAGGCGCTCACACACGCATTTGAAGACACCCGGCCCAGCGCCACAGACGGCGTGCTGCGCGTGTCCGGGCCTCGACCGCAAATGGAAGCGTTGCGCCCCGCGCTTGAACGACTGAAAACGGCTGCGCTGGCGCGTGATGAGGCCGGTGTTCGCTCTGGTCTGGACGAGATCCTGGCGCTGGGCTGGCCGGCCGGCGTGCAATCCATGGCAGAGCGGCTTTCAGCCGGCTGAATCCCATGCTAACCGACTAATGCGCAGCATTCCGCGCGACGCAGCACCCGACCTGCGCGTCGATCCAAGACAAACCACCCCGGAACAACCAGCTGATAGACGCCCTTGCGGAGCCTCCCATGTCAGACGACGCCCTGATCGCCATTCGGCGCGCGCTCATCTCGGTTTCAGACAAGTCCGGCCTCGTGGACCGCGCCCGGGCCCTGGCCGACGCCCAGGTGGAGCTCATCTCCACTGGCGGCACGCTCGCCGCCCTTCTGGAAGCGGGCCTGAAGGCGCGCGACGCCTCTGATGTCACCGGATATCCGGAGATGATGGACGGGCGCGTGAAAACACTGCACCCGCGCATCCATGGCGGGCTTTTGTCTCGTCATGGGCATGAAGGCGATCTTGAAGCCATGCAGACCCATGGCATTCCCCAGATCGATCTGCTGGTGGTCAATCTCTACCCGTTCGAGGAGGCCGTGGCGTCAGGCGCTGATATCGCCGGGTGCGTGGCCAAGATCGATGTCGGCGGCCCCGCCATGATCCGGGCCGCAGCCAAGAATCACGCCCGTGTCGCGGTCTGCGTCGATGGGCGTGATCTGGACAAGGTGCTCGAAGCCATGGCCGAGCATGATGGCGCTGTGCAGTTAAGCCTGCGCGCTCATCTGGCGGCCAAGGCCTTCGCGCGCACGGCCGCCTATGATGCGGCCATCGCCGAACGGCTGGCTCGCGAAGTTGAAAAACCGGCGCGCAGCGTGTTCGCCACCGGAGGTCTGCGGCTTCAGAAGCTTCGTTATGGCGAAAACCCGCATCAGGAAGCCGCCCTCTACGCTGCGCCCGAAGCGCGCGCCGGCGTCGCGAAAGCGCGCCAGGTTCAGGGTAAGGCCCTGTCCTTCAACAATCTGGCCGACGCCGACGCCGCGTTTGAGCTGGTCAGCGAGTTTGACCCGGATGAGCGCGCTGCGGCGGTGATCGTCAAGCACGCCAATCCGTGCGGCGTGGCCGTGCATGAAAACCTGGCCACGGCGTATGAGCGCGCCTTCGCGGCCGATCCGGTCTCGGCCTTTGGCGGAATCGTGGCGATGAATCGCGCCATCGACGCGGACACCGCCGACGCGATCACGAAAATCTTCACCGAGGTCGTCATCGCCCCCAGCGCGGACGATGCTGCGCTCGACATCCTGTCGGCCAAGAAAAATGTCCGCGTTCTGCTGACCGGCGCATTGGCCGACCCCGCTGAGGGTGGCTGGACCGCCAAATCGGTGGCGGGCGGACTGCTCGTACAGGAGCGCGATACCGGCATGGTGACCGCGCGCGAGCTGAAAACCGTGACCGAACGCG
Organism: Pseudomonadota bacterium; assembly: GCA_039819095.1. Taxonomy (GTDB): domain Bacteria; phylum Pseudomonadota; class Alphaproteobacteria; order Caulobacterales; family Maricaulaceae; genus JBCBSP01. The sequence continues at coordinate 192,369 of JBCBSP010000003.1, forward strand.
AACCGGCCGAAGACGAGCTGGCCGATCTGCTCTTCGCCTGGAAGCTGGTCAAGCACGCCAAGTCCAACGCCATCGTCTACGCCAAGGGCGGAAGCAGCGCCGGGATCGGCATGGGACAGACCAGCCGGCTGGAAGCCGCCCGCCTTGCCGCGCGCAAAGCTGAAGAAGCCGCCCAGGAAAATGGCTGGGATGCCCCGCGCACGCGAGGTTCAGTCTGCGCCTCTGACGCCTTCTTCCCCTTCGCCGACGGCCTCAACGCCGCCGTTGAGGCGGGTGCGACGGCCGTGATTCAACCGGGCGGCTCAATCCGGGATGAAGAGGTGATCGAAGCCGCGAACGCCGCCGGCATGGCGATGGTCTTCACGGGCATGCGCCATTTCCGCCATTAGCCCAGGCGAGTTCGCAGCGAGGTGAGGGATCGCGATGAGCTGGATTGGATGGAGCCTCGCCGCCCTCGCCATGCTCGCGGCGGCGGGTGCAGTGCGCTGGCGGGCGATCCTGATGCGATTGATCGGGGCCCATATTCCGCGTCGCGCCTTTGCAGAACATCGCGCCCTGATCGCCGGCCATCTTCAGCTGCGCCTGCCCGAGGGCGACGGGCCCTTCCCAGTCGTCTTGCTGCTGCATGGCTGCGGCGGCCCGCGCGACGTGATGCCCGCCTACGCTCAAACGGCGGTGGAGGCCGGTATAGCTGCAGCCATCGTGAACAGCCTTACGCCCCGCGGTATCGATTACGAAACCGCGGTGCAAGAAGTGTGTGGCGGTAAGCGTCTCTGGGGTCGCGAACGGGCATCGGATGTCTACGCGGCACTCGATCTGCTGCGCCGAGATCCGAAGATCGACAACAAACGGATCGCAATCGGCGGCTGGAGCCATGGCGGCTGGGCGTTGCTGGATGCAATGGCTCTGGCGCGCACGAACGGTCGCCCGGATGGGCTTGCCAGTTGCCCCGAGCATCCACTCGATGGCGTGCAGGGCGTCTTTCTGGTCTATCCCTATGCCGGATTTCCGGCCATCGCAGCCCGGCGCGCCTGGACCTCAGGCGCGCCCGTACACGCCATCCTGGTTAAAGGGGACGAAAAGGCCGACACAGATGATGCCGAGCGCGTTCTTCAGAGCGCTGAACGCGATGGCGCGCCGGTCGAGCGCAGCTGGTTTGAGGGCGTGACCCATGCCTTTGACGAAAAAACCCATCGCGCCGACTCTGCGCTACAGTATGACGAGGCAGCCGCCCGACGACTGCATGCGCTGTTCGCCGACTTTCTGCGCAAGACTCTTGTGAAGGACGCGCCATGATATCTCTTCGTCAGCTGGGGTTTCGGCTTGCCCTGCCCGGTCTTGTTATGGCGCTGGCGACCGGCTGCACGCCTGCGGAGGTTATTCCACAGGAAGAGCCGGTCATCATCTGGGTTTCCGGCGCAGAACCAGGCGAACCGACGCCCGCCATCGGATTGTACCGGAATTACGCCATCGAAGCGGCGGGGATGGGCTTCAGCCGCCGGAACCTGGCGAGCCTGGAGACAGCGACCCTCACAGCCCGCTTCCCGCTCAACGGGCCGCAGCAGCGCTTTGAGGGCCCCGCCCTGTCGACTGTTCTGGCCGCTGCGGGGCGCCCAGGCGCCGGGGCGCGCCTCACAGCGCTGGACGGATATCAGATCGAGATCAGCGCTTCGATGATCGCCGATCACACGCCCTTGCTGGCGATCAGCCGGGACGCCGCCCCCCTCGCCACCGGCGGATATGGGCCGTCCATGCTGGTCTGGCCGCGCGATGACGACCCGCGATTGAGCACGATGAATGATGATTTGTGGATCTGGGGCGTGTTCGTGATCGAGGCCATCGATCCGGCTGCGGAATAAACCGCGCGACAATTGTGCTCTTTCCCTCAGCCCTGACCGCGTTAAGGTCTCCCACAGCAATTCTGCGATGCGACAACACGGGGGAGCGGTGTGGAAGCATTCGTCACCGGCCTGACGGCCTTTATCGACAATCTTTCTGGATTCATCTGGGGCGGCACATGGGGCGAAGCGCGCCTCCTGCCGGTCGGGGTGCTGGCCGTGGTGCTGCTCGGCACCGGCTTCTACTTCATGATCCGGCTGGGCTTCCGGCCCGTGCGCCGCTTCGTACCGGCGCTCGGCGAGCTATGGGCGGGTCGGAAATCACAGGGCAAGGACGGCGACATCACGCCCTGGCAGGCCCTGTCCACCGCCCTGTCGGGCCAGGTCGGCACAGGTAACCTCGCCGGCGTCGCCACGGCGATCTCGCTGGGTGGGCCCGGCGCCATCTTCTGGATGTGGATCACCGCGCTGCTCGGCATGGCCTGCGCCTTCGCGGAGTCCAGCCTTGCGGTGAAATATCGCGAGAAACACGAAGACGGCCGCATTCATGGCGGCCCGATGTTCTATATCAAGAACGGGCTGAATAAGGGCCGGTCCGGCTTTGGCGGCGCCTTTGGCTGGCTCGCCATCCTGTTCTGCATCGGCACCATTATCTCTGCGGTCGCGACCGGCGGGATGATTCAGGCCAACTCCATCACCGAATCGGTTCTGCAGACCGGCAATGAGCTGAGCATCGGCATTCCCAACTGGGTCGTTGGCGGCATCCTCGCCGCTCTGGTCTTTGCCGTGATCGTCGGCGGGATCAAGTCGATCGGGTCGGTCGCCGGCAAGGTCGTGCCCTTCATGGCGCTGTTCTATGTCTCGGTAGCGCTGATCGTTCTGATCCTGCACATCGACAAGGTGCCCGGCGCCTTCATGACCATCATCTCCTTCGCCTTCGGGTGGGAGCAGGCGGTTGGCGGCGCAGCCGGTTACGGCGTCCTGCAGGCGATCCGCTACGGGGTCGCACGCGGCCTGTTCTCCAACGAGGCCGGGCAGGGTTCAGCCCCGATCGCCCACGCCGCGGCTCAGACCAAGAGCCCGGTGGCGCAGGGCGAGATCGCCATGATCGGCGTCTTCATCGACACCATCGTCATCTGCACCATGACGGCGCTGGTCATTCTGGTGAGCGCCGGCGCCTATCCCGGTCCGGACGGAACGACGGTGGAGTATGCGTGGCAATCGACCCTGAACTCCTCGGCCATCACCACGGCGGCCTTCGCTAACGGGATACCCGGCGGTCAGTGGGTGATTTCAGGCGCTCTGGCGCTGTTCGCCTTCACCACCATTATCGGCTGGTCCTATTACGCCCAGCAGGCGGCGAGCTATCTGCTCGGCGACTGGGTGACCATGCCGATACGCTATGTGTGGGTGCTGATCGTGTTCGCCGGCTGTCTGGTGACCGATACGGTCACGCTGTGGCGCTTCGGCGATATCGCGAACGCTTCGATGGCCTTCCCGAACCTGATCGCCATCCTGCTTCTGTCCGGCATGGTTGCGACCATGGCGCGCGAAGCCGACGAGAAGCTGAAACGCGGCGAAACCATCATCACCTGATGGATCTGACCGCACACTGAAACGGAAAACCCCTCGGTTCTCGCCGAGGGGTTTTTCACACACCCCAGCGCGAGAACAGTGCCTCAGCGCCCGCATCAAGGCTCGCCCAACCTTTATAGGCGCGCGCCTGCGGCGGGGCGGCGCGCCAGGCTTCGGCCAGGACCGCCCGATCCGCCGCAGGGATGGCGCTGACCGGATCAATCGAAACCCGGATGGTGAAAAGGATCGCGCCGGTCTGCGGCAGGCGCCGCACGGTCTGACGCTCCACGCGCAGATGAAGACCGTCCGCCGCACGCGACCCAAGCGCGGCGGCGCGTTCGCGCATGGCATGACCTGAGGGTGTGAAACGATCCGGGCCGAGCTGAAGCGTCCAGTTGAAGCGCTCCAGCACACGATCCTGCGCGACATGATCAAAGACCCGGGCGATTCGGCCACTGAGCCCGGCGCCGCCGGGAACCGGCGCGTGCAGGGCGGCAAGATCGCGATCAAAGGCGTCGTCAATGCTGAAAAAGGTCGGCTGGCAGAGCACCAGCGCCGACACCAACCAGCCCCCAGCATCCGCCTGCATGATCACCAGGTCATCGCTGATGAGCGTAGCGGCGGCGGGAAGCGGGGGCGCTGCATCCGCCTCATTCGCCGGCGCGCCCAAATGAGCGCGGATCAGCGCCAGGGCTTCGGCCTGGGCGGGACGGCTGGTCGCGCGCTCGCGAAACACGGCGGCTGTATCGCTGGTCAGACGCGCGCGGCGCTCGGGCAGCGCTTCAGCCTCGGTCTCAGGGCGCAGCCAATGCTCAGGCGCGATCGGCATCAAGGCGACGGCAAAGCGCGGCGGGCCTTGCAGATAGGGCCGGTAGGGCGGACGCATCGCTGCCTCGCCTAACGACCGAAGATGGCGCGCGCCGTCCGCCCGAGCAGCCATGCCAGCGCAAGGCCGAGCGCCATGCCGATCCCATTGGCGATGAGATCAAGGATGGAAGGCGTTCGTCCGACAAGATCGGTAGACTGAACGAGCTCGATCAGCGCGCCGTACAGGACCAGCACGCCAATGACCCAGCCGCGGTGAGTGTTCGGCCAACCGCCCCGGATCAGCAAGGTGAGGGCGGCGAAGGCGGCGATATGCTCCAGCTTGTCCCAGCCGAGAAGGCTGGATTGACCCGCCGCGCCGGGCATGACGGCGATACCTGCAATCGCAAGGGCGACGATGACGGCCGCCCAGCGCATTTCGCGCGGATGAGACGGTTCGAAACGAGCGAAAGCGCGATCGCGGGGATGAGGCGCTGAACGGGTCATGACGGTGTTTGTCGCGCAAGCCCGCGCGCTTGAACAGGTTGAAATCAGGCGACGCCGATGCGCGGCTTGCCGCCCTGAGCGGCTTCGGACGGACCGAAGGCCCGGTCGAGCTTTGTCGTTGAGTCCTGAGCCAGCTCGATCGCCGCGCTTAAGTGCTCAAGCACCTGCATGTTGTTCGCCATGACATGCAGCGCCTCGGGGCGGTGGTCGTCGGCGATCTTGGTGCAGCGGATCAGTACGTCGCGGCGAAGCTCAAGCAGGATATCCTCCAGCTTTCGACCATCCGGATTGCTTTCAGAGATCAGGAAACGGGTCATGGCCGGCTCCATTGAAAAAGGAAACAGTGTTTCAGCATAACCCGGCTCATGCGAAGATTTCCTTAATCGCCTTGTCAGACGGCTCCGCAGACGCCACCTATCTGCGCGAAACCATAAAGGATCCCGACATGGCCGAGACACTCGCCCCCGCCGACGCCTGCGCGCAATTGTCAGGATGGACGCCAGTCGACGGGCGCGCCGCCATCGAGAAGCGCTATCAGTTCAAGGACTTCAACGAAGCATTCGGCTTCATGACCCGTGTCGCCCTGAAGGCCGATGCGATGGATCACCATCCCGAATGGTCCAATGTCTATAATCGGGTGGAGGTGCAGCTCACCACCCATGACGCCGGCGGGGTGACGCAGCTTGATCTGACGCTCGCCGCCTTCATGGACTCCCTCGCAGGCTGATCGGGAAAACGCTGATGTTCATCCAGACCGAACCCACTCCGAACCCGGAAACACTGAAATTCCTGCCCGGGCAGGAGATCGCGCCCGACCAGCCGCGCGATTTCGCCACGCCGGAAGAGGCCGAATCCTCCTTCCTGCCCAGGGAGCTGTTCGCCGTTGAGGGGGTCACGCGCGTCTTCGCCGGGGCCGACTTCGTCGCCGTGACCAAGGCTGAAGGCGTGGACTGGATGCATATCAAGCCCGCCGTGCTGGGCGCGATCATGGACGTGCTGCAGGCCGGTCGCCCGCTCTTTGACGGCGCCGGGCAAACCGGCCACGCCGCCTATGAGGGCGAAGCCGAAGGCATCGTGAAGGAAATCCTCGACATCATCGACACCCGGGTGCGGCCCGCCGTGGCGCAGGATGGCGGCGATATCGTCTTCCACTCGTTTGAAGAAACCACCGGCCTTGTACGCCTGCATATGCGCGGCGCCTGCTCAGGCTGCCCCTCGTCCACCGCGACGCTGAAGCACGGCATTGAGAACCTGCTCAAACACTACGTGCCGGAGGTGACGAGCGTGGAAGCGGTGCTCTAATCTGCGACGCGATCGACTGATTTATCCCTTTCTGGAGCCTGCCCATGTCCGACGCCCCGCTCGCGTTTGAAGACCGTCATTCCATCCTGCCCGATCAGGCGCTGGATCAGTTGTTCCGCGGCGCCCGAACCTTCTATTCCTGGGAGGATCGCGATGTGTCGGACACCACGCTTCAGGCGCTTTACGACCTCGTCAAATGGGGCCCGACCAGCGCCAACCAGTCTCCGGCGCGTTTCGTCTTTTTGAGAGGTGAGGCGCAGGAGAAGCTGCGCGATCATCTGATCGAACCGAATATCGAAAAGACCATGACCGCGCCGGTCACCGTGATCGTGGCGTGGGACTGGGAGTTTCACGAGAAAATCCCACAGCTTTTCCCGCATGATCCCGGCGCCAAGGACTGGTTCGCCTCCGACGAGGCGCGGTTTGAAAACGGCTTCCGCAACGCCACCCTGCAAGGCGCCTATCTGATGATGGCCGCACGCTCACTGGGGCTTGATTGCGGGCCGATGTCCGGCTTCGACAAGGACGGCGTCGACAAGACCTTCTTCCATGGCGACCCGCACATGGGCGCCTGGCGCACCAACTTCCTCGTCAATCTCGGCTATGGGACGAATGACAAGCTGTTCCCCCGACTGCCGCGCCTTGAGTTTGACGAGGCGGCGAAAATCCTGACGTGAGCCCCAGCGCCGCACAGCCGGAAGCCGTAACGCTCGCAGTCCACACCACCGGTCCGTATTGCGCCGTGCGTCTCCAATACGGCGAGCACGCCAGCACGCGCATTGAAGCGATGGCGCGCGGCCACGCCGAAGCCCTGCCGGGCCTGGTCGAGGCGGTGGTTCGCGAAGGCGGCGCCCGCCCCGAGAACATCACGCGGATCGCGGTTGCGACAGGCCCCGGCGCTTTTGCCGGCACGCGCGTGGGCATCGCATTTGCGCGCGGTCTCGCCCTGGCCGCGAATGCACTCGCTGTAGGCGTTCTCGATCTTGACGCCCTCGCGCTTGAGGCTGACAGCGATGGCGGCGAGCGCATTTTCGCCATCCATGACGCAAGACGCGGCGAAGCGGTCTGGCGCAGCTATATCCATGGCGAGCCACAGTCAGAGGCTGAGCGGGGCGCGGTCGAAACCGCCTTGGAAGCAGCGCGCGGCTTTGGGCCAACCCTGATCTGCGGGAGCGGCGCGGGGCTGGTGTCGGGGGCAGGACCTGAGGCCCGGACCATAGAGCCGGCCGCCCCGCCGCTCGCCGCCATGGTCGCACTGGCGCGACAGGCCGGACCGGATGCGCCGCGACCGGCGCCCTTCTACGCGCGCCCGCCCGACGCCAAGCTGCCCGGCGGCGTCAAGCCCTGATCAGGCGATCCGCGCGAACGCCTCGCCGACCGCTTCAAAACACTCAAACACTGCGGCGGCGCCAGCATCGCGCAAGGCCCCACCATGACCGGGCGGACAGTGACCGCCGCCGGTGAACCCCCAACAGGTCATGCCCGCGGCGGCGGCCGCGCGAACGCCGTTCGCGCTGTCTTCGATAACCAGGCAGGCCGATGGGTCTGCGCCGAGCGCGTCAGCCGCATGCAGGAAGAGGTCCGGCGCAGGCTTGGCGCGCGCCACCTGATCGGCGGAGTAGACATGGTGGCCGAAGAGCGGCGCCAGGCCGGTGCGCTGAAGCTTCATGGCCAGCGCTTCGGTCTTCGAAGAAGAGGCCACCGCCCTGGCCAGCGACAAGCCGCTTGCAAACGCGTGGGCGCCGGCAATCGCGCGAACATCCTTTTCCACCGCAGCAATGCGGCGCTCATACAGGCTTTCGAAGAATCCCGGCGGCAACGGGCGAGAAAACCGGTCATGGCAGTCAGCTTCCAGCGCCGCCTCGAACTCCGGCTCGCCCATGCCCAGGAAGCGCGCAATGAAAGCGTTGCGTTCATAAACGAGGCCGATCTGCGACAGCCCGGAAAGCTCCACCTCAAGGATAAGGCTTTCAGAGTTCACCAAAACTCCATCACAGTCGAAAATAATCGCTTCCACGCCTTTGCTCCATGCCGGACCGGATCTCACTCATGGCGAACCCCACCACAGAGCTTACCCTTTCCAAAGCCGGACCGCAGAGCGCCGCGCTTCTGGCGGCGATTCATGCGGACGCCTTCGAGCGGGGCTGGCAAGAGGACGAGTTCTTCAAGCTTCTAAGCCTGCCGACCTGCCAGGGGGCGTTGGCCGCGCAAGGGACGATTCCGGTCGGCTTCATTCTCACCCAACAGGTGATGGAAAGCGCGGAAATTCTAACCCTCGCCGTTGAGCCGGCGTATCGCCGCCGCGGGGTCGCAGGGCAGCTGGTGCGTGAGGCGGAACGCCAGACGCGCGCCGCGGGCGCCAGACGCATGATGCTGGAGGTCTCTCGCCGCAACGCAGCCGCCCTGGCGCTCTATGATGCCGCCGGGTACGCCGAAGCGGGCCTGCGCAAAGCCTATTACCCGGATGGAGCTGATGCGCTGATCCTTGCCAAATCGCTGTAGGTTCAACGTCGAACCCTGCTGGACAGGCCGCACGCGTGCTCGCTATCAAGGCATGCGCCCTTTGGTTAACCCGCGCAAGGAGACGTCATGCCGGACCGGATCGAGAAGCTATGCGTCGCCAAAGGTCTGCGCATGACCGAACAGCGCCGGGTGATCGCCCGCGTGCTGTCGCTGGCTGACGATCATCCGGACGCTGAAGAGCTGCACCGGCGCGCCTCGGCGGAAGATCCGCGCATCTCGCTGGCGACCGTCTATCGCACGGTGCGCCTGTTTGAGGAGGCCGGGATTATCGAGCGTCATGATTTCCGCGACGGACGCTCGCGCTATGAAGAGGCGCCGGAAGAGCATCACGACCATCTCATTGATCTGAAAACCGGCAAGGTGCTGGAATTCGTCGATGAGGAGATCGAACGCCTGCAGGAGCGCATCGCGAAAAAGCTCGGCTACAAGCTCGTCGATCACCGGCTGGAGCTTTATGGCGTGCCGCTGGATGAAGCGGACAAATAGGCTTTCGCGCGCCGCGCCCTTGCACGGGCTATCCACATTCCCCATAACCCCTGATCTCGCGACGGGCCTGAGCCTTGCGCGCGGATCGACATGGGTATGCGCCGGCGAGGAGGCCGGTTGATGTGATGAGTAACAGACCGGCCAGTCAGACCGAGGCAAGTACGAGCGCCGAGCGCAAACGGCTCTTCATCAAGACCTATGGCTGTCAGATGAATGTGTACGACTCTGAACGTATGCGCGATCTTCTGACACCGCTCGGCTACGAACCGTCCGACACGCCTGATGGCGCGGATCTGGTGATCCTGAACACCTGCCATATCCGTGAGAAGGCCGCTGAGAAGGTCTATTCCGAACTCGGCCGCTTGAAGCCGATAAAAGAAGCCAAGGCCGCCGAGGGCGGCTCGATGACCGTCACCGTGGCCGGCTGCGTGGCCCAGGCTGAAGGCGCTGAGATCCAGCGCCGTGCGCCCGTCGTGGATCTGGTGGTTGGACCGCAAACCTATCACAAGCTTCCAGAACTGATCGCCAACGTGCATCGCGAGCGCGGCGAGGCGCTGCAGACCGAGTTCGACGTTGAGGAAAAGTTCGACGCGCTCGCCGCGCCCAAGCGCCAGATTGACGGGTACACCGCCTTCGTCACCGTTCAGGAGGGCTGCGACAAGTTCTGCACCTTCTGCGTGGTGCCCTATACGCGCGGTGCGGAATGGTCGCGCCCGGTCGATCAGGTGGTCGCCGAGGTGCGCGCTCTGGCCGCGCAGGGCGTGAAGGAAGTCACGCTCCTGGGTCAGAACGTCAACGCCTATCACGGCGAAGCGCCGTCCGGTCACGAGGCTGACGGTGTGTGGGGGCTTGGCCGCCTGGTGCGCCATCTGGCGCTGATCGGCGGGATTGAGCGGATCCGATTCACCACCTCACACCCCAGGGACATGGACGAAGAGCTGATCGCGACCTTCGCCGACGAACCCAAGCTGATGCCGTATTTCCACCTGCCGGTTCAGGCCGGGTCGGACCGCATCTTGAAAGCCATGAACCGCCAGCACACGGCGGCTGAATACATCGACATCATCGAGCGGCTGCGCGCAGCCCGCCCCGGTCTTGCGATCTCGGGCGACATGATTGTCGGTTTCCCGGGCGAGAGCGAAGCCGATTTCGAGGCGACCATGGCGCTGGTGCGCGAGGTCAACTACGCGTCCTGCTTCTCCTTCAAGTATTCGCGCCGCCCCGGCACGCCCGGCGCGGCCATGCCGGCCCAGATTGATGAAGCGGTCAAGGACGAGCGGCTGGCGCGGCTTCAGGCCCGGCTCAACGAGCAGCAGATCGCCTTCAATCAATCCATGATCGGACGCACCCTGCCGGTTCTGTTCGAACGCAAGGGGCGCAATGAAGGCCAGCTTGGCGGGCGCAGCCCTTATCTGCAGGCGGTCCATTGCGAAGCGCCGGAGGCTTTGATTGGCGCCATCGCCGAGGTGGAGATCGTGTCGGCCAGCCGCAATGCGCTCGCCGGACGCCTTCCGGGCTCCAAATCGGAGACCGCCGCCGCGTGAGCCGTTCTCCCCGCCCCCGCCGGACCCGGCCCGCCCCGTCCGACAGCCTTCAATTTGAAAACGCGGACGCCGTTCGCACGATGTCCGGGCCCGGACATGAAAACCTCGCCGTGCTTGAAAAGGCGCTCGGCGTGCGCATCGAGGCGCCTGGCGGCGGAGAAATCTCCGTCTCCGCTGAAGATGAGCGCCTGCGCCGCGATGCGAGCCGCGTGCTCAACGCCCTCTACGCCCGCGCGAACGAAGGCCTGCCGATTGACCCGGCGGCGGCGCGCGCCGCCTGCCTGATGGCCGGTGAAAGCGACCCCGATGCGCTGGACGCGGTGATCCGCGTGCCGCGCGGGACGAGCTTCGCCGCGAGAACCGAAGGCCAGCGCGATTATGTGCGCGCCCTGAAGAATGCCGACGCCTTCGACATGGTGTTCGGCGTCGGACCGGCCGGAACCGGCAAGACGCTTCTCGCCGTCGCTTATGGCGCGTCGCAACTCGCCGCCGGCATGGTGGAGCGGCTGGTGATCACTCGCCCGGCGGTGGAGGCGGGCGAACGGCTCGGATTCCTGCCTGGAGACCTGGAAGAGAAGATCGACCCTTATCTTCTGCCCATCTGGGATTCGCTGCGTGACTCCCTGGGTCAAAAGCTGAGCGAGAAGATGCGCGAGGAGGGCCGTATCGAGGTCGCCCCGCTCGCCTTCATGCGCGGGCGGACGCTGAACCGCGCCTTTGTCATAGTCGATGAAGCCCAGAACGCGACGGTGGCTCAGATGCGCATGGTCCTGACCCGGCTGGGCGAAGGCTCGCGCATGGTCGTGACCGGGGACCCGTCCCAAACCGATCTCAATCCGCGCGAGCCCTCCGGGTTGGCCCATGCGCTCGCCATCCTGGCCGATGTCCAGGGAATCAGCGTCAATCGCTTCACTCGAAAGGATGTGGTTCGCCACGATCTTGTCGGCCGGATCGTCGCTGCTTATGAGCGCGCCGACGAGCATGTCCCCGGTGGAAATACGGCATGAGCGGGGACGGCCTGGCTGACTTTATTCTCGAAGCGGCGGGCTGGTCGCAGCTGAACGCGCTTGAGCCGCGCTGCCGGGCCGCGCTGGCGGCGGCGGCGGAGCGCGCCGGCGATGTGCGAACCGGCGCGGCGGCGGTCCTGTTCGCTGACGACGAGACGGTTCAGGAGCTGAACGAGCGGTTTCGCGGCAAGGACAGGGCGACCAACGTGCTGTCCTTTCCGGCGCCGGAAGCGGAGCCCTACCCCGGCGACATCGTTCTGGCTTATGAAACGTGCAAGGCTGAAGCCGAGCAGCGCGGTATTGCGCTCATTGATCACGCCGCACATCTGGTGGTGCACGGCTTTCTGCATTTGAATGGGTATGATCACCAAGAAGAGGAGGACGCGCAGGTGATGGAGCGTCTCGAAAGTGAGGCTCTATCCGCGGTCGGAATCGCCGACCCCTACGCTGACTGATACGCGATGAGCGACGATTCCAGTCCAGGGCCGGACGCCGGTCCGGCAAACCAGGGCCTGTTTGCGCGCCTGGCCCGCGCTTTTTCAGGCCCGGGCGAAACCCAACTCGACGCCCCGGCGCTTGAGGGCGGCGCTGCGGAACCGCCTCACGAGCTCCAGCGCAACGCAGCCGCCTTCGACCGGCTGCGCGTCGCCGATGTCATGGTGCCGCGTGCCGACATCATCGCAGTGGATGGCGAAACCCCGCTTGGACAGCTGGCCAAACTGTTCGCCGAAGCCAGCCACTCGCGCCTGCCGATTTTCCGTGAAACGCTCGACGATCCGGTGGGGATGGCCCACATCAAGGATGTGATGAGCTATCTGGCCGGCGAGCCGTCCGGCAGCGAGGACTCAACACTTGGGGATCGTCAGATACTTGATGAAATCCGCCGGCCCGTTCTTTACGTACCCGCCTCGATGCGCGCCATCGACCTGCTGGTGAAGATGCAGTCGCGACGCATGCATATGGCGCTTGTGGTTGACGAGTTCGGCGGCACGGACGGGCTCGTCACGCTGGAAGACCTGATTGAGCCGATTGTCGGCGATATCGAGGACGAGCACGATTCCGCCGACGCGCCGGCCATCAACGCAAAGGGCCCGGCGATCTGGGAGGCGGATGCGCGCGCCGCCATCGAGGACTTCGAAAACGTCGTGGAGCGCGAGGTCGCGACCGAGGACGAGGAAGATGATGTCGATACGCTGGGCGGTCTGGTCTTCATGATCGCCGGCCGCATACCTGAACGCGGCGAAGTCATTGTGCATCAGGCCGGATTCGAGTTCGAGGTGCTGGAATCCGATCCCCGACGCATCAAGCGGCTCCGCGTTCGCGACACCCGCAGCAGCAGCCCTGAGAGCGCAAACGGAGCCGCCCAGTCGTGAAACGGGCCCTGCGCCGGTTCGCCGCCCGGATCCGAACCGCCCCTGGCTGGTTGCGGGCGCTGGTGTTGTTTGCAACCGGGGCCATAAGCGTGGTGGCGCATGCCCCGTTCCACTTCCAGCCGGTTCTGGCGGTCGCCCTGGTGGTGCTCGTGCTTTTCCTGGACGACGCCCGCCGCACGCGACATCCATTGCGTGCAGGCTTCTGGCGCGCCTGGTGCTTTTCAGCCGGCATGTTTCTGGCCGGCACATCGTGGGTGGCGAACGCCTTTCTGGTGAACGCCGCCGCCCATGTCTGGCTGATATGGATGCCGCTCATCGCCCTGCCTGGCGGGCTGGCGCTGATCTGGGGCGCGGCGGGTGCGCTCTATGTCCGGCTGTCGAAGCCTGGGCCGACGCGCATCGCGGTCTTTACCGCCTGCTTCATCGCCGCGGAGCTTTTCCGTTCCACCGCTCTTTCCGGCTTTCCCTGGAATCTGCCCGGTCATATCTGGCCCGCCGGCGGGTATTTCAGCCAGATCGCCAGCCTGATCGGGGCCGCCGGACTGTCTTTCATCACCCTGTTCGCCTTTACCAGCCTCGCCGCCCTGTGGGGCAGAGGGCCTCGCCTGGCGCGAGCGCTTCCTCCCTCGCTCGGCGCGCTCCTCTTGGTAGGTGTGTTCAGCTTCGGTGCGGCGCGCCTGAGCACTGCCGAGTCGGAGGTGCGGCCCGGCCAGATGCTGCGACTGGTCCAGGTGCGCATCGACCAGGCCGACAAGGTCTATGAGAACAGGGGCGCCATTCTGGAGCGCTATTTGGAGCTGAGCGCGGCAGGCGGATTTGACGGAGTTTCGGCGGTTATCTGGCCGGAAGTCGCCATCCCGGCCTATCTGCAACAGGAACCTGAGCTGGTTTCGCGCATCAGCGAAGTCTTCGAAGGCGGTCCGCCGCTTCTCATGGGCGCGGCGCGGTATGAGTTTGCTGAGGATGCCGAGCTCTTCTTCAACTCCTTTTTCGTTCTGGAGTTTTCTTCCGGCGCCGCAGAAATCACCGGTGTCTATGACAAGACCCGGCTTGTGCCGATCGGGGAAGGCAATCCAATACGCTGGGCCACGGAAGCGTTCGGACTCACCACGCTTTCGACCATTGCGCCCTTCTTCACGCCGGGCAGTGAACCGCGCGTGCTGGAATCCGCCGGTCTGCCAGCCTTTGCTCCGCTGATCTGCTATGAGGCGATCTATCCACGCTATGCGATTACTGGGGCCAAGCGCCCGTCATGGTTGTTGAATGTCTCCAATGACGCGTGGTTCGGGCATAGCTCCGGACCGATCCAGCTAATGGGTCAAGCCCAGTATAGGGCTGTGGAATCCGGACTTCCCGTGGTTCGAAGCGCTTTGGCCGGCGTATCGGGTCTGATCGACCCTTACGGACGGCCGCTGGCGGCACTACCAATAGATGCAGAAAAAACCATTGATATTCCAATAGTTGCGGAACTGCCCGAAACATTCTACGCAAGACATGGAGACGCGCCCTGGCTCGGGATCGCGATTATGCTGCTGACCATGGTGCAACTGCTTCTGGTGTTGATCACGAAAAGAGTTCAGTTTCACCCTTAGGGCGCTAAGCTCGACGAGACTTTCAACCGACGCATTGCGTCAGGAACCATACGATAGACGGGGCTTGAAATCATGAGCACGAACCCGAGAGGTCCTAATCCGATCGACCGACACGTTGGCGCGCGCGTGCGTCTTCGCCGCCAGCTGCTCAATATGAGCCAGGAAAAACTCGGCGATGAGCTCGGCGTCACCTTCCAGCAGGTTCAAAAATATGAGCGCGGGGCCAATCGCATCGGCGCCGGCCGTCTGTGGGTGCTGGCCCGCACGCTGGATGTCCCGGTCTCCTTTTTCTACGAAGGCGTGGCCGACAGCATGGCCCAGCCCGGCTTTGCCGAAGGCGATCAGACGCCCATCGTGGACGATTTCATCCAGTCTGCTGACGGCGTCGCCCTGGCGCAGGCCTTCGCCAAGATCCGCGATTCACGCGTTCGCCGGCGTGTGCTGGAGCTGGTCCGCACGCTGGCGGCGGAAGAGGCCGAAGCCGCAGCAACCGAGTCCTGATTGATCACGGCGCGCCCTGGCGGCGCAGCCGGCCTTGTCGATCACGGTGTGAAACCAGCTCAGCCGCTTAGAGGCTCTTGCCTTTGGGCGGCTGATCGGCTTTACCGCTTCACATAAAGCAATCTTTATATGGAGCGGCCCTTGGCGCGTACCTCTTACCTTTTCACCAGCGAAAGCGTCTCTGAAGGCCATCCTGACAAGGTGTGCGACCGGATTTCCGACGCGGTGGTCGATCTGTTCCTGAAGAAGGACCCGGTGGCGCGCGTCGCGTGTGAGACGCTGACCACCACCAACCGGATCGTTCTCGCCGGCGAGGTGCGCTGCGCAGGCGAAATTCATGATGAGGAAATCGAGGCCGTCGCCCGCAATGCGGTGAAGGATATCGGCTACGAACAGGACGGCTTTCACTGGAGGGACGCCGCCCTGTCCAACTATCTGCATGAGCAGTCCGTGGACATTGCACAAGGCGTTGACGCCGGCAGCGGAAGCTTCACCGAAGAAGGCGCGGGCGATCAGGGCATCATGTTCGGCTATGCCTGTGACGAGACGCCGGAACTGATGCCGGCGCCGATCCTGTATTCGCACCAGATTCTCAAGGAGATGGCTCGGCTGCGTAAATCCGGTGAACGACCCGAATTCGAGCCGGACGCGAAGTCGCAGGTCACGCTGCGCTACGAAGCCGGCCGTCCGGTCGGCGTGACCAGCGTGGTGGTGTCCACCCAGCACAAGGCCGGCGTCTCGCTGGATGATGTGCGTGAAATGGTGCGCCCGATCGTCGCCGGCGTCCTGCCTGATGGCTGGTTTCCGCCGGAGGACGAGTTCTACGTCAACCCAACCGGCAATTTCGTCATTGGCGGGCCGGACGGGGATGCCGGTCTGACCGGGCGCAAGATCATCGTGGACACCTATGGCGGCGCCGCACCGCATGGCGGCGGTGCATTTTCAGGTAAGGATCCCACCAAGGTGGATCGCTCAGCCGCCTATGTGTCTCGCTATCTGGCCAAAAACGTCGTGGCGGCTGACCTGGCGCGCAAATGCACCATCCAGCTATCCTACGCGATCGGCGTGGCCAAACCGCTCTCAGTCTATGTCGACACGCATGGGACGGGCCGGATTGATGAGGCGAAGCTGGAAGCGGCCCTGCCGGAGATGGTCAATCTCAGCCCGCGCGGCATTCGCACCCACCTTCAGCTCAACCGGCCCATCTATGAGCGCACGGCCGCCTATGGTCATTTCGGGCGCACGCCGCATGACGATGGCGGGTTCTCCTGGGAAAAGACCGACCTGACAGACAGCCTGAAGGGGCTCGCCTGATACAGCGCAGGTTAACGCCAGACATCCGGGTCGAGTTGCGCCTCAAGCTCGACCGGCCCAGACAGGAAGACATGCCCGGCATCATCAGCACCGTCCCAGCGCACCGATAGCAGCCCGCCATCGGCTTCGATCTGCGCTTCACGACCGGCAAGCCCGCGCCGGTTGGCGGCCACCAGAGCAGCACACGCGCCCGTACCGCAAGCCAGGGTCAATCCAGCCCCGCGCTCCCACACACGCAACCGAATCTGATCGGAGCCGCGCAGCTCCGCGAAACCGGCGTTCACTCGTTCCGGGAAGAGCCGGTCCTGCTCGACCCGCGGCCCAAGAAGCGCCAGCGGCAGGTCGGCCACCGCCTCGACAAAGAAGACCGCGTGCGGATTGCCCATCGAGACCGCGCCGGGCGCGTGCAGCCGCACGCCATCCGCTTCGACCTCATAGTCCAGGCTGCGCGTGTCCATGGCCTGGCTCAGCGGGATATCGCGCCAGCCCAGACCCGGCGCGCCGAGATCGACCTCCGCCTCGCCACTGGCCAGGCGGCGAGCCGTCAGAGGCCCGCCGACGCTGTCAAAGGAAAGCAAGGCCGGCCCGCCCTCTTCAAAGACATGCCAGGCGGCAGCCCTTGTCCCGTTCCCGCAAGCGCCCGCCTCGCCTCCATCAGCGTTCCAGAAACGAAGAGACAGACAATTATCGGCTCCATCAGCAAGCACGATCAGCTGGTCGAAAGGGTGGCGCGCATGCAAATCGGTCACCTCGCGCGTTGACGGGCGAGGCGGCGATGGCTCACCGCGGGCATCCAGCAAGATGAAGGCGTTGCCGGCCCCATTCATCGCATAAGCGCGCATGGCGTTAAGCTGGCGTGCGCCTTCCGGCTGCGCAAGCGCGAAGCTGCAGCCTTGGTGATCGCGAGACCAGAGCGTATGCACGGTTACACACTATCGGTTTTGGAGTTTTTTCTCATGCGCCCTGACGCTCGCCCGGTTGACGCCCTGCGCCCGGTCTCGTTCCAGCTTAACGCCGCACCCTACGCAGAAGGCTCCTGCCTTGCGGTGTTCGGCAATACGCGCGTCTTGTGCTCGGCCAGCGTGGAGGAGACTGTCCCACCCTGGATGCGCGGGAGCGGCAAGGGCTGGGTGACAGCCGAATACGCCATGCTGCCGCGCGCAACGCACACACGCACGCGCCGTGAGGTCAACTCCGGCAAACCATCCGGCAGAACACAGGAAATCCAGCGCCTTATTGGTCGTTCCTTGCGGGCTGTCATCGATCTGAAAGCGCTCGGCGAGCGCCAGATCATCGTCGATTGCGATGTGCTTCAGGCCGATGGCGGCACGCGCACCGCCTCCATCACCGGCGCGTGGATCGCGCTGAAACTCGGCTGCCGCTATCTGGTCGAAGAAGACGTGCTGAAGACCGACCCGGTCCATGGCCAGATCGCCGCGATTTCAGCGGGCGTCGTTAATGGCGAGGCGCGTCTTGATCTGGAGTATGAGGAAGACCGGATCGCCGGGGCGGACGCCAATTTCGTCCTGACGCCGGGCGGCGATGTGGTTGAAGTTCAGGCGACCGCTGAGGACAAACCCATCCCCGGCGCCCTGTTCGAGGACGTCTTTGCGCTGGCTCGTAAAGGAATCGCGGAGCTTTGCGTCGCTCAGAACGAAGCGCTTGCGCGTTAGACTTCGGCAAGCTCCGGGGCCTCGGCCTCGCCTGCCAGCGAGAGCGCGAGATCCTGATGGAAGCCGATGCAGTCGGCCGGCTTCTTCATGGCCTTTTCCCGCTCCAGCCGGAATCGGATAAAACCGGAATAGTGCATGAGCAGAGCCAGGCTCTCGCCAGCATCGAAGGCGATATCCGGCGCCTGTTTCAGGAAGCCGATGAAAGGCCCTGGCTGGCGCCGTCGCGAGAAGGCGTCATAGGCGACCTTGTACTCGCCGAACAGAAGTCGCAGGGCGCCGTGATGGCCGCGAACGAAGCCGCGGCATCGTTCACGCACTTCAAGACAGAAGGTTCGGTCGGTGTCCGAGACGCCGGCCGGGACCGGGCTGTGCAAAAGCGCCCTGAGATCATGGGCGATGTCACGGCGGGCGCGTTCAAACACTTCGCTCTGATAGATCAGACATTTCCACGCGAACAGCGCTTCGATCATCTGTTCGGCGTCCAGCCCGAAAAACTCGTTCAGACGCTCCGCGTATTCGGCGAACTCGGCGCTGAACACCTTAAAGCAGAAGCCTTCGGCGATCCGCCGGGCCAGATCCTTCGAGCCGGTCGCCCCGAAGAAAAGCGCCTCAATATGCGCGAAGAGCAGATTAAGAATGGCCTGATCGCCGCCCGGTCCGGCCTGCGCCAGAGCATCGGGAAAGCCCAGCCCCTCCATCCGGCAACGCTCACGCAGCAGGAACCGGTCGAACATGGGCAGTTCTGAAAGAAGGCGAAGCCGTTTCAGGTCCGAGCCGAAATGCTCGTCAGCGCCGTCCGCCCCGCTCAAATAGGCGCCGAGCTTGCGAGTGAACCCCATCTCCTCCACGAAAAGCCCCGCCCCGCCGAGCGAGAGATCGGAAAGCTCGATCGGGAAGACGATCTTCGTCGCCGTGCGCCGGGCCGCGCCGATCTCGGCGCGCTCATGGGCGCGCAATGTGTGCTTAATGATCAGGGTGCGGTTTAGACGCGGAATATCGAAAAAGCCCTCGGTAAAGGCCTCCTCAAGCCCGCGCCCGATCATCAGCGCCAGATCGAAGATTCGCGGCGAGCCAGGCGACCGGCGGATCAGGGCGAGATCGCGAAAACGCGGTGACTGGGTCATGCCAAATGAGATCCCGGCAGCGGCGAGCGCGACCCGACCAGCCGCTCAGGCTGCGGTATGCCAGCCCTGGGTTAAGGGCCGGCTGACAGACGCGGACAATAAGGCGTTAATCGCCGTCCTTGTCTTCATCCGGCAGAAACACCAGAAGGTCGGCCGGCTGACACTCCAGCTCCCGGCACAAGGCCTCCAGTGTGGAAAAGCGCACCGCCTTGGCCTTCCCGGTCTTCAGGATGGACAGGTTGGCCATGGTGATGCCCACGCGGTCGCATAGCTCGGTCAGCGACATGCGCCGCTCCAGAAGCATGCGGTCGAGGGTGACTTGGATCGGCATGGTCCGCGCCCCCTAAATCGTCAGCTTCTGTTCAGCGCGAAGGCGTGCGCCCTCGCTGAACACTTCGGCCAGGACGAAAAGAACAGCGGCGGCGAACCAGGCGCCGAGATTGAGGCTGAACTCAGGGCTCAGATTAATGCTGGATTCCACCGGGCGTCCGAAAATGGTGAAAAATAGCGAGATCATGCCTACCGAGGCGTAGCTGATCAGCTGATAGGCCGCGATGGCGATGGCGATGGCCCGCAAATGTCCGGCATTGTCCGGAACGAACGGGTCGCCCTGCTTCAGCGTATCGAAGATCAGCCGCAGGCGATGCACAATGAAGGTGAGCGCGATAATCGCTGCGATCGCCAGGGGCAGGGCCAAGACGACGTCCATGGCGAGGAACTGCAGCAGCGCAGCAGGAAGTTCCGGGCCCAGCCCGGTCAGCCGGTAGACACCGGCGATCATCATGAGAAGCATGATCAGGCTCGTGACGCCCAGAAGCGCCCAGAGCCCGAAATACAGGACATCGAGGAAGAGCTTGAACAGCGCGGCTATGGAGCCGGGACCCAGCGTTCTCATGCACGTCCTCTAACTTGGCGTCCGGCGCGTCGTCCCGCTTTATCGGGGGAGGACAGGGCGAAGACAGTCGCGCCGGCTGCCTGCTGGACGGATCACGCGACCGTAGGAAGGATCGCCGCCGCCATGCCGACGAACACGCCGCCGACCAGAATAGCGTTCAAAAGGACCGAAGCCATGTTGACGCCGTTGGAATTGTTGGACCTGACCATTTCATTGTCTCCTTCGCAAGTGTTCGACCAACCGTTTGGGGCGCGCGCTCCGGTCTGTTTGACCGCCGGGCTCTGACCCTCTTTCTTGAGCCTTCGGGGTGTCCCCCGTCCGGCTCGAGAAGATAGATAGCGGAGCTCACATCGCTTCGCAACAAAAAAACATCGAAAAACGATATGAATTTTTCGAAAGGCGATATGCACAGATGGAGGTACTGGCCTTGGATACGGTGTTTTCAAGCGCCCCGCGCTGGGTGATTGCAAGCCATAACGCAGGTAAAATCAAAGAGATAGGAGAGCTGATCGCACCGCACGGGCTGAGCGTGATCGGCGCCGGCGAAGCCGGTCTTGCAGAGCCTGAAGAGACTGAAAATACCTTCACCGGGAATGCGCGACTCAAAGCACGGGCCGCGGCAAACGCGTCCGGCGAGGTGTCGCTGGCTGATGATTCCGGGCTCTCGGTCACCGCCTTGGACGGGCAGCCGGGGATCTATTCGGCCCGATGGGCCGGCCCATCGGGTGACTTCCCGGCCGCCATGACGCGGGTTGAAGCCGAGCTTCAGGCCCGAGGCGCGCGTGACCGCTCAGCCCGATTCGTCTGCGTTCTGGCGCTGGCCCACCCGGACGGGCGTACGCGCACCTTCAAAGGTCAGGTGAAAGGCGAACTCATCTGGCCGCCTCGTGGCGAAGGCGGGTTTGGTTATGATCCGATCTTCAGCCCTGAGGGGCGCGCACAGACCTTCGCGGAGATGGATGCGCAGGAAAAGCTGGCGATGAGCCATCGCGCCGACGCGTTCGCCAAGCTTATGAAGGCGGTGTTTGGTCGATGAGTGCGCCCCTCGCGCCACTGGGGCTGTATATGCACTGGCCGTATTGCGCGCGGATCTGTCCCTATTGCGATTTCAACGTCTATCGCGCGCGCGGACGCGATGGCGACGCGCTTACTCATGCTATCATCGCCGACATGAAGCGCTGGCGGGACATCACCGGCGCGCGCGCGCTGACCAGCCTGCATTTCGGCGGCGGCACCCCGTCCTTGATGCCGGCCGGCGATATCGCCCGGATCATTGATGAGGCCGAGCAGCTTTGGGGCTTTGATGCCAATGCGGAGATCGGGCTGGAGGCCAATCCGAACGAGGCGGCGCGTTTCGCCGATATCGCCGCGGCTGGCGTTGAGCGCCTCTCGCTCGGCGTTCAGGCGCTCGACGACGCCAGCCTGAAACGACTCGGCCGCGATCATGACGCCGCCCAGGGGCTGGCGGCGTTCGAATCGGCCCGAGCCTTGTTCAAGCGCGCCTCTTTCGACCTCATCTATGCGCGCGAAGGCCAGACGCCGGGCGGATGGGATGCGGAGCTGGCGCAGGCGCTGGCGCGCGCGCCGGACCATATGTCGCTCTACCAGCTGACCATCGAGCCGGGCACCGCCTTCGCTCGCCAGGCCGAACGCGGCGACCTCATCGCACCAGCCGATGAGGATACGGCCCGCATGTACGAGATTGCACAGACACTGACCGGCGAGGCCGGGCTTGAAGCCTATGAAATCTCCAACCATGCGCGCAGCAAGGCGCACCAGTCGCGCCATAACGCGCTCTACTGGCTGGGGGCGGACTGGATCGGCGTTGGGCCGGGCGCACACGCGCGCATCGGCGCGCACGCGCGCGGCGGACGTGTCGGCTATGAAGCCGCAGCGCGCCCTGATGCTTATGTTACAGGCGCGGTGCAGGGAGCCGGGCACAAAGAGGAGCGGCTTTCCGCTCTGGCCGAAGCCCAGGAGCGGATCCTGATGGGGCTTCGAATTGATCAGGGCCTGGACCGCGAGCAGCTGCGCGCTCTGACCGGACTTGATCTCAACATTGAAGCGGCGCGCGCCCACGCCCAGCAGGGCCGACTGGAGCTGACCGACAGCCGGGCGCGGTTAACCGCTGAAGGGCGGCTCTTCGCTGACCGGGTCGGTTTCGATCTGGCTCCGGGCTGAAGCCGGCGCCTTTAGCTTTCCCGATCGGAAGGCTCCGCCTCGTCTCCGCCATGATCGCGGATAAGCTCGCTCAGAGCCGACGCGTCATCAGGCTCTTCGAACCGGGTCGGCGCCGGTTCAAGCGTCGCGAACCCGCTGCGACGGATCGTGTAGACCGCAAGGCCGCGCTCCAGCGTTCCATCCTCCCGGAAACGGAACAGCCCATCGACGCCTGAAAACCCGTCCGGGTTTTCAATGACGCTGCGCGGGGGTTCGCCTGGAGCGGCTGCGACCGCGGCGGCCAGAGAAACCGCATCATAGCCGAGCCCCGCCAGGCGCGAAGGCGGCGCGCCGTAAGCGGCTTCAAACGCGCGTTCAAACGGCGCGCGCGTCTCGGGGTCGGGCCCGGCGAACCAACCGCCGGCAAGCGCCGGCTCGCGCGCCACATCCGCATCCCGCCACAGGCTGGTTCCGACGAATTTGACGATGAGCGGATCGATATCGGCGAAAATCATCACTGGAGCGAGGGTGCGAAGCTGATCGCCGCCCTCCGGCAACATCAGAACCTGAAAAGGATCGCCCAGCGAGGGTTCCCAGCTGCGCAGCGACAGGGCGCGAGCATCCTCCGGGTCGGCTGGCCGTACGCCAAGCGCGGCCAGCGTGCGCGCGGCCTGGGTCATGGACGCGACAGAGCCAGTATAGAACACCGGTTCACGCAGGCCCGGAATGACCTCCACCTCGATCCTTTCAGGTTCGACAGGCTCAATCGGGGCGAACGGATCGGCCGCCACCGGCTCCGGCGCATCTTCCGGCTCTGGCGCCTCGATCTCGACAATGCGCGGCTCCAACCCTTCAGTCAGGCGTTCCACATTGTCCTGATAGGCGGCCGCGACCGCACGGCCATAGGCGCTGTCCGGCCCGACGAAGGCGAAACGCTCCGCGCCGCGTTGGCGCGCATACTCGGTGATCCGGCGCACTTCTTCCGATGGCGGAAAACTCAACAGATATACCCCGTCGCCAGCGCGATCGGGATCTGTGGAAAAGGCGATGACGGGAATGTTTGCGCGCCGCGCCGGACCGCTGGCGCCCGCCACGGCGCCGGACAGGAGCGGGCCGAAAATCAGATCGACGCCATCCTCGGCCAAGCCCGCCGCCGCATCAGCGGCGCCGGCGCGCGTTCCCGCCGTATCGCGCGGAAGTAAGAGCACCCGCTCATCGCCCCGGGTGAAGAGCGAAAGCTCAGCAGCGCGTAAAATCTGCGCGGCTTCAGCGCGCGCCGCCGGGCTGGACGCGGAAAACGGCAGGAGCAGGCCGACGCGTACGATATCGTCAAGACCGGACATGTGGGCGGGTGTGTAAGCCGGCGGCGGGATGGGGACCGGACGCGTGACCGGTTCAGGCGGAGCGCCGATGACCGGGCGCTGAGGCTCGCCGACCGAGGGCGCGCTTGGTGGCGCGGTTTCACACGCGCTGAGCACACCGAGCGCAGCCAGACCCGCGAGTGCGGCCCTCAAACCAGTTGGCGCACCGCGTTTCAACCGCCATTCTGCCGCCATGTCGCTCGCCATGATCCGCCCTTTCCTCGCGCCGGACGCCGCCGGCGATCCTGACCGGCAAGCTAGCCGTCAGGACCGGGACCGGCAACAGCGCGTCAGCGCCGACTGATGGCCTCGCGACACGCCAAAGACAGACGCCGCAGGGCGGAGCGGCGGGGCCGGCGGGCCGAGTTCGCCGCGCAGTTGCTGCTGCGGATGAAGGGCTGGCGGATCCTCGATCAGCGCGCCCGCACCGGGGCCGGGGAAATCGATATCGTCTGCCGGCGCGGAGCGACCCTGGCCTTTATCGAGGTAAAGGCGCGCGCCGACCTTGAGACCGCGCGCGGCGCGCTGAGCCCGCGTCAGACCGATCGCCTCCTGCGCGCGGGCGCCCTTTGGCGCGCACGGCACAGCCGCTATGCCGCGCTTCAGCCACGTTACGACCTCATGCTGGTGGCGCCGTGGCGCTGGCCAAGGCATCTTGAAGGAGTGATTCGCGCCGAGGGTCGGATGACGGCGCTGCTTTGAGATCTCAAAGCCGCTTCGCCCATCAGCCCCGCTCGCAAACCCAAGGAGCTCGCTATGACCGCGCCCACACCGCTCACACTGCGTTTCATCGCGGCTGGACTGGCTGCGCTGATCGTCTCCGCCTGCGCGGTGACGCAGCCTGGCCGCTCCGTCGGTCGCGAGCTTGATGATCAGAACGCCTCGCTCTCGATCAAGGCCGCCATGCTGCGCGCGGAAGGCTATGCGCTGAACGGCGTGGACGTGGAAGTCACCGAAGGCGTCGCGCTCCTAACCGGATCCACGCCGCGCGAAGAGGATCGCACGGTCGCGGAATGCCTGGCCTGGTCCGCTCAATCGGTGCGAACCGTGGCCAATCAGGTCGTGGTCGGCGACGGACGGGGCGTGCGCGGATCGACTCGCGATGGCTGGATCACCCAGCAGGTGCGGACCCGGCTTCTGGGCGATCGCGGGGTGCGAAGCGTGAACTTCAATGTCGAGACCCGCGACGGCGTCGTGCACCTTCTGGGCTTTGCGCGCACCCAGGCGGAGCGCGACCGGGCCGCTGCGCACGCCTCCCTGGTCGATGGGGTGCAGCAAGTCCTGCTCTATGTGCGCGTCGCCGGACAGGAAACCGCCCTGGAGCCGCGCGGCGAACGCATGGCGCTGGCCTGCGAGAACCCGGACAGCCTTCCCGGCGCGGGCGGAGAATCTGCGTCGCAATAGCGCCGCTTTCGCCAAAAAATCAACTTCAAACCGCCCGGCTCGCTCCAGGGGCGAAAAATTAGCTTGACGGCGCAGAGCCAGCTGTTCTTTAGTTGTTCCTGTTTTGAGCTGCTGTGTTCCGCCGGGTGTGGATAAGGAGTGCGGTGCAAAACGCTTTGGTGATTTCGTTCACTGAGTTTGTATTGGATTTGTTCGCATGGGGCTCCCGCCATGGGTGTGACAATCGCTTCTGCTTCATTTGACGGCGCTGAAGCCCGCCGGGTCGAGGTGCAAGTTCAGATCGCCGGGGGCTTGCCCGCTTTCCGGATCGTAGGCCTTGCCGACAAAGCGGTTGCGGAAAGCCAGGAACGGGTGCGCGCCGCCTTCGCGGCGATCGGTCTGGCTCTGCCCAATCAGCGCCTCATCGTGAACCTGGCGCCGGCGGACCGGCCCAAGGAAGGCGCGCACTATGATCTTCCCATCGCGATCGGCCTGCTTGTCGCGATGGGGGTTCTTCCCAGCGACGCCGGACAGGGATGGCTGGCGATGGGCGAGCTTGGACTGGATGGTTCGCTTGCGCCATGCGCCGGAGCGCTGCCCGCCGCCATGCTGGCTGAAGCTGAAGGGCTCGGCTTTATCTGTGCTGAGGAGTCCGGCCCGGAAGCGGCCTGGGCGGGTGGTGATCTTCCCATTCTGGCGCCCGGAACGCTCATCCAGCTGGTTAATCATCACAAGTCCGGTCAGGCGCTTGCGCGTCCCGCACCAGGCGAACTGATCGAAGCGCGCGGGGTCAAGGATTTGCGTGATGTGCGCGGGCAGGAAACCGCCAAGCGCGCGCTCGAAATCGCCATGGCGGGCGGGCATAACCTGCTGCTCGTCGGCCCGCCCGGCTCAGGCAAATCCATGCTGGCCGAACGCGCGCCAGGGCTTCTGCCGCCGCTTGACGCGCGTGAGCTTCTGGAAGTTTCCATGGTGCAGTCGGTGGCGGGCCTGGTCGAGCGGGGCCGCCTCACCCGGACCCGACCGTTTCGCGCCCCGCACCATTCCGCCTCCATGGCCGCCATGGTTGGTGGCGGCATACGCCTGCGGCCGGGCGAGGCGTCGCTGGCCCATCACGGCGTGCTGTTTCTCGACGAGCTGCCGGAGTTTCATCCTCAGGTGCTCGACAGCCTGCGCCAGCCTCTGGAGATCGGTGAGGTGGCGATCGCACGGGCCAATGCTCGCGTAACCTTCCCAGCGCGCTTTCAGCTGATCGCCGCGATGAATCCCTGCCGCTGCGGCTGGGCGGGTCAGGACGGGCGCGCCTGCGCACGCGGGCCGAAATGCGCCGCGAGCTATCAGGCCCGGGTTTCCGGCCCGATGATGGACCGCATCGACCTGCAGATCGATGTACCGCCCGTCACACCCGCCGACCTGGCTCTACCGGCGCCTGCGGAAGGCACGGCGGAGGCCGCCGCCCGAGTGGCGGCCGCGCGTCAGGCCCAGGCTGAGCGCGGTTCGCTGAACGCACGGCTCAGCGGTGATGCGCTGGACAAGTTCGCCGAACCTGACGCAGCGGGGCGGAACCTGCTGACGCGCGCAGCAAGCGCGATGCGATTAAGCGCGCGCGCGTATCATCGCCTGTTGCGGACCGCCCGCACGATCGCCGACCTGGATGGGGCGGCCGCGGTCCGGCGCATACACCTGGCTGAAGCGCTCAGCGCGCGCCGGGCCGAGGCCATCAGCCAGCCCGTGAGCCAGCCGAACAGCGGCGCGCGTCTTGGGGTCTAACCTCCGCCCAATGGTCAAGACTTTAGGCCCGACCCCGGCGAGCTCCTATCACCAGCGCTTCGTTAACCGGGCGGGGCTAGCCTGATTGCATGACGCCCGGCGACCGCACAGACCCCGATAGCGCAGCCCGCGACGGTGACGTTCGCGGTCCGATGGAGCGTGAGCGCGCGGCCTCGCTCGCCTTCGAGGCGATGGTCGAACCGGTGATGGCGCGCGATGACGCTGGACGGATCACCCTGGTGAACCGGGCCTTCCTTCGCACGTTCGGCGGCAGGCAGGCGGACTGGATCGGGGTCTGGTTCGCTGCAGCGCCGGCTTCGGGACAGGGCGTCGATCTCAGCCAGGTGAACGGCCCGCGACGCTACGATGTTCACATGGCGACCCGCGATGGCGCGGCCTGGATCGAGTGGACAGAGAGCCCGACTCCCGGCGGCGGTTCGGTCGCCGTGGGCCGCGATGTTACCGCCGCACGCCAGGCGAGCGCCGCGATCAGCGAGGCGGCGCAGGGCAAATCGGTTTTCTTCGCAGCCGTCACGCACGAGCTGCGAACGCCGCTATCGGGCGCGCTGGGTCTGGCCAACCTGCTTGCGGACACTCAGCTGAAGCCCGACCAGCGGGCCTATGTCGAGGGGCTGAAATCCAGCGCCGGTCACGCCCTGGCCCTGATTGATGATATTCTCGACCTGTCCCGGCTGGAGGCCGGCAAGCTCGCCCTGCGCGCTGAGCCCGTCGACCCTGTCGGCCTGATGGAAATGGTGTGCGAACTGCTGGCGCCGAAGGCGCATGAGAAAGGTCTGGAGCTTGCCCACGCCGTCGATTCTGAAGCGCCGCGCCTGATCAAGACCGATCCGGGTCGGCTGAAGCAGATCCTGTTCAACCTGATCGGCAACGCCGTGAAGTTTACCCAAACCGGCGGCGCTCTGGTCACGCTCGAAGCGGTGGCCGGCACGCTGCGCTTCACCGTTCTGGACACCGGGCCGGGCATCGCCGCAGAGAACCAGACCCGCTTGTTTGAACAGTTCGAACGCGGCGCTGCTGATGACAGCCCTGTGGCCGGCGCCGGGCTTGGGCTGGCCATGGTGCGCCGGCTCGCCGAAGCGATGCACGGCTCGGTCGGGCTTCATTCAGAACCCGGCTCCGGAGCCGCCTTCTGGTTCGCCTTCGAGCCTGAGTTGATCGAACCGGCCAGCTCCGATCAACCGCTACACGACAGAGCGATCATCGTCGCCTCTCCGAGCACGCTGCGTCGTAATGCTTTGCGCCGCCAGAGCGAGACGCTCGGCGCCCGCGTAACCGAGATCGATCGGATCGAACCCGGCGGATCGCCGGCGAGCGGACCTGCTGAAAGTTGCGTACTGCTTGATGAGAGCTGGGCTGAGTTCGCGCCCGCCTTCGCACCGGCGCGAGTGCTGGTGGTCGCACGACCCGATAGCAAGGACCGCTATATCGCCAAGGCCGCCCCGCCGGGCGTCGATGGCTGGCTTGTCGCCCCCGTTCGTCTGGGGGCCCTGGCCCAATACGCACTCAGCGGGTCCGAGCCCGCGCGAGAACCCGCTCCCGATCAAGCCACAGGCGAGGTTTTCCCCTTGGCGGGCCTCAGAATTCTCGTAGCAGAGGACGATCCGGTCAACGCCCTGATCGCGCGGCGGGTTCTGGAGCGACTGGGCGCTGAAATCCTTGAAGCGGCCAGCGGCCGAGAAGCGGTTGAAGCGGTGCGCGTTCAGGCGCCCGATGCGGCGCTGCTGGATCTGCGCATGCCGGAGCTGGACGGGCGCGCCACAGCGCGCGCCATCCGGGCGCTGCCGGCCGGAAGCGGCGGCCTGCCCTTGATCGCGCTCACCGCGAACGCCACTGAGGCGGACCGCGAAGCCTGCCTTGAAGCGGGCATGAATGAATTCCTCACCAAGCCGCTCGACGCCGAGGCGCTGACCGAAGCGCTCACCCGCTTGTGCGTTGAGCGAAACCGGGCAAGTCTGAGTGCGTAAGCGCAAATGCCGCGCCTGAAAGGGTTTTGAGCGCATGACCGACGCCACGCAGGACGAAAAACCGGCCGGGCCGGGCTGGCGCGAGGTGCTTGCCGCACTGCGCCAGCCGCGCGTGCTGATCATGCTGGCGCTCGGATTTTCCGCCGGCCTGCCCTTCCTTCTCACCGGCAACACGCTCGGCGCCTGGCTACGGGACGAGGGCACGACGCTGGCCGCGATCGGCTTCATGGGCTGGGTGGGCTTCGCTTACTCGTTCAAGTTCCTGTGGGCGCCCCTCCTTGACCGGTTCGACCTGCCGCTCCTGTCAAGACTGGGACGCCGGCGCAGCTGGATCATCCTGGCTCAGGGCACGGTCGCGGGCGGGCTTCTGGCCATGGTCATGGTCGGCCCGTCAGGCGGGCTGTTATTGTTCGGCGCCTTCGCGCTCGTGGTCGCATTCGCATCAGCGACGCAGGATATCGCGGTGGACGCCTGGCGGATCGAGGCGGCTGCGGACGATGAAGAACTCGCCATGCTGTCCGCAGCCTATCAGCTGGGTTATCGCATCTCACTTCTGATCACGAACGCGCTGATCTTCAATCTCGCCGCCGGAATTGGCTGGGAGATGAGCTATACGCTCATGGCTGCGCTCATGGGCGTGGGCCTGCTCGCCGCGCTTCTGGCCGCCGAGCCCAAGGCCGAGCGCAGCGCGGTCGGCGACGGCGCCGCCGGGCTCGCGCCGCAGGCCTCTTTCTTTACACCGCAAGGCTTCTTCGACGCTGTCGTGGGGCCCTTTATCGCCTTCTTCAAAGCCCATGGAGGCAAGGCCTTCCTCCTGCTGGCGGCCGTCAGCCTCTATCGCATGCCGGACTTCGTCATGGGGCCGATGATCAATCCCTTCTATCTCGATCTCGGGCTGGACTGGAATGCGATCGGCGGGATGCGGGCCAGCGTCGGGCTGGTGGCGACCTTTATCGGGGTCGGCCTGGCCGGGCTCTGTGCGGTCAGGCTGGGATTCGCCAAGACATTGATCCTAGGAGCCTTCCTAGCTCCAGTGTCCAATCTGGGTTATACGATGATGGCTTTCGCGGGGCCGGAGCTTCCGGTCTTCGCGCTCGCGCTGACGATTGAGAATATCTCCGAAGGCTTCGCCGGCACCGCCTTGATTGCCTGGATGTCGAGCCTGACCAGCTTTGGCTATGTCGCCACGCAATACGCGCTGCTCTCGTCCTTCTACACGATATTAGGCAAGTTTCTCAAAGGCTTCTCCGGGGTCACAGTGGAGAGCCTTGAAGCCCTGTTCGGCCTGATCCCCGCCTATGGGGTGTTCTTCGCCGGCACGGCAGCCATCGGCATCCCGTCGGTCTTAATCGCGATCTGGGCGGCGCGTGTCCACGCGCGCGACAAGGCTGCCGGCTCCGCCTAAGCCAGCCGATCGTGCGCCTCCGCCGACAGGTCGTGCGCCGCCAGAGCGGCGAGATTCATGATGTCGGAGACGCCGGCTCCCAGCCGGGCGATCTGGACCGGTTTTTCAAGCCCCAGAAGCATAGGGCCGAGCACGGTCGCCCCACCCGCTGCGCGCAAGAGCTTGGTGGAAATGGACGCCGCATGAATGGCCGGCATGATCAGCACATTGGCGGGCCCGGAAAGTCGGGAAAACGGGAAGAGCATGCGATGGCCGGGATCGAGCGCCACATCGGCGTTCATCTCGCCCTCGTATTCAAAGTCAGACTCGCGTGCATCCAGCAACTTGACCGCTTCCTGGATCTTGGTTGAGCGCTCGCCGGCCGGATTGCCGAAGGTGGAATAGGACAGAAGCGCCACGCGCGGCTCGACGCCAAAGCGGCGTGCGGCGGCGGCGGCTTCGCTGGCCATGTCGGCGAGCGCTTCAGCGCTGGGAAACTCGGTCACGTTGGTGTCGGCGATAAACAAGGTGCGCCCCTGGGAGAGCACCAGGCTCATCCCCATCACGCGTTCGTTTTTGGCCGGGTCGAGGGCGAGCTGCACATCGCCCAGGGCCTGCGCGTAATTGCGCGTCACCCCGGTCACCATCCCGTCCGCGTCGCCGAGCGCGACCATGCAGGCGGCGAAGACATTGCGGTCCTGGTTGACCAGGCGTTGGACATCCCGCCGAAGATAACCCTGACGCTGAAGCCGCTCGAACAACCACTCGGCATAGTCGGCATTCTTGTCCGACAGACGCGCATTGACGATTTCGATCGCGTCTTCGGGCACGCCGACAAGGCGCATATTCGCCTTGGCGGTGTCCTCGCGACCGATCAGTACGGCATGACCGAGATCCTGCTGCTGGAAGGCGTATGCGGCCCGGATGACGCTGGCCTCCTCGCCTTCAGCGAACACGATGGTCTTGCGCGGGCGGGCGCGCACCTCGTCCTGAATGCCCTGTAGAATCGCGGCGGTGGGGTCCAGCCGGCGGGCAAGGGCGGCGCGATAGCCATCCATATCGGAAATGGGCTTGCGCGCCACGCCGCTATCCATCGCCGCCTGGGCGACATAGGGCGGGACATGGCTGATCAGGCGTGGATCAAACGGCGCCGGGATGATGTATTCGCGCCCGAAGCTTGGCCGGGAGCCGTGATAAGCGGCGGCCACCTCATCAGGGACATCTTCCCGCGCCAGTTCCGCCAGCGCCTTGGCGGCGGCAACCTTCATGTCTTCATTGATAGTGCGGGCGCGCACATCCAGAGCACCGCGGAAAATATAGGGGAAACCTAGCACATTATTGACCTGATTGGGGTAATCAGACCGTCCGGTCGCCATGATCGCGTCGGAACGCGCCTCACGAACCTCTTCCGGCAGAATCTCCGGATCGGGGTTGGCCATGGCGAAAATGATCGGATCGGCGGCCATGGATTTGACCATGGCCTTGTCCACCGCACCCTTCACCGAAAGCCCGATAAAGCAGTCAGCCCCGTCCAGCGCTTCGGCCAGCATGCGCGCCGGCGTGTCGGCGGCGTGGGCGGACTTCCACTGATTCATGCCCGCCTCGCGGCCCTTGTAGATGACGCCGCGCGAGTCGCACAGAACCGCATTATCATGCGCCACGCCCATGGATTTGAGCAGTTCCAGAACCGCAATCCCGGCAGCGCCGGCGCCATTGACGACCACTTTCAGCTTGGCGATGTCGCGGCCGGTGAGCTCGCACGCATTGATGATGCCGGCCGCCGTTATGATGGCGGTGCCGTGCTGGTCGTCATGAAAGACCGGAATATCCAGCGCCTCACGCAGGCGTTCTTCGATGATGAAGCAATCCGGACCCTTGATGTCTTCCAGATTGATCCCGCCGAAGCTTGCGCCGAAACGGCGCACGCACTCCACAAAGGCGTCCGGGTCCTTCTCGTCCACCTCGATGTCGAGACCGTCAATATCGGCGAAGCGTTTGAACAGCACCGCCTTGCCTTCCATGACCGGTTTCGACGCGGCCGCCCCGAGATCGCCGAGCCCGAGAATGGCGGTGCCGTTGGAGATCACGGCGACCAGATTGCCCTTGGAAGTGTAGTCATAGCTGGCGTCGATATCCTCAGCGATCGCCTTGACCGGCGCGGCGACGCCCGGCGAGTAGGCAAGCGAGAGATCGCGCTGTGTCGCCATCGGCTTGGTGGCGCGAATCGCGACCTTGCCGGGCTGCGGATAGCGGTGGAAGGAAAGCGCTTCCTCGTCATCGACGCGGGAGGTGCGGTCGCTCATGGCGTGAATTCCGTTCAGACAGTGCAGGCGGGTACGCGCAGCCTAAAGGGTTCTGGCGCCGGGGCAACACGGCGGACCTGTGTACGAGCGGCGCAGATCGGACAAACCCGGCTTGATGCGCCAGCCGGCGCGTTTACCTTGCCGTCATGACGAGCGCCGCCCCCCTCGACGCCATGCTGGACCGCGCCTTCCCGACAGCGGAAGGCGGCACGCCGATGATGGTGCAGTTTCTCCAATTGCGCGCCGAGGCGCCTTTGGACGCCCTGCTCTTCTATCGCATGGGCGATTTTTACGAGCTGTTCTTCGATGACGCAGTGCGCGCCTCAGCGGCGCTCGACATTGCGTTGACCAAGCGCGGAGAGCATCAGGGCGAGCCGGTCGCAATGTGCGGCGTGCCGGTTCACAATGCGCAGATCTATCTGTCCCGCCTGATCAAGGCCGGCTTCAAGGTTGCGGTCGGCGAACAGATGGAGGATCCCAGCGAGGCTAAGAAGCGCGGCTCCAAGTCCGTGGTCCGGCGCGCAATCACCCGCATCGTCACGCCCGGTACGCTTACCGAGGATGATCTTCTGGACGCGAGAAGCGCCAACCGGATCGCCGCGCTGGCGCGCACCGCGTCCGGCGAGCTGGCTCTGGCGGTCGCGGAAGTGTCCGAGGGCGCCTTCCGCGCCAGCCCCGTTGGCGAGGAGGCGGTTGATGCCGAGCTCGCCGCACTCAATCCAGCCGAGCTTCTCGTCAGCGAGGACGATGCGCGCATCGCCGAAGCCGCCTGTCCGTCCGCAGCGATCACCACACGGGCGCGCGCCAAGTTTGACGCCGGCGCGGGCGAGCGGCGCCTGAAGGAGCGATTCGCGGTCGCCTCCCTCGACGCGTTTGGCGATTTCAGCCGGGCGGAGCTATCCGCGCTAGGCTGCCTTCTGGATTATCTGGAGCTGACCCAGGCTGGCGCTCCGGCCAAGCTCGCCCCTCCGGTCAGCCAGCCTGCCGGTTCGGCGATGGCGATTGATCCGGCCGCGCGCGCCAGCCTTGAGATCGAGCGCACCCTGTCCGGCGCGCGCAAGGGCTCGCTGCTGGATGCGATCGACCGCACCGTCACAGCGCCGGGCGCGCGCCTTTTGGCGGAGCGACTGGCGAGGCCATCCATGGATCTGGATGCGATATCGGCGCGCCAGGACGCGGCCGGCTTCTTTGTCGAAACCACCGAGCTGCGCGACGGCGCGCGCGAGCGGCTGAAGCGGGCCGGCGACCCAGTACGCGCGCTCTCAAGGCTGGCGCTGGGTCGCGGGGGGCCGCGCGACCTGCTGCAGCTGGCGCGCGCGCTGAAAGAGGGAGAGGGCTTGAATGCCGATTTCGCCCGCCACCCGCTCGCCCGGCCCCCTGCAGCCATTGAAGCGGCCCTGCAGTCGGTGTCGCTTGCCGGCCACGCCGAGCTCGCCGCCTTCGTTCAGGAGGTTGAGCGCGCCCTGGTCGATGAGCCGCCGCTTCTGGCGCGTGAAGGAGGCTTTGTAGCGGCGGGCTGGTCTCCGGGGCTCGATGAGGCCCGCAAACTGCGCGACGACTCCCGGCGCATTGTGGCCGGCCTGCAGAAGACCTATGCCGATCAGAGCAGTGTCGCGAATCTGAAGGTTAAGCACAACAACGTGCTTGGCTATTTCATCGAAGTGTCCGCGAAAAACGCCGACGCGCTGATGGGTGCTGAACCCTTCATCCACCGCCAGACCATGGCCAATGCGGTGCGTTTCTCCACCCCGGAGCTGGGCGAGCTGGAAGCGAAAATCGCCCAGGCCGGTGAACGCGCCATCGCTATGGAGCTGGAGATTTTCGAAGCGCTCCGCATTCGCGCCGAAAGCCTCAGCCCCGCCATCCGCGCCGCCGCCGAGGCGCTCGCCGCGCTTGATGTGGCCTGCGCGGACGCGGTGTGGGCGCAGGACTGCGGCGCGAGCCGGCCCGTCGTCGATTCAAGTGGCGCGTTCGAGATTATCGGCGGGCGCCACCCGGTCGTTGAACAGGCGCTGGAGCGCACCGGCGAGGGCCGTTTCACGCCCAATGACTGCCGGCTCGACGCTGAAGGCGGGGCGGGTCCGCGGCTGACATTGGTGACCGGTCCAAACATGGCCGGCAAATCCACCTATCTCAGACAGAACGCGCTCATCGCCATTCTGGCGCAGGCCGGTCTCCACGTTCCCGCACGTTCGGCAAGAATCGGCCTCGTCGACCGGCTCTTCTCGCGCGTCGGGGCGGCCGATGATCTGGCGCGGGGGCGCTCCACCTTCATGGCGGAGATGATCGAGACCGCCGCCATTCTCAATCAGGCCGACCCGCGTGCCCTGGTCATCCTGGACGAAATCGGGCGCGGCACGGCGACGTTTGACGGGCTTTCCATCGCCTGGGCCGCTGTGGAGCATCTGCACGGCGTGAATGGATGCCGCGCCCTGTTCGCCACCCATTATCACGAGCTGACAAGACTGGTGGATGAGCTTGAGAGCGCAGCCAACGCCTCCCTGAAAGCCAGGGAATGGAAGGGTGAGCTCGTCTTCCTGCACGAGGTCGGAGCCGGGCCAGCCGACCGTTCGTACGGGGTTGAAGTGGCCAAGCGCGCCGGACTTCCCCCCGCTGCGGTGGCTCGCGCAAAGCACATCCTCGACCGGCTTGAAGCCGAAGGCCAGCCCGCCGCAGCGCTCGCTGACCTCCCCCTGTTCAGCGCCGCTATCCCTGAACCGGCCGTCAAACCAAGCGCGGTGGAAGAGCGGCTGAAAACCGTCGACGCCGACGGCCTGTCGCCCCGCGAAGCACTGGAGCTGGTCTATGCGCTGAAGGGGTTGGCGGAGAAGTAGGAACCCATCAGAAGATCGACCGCAGCTTTCCCGGTCAAGCCGTCGGCCTAACACGGGGAAGCCTCACCAGCAGCCGATTCAACCCACTGATAACAATTACCTTATGGCGCCAAACGTCCAGGCTTCATCACCATCCCATCCGCACACCTGCGCGGGCGCCGACCTTGCCGGTCTGATCGGCCCAGCCCACGGCAAGATTGGCTGACAAGCGATTGCTGACGCGGCGTGCGGCTGAAAGCGCGAGGGCGTTTGATCCATCGTAATGGCCCCAGTTAGCGCTGAAGGCCACCGTTTCATTCTGCTGCAACCAAGTCGAACCCGACAGCGCATTGGCGATGGCGATGCCGTCCATGTTTTGCGCGATCTGGTTGGCGTTGCGGGTCGACAGCACGCTGAGCTGCTCCACGCTCACCTGCATCGCTGCAAAGTCGTTCTCCAACGTTTCAATCCGACCGGTGTTGGACGCGATGGCCACTTCGTTGGTTCTGATGCGCGTGTCGAAGCCCATAATCGCCGCGGTGTTGGACGCGATATTGTCGGTATTCGTCGCGATATTCACCGTATTACGATCAATGTCAGTCCGGTTGGTCGCAATCGCAGCGGTGTTGTTGTCGATATCAGCGCGGTTGGCGTCGATATCAGACCGGTTGTCGGCGATATCAGACTCGTTCTGAGTGATCCGGTCTTCGTGATCATCGACTTGGGTCTCAAGATCGATAAGGCGTTGACCGTTACCCGCGACACCGGCCTGCAGCAGGGCGATATCGGCAGCATTCACCGCCACCCCATTCGCGATGGTCGAGATGCCTGCGGTGTTGTTTGCGATATTGACCGTGTTCGTCGCGATGCTCGTCGAGTTGTTCGCAATGTTGGTCGTATTGGTCGCGATCGTCGTGGTGTTGTTGGCGATGTTGGTTGTGTTGGTCGCGACGCCGGCGGTGTTGTTCGCGATGTTCGTGGTGTTCGTCGCGATATTGCCGGTGTTGGTTGCAATGTTGGTTGTGTTGGTCGCGATATTTGTCGTGTTCGTCGCGATGTTCGTGGTGTTTACCCCAATCGCCGCCGTGTTCGACGCGATATCAGCCAGCGCCGCTCCGCCGTCTGACGCGATATTGCCGTCCGCATCCACCGTCACGAACCCGTCCACGGCGCCTTGAGCCGCAGTTGAGGCCGCTGAGGTCAAGCCTGGAAGGGTGTAGGTGTTCGAGCTCGTTCCGATCACGATCTGATCGGCGCGCGACGCGACCGCCCCGACACCGATCGCCATGGAATTGTCGAAGGCCGCGCTCGCACCCTGGCCGAAGGCCGAAGCCCCCGCACCGCGGGCGACCGCGCCTTGACCGATGGCGGTGGAAGCTTCACCGGAGGCTTCCGCATCCTCACCAACCGCCGTGGTGTCATCCTCGGTGGCTTCGGCGTTTTCACCCAGCGCCGTTGACGACGCGCCTGTCGCCATCGTGTTGGCGCCGAAGGCCGCTGAATCCGCGCCCGTGGCCATGGCCAGAAGGCCGACCGCCGTGGAGCCGGAGGCCACCGCGCCATCACCGATTGCAACCGCACCGGTATTTGTGGCGGACGCATTGCGCCCGATGGCCACCGCGCCTTCCTCGGTCGCCGAGGCCGCTTCACCAATGGCGACGGCGTCATCACCCGTGGCCGAGGCCACAGCCCCCGTGGAGTTCACGTCGAGATAGACGGACCCTGGGGTGACTGAGCCGAGCGCTGCGATGTCAGCGGTGTTCTGGGTCACCTGGGTCTGCAGCGCCCCGCCGTCAGAGGCGAGATTGCCGTCCGCGTCGGTGGTGACCAGACCCGTGACCGCGCCTTGCGCCGCCGTAGACGCGGCGGAGGTGATGCCAGCGATGGTGACGGCCTCAGTAACTGTTCCCAGAACGATCTGGTTGGCGCGGGTGGTGGACGCGTTCGCGCCCAGCGCGATTGAGTTGTCAAACGCGGTGCTCGCGTCATCCCCGATGGCGATGGAATTCGTTCCGTTCGCCGTGGCGCCGGTTCCAACCGCAAGCGCGCCGACCGATTCAGCCCGTGATCCGTCACCCAGCGCCATCGAGCTGGCCGCGACTGCGGCCGCATTCTGACCCAGGGCCGTAGCGGCTACAGCTGTTGCGCTTGCGCCCTGACCGATCGCCGTGGCGTCATTACCGCTCGCGGTGGCGCCCTGGCCGACGGCGGTTGCTTGGGTGTTGGACGCTGTCGCGCCTTCACCAACCGCCGTCGACTCGTCAGAGTCTGCGGTGGCGTTCTCACCCAACGCGCTTGATTGCGCGCCTGTCGCCATCGTGTTGGCGCCGAAGGCCGCTGAATCCGCGCCTGTGGCCATGGCGAGCAGGCCGACCGCGGTGGATCCGGACGCTACTGCGCCGTCACCGATCGCAACCGCGCCCGCATTGGTGGCGGACGCGTTACGCCCGATTGCGACCGCGCCTTCCTCTGTGGCCGAAGCTGCTTCGCCGATGGCGATCGCGTCATCGCCCGTAGCGCTTGCCGCCGCACCGGTGGAGTTCACATCGAGATAGATGGAGCCGCCGCCGCCCGCGCCAAGCGCGGCGATATCAGCGGTGTTCTGGTTCACCTGCGTCTGCAGCGCCCCGCCGTCAGAGGCGAGATTGCCGTCCGCGTCGGTGGTGACCAGGCCCGTGACTGCACCCTGCGCCGCCGTAGAGGCTGCGGAGGTGATGCCCGCGATAGTGACGGTCTCGCTCGCCGTGCCCAGAACGATCTGGTTGGCGCGGGTGGTCGCAGCACCGGTACCCAGAGCGATGGAGTTTTCAAATCCGGCATTGGACGATTCACCGATGGCGATGGCCCGCTGAGCGCTGGCTGTGCTGTCATCGCCCATCGCGATGGCGTCATCCGCCGTTGCTCGCGCGCCGTCGCCATCAATGTCCGGATCACCGCCGATGGCGATGGCGGAGATTCCCGAAGCGACCGCGCCGTCTCCGACGGCGAAGCTGTCCGCGCCGGATGCAATGGCCCCGAAGCCATTTCCATCCGAATCCCCGCCGAGCGCAATGCTTCCAGACCCCGTGGCCTCAGCGGAGGCGCCAATGGCCGAAGCGAACGCCGCTGTTGCGTCTGTATCGAGACCAATTGCAGTCGCCCGCTCTCCGGTGGCGCCTGCCTGATAACCAACAGCTGTTGCTCCCGCCTCGGTCGCCGCCGCCAAACTCCCTACGGCCGTGGACAAGTTCTCTGACGCTACGCTGTCGGAGCCCAGCGCGATTGACTCTCGGCCGGATGCTGCGGCGTCTCGGCCGATGGCGAGGGCATCTATAGCAGTGGCGCTGGATTCCTCACCCAACGCAATCGCACCGTTAGCGGTCGCTTGCGCGCCGACGTTCGCGTCGCCCGTATTGCAATTCTCGCTCATGCCGATGGCGATGGATCCGTCACCGGAAGCGACCGCCTCACAGCCCTGAGCCAGCGATTGCGTGCCGGACGCCACGGAGCTGAAGCCCAGCGCGAACGCGTAGTCCGCGCTCGCCAGGGCGTCTCCACCCATGGCGATAGAGTCGATGCCCGCCGCGCTCGCGCCGGTCCCATCTCCGTCAAAGTCAGAGCCAAGGGCGAGCGAGCCATTACCCGAAGCGTTGGCGTCGGTCCCCACAGCCAGGGCGGCGATGCCGGTGGCTTCTGAGTTTGCGCCAACCGCGGTCGCGCGGTCGGCTTCAGCGAGCGCGGCATTGCCCAGCGCGCTGGAATCCACGCCCCGCGCAATCGAGGTTCCGCCGAGCGCGGTGGAGAACTCACCCTCAGCCAGCGCCTCGTTGCCGACGGCCAGCGCATCGATTGCGGTCGCGGCGGCGCTTTCACCAAACGCCGTCGCCCAGGTCGCGGTCGCTTGCGCGCCCTGACCCACCGCGGTGGAGTTTTCACCGCTTGCGACGGCCGTCCGGCCGACAGCAGTCGCGTCGTCTTCGCTGGCGATGGCGCCTTGGCCGATCGCCGTGGACTGGGTGCCCGTGGCTTGCGCGCCTTCACCCACAGCCGTGGACTCTAGCTGATCAGCCAGCGCGTTCTCGCCCAGCGCCGTCGACGCGGCCGCCAGCGCGAACGCGTTCTGACCGAAGGCGGCCGTGTCCGCACCGATGGCTTGCGCGCCGCCGCCGACGGCGGTCGAACCGGCCGCCGTAGCGCCTTCACCGATCGCGACCGCGCCTTCGCTGGTCGCGGAGGAATCCCCGCCGATGGCGATTGCGCCGTTAGCAGTGGCGATCGCGTTGGCGCCGGTGCTGTTTACATCGAGATACGGCTCACCCGAGACCGGGCCGCCGCCCGCCAGCGACGCGATATCGGCCTCGTTCTGCGCGATGCGCGCCAGCGCCGCGCCGCCGTCAGAGGCGAGATTGCCATCCGCATCCGTGGTGACAAAGCCCGTCACCGTGCCTTGAGCCGCCAGCGACGCCGCACTCGGCAGGCCAGCAACCGTGACGGTCTCGCTCGCCGTGCCCAGAACGATCTGGTTGGCGCGCGTGGTCGCTGCGCCCGCGCCGATGGCGGTGGAGTTGTCAAACGCGGAGGCGCTGCCGGCGCCGAGCGCGACAGAGTCTTCGCCATCGGCGTCAGCACTGTCGCCGAGCGCCAATGAGGACGCCCCGCTCGCATCTGCGGTTCGACCCATTGCGATAGCGAAGTTCGCACTGGAGGCCGCGTCGCCGCCGATCGCTATGGATTCGGTCGCGGACGCTTCGGCGCCGATCCCGCTGTTGTCGGGATCTGAACCGATAGCGATGGACCGGTTGCCCGACGCGTTGGAAAAAGAGCCCACAGCCACGGAGCGGTTCCCAGACGCTTCGGTCTCAAGACCGATTGCAGTGGCAAAGAAGTCCGTCGCGCTGGCGTCTCTGCCCACCGCAAGGGCGTCATCGCCAGAAGCCAATGCGCCCCACCCCATAGCCATCGCCCGTTCGCTCGTCGCCGCGCTATCGTGCCCGATCGCGATTGAGTCACCGCCTCGCGCACTGCTCCCTTCACCCAGCGCGACGGCTGCAAACCCTTCAGCAAACGCCTCTTCGCCGATGGCGATCGCACCACCGCGCACCGCTTCGGCGTCTACGCCAAGAGCGAGCGAGCCCCCGCCGGACGCCGTTGCAGACCGGCCTAACGCGACCGCGTCTGTGGTGCTCGTCGTGCTTTCACCAATCGCGATCGCACCCTCACGGGTGGCTTGCGCGCCGAGGGCGCCGTCGGTCGGATCACAGTCCTCGCTCGCGCCGATGGCGATCGAGCCGTCCCCGGCAGCGACAGCTTCACAGCCCTGGGCGATCGATTGATCGCCTGTCGCAGCACTCGCGAAGCCCAGCGCCGTGGCGCCGATGGCGTCCGCCGTCGAGAACTGACCGATGGCGGTGGACTCGTCTGAACTCGCCAGAGCGTCCTGACCGATGGCCGTGGAGCGTTCGCCGCCCGCGGTGGCGAATTCACCGACCGCCGTAGCGTCATCGGCGGCAGCCGACGAGTCAGAGCCGATGGCGACCGTGCGGTCGCCGTTCAGGACCGCGCCGAACCCGTCCCCATCCGTGTCGCCGCCCATGGCGACGCCGTGGCTGCCTTGAGCCGTCGCCGTCAGGCCGATCGCGACGGTGTTGTCCCCGGTCACGTCCGCGCCTTGGCCCAGAGCGATGGAGAAATCACCCACAACGCTGGAATCATCGCCGATCGCCATGGCGACCAGCCCGTTCGCGACGCTGACCCCGCCGATCGCCATGGAGAAGTCGCCGAGCGCCTGAGAGTCTGACCCCAGCGCGATGGAATCTTCGCCGACCGCCTGGGCGCCGAGCGGATCGGCGTCCGCCCCGTCGCTGCCGATCGCAATCCCGCCTTCACCGGCTGAAACCGCGCGGCGGCCCAGAGCGACCGATCGTTCGGCTCCTGCAAGGGCGCCTGCCCCCAAAGCCGTTGCGTCAAGGGACGCGGCGAACGCGCCTGCGCCGAGCGCGGTGGAATCCGCGCCATCCGCACCCGCGGCGTTGCCGACCGCGGTCGCATCGCTCGCCGTGGCGTCCGCGCTGAAGCCGAGAGCCGTGGCGCTCGTGCCTGTCGCCGTCGCTGAGGAGCCCAGAGCCGTGGTCTGGTTCTGGTTCGCAACAGAGCTTTCGCCGAGGGCGGTCGCATCATTGCCGCTCGCGGTGGAGTTCTCACCGATGGAGGTGGAATCATCGCCCGTCGCCAGCGCGTTCACGCCGAAGGCGGCCGAATTCGCGCCGGTGGCCTGCGCCCCGCCGCCCACTGCGGTGGAGCCCGACGCCACCGCGCCGCGACCGATCGCGACCGCATCAGTGTTGGAGGCTTCGCTGTCTTCACCGATGGCGACCGCGCCGTCAGCGGACGCTTGCGCATCCCCGCCCAGGGCCACGGACTCGTCGCCCGTCGCCGAAGCGGCCGCGCCGGTGGTGTTCACAACAGCGAAGCCGGAGCCCCCGCCGCCGCCAGCAGCCTGAAGCGCAACGATGTCAGCGGCATTGTCCGTGACCTGGGTCTGCAGCGCGCCGCCGTCCGAGGCGAGATTGCCGTCCGCGTCGGTCGTGATCACGCCGGTGACCATGCCTTGAGCCGCGGTGGACGCCGCCGAGGTGATGCCAGCGATGGTGATGGTCTCGTTCGCCGTGCCCAGAACGATCTGGTTGGCGCGCGTGGTGGCTGCGCCGGCGCCGAGCGCGATGGAGTTGCCATGGGCGGCGTTTGCGCCGTGGCCCATAGCGATGGCGTTCGTCGCGCTGGCTGCGGTCTGGCCCGTTGCCCCGGAATTGCAATCGTCACTCATGCCAATCGCGATCGCGTTTTCACCGGAAGCGTCGGTCGCACAGCCAACAGCGATGGCTTGCCGCCCGCCTGCATTGGCCTGACTGCCAAGGGCGCTGGCGGACGCTCCACTCGCTGAGCCTCTTGGGCCGACCATGACGCTCGCAGCGCCGGCAGCGTTCGCACCCCCACCAACAGCGACGGCCGAGTTGCCGTCAGCGCGAGCGCCCGCCCCGAACGTTGAGGCCTGCTCACCCGCGCGCGACTGGGTGCCTACAGCGACGGCCGAACGCGCAGCGGTCGCTTCATAGCCGACCGCAATCGCATTCTGGTCTCCCGCTACCGCCGCTTGGCCGACGGCGACATTCCTGCGGATGCCGCTGGCGATCGCATCGCGGCCGATGGCGACGCTTTGATTGGCGCTGGCCTGGCTGTTCTCGCCGAGCGCGATCGACCCGTTACCAGTCGCACTCGCCGCCGGTCCGCCGGAGTTGACGTCCAGATAGGGCGTGCCGCTGACAGAGATGTTCGCGATCGCGGTTGTGTTATCGGCGACCTGAGTCTGCAGCGCGCCACCGTCGGAGGCGAGATTGCCGTCCGCATCGGTCGTGATCACGCCGGTGACCGTGCCTTGCGCGACTTGAGACGCTGGGGAAACGATGCCGGGAACCGTCAGCGTTTCGTTCGCCGTGCCCAGAACGATCTGGTTGGCGCGGGTCGTCGCCGCGCCGGCGCCGATCGCGATGGAGTTTTCGAAACCGGCTGAGGCGGCTTCACCGATCGCGATCGCACCGTCGGCGGTCGCTTGCGCGCCGTCATCCGTGCCGTCGCAGAGCTCCGCTGAGCCGATCGCGATGGCGCCGTCGCCCGTGGCGTCGGCATGGCAGCCTTGGGCGATCGATTGATCGCCGCTGGCGCGCGTTAGAGCGCCGACCGCCATCGCATACTGACCTGAAGCATTCGCGCCGGTTCCGACGGCGGTCGTGCTGAAACTGCTGGCGACAGAGCTTTGACCGAGGGCGGTCGAAGAGCCGCCCGACGCGGCAGAGCCGCGCCCCAGTGCGGTCGACAAGCCCCCGCTCGCCACGCTGTTCGCCCCAATCGCCGTGTCCTCTGCCCCGCTGGCGAGGCTGTTGCGGCCAACCGCTGTCGCAAAGGTGTTCGACGCCGTGGCGGAGGTGCCGATAGCGACCGTGTCAAATGCGCTTGCATCGGCTTGGTTGCCGATGGCGACGCCTGTAAAACCGCCCGCGGCGGCGCTCTCTCCGATGGCGATCGCATCCGTGCCCGTCGCGCTCGCCGCGGTACCCGTGGAGTTGACGTCGAGATAGACCGAGCCGCCGCCCGCCGCCTGCAGCGCAGCGATGTCGGTGGTGTTCTGCGCGACATCACCAACCAAGGTGGTGTTGGTGGTCAGGTTGCCGGCATTGTCAGCGACCACGACGCCCGGCGCGCTGGCCAGGCCGGGCACCCTTAACGTCTGCGATGAGAGCCCCAGAACGATCTGGTTGGCTTGCGAGGTGCCGACACCATTACCGATGGCGATGGAGTTGGAGTGGAGCGCCCGCGCATTCTGGCCGATCGCCAGCGCGTCAGCTTCGGTCGCGCGCGCGCCTTGACCCAGAGCCGTCGTGCGGACCGCAGTGGCCAGGGCTTCCTGGCCAATCGCCGTAGCGCCGCCCGTCGTGGCCTGAGCCGCAGCGCCGAACGCCGTGCTGAAGCTGCCCGAGGCCTGCGCGTTAAACCCGATCGCCACGGTGTTGGTATCTGTGGCCGTGGCGTCTTCGCCAATGGCGATGGCGCGGACTGCGCTTGCGTTGGCGCCGGCTCCGTTGCCGTTAAAGTCGCCGCCAATCGCGATCGAGCCTTCGCCGCTCGCGTTGGCCTGATCGCCAACTGCAATGGCGCGTTGGCCGGTGGCCTGTGCGATGCCGCCGATGGCGATGGCGCCAAGCTGAGTGGCGTCAGAGCTGATGCCCAGCGAAAGCGCGCGCTGGCCGGAGGCGTCGCTGTCGCGGCCCAGAGCCACCGCGCCGCCGCCGCTGGCTGTGGAGCCCGCGCCGACCGCCGTTGCGGAAATCGTGCTCGCGGTTGAATTCGCGCCAATCGCTGTGGCGCCGCCGGAGATCGTGCTCGAAGCGGTCGCGCCCGCGCCAATGGCCGTGGAATCCGCAGCGGTGGCGTCTGCGCCTTGTCCCAGCGCGGTCGTCCGCACATCAGAAGCCAGCGCGTCCTGGCCAACCGCCGTTGCGTTATTGGCGGTCGCATCGGATTGACCGCCGAGCGCCGTAGCGTTCACGGCAGTCGCCTGGGCGAGTTCGCCCAAGGCGGTTGAGTCGGTTCCCGTGGCGTTGGAAAACGCACCAATCGCAATCGCATTTTCCGCCTCAGCGTTTGCGAAGCGGCCTACCGCCACTGTGTCGAGTTCGCTCGCATTGGCCCTACTGCCCACCGCGACGGCGTTCTCTTCAAGCGCATCAGCGCCGCTGCCCACCGCCACTGAGTCTTCTCCCGTGGCCATGGCGGTGACGCCAACGGCGACAGAGGCCTCGCCCCTGGCGCGCGCCGCGTTGCCGACCGCAGTCGAAAGCGAGGCAGACCCTTCAGACAGCAGGCCGCACTGAAGCGCGCCAGTGCCGCCTGCGCCTTCTCGGCAGCGGCTGCCGGTATTCGGCGCGCGATCAACGATCTCGAGCTTTGTCCCGCTGTTCTGTCCTGATACAGGCGCATTAGCGTCGGCCTCGTCCGCCTCCAGCGCCGTGCGCAGCGCCGTCAGCGACAGGCGCGCATCGACCAGCGCTGCGGCGGCTTGCGGATTATCGGTTTCCACCTGTTCAGCCAGGGCCAGCACGGCCTCAGTCAGAACCGTCATCGCGGGCGCGGAGAAAGAGGTCTGGAGCGG
Organism: Pseudomonadota bacterium; assembly: GCA_039819095.1. GTDB lineage: Bacteria > Pseudomonadota > Alphaproteobacteria > Caulobacterales > Maricaulaceae > JBCBSP01. The sequence goes on from JBCBSP010000003.1 coordinate 237,268, forward strand.
CGCGGCGGGGATCGGCGCGAGCCCGCCCGCATCGGCGAGCGCGGACAGCTCCGCACGCGTGGCGGAGAGTTCTGAGCGCAGGGCTGCGATCTCTTCGAACACCGCGTGAAGGGCTGCGGCCTCGCCCCGGGCGCCGAAGCGCCCGCTGCTTCGCCGGTCTCGCTCCGCCTTGGTCGCGCTTGCGACCGCCGGGTCCGGACCTTTCAGTACGGTATCGGCATAGGCGGGCGCGCTCAGCACAAGGCTGGCGGCCGCGGTGAGCAGCAGACTGGATTTCTTCATAATCCCCTCCACGCGGACTCACGGCTCCGCGCAGCCGTCGCGCCGATGGCGCTGAGCGTCGCCCCGCAAAGACGAGGCCACTCTCTCATCACGAGAGTTTATGCGGGGAATTGAGAGGAGTCTTTAGCCTTACGTGCCAACCGGACCGGCCAGCGTTCGAAATCAGGACGTTCTGAGCCACTCATTAATGGCGCACTTGATCCAGGGCCGCGAACCGGGAGGGGTTTTCAGCTCGAGCATGCGGCTGGGCGGCACCCCGAGCCGCTTGCGCACCGCCCGGCTGAACGCCGCCTCGGACGAGAAGCCCCAGCGGGTGGCGATCGCGCCGATCTGACCACGCTTCGAGCGCGGCTGGCCAAGATCGGCGATGGCGCGATTGAGGCGACGTTCCTGAATGTAGGCGCGCACACCGCCTGAGGATTCGAACACGCGATAGAGTGTGCGCCGGGTCACGCCGAACGTTCGTACTATGTGATCTGCATTTAACGTCCGGTCGGACAGATGGGCTTCGATATACGCGCGGATCGCGTCATCGCGCCCAGCCGAGACCGCGCGGCGTTGCGCCTGGCCCTGAGGCCGATCGGCGATGCAGGCGCGAAGAATATTGATCAGGCGTTCCAGATCGATCCTCGATCCCGCCTCCAGCCGGTCCAGCGTCGAGGTCAGCTCGTGGGCGAGAACCCGGCCCTGTCCGGTCCGGCAATCGATGGTCGGCACACCCTGGCCGGGCGCGGGCCTGAATCCGACCAACGCCTTGGGCAGGATGATGCCCTCGACAAGGCATCGCGTGTGCACATTCGTATAGGGATGGCACCAGTCGAGCACGGTGAAAAGATCCGCGCACTGCTCGAACGCTGCGCCGTCCATAACGCCGCGCCCGCGCCCTTCGACCACGCGCTGAACTGAAATCAGCTCCGAGCACAGCGCCAGATGCGCTTCGGTCCGGTGCAGGGTCTGGCCCGACATCCGGAACCGGTTCAGCGTCACGCCGTTCGCATGCCAGATCTCGCCGGTCACCCGCGCGAAGCCATCCTCGCCAAACATCGGCCGCGCGTCAGCGACCGGGTTCCAGGCGTGAATCCAAGCCTCGATCGCTGGATCGCCTTCCCGGGCGAGAAGGTCGATCGACTTTCGATGGAACGCTAAACGCTCGGGCATGTCAGGCCTCGTCCAGAACGGGTGGACGGCAAAGGCTCCTGCCGGACGGCGCCGTTGAATCGCGCGCGCCCATCGGTGCCGCAGATAAGGCGCGCCGCTCGCTCAGCTGCCAGCCTGTCCATATTGAAGCGCAAATATGAAAGCGCCCGGCGCATGGCGACCTCCTCGCCGCCACAGGTTCGCGCCAGCGTGAGCTGAAAGATGCATCCAGATCCAGTTCCGCCTAAAATAGAAGCAAAACAAGGACCGGGTCGCAAGATGATCTCAGGCGACGTCTCGTAAAATCGCCGCGAATTTTGATCCGCCAAGACCGCCGGCGCCCGATAGCGGATTAATATTACAGCGCCTCTGAAAAGCCTCCAGTCGACGCCGCGGGCCGGTCTCGCCTACAACGGGTCTTATGAGACCGTCTCTTCTTCCCGCCGCGCTGGACGGGCTTCGCCTTCGGGCGGAGCTGGCGGCAACGACGCAGGCCGGTTGGACCCGGCCGGCGAGCCGAACCGCCGGGCTGGCGCGGCTCAAGCGCTATCTGGAGCGGGGCCGCGCCCATGCGAGCGCGCGCCTGTCGGGCAAGGGCGGGGGGCTGGAGGCGGCGCGCGTGCTCGCCAACGTCACCAATGCAGCGATGCGGGCCCTGTTTGATTCCATCATGAGCGATGAGTTCGAGACCGGGGCGGAAACCCCCGGCCTCGCCCTCTGCGCCATTGGCGGGTACGGCGCCGGCGAGCTTGGCCCGCAATCGGATATCGATCTGATGTTTCTGGTCGGCGAGGACGCGCCCGACGGCGTCGAAACGGTGGTGGAGCGCATGCTTTACGTGCTGTGGGACGCCGGTCTGCCGGTCGGCGGCGGGGCGATCCGCATCGAGGAAGAGGCCCTGGCGCTCGCCGAAGAGGACGTATCGGAGCGAACCGCCCTTCTGGATCTTCGTCCGATCTCCGGTGATGAGGCGCTGGTCGGCGGGCTGAAAACCCGGTTCGACGAACAATTGCGCGCCGGCGATGCCGCCGGCTTCGTAGCGGCCAAGCTGGAAGAGCGCGAGACCCGCGTCGAACGTCAGGGCGATAGCCGCTATGCGGTCGAGCCCAATGTGAAGGACGGCAAGGGTGCGATGCGCGATCTGCAGACCCTGCGCTGGCTGGCGCAGGTTCTGTATGGCGGCGATGCGCTCGAGCGCTGGGTGGGAACGGGATTGCTGAGTGTCGCCGATGTGGAGCGCTATCTCGGCGCGGCGGATTTTTTCTGGACGGCGCGCTTCCATCTGCACGATCTGACCGGGCGCAAAGACGACCGGCTGAGCTTTGACGTGCAGCCGGAAATCGCCGCGCGCATGGGCTATGAGGACGCTGAAGACGTGCTCGCGGTGGAAGCCTTCATGCGCGATTTCTTCCGCTGCGCTATCGATGTGGGAAGCCTGACGCGCCTGGTCAGCGCCAAGCTGGAAGCCGATGAGCTGAAAACCCCGCCCGCCGGAATCGGTCGCTTCCTGCCCAGCCATGCCGGGTTCGAGGCCGACAATGAGCTGCAGACCGAGCTGGCTGAAGCCGGCTTCGTGCTGCGCCGCGGTCGGCTCGACTTCGTCGAATCCGGACGGCTGCATTCCGACCCGGTCCTCCTTTTGCGCCTGTTCGAGCTGGCCGCCACGCACGGCGTGGATCTCCACCCGGACGCCTTCGCGACGGTCTCCCAGGCGTTGCCGCGCATTGATGACGCGTTTCGCCGGAACGGGCGCGCGGCGCGCTCTTTCTTCGCAACACTGCTGGACGCCGATGATCCGCGCATGACGTTGCGCGCGATGACCGAAGCGGGGTTGCTCGGCGCCTTCATCCCGGAATTCGGCGATGTCGTCGCGCGCACTCAGTTCAACATGTATCACCGCTTCACGGTGGATGAGCACACGCTGAACGCGCTCGGCTATCTGCGCGAAATCGAGCAGGGGCGGCTGGAAGCCGATCACCCGCTCGCCACCCGGCTCGCACCGAAGATCAAGCATCGCCGGGCCTTGCATCTGGCGATCCTTTTGCACGATACCGGCAAGGGGCAGGGCGATCAGTGCATTGAGGGCGCCGAACGCGCGTTCATCGCCTGCGAACGCCTCGGACTGGACGATCAGGAGACGGAACTCGTCGCCTGGCTTGTGCGCAATCATCTGGAGATGAGCGATGTGGCCCAGCGCCGCGACATCTCTGATCCAAGAACGGTTCTTGATTTCGCACGAACGATCGGTTCAGTCGAGCGCCTGCGCCTCCTAACCTTGCTGACCGTGGTGGATATCCGTGCGGTCGGCCCCGGCGTCTGGAATGGCTGGAAAGCCCAGCTTCTGCGTGATCTCTATCAGGCGGCGGCGGCCGTGCTGCGTGACGGCGAGCAGCCCGCCGAAGAGGAAGCCCGCGCGCGGATCGCCCAGCGCGCGGATCGCGCCCGCAAGCGCTTCACCGCCCAGATGGACCGGATCGATCCGGAGTTTGCCGCGCAATGGACCGGGGAGCTGGATGACAGCTATTGGCTGGCCTTCTCCGAAACCGACCGGCTGCGCCATGCCGCCTTCGCGCGCGCAACGATGAAGCGCGGCGACGACGCCGCAGCCGGCGTCAGGTTGGATCGAACCCGTTCGGCGACCGAGGTTCTGGTCATGGCCCGCGACCGCGATGGTCTGTTCGCCGACATTGCCGGCGCGCTCGCGCAGAACGGCGCCAACGTCGTCGGCGCTCAGGTCTTCACCACTGCCGGCGGGCGGGCGTTTGACGTCTTCTACGTCCAGGAACGCGGCGGCAAGCCCTATGGCTGGTGCGAGGTAACCGATCGCGACCGGCTGAAAGCCGAGGTGGAGGCCGCCGCAAGCGGCACCCTGCCGGCTCCGGCCATTCCCGGACGGCGCATCATGCGTCGCGAGGCGGCCTTCCGCGTTGCGCCCTGGGTGACGATCCATGAGGACGGATCAGATGACGCCCTGCTCGTGGAGGCCTCCGGGCGGGATCGTCCTGGCCTACTGCATGATCTGACCCGCGCCCTGACCCAAATGGGCCTGTCCTTGCAAGCAGCCCGCATTGATGGGTATGGCGAGCGGGCGGTAGACACCTTCTACGTGACCCGGCAGGGCCGAAAGCCCGACGCGAACACCTGCGGCGAGGCGCTCAGGAAGAAGCTCCTGGCGGTGCTCGGCGCGCCGGAGGCCGCCGCAGAGAAGGGCCAGGCCGAAGCCGGCCTGGCCCAAGCCGACGCCAATTACGGACGCTGACCATGCGCTTGCTGCGAAATCTAGGCGTTGTCAGCGGCATGACCCTGATCAGCCGGGTTCTGGGCTTCTTCCGGGAAGTGCTCACCGCCGCACGTCTTGGCGCCGGACCGGTGGCGGACACCTTCTTCCAGGCCTTCATGATCCCGAACACCTTCCGTCGGATCTTTGCTGAGGGCGCTTTCAACGCCGCCTTCGTCCCGCTCTATGCGCGCGAGATGGAGGGGGCCGGGCACGAAGAAGCCGACCGCTTCATGAGCGAGGCGCTGTCCTTCCTGATCACGGTAACGGGCGCGATCGTCGTCGCCTTCCAGCTCGCCGCCCCATGGCTCGCCTATGTCTTCGTGCCCGGCCGGATCGGCGATCCCGATGGGATGGCGCTTGCGGTGCTGCTGATCCAGATCACCATGCCCTACCTCTTGTGCATGGCGGTCGTCGCGCTGATCAGTGGCGGGCTGAACACCCATGGGCGTTTTGCAACGGCCGCGGCGGCGCCGGTCCTGCTCAACGTCTTCATGATCGCGGTGCTGGCCGCCGATATCTGGACCGGTCGAAGCCTGGCCATCGCCCTGTCGATCAGCGTGACCGCCTCCGGCGTGGCCCAGCTTGTCATGCTGGTGATGGCCGCGCGCAGCGCCAGGCTGGGGCTCCGGCTCATGCCGCCGCGAATCACCCCTCGGGTGAAGCGCCTGATTCTGCTGGGCATACCCGGCGCGGTTGCAGCCGGCGCGACGCAGATCAATGTGCTCCTGACCTCCTCCATCGCCACGCTGGAGGCTGGGGCCCGGTCCTGGCTGAATTACGCCGAGCGCCTTTATCAGCTCCCTCTTGGCGTGATCGGGATCGCCATGGGCGTGGCGCTGTTGCCGAACCTGGCGCGACGCCTGCGCGCGGGTGATGAGGCGGGCGGCCAGTTCGCACTCAACCGCTCTTTGGAGATTTCTGCAGCCCTAACCTTGCCCGCTGCAGCCGCTTTCCTGGTGATCCCCGGCTTCCTTGTTTCCGGGCTTTACGAATGGGATCAGTTTACGGCTGCCGACAGTCGCGCCACCGCACAGGCGCTGACCGCTTATGCGGCGGGGCTGCCGGCTTTCGTCATGATCAAAGTGCTGACGCCGGGCTTTTTCGCCCGCGAAGACACTCAGACCCCGATGCGCTATGCACTCGCCTCCATGGCGATCAATCTGGTGTTGGCGCTGAGCCTGTTCTTCGGGGGGATGGGCTTTGTCGGGCTCGCCATCGCCTCGTCTGTGGCCGGATGGGTGAACGCGGTTCTCCTGGCCACCACCCTAACCGAACGCGGATATTTGAAGATTGACACGCGCTTCGCCTCGCGCCTGCCGCGGCTTGTAATCGCTTCGGCCGCGATGGCGGCGGCGGTGTGGCTCGCTGCAGCCGCCGGGCCCTCGCTGACCAGCGCGATCGCAGCCCATATCGGGCCGAATACAGCCCGCGTTCTCGTGCTGCTTCTCGTGGTCTCGACTGGAGCCCTGGTTTATGCGCTGGCTTGCCTGGCGTCGGGCGCCCTGAAGCCGCGTGAATTTCTCGATGCGTTGCGACCCGGCAGAGACGCCAGACCGGACCCTTCAGCCGGCGACCTCAGCTAGCCATGGCTTGAGCACGGGACGCCTCGCGGCTAAGAGGCGGCTGCCCACCACTCGCCTCATCAGGAAAACCGAGCCCGCCATGACCGATACGCCCGACTATGACGGCCCGAGCCGCGTCCTCTCCGGCATGCAGCCGACCGGAGGCCTTCATCTTGGCAATTATCTCGGCGCGCTGAAGAACTGGGTGAAGCTTCAGGACGGCGAGGCTGAATGCCTCTACTGCGTCGTGGACATGCACGCCATCACGGTGGAGCATGAGGCCGACAAACTCCCTGACCGGGTGCGCTCCGCCGCCGCCGCCTATATGGCCTCTGGCGTTGACCCGTCTCGCTCGAGCATCTTCGCTCAGTCCAGCGTGCAAGCCCATGCCGAGCTTGCCTGGATCTTCCAGTGCGTGGCGCGCCTGGGCTGGCTGGAGCGCATGACACAGTTCAAGGACAAGGCGGGCAAGGACGCCCAGCGCGCCAGCGTCGGGCTCTTCACCTATCCGGTGCTGCAGGCCGCCGACATCCTTGTTTACAAGGCCACCCATGTTCCGGTTGGCGAGGACCAGAAGCAGCATCTGGAGCTGTCGCGCGATATCGCCGGGCGCTTCAATCGCGATTTCGGCGCTGGTGAAGCGGTCTTCCCGCTGCCGGAACCGGTGATTCAGGGGCCCGGTGCGCGGATCATGTCGTTGAAGGACGGCGCTTCAAAAATGTCGAAATCCGATCCAAGCGATAATTCGCGGATCAATCTTGACGACGATGCGGACACGATTGCCCGCAAGATCAAGAAAGCAAAGACCGACCCGGAGCCGCTGCCTGAAACGACCCAGGAGCTGGAAGCCCGGCCGGAAGCGCGCAATCTCGTCGGCATTTTCGCTGCGCTCACCGGTCGGAGCGCCTCGGACGTGCTCCGTGAATATGCCGGGCAGGGCTTCGGTGTCTTCAAGCCGGCGCTGGCGGAAGCGGCGGTGGAGTTCCTCGCGCCCATCTCCGGCGAGTACGCCCGTCTGATTTCCGACAAGGCTGAGATCGACCGGGTGCTCGAAGCCGGCGCCGAGCGCGCGAACGCTGTCGCCGAACCGGTGATCGCCGAAGCCCGTCGCCGTGTGGGATATTGGGGCGCCTGATTTGAGCTTGCGCCCGCTGCTAAATCGCGGTCAATGCCGCCTAATGATCCCGTTTGTCAGGAGATACGCCATGAAGTCGCGTTTTGCCATTATCGCCGGCGTCAGCGCCCTCGCGCTCGCCGCCTGCAGCGACCGCTCTGAGACCGAGGCGGAAGCCGAAGCCGCGGAAGCACAGGCCGAAGCCGCCCAAGGGGCCGCCGAAGAAGCATCGACTGAAACCGAAAGCCTGCTCGACCAGGCCTCCGACGCGGTATCGGAAGCCGCCGCTGATGCGGCGGGTGCAGCCAGCGAAACCGCAGACTCGGTCGGTGGAGTGGTTTCCGACGCGATGGGTGAAGCCACTGACGCGGCCAACAGCGTGCTCGGCCAGATGGATGGCGAAGCGCAATTTCGCCTCACCGGAGCCTGGGTCCGCACCCCGCCGTCCGGGCGCGATGTGACCGCCGCCTATCTGAAGATCGAAGGACCGGAAGGTGTTAGCCTGGTTTCCGCCTCCTCTCCCTCGGTGGAGCGGATCGAGCTTCACACCCATATCGATGATAACGGGGTGATGCGGATGCGCCCGGTCGAAGCGATCGCGCTTGATAGCGGCGAAGCCCAGCTTCAGCCCGGTGGCTTGCATCTGATGCTGTACGGTCTCGGCGAAGACGTCACCGAGAACAGCGCCATCAATATAGAACTGGTGTTTGATACCGGCCTTGAGACCAATGCGATCTTTCAGGTCCGCTCCCAGGCGCCGGCTGGCGAGTAAGGGTGATCCGGTTCAGCGGCGGAGCATGACGTAAAACGCGCCCGCCCCGCCATGGCGGCGATGGGCGGGCGCGTAACCGGACGCGAGTTCAGTGAAATCGGGTTGCGTCATCCACTCTGTGAAGCTGCGGCGCAGCACGCCGGGAAGAGCGCGGGCGTCCGGATCCCAGCTTTCATACCGTCGGGCCTGAACCGCGTGCGGCGCGACACCTTTGCCAGTGATGACAAGAACGGTGCGTTCGCCGTCATGATGTCGGCGGAGAAGAAAGCGCAGCAGAACCTGCCGGGCTTTCGCCTGCGTCAATCCGTGAAGGTCGATACGGCTTTCCACTTCAACATGGCCGCGGCGGATCTTCTTTTCCCCGCTGCGGTCGACAGCCGGGCGCATCCGCACCGATTCGGGCGAAGCGGTCGCTCCGAGCTTTGCCGGCGCGCTCATGGCGCGCGGCGCAGCGGATGCCTTTAGCGGCTGAGGATCATCGAAGGGCTCGAAAAGCGGCGGAGCCGGCTTCGCCGTCTTGGCGGACGGTTCCAGGCGGCGGACCGTGCGGGCGACCCTGTTCCACACCTCCGCCTCATCCGGGCGAAGAGAGCGCCCGTCCGGGTTCCGGCGCTTCATGACAGTCGCGCTGCAATCGAACGGGGAAGCAGCACCGTCCACCGCGCGCCCGGATCGTTCTGCCGACCGGCGCGGTCTCCCGCCTCCGGCCCCCAGCCGTAGAAAAGATCGCCGCGCACCGGGCCGGTAATCGCGCCGCCCGCATCCTGGGCGACCACAAGGCCGGACCAGTTTGGCGCTCCGGGAAGGTTGGCCTCCACAAAGATCGGCGCGCCCCAGGCCTGGTGCTGCGGATCGACCGCCATGCTGCCCATCGGCGTCAATGGGACGCCCTCCGCGCCAAGCGGGCCAAGATGCGGATCGGTGACCGGGGCGAGCCGGAAAAAGACATAGCGCGGGTTCTCGTTGAACAGCTCTGTCCAAGCCTGTGGACCGCGAGCGCGAAGCCAAGCCTGGATATCCTGCTTGGAGGCTTGACCCGGCCTGAGCTCGCCGCGATCCAGCAGGATGCGACCGATGGAGACATAGCCATGACCATTATGGGCGGCGAAGGCCGCGCGGGCCTCGCGGCCATCGGGATAATGAAGACGCCCGGACCCTTGAATCTGCAGGAAAAAGACATCAATCGGACGACCCCAGGCCAGCGGCGCGCCGATCCCGTAGCGCTCGATCTCTGCGCGGGTTGGGGCGCGTTCGCGCCCTGGCGTCCATCGCGGCTGCGGATGTTCGATGGAGCCGATCAACGCAGTTAGCCCGCCGGAGGTCTCCGCTTGCGGCTGCAGGGTCGGGGCCGCACGGATCGCCATGGAGAATTCCGCATCTGGAGCGTCGCGAACCTCAACAAAGGGTTCGTAATAACCGGTCAGCCGACCCTGACCGCCAAGCCGGGCAGGCGTGAACCAGGTCTCAAAGAAGCCGCGAGCTTCAGCGGCGGCACTGGCCTGGGCGTGAATGAGCGCCGCCGCCGCGCAGGCCGGGCGCCAGTCTTGAGCCTGTCCCGCGAAAGCGCTGGTGCGCGCCACCGGCGCCTCGTCGGCCAGGCTGAGAATCCGCGCGCAGCTTTGCTGGAAGGCCGCCAGGGCCGGGCGTGCATCATGATCTGACCAGCCGCGCAGAGCGGTATAATCCGTCAAGGCCAGCGACTGCGATAATTGTGAAGCGTCCGGTCGCGTCGCTGACGATGAAGAGCCCGACCCGCCAGCGCACGCCGCGAGCAGCGCACACATTGATGTCAGGACCGTGAGGCAAAAACCCCGGCTGCGCCTAGGAGTCTGAATCCGGCGCCGGCTTGACCCCAGCCAGGGCCCAATTCGGATTGGCGTCGCTGACATCGCGCTCGAAGCTCCAGATCTCCCGCACCGTATCCAGCCGGGATAGATCTCCGGCGATGCGCTGGCCATCGCTGTCGCGCGTCTCGCTCGCCAGCTCGGCGGTGAACCGAACCTTTACCCTGGCCCGGTTCGCGTTAAGAGAAGCTTCCTCAAACTCGGACGAGACCAGACGCTCCACCTCAGTGCGCAGCTCCTGACCAGCTTCCTCACGCGCAGTGATCGCTGCGTCATACTTGGCGAAGACTTTCGGGGCCAGAAGGGTTTTCAACGTATCTCGGTCGCCATCGGCAAAAGCCGTCAGGATCATCTCATAGGCCTGACGCGCGCCCGCCATGAAACCGCCTGGGTCAAAGCTGGGATCCGTCCCGGCGATGGCCGACAGACCTTCACCCGCAGGCCCGGAAAAGGCGCCGGCCGCCCGGCGCTCATCCAGCTCGATCGGCGCCTGTTCTGAGTTCACCTCGCGCTCAAGCTCACGCGAGCGCGCTTCAGCGGCGTGCTCTTCAGGCGAACGACCTGTCGGTTTGCCCAGGAGCATGTAGAGGCGAACCGCAAAGAAGACGGCCAACCCGGCGAAAAAGAGAATCTGCAGAATATCCATCTCGGCGACGCGATCCCGGAAACTTCGGACTGAGCCCTTATATAGGCTTGGAGCAGCCTGTCGTCAGCTGCGCTGCGCTTGTCGGCGCGCAAGCTGCATGCTACCCGCCCGCGCAATGACCGCGAAGGCGGTCTTTGCACCTGGCCGGATAAAACCCGGCCCCGCGCGCGAACGGAATGATCCTGAGCACGTGGTTTTCAATTCACTGGACGAGATCTGACATGACCGATGCGCCCGCCAACCCGACCCCGCCCGCCGACGCCGGGGTCGACCAGCAACCCGTTATTCGAGTTCTGGGTCAATACCTTAAGGATCTATCATTTGAGAATCCGGGCGCACCCGCCAGCCTGCGCGGCCAGGGCCAGCCGCAAATCCGACTGCAGATCGACGTTCGCGCCCGGGCGGTTGAAGAAAACGCCTATGAGGTGGAGCTGCTGCTGAATGCTGAAGCTGAACGCGAAGGCGCAAAGGTGTTTATCGCCGAGCTGTCCTATGCCGGCCTGTTCCAGATCGAAAATGTCGATGATCGCGCCCGCGAACCCTTCCTGCTGATTGAGGCGCCGCGCATCATCTTCCCCTTCGCCCGGCGCATCCTGTCCGACGCGACGCGCGATGGCGGCTTCCCGCCGCTCATGCTGGAGCCGGTTGATTTCGCCGCGCTCTATCGCCAGCGCCTCGCCCAGGCCCAGCAGCAAGCCCAATCGCAGACCGTGCCTGACGCACCCAATGGCGGCGGCGCCGCTTAAGACGCTTCGTCTTTGAGAAGCCCGGCGCTCCGCCAGATCGTCTCGCCATCCAGCGAGCTGATAAAGGCGGCGTGCCGGGCGCGCTCCTCCGGTGAAGAGAGCGGAGCGAGCGGGCGCGGACGCGCGGAACGCTCCGGGTAGACCACGGCGGCAGAGCTGTCGCTCGCCGCCATGAAGTCGAGCGCCTTGGCGCGCCCCCCATTCAGCTCAAGATAAACCTCGGCCAGAAGATAGGCGTCTATCAGAGCCCCGTGCTTGGTCCGGCTGTCCAGCGAGATATCAAACCGTTTGCACAAGGCGTCGAGGCTAGCCGGCGCGCCGGGGAATTTCTCCCGCGCCATGGCTGCGGTATCGACGAAGCGCGCCGGCGCAATGGGCGTCCGCCCGCAGCGTTCAAGCTCCATATTGATGAAGCCCATATCGAAGCGGGCATTGTGGGCGACAAGCGGGGAATCACCGACAAACTCCAGGAACGCGTCGGCTACGCCCTCGAATTTCGGCTCATCCTTCAACTTCTCCCAGGTATGGCCTGTAATCGCGGCGGCCTCGGCGGGGACTTCGCGTTCAGGATTGACGAGCCGTCTGAGCTCCCTGCCGGTCGCGATCAGGTCAATCACCTCCACGCAACCGATCTCGGTGATGCGATCGCCCTCATCAGGGTAGAAACCGGTCGTCTCGGTATCAAAGATGATTTCGCGTTTCACGGTCCGGTCCATTCCTTCAGCGCGGCGCGCACCTGATCACGGGCCGCTTCAATGCCTCTGGAGCTGTCAATCACGATGTCGGCGCGCGCTCGCTTTTCCGAATCAGGCATTTGACGCGCCAGTATGGCCTTGAACTTGTCTTCATTCATCCCCGGTCGGGCCAGCACCCGTTCACGCTGGACCGCATAGGGGGCGCTGACGACCATCACATGATCCACCTCGGCGTCCATGCCGGTTTCGAACAGAAGCGGTATATCGAACACGACAAAGCCAGCGCCCGCCTGGCGTGCAGTCTCAACAAAGCGCGCTCGTGCTTCGGCGACCAGCGGGTGGACGATCTTCTCCAAAGCCTCAAAGCGGGAGGGATCGGCCTGGAGAAGATCCGAAAGCCTGTCGCGATCCACCGCTCCACTCTTAATCGCGCCAGGAAAAGCCCGGCGAATCGGTTCCACGGCACCCCCGCCCACACCATAGAGCCGCCCCACAGCCGCATCAGCGTCAAACACCGGGCAGCCCTCATCAGCCAGCAGCCCGGCCGTTGTGGTCTTGCCCATGCCGATAGAGCCCGTCAGACCAATCGTTTTCATCTCCGCAATCCCAGCGCGCCCGCCAACAGGCTGCGCATGTCCAACTTGGGCGGCGGCGCGCCAAAAAACAGCTCGAATCCCGGGCGCGCCTGACCGATCAGCATGGCGAGTCCGTCCACGGTGCGAAGACCGCAAGCGCGCGCCGCCGCCAGAAGCGGTGTCGTCAGCGGGGCATAGACCATGTCAAACACGCCGGCGTTTGATGGGAGGCCTCCCAGATCGGGCTGAAACACCGCCTGGTTCGCCATTCCCATCGAGCTCGACTGAATGACCAGAGCCGCGTCCTTCAAGGCGACCTCCACATCGCTCAACGCGTGGATGGAGGCGGGCACCCCGAAAGACTCCGCCAAAGCCTTTGCACGCGCAGGCGTTCGATTGACGATTCGAATATCCGACCATCCGGCGGTTTTCAGAACGTAGAGGGCCGCTCGCGCCGCACCGCCGGCGCCCACTAGAACCACAGGGCCGTCTGATGGCTTTAGGCCAAGCTCATCGAGGGCTGCCTCAATGCCGGTATGGTCGGTATTGTCGGCATGGAGACGGCCTCTCTCATCGGTCGTGAGAAGATTGGCGGCTCCGATGGCGCTGGCCGCCGCGCTAACCGTATCCGCGATCTGCATGGCGGCCTGCTTGTGGGGCAGGGTAATGTTCACCCCCCTGATCGACAACGCCGACAGCGCGCCCATCGCTTCGGAAAACCTGTTTGGCTCCACCTCAAATGCTGCATAGCTTCCAGGCAGACCGGACGCCTCAAGCCAGCGCGTCATCATGAAGGGCGACAAAGAATGAGCAACCGGCCAGCCCACCACTCCTGCAAGCGGGAGAGGGCTGCGGCGGTCGCCAGATATTGCAGATCCTGTCATTCTTCCAGGACGCCCTGCTCACGCAGCATGGCGAGCACGGGCAGAAGCGGCAGGCCCAGCACGGCGTAATAATCGCCCTGCACCGAGCTGAAAAGCTGCGCGCCAAGCCCCTCATAGGCATAGGCGCCAACACCTGTGGTGAGAATATCGCCTGCATTTTCGATATAGCGATCAAGGAAAGCATCGGAGAAATCGCGCATCTCCATCCGGCATTCGCTCTGAAACCGCCAAACGACGTGACCATCACGTACGGCAGCGATCCCGCCGATCAGCCGATGGGTCTGCCCGCGAAACCGCGCCAGACGCTCGCGAGCGTCTGGCGCTGATGACGCCTTGCCGAAAACCTCGCCTTCAAATTCCAGAATCTGGTCCGCGCCGAGGACGAGCGCCCCTTTATGGCGCTGTGAGACCGCCAAGGCCTTTTCTTCAGCCAGCTTTAGCGGAAGAAATTCCGTCGGTCCCTGAAACGCTTCGCTCAGAGCCGCTTCGTCAAGATCGGCGGGGTCGATCTGGAAGTCCGTGCCAGCTGCAGACAGGATGGCGCGGCGCGAGGCTGAACCGGATGCCAAAATGAAGCTCACGCTGTCCCCCTGTGGTCCTGCAAAAGATTGATCACCTTGGCTGCAGTTTCCTCGATCGAGCGTCGCGATACGTCGATGGAAGGCCAGCTATGGCGGGCGAAAAGGCGTTTCGCCTGGATGATTTCATCCTTGACCGCCTCATCATCGACATAGGTCGTGTCGCGCCCCTCGTTGAGATTGAGCAATCGGTTGCGCCGGATCTGGACGATGCGTTCCGGCGATGCCGTGAGCCCAACGATGAGCGGCTTCTTCAGGGTGGGAAGCTCAGGCGGTAAGGGAGCGCCGGGAACAATCGGAATATTGGCGGTGCGAATCCCGCGATGACCGAGATAGACACTGGTCGGTGTCTTCGATGTGCGTGAGATGCCGAGCAGAATGACGTCCGCGCTGGCCAGGTCGTCACCCTGACCATCATCGTGAGCCATTGAGTAATTCATTGCTTCGATACGGCGATAATAATCGGCATCCATCGCCCGCTGCGCCCCGGCGCGCCCCGTCATCGGGGCTCCCAGATAAGCCGACAAGGTCGCCTGGATCGGATCAAGCACCGCGATGGCCGGGCAGCCAATGCGCGCGCAGTCTTCTTCAAGGCGCTGCCGCAGGTCGGGATTAACCATGGTGTACATGACGATGCCCGGATAGGCCTCAACATGCTCCAGAGCCTTGATGAGCTGGTTCGGCGATCGCACCAATGCGAAGAAATGCTCGATCGGTTCAGCCTGACTGAATTGAGCCACCGAGGCTCGCATCACATTCATCAGCGTTTCCCCGGTGGAGTCGGAGATCATGTGAATGTGAAGATAGATGCTCGGTCGTATTGGAGGGCTCATATCCGCGTCACTCTTCTGCGACCGGATCGGTCCGGCGCGCTTAGTGGTGGGCATTGCTGTGGAGAATTGGACCGGTTCTGCGCATGGCTCAAGGCCAAGCCGGCGACGGGCTGACTTGTCGACGCTGCGGCGCCCGCGAAACCCCATTGCCGTGCCCAGTGAATTCAGACCCTGCCGCCTTCGGTGGAAAACCGTCACGGCACCATCAAGTCCTATGCGTCTATCCAAAAGTTTCCTGCGATTAACATATTGTAAATAATTATTGATTTTTTCTTAATCCACGCAACTGGCAGGCTGTGAAAGCCTGGCCGGCTTGAGCAGATCAACACCCGGTGAAAAGCGGGGATTCAATCCATCGAGCACATGTTTTCCCCGACATCCACGGCCCTACGACTCTCATCACCTGATTTTCTCATTTATCAAGAAAAACAGGCTGACCGGGGAGAAGGGTGAGCCTTGCGATGCATGGCTCGAGCCAGGACGAACAGGAAAGGACAACAGTTATGCCGGACATCTTTCTTCCCTCCGGCCCGGGATATCTGATTGTCCAGGGCTTGCACATCGCCTCAGCCCTGGTCTGGATGGGCTCGATGATCGTGTTGCTGCGTGTCTTCGTCCAACATCATGGCGTTGAGGCGGGCAGTCAGAGCGACCAGGCCCTGTCGAAGCTGGAAACGGGTCTGTCCCGCGGCTTGATCACTCCAGCCATGATCGCCACCTGGGCGCTCGCAATCGCAATAATCGCGCTGAACCCTTCTTTGCTTGCATCAGGCTGGTTGCATATCAAGCTGGTGCTGGTCATCGCTCTGTCCGGGCTCCATGGCGTAGCCGTGTCGGCGATCAGGAAGTTCGTTGCCGGAGACCGACCCTATTCGCCGGGTATCTGGATTCAGCTTCACCGACTCACGCTGGCGGCTGCGTTCGTTGTCGTTCTTGTGGCGGTGACGAAACCCTTTTCGTGATGCCGGCCTGGCGTGTCGTAAAATCTTGACGCGGAGACCGCTGGCGCTGCTTGACCCAAGGGTCTGATCATGGCACGCAGAATAAGACTCCTTTTGAGGACGACCTTCCTTTTCCGCGCAAAGCAAGATGATCCGATGATCATAGCTTCCTGCTGCGGCTCTCGCTTGTGACGCCATAGCCGGACTATCTGCAGCCGGCGCCTGATCTGCATCCGGATTGAACCGGCTGCCAATGCGTGCCGAATTTGCACGCGCTACGCGCTCAAACGCAGGTGTTCCGCGGTTTCAATCATGAGCGATCCACTGACTCTTCTGGATTACGAGATCACCAAATGACCGACGATGCTTCAGACCTTTATGACGGCGATAACGGTGCGGATTTTGAGACTGAGGACGCGCCGCGCGAGCCCCGCGAACCCCGGTACAAGCGCATGTCGCTTCAGGAATTGAAGACAAAATCGCCTGCCGAACTTCTCTCACTGGCCGAAGGCCTGGACATCGAGAACGCAGCCTCGCTTCGCAAGCAGGGCATGATGTTCGCGATCCTGAAGGCGCTCGCCGATGAAGGATCGGAAATTCACGGCGGCGGCACGCTGGAAGTGCTGCAGGACGGGTTTGGTTTCCTACGTTCGCCTGAAGCCAACTACCTGCCGGGTCCGGACGACATTTATGTCTCCCCGACCCAAATTCGCAGATTCGGCCTGCGCAATGGCGATACGGTTGAGGGCGAGATCCGATCGCCGCGTGACGGGGAGCGCTATTTCGCTCTGCTGAAAGTCAGCCTGATCAATTTCGAGGATCCGGAGAAGACCAAGCACAAGGTCCATTTCGACAACCTCACCCCGCTCTATCCTGACCAGCGCTTCAACATGGAGATAGAAGATCCCACGAAGAAGGACCGGTCAGGCCGTGTGATCGATATCGTATCTCCACTGGGCAAGGGTCAGCGCGGATTGATCGTCGCGCCGCCGCGCACAGGTAAGACGGTGTTGCTTCAAAACATCGCGCACGCGATCGAGACTAACCATCCCGACTGCTTCCTCATCGTCCTGCTCATTGATGAGCGCCCGGAGGAAGTCACAGACATGCAGCGCACGGTGAAGGGCGAGGTGATTTCCTCAACCTTCGACGAGCCGCCGACGCGGCACGTCCAGGTCTCTGAAATGGTGATCGAGAAGGCCAAGCGCCTCGTTGAGCATGGCCGTGACGTCGTGATCCTTCTGGATTCCATCACGCGCCTGGGCCGGGCCTACAACACGGTGGTCCCAAGCTCCGGCAAGGTTCTCACCGGCGGCGTTGATTCCAACGCTCTGCAGCGCCCGAAGCGCTTCTTCGGCGCCGCACGAAACATTGAGGAGGGCGGCTCGCTGACGATTATCGCCACCGCGCTCATCGATACCGGTTCGCGCATGGACGAGGTTATTTTCGAAGAGTTCAAGGGCACGGGCAATTCGGAAATCGTTCTGGACCGCAAGGCCGCTGACAAGCGGGTCTTCCCGGCGATCGATATCCTCAAATCCGGCACCCGGAAGGAAGAACTCCTGGTCGATAAGAAAGACCTTCAGAAAACCTATGTGCTGCGCCGCATCCTTAACCCGATGGGCACCCAGGACGCGATCGAATTCCTGCTCGGCAAGCTCAAAGAGTCGAAGAACAATGATGAATTCTTCGATTCTATGAACACATAGGCGTGGCATGACTGATACCTTCCCAGGCTGGCGCGGCACAACAATCCTGGCGGTTCGCAAGAACGGGGCGGTGGCTCTGGCCGGCGACGGGCAGGTCTCGATCGGCAATACGGTGGTGAAGTCCACCGCGCGCAAGGTTCGAGCTCTGTCTGGCGGCAAGGTGCTGGCTGGCTTCGCTGGCGCAACGGCTGACGCCTTCGCGCTGTTCGAGCGCCTGGAAGGCAAGCTGGAACAGCATCCCGGTCAGCTGGCGCGCGCCTGTGTGGAGCTGGCCAAGGACTGGCGCACTGACCGCTATCTGCGGCGTCTGGAAGCCATGCTGATTGTCGCTGATGCCGATGAAACTTTCATCCTCACCGGTGCTGGAGACGTGCTGGAGCCGGAAAACGGAGTCGCGGCCATCGGCTCAGGCGGCAATTTCGCGCTTGCCGCGGCCCGGGCGCTGCACGAGTACGAAACCGATCCGGAGACCATTGCCCGCAAGGCTATGGCTGTGGCCGCCGAGATCTGCGTGTTTTCCAATTCGAACCTGACCGTTGAGCGGTTGGGGTAAGCTTCGATCCTTCTGGCGTGATACGCATTGAGCCGGTCATCCCGGCCAAGCCGCAGGCGCAGGGCCGGAGCCTATTCCATGACCGACCCGGTTGTAGCCAAGAGGTTCAGATCAACCGGACTGGGTCCCGGGTCTCGAAAACTCGCCCGGTATGACATCTCAGTGTTCGTCGTCCCGGCCCTAGGGGGAACGGCGCCGGAACAGGCCTTACTCCACCTTGAAGGTGAGACCGGCATTGGCCTCAAGACGGTTGATCAGGGCTGAGCCGAGCGCGGCGCCAGGCGTCCACACGCCGCCGCCTGTCGTGTCATGATCCACATCCTGCACCAGCGCCAGCGCGGCCTCAGTGATCATTTTCGATGTTGAGCCATATCCCGGATCCTTATCGCCATACACGCTTGTGGTGAGGCGCTGCCCATTCTCGGCTAGGCCGGTGAACATCACTTCGTAAAACCCGGCCTCGCGTTCTTCTTTCGAGGGGCCCTCGCCGGGCTTGGGCGGGTTTTCGGACATGGATTTGTCCGCGGCGACATGGTTGGCGACCTGCTCGCCTTTTTCTCCCGGCCCGGTCAGCAGCATTTCGTCATAAACGAAATCCTCGCCATAAGCGTGATCGAGCAGAGCGTTGGAGCGGTGGACATTCTTGGTGTTGATGGCGGCCATGATGAAGGGCGCTGACCAGCTGTTCAGATCGTCCTCATGGATCGGTTTGGCGCCGTGCGGTTGCTTGGGGCCTTCAAAGCCGGGGGTGAGCGCGAACGGGCTTTTCAGAAGATCAATGATGTGAGGCTCGGTCATCGCGCGCTTCATGGTCTCGGCAAAGCTCGCTGCGGTTCCGCCTGAGAATGTGCCTTTCATGGAGCGGACGCGGCCCTTGACCCGCGCAAGCGGTTTTCCAACCGTGGCTTTTGCGTGCTTCTGCAGGAAGAAAACACCAAGATCAAACGGTATGGAATCAAACCCGCAGGACAGAACGATACGCGCGCCGGAAGCCTTCGCCGCTTCGTCATGATCGCGAATAATGTCCGCCATCCAGGCCGGTTCGCCGCACAGATCGACATAATCGGTCCCGCTTTCCACGCAGGCCTTCACCAGAGGTTCGCCATAGAGTTGGTAGGGACCCACCGTGGTGATGACGGCTTTGGCACGTTCGGCCATCGCCTTGAGTGAGGCGGGGTCTTCAGCATCGGCGACAATGAGCGGGGTGTCAGCCGGAGCGCCGATTTCATCACGCACGGATGCGAGCTTGTCAGCGGATCGTCCCGCCATGGCCCAGCTGACATCCTTGCCATAATGCTGGTTGAGATATTCAGCGACAAGCCGACCGGTAAAACCGGTGGCGCCATAGATGATGACGTCGAATTTCTGCGTGCTCATGGGCTCAAGCTTCCCCGGTCATTGTGTCTGGCCAATACGGTTGAAACCGAACTTAGGGCGGTCTTCAGCGTTCGGGGACTCAAATTCACAGGCATGCGCCCATCAATTTCCGAGCCGGCGGCGGTTTTCTGGCCGAATTAACGACGCTTCTTAGCGTGGCCTTTATAGCGGGGTCTTATCGTGCGCCATCTTAGGGCTGCGGACTGTAGGTGTGCGGCTGGTCCATATGCGGAGGCGGACGCGATGCAGGTGCAGGCCTATCGGATCGAAGCGGGCGGATCGGACTGGATGATCGTGATCGAAAACGCGACCGGTCAGGTCGTGGCTCATGTCAGGGGTGTGGAACGGGCGCTGGCCCTGTTCGGCGCGGCGGCTTTCTCGCCGATGGTCAGTCGAACATGCGACCGTCCGTCTCGAACACCATCGTATCATCCTTGAAGGCCTTGAACTCGAGTGCATTTCCGCTTGGGTCCCGGACGAACAGGGTTTTCTGTTCTCCCGGCTTTCCAGCGAAGCGCACGTAAGGATCAACGATGAAATCCGCGCCGGCGCGCTTCAGGCGTGCGGCGAGTTCGTCGAACGCATCCCACTCTAGGATCAGACCGAAATGGCGCACCGGAACGGACTTGCCGTCCACTGCGTTGCGTGACGCCTCGCCGCATTCCTCGGGTGCTAGATGCGCGACGATCTGATGACCCATCAGGTTGAAATCGATCCAGTGCTCGCTCTGCCGGCCCATCGCACACCCCAGCAGCTCGCCATAAAAGCGTCGCGCGCTTTCAAGGCTGTGGACCGGAAAGGCGATGTGGAAGCGGGGGCGGGGCGTATCGGTCATGGCGGCTCAAATCGTCTATAACAGGGCGAGGCTTTCAGCGAAGCGATCTTCAGCCTACATGAGGTCGATCAGATTTTTGAGAGCCTTGATCCTTCATGACCGATCTATCTCCTCGCGAAATCGTCCACGCGCTTGACCGGCACATTGTTGGGCAGGCGGATGCCAAGAAAGCTGTGGCGATCGCCCTGCGCAATCGCTGGCGCCGCAAACAGCTCGCGGCGGGTCTGCGTGAAGAGGTGACGCCGAAGAACATCCTGATGATCGGCCCGACTGGTGTCGGCAAGACCGAGATTTCACGTCGCCTGGCCAAGCTCGCCGGCGCTCCGTTCTTGAAGGTTGAAGCGACGAAATTCACCGAGGTGGGTTATGTCGGCCGCGATGTGGATTCCATTGCGCGCGATCTGGTCGAGGTCGCGATCGGGTTGGTGCGGGACGCCCGGCGCGAGGCGGTCAAGGCGAAGGCTCATGAGGCGGCTGAAGCACGCGTGCTTGACGCTCTGGTCGGACCCGGCGCCGGATCATCCACGCGTGAGAGCTTCCGGCGCAAGCTCAGCTCCGGTGAGCTTGATGACAAGGAAATCGAGATCGAAATCGCCGATGACGCCTCGCCGCTGAAGAATCTCGACATTCCCGGTATGCCGGGCGGCGGCGCTGGGATGATCAACCTGTCTGATCTCCTGGGCAAAGGCTTTGGCGGTCGGCGCAAATCGGTCCGGATGAGCGTGAAGGACGCGTATGAGCCTCTGCTTGCGGAGGAGGCGGATAAGCTTCTCGATGAGAGCCAGATCCAGGCCGATGCGATTCGGCTGGCTGAAAATGAGGGCATCGTTTTTCTGGACGAGATCGACAAGGTGTCAGCGCGCTCCGATGCGCGCGGGGCCGATGTCAGCCGCGAGGGCGTTCAGCGCGATCTATTGCCGCTGATCGAGGGCGCGACAGTGGCCACCAAGCATGGCCCGGTGAAAACTGACCACATGCTGTTCATCGCATCCGGCGCCTTCCATTCGGCCAAGCCCAGCGACCTCTTGCCTGAGCTGCAGGGCCGCCTGCCGATCCGCGTGGAGCTGAACGCCCTTACGCGTGATGACTTCAAGGCCATTCTCACCGAACCTGAGGCCAGCCTGACCCGGCAATACTCCGCCCTGATGAAGACTGAAGGCGTTGAGCTGATTTTTGAGGAATGCGCGATCGATGCGATCGCTGACTTCGCTGCTGAGGTGAATGCCAGCGTTGAGAATATCGGCGCACGCCGGCTCCACACCATCATGGAGCGCCTCGTCGAAGAGGTGAGCTATACCGCGCCAGATCGCTCGGGCGAGACGGTGACGGTGAATGCCGACTATGTGCAGGATCGCGTCGGCGAGCTCGCGAACTCTGCCGATCTGTCGAAATTCATTCTTTAAGGAAGATGGCGGCGGCAGCGTCCGCGACTTCGTAGCGGTCCCGGACTGGATCCCGGGCGGTGATCAGCCAAGGCATGAGCACGCTCTGACCGATCATGCCGGTGATCTGGCTCGCCGCCAGGGTCCAGTCTTCCTGCGGTGCGATCCGACCCGCTCTGGCCTCGGCTTCGAAGGCATGGCTGAACGCTTCGTAGACTGCGGCTTTGCCGCGTTCGAACAAGGCTTCGCCGAGCTCGGGGAATCGCCCGCTTTCTGCGATGATCAGGCGCATCAGGCCGCGCAACTGCGGGCTCGCCACCAGATCGGAATAGGTGCGGGCCGCACTTTGAAGGTCGGGAAACGGCTTGATCCGCATCACCTCCGCCGCGCGTTCGATGACGGCGGCGAAGAGCTCAGCCTTTGATCCGAAATAGCTGTAAACCGTCGCCGTACTTACCTCAGCGTCGCGAGCGATCGCCTCGATCGTGGCGGCGTCATAGCCGTTATCAATAAAGCGCGTTGCAGCGGCGCTCAGTATGGCCTCGCGCTTTTGTTCAGCGCGGCGGGAGCGGAACTCGTCCAGTGTCATGATCTCAGCCTTATCGGTGCCTGGGCGGGTCTGCAAACCGGGTCTTCATAGTTTCTCGCTGGTCTGGCCTTGCCTTTCGTTGTCTGCGCCCTTATCTAAAATGATGCTTTTAGTTTGGGAAAATCGTTATGCGAGTTTGGATAGTGGGCGCAGTGGCGGGGGCCCTGAGCGCTGGAACGAGTGCGCAGAGTTTTGATGGGCGGATTGCGGCGGTTGCGGATGCCGACATGGTCGCCTCCGCCTATGCCGATGGCCGGTTGGAGCCGCTTGACGCCGCAGAAGGTGCAGACAGCGTCATCCTGATCGAAGAGCGCTCAGGCCGCCTGGTCGAACTTGATCGTGCGCCTGCATCTAATTCGGTGATCTCCTGGCCGCACGTCATCGAGGCGAGCGCGAACGGCCGAACCGTCTATGTGGTGGAAACCCGGGGATCGATGCCGGGAATCGAGGCTGTTCAGAACGTCTATGAAGACTTCCCCGCCGGTCAAACACTGATCGCCTATCGGGTGGAAGCGGACCGTTTCGTCGAGATCGGCCAAGCTGATGTCGGCCCGAGTCCGGAATCGGTATCGCGTTCTCCCGACGGGCGTTGGCTGATCGTCGCAACACGCGATCCGGAAGCTGAGGTCGCCTTCGTCGCCCTCAGCGAGGAAGGCGCGCCTGGGCGGGTTGTACGCGCTGACATCGATCTTGGTGGCTTTGAGCAGGGCGAAGACGGGCTTAATGGCTTGATCTGGAGCCCGGTCGATGACCTGATCGCCGCCAATATCGCCAACAAGGATCTCGTCATCTACCGGGTTGAACGCGACGGAAATGGCAACCCTTTCAGCCTTTCTCAGACAAGCGAGGCGCTTCGCGTTGGCGAGCAATGGTCGGTTGGAAAATGGACGCCGGATGGGCGTCACTACGTCATCACCGACACCGGATGGGGCGATGCGCGCGGGTTGAGCCTGCTCATTCAGCCGCGCGGGCATCTGTCTTCGGTGCGGGTGCATCAGGATGGATCGGCCGATATCGCCGATCGTCTGGTGATTGGGCTGAGCCCGGAAGGCTTTGATATCTCGCCGGACGGGGCCTTGATCGCGGCGGTGAATATGCGCCGGACCTATCTGCCGGATAATCCGCTTCTGGCCCTCTGGCCGGGCCGGAACCGCTCCTCGCTGTCTTTGGTCTCATTGGACCCTGATACCGGCGCGCTTCAGGCTGCAGGCGATCAGGTTTTCTTCGAAGGCGTGCTGCCTGAGGATGCGATTTTTGACGCGGACGGAGACTCTCTGGCGGTTGCGACCTTTCACTTGCGGTCAGGCCCCGGTCGCCGGCTCGGCTATGTCGATCTCTGGCGAGTGGAAAACACTTCCCAGGGGCCGCGTGCGGTCGATTTGAACGAACGTCTCGCCACGGTTCGCGGGCCGCATGATCTCGTCCGGCTGGCCGAATAGACAGCCTGGAGCTTCTCGCTCACTCTTGCGGCTTGGCGGGCGTCGTGCGCAGTGCTACCTCCCGCGCCATGAGCATCGATCCGTACCGCATCCGAAATTTCTCCATCATCGCGCATATCGACCACGGCAAGTCGACGCTGGCTGACCGCTTGATTCAGTTCACGGGCGGCCTGACCGACCGTGAAATGAAGGAGCAGGTGCTCGACAATATGGAGTTGGAGCGCGAGCGCGGGATCACCATCAAGGCGCAGACCGTGCGCCTGAGCTATACGGCCAGGGATGGTGAGACCTATGCGCTCAATCTGATCGACACGCCCGGCCATGTCGACTTCGCCTACGAGGTTTCCCGCTCGCTCTATGCCTGCGAGGGCGCGCTTCTGGTGGTCGACGCCAGCCAGGGCGTGGAGGCGCAGACGCTGGCCAATGTCTATCAGGCGATCGATGTCGATCTGGAAATCCTGCCGGTCCTGAACAAGATCGATCTTCCCGCCGCCGATCCGGACCGGGTCAAGGCCCAGATCGAGGATGTTATCGGCATTGAGGCGGATGGCGCGATTCCCATCTCGGCGAAAACCGGGATCGGCATTGAAGACGTGCTTGAAGCCATCGTCACCGATTTGCCCCCGCCTGAGGCCGGTGACCCCGAGGCGCCGCTTAAGGCGCTGCTCGTGGACAGCTGGTATGACCCCTATCTGGGGGTCATCTGCCTGGTGCGTGTCATTGAAGGCACGCTGAAGAAGGGTCAGCGCGTGCGCCTGATGGGCGCCGGCGCCAGCTATGGCGTGGATGGCGTGGGCGTGTTTCGCCCAGCCAAGCAGACCGTGGATGCGCTGGGCCCGGGCGAGATCGGCTTCCTGAACGCCTCGATTAAACAGGTGCGCGATGCCCGCGTCGGCGACACCGTCACCGAGGAAAAACGCCCGACGATGGAGCCTCTGCCCGGCTTTGAACCGGCGGTCCCGGTTGTGTTCTGCGGTCTGTTTCCCGTGGATTCCAACGATTTTGAGGATTTGCGCGATGCGGTGGAGCGGCTTGCGCTCAATGACGCCTCGTTCAGCTTCGAGATGGAAACCTCCGCTGCGCTTGGCTTCGGCTTCCGTTGCGGTTTTCTGGGTTTGCTCCATCTGGAGGTGATCCGCGAGCGGCTTGAACGCGAGTATAATGTCGATCTCATCACCACTGCGCCCTCGGTCGTCTACAAGATGGCGATGACGGACGGCGAAGTGATCGAGATGCATAACCCGGCGGACATGCCCGACCCTGTGAAGATCGATTCCATTTCAGAGCCCTGGATCAAGGCGACCATCCTGGTGCCCGACGAATATCTGGGCGGGGTGCTGAAGTTGTGCGAGGACCGGCGCGGCATTCAGCAGGAGCTGACCTATGCCGGCTCGCGCGCCATGGTGATCTATGAGCTGCCGCTGAACGAGGTCGTGTTCGACTTCTATGACCGGCTGAAATCCGTCACCAAGGGCTATGCAAGCTTTGACTATCAGTTCGTGGATTACCGCCCGAACGATCTGGTGAAAATGTCGATTCTGGTCAATGAAGAACCGGTCGACGCACTCTCGATGATCGTGCACCGCTCGCGGGCGGAAATGCGCGGGCGGGCCATGTGCGAGAAGCTCAAAGACCTCATCCCGCGCCACATGTTCAAAATTCCGATCCAGGCCGCCATTGGGGGCCGCGTGATCGCGCGCGAAACCCTGTCTGCCCTGCGCAAGGACGTGACCGCGAAATGCTATGGCGGCGACGCCACCCGTAAACGCAAGCTTCTGGACAAGCAGAAGGCCGGCAAGAAGAAAATGCGCCAGTTCGGCCGCGTGGAAATCCCACAGGAAGCCTTCATCGCGGCGCTGAAAATGGATGCGGATTAGAGGGCTTGGGGCACGTAGATGCCGGTTTGCTTCTCGGTTAGGTCAAACTTGTTTCCGATGAAGGTTACCCAATCTTCCGGATCGCTGCCGTTTCCTAACCAGCGCTGAAGATCGGCGTCTTCTACGCCGACATCGGTTAGGGTTATGGCGTATCTATCTAGAAGTCTTGAGTTCGCCCCATTCCGCCAATGTTTGAATTCATCAGGCATTTTTCATCCTTTAAAGCAGTGCTCTCTGTGCCACCGGAGGAAGGCGGGATTCGGGCGGGCATGCTCCGCGTCTGGGACACTGACATGACCACTTGGGTCGAAGAGGCGCTCAACTCCTTCAGGGAGTTTGCTCCGTGCGGACAGGAGTCTGAAGTCATCGTCGATACTGATTAGGCCGCGATCAAACATCCAGTGGACGGTGCGAGATAGGGCGACGCCGTTGCGCACCGAATCAGGCCCTTCAGCTGACACTGGCTGGATGTGAGCCGCTTCCATCTCAGCGCGCCCTCCGCCATTAATGATTTTGAGTCCAGTCACTGCACAACGCGCATTGTAAGCCTCTCGAACCTGTTTTGCGAAGATACGGTCACGAAATGGGCGGTTAGTGAGCTGCTGGATTACCGGTCTGTCGAATGACGCTTGCTCCTCCGCCATGCCCAAATGAAATGCCGCGGTGTCATCTGGAAACTGTGACCCGTCGTCGGTGAGATCGCTCGAATAACCGGCAGCCCAGATCATCGAGAACTCAGAGTCGGGGATTCTGCGAATTGAAAGGCCCATTGCGCCTTTGCTGACCGCCCCATCTCCACGGTCGAGTTTGCTCTCCCAGTATTTCCCGTCTGACCTGCGGAAAGGGACAGGGTTTAGGAATGGTAGGAAGTGGTCGAGCGCCGCGTAGTAAAGTCGCGGCCGCTTTGGATCTGGATAGACAGATCTGATCGTCGCTACCGCCCAGTAAGCCTGCCTTCCCGGGGGCTTTCCGGGTTCGCTCCGGCGTGGCTCGTAGAACAGGCAGGCATCACCGACCGCGTCTTGGGCGGCGCGGAAATACTGTTCCGGGAAGTGGTAGAGTCGCCCTGTTACGTCGTCGTACCCGCTGTCCGCACGTTGGGAAAGGACCACTTTGACCATTCAGCGCCTCGTTACAGACAATCTTAGCAAGCTTCTATTGACCGCGGTGAGGTGTCTAGCGGAAGTGTAAAGCGTATCGGTTTTGCAGGTACTTGGGCGGACATTTTTGCCGCGAGTATCGCTTTTGGAGCTCCCCATGACCAACCCGTCCCCCGACATCACGCTTTATCATGCACCCCGGTCCCGCTCGGTTCGGGTGCGATGGTGTCTGGAAGAGATGGGCCTTCCGTACCGGCTGGAGCGCCCCGCCTTCAATCATGGCGATGTCGGGGGCGAGGCGTTCCGGGCAATCAATCCGCTGCAGAAGGTTCCGGCCATGACCGATCATGGGGTGCTCATTCTGGAGTCGAACGCCATGGTGGATTATTTGACGTCCGTATACGGACCGACATCGCTTCGCGCGACGCCCGATGAGCCCGATTATGCGCGCTATCTGGAATGGCTGCACTATGGCGAGGCGTCGCTATCCATGTGCGTGAATCTGTTTCTGGGGCACTCCGCGCTTCTTCCGGAAGCCCAGCGTAATCCCGGCATCGCCAAATGGTCCAAGACAGAGATCGACAAGCATCTAAACCATATCGCCGAGCGGGGGCTCGACGGGCGTGAATGGCTCGCCTGTGATCGCTTCACGGCGGCGGATCTGTCGGTCGGCTACATGTTGTTTCTGCTGAAGATCATGAAGGCGCTGAGCGATGCGCCGGACGCGGTGCAGGCCTATTGGTCGCGTATCGCCGAGCGCCCGGCCTGGCGGACAGCGAGCGCGGACTGAAGCCTTGGCCAGCGGGCCGGTTTCACGTGAAACACTCTATTCGCGCATCCGCGCCGCAGGACAGCTCGCCAGCACGCCTCGCGCCTGCTGACCTGCGCGCAGGGCGCGGGCGGCGGCGGGAACATTGTCCACGCTGATCACTTCAGCGCCAGCATCCTTCATGGCGATATAGTCGATCTGCCCTTCGCGCTCGGCGCGGAAATCGCCAAAGCTGGTTTCAATGCTGCGCTCGGCGAGGCTTTCATCGAAGGCCGGCTCTCCGCCCTGCCCGAGGCCAAGCCAGGCGAGGATCTGGTTTTCGTCGACCCCGGCATTGGTCAGCCGCTCAAGATCGCGATCATCCCGCAGCCCGACCGAGATCAAGGCTTCGGGCGCCGCCTGGTGCATCGCAAGGGCCTGATCGCCGGTATAGGCGATGAGGATCACGCGATCGAGCGCATCGGCTTCGCGCACCGCCTCAACGATGTGGCGCTCGCTGACGCCCTTCAGGTCGAGCATCGCAAACCCGATCCCATCCAGCAGCGCCAGAGCTTCGGCGAGCGTGGGGGGCGCCTCGGCCAGCGGATGGCCTTCTGCGTCTTCCAGGCTGAGCGCCTGTATCTCGGCGAGCGTGGCGTCCGTGACCGGGCCCGTCCCGGTCGTGGTGCGGTCCAGCGTGCGATCATGCATCAGGATTAGTGCGCCATCACCGGTTTCGATGACGTCGAGTTCGACAAAGAGCGCCCCGTCCTCAAGCGAGGCGCGGATGGTGGACAGTGCGTTTTCCGCATAGCCCGTGCGCGGCCCGGCGCGGTGGGCCTGAAGGAAAGTCGCATTGCTTTCGCGAGCGCAGTCCAGAAGCGCCGGCAGGGAAACATCCTCCAGCCAGCGGGCGGCGATCGCTTCGGCTTCCAGATTCCGGTCTGGATCAAGGGGCGGCTGGCTGCAGGCGCCAAGGGCGAGGGCGCAGGTCAGAAGGGCGGCGGGAGCGAAGCGCATCAGGGCGAAGTCCTAGCTGAGGTGGATTTTAAAGAAGTCGAGCGTACGCGCATTCGCGTTGGCGGCATCAGTCGCGTGATAATGTGCGCCCCCGATCCGGGCGAAGGCGTGATCGCGTTCGGGGTAGTGATGCAGGGTGATCTGAGGGTGATCTCTGAGCGCCTCCCGGATCTGATTTTGCGCTTCAGCGGGGACATATTCATCCTGTCCGGCGATATGCAGCATAAGCGGATGGGTCAGCTCGGCCGCCTCATCCAGCCGGGTTTGAATATTGACCCCGTAATAGCCGACGCTTGCGTCTGCGTCGGTGCGGCAGGCGGTCAGGTAAGCGAGAAACCCGCCCAGGCAGTAGCCGACCGCGCCAACCTTTTCAGCGCCCGCGCGTCGGGCTGAGGCGATGGTCGCGGCGATGTCGAGAACGCCGGCGTCAGCATCGAACTTTCCGAACAGGTCGAAAGCCTGTTTCCACTCGTCCTCGGTCTGGTCAGTGAGCTGGATCCTTGGCTCGATGCGCCAGAACAGGTCTGGACAGATGGCGGTGAAACCTTTCTGGGCCAAGTCGTCACAGATTCCGCGCATGACGGCGTTCACCCCGAATATCTCCTGGATGACGATGATGGCGGGACCGGATCCGGCCTGATACGCCATGAAGCTGCCGTCCGGGCCGGCTATGGTGGTTTCATGTCCTTGCATGTCGGGCACTCCAGAATGTGGCAGGTGTTGGCGCTCTGGCGAGCCTGCCGGGTTCAGCCTATGGTCTTCGGTTCAGGCGGTGTCTTTTCAGCGCGAGAACAAACGAGGCGGAGATGAAGGTCAATATCAATATCGATTGCACCCCGGTTGAGGCGCGCAGCTTTTTCGGTTTGCCCGACGTCACGCCGTTGAACGATCAGCTTGTCGAGGAGATGAAATCGCGGATGAGCGCCAACCTCGACGCCCTTGAACCGGAAGCACTCATGCGCTCATGGATGTCGATGGGCGGAGAGTGGCAGAAGCAATTCATGTCCATGATGAACACGGCCGCTACGCCAGGTTCTGAACGCTAGCTTCGCACCCATTCCAGCCTCATGACCGATACCATCTTTGCTCTGGCCAGCGCGCCCGGTCGTGCGGGAATTGCGGTCATGCGCGTGTCAGGACCGCTGGCTGGCTCCACGCTTCGGGCCCTGACTGGCGAGCGTCTGCCGCCGGAGCGTCGGGCGGCGCTGCGCAAGCTTCGCGATGAGGGCGGCGTGGCTCTGGACGAGGCTCTCGCGCTCTGGTTCGCTGGGCCGCGCAGTTTTACCGGAGAGGATAGCATCGAGCTGCACCTGCATGGCGGGGGGGCCGTCATTGCTGCGGTGAGTGCGCGGCTTGCTGAGCTCGGCCTTCGCCCGGCTGAACCGGGTGAGTTCACCCGGCGGGCGTTTGAGAATGAAAAGCTCGATCTCACCGAGGCGGAAGGCCTGGCTGATCTGATTGACGCGGAGACGGAAGGCCAGCGCGCGCAGGCCCTCGCCCAGATGTCAGGCGCGCTGCGGCGGCTTTATGAGCAGTGGCGCGATCGATTGATCGATATCCTCGCAGCGATTGAAGGCGAGATTGATTTTCCTGATGAAGGTGATGTGCCGGACGCGCTTGCGTCCACTGCCGGGTCCGGGCTGGCCGCGCTGATCGCGGAGCTGGCCGAGCATCTCGATGATGATCGGCGCGGCGAGCGAGTCCGTGAAGGTTTCACGATCGCTCTGATTGGCGAGCCGAACGCGGGTAAATCCTCCCTGCTCAATGCACTCACTCAGCGAGACGCAGCGATTGTTACGGAGATCCCCGGCACGACACGTGATGTTGTGGAGGTGCGTCAGGTTCGCAGCGGCTTCCCTATTATACTTGCAGACACGGCCGGATTGAGGCGAGCGGTCGATCAGGTGGAGGCTGAAGGCGTGAGGCGCGCCCTGGCGCGAGCCGAGACGGCGGATCTGCGTCTGGGTGTGGTCGATGTTTCACGTGAAACATTGCGAGCGGTTGAGCCCCACCTGAAGACCGGCGATGCACTGGTGTTCAACAAGTGCGATCTGGGGACGCTCAATGACGTGAACTGGCCTAATTATTTCTTTGTTTCAACGAAGACGGGGGACGGTCTCGCTGAGCTTAGTGACTGGATTGACCAGCAGGTATTGAAGCGTCTTTCAGTCCGAGAAACCCCGGCTCTGTCGAGGGCCCGGCATCGCCATGCTGTCGAGACGGCCCATGATGCGCTGGTTCGCGCGCAAGCTCACTTGTCCGGCCAGGCTGAGCTCGCGGGCGCTGAAGCCCATATCGCAGCGCGCGCCCTAGCGAGTCTGACCGGGGGCGTGGATGTCGAGGATGTGCTTGACCGCGTCTTCAGCCAATTCTGCATTGGAAAATAGCAAGAGGATCCTGCCGACCTGCGGGGCCTCGACTCAGGACCCGCTTATCCTTATTTACCCAGCCTCCTTGATCGTACCCTTCAGCCTTGGACCCAAGCTTGATGTTGCTGAACCCGCGCACCCTCGCCAGATCATCCTGGGACGTCATCGTGATCGGCGGCGGCCATGCGGGCTGCGAAGCTGCGAGCGCTGCGGCGCGCTATGGTGCGGCGACCCTGCTTTTAACGCACCGCTTCGAAACGATTGGCGAGATGTCCTGCAATCCTGCGATTGGCGGGCTCGGGAAAGGCCATCTCGTGCGTGAAGTGGATGCGCTTGACGGGTTGATGGGCCGGATCGCCGACGCATCCGGCATTCAGTTCCGCATGCTCAACCGATCAAAGGGCCCGGCTGTGCGGGGCCCACGGACCCAGTCCGACCGACGCCTCTATCGCGAAGCGATGCAAAAGGCGGTCCTTGAGCAGGACGGTCTCGACATTCTCGCCTGCGCCGCCGAGGATTTGGTGGTGGAGAAGGGTCGCTGCGTCGGGGTGATTGATGGCGAAGGGCGATCCTATCGCGCGCCGAGCATCGTTCTGACCACCGGCACTTTCCTCAAGGGCGTGATTCATCGCGGCGCGGACCGTATTCCGGCTGGCCGCGATGGAGAGGCGCCGGCGATCGGCTTGTCGGATCGGCTCTACAGTCTCGGTCTGAAAATGGGTCGTCTGAAAACCGGCACCCCGGCGCGCCTCGATGCACGCTCGATCAAGTGGGATGGAATGGACATGCAGCCGGCTGATGATCAGCCCGTCCCGTTTTCATTTCTCACCGATCGGATTGAGATTCCCCAGATCGCCTGCGGCGTCACACGCACGGTGGAGGCCACGCACAGGATCATTGCGGCCAATCTTGATCAATCCGCCGTCTATGGCGGGGCGATTTCCGGTCGTGGCCCGCGCTATTGCCCCTCGATTGAGGACAAGGTGGTTCGGTTCGCTGATCGCGATAATCATCAGATCTTCCTGGAGCCGGAGGGTCTTGATGACGATACCATCTACCCGAATGGCATCTCCACTTCGCTGCCTGCTGATGTTCAGGATGCTTTCCTGCGCACAATCCCGGGGCTGGAAGAGGTTGTGGTCAAGCGCCACGGCTACGCCATCGAGTATGATTATGTCGATCCGCGTGAACTGACCGCCACGCTGGAGGTCCGCGCTCTGCCAGGCCTTTGGCTGGCCGGTCAGATCAATGGCACGACCGGGTATGAAGAGGCGGCGGCTCAGGGTCTCATGGCTGGCGCGAATGCGGCGCGCCGTGCAGACTCAGGCGCTGAACCGTTCATTCTCGACCGTTCGCAGGCCTATATCGGTGTTATGATCGATGATCTCATCACGTGTGGTGTTACCGAGCCCTACCGGATGTTCACCTCTCGAGCGGAATACCGCCTCACACTCCGCGCCGACAACGCCGATCAGCGTCTCACCGATATCGGTGAGCGCGCCGGGCTGATCGGCTCGCGTCGCTCGGCGGCCTGGGCGGCCAAGCGAAGTGAGTTGCAGACGGCGCGCGAAGCCGTGCGGTCGCTCACCCTGACCCCGACACAGGCGCGTCGAGCGGGTCTGGCGGTGAACGAGGATGGAAAGCGCCGATCCGCGCTGGAGCTTCTTTCATACCCCGACACCGAATTTGGCGACCTGCAGCGGGTGTGGCCGGAGCTCTCAGACTTTTCCCAAGAAGTGAAGGGCCAGATCGAGATTGACGCGGTCTATCATGGCTATCTTGACCGTCAGGAGGCCGACATCCTGGCATTCCGCCGGGATGAGGGCGTACGTATTCCCGTCGGATTCGACTATGGCTCGGTTGGCGGCCTGTCCAACGAGGCGCGTCAGAAGCTGGAGGCGGTCCGTCCCGCCACGCTCGGCCAGGCCGGTCGTATCGAGGGCGTCACGCCTGGTGCGCTGACCGCCTTGCTCGCGCGGTTGAAGCGCGGAGCGGCCAAGGCGGCGGGCTAGGATGGCTCTGCCAGCCATATATGATCGTGAGCATTTTGACGCCGAGGCGTTTCAGGCGGCGACAGGTGTTTCACGTGAAACACTGCGCCGCTTCGAGGCCTGGCGGGCGTTGCTCGAACGCCGCAATGGCGAGCTCAACCTCGTCGGACGTTCAACGCTCAGCGACTTCTGGCGGCGCCATGCCTATGATGGTTTTCAGCTGATTCAGTCGGCGCCGAACGGCGTACGCTGGCTGGATATCGGATCCGGCGCCGGTATTCCCGGCGTCTCCATTGCACTCGGCCTGCTTGATCGGGCCGTTCCAGGCGGTGAGGTGGTGATGGTGGAATCCATCGCCAAGAAGGCGCGTGTTATCGAGGAAACCGTCGCTGTGACCGACGCCCCGGCTCGCGTGCTGTCGGTGCGCGCAGAATCGTTGGACCTTACGACCCGCTATGACGTGGTAACGGCGCGCGCTGTCGCGAGCCTTGATCGTCTCTTTGACTACCTTCATCCGTTTGTGGAAAACGGCGCGATTGCGCTCCTACCCAAGGGTCGGGCGCATGAAGAGGAATTGACCGCCGCCCGCAAAAGCTGGACCTTCGAGGTTGAGGTCATACCCAGTCTGACCGCCCGGGAGGCGGCTATCCTCCGCATTGAAAGGCTTGCCCGTGTCCGCTGATCCGTCCCCTCCGAAAGTTATCGCCATCGCCAATCAGAAGGGCGGTGTCGGAAAGACTACGACGGCCATCAATCTGGCGACCGCTCTGGCCGCAATCGGAAAAGAGGTCGTGGTCCTAGACCTTGATCCGCAGGGCAATGCCTCAACCGGGCTCGGCGTTCCGCTGAGTGATCGCAAGGCGACCTCCTATGATGTTCTGGTCAATGAGCGCCCGCTTGAGGACGCGTTGATCCCCACGGCGGTGCCGCAGCTCTCCATCATTCCGTCGGACGTGGATCTGTCCGGCGCCGAGCTGGAGCTGGCGAGCGCGCCGCGCCGGTCATACCGGCTTCGCCATGCGATTGAGCGCTTCCGCCGGGCGCTGAGTGCGAAAGGCGCTGGGTGTGATTACATTCTGATCGACTGCCCGCCTTCGCTGAACCTTCTGACCGTCAATGCGATGACGGCATCAGATTCAGTGCTGGTTCCGCTGCAGTGCGAGTTCTTCGCGCTGGAGGGCCTTTCCCAGCTGATGCGAACGATCGATCTTGTTCGGGGCAATCTCAATAAAAACCTTGATATACAAGGTGTTGTGCTCACAATGTACGATAAGAGGAATAATCTCTCAGGCCAGGTTGCTGCGGACGTTCGGTCGCATTTTGGCGATAAGGTCTATCAGACCATGATCCCGCGCAATGTCCGCGTTTCCGAAGCCCCGTCCTTCGGAAAGCCGGTCTTGCTGTATGATCTTCAGTGCTCGGGAGCGCAGGCTTATATTGATCTGGCCCGTGAGGTCGTCAAACAGGAGCGCCAGGCCGCCCTGGCGCCGGCGTGAGCCCGTCATGAGCGATGAGCGAGACGCTTCGCGCCCCTCGCGGGCTCAAGAGCGCGGCCTTGGCCGGGGCTTGTCCGCTCTGCTGGGTGAGCAGGACGAGGCGCCGGCTTCAATCGACTCTGGTGATGAGCGTTCAGGCGTTCGCGCGCTGCCGGTTGAGCTGATTGAAGCCAACCCGGACCAGCCGCGGCGGAGCTTTGGTGAATCTGAACTGGACGATCTGGCGGCATCTATCAGCGATAAAGGCGTGTTGCAGCCTATTCTGGTGCGACCTTTGCCCGGAGCAGACCGGTTCCAGATCGTCGCTGGCGAACGACGCTGGCGCGCCGCTCAGAAGGCCCGCCTGCACGAGGTGCCCTGCATTGTTCGCGAGTTCACCGATCGCGAAACCCTTGAAATCGCCATCGTGGAGAATGTCCAGCGCGCAGACCTGAACGCGGTTGAAGAAGCCCGGGCCTTTCGCCAACTTGTTGAGGCGTTTGGCCATACCCAGGAAGAGATTGCGCGCGCCATCGGAAAATCGCGGACTCACGTTGCCAACACGCTGCGTTTGCTGAACTTTCCGCAAGCCATCATCGATCATCTTGAGCGCGGCGACATCACCGCCGGCCACGCCCGCGCGGCGGCGAGCGCTCCGGATCCCGAGGCGCTGGTTGGGCGCATCCTGGCTGAGGGTCTTTCGGTTCGAGCCACCGAGGCTGAAGCGCGGAAAACTTCCGGAGGCGGAAAACCGCGTCCGCGATCCTCGCCCTTGCCAGAGAAAGACGCCGATACCCGCGCGCTGGAGGCAGACCTGGCTGAGCGATTGGGGCTGGATGTGGAAATCCGACATGACGGTGAGGCCGGCGAGCTGCGCGTGCGGTATTCGAGCCTCGATCAACTGGACGATTTATGCCGACGCCTCAATTCGGGGTCCGGCGCTTACTAGGCTTGCCTAGCTGTAGCGCTCTGAATTCTAAACGCAATATGAATGCCGGCGCCATCAGTGCGCCGTATTCCACTGTGATGCTCGCTGTATGATGCTGACCTTGCTTCTTCTTTCCGCTGCGACTTCGCTCGCCGGCCCGGCCTCAAGCCCCTTCGCTTCAATTCTGGCGCAGGAGATCGCTGCTGCGCCCGTTCCGGACAGCGCGTCCGCCCCGCTGGATCCTGAACCGGAGACTGGCCCGGTGACCGATGTCCTCCCCGTCTCTGATCCGTCTCAGGAAGTCGATGCGCCGGCTGAATCTCCTGATACAGAGGATTTCGCCAGGATCGAGCCTGACGCTCCTGAGCGGACAGTGATGCAGGAAATCGAACGTGTGGAGGCTTATCTGACCGGCCTGCAGACCGTTGCGGCGCGCTTTACTCAGGTCGGCCCGGACAATGTTCCGCTGACCGGTGATTTCTGGCTGGATCGACCGGGGCGGGTTCGTTTCGAGTATGACGCACCGAGCCCGATCCTGATCGTTGCCGATGGGAGCACGGTTGCGATCGCGGACACCGCGCTTGAAACCGTTGAACGCGGTCCCATCCGGTCCACGCCCATGCGCTGGTTGCTGAGCGAGACACTGAATCTAGCCGATAGCGGAGCGGTGCTCGATGCGGCCCGCTTTGATGGAGTGCTGTATTTCACCCTGCAGGACCCGGAGGGGGAAACCGAGGGACGTCTCACTCTGATTTTCGACGATGCGGATCCGGCTTTGCCGGTCTCGGCTATGGCTTTTACCGGCTGGTATGCGATCGACGCGATGGGGGGGCTCACCCAGTTTCGTTTCGAGGACATCCGGCTTGGCGACACTCTTGATCCGCGCCTATTCATTCTCGACGATCCTGAAGAGGATGGTCGGCGAGGGCGTCGGCGTTGAAAACGGTCTGACCAGGCTGTGGGTTAATGTGGAAACAGTGATTCAGATAACTGTTTTCTCTGATTGATTTCAGTATTATCGAGTATTCTACTTATCCACGGCTCTGAGCCGCCGCACGAGCAAGCCGGAGTAGAAGCGCACCCGTGAGCGCCTCGACCGGAGCACCGGAGCGTTTGCAGTCTCTTTCGGTCTTAAACGCCATGGCGCGGGCCTGATCCAATCGGCCGCCCGACCAGAGACGGGCCATCTGTTTGAAGCGGTCGGCAGGCGGCCCAAAGCGCGGCGCCCCGGATCGCGCCAGGGCCGCATCACTGGCCCCCAGGCTGTGGAACAGATCAATCTGCTCGATCTTTCTTTGCAGCGCCCGAAGAACGCCAATCGCATTGCTTCCGCTGGCGAGCGCACGCGCATAGCCGCGATCGGCCGAAGCTGGATCGCCCGATAGCGCCGGGTCAATCGCCTGATCGAGGGCGGCTTCCGCACCGGCCGCCGATATCGCGGTCACATCCTCACGGGTGATTGTCGCGGGTTCATCGCCGCGTTGCGTGGCCAGACCTTTAAACAGGAGAAGCTTCTCGATCTCTCCGCGCGCCAGCATCCGATCACCTTCAAGCAGCGGCGCCAGCAAGGACCGGGCATCGGGAGCAAGCGTTAGGCCTTCGGCCTCAAAGCTGCGTTCGGCCAGCTCCAGAAGGGTTCGGGCGTTATCGGCATAGCAGGGAAGGGCGAGGCACGCCTTGGCATCCTCGCAGGTCTTGCGCAGCTTGGAGTTTTTTTTCAGATCGCCCGCCTCAATGATCAGGCGCGCCTCGGCGGAGGCCTCTCCGGCGATGAAGGTTTTCAGCCAGTTCGTTGTCGCGGCGCTCTCGCCCGACAGCCGCAAGCGCACCAGCCGGTCACCGCCCATGAGCGAGAGCGCCGCCATTGCATCGGCGAGCGCCGCCGGGTCGGCCTTGATGTCTTCATCTGACAGCCGCGTCACGCCAAACGGATCGTCAGGGTTTTCAACGAGCGTCCCGGCCAGGCGTTCGGCCCGCTCACGAACCAGCCCGCGGTCCGGCCCGTAGATCAGAAAGATCTGAACCGATGCGTCCGGTCGAGCGATCCGCGCATCCACTTCATTGGCGCGCGCTTTCATGGTTTCGACCCATTCCCGCCGTTCAGCGCTGGTCTTCGTTCACCGCCGCCGCCAGGCGACGCGACAGACGCCGCGCCACGGCTTCAGCGGCTTGAGTTTCGGCATCCCGGCGCGCAGCGATCAGCCCGAAAGCCTCGTTCGGCGCATCGAAATAGGCGGTATCACTCACCCGACCGATGCTGACTTCCTCTCCGCCTGACTCAAGGCGATAGCCGACTGTCACTTCAAGCGCATAGCGGGTCGCGCGATCAGCAGCGGAAATGCCGAGCGGCAATTCCCGTGTCTGACTCTCAAGGGTTAGGCGATAAGGGCTCGGGCCCCCCGTTGAGCCGAAGGCCCCGGCCAGGGCGTCTTCGATCAGATAGTCGATCCTGGATTGCCCGGCCTCGATCTCCATCGCCGAGAGGGCGGCGGTGTTCGGACCGGCGTAGAGCGGTTGGAAGCCGCAGCCGCTCAGAAGGAAAAGCGCACTCGCACTCATTGCTGCGAGAATATGCCTGCTCGCCATGTCGGCCTCCTGACCCGTCCTTATCTTGAAGGGCGGGGTTTAATTCGCAACCACGTTCACGATGCGCCCGGGCACCACAATCACTTTGCGGATTGTAAGCCCATCCGTCACGCGTTTTACATGCTCATCTTTGCGCGCCAGGGCTTCAACCTCGTCAGGGCTCGCATCCTTGGCGACGACAAGCTCGCTTCGCCGCTTCCCGTTGACCTGGATCGGGAGCGTCGCCGTCTCGTCTTCCAGGAGTGCGGCCTCAGGCTCGGGCCAGGCGGCGTCGCAAATCAGCCCCTCGCCGCCGAGTCGCGCCCATATCTCTTCAGCCAGGTGCGGCATGAAGGGCGCCAGGAGTTGAGCCAGAAGGCCCGCCGCTTCGGCGCGCGCGGCCAGCATACCCTCGGCGTTGGAGCCCTCGGTCTTGCGAAGGGCGTTTGCGAAGTCATGCAGCTTCGCAACGCCGCTGTTGAATCGAAAGCCTTCGATCGCGTCGGTCACCTCGGCTACGGAACGGTGGGCGGTCTTCCGCAGCGCCAGCGCTTCCCCCTTTGCGCCAGCCGCGGGGGTGACGGGTTTGGGCAAAGTCTCGGACAGTGGAAGCGCGTCAATGGTCGACCAGACGCGTTGAATGAAGCGCCACACGCCTTCAACACCGCTTTCGGTATATTCGACATCGCGCTCGGGCGGGGAATCAGAAAGAACGAACCATCGTGCGGTATCGGCGCCGAAATCAGCGATGAAACGATCCAGATCCACCACGTTTTTCTTGGACTTTGACATTTTCTCGAGCGCGCCGCGTATGGCCGGTTTCCCGGTCGCGATTTCGACCACAGATCCGTCGCGCTCCTCCACATCTTCAGGCAGAAGCCAGCGCCCGTCCTCGGCCCGATACGTCTCGTGAACCACCATGCCCTGTGTGAACAGGCCCTCGAACGGCTCGCCGCTGGGCAGATCGACAAGCCCGCAATCGCGCATCGCCCGGGTGAAGAAGCGCGCATAAAGAAGGTGCAGGATCGCGTGCTCGATCCCGCCGACATATTGATCGACCGGAAGCCAACGCGCGGCCGCCTCCGCTTCGAAGGGCGCATCTTCAACCGGCGCGGTGAAGCGGGCGAAATACCAGGAGGAGCACACAAACGTGTCCAGCGTATCGGTTTCCCGGCGTGCCGGCTTACCGCAACGCGGGCAATCGACATGCTTCCAGCTGGGATGATGATCGAGCGGGTTGCCCGGACGATCGAAGCTGACGTCTTCAGGCAGGCGAACCGGAAGCTGGTCTTCAGGGACCGGGACCGCGCCGCAGCTCTCGCAATGGATGACCGGGATCGGACAGCCCCAATAGCGCTGACGCGAAACCAGCCAGTCGCGCAGGCGGAAGGTCGTCGCTCCGGCGCCCAGCCCGGCTTCCTCCAGCTTAGAGATCACAGTTTCAATCGCTTCAGGCGTCTCCAGCCCGTTTAGCCATTCAGCTGAGTTGTAAACTACGCCCACGCCAGTAAAGGCTTCATCCTCAATCGTATGCGTGGCGGCGTCAGCACCTGGGGGCAGTACGACCGGCTTGACCGGAAGATCGTATTTGCGGGCGAAGTCCAGATCGCGCTGATCGCCGGCGGGGCTGCCGAAAATCGCGCCCGTGCCATAGCTCGACAGCACGAAGTTGGCTGACCAGACCGGCAGCTCCCAATCGGGATCCAGCGGATGTTTCACGCGCAGCCCGAGATCCACTCCGAGCTTGGGCGCAGTCTCGATATCCTCCTCAGACGTTCCCATCTGCTCGCAGCGTCGTATGAAAGCTGCAATGTCGGGATTGTCCTGGGCAATGTGGCGCGTGATCGGGTGGTCCGGCGCCAGCGCCAGGAAGGCCGCGCCGAACAGCGTGTCGGGCCGGGTTGTGAAGACCTCGATCCTATCCCCGAGCGCCACGGCTTCGGCGCCGAGATGCTCAGCTGCATTCGCAACAGGGAAACGCACGTGCGCGCCGCGCGACCGCCCGATCCAGTTCTGCTGCATCAGGCGGACTTTTTCCGGCCAGCGGGTCAGTCCTTCCAGACCGTCGGTCAGATCGTCGGCATAGTCGGTGATCTTAAAGAACCACTGTTCCAGCTCGCGCTGTTCGACAGGCGCTCCGGATCGCCAGCCCTTGCCGTCAATGACCTGTTCATTGGCCAGGACTGTGTTGTCGACCGGGTCCCAATTGACCTTGGCGCTTTTTCGATAGGCGAGGCCTTTCTCCCAGAATTTCAGGAAGATGGCCTGCTGGTGCTTGTAATACTCAGGATCACAGGTCGCGATCTCCTTGCTCCAGTCCAGGGCCAGGCCCAGGCGCTGAAGCTGGCCTTTCATCGCTTCAATATTCTCATAGGTCCAGTCGCGTGGGTTGACCTTGCGTTCGCGCGCGGCGTTTTCAGCCGGAAGGCCGAAGGCATCCCACCCCATCGGGTGCAGAACATCGAAGCCGCGCGCTTTCTTGTAGCGCGCGACAACGTCGCCCATTGTGTAATTACGCGAGTGGCCGACATGGATGCGCCCGGACGGATAAGGGAACATTTCCAGCACATAGTATTTCGGCCTGCTCGGGTCGGCTCCGGACTTGAAGCTGTCGGCTTGGTCCCAGGCGGCGCGCCAGCGGGGCTCGGACTGGCTGGGGTTATAGCGGCTCATCGGCGTCACAATCGGTCTGGGCCGGCGCTTACGCCGGCGCCGACGCCGTGTTCGTCATCGGGTCCAGGCGCGTCCGCGCGACCGCACAGGTCTTGAAGATCAGTCGAGCTGAGAAATACGCAGCTGGCGCGCGCGCGTCAGCACGGCGTTTTCAATCTGGATGCGGGTCGCCGGGTCAACAGCAGCGTCCATCCAGTCTCCAGCCTCACCGCGCACCTGCTTGAAAAGCTGCACTGAAAGCGCATCGGCGCGCAGCCGGCTATCAAGAATGAATACAGTCGCCTTGAAGCGCTCGGTCGGCTGCTCGGGGTTGGCGTACCAGTCGGTGATGATCACGCCGCCGAACGGATCGACTTCTTCCAGTGGCATGAAGGAGAGCGTCTCCAGCGTGGCGCGCCACAGGAAGGTGTTCACTCCGATGCCGGCGTCCGGCGTGTTGGCGACTACGCCGTCTCCGCCGCCCGGAAGGATGCGCCCTATACCCAGAAAGCCGTTATCTTCGGCCTGAGTGGTATTGGCGTTCGAGCTGCAGGCCGTCAACGCAGCAGCGCTAACCAGACCAACGGTGAAAAGAACCGCGCGGCGTGCGAGCATCGCAGGTCACCTCCGGACAAAACGGAAAATCGCCATCCGCCCAATGCGGAACGGCAAGGATAATGCCTCTATACCATGGTCGCGCGGCCTGGCCAGAGGGTCCGCCGCAGACAATGTTCGTGTCATTTCGGTCACAGCTGCGCCGTTTGCTGGCCGCAATTTGTCTTCAGCCGCTTGACCGACGACCCAACTCGCCGCTTTCCTCCACGCCTGTCCGGGGGGACGGGGCCGATCGGTGGGGCCGCGAGCATGCAGCCAGCGCACGGCGCTCTTCTCATAGGCGTCCTTGTTGCGGCGCTAGCGGCCCCACCGGCGTTTTCTGAACAATCCGCCCTTCAGGGCTCATCCGACCTGCTGGCCGATGCGCCGTCTCTCGGGCCGTTTTCGATCCAGATTCAAGCTGATGCAGACGTCCTGCTGGCGCTGGGTGATGGCGAGGCGCGCGAGGATGCGCCTTATGCCGACATCAGCGTGCGCATTGAGGCTGAGGCGATAAATCAGGACGGGCTGCGCTATGGCGCCCGTCTTTCGCCTCGCATCCAGCGTGATAACGGTCGGCGCGGCCTGGCACGCGCCGTCGCCGGCGCGCCAACCCAACCGGGCCTCTTGAGCGGGCTATCGCGCGGCGAATTTGATCCGGCGAGCGTCAGAGGCGGCGTTGAAACGGCTGAACTCTTCATCAAAACCGGTTGGGGCGAAGCTGTGCTCGGTGTCGGCGACGGCGCCGCTCGCCTGGAAGCGGCGGAGCTGCCAGGCGCGTTTCGCCTCATGCGTGCTGACGGGGCGCTGGCGGATTCAACCGGCTTGATGCTGGTCGATACAGCACACGGATTGTCAGGACGGGCCGCGAAGCTGACTGTACGCAGCCGGCGCCTGATCGGCTTTCGCGCCTCAGCCAGTTTCACGCCGCAGGCTGATCTGTGCGGGGTCGACGCCTGCGCAGCCGGTTCCGGCCTCGCTGAGCGGGTCGCCGAACTCGCCCTGTCCTTTGACCGACGGCTGCGCTCGACTGGTGCGCGCTGGGCGGCGTCGGTCGCGATGTCGGCGGGTGAAGCCTCGCCGCGCTTCGATCCCGCTACAGATGCGCTGGACGATCCGGTCGTCCTGTCGGTGCGC
The DNA here is from genome assembly GCA_039819095.1 of Pseudomonadota bacterium. Classification (GTDB taxonomy): domain Bacteria; phylum Pseudomonadota; class Alphaproteobacteria; order Caulobacterales; family Maricaulaceae; genus JBCBSP01. Next base: position 279,497 of record JBCBSP010000003.1, read on the forward strand.
CTTGTTCGAGAGCGCAATGGCGTTTCGGCAGGCCTTGGCTGGCTTCGATCCAATGACGGCCTTGCCGAGGGTCGTTATGAGGCTCTATCCGCGGCCTTGGCCTATGAGCGCGGCGACTGGCTCTACGCGTTTGAGGCCGCACGCGGCGAAGCTGAGCCGTCAGGACTGGACGGGTGGAGCATTCAGCTCGGCGCCTCGCGCCTGCTGGCCGGCGGGGCGCTCATCGGTATTGGCGTGGTGCACGCCGAGGAGGCCGCCCGCGGGGCCTCCAGTCGCTCGACGACCCAGCTCTTCCTTGAAACAGGGTTGCGTTTTTGACACGGAGTCGTCGCAAAACTTCGCCCTGTCCGCATTCCGCCCCATCTGGTGGTTCCTTACAGGGCCAGCTGCAGCTATGATCAAAAGGTTGATTTCACGCGAGCCCCTTTTCATGCGTGTTCTGGTGCAAAAGTCTGTTGTCGGCTTGGCCGCCGTCGCCGCACTTCTCAGTGCGCCGGTTGCGTTTGCGCAGGACTCTGCCGGATTCTCCGCAACCCAGTCGCAATCCGCCGAGACCAATATCCAGCTTCGCGGCGTCAGCCTGGCGGGCGATATGGCGGAGACGCTGGCGAATGCCGGCTTCATCTCTCTGCCCGAGCCCGGCGCGCAGACCGATGTCGTTGACCAGGCTGAGCGTTCGCACGCCTCGTCAGGGCTTCGCCCGCTTACACCAACCGAAGATTCCGGTTCCGCCAGCGCATTGCCCTGGTATGAGCGTTTCACCGAGGCCCAACCTCAGCGACTGAACTCCGCATGGGGCGGTCAGGCGGCGGAGTTCAGCTTCTCCGCGGGTGAGCGCTGGGGTTTCACCCTCGGCTTCGCCGACAGTGTGCGGGGCCCGCAATTCGAGCTTGAGGATGTTAGCGCCGGGGCCTTTTTCCGCCTCAATGACCGCTTCCGTCTCGGTGGCGAGCTGCGCTTCACCTCCCCGGAAGAAGACGTGTTCGGCGAGGCCGGTGAAGAGCGCGGGCCTGAGCTGAAGTTTGAAAGCGCTTTCCGCTTTTAGACAGGCGGTTCTGTTATCGCCCCGCCAATCGCGGCGATGCCGCCAAACCCAAGTCCCTTCAGCCGCTTGACGGTTTTCATATCGACTCCGCCGAGCGCGTAGACCGGTGTGCCCGACCGGCGCGCAAACGCTGAGGCGCGCCATGGCCCGATCGGTTTTCCCGCGCTCGGGCTGGCGCTTGCAAACACGCTCGACACCAAGATGGCGTCCGCCACCGGTCCGGCCCGGCGAAATTCAGATTCCGTGTGGGCGCTCGCTGTGATCAGCCAACCCGGTCGCCGCCGTCGCCAGGCGAGCGCTTGGCTCAGCCGCGCGTTCGGCCAGTGCACGCCATCAGCCTTGATAGCTTCGGCCAGCGCTCCGTCAGCCGCCACAAGAAGCCTGACCCCGCGCGACCGGCACAGTTCGGCAAGCCGGGGAGCTTCAGCGCGAATCACCGGATCACCGAAATGGCGAAGGATCAGCCCGCATCCCGCTGGCAGGCTCCGGGCCAGCGCCAGCCTATCCGGCGTGCGCGCCGGATCGGTCAGCGCAAACAGAGCCGGCCAGCCAGCTTTCACACGGGTCGCTTGCCGGGCCGCCCTTGCCAGCGTCGCCGGTCCGTCATACCTCGCCTGTCGCATGACGACCTTGTCCGCCTCCGCTTCGAACCGAAACGCGATTCTCGCGCGCATCGCCGCCGCCGCCAAGGCGTCGGGGCGGGAAACTCAAGATGTGACGCTTGTGGCGGTCTCCAAGAAGCAGCCCGATGACCGTGTTGAGGCGATGCTTCGCGCCGGTCAGCGCGTGTTTGGCGAGAACCGTGTTCAGGAAGCGCAGGCGCGCTGGGGCGAGCGCCGCGCAGCGCTGCCGGATCTGGAGCTGCGCCTGATCGGCCCGCTCCAGACCAACAAGGCTGAGGATGCGGTCGCGCTGTTCGACGTCATCGAAACGCTCGATCGCGAAAAACTGGCCCGCGCCCTCGCTAAGGCGATGGAGAAGACCGGTCGCGCGCCGCGCCTTTATGTGCAGGTCAATACGGGCGAGGAGGCGCAAAAGGCTGGAATTGCGCCGCAAGAAGCGCCCGCTTTCATTGAACGCATGCGCGGCGAATACGGCTTTAACATCGAGGGCCTGATGTGCATCCCGCCTGTGGAAGAGCCCGCCAGCCTGCACTTTGCGCTTCTGAGCAAGCTCGCGAAGCAATGCGGGCGGATCCGGCTTTCGATGGGGATGAGCTCTGACTTCGAGACGGCGGTGCGCCTTGGCGCCACCTCGGTTCGGGTCGGCTCGGCCTTGTTCGGCGAACGTCCCGCTAGCGCCTGATCTCAAGCGTGGATGCGTTGGTGCAGGTTTTCAGGACCGATTCCAGATCAGGACGCGCCATCGCGACGCAGCCGCGTGTTGGCGGATAGCCTGGCTTGGCGCAATGCAGGAAGATGGCGGAGCCGGCCCCGGAAATGGGCGGGCCGTCATTGTGATCAAGCACGACCAGAATGTCGTAAAGCTCGTCCTTGCGCGTCAACGTCTCGCAGCTGGCCGGATAGGGAAGGCGAACGAACCGGTTATAGGCCGGGTCTTCAGGGGCGTCGCACCATCCGTCATCGGGCTTGATCGCATGAAGTTGAAGGGTCGTAGCGGGAGGCTCGATTCGATCGCTGCGATACAGGCCCCAGCGCAGTCGATACACGCCAATCGGGCTCGCCCCATCGCCTTCGCGCTTGTCGCCGTAAGCAACAACGCCGCCTTTACCCAGCGCGCAGCGATACTCCGCGCCGTCAGCACTGAAGCGTCCATCGGATCGGGCCACCATCTTCATGGCGCCCAGCATGGCGCAGGCCGGTCGATGAGAAAAGCTAGGGGCGGTCGGCGCTGGACGTATCGTTCACGGATGATCAAACACCCGTGTGCGACGCGTCCCTGCGCCTCCCCCACCACGGCGGGTCGCACCGCTCGAAAAGCAGCGCCCATCAGGGTGTTAAGCAAGAACAGGGCCGCGAACAGGGCGGGGTCGCGCTCAAGAATTGGCCCATGATTGCAGGGGCGCGGCTTGTAGTCGCCTTGCCAAAATGACAGGCGCGCGGCAAGGCTTTCCCAGCACTATTGACCGGTCGGCAATTTTTGCCCGGTTTCCGCCTTCCAGAAACAGAGATTTACATGAGCGCCAAGAAGACCCTCCTGCTCGTTGATGACGACAATGAGCTGCGCGAAACGCTCGCCGAGCAATTCGCCTATGATGATGAGTTCGAGGTGATGACCGCCGATGCGGCGCGTCCGGGCATGGAGCTGGCGCAAAGCGAGCATGTCGATCTGATCCTTTTCGATGTCGGCCTGCCGGACATGGATGGGCGCGAGGCTTGCCGCCTGCTTCGCAAGGCGGGTGTGGCGACGCCCATCATTCTGCTGACGGCACAATCCAGCGATGCCGACCATGTTCTGGGGCTTCGTTCCGGCGCGGATGACTTCCTCGCCAAGCCGATCTCCTTCGTGGTGCTGCTGGAGCGGGTCCAGAACCAGTTGCGCCGCCATGAACAGAGCGAGGATGCGGTCCTGCAGGTCGGCCCGTACCAGTTCCGCCCCTCGATGAAGCTGCTGGTGGACGAGCAGGACAAGAAAATCCGGCTGACCGAAAAAGAGACCAATATCCTGAAATATCTCTACCGCGCCGGCGGTCAGCCGATCTCGCGCGAAGAGCTGCTGGACAAGGTGTGGGGCTATCACCGCGAAGCCAACACTCACACGCTGGAGACTCATGTCTACAGGCTGCGTCAGAAGATCGAACCCAACCCGCAGACCGCCCGCCTCCTGATCACCGAAAGCGGCGGGTATCGCCTGCAGATGTAGGCCCGACGTCTCTGACCGGGCTTTCACCTGCGAACGATGCACCTCATCGCTGCATCGTGCCTTAACGCCGCCTGTTAGTGACGCTGGGCCGTCATCCTCTTCACCGTATGGAGCTTGGAGCGTCCAGGCTTTCCGCCTGGCGATGAGGCGCCGGGATTGCGGAATGGATCCCCGCTTTCGCGGGGTGACGGAGTTTGCTGAAATCTAAGTTGTTTCACAGGCGCCTGGGAGGCTGGCTTATTTCAGCTTCAGCGTCACCGGCGCATGGTCCGAGGGTTTTTCCCAGCTTCTTGCGTGGTCCCAGATGCGGAATCCGTCGCGACCGTTTGCCGTGGCCGCCGCCTCAAGCTCCGGGCTGACCCAGATATGGTCGAGCCGGCGACCGCGATTGGACTTGCGCCAGTCGCGATTGCGATAGCTCCACCATGTGTAGACTTTCTCCGGCTCCGCAATCAGTTCGCGGGCGATATCCAGCATCTTGCCGGCATTGCGCGCGCCTTCCAGCGCCTCGACTTCGCCGGGCGTGTGCGAGACCACTTTCAGCAACTGCTTGTGCGACCACACATCGTGTTCACGCGGGGCGATGTTCAGATCGCCGACCAGCACGCGCTGACCGCCTTCGCCGGCACGCTGAGCGAGATAGGGTTTCAGCGCGGCCAGAAAATCCATCTTGTGCGCGAAACGCGGATTGATATCCGGGTCCGGCTCATCGCCGCCGGCGGGGATGTAGTAATTCTCAATCTCAACTCCGGCGACGCGCACCCGTTGATGACGGGCCTCCTCCTTCGGACAAAGCGCCTGGCTATCCAGCGGCTCCAGCGGCAGGCGCGAAGCGGTCGCCACGCCGTGCATGCCCTTCTGGCCGGTGACATGGATGTGCGGGTATCCCATCTCCTCGAACGCCTTGCGGGGAAATTCCTCCTCGCGGCATTTGATTTCCTGAAGGCAGATCACATCCGGGTCGGCTTCAGCGGCGAAGCGTGCGACCTGCGGCGCGCGAAGGCGGACCGAATTGATGTTCCAGGTGGCGATCGTCAGCCCGGCCATGTGCGAAATCCTTCAGGTCCTAGAGAATATTATACGTCGATCCGGCGACCCCGACCGGCCAGCGCCCGCGCACATAGAGCCGCCAGCGCGCCAGAAAGGGATGGGGAGGATCCTCGTCCTCGGCTTCAGCGAGCAGCACCAGAACAGCGCCGTTCGCCGCCTGAGCCAAGCCGCCGGCGGCGGCGTTGACCACCGCCTCGTCATAAACATCATCAATGGCGGCCGCTGCTTCAGCAGCTTCGCGCGCAATCTCACCAATCTTGGCGGCCACATGGTTGAGCGCCAGTTCCACCGCTTCTGCGTCCAGGCGTTCCAGCGCGGCCTCCACCAGACCCGTGCGCAGCATCTCTTCGGCTTCCCAGGCGAGCGGGTCGCGATCCAGCGTTTCCGCCGCGCCGACCGCGTCCAACCAATCGCCAAGCGGCGCAGCTTCAGCGTCGGGAAAGCCGAGCCCGTCCAGGTACGCTCGCGCCAGAGTCTGCTCGCGATGATCCAGCGCCTCGCCGAGGCGAGAGAAGAAGGCCGGATCCTTCACGCTGTCGGCGAAGGCGCGGGCCTTGAACAGGAGCGGGATCTCGTCGAGCAGGCGCGCAATCGCGCCGTCGGCCGGCCCGTCCTCTCGGTCAGGTTCGAAGTCCATCATGGCGTCAGGTTTAGCGCGCCTCGCGCGTCAGCGGCGCCCGGAAAGCGCAGCGGAGGTGACCGGTCAGTCTGAAATGAAGCGACGCCCGGCAGCTTGGCGGCTGCCGGGCGTCGGGACCGCGGTCATCATGCATCGGGAGGGGACGATCCGATCGCACGATGTCCTGGAGGGCAAGCGGGGGGACGACGCCGATCCAGGGGCTGCAGCGGCCTGCAGGTGTATTTATGGCACACCCCCGGGCTTTTTTTCAATTAAAAATGCGAAAGGTGCTTGGCCGTGGCGTTAACGCTACGCTGATTCAGGCTGTGATGGCCGGCGCGGCGCCCGGTTCGGCGAAGCGCTCAAGCTCCTCGATCGGCATGGGGCGACCAAACAGATAGCCCTGCGCCAGCGTTGCGCCCTGAGTACGCAGTACGGCGAGCTGGTCAGTGGTCTCCACGCCTTCAGCCACAGTCTTCAGCTTCAGCGAGCGCGCCATCGCCAGGATCGTCTCGACGACGATGCGCGCATGTTCATCCCGGATCATGTCGCGCACGAAGCTCTGATCGATCTTGAACACATCGAAGGGCATGCGGGTGAGATAGGACAGGCTGGAATGGCCGGTGCCAAAATCATCAATCGCGAAGGTGACGCCCATTTCGCGCAGTGGCTCGATCTGGCTGATCACCCGCTCCGGGTCGCGCATCGCGGTGCTTTCGGTCAGCTCCAGCTCCAGCATGTTCGCCGGTAGGCCGGTTTCGTGCAGCGCTGTCAGCACGCTTTCAGCGAAGCTTTCATTTTCAAACTGCATGGCGGAGACATTCACCGCGATCGGGATGTCGACGCCTTTGTCGCACAGCGCCATGATCTCTTTGCAGGCCCGGCGAAGCACCCAGTCGCCGATTTCGCCGATCAGACCGCACTCTTCAGCCGCCTGAATGAAGGCGCCGGGTGAGAGCAGACCTGCGGTCGGGTGACGCCAGCGCACAAGCGCTTCGGCGCCGGCCAGCGCGCCGTCCTGCATCCGCACCTTGGGCTGGTAATAGACGACCAGCTGATCGTCCTTGACCGCTTCGCGCAGCTCATTCTCCAGCACCAGGCGTTCGAACGCGCTCTGGTTCATTGAGGCTTCGAAGAACTCCACCGCATTGCCGCCGGAGCGCTTTGCAATGGCCATAGCCAGGTCGGCATGCCGCAACAGCGTTTCAGGGTCGGCGCCGTCGCGCGGGAAGACCGCCACGCCGACCGAGACGCCCAAAAAGACCTGGTGGCCGGAAATCTCGAACGGGCGGCGCACCGCATCGACAATGCGTCGGGCCACGCGGGCCGCATCGGCTGGTTCACGCAATCGCGGTAGAAGCAGGGTGAATTCATCTCCGCCGAGCCGGGCGACCATAGACGGCTCACCGCCATCGCCGCAGGACAGATCCCACCCACGCGCAGCTTCGCGCAACCTGCGGGCCACCGCTTCCAGCAACCGGTCGCCTTCGCCAATACCCAGCGAATCGTTGACGCGCTTGAAGCGATCCAGGTCCAGGAAGAGTACTGCACCGCCTTCGCCGCCTTCGCTGGCCTCGTGGATGACACGCTCCAGCTCCTTGCGGAAGCGTTCGCGGTTCGGCAACTCGGTGACCATGTCCACATAGGCCAGACGGTGAATCCGTTTCACCGAGGCATCCAGCCTCGCGAACATCCGGTTGAACGCATTGGCGAGAACCTCAAGCTCGTCACCGGTCTTCACGTCGATACGCATATCCAGCTTGCGCGAGGAAGCCAGGCGCGCCGCTTCGGTCAGTTGGCGAACCGGACCCAGCGATTTTCTCACCGCGAAGGCGGCCAGGGGTAGAAAGATCGCCAGAGCGCCGATCAGTATGAAGGCCTGGCGGCGCAGCAGCGAGGCGGTGGATTCGCCGACCGCCGCCGAAGGCACATCAATCGTCACCGCGCCGACAAGGCGGCGATTCAGGAACATGGGTTGAGAGACCCGGATCAAGCCGTCGACACTCTCAACGCGCCGATCCGCGGCGCCGAGGGTCTGGGCAGCGAGGGAGTCTGCGGCGCGCTCGCCGACCGGGAAAGCGGCTTCGCCTGCCGATCCGATCACCCAGCGCAGCGGGTCGGCGACATAGGCGCGTGCGACATCCGGGCGCTCGGTGAGGCGATTGAGCTCGCGTGTCAGGTTTTCATGCGCATCGGCGGCGACATAATCGGCATGGGTCTGCGCGAAGAGCTCGGCGAGCAGTTCGGCGTGCGCCAGTCCGGCCTCGTGATTGGATATGGCGGTGTTGCGCGCCTCCACACCCATGATGGCGGTGGTGGCGAAGATCAGCAGAGCGCCGCACAACAGGGTGAATTTCACCACAAGCGAGCGCATCAGTCGCGAGACGGCATGTCGAAGCGGCGCCATGTGGCCCCCAAAGTGAACAAAGCTCGCGCCGGATGACGCGGAACGTGTCCCCGAAGGTTTCAGACCAGGCTAAAAATGACGTTAAACACGATGCAGGAGAGTATTAACCTCATCTGGCGCGCTCGGTGTGCGGTATCGTTCTGGTTGTCTCACATTCAGCCGGCGGTCAGATCTATGCCGGCCTGTCCGGCGAGGTTGGAGAGGGACACTTCCGGCCGCGCCCCAAAATGGGAGATCACTTCAGCCGCTGCCACGGCGCCCAGCCGCGTGCATTCGACCGGACTCAGCCCGCGCGCGAATCCGCTGAGGAAGCCGGCGGCGAACTGATCGCCAGCGCCTGTCGTATCGACCACCTTGGGGACAGATTCTGCTGATACGGCTTCCGCATTGCCGTCGGTGACGACCACGGCGCCTTTCTCCGAGCGCGTGACGGCAGCAACTCGCGTATCCTGCCCGATGTGAGCGAGCGCGGCGTTGAAATCTTCGGTCTCGTAGAGTGATTTTAGCTCGGCCTCATTGGCGAAGATGATGTCGATATGGTTGGCCACTAGCTGGCGGAAGCTGGCACGGTGGCGCTCCACGCAGAATACGTCCGACAGGGTGAGCGCGACCTTGCGGTCGGCGGCCTGAGCGAACTCCGCCGCCCGGACGAAGGCGCGCTTAGCCTCTTCGCGGTCGAACAGATAGCCCTCAAGGAAGGTGATGGAGGCGGACTGGACCAGCGCTTCGGTGATGTCGCTTTCATCCATCAGGGTTGAGGCGCCCAGAAAGGTGTTCATGGCCCGGCGCGCATCCGGCGGCACCGCGATGAGGCAGCGGGCTGTTGCCGGGCCGTCTTCAAGCGGCGCCGTGTCGTAGTGCACGCCCGCTGCGCGCAGATCGTGTGCGAAAACATCGCCCAGCTGGTCGGCTGCGACCTTGCCGATATAGGCGCCGCGCATGCCGAAACTCGCCACGCCCGCCAACGTGTTCGCCGCCGAGCCGCCTGAGATTTCCCGCGCTGGCGGAAAGGCCGCATAGAGCGCTTCGGCGCGCTCTTCATCGATCAGGAGCATGGCGTCCTTGACGAGGCCGTGGGTGTCGATAAAGGCGTCATCGACCGGCGCGAGCACGTCGACAATGGCGTTGCCGACGCCAAGCACGTCGAAGCGGGTTTCAGTCATGTCGGCATCCTGATTAAGGCGATTGAGTGAGGCTGGGCGGTGCTTACGCGCCCATTCGCGGTTTAGGCAAGAGCGCGGCGGTCTTTGATCAAGCGCCCAACTGGGCTAGCTGGCTTCAGCACGCTGTTTGAAGGATTGCCTCCATGCGCCCCATCGCCTTTCTGATTTCCTCAAACGTTGTTCGCGGTCGGCCCGAAGCCCGGGCCGATTGCAGCGAATTCGAAAAGGAGTTCGCCGCCATTGATGCGCCGTGCCGGGAGGCTGGATTCGCGCTGCAGCCTGTGATCTGGGACGAAGCGCTCGATGCAGGCGCTTTCGACGGCGTGATCGTGGGCACGACCTGGGATTACTGGGACAAGCAGGCGCTTTTTTTGAGCACGCTCGACGCCGCATCCCGGCAGGCGCCGGTGATGAACCCGGCCCGCGTCATCCGCTGGAATCTCGATAAATCCTATCTGCGCGACCTCGCCAGCGCCGGAGCGCCCGGCATTGAAACGCTCTGGGTTGATCGCGCTGACCCGGTGACGATCGAGTCGGCGTTTGATGTGCTTGGCGCTGATGATCTCGTGATCAAGCCGTTGGTCGGGGGCGGGGCGTGGCGTCAGGCGCGCGTCCGGCGCGGCGAGCCGCTGCCGACCGTTGAAGACCTGCCGCCGGCTGAAGCCATGATCCAGCCCTTCCTGTCCGGCGTGGCGCGCGAAGGCGAGTATTCTCTGCTGTTTTTCGGCGGGCGCTTCTCACATGCGCTGAACAAGCGGCCCAGGGCGGGAGACTATCGAGTGCAGTCCATCTATGGCGCGAGCGAGGCTGAATGGTCGCCGGATGCGGCCATGCGCGAGGCCGCCGAACAGGTTCTCGACGCGGCGCGGCGTGTCACCGGGGAGGCGGATTTCCTCTATGCTCGCGTCGATCTGGTGCGCGGCGATGATGGCGGGCTTCTCGTCATGGAGCTGGAGATGATCGAGCCCTATTTCTACCCAGAACAAGGCCCGGATATGGGGCGCGTCTTCGCCGCGGCTCTCAGTGGCAGCTTGGGCTGATCTAGAGCGCGCCTGCGTCTGGTGCGACGATCCTGTCGCGCAGGTTCGCCGTCACTTCCCGGGCTTCGAACGCGTCTGCTGAATCCGGCGCCGCGCCGCGCCCGAAACGGATCTCCGCGCTGGCGTGATAGCGTGTGATCTCGCGCATGCTGACATCATCCCAGAACGGATCGCGCCAGCCATACCAGCCATAACGCGGGTGGTAGTAGCGATAATGCACGTCAAACGCTGAATAGCGGGGCTGGGAGAATCGCCGTGTCTCTTCATCGGTGTCGCGGGTGACCACGCGGAAATGATCATAGCCGCGCTCAAGCGTCAGCTCGGCGGCCCGGTAAAGTAGAAACAGCTCGACCGTTTCCCGGTCGGTCAGTGAATTGCCAGAGAAGGAGACGCGATAGCGATCATCCTCAATGCGGATCTGGTCGAAACCGTAGCGCCCCCCATCGCCGATCGGCTGATACGGAGTGGGTTCGGCGCAGGCCGCCAGTGCGAGCAGCGCCGTGCTGAAGGCGATGATCATGGTGCGCATCACGAGGTCTCCATCCCGCACATCAGAGCGATGAGGGTAACGCCGCTTTTGTTCCAGGTGAAGCCATCGGCCCGTAAAGTGATCGCGTCATAAAGCGGCCTTAACGGCTCAACCGCAGCGCCTCATTGATGCGGCCGCGCAGAAGCAGGATTTCCACATCGTCCGGCGCCCGCTCACGCGCCGCCTGCATATCACCCAGCGCGCCATCCAGATCGTCGAGCGCCAGGAGCGCCTCAGCCCGAAGCCGCCAGGCTTCGGCGGGCTGGCCGTTCAGCGCGATCGCCTGCGTCGCTGCAATGTGCGCGGCATCCAGATCGCCGGCGGCCAGTAAGGCCTCGGCGCGACCGGCGGCAAGCCCGTAATCGCCCGGGTCCTGCTCAAGCCCGGCTGTGAAGGCCGCTGCGGCGCGTGTTGGCTCTCCCGCCTCCAGCCAGGCGTCTGCAGCCTGGCCCAGCATGATGGCGCGGCTCCTCGGGCTCGCGCCTTCAATAGTGCGACCAAGATCCTCAAGCCGTGTGGCCGCCTCGCCAGGATGGCCCAGAGCCACTAGCGCCAGCGCCGCGCAATGACGCGCCGGCCAGCCGCCGCCCTGCGACGTCCAGGCCAGGCCGGCCTCATAAGCCTGGGTTGGCGCGTCGGGAATTTGACGCACGCAATTCTCGTGTCGGCGCTGGTCCGAACTGGCCGCAGGGCCGCCTGTCGATAGGTCGATCGCCGGCGGCATGGCCAGGCTCAGGGTGAGCATTGCAAATAGGGGCGGCAACATGGGACGTTGTTCCTTTCAAGCGCTGCATGCGGTGGCTCAAAGCGCGTCGAGCGTAGCCGTCAGTCGAGCCAGGTCATCCGGCTCAGACAGGCGATGATCGCCCGACTTGGTCAAATGAAGCTCGATGTCGGTGCTGGTGATAAGGTCAATCAATTCCACAGCATGGGACCAGGGCACATCCGGGTCGCGCCAGCCCTGAAGAATGCGAACCGGTCCGTCAAACCGGATTGGGCCGTTCATGACCAGATTGCGCCGACCATCTTCAAACAGGGTGCGGGTAAGCACCAGCGGCTCGCCATACTGCGAGGGTTGGGCCCACTCGCCATGGTTTTCGATCTCCTGGCGGACGTGTAAGGGAAACCCATCCCACATCAAACGCTCGGTGAAGTCCGGCGCCGGCGCGATCAGGACCAGCGCTTTCACGCGTTCCGGCCGTTTCAGCGCCGCGAGCAGGCTTGACCAGGCGCCCATCGATGAGCCGACCAGGATTTGCGGCCCTTCGGTCAGCTCGTCGAGCACTGCGAGCGCATCCGCGGACCAGCGGGAGAGCGTCCCCTCGCGCCACTCCCCGCTCGACTGGCCGTGAGCGAAATAGTCAAAGCGCACGAATGCCCGGCCGCTGGCTGCGGCCCAGGCGTCAAGCGCACTCGCCTTTATGCCGGTCATGTCGGACCGGAATCCGCCCAGCCACATCACGCCGTCGCCGTCGCCTTCGCGTTTCAGGTAGGAGATGCGGTGACCGTCCGGGCGATCAAGCCAGGCGACAGGTGCAGCCATGAGCGCGCTCCTTTTGGTGCGGGCGTCAAGCCAAACCAGTTGGCGGCGACCCGGCGGACGGGTATGGAACCCGGCCTTGCTTGCGGTCAACCCGCAAGGACGCGGTCGCGCCGACAGGCCAAAGAGGTCAAAGCCGAAGGGGCAGCCTTGAGAATTCTGCAGGTCATTCCCGAGCTGGACGCCGGAGGCGCCGAGCGCACCACGCTGGAGGTCGCCGAAGCAATCATCGCCGCAGGTGGCGAGGCGCTGGTGGTGAGCGAAGGCGGTCGGCTCGTTGAGGAGCTTGACGGGCTGGGCGCTGAATTCATCCGCCTGCCGGTGAAGACGAAAAACCCGCTCAGCTTGATGGCGAATGCCCGCGCTCTCACAAACATCTGCCGGACGCGAGCGGTGGATATCATCCATGCCCGCTCGCGCGCGCCGGCCTGGAGCGCGTTGTGGGCGGCGCGCGCTTGCCGCATTCCATTCGTCACCACTTATCACGGGGCCTATGGCGGGCGTTCGGCTCTGAAGCGCCTCTATAACTCGGTCATGGCGCGCGGCGACCGCGTGATCGCCAACTCAGGCTTCATCGCTGAGCATGTCGCCGCGACACACCATGTCGAGGCGAAGCGGTTGCGCGTGATTGCGCGCGGCGTGGACCTGGATCGGTTCGATCCGGACGCCATGGATGCTTCCTCAATCAAGGCCCTGCGCCATGGCTGGGGCGCGATGAAGAGCGATCGCGTCATCCTGCTGCCGGGCCGGCTGACCGCCTGGAAGGGGCAGACCCTGGCGATCGAGGCGGTGGGCGCGCTGAAGCGCTCCGACCTGGTTCTGGTCTGCGCCGGCGATGAGCAGGGGCGTTCGCAATACCGCGAAAGCCTGCGCCAACTCGCTGCGCGTCTCGGCGTGCGGCTTGTCCTGCCGGGTCATGTCACTGATGTGCCTGCGGCGATGGCCGCTGCAGACATCGTTATGGCTCCGTCGGTCGAGCCAGAGGCGTTCGGGCGAACGGCGGCCGAGGCCATGGCCATGGCCCGCCCGGTGATCGCTGCAGCGCATGGCGGCGCGCTGGAAGTCATTGACCCGGGGCGCACCGGCTGGCTCGTACGGCCCGGCGACCCGGCGGCGTTGGGCGAAGCTTTGCTGGACGCGTTGAGCGCTGATGCTGAAATGCTTCAAGATATGGGCGAACGCAGCCGCCTTCGTGTGATAGAACGCTTTTCGAAAGCTGCTCTGCAGGCGAGCACCTTGCGGGTCTATCGCGAGCTCTTAGAGTGAGGGTGATGAACCAGTCCGAACCCGTCAAAGAACAAGTCCTCGTCCTTTATGACGGCGATCTTGTCGATGCGGTGCGCATGCTCGCGCCGGCGAAGCGGATTCGCGATCATCACCGTAAGGCGCGCATAACCCTGCTGTGCGGGCCGGAATTCGAAGGCCTGTTCAAGCACTGCCCGTATTTCAATGCGGTCGAGCCGTCCTTGCGTGAAACCGCCGGCAAGGGCTTTTTCGATCGGCTCAAGGCGGCCCGCGCTTCGGCCTTTGACCTGGTCTATGATCTGGGTTCCGGCTTGGCCGGCGCACGGGTGAAGTCCGGTATGCGCTTTTCGCGAACGCGCTGGGTTGATGCGGCTCCTGATCCCGCCCAATCGGGCCACCCGGTCGAGCAGGCCGCCGCCAAGCTCGGCGCTGCGGGTCTGGGTGCGACCGGCTATCGTCTTGGTGAAGCGGAGCCGCCGGAGCTGGACTGGGTCGATTTCGTCGCCAAGCGCTCGCGCACGGTCGAGCCGGCCTATTTTGGTCTGACCGGCGCCTACGCTCTGTTCGCTCCAGCGGGCGATGAGGTCAAGCCGGCTCTGCGCTGGCCGAAAGAACGCTGGGCCTCACTGGCCCATGAACTGCTTGAGCAGGGTGTGGAGGCGGCGGTTGTCGGCGGTCCGTCGACCCGTGAGATCGGGCGCTATGTGGCCCATGTCACGCCCGGCGCCCGCGATCTGACCGGCAAGGCGAACCTCATTCAGCTCGCCGGTCTTGGTCGGCGCGCCAATTTCGCCTTTGGCGAGGATGTTCCGCTGCTGCATCTGCTCGTCGCCGCTGGCGCGCCGGCGGTTCTGTTCCATCCTGGAGAGCACGCGCCGCTTGAACGCGCGCCGCGCGGGCTCGCGCCCACCGTGCTGATGCATGCGCCTACTCTGGCGCAGATCTCGGTGGCCGAAGCCGTTCAGGCCATGCGCGCGGCCGGCGGGTTCAGCGATGGCGTCGCCGCCGCATGATGTCTTGATTTTTTACAGCCTATGGCGATAAGCGCCATGGAGATGAGCGTCGGGGCTGCGATCCCGGCGCACAATGACGTATGATGACCGCTCAACCGGCCGCTTCTGAAGGAGAAGACGCATAGCTAGACGACCACACGCCGCGCCGCCGCCCAAGAAAGAGGGCCCGCGCATCAACCGGGATATCCGCGTTCCACGCGTGCTCCTGATCGACGAAGAGGGCGAAAAACAAGGCGAAATGCCGACCGAGGCCGCACTGGAGGCGGCTGAAGAGGCCGGCCTGGATCTCGTTGAGGTCGCGCCGGGCGCCAATCCGCCCGTCTGCAAGATTCTGGACTACGGCAAGCTCAAATATCAGGAGCAGAAGAAGAAAGCCGAAGCCAAGAAGAAGCAGAAGACGCAGGATATCAAAGAGATCAAGATGCGCCCGAACATCGACGTGCATGACTACGAGGTCAAAACACGCTCGATGCGCCGCTTCTTCGAGGAAGGCGACAAGGTGAAGGTCACTTTGCGTTTCCGGGGCCGTGAAATGGCCCACCAGGATCGCGGCATGGATGTCATGAACCGGGTCAAGGCGGACTTCCACGAGCTCGCGAAGGTCGAGTTCGAGCCCAAGCTGGAAGGCCGGCAGATGGTCATGGTGATGGCGCCGCGCTGAGACGGCGACCGCCTTGCGAGTAAGCTGAACAGCGCTCGCCCCTCAGGGGCGGGCGCTTTTCTTTTGCCCCGGACGGGCCCATGATCAAACCATTCTCGCCCTGACGGTGCGCCGCCAGAGGCGTCATTCAGGGGTAAGATCATGTTACAGCTTCAACCGTTCACCACACTCATGCTTGCCGGCGCCGGCGCGGTGCTGCTTTGCGCGCCGGGCTTGGCGCAGGACTATTCTGAAGACCCGACCTACGGATCGGTGCGGCTCAGCGCCGGCTTTGTTCCCGACCCGCATAGCGTCACGCTGACCGCCGGGGGCTCGATCCGGGCTCAGGACCGGTTTTCAGAATGCCGCGGCTATATCGCGAACGCGCCCGATTACTCGTTGTATTACGAGGCGGGTACGATGGGTTTGTATTTCAGCGTCGATTCCGACCGGGACACCACGCTGGTGATCAACGGGCCGGATACACGCTGGTATTGCGATGACGACGGGGCAGATGAGCCGCTGAACCCGCTGGTTCATTTCACCAACCCGCAATCGGGTCGATACGATATCTGGGTCGGCACCTATGGCGACAGCATGGCTTCGGCGACTCTGTTCATCTCCGAGCTTGGAGAAGCCACAGACAGCGGCGGGCTGAACGCCTCGGGCGGCGGGGTCAATCTGGCCCTGATGGCGCGTGAGGGGACCTATTCGCTCACCGGTGGTTATCTGCCTGATCCCTGGCGGCTCAATGTGACGGCGGGCGGCGCCCTTTCCGCTTCGACAGCCATTAGCTCGCAATGTCGGGGCAATGTTACCTCCGAGCCGACCGTGGAAATCCAGTACAGCGGCAGCGGGCCGCTCTATTTCTATACGGGAGGCTCGGTGGATACGACGCTCGCCGTCAATTTGCCGAACGGCTCCTGGGTCTGCGACGATGACGGCTCCCAGCACGGGCTCAATGCCGCGCTCACCGCCAATGGCGGGTCGGGGACCTATGATGTCTATGTGGGCACTTTCGGGTCGAATATTGCCAACACCAGCCTGATGGTGTCAGAGATTCGCATTGATCACGGCTCGATGTCTAAATAGGTGGCGGTGAAACGGGGCAGGTCCGGACTGCCGCTTATTGGCGAGGCTTGGCCCCATTTCCGCCGCGGTTAACCGATGAAGTGGCGGGCGAACAGAGATTTGGCTTTCGAGACATGTCCATGACCCGCTTCTTCCGGCTTCTGCCCATCTGCCTGGCCTTGGCGACGGTTCAACCGGCCTTAGCCCAGGACGCCTCCTTGAGCCCGGTTTCTGGATCGGCGGCTCTGGCGTCCGGCTTCACGCCGGATCCCTATGAGGTCGAAATCCAGTCGGGCGGCGCGCTCGACGCTCGCGCAGCGGGCGGTCCGTCCTGCACCGGTTTCGTTTCAGCGTCTCCCAGCTTCCGGCTTTTCTACTCTGCGGGAGAAGGCGCGCCTCTGGTTCTGGCGATAACCGGCCCGCAGGCCGGCCTGCTCCTCGTGAATACGCCGGACGGCCGCTGGACCTGCGCCAGTTCCGGGTCAGGCGCGCGCCTGCGCCTGGAGGCCCCGCAGACCGGCCAATACGATATCTGGGCGGGAAATGGCGAGGCCGGAGCACCGGGCGCCGCCAGCCTGCAGGTTTCAGAACACGCCGCGCCCTAAAGCGCGGCTTTCTTTCTTCATGCGTCAGGGGAGGACGCCATGTCCGCCAGTATTCATAGAACCACCATCACCGCCAGCCTGCTCGCCGCACTGCTGAGTTCCACTGCGCTCGCCCAGGCGCCGGGCGCAGAGCCCGGCTACGGAACCGTACGCTTTGACGGTGATAGCGGGCCGATCTCCGCAGCGGTTCGAGCCGGCGGCGCGCTCAGCGCCGACCGCGCTTCATCGGGCTGCGCCGGCTATATCACGGACGGGCCGACCCTGGTTGTCGATCACGCCGGGGGCATGGAGGCGCTCTACCTGTCAGCGGCTTCAGATGTGGATACGACGCTGGTCGTCCGTGATCCGGGCGGGCGATGGATCTGCGATGATGATGGTGGGGCGGGCGGTTTCAATCCGGGGGTGCGCATTGGTGGCGCACCGGCGGGTCGTTACGAGATCTGGGTCGGCACATTCTCCGCCGGCGTTGGCTATCCGGTCGCATTGGTCCACGCTTCCGAAACCGGCTTTTCCGATGCAAATCCGTATGCTCGAACCCTGAACGAGGGCGGCGAGCCGCAGATCCGAATGAATCTGGCGGCGGGATTTGATGAAGACCCGCGCCGCGCAGTGGTGCGCGCGGGCGGAGATGTCGATCTTGGAAATTCCGGCACAGGCTGCTTCGGATATGTCGCAGAAGCGCCAAGCGCGGCGCTGACCTATGAGGCGGGCGCGCTGGGGCTATACCTCGCCGCCCTGAGCGATGAGCGCGATCTGGTGCTCGCGGTACAGACGCCTTCAGGAGGCTGGGTGTGTGATGACGACAGCGCCGGCGACCTCAATCCGGGCATTCATCTGACCGAGCCGGAGAGCGGCGAGTATCGCATCTGGGCCGGAACGCTCGGCGATGCCGCCCCCGTCAACGCTGAGCTGACCGTCTCCGAAATCGGATTCGCCGGCGTCGACTACCGCCTCGACCTGGCTGCGCCGGCGCTTTTCGGAACCGAAAGCCTGCAGGCCGGCTTCAGCCCGGATCCGGCCAGCTTCCCTGTCGAAGCGGGTGGGCCGCTGGATGCATATCGGGCCATTGATGAAAGCGAGGTGGTCAATGGTTGGTGTGCAGGTTCGATCACCCGCGCGCCGTCATTCGAACTGATGCTCGACGGAGCCAATGAGGCGCCGCTGCATGTCTCTGCAAGTTCCGATGGTGATGCGACCCTTGCGGTCAATGCCCCTGACGGCTCCTGGTGGTGCGATGATGACAGCGGCGCGGGCCTGAACCCGGCCCTGGTTGTGGAGCCTGCCCAAGCCGGCGTCTACGATATCTATGTCGGAGGGTTCAGCGGAGATGAGCGCTTCGATGCGCAGCTGCACGTCTCACAAACCGGCCCCGGCCCGGATGGGATCATTCCCAGCGTAGACCTGACGCTTCCGGCTCTGTTCGGCGAGATCGCTTTGGCGCCCGGATTTGCGCCGCAACCCTATGCGCTCAGGGTTGACGCCGGCGGTCCGCTGCAGGCGAGCGAGGCCGGTGTGGAGGCGCCGGCAGACGGGTGGTGCGCCGGCATGATCACCACCGCGCCGACCGTGGAGCTGGACTGGTCCGGTCAGGGCGGGCCGCTCGTGCTTGACGCGCTCACAGTTGAGGGCGACACCACGTTGGTCGTGAATCTGCCGGATGGAAGTTGGGCCTGCGATGATGATGGCGGCGAGGGCTTGAACGCCCGCCTTGTGTTGAGCGGGGCGCCGGGCGGCGTATACGACATCTATGTCGGAGCCTTCGGCGCGGGTCAGATCGAGGCTGAACTGCAAATCTCGGAGGCCCTGCCCGAACCGTCTGGCGGGTAAGCGCACAGAGTCAGCCAAATCGGCAGGCTATGCTTGCTTTTTGGAGGCGCGCGCGTATAACCGCGCGCTCACATCACCGGCCTACCCGGCCCTTTCGACATGCCGGGCGGCCTTGCAACGCTGATTTCGCCTGTTTTCAGGCGGGTTAAGAAGGAGAGCGAAATGTCGAAAATGAAGACCAAGAGCGGCGCGAAGAAGCGCTTCAAGGTCACCGGAAGCGGTAAGGTGATGGCGGCTCAGGCCGGCAAGCGCCACGGCATGATCAAGCGGACGCCCAAACAGATCCGCCAAAAGCGGGGCACCACGGCTCTCGCGGAGCCGGACGCCAAGATCGTGAAGCGGAGCTACATGCCCTACAATCGCTAAGCGGTTGCAGCGCATTCCGTCCTTCTTCTGACCTGAACTCGCCTCAAGGAGCCTCCACATGGCCCGCGTCTCAACCGGCCCGGCGTCCCACGCCCGCCACCGCAAAGTCATCAAACAAGCCAAAGGCTATTACGGCCGCCGCAAGAACACCTTCCGCGTCGCCAACCAGGCGGTCGAGAAGGCCGGCCAGTACGCTTATCGCGACCGCCGCGCGAAGAAGCGCACCTTCCGTGCGCTGTGGATTCAGCGCATCAACGCCGCCGCGCGTCTGAACGAGCTGACCTACGCCACCTTCATGCATGGTCTGTCGCGCGCTGGTATCGAGCTGGACCGCAAAGTGCTCGCCGACATCGCCGTACGCGACGCCGATGCGTTCGCGGCTTTGGCTGAAGAAGCGAAAAAAGCGCTGAACGACTAAGCGCTTCGCTCCTTGCCGAGACGAATTAACGCTCGCCGGCGCACCTCGCCGGCGGGCGTTTTCATCTCCACCGATCTGCGTCGATGCGGCGCGGCTCCCGTCATTAAAGCTTGATTGAACTGTCGCAAGATCGGCGCACCGTCCCTTCATGACTGCGGGCTGAGGGGGACGCCATGCAAGACACGCCATTATCATCACCGTCCGCGGACGCCAGCCTTTCCGCCCCGGCTTGCCCGGCAAGCGATGTGGTTTGCGCCACCGCGCTTTCCGCCTGTCCAGCCGATGCCGCCCAGGCGATGTGCCAGCAGACCGTACTGGCGTGCCCGTCCGGGGACATGGCCTGTTATGAGGCCGCTTTGCGCGAAGCCGGCGGCGCGCTAAACGCCCTGCCGCCCGCCGACACGCCTTTCTACGCGGGCCTTGTCGATCTGCTGACGGTCGGCGGACCGGTCATCATGATACTCGCAGTCCTGTCGCTGTTATCGCTCGCTATCATCCTGGCGAAGCTGATCCAGTTCACGTTGTTGAACGTCTCAGCACGCGGCTTCGTGCAGCACGCCGCCAACCGGCTCAAAACCGGTGATGCGCAGGGCGCGCTGGAACTGTTGAGCCGCCGGCGCGGACCGGTGGCGCGGGTGATGGAGGCTGCGGTTCGCGGAAAAGCGCTTGATGCCGATGAGGCGCTGACCCGTGAGGAGGTGACACGCGTCGCTCAGCAACAGCTGGAGGGGCTCGAGGCGGGACTTCCCTATCTTAGCCTGATTGCGACAATCAGTCCGCTTCTGGGCCTGCTCGGGACGGTGCTTGGCATGATCGAGGCTTTCCAGCAGCTTGAAGGCGCCGGCGACCGGGTCGATCCGGCCATCCTGTCCGGCGGCATCTGGGAAGCCTTGCTGACCACCGCCGCCGGCCTTTCGGTGGCGATCCCGGCGGCGGCGGTCTTCACCTGGCTGCAGCGCACAGTCGATGTCGTGGCTGAACGCATGGAGGACGCCGCAACGCGCGTCTTCACCGTCTCGCTCTTCGTTGCGGCGCAGCCGGCGGCAGGCCACGCCGCGTCTGAACGCGCACCCGATCCGGTTCCGGCCGAGTAGGCGCGCGAGGCCGTCATGCTCGTTCGAAAGCCGAAACGGCCTGTCCATCTTCTGAACATCACGCCGCTGATCGATGTGGTGTTCATCCTTCTGGTCTTCTTCATGCTGGCGACCAGCTTTGCACAGTATCGCCTCATCGGAATCGAGACGCCGCGAGAAACCGAAATCAGCCGCAATGAGGCTGGGGCGGTGGTGGTGATGCTCCAAGCCGATGGCGAGGTCCGGTTTGATGGCGAGCTCATCGCGCCTGAAGCTTTGACTGGCGAGGTTGAGGCGATCCTGGGTGTGGACCCGCTTCGGGGTTTTTTGGTCCGCCCGGAGGCTGGCGTGCCGCTGGAACGGGCGGTCTCCGCCTTTGATACGGTCCGGGATGCGGGCGCCATCGCCGTATCCTTCTCTCCGCCGCGCGAGGAGGACGCCTCATGAAGCTCCCTCGAGAGAAAAGCCGCGGCGAGCTTGTGAACATCACGCCGCTCATAGATGTGGTGTTCATTCTGCTGGTTTTCTTCATGCTCGCCGGCACGATCGAGCAGCCCGACGCGGTTCCAGTCGAGCTTGCTCAATCCACCTCGCTCGATCTGTCGGACGCCAATAGCGAGAAAGATCTGATCATCACGCTGGACGTCGATGGACGCATCTTCATCGAAGAGGATCGTCTCAGCGATAATGGCCTGGCCGAACGGATCGCGGCGGAACTCGCCTGGCGGCCGGATACTCTCATCCATCTGAAAGCCGATGCACAGGCCGATGCGGTGCGCGTGATCGAAGTCATGGAGCGCATGCGCGAGTCGGGAGCGCTTTATGTCGTGCTGATCACCGCTGGCGGCGGCGACGGGCTCGCCGAAGCGGGGAGGCGATGAGCGGGCTTGCGCTTGATACGCCGCTGGGCTCAGTGAAGCGCTCAGCGCTGCCGGCGCCCGGCTGGGTCGCCGCGCTCGCGCTGGCCGCTCTTGCCCATGCTGCGGCTGCAGCGGTGTATTTCTCCGAACCGCTTGGCGAGGAGCCGCCTGTCACAAGCGCGGCGCCGGAAGAGGCGATCACGGTTATGCTCGCCCCGCCCGCGCCTCCGGCCGCTGAGGCCGCGGCGCCGCCTCCGCCTCCGCCTCCGCCGGATATCGAGCTGCCGGATCCGCCTGCTGAAGAGCCGCCTGTTCCGGCTGAGCGCGCGGACAGCGCCCCGCCGCCGACGCAAATCACTGCACGGCGCTTCGCCGATCCAGAGGACGAACCGGTGCGGCGCGCTTCAGCCTTCAGCGCCGGTCGGGACGGACCCGCTTCCGGAGACGCCCGTTTCACCGCCGAACAATATCCGATCTTTCAGGCCTATCTTCGCGAAGTGCGCCTGACCTATGTCGGCGAGCTGCGCTATCCTGGTTCGGCTGAACGTCAGCGGCTTCAGGGCAGCGGCGTGCTCAGAGTCCGCGTGACGCGCCAGGGCCGGGTGGAGGACTGGGTGCTGCACCGCCCGATCGGCCACGCCATTCTCGACCGGGAAGTGGAACGCGCTGCGCGCCGCGTGCGCCGCCTGCCTCCGGTGCCCGACGCCCTGCCCTATGAGACGCTGCTCATCGACGTGCCGGTGATCTATCGCATCGTCACGGTGGATTAAGCGCTAGAGCACGCTCAGCAAAGCGATCGTAAGGATGACCATGGCTGCGACCGCCCGCATCCAGACAGACCGGGCGAGCGTGGTGAGCGCGCCGGCGCCGAGCCCGGCTGCCGCGAGGGCCGGCATTGTGCCGAGGCCGAAGCCGGCCATGATCAGCGCGCCCTGGCTGAGCGACCCTGACAGTCCGGCGTAGAAGGTTGTCAGATAGACCATGGAGCACGGCATCAGCCCCCAGGCTGCGCCGAGACCCCAGGGGCCGAAACGGTGCAGGATCGGGAGCCGACGGGTCAGTCCCGCGCCCATGCGCGCGCCGAAGCCGTTAAACGGCGCGATGCCTGCGACGGCGAGCGCGGCGGTGACGAGCACCGTGGCGGCGAGCCAGCGAAGAAGATCGTGGAAGACCGGCGAGGGCTGAGCCTGATGCAGTCCGGCTCCGGCAAGACCTGCCGCTGCGCCCATCACCACATACACTCCGACGCGCGCCAGCTGGGCCTGCATCAACATGACCAGGCCGGGCCAGATCGCGCTGGCGGTCACTGCGGCGCTGAGCGGTCCGGCACGCCCGCGCAGGGTGATGGCGACCGCTACGCCTCCGCACATCGCCAGGCAATGCACGCCGCTGGCCAGTCCCGCCATCAGCCCGGCGAGGAAATCCAGTTCCATGCGTCCGCCCAGCAAGGGCGAAATATCCATTCCGGGGTGTGTCAAAGCGTCACCCTGCCTAGCTCCGGTTGGTCCGGTTGAGCGGTTCCGGTCCTTGTGATCGCCTGATTTCACAAGCGATCCAGAGGTATTATGGGCTGCGGGTGCGACCAAAGTGCTGAGGCATATTGCCCTAGTTCCATTACTGAAATAAGGCCGCAAAAGGGGTGTGGATATCGCACCTAGGGAGGGGCGCATGAGCGCTACGACCGCACCTCAAAAAGCAGGATTCGACGTAAACGCCCTCGCAGTCGGGGGGATATGCGCGCTTGGCGCGCTGTGGGCGCTGATGGCGGCGGCGAATGGCGCCGACGCGGCCATGCGCCTTCACGCCTGGGTGATCCTGGCGGGCTTCCTTCTGGGCCTGTTCGGATTGCTGGGCGTGTATTCCGGCGGCGGCGGCATTGATGTCGACAAAACCAAGTACGCTGAAAACGTCATCAAGTACGGGGCCATCATCTCCATGTTCTGGGGCGTGGCGGGGCTTCTGGTCGGCGTAATCATCGCCGCGCAGCTGGCCTTCCCGGCGCTTTTGAGCTTCGACGCCTTCCCGCACATCAATTTCGGGCGATTGCGGCCGGTTCACACCAGCGCCGTGATCTTCGCCTTTGGGGGCAATGTGCTGATCGCGACGAGCTTCTATGTCGTGCAGCGCACCTGCCGCGTGCGGCTGGCCGGCGGAATTTGGCCGTGGTTCGTTTTCTGGGGCTACAACTTCTTCATCGTGGTGGCCGCGACCGGCTATCTGCTGGGCATCACCCAGTCGAAAGAATACGCCGAGCCGGAATGGTATGCGGATCTGGGCCTGACGATTGTCTGGGTGGTGTATCTGCTGGTCTTCCTGGCCACGCTGATGCGCCGCAAAGAGCCGCATATCTATGTGGCGAACTGGTTCTTCCTGGCCTTCATCGTGACCATCGCGATGCTGCACGTGATCAATAATCTGGCCATGCCGGCCAGCTTCCTGGGATCGCGAAGCTATTCCGCCTTCGCCGGGGTTCAGGATGCTCTGACCCAGTGGTGGTACGGCCACAACGCGGTGGGCTTTTTCCTGACCGCCGGCTTCCTGGCGATCATGTACTACTTTATCCCGAAGCGGGTTGATCGACCGGTCTTCTCCTACCGCCTGTCGATCATCCACTTCTGGGCGCTGATCTTCATCTATATCTGGGCCGGCCCGCACCATCTGCATTACACGGCGCTGCCGGAATGGTCGCAGACCCTGGGCATGACGTTCTCGATCATGCTTTGGATGCCCAGCTGGGGCGGCATGATCAACGGTCTGATGACGCTGTCCGGCGCCTGGGACCGGCTTCGCACCGACCCTGTCGTGCGCATGATGGTAGTCTCGGTCGCCTTTTATGGCATGTCGACCTTCGAAGGTCCGGTGATGAGCGTCAGGGCGGTCAACTCGCTCTCGCACTATACCGACTGGACGATCGGCCACGTGCATTCCGGCGCGCTGGGCTGGGTCGGCTTCATTTCCTTCGGGGCGATCTACTGCCTCGTGCCCTGGCTGTGGAAGCGCAAGGAGATGTTCTCGCGCGCCCTCATCGAGTGGCACTTCTGGCTCGCGACGCTCGGCATCCTGCTCTACATCACCTCCATGTGGGTGTCGGGCATCATGCAGGGCCTGATGTGGCGCGCCTACAACTCGCTCGGCTTCCTTGAGTACTCCTTCGTGGAGACCGTCGAAGCCATGCATCCCTACTACATCATCCGGCTGATAGGCGGAGCGCTGTACCTCGTCGGGGCGCTGCTGATGGCGTGGAACGTCTACAAGACGATCCGCGGCGCGGCGGAGGCGACCGAAAAGGAAACCAACGCCCAGTCTGAAGCCATCCAACCGGCCGAATAAGGGAGGCCGTCATGGCGATGAAACCCAATCCGATCTGGGCCTGGCACAAGAGGGTCCTTGAGCAGAACTCCATCATCCTCACCGTCGGCGTTCTCGGCGTGGTGTCGATTGGCGGGCTCGTTGAAATCGCGCCGCTCTTCTACCTGGACTCCACGATTGAAGAGGTCGACGGCGTGCGGCCCTACTCCCCGCTCGCGCTTCTGGGGCGGGACGTCTACATCCGCGAGGGCTGTTACACCTGCCACTCGCAGATGATCCGCCCGCTGCGTGATGAGGTGGAGCGCTACGGTCACTACTCGCTGGCGGCCGAGAGCATGTATGACCGCCCCTTCCAGTGGGGGTCCAAGCGCACCGGGCCGGACCTGGCCCGCGTCGGTGGCAAATACTCTGATGAGTGGCATCGTGACCATATGCGCGATCCGCGCTCGGTGGTCCCGGAATCGATCATGCCGGGCTATGGCTTCCTGGAGCGCACCCCGCTCGAGGTGGAGGTGATCGAAGGCCGGATGCGCGCGCTGCAGCGCCTGGGCGTGCCTTACAGCGATGAGATGATTGAGAGCGCCAGCTCCGACATCAACACCCAGCTGGATCCGTTCGCGCGCGACTACGACGCCTTCCTGGAGCGCTATCCGGGGGCGCCGGTGCGCGATTTCGACGGCAATCCGGAAATGGTCAGCGAGCTGGACGCTCTTATCGCCTATCTGCAGATCCTCGGCACGATGGTGGATTTCTCCACTTATGAGGCCTCTGCGGACGAGAATCTAAGGTAGCCGCCCATGTATCAGACGCTTTCGCACTTCGCGCAGACCTGGGGGCTGCTCTTCTTCATGGCGCTTTTCGCCGGCGTGGTCGTCTACGCGATGTGGCCGAAGAACCAGGACAAGTTCGACGCAGCCGCCCGCGTCCCTCTGAACGATGATTCCAAGCCGCACGCCGCGAGCGCAGCGGCGGCCCAGACCAAGGATCAAGACGATGTCTGAGACCGGTCAGAAAATGCCCGTCGACGAGCACTCCGGTATCGAAACCACCGGCCATGAGTGGGACGGGATTCGCGAACTCGACAACCCGCTGCCGCGCTGGTGGCTGTGGATTTTCTACGCCACCATTTTGTGGGCGGTGATCTACATGGTTTTCATGCCGGCCTGGCCGGCGCCGCCCGGAATGCAGGGCCATACGCGCGGGCTTCGCGACCACTCCGAGCGGGCGAATGTGGCTGCGGCGATGGAGAATCTGGAAGCCATGCGCGGGCCGATGTTCGCACGCCTTCAAGAAGCCGCTGATGGCGGCGGCGGGATTGATGCAATCATCGCCGACCCGGACCTGTTGAACTTCGCTCGTGCGGCCGGAGAATCCGCCTTCGGTGATAATTGCGCCACCTGCCACGGCGCCGGCGGGCAGGGCTTTATCGGCTATCCGAACCTGAATGATGATGTCTGGCTGTGGGGCGGTTCGTTCGACGATATCCGCCACACCCTGCATGTCGGTATTCGCTGGGATGAAAATCAGGAAACCCGGTTCTCGCAAATGCCCGCCTACGGGCGCGACGAGCTGCTGACTTCTGAGGAACTGAACGCCGTCACTGATCACGTGATGACGCTCGCCTCGCTGGCTCCGGCCGGTGAGAACGCCGCGCTCGGCGCTGAGATCTTCGAGACTCAGTGCGCGACCTGCCATATGGAGGATGGGCGCGGCGACCGGACGCAAGGCGCGCCGAGCCTGGTTGATGCAGAGTGGTTGTATGGCGGAAGCCGGGATCAGATTCGCAATTCGATCTGGCGCGGCCCGTACGGCGTGATGCCCGCCTGGGACGGTCGACTGGACGAGCCGGTGATTACGGCGCTGGCCGCCTATGTCTACCTTCTGGGCGGCGGTGAAGCGGAAGCCAGCGCCCAGGCGCCGGCGATCGAGATGATCGAGGCGGGGCGCTAGCGCCCCGTTTCTTTCCAGCCGCTTCGCGCCGCGACAGATGAGCCGGCGCTGAGATGGATGTGATGACAACGAAAACTGAAGCCGCGCATGGGATTGAGCGCAGTGACGCGGTCGCGGTCAACAGCGCCGGCGCGCTCTATCAGAAGCGTCAGCAAATCTACCCCAAGCTCGTCCACGGGCCCTTCCGTTTTGCGAAATGGGTCTTCATGGCCTTGGCGCTCGGCGTCTATTACCTGCTGCCCTTCGTGCGCTGGGACCGTGGTCTGGACGCGCCCGATCAGGCCGTGCTGGTCGATTTCGCCAATGCGCGCTTCTATTTCTTCTTCATCGAGATCTGGCCGCAGGAAGTCTATTACATCACCGGGCTCTTGATCCTCGCGGCGCTGGGTTTGTTCCTGGTGACGGCGTTGTTCGGCCGGGTCTGGTGCGGATACGCTTGTCCGCAGACGGTGTGGACTGATCTCTTCATCGCGGTGGAGCGTCTCTTTGAGGGCGACCGCAACAAGCGCATCCGCCTGGACAAGGCGAAGTGGAGCTTCAACAAGGCCTGGCGCAAGATCGGCAAGCACGCGGTCTGGCTGGTCATCGCAGCGGCGACCGGCGGGGCGTGGATCCTCTATTTCCACGATGCGTTCGAGGTGCTCGCCAATTTCGTCACCGGGCAGGCCGCGCTGACCTCCTATCTGTTTTTCGGCATCCTGACCTTCACCACCTATTCGCTGGCCGGAACGCTGCGCGAGCAGGTCTGCGTCTATATGTGTCCCTGGCCGCGCATTCAGGCTGCGATGACCGATCGCGAGGCGCTCAACGTCACCTACCGGGTAGATCGCGGCGAGCCGCGCGGTGCGCACAAGAAGGGCGAGAGCTGGGACGGGCGCGGCGACTGCATCGATTGCAAGGCGTGCGTGGCGGCCTGCCCGATGGGCATCGATATTCGCGACGGGGCCCAGCTGGAATGCATTGGCTGCGCGCTCTGCATTGATGCGTGCGACGATATCATGAGCCGTGTCGGCCGGCCCAAAGGGCTCGTCGCCTACGACACAGATGACAATATCGACCGGCGCATGGCGGGCGAGAAGCCGCGCTACCGGCTGATCCGCACCCGCACGCTGGTCTATGCGGTCGCCTTCATCACGGTATCGGCCATCATGCTCTACGGGCTCGTGAACCGGTCCACGCTGGAGCTCAACGCCCAGCGCGACCGGGCGCCGAATTATGTGATGCTGTCGGACGGTTCGGTGCGAAACGGCTATAATCTCAAAGTGCTGAACATGGCCAATGAGGCGCGGACCTTCACGCTCACGATCGAAGGCGATCCGGCGCTTCAGCTTCGGGTCCTCGGGCTTGGCGATGGCGATAACCAGCTTCATGTGGGCCCGGACCAGACCCATGATTTCCGTCTCTTCCTGACCTTGCCGCGTGAGGCGATCGACGGGCCGGCCGAGCCGCTGACCTTCATCGTCACCGACCCGGTCAGCGGCGAGACCGCCCGCACCGCATCCAGCCTGCAAACCGGACAGCGCTAAGGAGTTTGCGCCATGAGCGAGACCGCCCTCAACGAGAAGCCCGGCTTCAAGATCACCGGCAAGCACGTGCTGTTCACGATGATCGGCTTCTTCACTGTCATCATCACGGTCAACATCGTCTTCATCACGCTGGCGGTGAACACGTTTTCCGGGGAAGAGGTGGAACGCTCCTACATGCAGGGGCTCGCCTATAACGAGGTGATCGCCGAACGCCGCGCTCAGGACGAGTTGGGCTGGACCGCTTCGGTGAACCAGTCGGAAGGACGGATCCTCATCGCCGTCAGCAATGCCGAAGGCGACCCGGTGCAGGCGCTGCGTCTGGAGGGGCTGCTGCGTCATCCGACCCAGATGGATTATGACCGTACGCTCAGCTTCAGCGAGATCCGGGCCGGCGTCTACGCCGCGCCCTATGGCGCGCCGTTCGAGGGCCGCTGGCGCGTAACCGTCGCTGCCCAGGGTGACACGCCCTTCGTTCTGGAGCGCGAGCTATGGCAGCCTTAGACGCCAGCGATTTTCAGGATGAAAGCGCGCCAGCGGCGAAGCTGACAGCGGACGATCCGTCCGCTTTCGTGCGGCTGGGCGAGGGCGAGATCAAAGCGATTGATCTGGCGGTTCAGAATGCGCGCTGCGCAGGCTGTATTTCCAAGATCGAAGACGGTTTGCACGCGATGGACGCGGTGAGGTCGGCGCGGCTGAATCTCTCCACCGGGCGGCTGGCTGTCACCTTTTCCGGTCCTGATCAAGTTGCCCGCGATGTGGTCGAGCGGCTGACGGCCCTGGGATACCCCGCCCAACCCTATGCGCCGGAAGAGGGCGTCGATCCGCGCACCGAAGAAGAGCGCAAGCTTCTGCGCTGCATGGCCGTGGCCGGTTTCGCCATGGCCAATGTGATGCTGCTTTCGGTTTCGGTCTGGTCCGGCGCCGGCGAGATGGAGCACGCCACCCGCCAGCTTCTGCACTGGATTTCCGCTGCGATCGCCCTACCGGCGGCGGCCTATGCCGGTCGGCCCTTTTTTGAGAGCGCCTTCAGGTCTCTGCGCGCACGTCAGGTGAATATGGATGTGCCGATCTCGCTGGCGGTCTTTCTCGCCTGCGGGCTTTCGGTCTACGAAACGGCCGTCGGGCATGGTCACGCCTATTTCGACGCCTCGGTCATGTTGCTCTTCTTCCTGCTGATCGGGCGGTATCTGGACGGGCGTCTGCGCGCCCGGGCCGGTCGGGCCGCGCGGGATCTCGCCGCCCTTCAGGCCAGCGTGGCCCACCGCGTGTCGGCATCCGGCGTCGTACGCGCGATCCCGGCGCGCGAGGTTTCTCCCGGCGACACCTTGATGGTCGCCACCGGCGAACGCCTTCCGGTCGATGGCCGCATTCTGTCCGGCGCCGGAGAGGTCGATGCGGCCCTGGTCACCGGAGAAACCGATCCGCTCACGGTCAAGGTCGGGGACACGGTCTATTCCGGGATGATCAATCTCACCGCCCCGCTCACCATGGAGGCGACGGCGGCGCGCGACGATTCTCTGCTCGCGGAGATCGCCCGCCTGGTTGAAGCTGGTGAGCAGAGCCGCTCGCGCTATGTGCGTTTCGCCGACCGCGCCGCCAAGCTTTACGTGCCGCTGGTGCACACGCTGGCGGTTCTGACCTTTTTCGGCTGGTGGTTTATCGGCGGTGATCCGCGCGCCGGCATCCTCAACGCCATCGCAGCTCTGATCATCACCTGCCCCTGCGCGCTGGCGCTCGCCGTACCTGCGGTTCAGGTCGTCGCCTGCGGTCGCCTGTACCGTGAGGGCGTGCTCGTTAAGTCCGGCGACGCGCTGGAGCGACTGGCGACCGCAGGCAGTGTCGTGTTTGACAAGACCGGCACGCTCACGCTCGGTCGCCCGGTTCTTCTGAACGGGGCCGAAATCGGCGCGGAAGTCGTCGAGTTGGCGGCCCGGCTGGCTCGCACTTCTCGCCATCCGATCTCCCGCGCCGTGGCTGACGCAGCCGGAATGGGTGAGGTCGCGCACGATGTCCAGGAAGCCGCTGGCGGCGGTTTGAGCGGCGAGGTGGGGGGCCGTCAGGTGCGTTTCGGGTCCGCCGGCTGGCTACAGATTGAAGCCGGCATGGACACGGATGATGACGCGCTTGAGGCCTGGCTGGTCGTGGAAGACGGCGCGCCGGTTCGCTTCCGCTTCCGCGATGCGCTTCGCACTGACGCCGCCGAAGCGGTCAGACAGCTGGAGGCGCGCGGTCTGGCCGGTGAGATGCTGTCCGGAGACCGGCCCGGCCCAGCCCGCAAGATCGCCGAGGCGCTCCAATTGGCTCGCTGGCGCGCCCAGCTCAAACCTCAGGACAAGATTGCGCGCATCGAGGCGCTTGAAGCAGAAGGCGCCGCCCCGCTCATGGTCGGCGACGGGCTCAATGACGCCCCGGCCTTGGCTGCGGCCCACGTCTCCGTTTCGATGGGTTCAGCAGCCGAGATCAGCCGCAGCTCGGCCGATTTCGTCGTGCAGGGCGACCGGCTGACCGCGATCGCCACGGCGGTCGATGTGGCGCGGGCCGCCAAGAAGCGGGTTTTCGAGAATTTCGGTCTGGCGTTGATCTACAACTTCATCGCCATTCCCATCGCGGTGGGTGGTTTCGTGACCCCGCTTATCGCCGCGATTGCGATGTCGGCCTCCTCGCTTATCGTCACTGGCAATGCGATGAGGCTGATGAAGCGATGAACGCGCTGATCTGGTTGATTCCCGCCGCGCTCGGCCTGGGCCTGTTCGGCCTGTTCACCTTCCTGTGGACGGTGCGCTCCGGCCAGTATGACGATTTGCAGGGCTCGGCTGCGCGCATCCTCATCGACGATGAAGGTCCGATCGTCGATGAGGATGAAGGCGAAGCAGAGACCCGCGAAGAAGATGCAGGCCTTTAGGCCGACGAGGCCGCCGCGGCGCTGGGTTCCGGTTGCGGATCAAAGTCCTTGTAGGCGCGCCAGGTTGCGTGGGCGACCCACGGGAAGACCACTGCGATACCCAACAGGAAGAGCGCGCCGCCAACCGCCATCATGAAGGCGATCTGGATCGCCCAGGTCGCCATGACGAAGGGCTGGCTGAACACCGCCTTCACGCTCGCGACCAGCGCTGTGATCGCATCCACGTCCTTGTCCACGATCATCGGGAAAGACAGGGCCGACACCATGAAGGCGACCAGCGCGAAGAATGCGCCGACCGCAGTTCCAACGCCCAGCAAGAGAACGCCATTCGGAGTTGTGAAGATAAACTCCATGAAGGCGTCCAGACGCATCTCCGTGCCATGAGCGAACATGGCGAAAATGAATTGCGCAAGCCGGGCCCAGAGGAGGAAGAAGACGAAGAGCAGCACGCTCAGCAGACCAAGCTGGGTCAGCCGGCTCGGCGAGATACGCCAGAAGTCCAGAAGTTTCGGCTCTTCGCCCGCATCACGCACCTGGTTGATGCGATACACGCCGACCGCAAAAACCGGCGCGACCAGCGCGAAGCCGCCGATCAGCACAGGGATCAGCGCCAGCATGCCCATCCACCACAGACCCAGCGTGATGGCGATGCCGATCAGTGTGAACGCCGCCCCATAACCAAAAGAAATGACCGGGTGAGCCATCATGTCGGCGAACCCGCCGGACAGCCAGCTCCACGGCGCGTCCCGCCGTACTGTCTTCAGTCGAACCATGTGCGTTCCTCCCCTATCAGGTCGGAGGCCAGCTTCGGCCTATGCGCAGCGCGGCGCAAGCTTAAAACCTTAGCAAAGATGCGGGTTTTGGTCGCGGGTCGGGCGCGATCACTCAGCGCCGTTTGCCGGCTGTGCTAGGACTGCCCCCATTTCGGGAACGGGTCGGACAATGCCGCCCAGACATCCGGCTCAAACGCCTCGCCGTCCACCAGACACGCGTCCAGCTCTGCGCGCAGGCCGGCTTCATCCATGCCGATCCCGATAAAGACCAGCTCGTTGCGGCGATCGCCCCAGATCGGATCCCAGTGCTGCTCAAGCAAGGCGTCGAACGCATCGCCGGACGGCCAGTGTTCGCGGGGCACTTCGACCCACCAGCGCCCGAGCGCTTCGTGGCGAACCAGGGCTCCAGCCTGGCTGACTTCGGCGATCCACTCAGGGCGGGTGGCGATCCAGAAATGGCCTTTACAGCGAATGACGTTCCGCCAGGGACGGTTGAAGAAGGCGTGCAGTTTTCCCGGGTCGAATGGGCGGCGTGCGCGATAGACGAAGTGCTCGATCCCGTACTCTTCGGTCTCGGGCGTATGATTTTCGAAGTCGTACAGTTCCTTGGCCCAGAGCGGGTGATTGTGGGCGCGCTCAAAGTCGAAGAGCCCGGTTCCAAGAATCTCCTGGGGCGCGACACGGGAAAAGTCGGCTTCAATGATGCGTGCTTCCGGGTTCAGCCCGGAAACCACCTTCCTGACGATGCCCACCTGTTCAGCGCCAGCCAGCCCGGCCTTGTTGATCACGACGATGTCGGCGAACTCGATCTGGTCAACCAACAGGTCAATCACGGCGCGTGTATCGCCCTCGCCCGCAGTTTCACCGCGGTCTGATAGAAACTCGGTCGAGGCGTAGTCCTTGAGCAGGTTGACGGCATCGACAACGGTGACCATCGCGTCAATGCGGGCGTGGTCGCCCAGGCTGGCCCCGTTTTCGTCGCGGAAATCGAAAGTGGCCGCTACCGGGAGCGGTTCTGAGATTCCGGTGGACTCAATGACCAGTCCGTCAAACCGGCCAAGATCAGCAATGCGCTTCACTTCGGTGAGAAGATCCTCGCGCAGTGTGCAGCAGATGCAGCCATTGGTCATTTCAACCAGGTTTTCATCGGTTTTGGTCACCGCCCCGGATCGTTCGACCAGATCGCCGTCAATATTCACTTCGCTCATGTCATTGACGATAACGGCCAGCTTCAGGCCATCGGTGTTCGTCAGCAAGTGATTGAGCAGGGTCGTCTTTCCCGCTCCCAGAAAGCCGGACAGGACCGTAACCGGAAGGCGTTCGGCGGGTGTCGACGCGGAATTCATGATTGACCTCACATGCCAGCTGGAAGACGTTATAATATAACACGAGCTTGGAAGGCCAGCTGGATGATCGAGCCGGTTGCAGTCAGCGGCCCCGCCGGTGACCCGATTGAACAAATCGCCTTTGTTGAAGAACTGGGCCGGGTGGTCAGCTTCCGTCTCGAACCGGGGCGGGCCGTACCGGAAACGCGCAGCACCCAGCTTCTGCTGGTGGCGCTGGCGGATCTGACGCTTGATGTTGGCGCGCCGCTCGGCGAGACGACCCGCATTCAGCTGGAGGCCGGACAGGTCCGCGTTTTCCCGCAAGGCGTTGCGGGTCTGACCAATGCGGGTGCGGACGACGCCAGGTTCACGATCATTGATCTGGCCGCCGCTCAATAATGCGAGGCGACGCATGTTGAAGCTCATACTCAAGATGCGCGTGGCGCTGGGTCTGACCGCCATCGCAATCTGCGCATGGGCGTGGTGGGTTGAGCTGGCCGGGTTCACCTATGTGTGCCCGTTCTGCCGCGTTCAGCGCACCGTCATCGGCATTCTGGGCCTCATGCTGCTCGCGCCCGCCTATGGTCATTGGGTCGTACGATATCTGTCAGCGACGATCGGCTTTTTCGGCGCGGCCGTCGCGTCAAACCAGCATTTCGGCGGTTGGGCGCGGATTTCATCGGGGGAGTTTGAGCTGCACGATCCGTTTTACTTTGATCCCTTCCTCTTGTCGGGCGCGGCTCTTTTCATAATCCCCGCGCTGGTCCTGCTCCTATGGACGCCAAAAGACGCATCTCAAAGGCAGGCGGCGTCCGGCTGACGAGGGCGTCAATCGAGTTGAGCCATGACGTGCGAGCCAGGACCGACCGAGCGGACGTGAAGACGCGCGCGTTAAAATTTGTAAAGCGGTGAGGCCAAATCTCGAACCCGCAAGGTTCGCAAGGACGCCCGCCCGCCCGCAGCGCGAGCCAGCCCTGCTCGCAACAAGCGAGGAAGCGACTGAGCGAACGCGAAGAAGGATTAAGGGAAATGGTGGAGCCAGGCGGAATCGAACCGCCGACCTCGTCATTGCGAACGACGCGCTCTCCCAACTGAGCTATGGCCCCGCCGTTTGGGAGAGCGTGGGTTAAGGCCGGGCGGCGGTGCTGTCAAGCCGGGGCGGGCAGGCGGCAGGCCGGCTTGGAGGCTCTTTGCGGAGTCGCACTTTTGTGCGCCCCGCTTGCCTCTGCGCCGCGGTGCTGTGTAAGAGCAGTTCTAAAGACTTCAGCTGAGGCGAAAGGCCCCCTCATGTCGTTTGGACAGGCGCTGCTCTTCTATTTTGTTAGCCCGGTATTGACCCTTCTGGTGATCCTGCTCCTGGTCAGCATCGTGCTGTCCTGGCTGATCGCCTTCAATGTGGTGAATTCCAACAATCAGCTTGTCAGCACGATCTGGCGATTTTCAACCGGCCTGACAGAGCCGATCCTTCGACCGATCCGCAGCGTCATTCCGCCGCTCGGCGGTATGGATCTGTCTCCGCTCATCCTGCTTCTGGTGATCTATTTCGTGCAGAACTACGTGGTGCGCGATGTTCTCTGGCGCGCCCTGGCTTAGCCGAGCTTGACGCTGCGCCCGGTTTGTCTCATCAGCCGGGCGCATGACTGAGAACCCACAGACCGCTTCACCGGATTTCATTCGCCCAGGCCCCGCCGGCGCGGCGACCATCCTCGATGGTAAACAGGCTTCGGCCCATATCGATGCGCTCGCCCGGGCCGCTGGCGCGGAGCTCGCCCTAACGCTGGGTCGTGCGCCCTGCCTGGCGGTCGTTCTCGTGGGGGACGATGCGGCCAGCCATGTCTATGTGCGCAACAAGGTGCGCCGCACCGAAGCCGCCGGCATGCGTTCGATCGAACATCGCCGCGCAGCCGATATCAGCCAGTCCGACCTGATCGCGCTGGTTCATTCGCTCAATCATGACGATGCGATTGACGGCATCCTCGTCCAGATGCCGCTGCCGGCCCATATCGATGCGCGCCGGGTCGTCGATGCGCTCGACCCGGCCAAGGATGTCGATGGACTGACGGCGGCGAATGCGGGCCGACTGGTGCTTGGCGTGGATGGTTTGCGGCCCTGCACGCCGGCGGGATGTGTCTGGCTGGCGCGTCAGGCGCTGGGCGATCTGTCCGGCGCCAATGCGGTCGTGCTGGGCCGTTCCATTCTTGTCGGCAAGCCGGCGGCGCTCTTGTTTCTGGAGCAGAACGCCACCGTGACGCTTGCCCACTCGCGCACGCGGGATCTGGCTGCGCTGTGCGCCACGGCGGACATTCTCGTGGCCGCTGTCGGTCGGCCTCAAATGGTGCGCGGCGACTGGATCAAGCCGGGCGCCTGCGTGATCGATGTCGGTATCAACCGCATCGATGCGCCCGAGCGGGGCGAGGGCGCAAGCCGGCTGGTCGGAGATGTCGCCTATGAAGAGGCGGCGGCGCGGGCCGGTTTCATCACGCCGGTGCCGGGCGGGGTCGGGCCGATGACGATCGCCATGCTGCTGGTCAACACTGTCCGCGCGGCGGCCGGGCGCGCCGGGATTGACGAGCCGGCTGTGCTTTCTGGTTTGCGTTAAAGCTGCGCTAAGGGCTGAATCGTAGTCTGGCGGGGGACGAGGTAGGCACGATGAGCGATTCGCTGAGTATTCTTCATATCGAAGACGATTTCGCTGATGCGATGCTTTTGCAGCAGGCGGTCTGCGACGCAGGCGCCTTCGATCTTGAGCTTGAGGTCGCACGCACCCTGTCAGACGCGAAGGTGAAGTTGGCCAAACGGACCTATGACCTCATCGTACTGGATCTGCGCCTTCCCGATTCGGTCTCGCCGGAGCAGACAATGTCGCATGCGCGACAATGGTCAAAAGGCACGCCCATCCTGGTTCTGACCGGCTCGGCGAAAGTGGACGCAGAGCTGTTTGGCGGCGAAGTTCAGATCCTTGACAAGAATGAGTGGTTCGCCGGCAAGACGCCCGAAGCCCACTCCGCTCTCCTCCAGCGCCTGCGTGAAGCGGCCGAGGACACCCTGCTTATCTGAGCTCAGCCCAGAAGGTATCTGCCGAGCGCCTCGACATCCTCAGCATAGGCGGGCGCCTTGCGTGCGACCGCCTCACGGCGGGTAACCCCGCCAAACCCGATAAATGCATCCGCAGCACCGGCTTCAAACGCTTCATAGTCGGTCATGCCGTCACCGACCATAATCGCCGAGCGCGCCCCCAGCTGGGCTTTCAGCGAGGCCAGAACGGGGCCCTTGCCGCCTGAGCGCGAAAGCGGATTGTCCCGGTCGAAATCGCTCGCGCGTCCGGCCTCGAAAACGAAGCGGTTGGCGCGGATATCGCCCTTTGTGAAGCCGAGCTCGCCAAGCGCTGGCTCGATCAGCTCCGCGAAGCCGCCGGAGACCGCCGCCAGGCTGAAACGTTTGGCGCGCAAGCGTTCCAGAAGCTCGGCCATGCCGGACGTGATGCGCGCCCGCAACGCCTGGGCCGCATCGTCCACCTGGCGTTCGGTTAGCCGTGCGATCGAAAGGCGGCGTTCCAGCGAGGCGCGAAAATCAAGCAGTCCGGCCATGCCCTGTTCGGTTATGGCGGACAACTCGGCAGCCCGCTCCGGCCCGTCCTTAACGCGCTTCAGGGCTCGCTCGACGGCGAAATCGAGGCTTTCCACGCTCAACAGCGTGGAGTCGACATCAAAAACAATGAGGCGGGACATGAAAGGCGACACCGGCGACTGGAAACGCAGTGTGGTTTAGGTGTTCAGCGCCCCTCGCGCCAGCTCTGTGAAGCAGGCGGAGCCTCTTTAACTGTCATTCGCCGGTTGGCGTCACCGAAATTCTGAAGCCGGTCAATCAGGCCAGCGCCTTGATCTCTTCGCGTTTCAGGCAGCCTGGCACGACCGTCACCGGGATATTGCGCGTGGTGAACAGGCCGCGACCGCGCGCCAGGGCTGAAACCAGCGGGCCGGGATTGTCGGAGCTGGAATCGGCGCCCAGAACAAGGATGGCGATGGCCTCATCGGCGTCCACGATGGTGCGCAGACATTCTACGGTTTCGCCTTCACGCAGAAGCAGTTCCGGGCGTTCGCCGGTTTCCGCTTCAATGTCCTCCGCCAGGGATTCCAGAACCGCCTCGGCGGCCTCGATCGCTTCACGTCGTATGGCTTCACCGACACCGAGCCAGTGTTCAAAATCAGCGGGCTCAACAACGGCCATCGCGGTGACAGCGCCGCCGGAGTGGCGTGCGCGCCTCGCTGCGAACATGGCCGCAACGCGGCTCTCATCGGAGCCGTCGGCGATGACGAGGAATTTGCGTGGCTGGGTCATTGATCGAACGGTGGCCGGTTCTTGACCGAACGGCAAGAGGCGGGACAGATCACCGTCATGACTGAGACCGTTCTGGCGACGCTGTACGACAAGCGCTCCCACTTTGCTGGCGAGCGTGCTCTGCATCTGTTTGATGACCGCATCGAAGTCACGCGCAATGGTCGCGTCGAGACGCGCCTGCCGCTCAGCACGATAACCCAGATTCGCATGAGCGTGGAGCCGGCGGGCGGCGGCGTTCAGGTGCTTTGCCGGGCCAGGGCGGGCGATCAGTCGCTGGCGCTTGGCAGTCTGACCTCGGTCGGACCCAGGCGTTGGGCGAACAACGCCCCGGCGTTCAAGGCTTTCGTCACGGCGCTGCACCGCGCCCTGGCGTCGCGCGGGGGCGAGGTGGAGTTCGTCGAGGGCCAGCCGCTTGCGCTGCGTCTGGTGGTCAGCGCTGTCGGCCTGGCCATGACAGTCGGCGCGCTGTTCGCCGGCCATCATTTTTTCATCGTGCGTGAGAATCCGGTTCTCGGCTTCGTGGCCGGGCCCTTTCTTCTGATTGGTCTGGCGCTTATCTGGGCCTTCCGGCCCGTGCGGCCTGCGCCCTATGATCCAGAGGCGCTCGTTCGGCGCATGGAAGGCACGCCTGGCGGTGAGCCAGAAAGAGCAGAGTAAAGCGGATGGCGCAGCATGAACGATGACAGCGGCTCATCAAGCATCGCATCCTCCAGCCCGCTCGCGGCGCTGGATGCGCGCTCGCGCGACATCTTCCGCCAGTTGGTCGAGACCTATCTGAACACGGGTGAGCCGGTCGGCTCGCGCACCTTGTCAAAGAGCGCCGGCCTTTCCCTGTCGCCGGCCTCTATCCGGAACACGATGGCGGATCTGGCGAGCGCCGGGCTTCTGACCGCGCCGCACGCCTCGGCGGGTCGGATGCCAACACATTCAGGCCTCCGGCTTTTCGTTGATGGACTGTTGCAGGTCGGCGAACTGTCGGACAGTGAGCGCGGCGAAATCGAGACCCGTCTGGCGGGCAAGAGTCGCCGCGTTGAAGACATGCTGGGCGAGGTCTCTTCGCTTCTGTCCGGCCTCACGGGAACGGCGGGCCTCGTCGCCTCTCCGGCGAGCGACGCCCCGTTGCGCCATGTTGAATTCGTGCCAATCTCGCAGGCTGAGGTTCTGGCCGTACTCGTTAGCGAAGACGGCTCGGTGGAAAATCGCCTTATGAAATCGCCGCCCGGCCTGCCGGCTGCGGCGCTGGTGGAGGCGGGAAATTATCTGTCCGCCCGGCTGCGCGGCCGCACGGTCGGCGAAGCACTGACGGAAATCAGCGCGGAGATCGCGGAAAAGCGCGCCCAGCTCAATGCGGCGGCGACCAAGCTGGTCGAAGCCGGGCTCGCCGATTGGAGCGGTCATGACGCCCGATCGCTGATTGTGCGCGGTCAGGCCCGGCTGTTGCAGGACGTGTCCGCAGGCGAGGATCTGGAGCGCATCCAGCTCCTGTTCGAGGATATCGAGCGTCAGGAGGATTTGCTGGCCTTGCTGGATGAGGCGCGTTCGGCTCAGGGCGTGCGTCTGTTCATCGGCTCGGAGAATCCGCTCTTCTCCCTGTCCGGTTCTAGCGTTATCGTCGCGCCCTATCACAATCGCGATAACGAGATTATCGGAGCGCTCGGCGTGATCGGGCCGACGCGGTTGAATTACGCCCGCCTTATTCCGTTGGTGGATTATACCGCAAAGGTCGTCAGCCGCCTGATGGATGCCGGGCGTTGACCCGGCGACCCTCACACCCGATGTAACCGGCATGCCTGATACGGGCGATCGAGATCCATAACGAAGAAGACCAGAGCGCCATGAGCGAAAATAACGCCAAAACTGACGCCGATCCGCAGATGCAAGCTGATGAGCCCGCGCATGACGCGACCCAAGCTGAAGCCCCTGAAACGGAAGTCGCCGATGACACGCCGCCCGACCTGGCCGCCGAGTTGGACGCCATGCGCGACCGGCTCCTGCGCGCCGTCGCCGATGCGGAAAACACGCGTAAGCGCGCCGCCCGCGAGATCAAGGATACGCGCGACTATGCGGTGACAGGGTTCGCTCGCGATATGCTGGATGTGGCCGACAATCTGTCGCGCGCGCTCGGCGCGGTTGACGCTGAAGCGCGCGCCAATGCCGGCCCGGCGCTTTCCACCCTTCTGGAAGGCGTGGAGCTGACCGAAAAGCGGCTTCTGTCGACGCTGGAACGCCATGGGGTGAAAAAGCTTGAACCGGAGCCGGGCGAGACGCTCGACCCCAACCGCCACCAGGCCGCCGCACAAGTGCCTTCAGATCAGCCCAAGGGCTCGATCGCCCACCTCATGCAGCCTGGCTTCGTGATCGGAGAGCGCACGCTGCGCGCCGCCATGGTCGTGGTGTCGGCCGGCCCCGCTGAGGGCGCTCCCCCGCAAGGTGGAGCCGGCGACGCCAAGCCCGGCGATGCGGTGGATGTGTCGGCTTAGCGCCTGACCCGCGTGCGCGGCTCACCATTCGACCAGTAGGTGTCGCCGGTGCGATGGTCGGTGTACCAGTAGCGCTGGTTGTAGGAATCCCAGACCAGCTCTGAATGGTTCGGATTGTTGGCGTTATGCCCACAGCCGCCAGGGCGATTGCACCCGATCACCGCGCCGGTGGCCGCACCGACGCCCGCGCCGATGAGAGCGCCGGTTTCCGCATTGCCCGAGCCCACATTATTGCCGATCACTGCGCCGGCCACAGCGCCGACGCCCGCGCCGATCGCGGCGCCCTGAACTCCTTGATTGGTCGCGCATGCGGTAAGAGCGAGAGCGCTGACCGCGACGAGTATGAACCTGCCGATCATGGAATGCCTCTATCTGTTTCAGCGCGCCCCTGATTGGGCGCTGAGACACAGTGTTTGCTGAAGATCGCGGCTGAATTGGGGCTGCTTGAAACGAGCCTCAGGCCCGCACTCTTCTAAGTGTCAGATTAAGCCGGCCTGGCCTCCAGTCTTCGGGCAGCACTGTGTTCGTGCCGGGATAGATCCGGTCCACGCCGTGATGGAAGCGTCGCGAGGCGCCGCCGAGCACCACGACATCGCCTGATGACAGGATAAGCGAGCCGGTCGGGTCCTCACGGTTCGGACCGCCGAGACGAAAGCGCGCTCTATCGCCAAGCGAAACTGAGACGACCGGCGCGAATTTCGCATCTTCGTCCGCATCGACATGCAGGCCGAGCCTGGCTTGCGGACCGTACCAGTTCACCAGACACGCCTCAGGCGGATCGGGCCAGTCGGCGACCGCCCGCCACAGATCGAGAAGCGCTGACGGTATCGCCGGCCAGGGCGCGCCGGTGACCGGGTGGCGGTCTTCATAGCGATAACCGGTCTTGTCGGAGATCCACCCCAGCGGGCCGAAATTGCTCATCTGAACGCTGAGCGGCGCGCCGGTTCGCGGCATGCAGGGGCGATAGAGCGGAGCGTTCACGAGCTGATCGAGCACGGCGCCGATCAGCGCACCCTGCCCCACCCGATCAAAGCAGCCCGGCAGCAGTCTGAACCCCTGACCTGACGCGACGCTCTTGACCATCACGCCATCACATCCGCGCCAGGCGCCGGCCAGGCCCGTTTCGTCAGCCGCAGCTCTGGGCTAGCCTTGCCGGACGCTGACACGAGGGGGTGTGAACATGGTTCCGGCATGGGTGATCGAGGTGCTTTCGCTTCTGGCGCAGCTCTTCATTTTCGTCGTCGGGCTGGCGGCGTTATTGCTTCTGGTCGCTTACATTGTCGATGCCAATCAGAGCCATGACGCAGTGCGCCGAAACTACCCTGTCGTGGGTCGGTTTCGAAGCCTCTTCATCAAGCTGGGCGAGTTTTTCCGCGCTTATTTCTTCGCCATGGACCGCGAGGAGATGCCGTTCAACCGGGCCGAGCGCGAGGCGGTCTACCGGATGGCCGAAGGCAAGGGCAATATCATTCCCTTCGGCTCCACCAAGCTTCTCACCCCGGCTGGAACGGCGATCTTCGTGAACTGTCCCTATCCGGTGCTGGAAAGTGACCGGGCCGAGACCCGGCCCTGCACGTTCGGCCCGCATGCGCGCACGCCCTATGAATCCCGGTCTATCTTCAACATCTCCGGCATGAGCTATGGCGCGATCTCAAAGCCGGCGGTCAGGGCGCTATCAAAGGGCGCGGCCCAGGCCGGAATCTGGATGAATACCGGCGAGGGCGCGCTGTCTCCCATGCACCTGGAAGGCGGGTGCGACATCGTTTTCCAGATCGGCACCGCCAAGTACGGCGTGCGCAATGCCGATGGCGGGCTGGACGACGCCAGGCTGCGCGAGATCGCCAGCCATGAAACCGTGCGCATGTTCGAGGTGAAGCTCTCTCAGGGCGCCAAGCCGGGCAAGGGCGGCCTTCTGCCGGCGAAGAAGGTCAATCGGGAAATCGCGCGCATTCGCGGCATTCCGGCGGGCGAGGATTCGGTTTCGCCCAACCGTCACCCGGAAATCGACGAGAACGCCTCCCTGCTCGATTTCCTCGCCCATGTGCGCGAGGTGACCGGCAAACCGGTCGGCATCAAGACCGTGATCGGGGCCTATGGTTGGCTTGAAGAGTTGTGTGACCTGATCAATGAGCGCGGGGCGGAATGCGCGCCGGACTTCATCACCATTGATTCCGGCGATGGCGGCACCGGCGCCGCGCCCATGCCGCTGATGGACTATGTCGGCCTGACCGTGCGTGAAAGCCTGCCTCTGGTGGTCGA
Organism: Pseudomonadota bacterium; assembly: GCA_039819095.1. Lineage (GTDB taxonomy): Bacteria > Pseudomonadota > Alphaproteobacteria > Caulobacterales > Maricaulaceae > JBCBSP01. The sequence continues at coordinate 321,693 of JBCBSP010000003.1, forward strand.
TATTTTGATCCGCAAGGGGCTGAAGGACCGCATCCGCGTGGTGGCGTCCGGCAAGATGATCACCCCGTCCGGCGTCGCCTGGGCGCTGGCGGTCGGGGCCGATGCGGTGGTGTCCGGGCGCGGCTTCATGTTCTCCATTGGGTGCATTCAGGCGCTGAAATGCCACAAGAACACCTGCCCGACCGGGGTCACGACGCATAAGAAATCGCTTCAGCGCGGCCTCGTGCCGCGCGACAAGGCGGTTAAGGCGGCCCATTACGCCCGCGCGCTCATCCATGATGTGGAGACCATCGCCCATTCGTGCGGCGTGCGCGAGCCGCGCCAGCTCAGACGCAAGCATGTGCGCATCGTGCAGGTCGATGGTGGTTCCAAAGCGCTGGATGAGGTCATGCCTTATCCTGTTCTCCCGCGCTGAGGCCTTACTGAACGCGCCCTTGCGCTGGGGTTCGCGCCTTCCTATCTCCGCTGCAGACCCGCGCGGCTTCACGGTCGCGTGATCGATTCATCCATTTGGACTGCGCCCGGTACATGGGCCGGCGCGGTTATCAAGCAAAAGCGCTTCGGTTTGATCCGGGCGCCGGCAACATCAAAGGGGGGCGATCTCCGGTTCTGGACGAAGCGCTTCGGGTTTCGCCAGGCTTCCGCCCCGCCGCACAGAAGAGAGAGACGACGATGAGCAAAGTGATCGGTATCGATCTGGGCACCACCAATTCGTGCGTGGCCATCATGGACGGCGACCAGCCGAAAGTTCTGGAAAACGCCGAAGGCGCGCGCACCACGCCGTCCGTTGTCGCGTTCACTGAAGATGGCGAGCGCCTGATCGGTCAGCCGGCCAAGCGCCAGGCCGTTACCAACCCCGATCAGACCTTCTTTGCGATCAAACGCCTGATCGGCCGGACCATGAATGATCCGACCGTGAAAAAAGACGTCGATATGGTGCCCTACGCCATCGTGCCATCCGACAATGGCGACGCCTGGGTGAAGGGCCGCGACAAGAAATACGCTCCGAGTGAAATCTCCGCCTTCATCCTGCAAAAGATGAAGGAAACCGCCGAGAGCTATCTTGGCGAGACGGTGGAGAAAGCCGTCATCACCGTGCCGGCCTATTTCAACGACGCCCAGCGCCAGGCCACCAAGGATGCCGGCAAGATCGCCGGACTTGAAGTGCTGCGCATCATCAACGAGCCGACCGCGGCCGCGCTCGCCTATGGGCTCGACAAGGGCGATAACCGCACCATCGTCGTCTATGACCTCGGCGGCGGCACGTTCGACGTTTCGGTGCTGGAAATCGGCGACGGCGTGTTCGAGGTGAAGGCGACCAATGGCGACACCTTCCTGGGCGGCGAGGACTTCGACCTGCGCATCGTGGGTTATCTCGCCGACGAGTTCAAAAAGGAAAACGGGATTGATCTGCGCGCCGACAAGCTGGCGCTGCAGCGCCTGAAGGAAGAAGCCGAAAAGGCCAAGAAAGAGCTGTCTTCGGCGACCTCCTACGAGGTCAACCTGCCCTTTATCACCGCGGATGCGTCCGGCCCGAAGCACCTGAACATCAAGCTGTCGCGCGCCAAGTTGGAAAGCCTGGTTGAGGATCTCGTCAAGCGTACGATCGAGCCGTGCAGGAACGCGCTGAAAGACGCCGGCATTTCCGCTTCCCAGATCGACGATGTGGTTCTGGTCGGCGGCATGACCCGCATGCCCAAAGTGCAGGAGGAGGTGCAGGCCTTCTTTGGCAAGGAGCCGCACAAGGGCGTGAACCCGGACGAGGTCGTCGCTATGGGCGCCGCGATCCAGGCCGGCGTTCTGCAGGGCGATGTGAAGGACGTGCTGCTGCTCGACGTGACCCCGCTTTCGCTGGGCATCGAGACGCTGGGCGGCGTATTCACCCGCCTGATTGATCGCAATACGACCATCCCGACGAAGAAGTCCCAGACCTTCTCGACGGCTGACGACAATCAGACCGCCGTGACCATCCGCGTCTTTCAGGGCGAGCGGGAAATGGCGGCCGACAACAAGCTTCTGGGTCAGTTCGATTTGGTCGGCATTCCTCCCGCCCCGCGCGGCATGCCGCAGATTGAAGTCACCTTCGATATCGACGCCAACGGCATCGTGAACGTCTCGGCCAAGGATCAGGCGACCGGCAAGGAACAGGTCATCCGCATCCAGGCCTCCGGCGGTCTGTCCGATGACGATATCGAGCAGATGGTCAAGGACGCCGAGGTCAACGCTGACGCAGACAAGAAGCGCCGCGAACTCGCCGATGCGCGTAATGGCGCTGAAGCCTTGATCCACCAGAGCGAAAAACAGGTGGAAGAGTTCGGCGACAAGGTGTCGGCTGAGGACAAGGCCGCCATCGAGACCGCGATCAGCGAGCTGAAAGAGGTCAAGGACGGCGAAGAGGTTGAGACCATCCAGCAGAAGACGCAGGCTCTGATGCAGGCGGCGATGAAGCTCGGTGAAGCCATGTACGCCGCCCAGCAGGATGCGGGCGGCCAGGCTGAACCCGGCGAGGATAAGCCAGCCGAAGATGACGTGGTCGATGCCGAGTTCACCGAGGTGGACAAGGACGACGATCACAAGAAGAGCGCGTAACCCGCCTCAACTGAACAGCCCCGGGCTTGCGCCTCTGCAAGCCCGGGGCTTTCACCCGCCGAACGGCGGTCCTGACCTTTCACCGGTTTGATCGGGACGTCGATGCTGAAGCGCCAATGCGCTGCGGGCCAACGGAGCTGTCATGAGCAAGCGCGATTATTATGAAGTGCTCGGCGTGGACAAGGGCGTCGATGACAAGGCGCTGAAGAGCGCCTATCGCAAGCTCGCTATGCAATTCCATCCGGATCGCAATCCCGGCGACGCCGAGGCTGAAGCCCGGTTCAAGGAGGTTGGTGAGGCCTACGCCATCCTGTCGGACGCCGACAAGCGCGCGGCCTATGACCGGATGGGCCATGCCGCTTTCCAGAATGGCGGCGGCGGTCAGGGCCCGTTCGGCGGCGGCGCAGGCCCGTTCCAGTCGGCCGATTTCGCGGATATTTTCGAGCAGGTCTTCGGTGACGCCTTCGCTGGCGGGCGGGGCGGTCGGCGCCGCGGCGGACCGGCGCGCGGCGCTGATCTTCGCTACGACATGGACATCACGCTGGAAGAAGCCTTCCACGGGAAGGACGCGACCATTCGCGTTCCCACAACGATGACATGTGAGCGTTGCGGAGGCGATGGCGCGGAGCCGGGCACAGGCGTGACACAGTGCGACACCTGCAACGGCACGGGTCGCATTCGCCGAACTCAGGGCTTCTTCACCATGGAGCAGGCCTGCCCGACCTGCGGCGGGCGCGGCTCCTATGTGGAAACGCCCTGCACCGCGTGCGACGGGGTGGGCCGGGTGCGCAAGACCCGAGAGCTGAATGTCCAGATTCCCGCCGGGGTCGAGGACGGCATGCGCATCCGCCTGTCCGGCGAGGGCGAGGCGGGCGCTCATGGCGGGCCGCGCGGGGATCTCTACATCTTCGTTTCGGTTCGCGGTCATGAGATTTTCGAGCGTGACGGCCCGAATCTGTACTGCCGCGCGCCGGTTCCCATGGTCACCGCTGCGCTCGGCGGGTCGATCGAGGCGCCGACGATTGATGGCGGCCGGGTGGATATTCGCGTACCGGATGGCGCGCAGACAGGCCAGCGCATGCGTATTCGCGGCAAGGGCATGGCGCGGCTGAAATCCGGCGGCGCGCGCGGGGATATGTTCGTTGAGCTGTTTGTGGAGACGCCGCGAAAGCTCACTGAGCGCCAGAAAGAAATTTTGCGCGAATTCTGTGAAATCTCAGGCGACGGATGCAATCCGGAAAGCGACGGCTTCTTCCGCAAGGTGCGCCGTTTCTGGGATGATCTGGGCGGCGATGAGGGCTCGCGGCCCAACGCGTAAGAGGATTGCGGTTGGGTCTTGTATGGATTCAATCGTTTGCGAGGCTGGCGCGCGCGCGGACCCGGCGCTAGGGATGATGCACGCGCATCGGCGTCATCCTCAGGAGTCGGCTCATGACCTCACCGCTGAATATCTGCGTCATCGGCGCTGCCGGTCGCATGGGCCGTCTGATCCTGCGTGAGGCTATTATTCGATCCGACCTCAATCTGGTCGGCGGCGTCGTCAGTCATGACAGCGTGCATCTGAACGAAGACCTGGGCGATCTGGCCGAGCTGCGTCCGGCGGGGGTTGAGGCCATGGTCAGCATTGAGCAGGCCGCCGCCTCCGCCGATGTGATGATTGATGTTTCCGCAGCCCATGTGACGCCGGCCATCGCTGAGCGCCTGCTTGAGGCGAAGGGCGGCCCGGCCCTGGTCTGCGGCGTGACCGGGCTGGACGAGGCCGCCATGGAGGCGTTGAAGGCTGCTTCCGTGCACACGCCGGTCTTTTATGCGCGCAATTTCTCACCCGGTGCGGCCTTGATGGAGCGCCTGGTGGCGCTGGCTGCTGGGGTGCTGACGCCTGAGAGCTGGGATATCGAAATCGTCGAGGCCCATCATCGCCGCAAAACGGACGCGCCGTCCGGCACCGCACTGATGATCGGCGAGGCCGCCGCCGATGCGCGCGGGCAGAGTCTTGACGATGAAGCCATCTACGCCCGCCCGCGCTCCGGCGCGTCGCGACCGGTCGGGGCAATCGGATTTTCTGCAATTCGCGGCGGCGCGGTGATCGGCGAACATTCCGCCCGCTTTCTCAGCGCGTTTGAGGAGCTGGAGGTGCGGCACAAGGCGCATGACCGCTTCGTTTTCGTGCGCGGGGCGATTGATGCGGCGCTCTGGATGGCGGGCCGGGAGCCAGGCTTCTACTCGATGCAGGACATGATCGCATGAGCGCACCGGGCCCGTGCGCTGCTGTTTGAGGTGCGCCGAACCTGATCGTCAAAAAAGCTCCAGCTGGCGCGGAACAATGATGAAAGGCGACAGGTTGGCCATGGGGGTAGGCGGCGCCGGGCGGGCAAGCGTGCGTTTCGGCTTCGGCGCGCGCACGCGCGGCTCGACGCGAAGCTCCAGACCCAAAGAAGCGGCCTTAGCGCGAATGGCGGCATCCGGCCGGCCGAGTTTAAGGCTGATCAGGCGCAGGGCCGCGCCCTGTCTGGCCAGGCGCTTCAGCTCAGCGATATCTGAGCCGCGCCAGCGCCGGCCTGCATTACGCCCGTATCCTGCTGTTTTCGCCGCAGTGTCCATCGCGTCGTCCTCTCTTCTGAGAATGAGAACATAAGCGGAACATTTTGACTTGTCAACAGGCGCGAACGCGTGCAGCGCGCCGTTTGAGCCCGCACAATCCGACCACTCTACCAGTTGCCGGTATTGCCCATGCTGGCCCAGGGTTCTTCCGGCGAGAGCGGTTCGCCGGACTGCAGCAGCTCAATGGAGATGTCATCCGGCGAACGTACGAACGCCATTCGCCCGTCGCGCGGCGGGCGGTTGATGACATAACCCATGCCGGACAGTCGCGCGCAGAGCGCGTAGATATCCCCGACACGATAGGCGAGATGGCCAAAATTGCGTCCGCTCTCATAGGTTTGCGCATCCCAGTTATACGTCAGCTCAATCATCGGCAGGCCGGTCGGCATCTTGCCCTCGCCGCTCCAGCCGGAGCGTTTCAGATCATCGGGCGTCGCCAGAAAGATCAGGGTGAAGCGCCCCGCCTCGCTTTCGCTGCGCCGGATCTCCTTGAAACCGAGCCCCTGGCAGTAAAAGCGCAGCGAGGCCTCGATATCGCGAACGCGCACCATGGCGTGCAGAAATTCCATTCGTTTCTCCTCCTGGCGCTCTCAGGCGCGTTCTTCCTCGCCGCCGGCGATATCGGCGTCGCGCGCTTCGCGTTCTTCATCACTCATCGGGCGGGCCCGGCGCGCCCATTTGGGGCGCCGCCGCCAGCTTGCTTCTTCGGGAATCGGTTCGCCGCGCGCGCGCGCCAGCGCGAACTGGAACGGTTCAGGGGTCCGCTTGTGGTGCAGGCGCGCAAACACGCCCGCCGCCAGCGCCCAGATCAGTACGATCCCGAAAAACAGCGAGAACATGAAGACATAGCCGCCCCGCCCGGCCCAGTCCGGCGCGCCATTCATGCGCCAGATCGCATCGTAGAGCGCCGGCACCGCCAGGAGCGCGACCGGGCTGGCCGCCAGCGCGGCCATCAGCCCGCCGGCGGCGTAAAGCGCCCAGCGCGGTGCGTGGCTGTCGGTGTAGAGGGTGATGAACTCCGCCTCAGCGACATTGCGGACCGTATCCGGCTTGCGCGCGATGCGGTCTGTGTACTCCTCCGCAGCCTCTCCCTGCAGCGCCCGGCGCGCGAGGAACCAGCGCGCGATCATGATCAGCGCGGCGAGAACGGTCAGAATGGCGGCGAGGGTGAGCGAGGTCTGGAACATGTGCTCCAATTTAGGCGCTTGCGGCCTCATAGGCGAGCATGGCGCGCTTACGCTCCAGACCCCAATGGTAGCCGGTCAGAAGACCGTTGGACGCCAGCACCCGATGACAGGGGATGAGCCAGCTGACCGGATTGGCGCCGACCGCCGCCCCGACGGCGCGACTGGCCTTGGCGGTGCAGACGCGTTCGGCGATATCACGATAGCTGACCGTGCGGCCCGGCGGTATCGACAGCAAGGCGCGCCAGACCTGACGCCGCCAGGGCGTGCCGTAAAGCGCAAGCGGTAAGGCTTCCGCGCCCGCTCCAGGGGCGAACACGCGTTCAGCCCAGTCCATCGCGGATGCATCATCCCGCTCAATCCGCGCCTCGGGAAAGCGGCCGGTCAGGTCGGCCAGGGCAGCCAGCTCCTGTCCGTCCTCAGTGAAGGCGAGGCCGGACAGGCCGCGCTCAGCGATCAGGAAAACCCCCGTCCCGAACGGCGTCGGTCCGAAGCCGGCCCTGAAGCGGATCTGCGCCCCGCCCCGCGCGGCCTCGCCCGGGGTGACGGCTTCTTCGGCGATGAAGACATCGTGCAGTCGCGACGGGCTGGACAGTCCGGTCTCCAGCGCCGCATCCAGCACGCTCGCCCCATCCAGCAGCAGCTTGCGCGCGCTGGCATGGGTCAGCGCGGCGATGAGGCGCTTGGGGCTGGTCCCGGTCCAGCGGGTGAAGACGCGCTGAAAATGGGCCGGCGACAGCCCCGCCGCCGCCGCCAGTTCATTCAGGTCCGGCTGGTCGCGCCAATGCGCCTGGAGATGATCCAGCGCAGCGGTGATGCGGGGGTAGGCGCGTGCGCGCTCGTCCAGCGGGGCGGAGGGTTCATGTGTGATCATGGAGTCAGGATGCCGCGCCGCGCCTATGCCGCGCCACCCGGTTCTTGCGCTTTTTCAGGCAGGACGCCCCGGCGCGCCGACATCAGCGCCTCGCGGACCGCTTCAGCCAGCGCTTCACGCTCGCGCGGGCTCAGCATGGAGCCAATGATGAGATGTTTGCCCATCGCGGTCAGCCGCGTCTGCACGTCGGGCTCGCCTTCCCCGTCGACTTCGACGCGCGCCCAGGCCGCCGGCATGCGGTAGAGCCGCGTATGACCGGTCGGCCAGCGCCGTGAAACCTCGATATTGCGCTCGTTGATGCGCACGATCTCGAGCCGGCGGCCATCGCGATAGCTCAGCTTGAAAGCCAGCCACACCAGAAGCACGTCGAGCCCGAAGAAGCCGAGCACCGGCCAGGCGCCCAGCACCATGAAGCTGATGCCGGCGGTGAAGCTGATCGCCGCCACAGCCGCCATCAGGATGATGAAGCCTGGATTGGCGAGCGAGCGATGCGGCCGGATATGCGCATCGAGATAAAGCCGCGCCGTGTCTTCGCCGGGCGGTTCAAGCGCGGTCTCCGCCGGCCAGGTCTCGTATATGCGTCGTCTTTCCATCGGAACCGGAAATAGGATCGCCGGGCGTGCGCGGCCAGTCCGGCCCGTCACGGCGTCGTTACCGCCGTATTAACGCCTGCGCGCTTCATTAAAAGCAATGCTCGCCATGCTTGCGCCCCATTGATGCGCCACATTCGTTTGCGAGCCCTGATGGAGACGCCGCCATGATCGTGTTTCAATCTCACAAGCATCTGGCTCACGCAGCCATCGCCGGTTTCACCGCACTCGTGCTCGCCGCCTGCGCCTCCGGTTCCGCTCCGGCGCCGGTCGCTGACCCGGCTGCGGGTTCGACAAGCGCTCCGACCGGCCCCGCCACCTATTCCAACGAAGAGGTGGTTGAAGCGGTCTCTGACTTTTTCGGCGTAACTGCGGAAGCCTCCGCCAGCGCGCTGGAGCGGGTCTTCTCCGATCTCGGCCGTCCGGTGGGATACATTACTGGTGAGGAAGTCGCGGGCGCGGCGGGCATCGGGCTGCGGTATGGCGAGGGTTATCTTACCCTGCGCAGTCAGTCTGAACCGGTGAAGGTCTACTGGCAGGGCCCTTCGGTCGGGTTCGACGCGGGGGGCAATGCGGCGCGCACCTTCACGCTGGTCTATAATCTCAATGATGTGGATCGGTTGTATCAACGCTTCCCGGGCGTTGAGGGCACGGCCTATTTCGTCGCCGGTCTTGGCGTGAATTATCAGCGCGCGGATGGCATTACACTGGCCCCGATCCGCTCCGGGGTGGGTCTGCGCGCCGGCGCCAATGTCGGCTATCTCGCTTACTCAAGACAGCGCAACTGGCTGCCTTTCTAGGCTGATTCCGGCTCAGTACTCGTCGGGCCGTCCGTGCGCTGCTAAGCTTCCCTCACGCAGGCGTTGAGGGACGCGAATTGCGCAATGGAGGGGATGATGTCGAGCCAGATGATGAGCCTTTTCGCATTTGCAGCGCTGGTGGCGCTCGGCGCGGGCCTTTTGCTGGCCCGACAGATGCCATTCCAGTTTATCGGACGACTGATCCTGAAGCCGCTTGGCCTGTTGCGCCGCACCCCGGCGATCGGCGAGGGCGCGACGGTGGGGCCGAACGCCTGGGCGGCCGTGGCTCTGGCTTTTCGCGATCAGACCGACATGGAAGCCGCGCTTGACGGCGATTTCCAGCATGAACGCGATCACATCAATCGCCATGGCCGATTGTTCAAATGGATCGCCCACCGGGTCGGCTATATCCGGGTGCCTGAGGAATTCACCGACGAGATGGCCGAGGCCTATGCCCGGCGCGGCGATGATTTCTTCACCCGCAGCGTCCCGATTCGTTCAAACGCCAACACGCTTTATGAGGATGTGGAAGGCGCAGTGATCGCCAATTACTTCCACGAGAGCGATCGCGGCTCGCTGTTTCTGCTGAACGAGTACCGCAAAATCATCAACGGCAATCTGCGCAAGCTCCTGGCGCTCTTCTCCATCGCCGTCGGAGCGTATCTCGGTCTGGCGCTGTTTTCCGGCGCGGGGGGCTGGTTTGATGTCAGCACCTGGCTCGGTGTCAGTGGACTGTTCGGACTTACCGACGCCGCAATCAATCTCGCCGGCTTCTGCATTCTGACCGGCCTCGCCCTCCTGTTTGTCTGCATGCTCTGGTACGGGGTCGAGTACGATCCGTTTCAGCGCAACAATACCCGCGAGATGTCGAACTTCATCACGCGCTACATGGCGCGGCTTAACAATCACTACCGAACGGCGGTGGCTGGCGCGCGATCGGTGACAGTGGGTTCAGAGCGCGATCCCAAGGAACTTGCCGAAGACGCACGCAAATGGCATCTCGCCATTCTATGGATGGGGATGCGCGTCTTCTTCATCGAAAGCTATGTGCGCAATGTCCGCTTCCAGCTCAGCCGGAACACCAGCCTGTATTTCGCTTTCGTACCCTTCTTCTTCGCCCTGCTCTATCTGATCGCTCTGGCCTATATCGCGCCAATGGGCGTGTTCGGCCCGGATGTGTGGCCGGGCTTTCTGGCGGGCCTGTTCATCCTTCTGATCGGCCTGACGCTTCTGGGCCGCGGCGGCATGAACTGCCTGCGTGAGCTCGATCCGGAAGAATGGATCAGCTTCCACCAGCTGGGCCTGGCCGAAGCCGTTGGCGGGGTGGTCGGCAAGTATGCTGAAGATGTCGGCTACTGGAAGAACCGTGTCGGCGGCGGGATTTAGATGATCGGCAAAAAGCAGCGGTCGCTTGCTCCTAGGTGAGAAACAGCTCAATATTTAATAGCGGTGTGTCTGATTCGCATTGCGTCGCACCTCTAATCCCCGATTTCTCAAGGGTTTAGAGGCGTCCTGCCTCTGAAGGGGCGCAGGCCCTGCCTGCGTAATATTAGAGGACGCAACGATGATTACATCAGCGCACCCTACGAAGGGTAGCGGCATTCGTGTTCGCGCGTATCGCCGCTATCGTTACGGTAAGTGGGAGCGTGTACGCTCCCACTTCCGTGACTACCCCCAAGCCTAGCCGCCTGAGGGAACAAAAAGAGTATATCGTGCATACCTTGGGGCCGCACTCGTGCGGCCCCTCTTTTTATTCCACCAATATGTCGATGCATAATGTATTAGTCAAACGATTTAGCCTAAATACCATATAGGATTCAGCGTCTTGACCGCATTGTTTTTAGGAATTTGCGAATCTATTGAGACACTTATGATTCGCGGGAAACCGTGAAAAGCTTCGGAATTTCCCGGTTTTCTTGAAATTTCCCTGGTTAAAAGCGAACGGCGTTCGCCTCGCGAATCACTTCCGTCAGTCAGTAGCCGCAGAGGCGCCCCTTATTGATAAGCAAAATTCACTAGTTCCGCAGTTTTCCACCTATTTTCTGCGCCGCCGCCACCACTTTCTCGCTCACCGCCTCGATATCCTCATCGGTGAGGGTTTTCGCGGTCGGTTGAAGCACGACCTCCAGCGCAAGCGAGACATGGCCGTCGGCCACGCCTGGCCCCTCATAGCGATCGAACAGGCGCACATCGCTGATCAGCGTCTTGTCGGCGCCTGCGGCGGCCCTGATCAGCGCGCCGGCTTCTGCGCTCTCAGGAAGAACGAAAGCGAAATCGCGCTTCACCGGCATGAGCTCGGGGATGACCGCCGGCGGGCGGGCCTTCAGCGCCTTTTTCTTCGCTGGCGGAATGGCGTCGAGGAAGACCTCGAACGCCAGCACGCGACCGTCAATGCCGAGCGCCTTCAGAACGCCGGGATGGATCTCACCAAACTCGGCAAGCACGGTCTTCGGGCCAAGGCGCAATACGCCGGAGCGGCCCGGATGCCACCACTCGCGCGCTTCGGCGGCGGTTTGAAGATTGCCGGTCGGGGCTCCGGCGGCGCTCAGCGCGGCGAGCGCATCGGCCTTGACGTCGAACACGTCCGGCTCGCCGCCCCCGCGCCAGTCGCGGGACGCCACGACCCGGCGAACGCCGGCGATCACGGTGCGCTGACCGTCCGGCGCGTCATTCAGATAGATCGGCCCGGCTTCGAAATAGCGCGGATCGTCCAGCCCCCGGTCGGCGCTTTTCTGCGCTGAGGTGATGAGGTGGATCAACGTGCTGGGGCGCATCACATCGAGCTCTGAACTGATCGGGTTGGCCAGCGTCAGACCCGCGCCGGCGCCGCCGAAAAGATCCGCTTCGCTATGATGGCAGAAGGACCAGGTCACCGCCTCCTGATAGCCGCGTAAGGCGACAGCCCGGCGCGCCGCCCGCACCCGGTTCTGGAGCGGCGTCGCCGGCGCCTCGGTGCGCACGCCGCCAAGGCGCGGCAGCGGGGTGTGCGGCAGCTTGTCATAGCCTTCAATGCGGGCGATCTCTTCCACCAGATCGGACGACATGGTGCAGTCGCGCCGCCAGCGCGGAACACCCACGGTCCAGATCTGGCCGGCGCGGTCGGCTTCAAAGCCCAGCGTGGACAGGATGTCCGCGATCCGGTCATCGCTCAGCGCCATGCCGGTCAGGCGTTTCACCTCGGTCGGCTTGAACGGGATCGAGCCGGGCGCTTCGGGAAGCGCGCCGGCATGGGTGCGCTCGGTCGGCTCGCCGCCACACAGCTCCATGACGAGCTGCGTCGCCAGCTCCAGCCCGTCAAAGACGAAGCCGTCATCCACGCCCCGCTCGAACCGGTAGCGCGCATCGGATTCGACGCCAAGAGCCCGGCCCGCCGCGCGAATGATCGCCGGGTCGAAAAGCGCACATTCGATGAAGACATCGGTGGTTTGGTCCGAGCAACCCGAATGCTCGCCGCCCATAATGCCGCCAAGCCCGAGGCAGCGTTCATCATCGGCGATCGCCACCACGTCCTGACCCGGCTCATAGGTCTTGCCGTCCAGCGCTTCGAACGCATCAGTCTCGCCAAGCCCGCGGCGTGCGCGGATGACATCGCCGATCTTCGCCAGATCATAAACGTGGAGCGGACGCGCCCGGTCGTAGGAAATCAGGTTGGTGATATCCACCAGCGCGTTGATCGGGCGAAGACCGATGGCGATGAGTCGTTTCTGAAGCCAGTCCGGAGACGGGCCGTTCTTCACCCCGCGCACCACCCGCCCGGCAAACAGCGGACAGCCTTCGCTCCATTCGGTTTCGATGCGGACCGGGCAGGGGCCCTGACCGGCCACCGGCGCGACCGGCTCGGTTGTCAGTCGACCGAGCCCCGCCGCGGCGAGATCGCGCGCAATGCCATGCACGCCCAGCCAGTCGGGCCGGTTCGGGGTGACTTCAAAATCGATGACCGGATCATCCAGCTCCAGCGCTTCAGCCGCCGGAGTTCCAACCGGCCACTCGCCGTCAAGATCGGCGATGCCGTCATGGTCCTCGCCGGCTTCCAGCTCTTTGGTGGAGCAGAGCATGCCATGGCTTTCAACACCGCGAATCTTGCGCGGCTTCTTATCCAGCGCGAAATCGAGCCCGGGTATATACGTGCCCAGCGCCGCGTAGATCGCCGTCATGCCGGTGCGGGCGTTCGGCGCGCCGCAGACGATCTGCTTGGTCCCGTCCTTGGTCTCCACCGTGCAGACGCGCAGCTTGTCGGCATCCGGGTGCGGCCGGGCGTCGGTGACGTGCGCAACGGTGAAGTCGGCCAGCTTGGCCGCCGGGTTGTTGATCTCCTCAATCTCAAGCCCGGCCATGGTCATCGCCTCGGCGAGATCATTTAGCGTGAGGTCGGTGTCGAGATGGGTTTTCAGCCAGGAGAGGGTGAATTTCATGTCGGTGGGTCCAGCGGGCAAACAGGGCGGGAACGGCGTTTTGATGCGGGGCTATTCGGTCTCGGCGGCGGTTGGATCGACAAGCTCGACCTGGTTTGTCCAGTCGCTTGTTTCCGGGCAGGTGCGGACCGGTTCGGGCAGGAGCGCGCCATCGGATCCGAGGCGTGAGATGAAGCAGCGATCGAAGACTGAGCAATAGCAGGCTGAAACATCGATGGCCGATGTCAGACCGACGACAAAGTTTCTGAGCGCCGACAGGTCTTCGGTCGAGGCTTCCTCCCAGAACAGCTCAATGGCGGTGATCTCTTCGCCCTGGCCCAGAACGCGTCCGGTCACCGAGCTCCAATTGCGGCCCGACCCGCTCGGCGCAAGCGCAGTGAACTCATCCCAGCCTGTGACCGTCTCATCGCCCAGCGCCAGCGTGAAATCATGGATCAGCGCCGGCCCGACGCCGTTATTGCGCAGCCTGAGTCCGGCCGTCAGCCGGCCGGCATTCTCATTGACATAGCCGTCAATCTGGATCGCCGGCAGAACGCTGGCGTGCTGCTGAGCGCGCATCACCCGGCCCTGATCCCAGCTGACCATGATGGCTGCGATACCCACCAGAATCGCCGCGATGGAGCCGACGGTTTCGAACCGAAGACGGAGTTTGGGGGGTTGGGTCAAGAGCGCACCCATTTGTCATCCCGGCCAGGCCGAAGGCGCAGAGCCGGGACCCATTCCGTGACAGTGACGCTGGCGCCTCTCGGTCCAGGTCGACCGGACTGGGTCCCGGATAGCGCTATCGCGCTTCCGGGATGACACGCATTGTGAACTGTCATCCCGGACAAGCTGAAGGCGCCGTGCCGGGCCCCATTCCGTGACAGTGAGGCTGGCGGCTCTCGGTTCAGGTCGACCGGACTGGGCCCCGGGTCTCGCAAGCTCGCCCGGGGTGACAGGGTGAGGCGCGTCATCAGCTCAGCCCTGTGGCCAGATTGGCCTGCAGAAGCGGGCTGAAGCCGTAATGGGCCAGCCAGCGCCGGTCTGGCTCGAAGAAGGGGCGCAGGTCCGGCATGCCGTATTTCAGCATGGCCAGCCGATCCACGCCCATGCCGAAGGCGAAGCCCTGATACTCGTCCGGGTCCAGCCCGCAGGACCTGATCACATTGGGGTGGACCATGCCGCAGCCGAGAATCTCCATCCATTTATCGCCGGAGCCGACCTTCACCGCATCGCCGACGCGCTCATAGCGCACATCCATCTCCGCGGATGGCTCGGTGAAGGGGAAATGGTGCGGACGGAAGCGCGCCTCGACCTCGCTGGTTTCAAAGAAGGCCGCCACGAAGTCGATCAGCACCGCTTTGAGGTGACCCATATGGGTTTCTTTGTCGATCACCAGGCCTTCCACCTGGTGGAACATGGGCGTGTGGGTCTGATCCCAGTCAGAGCGATAGACCCGGCCCGGCGCAATAATGCGGATCGGCGGCTTCTGGCTCATCATGGTTCGGATCTGCACCGGAGAGGTATGGGTGCGCAGCACTTTGGCCGCCTCGCCCTCTTCGGCCTTCATGAAAAAGGTGTCGTGCGTGTCGCGCGCCGGGTGATCGGGGGGGAAGTTCAGCGCCGTGAAGTTATGAAAGTCGTCTTCGACATCCGGACCTTCCGCGACGGCGAAGCCCATATCGGCGAAGATGACGGCGAGTTCCTCGAACACCTGCATGACCGGGTGCAGCGAGCCCTGCGGCTCTCGCGCCGGCGGCAGAGTCACGTCAACGGTTTCGCTGGCGAGCGCCTCAGCCAGGGCGGCGGCTTCCAGCGCGGTCTTGCGTTCGGCGACCAGCGTGTTCAGTCGGTCCTTCAGCCCGTTCAGCGCCGGGCCCATCACCTGGCGCTCTTCCGGGCTCATCTTGCCGAGCGAGCGCATCTGAAGGCTCACCTCGCCCTTTTTGCCGAGCGCGGCGACGCGCGCCTCGTCCAGGCTGGAAAGATCGGGAGCTGAGGCGATCGCCTCGGCGAGGCGGGTCTCAAGTTCTTTCAGGGCGGCGTCAGTCATGGCGGTCTTCCAATCGGGTGTTCAGCGGACGTTTAGAGCAGGTTGGCGCGCGGTTGAAGCGTTACGGCGCCAAAGCACCTTTCAGGCTTCCCCCTCGAACAGAACCCGCTAGCTTTCTCAGTGAACACCGCACTGATCTGGAGACATGGTCTTGGTCCGCAATCAAAGCCCCGCCCGCCCGTTTGACACCGAAGAGCGCAAGGCTTTCCGGGAGACCGTGGAACGCTTCGTTGCCGAACGCATTGAACCGCATGGCGACACCTGGGACGAGGCCGGCGATTTTCCCTGGGAGCTGCATGAGGAGGCGGGTGCTCTGGGCCTGTTCGGTTTCGGGATCGATGAAGTCTATGGCGGGCTGGGGTTTGATGATGCGCTGATGCGGTTCGACGCCGGCGTTGCCCTCGCCTATGCCGGGGTGGGCGGAGTGAACGCCTCGCTTGCTTCTCGCAACATCATGACGCGGCCCATTCTGGAGCTGGCGAACGATGAGCTGAAACAGGCGGCCCTGCCCGACATCGTGTCCGGCAGGACCGGCGGCGCGCTCGCCATGACGGAGCCGTCCGGCGGTTCTGACCTGTCCCGGCTGAAGACCAAAGCCGTGCGTGACGGCGATGACTGGCTCATCACCGGTGAGAAGACCTTCATCACCGGTGGGATGAAGGCGGGCTGGTTCGTGGTTGGCGCGCGCACCGGAGGTGAAGGCTTTGGCGGCGTCTCGCTCTTCCTCGTTCCCTGGGGCGCGGATGGGTTCACCCGGACGGCCATCCGGCGAAAGATGGGTTGGTGGGCGTCCGACACCGCCACGCTGCATTTCGATCAGTGCCGCGTGCCGGCTGGGCGCCAGATGGGCCAGGAGGGCGCCTGTCTTCTGGCCATCATGGAGAATTTCAATTTCGAGCGTCTGGCGCTGGCCGCCGGGTGTCTGGGCATGGCGCGGCGCTGCCTGGATGAAGCAATCGGCTGGGCGAATGAGCGCGAAACCTTCGGCAAGCCGCTCATCCGCCATCAGGCGATCCGCCACAAGATCGCGGACATGAGCGCGAAGATCGACGCGCTGGACGCCTATCTGCAGATGATCGCCTGGCGCATCAATGAGAGCTTTGAGGGCCGCGCGCCCATGCCGGTCGCGGAGTTGTCCAAAGCCAAATTCCTGGCCTCGAAAACGGCTGAGTTCTGCGCCTCGGAGGCGATGCAGGTCCTCGGCGGGGCCGGTTATCTTCGCGGTCAGGCGGTCGAACGCATCTATCGCGAGGTCAAGGTGATGGCGATCGGCGGGGGCTCAGAGGAGATCATGCGCGATCTCGCCGTCAAGCAGATGGGGCTTTGACGCACTCACCAACCTGTCATCCCGGCCCCCGCGCCGGGACCCATCCCGCACCCTCAACAGCTCCACCCCACGTTTCAGAGCGACCGGGCTGGGTCCTGAATAGGGCTGAGACCCTTCCCGGATGACAGGAGAGATTCCCGCCATCGTCATCCTGATCTGGACGCAAGCCCCGCTATGCCGGCCAGGTTTCCGCCAGCGCTTCCAGCACTGCGGCGCACGCCAGCGGCTGATCCAGGATCAGATGGTGCTGGGCGTGTGGGACCGACAGGAAGGCGGAGCTGGTGAAGGTGGTCTTCATGAAGTCCCAGATTTCCGCGTTGCATAGAGCCGAATCCGCGCCACGTACGAAGGCGAGCGGACACTTGGCATTGGCTGCAGCGTGTTCAGGATCGCGCCGCTCATAGGTCAGCTTCGCCCAGATGCCGGGATCGAACATCCAGGTGAAGCCCCCCTCCACCTCTTTCAGAGAACCGCGCGCAATGTGGTCGACCAGCCAGACGTTTGCGCAGAGCTGATCCGGCAGGAGCCGGAAGCGGGCGAGCGCGCTCGTCAGGTCGGGATAGACGCGCCCGCCGCGGCGTGGCGGCGAGCCGTCGCGCTGTTCCTGCGGGGCGCGTATCGGGCTGTCGAGCAGGGCCGCGCCTTTCAATCGGTCGCCATGATGAAGCGCGGCGGTCAGCGCGACGAAGCCGCCGAAGGAATGTCCGAAAAAGTGCGGCACCCCCGCCTCGAAAGCGCCGCCGGCTTCGGCGGCCGCCAGCGCATCGGCGGCATGAATCGCCATGGTGTAGGTTTCGCGCCAGTCCGACTGGCCCATGCCGGGAAGATCCGGCGCCACGACGCGGCGGCCTGAGGCGGCCAGGTGCGGCCCGATCGCGTCCCACCAGCCCTTATGGGCCGTGCCGCCATGGGCCAGAATAATGCCCGGCGCGCCGCGCTCGCCCCAGGCCTTCCAGGCGATCTGCGCGCCCTCATGTTCAGTGAAGCCGGTTTCGACCGGCGTTTCCAGCGCGCGTTGAAACCACTTGGGCGCCTCCACCGGAGCGCCTTCAAAGCGGACAAGCGGCGGCAAGGGGCGTTGTTTTTTATCCATGTCCAGTCGGCGTCTTTCCTAGATCGTACGCGCTTCAAGCTTGTGCAGGCGTAGACCCGCCAATCGCGAGCGTCAAACCTTGACGGGAGCGCGACCTGCTAACCCTCTATTTACCCTAACGAATTCTCACCAGCCTCTACACGTGATCTTTACGGGAAGTGTCCCATAACGGCGCCCATGGATGGCGGAGAAGTCGCCGGGAGCTGACGCAGAACACTGTGCAGCGTCCCATAACAGAGCGGCCTCCCGGATAGCGACCGAAAAGGCGTGGGTGATGGCGAAGACCGTATTGATCGTCGATGACGATCCAACTCAACGCCGCCTTCTTCAGGCGGTGATCGAAAAGCAGGGGCATCACGCCGAGTGCGCGGAAAGCGGCGAGGCGGGACTGGAACGCATCAGGCGCGGTGGGGTGGATGTCGTCCTTCTGGACCTGATCATGCCGGGCATGGACGGTCAGGAGACGCTGGAGACGATCAAGGCGCGCACGCCTGAGCTTCCCGTGATCGTTCTGACCGCGCATGGTGGGATTGAAACCGTGGTGCGCGCCATGCGCGCCGGCGCGGTGGACTTCTTCGTCAAGCCGGCCAGCCCGGAGCGCATCGCGGTCTCGATCCGCAACGCGTTCAAGGTCAAGGAACTCACCGGCGAGGTCACGCGTCTGAAACGCAAGGAGACCGGCGCGCTCGGTTTCAAGGACATGGTGGCCGATGCGCCGGCCATGCGACAGGTGGTGCGGCTCGGCGAGCGGGCGGCCAAATCCAACATTCCGATCCTGATCACCGGTGAAAGCGGCGTCGGCAAGGAGCTGGTCGCACGCGCCATCATGAGCGGATCCGATCGCGCAGGGCGCCCCTTCGTGACGGTCAATTGCGGCGCGATCCCGGAAAACCTCGTGGAGAGCATTCTGTTCGGGCACGAGAAAGGCGCCTTCACCGGCGCGGTGTCCAAGCATATGGGCAAGTTCCAGGAGGCTGATGGCGGCACGCTTTTCCTCGATGAGATCGGCGAATTGCCGCTCGACATGCAGGTGAAGCTTCTGCGCGCCCTACAGGAAGGTGAGGTCGATCCGGTCGGCTCAAAGCGCCCGGTGAAGGTCGATGTCCGCATCATCTCCGCAACCAATCGCGATCTGGCCGAGCAGGTGGCGCAAGGCGCTTTCCGCGAGGATTTGTTCTACCGGCTGAATGTCTTCCCGGTCGAGGTGCCGTCCCTGCGCGAGCGCGCTGAGGATATCCCGGCGCTGGTGCGCCACTTCATCGGCCGCTTCAACGCCCAGGAAAACAAGACGGTGATGGATGCGACCTCAGAGACCATGGACATGCTGCAGCGTCATGACTGGGCGGGCAATGTGCGCCAGCTGGAAAACGCGGTCTTCCGCGGCGTGGTGTTGTCGGACGGCGATTATCTGACGCCGGAGGACTTCCCGCAGATTTCCGGCCTGGTTCCCAAGCTGGAAGCGCTCGACCCGGCGCCGGTGGCCGGTGCTGAAGCCGCGCCCACCATGCACGATGCAGACAGCGTCGAGGGTGATGAGGATGAGGCCGGCGTGCACATTGTGGACGAAGGCGGCCATCTGCGCTCGCTGGAAGCGATCGAGCGCGATCTCATCCAGTTCGCCATCGAGACCTATTCCGGACGCATGGCCGAAGTCGCCCGCCGGCTCGGCGTCGGCCGCTCAACGCTCTATCGCAAGGTCCGCGAATACGAGCTGGACGTGGACGGCTTCCGCGCAGCGGGCTGAGGACAACCTTGCCCCCGAAGATGAAGCGCTCCGGGTTTTCCCTCCCGGAGCGTTTTGTCTATTCGGGCTTCAGTCCTGCGGCGCCCAGACGAGGCTGAAGCGTTCGCACACCACATCCAGATCGTCGGAATAGTCGAAGCCTTCGCGCTCGGCTTCCCGGCGCCAGAATTTGCGGTGTTCGCTCAGCCAGTAATCCAGCGACAGGTCGCCCTCGCCTTCATCGAAGGCGAAGTCAGCGTCCACCTCGCGCACCGGCATGATATCCACCTGGATGGTGCGTATGACGCAGGCCGGATCGCCGCGCCCGTCAGTGATCAGCCACAGATCGCCGGGCTGGGGCAGGGCGTCCGGATCGCCCTGAAACCAGCGGGCGAGCGTGGCGGTGGCCTGCTTGCGCCCGATCAGGGCGAGTTGCAGCAGCGCGTCCATCATCGCTTCGCTGTCGCCAAACCCGTCCACGCCGCGCGGCAGGGCCGTCTCGCCGGTTTCAGACCGGAACCGTTCCCAGAAGGCGGATTGACCGGGCGTCAGAACGGTCATGATGACTTGCCGCCTGAGATGACTCGCAGGCTCGGTCTGTGGCGCGCGGCCTCGTCCGGCTTGGCTTGCTGTGATGCGCGCCCGCCGCGCACCGCCGTCAGGTCCGGTTTCGCGGCGCCGTCGTCTTCAGCCGCGTCCGGCTTCGGGGGAGCTGCGTCCTGGAGGGCGTCTTCGGGTCCCTCCGCCTCGGCTTCGATATCCTCATGGATGTCGCGTGAGCGCGCGCGCGTCACGGGCCGTTTCGATTTGAAGCCGGATCCCTTTGAGCGGAAGGAGGAGCGTTTGGGCGCCTTGCCCTTCGCCTTGTTCTCGATCTCTTTCAGCTTGGCGCGCTGCAGCCGGGAGAGCGGCTCATCCAGATCGCCTTTTTCCGGGTCCGCGAAGGCGGAACCATAGGTGTCGAGGCGATCTTCCAGAGAGGCGAGAAACTCATTCTCCCAGTCGCTGAGCATGGCGCGGGCGGCTTCAGCGGCGTCTGAGTCTTCGGCTTCGGCGATGGCTTTTTCCGCAGCCGCCTTGGCGCGTTTCAACCGTGAGAGGACGCGGCGTTTCTTCCGGTCGTCAATCTCACGCGCCATCGCCGCCTCGTATCGCTTACAGCTCGCCCAGCGCGTCCAGATAGAGCTCCAGAAGCGCTTCCTGCTCCTGGCGTTCATGGCGATCCTGCTTGCGTAGCGAGATCACTTTTCTGAGCACCTTGGTGTCAAAGCCCATCGCCTTGGATTCAGCATAGACTTCCTTGATGTCCGCCGCGATGCCGGCCTTTTCCTCTTCCAGCCGCTCAATGCGCGCCACGAAGGCCTTGATCTGGTCGCGGGCGACCGAACCGACCGCGTCGGATTGATCGGGGCTGGCGGTGTGGCTCTCGGTCTCAATGGCCATGGGATATCCTTACCGGGGCTTGTTGCAGCGTGACCGACCATGCTCACCGGAATGAGCGAGGGGCGGACAGGTTTGCTGATGGTGATAAGCGCGCGGATCGGTTTACGGCAAGACGTTTTCAGGCCTCAGGGCAGCTGCGCGAGCACCCGGTCCAGCGCCGCGACGACCTCATCGGCATGGTGATGATGGGGATTATGTCCAGCGCCCTCGATCAGAACCAGCTCGGCGTTCTGCAGCGTCTGCGCGGTCGGCTCGGCGTGGCGATCTGTGCGCACCACGCTGTCTTGCGGCCCGGCGATGATCACGGCGGGCTGGCCGATCTCGCCATAGCGGGTTTCCTGATCGGCCAGATGAAGGTTCACCCGCGACATGTCCGCAGAATTGGCCTTCCAGTTGGAGGCGCGCAGGATGAGCGGCAGGCGGGTCTCCTCCACATAGTTCTCCGGCATGGGCTCAGGCGCGAACGCGCTGCGCGCGCCGTCTTCCAGCCGTGACCGCCCGATGGTGGGCACGATAAGGCGGGTGATCACGGTTCCGATCATTGGCCAGCGCGTCGCCCGGTTATAGAGCGCCGCCTCTCCGACCCAGGCGCGCGAGGCTGGCGCGATAAGGACCAGACCCGATGCAGTGTCCGGGTGATCCATGGCCAGACGCAGCGCGATGGCGGCGCCCCAGGAATGACCCATCACCACCGCGCCCTCGGCCTCGACCGACTGCAGGAAGGCGGCGATTAGATCCGCCTCGCGCTGCGGGCTCCAACGCCCGCCGGGGCGCTCGCTCCAGCCGAGACCCGGACGGTCGAGCCAGATCGCGCGGTATTCGCCAAGCTCCGCTTCCAGCGCGACCCGGCCCTCATGCAGATTTCCCGAGGCGCCGTGCAGGATGAGCACGGGCGGGCCGTCCGCAGCGCCGGTCTGCATGTAGTGAAGCCGGTTCCCGTTCACCTCAATGAAGGCGCCGGTCGGGGGATAGGCCTCGCTGACGCCGGCGGCGCGCGCGGCGCTCATCAGCACCCCGCCAACGAGCAGCGCACACAGGCCCAGCACGACAGTGGCGCGCAGGGCATGGCTCACAGGGCGCGCCCTGCGAGCGCGCGTTCAAGCCGGGCCTGACCGTTCAGTGCGGTCTCTTCATGCGGATGGATCGCCAGCGCAGCTTCATAGGCGGCCAGGGCGCCTTGCGCGGCGTCGGCGCGTTCCAGCGCGCGGGCAAGCATGACATAGGCGTCAAAGCGGCGCGGCTCGATGGCCACGGCGCGCTCCAGCGCCTCCAGCGCAAACTCCCAATCATCCTGTGCGATGGCGATTTCAGCCGACACCATCCAGGCCTCTGACAGCTCCGGCTCCAGATTGCGCAGATGGAAATACTGCCGCGAGGCATCGCCGAGCTCGCCGCGCGCCGCCGATTCCGCACCGCGGTCCAGCAATAGCGCTGCTGTCGGTCCGCCGAGCTGGCGCCACAACGAACGGATTTGCGCGGCGATCGGTTCAGCCTCATCGCTCGATTGCGTCGCACCCAGCGCGCCAAGGCGTTCGTCAAGGCGCCGCGGCAGGGAGTCCCGGCTCGACCGCGTCTGCGGTGCGGCATCCGGCGCCGCTTCGTCAGCAGGCGCAGCGTCAATCACGGGCGGCGTGTCCGGGGCGGGCGCATCCTGAAGGCTCAGGGCGAGAGCAAGGCTGAAGGCAAGCATAATCATCAAAGGCAGGATAAGCCGGCTGGGCCATGCGGCAAGCCTGCAGCGGCGCCCGTTCAGACCGGAAGACCGTGCGCGCGCATTGCTCTGCGGGCTGCGCCGGCGCTGGTAAAGACATGACCGATGAACCCGGCCTGCTCGCCGGCTCGAATATTCTCCGCCCGATCGTCGATGAAGAGCACGCTCTGCGCAGGTTCATCAATGCGCTCTATCGTTCGCGAGAAGATTTCCGGATCGGGTTTGACCCGCTTTTCCTCCCCTGAGACCACAACGTCGGCGAAGCGCGCGATAGCGGGATAGGTCTTCTGGATATGCGGCCATTTCTCCGCCGGCAGATTGGTCAGCCCGTATTGCGGCACGCCGGCGGCTTCCAGCTCGGATACGAGCGCCTCCATGCCGGTCACCCAGCCGTCGAACATCTCCTCCCAGCGTAGCTCCCAGGCTTCGATCAGGGCCCGATGTTCGGGAAAGCGCGCGATCAGCGCCTTGCGGTTCTCAGCCATAGGCGCGCCGCGATCATGCTCGGTGTGCCATTCCATCGTACAAACGCCGCCGAGGAAGTCCTCGACGGCGGCTGCATCGCTAAGAAGCTGTCGGTAGACGCGGGCGGGGTCCCAATCGACCAGTGTATGCCCGAGATCCCACAGGACCGCGCGCACGCGCTCCGCCATCGCAGGCTAGCCCGCGCGGGCTTTGAAGCGCGGGTCGGTCTTGTTGATCACATAGACCCGGCCGCGGCGGCGCACGACCTGGCAGTCGCGGTGACGGGACTTGAGGGAGCGGAGCGAGCTGCGCACTTTCATCGGACTAGCCTTTCCTGCCCGGCGCGCAAGCGCGCGGGGGGTCTGAAATTAGAGCCGCGCTTGCTACCTGACACATGGGCCTGCGTCAACAGCGCATGCGCCGAATAGTGCGTCTCTGTCAGGTGATCGGGCGCTTTTACGTCATCTTCAGCCTGGACTATGCTAATCCTGCGGCGCTGAGGGGCGAGGTCAGGATGAGGCTTATACCCATGTTGAAAGTCTTTCAGGCTGCAGGCCTTTGCGCTGCAGTGATGCTTGCTGCGCCCGTTGCGGCTCAGGATCAGCCCTTCGAGCAATGGCGCGACGGCTTCACCGCCGAGCTCGCCGCTGACGGGGTGTCGCCGGATATCATCACCTCGATGTTCGAAGGCGTCACGCCGGACGAGCGCATCATTGACCGGGATCGCTCGCAGCCGGAATTCGTCCGCCCGGTCTGGGTCTATCTGGACAGCGCGGTGTCTGAGACCCGCATCGCCAACGGACGCAGCTCCCAAAGCGCGCATCTGGCGACGCTGGCCGCCATCGAGGAACGCTTCGGCGTGGATCGTCATACGCTGACGGCGATCTGGGGTCTGGAAAGCGCCTATGGCGAGATCCAGGGCAATTTCGACATTGTGCGCGCACTGGCGACGCTCGCCTGGGAAGGCCGCCGCCGCGGCTTTGCAGAAAGCCAGCTCAGCGCTGTGGCCGACATGCTGGCGCGCGGTTATGCAACACGTGACGGCTTGCGCGGATCCTGGGCCGGGGCGATGGGCCAGACCCAGTTCATCCCGACCACCTACATGGCCCGCGCGGTTGATTTCGACGGCGATGGCCGCCGCGATATCTGGAATAATGAGGGCGATGCGCTGGGCTCGGCGGCGAACCTGCTGGCGCGCGAAGGCTGGCGCTCCGGTGAGCCTGCAGTCACCGGCGTCGCGCTGCCGGACGGGTTCGACTACGCCTCCTGGAATGAGCGCCGCGCCCAACCGGTGTCGGAGTGGGCGCGGATCGGCGTGCGGCGTGCGGACGGCTCCGACTGGTCCGCCGATGATCTCATGCGTTCGGCCCGGCTCATCCTGCCGGCGGGCGCGGCAGGGCCGGGCTTTCTGACCTTCCACAATTTCGGGGTCATCCGGCGCTATAACAACTCCACCAGCTATGCGCTCGGCGTCGCCTATCTCGCTGAGGCGCTGGCCAATGGCGAGCGCCTGCCGGAAAGCTGGCCGGACGACAATCCGCCCATCACGCGCAGCCAGACCCGCGCCCTTCAGGAAGCCCTGCTGGCGCTCGGCTATGATCCCGGCGGCGCGGACGGGATTTCCGGCCCCAACACGCGCCGCGCCCTGAAAGCCTTCCAGACCGATAGGGGTCTTCCCGCTGACGGCTATACCGGCGAGCAGGCCTATGCGGCTGTGATGGCGGCGCGGTAGGGCCTGCTCAAACCGGGCCTGGCGCGTCTTCTTCTTCCGCTTCCTGCAGCGGTCTGGCGGCGGCGCGAACGCGCGGATGCAAGGCCGCCAGCGCCACCGCAGCGAGCGCCAGCGCGGCGTTCAGCTGGAAGGGCGTTTCCGGTCCCACGCTCTGATAAAGCCAGAGCCCGGCCACCGGTGCGATCATGAAGCCGACGCCGGCGCTCGCCGTGGTCAGCCCCGCGGTGCGGCCCTGTTCTTCCGGGGTCACCGCCAGCGAGGCGCCGCCGACAAAACCTGAGCGGGCCAGGCCGAAGCCGAAGCTGTTGATGATGAAGCCGAACACGATGGCGGCGTAGGCGCTGGAAAAGACCAGCTCCAGATTGCCGACAGCGATCAGTCCGGCGCCGAGCACCATCAAGGTGCGCGGGCTCGCTTTCAGCGCCGGGATCACCACCAGCTGGGCGAAGATCAGCGCCGCCGCGCCTGCGGTCAGCGCCACGCCGGCCAGTTGCAGGCCTTCTTCGGGTGAACGCTGCAGGCGGTCCATCACGTAAAAACCGATCGCCTGAAGGCTGGAAGCCTGGGTCAGCCAGGTCACGCAGCCGAAGATCACAAAGGCCATGACGCGCGGATCGGCGGCGAACTTGAACTGCACGAAGGGATTGATCGGCCGGCCCTTGCGTTTCGGCGGGGTGCGTTCAGGCAGGAGCAGGCGCACCGCGACGGCGCCGAGCGCGACCAGGACGGCGACCAGCACCATGAAGGGCGCCACGCCGATGCGTTCCGCGAACGTTGCCGCCAGCGCCGGCCCGATCACCCCGCCGAGGCCGAAGGCCGCAGTCATGCCGGCGAGCGCCTGGGTGCGTTCGGCCGGGCTCGTCCGGTCCGCAACATAGGCCTGCGCAGCCGGGTTGGTGGCCGATCCCAGCGAACCAAACAGCGTGCGCGAGAGCGCCATGGCGATGATCGCGGCCACCGGCGGCAACAGCCCGACCTGGCCGGCATAGGCGCCGACGGCGAACACCAGGGTGGAAACAGCGAACGCGCTAAGCCCGAACACGATAAGCGGGCGGCGGCCATAGCGATCCGACAACGCGCCCCAGACCGGGCTCATGGTCAGAAACATCAGGGCGGAAACCGTGTAGATCGCGCCGACATAAATCTCCGCCACGCCGATCTCGCGCGCCAGGGGGGGCAGGATGGCGAACAGCATGGAATTGCCGATCCCCGTCGCCATCAGGCAGATGAAGAGCAGTCGGAAGGCGCGCCGACGCTGTTCAGGACTGGAGGGATTGGCGGGATCGTAAGCGGGCGGCATGGGCGATCAGATACGCCTCGCCGGGCGCGTCGTCCAATCATGGCGGCCATGCATGATCGCTGCGCGCTCAGCGCACGGCGCGTTCAGCCTCGATTTCCTCGCGCAGCATTTCAAGCTCCAGCCAGCGTTCCTCCTTCGCCGCCTTCTCCTCAAGGGCTTTTGCGTGCGCCTGGCTGAGCGCATTGAAGCGTTCCGGGTCGCGGGTGAAGAGCTGCGGATCGGCGAGCGCCTCTCCGGAGGCGGCGATCTCTGCGTCGAGCGCTTCGATCTCGCCGGGCAGGGCTTCCAGCGCGTGCTTGTCCTTGAAGCTCATCTTGCGTGCAGACGGTCGCGATTTGGCCGGGGCCGGGTCGCCGGACGCGGGTTTCTTCGACCTGACTTCGGTCTCTCGGGCTTTCACGCCTTCGCCGCGCTGGGCGACCATGTCTGAATAACCGCCGGCGTATTCGCGCCAGAGCCCATCGCCCTCAAAGGCGATAACGCTGGCGGCGGTCCGGTCGATGAAGTCCCGGTCGTGACTGACCAGGATCACCGTGCCGGCATAGTCCTCGATCAGCTCTTCCAACAGATCCAGCGTCTCCAGATCGAGATCATTGGTCGGTTCGTCCAGCACCAGAACGTTGGAGGGGAGCGCCAGAACCCGCGCAAGCAGCAGCCGGGCGCGCTCGCCGCCGGACAGGGCGTGGACCGGGGTGCGGGCCTGTTCCGGGGCGAAGAGGAAGTCCTTCATATACGCCATGACATGGCGCCTCGACCCGTTCAGCTCGACATAGTCCGAGCCTTGAGCCAGCGCTTCAGTGACGGTCCAGTTCGGCTTCAGCTGAGCGCGCTTCTGGTCCAGCGCGGCCAGCTGCAGATTGACCCCGAGCCGCACCTCGCCGGCATCGGGTTTCAGCGCGCCGGTCAGCATGTTGAGCAGCGTGGTCTTGCCCGCCCCGTTCGGGCCGATAATGGCGATGCGATCGCCCTTCATAACGCGCGTTGAGAAGGGTTTGACGATGTCGCGCTCGCCATAGCGCTTGGCGATTTCACGCGCTTCGAACACGCGCTGGCCGGTTCCGGTCGCTTCGCTCGCCTCGATCCGGGCTGCGCCCTGCGGTCCGCGATGATCGCGTCTCTTCTGACGCAGGGCGGCAAGCTCGGCCATGCGGCGCACATTGCGCTTGCGCCGCGCGGTCACCCCATAGCGCACCCAGTGCTCTTCGCGGGCGATCTGACGGTCCAGCTTGTGTTGCTCAAGCGCTTCGGCCTCCAGCACCTGGTCGCGCCAGTCTTCAAAGTGCGCAAACCCCTTCTCCAGCCGGCGCGCCTCGCCGCGATCGAGCCAGACTGTGGCCCGGCTGAGATTTTCAAGGAAACGCCGGTCGTGGCTGATCAGAACCAGAGCGCCGGCGCGCGATTTCAGCTCCGCCTCCAGCCACTCGATCGCGGGCAGATCGAGATGATTGGTCGGCTCGTCCATCATCAGAATATCAGGCTCCGGCGCGATGGCGCGCGCCAGCGCCGCACGCCGGGCCTCGCCGCCCGACAAACGATCGGTAGTCTCCTCCCCGGTCAGGCCCAGCGCCTCCAGCAGCATAACGGCGCGATAGGGGTCATCGCCCGGCGCCAGACCCGTCTCGACATAGGCGCGCACGGTGTCGAAGCCGGAAAGGTCCGGCTCCTGCTCCAGATAGCGCACCGTGGCGCCGGGTTTGACGAAGACCTCGCCTTCGTCCGGCTCGATCAGTCCGGCTGCAATCTTCAGCAAGGTCGATTTGCCTGAACCGTTGCGTCCGACCAGGCAGATCCGGTCTGAGGCATGCACCATCAGCTCCGCTCCAGTCAGAAGCGGGGTTGTGCCGAAGGTCAGGCGGATGTTCTGAAGATTGAGAAGGGGCGGAGCCATGGCCGTGCGGATATGGCCGCTCCGCCCCGGTTCAGGCAAGCGCTTTGCGCGCGGCTCAGTCGTCTTCGAGGATGAAGGTCACGAGCATGTTGACGCGGAAGCCGGAGATCTCTCCGTCTTCGATCATCACATGCTGCTCTTTCACCCAGGCGCCCTGCACATTGCGCAGCGTCTTGTTGGCGCGTTCAACGCCCTGGCGGATGGCGTGTTCGAAGCTCTTCTTCGAAACGGACGAAATCTCGGTGACGCGGGCTACAGACATATCGCTCTCCTTTTCCAAAGCGGTCGACAGGCTATCACAACCGGGCGGGATGAGGCGCGCCCAGCGTGTGCGGTGTTAAACCGCCCGCCAATCATTGGCGCCTTCATGCATTCGTTGTTCCCGCGCCCTTAAGCCGTCGCGCCAGGAATGCGCATCCGGCGATCACGACTGCTGCGCTTGGCAGAGCCGTCGCTACCGACATGAGCGGGCTGTGCTCCTCGCTCGCCACAAGCGTAACGGTGAGGTTGTGGCCAGCATGGAGGCAGGCGCACACAAAGAGCGCCCCCCAGTTCTGGTGCCGAAACGCAAGAATCGAGGCGAACCCCAAGAAGGCATGGAGCGCTACACGCAGCCCCACTGCGAAGGCGGGCATGGTCGCTTCAAACCAGCCGCCAGTCAGGACCAGCGCGCTGGGGCCTGTCGTTGTAATTTGGACGGTTTCCGGCGCCGCGGCGATGGCGAACAGGGCCGCATAGAGAATTGGGCCGAGCCACGGCGCTGATTCGATAACGCTGATTAAGACGGCCGCCAGTAGGGCGATGTGGAAAGGTCTGAAGCCTGCCAGCACGCTGGCGAACAGGGCCGCTCGCAAGACCTCTTCAAGCGCTCCGCGAAGGCCAATGCTGAATGCGGCTGTGAGGTGATCCAAGACAAAAAGGTCGGCGATTTCTAATAAAATCAATAATGTGATTGCTGCTGCTAAACCGCGCACGAGATGGTCCCTCAAACGGAAAACCACGGCGGTGCAGGCGCCTAATACCAGGATAGCCGATGCAATAAGTATGAGTGAGTTTGTGATGGCGATCATTTCGCCCCGCGCGCCACTGCTAGCAACAGTGCGCGGGGCGAAACAAGGTCACTACGCGCTGCGCAGATCACGAAGTTGCTCGGTCGTTGGGTCCGGTCCCCAGTCATCGGATTCCCAATTGAAGACGTCCATAGAGATGGTGATAGGCCCAATGCTGATCGAGCAACAGCTGATCTCAATATTGTTGGGCCCTGGTTCTCCACCGCCATCGTCATTTCCGCCAGAAACCCATTTGATTTCAGAATTCGATAGTTCGCGCATGTTGTCTGCTCCCTTTGCTAGGTTGGAAACCCCATGCCGCGAAAATCCCTCAAAAGGAGAATTAACAATCAACCATAAATTTATTGTGGTTGTCTTCCATATTCAGCCAATCTCGTCTAAGACCCGCGCTCTTCCATCCTGAAACAAGCGGCGCACCCTTCGATGAAAGCCTTTCCCAAGAGATACAAGCCCAAAGACGCTGAAGCCGCCTGCATGGGGCGCTGGGCGGATGATGATGCGTTTCGCTGGGATGAAGCCGCGCCGGCCGGCGATGATTATGTGATCGACACCCCGCCGCCGACCGTGTCCGGCACGCTGCATGTCGGCCATGTCTACTCCTACACCCAGGCCGACATCATGGCCCGCTACATGAGGATGAGCGGTCGCAACGTGCTCTATCCGATTGGCTGGGACGATAACGGCCTGCCGACCGAACGCCTGGTGGAGAAGGTCAAGAAGGTGCGCGGTGGTACGATGGCGCGCGAGGAGTTCGTGGCGCTGTGCCGCGAGGTCATCCCCGATTACGAGCAGCAATTCCGCGATCTGTTTACCCGGCTCGCTTTGTCGGTGGACTGGAGCCGGGAATACCAGACCATTTCCGATGAGAGCCGGACCGTCTCCCAGCTCTCCTTCATCGACCTTTATCGCAAGGGTCTGCTCGAACGCCGCCTGGAGCCGACGCTCTGGGATCCGGCTGACCGCACCGCCATCGCCCAGGCCGAGGTTGAAGAGACTGAGCGCGAAGGCAAGCTCAACTATATCCCTTTCGAGATCGAAGGCGGCGGGCTTGAACCGGCTGTCATCGCGACCACCCGCCCTGAACTGATCGGCGCGTGCGGTGGCCTGATGATCCACCCCGAACACCCGCGCGCAGCCGAGTTGATCGGCAAGCGCGCCATCAGCCCGCTCTATAGCGTTCCTGTGGAGATTTACGCTGAAGATACGGTCGACCCGGAAAAGGGCACCGGCATCGTGATGTGCTGCACCTTCGGCGATGTCACCGACATTCAATGGTTCCGCACCCACAAGCTCCCCTTGCGTCTGGTGATTGATCAGGCCGGCAAGATGAAGGACGCGCTGGATATCGGCTCTGAGGATTGGCCGAGCCTCAATGCCGACGAGGCGCAGGCCACGATCGAGGCGCTGGCCGGGTTGAAAGCCGCCAAGGCGAAAGAAGCGATCCTTGAGCTGCTGCAGGCCAGGGGGCTCATCCTGAAGCAGGAGGCGACCCATCAGGTGGTCCCCATCGCCGAGCGGTCAGGCGCGCCGCTGGAGATCATCGTCACGCCTCAGTGGTTCATTCGCACGCTGGACTTCAGGGACCAGATTCTCGCCAAAGGCCGTGAGATCACCTGGCGTCCGGAATACATGCGCCAGCGCTTTGAGAGCTGGGTGGAGGGCTTGAAATGGGACTGGTCGATCTCCCGCCAGCGCCATTTCGGCGTGCCCTTGCCGGTCTGGTATTCCATGCGCGAAGGCGAGGAGGGCAAGATCCTCGTCGCCGACCCGGCGCGCCTGCCGGTCGACCCGACCGTGGACTTGCCCGAGGGCTACGCAGAGGACGAGGTCGAGCGTGAGCGCGACGTGATGGACACCTGGGCGACCTCCTCGGTCACGCCGCAGCTGGTCACGCGCACGATTTCTGATGAGCTGGGCCTGGATCAGGCCGCGCATGAGCGCCTCTTCCCGATGAGCCTCAGACCGCAGGCCCACGAGATCATCCGCACTTGGGCCTTCTACACCATCGTGAAGGCGCTCCATCACCAGAATGACGTTCCCTGGCGCGACATCGCCATCTCCGGCTGGTGTCTGGCCGGGGACGGGCAGAAAATGTCGAAGTCCAAGGGCAATGTGATCGACCCGATCAAGCTCTTGGACGATTATGGCTCCGACGTCGTGCGCTACTGGACCGGCACCTCGCGGCTCGGCCATGACACCGTGCTGTCCCAGAACACGCTTCAGCAGGGAAAGCGTCTGGTGACCAAGCTTTGGAATGCGGTCAAGCTCGCGCACATGGCGCTGGAGCAGGCCGAGATCGCGCCGGTCTCACCGAAAGCCGATATCGAGGCGGGGATCATCACCCATCCGCTCGACCAGTGGCTGCTCGGTCGCTTGAGCGATACCGTAGCGAAGGCCGGCGAGGCCTTTGAGAACTACGAATACGCGAATGCGTTGCGCGTCACCGAGGATTTCTTCTGGCGCACCTATTGCGATAATTATCTTGAGATCGTGAAACGGCGTTCTCGCTTCGAGGGCGCGCCTGATGATGAGCAGCGTTCCGCGCTGCATACGCTGTATCACGCCTCTGACGCCATGATCCGCCTGTTCGCGCCCTTCATGCCATACGTCACCGACACGCTGCATGATCTCTTGAACGCCGGCGAAGACGAAAGCGCGCCGACGGTGCATCGCCGCGGCTCCTGGCCGGATCGCACTGTACAGGCCGAAGCCGGCTTGTTCGAATCGGAAGGCGAGGCCTTCGTTGCGGTCTTGTCGGCGGCGCGCAAGGTGAAGTCCGAGCTTCAGGTGTCGATGAAGGCGCCCGTGGCTCGCCTAACTGTGACCGCGAAGGCTGAGAGTCTGGCCGACCTGATCGGCGATACTGCGCACGACCTTCAGGCGGTGACCTCAAGCGAGGCGGTGGAGCTTGGCAAGGCGCCTGAGGATGCGCCAAACGCGATGTCGGCCGATGAGGCGATAACCGTGACGCTCAAGATGGCGCTGCCGAGCGACGACGAGGCTTAGGCGACGGCTCCGTCCGCCACGATGGCGTCCAGCGGCAGGGTGAAGTGGAAGCGCGCGCCGTTGCCGAGCTCGCTTTCCACCCAGATTTCGCCGCCATGGCGCTCGACCGCCTGCTGGCAGATCGCCAAACCGATGCCTGTGCCCTCGTAGGTGTCTCGCCCGTGCAGGCGCTGGAAGGGCGCGAAAATCTTATCCGCGAATATCGGGTCGAGGCCGATGCCGTCATCGGTGACGGTGAACCGCCAGACTCTCTCATCACGATGCGCGGACAGCCTCACTTTGGGGTTTTCCGCCTTCCGGTATTTCACCGCATTGGAGATGAGATTCTGGAACAGAAGCCTGAGCAGGGTGGGGTCGCCCTGAACGGCGGGCAGGGGCCCGACCCTGATCTCGGCGCCGGTCTCGCCAATCGTGATGTCCAGGCCCTGAAGAACCTCGTCCACCATGGCCGTGAGGCTGACCGTTTCGCGCTCCAGCTCCCGGCTTGAGGCGCGCGAGTAGGACAGAAGGTCATCAATCAGCCGGCGCATCCGTCCGGCCGCATCGACAAGGAATTCCAGACTGCGATCGGCTTCTGGATCAATGGCGCCGGTATAGCGACGGCGCAAGAGGCTGGCGAAGGCGGAGATTTTGCGCAGCGGCTCCTGCAGATCGTGTGAGGCCACGGTGGCGAACCGGTCGAGCTCGCGATTGGTGCGCTCCAGCTCGTCGGCATAACGCAGGAGTTCGCGCTCGGCTCTGCGTCGGGCGGTGACATCGACAATGACTGCGTGCGCGATGAGCGGCTTTCCGGCGGAATCGTATTCGACCACCCCGGACAGCAATACGTCGATCACCTCGCCGTTCTTGGTGACCATCTCGTAGGGTTCGTCGGTGCAGGAACCGTCCCGCCAGAATTGCGGCAGCACTTCAAGGCGCGAACGCTCCGCGCTTTGAGGGTTGAGGAACTGAGCGGAGTTGCGCCCTATGACTTCCGAACGCGCGTACCCCATCACCTTCAACCAGTGCTCAGAGACCTGCAGCACCTCACCCTCCGGGCTGATGGAGTGCATCATGGCGGGCGTTTTGCGGTAGATGGCGTCCAGCCGGCGTGTTTCAGCCCGCAGCGCCTCGGCGAAGCGGCGTTCGGTGGTGATGTCGATAATGACCCCGGCTGAACGGGTCACGGCGCCTTCGGGGCTGAACCCGACAGGCCGCCCATAGACGCGCGCCCACCGCCACCCGTCCGGGCCTTTCAGCCTGTATTCGATCTGCGGGGTCGGTTCGCCGCGATTAATCGCACCGAGGGCATCGCGCGCCATCTCAAGATCGGCCGGATGGATGATCTCGCTCCAGTCATCAAGCGTGACATCCATTTCGGTCAGGCCATGGCCCATCCAGCGTAAAACCTGGCCGCGCACGGACTGGCTGCGATTGGCGTGGTCGATGAGCCAGACTCCGATCAGCCCGGCTTCGACCGCATCGGCGAGATTGCGCTCACGCTCGGCCAGCTCCGCGCGCAGGGTCTCACGTTCGGTGATGTCTTTGAGAATCCCGCTGATGCGGCGTTCTGCAAGCGGCGCGCCCGGGTTGCTGACGCGGCCCGATGCGTTCAGCCACACCCACTCCCCCTGGGCGGTGTGGAGGCGATAGGTGACGTCAATCGTGTCGGATTCGCCGGTGATCATCCGCTCATAGGCTGTGATGAATGCGGGCCGATCGTCCTTATGCATCCGGCTGATCCATGGGCCGGACTTGGCCATCTCCTCGCCCTCGGCGAGGCCCAGAAGACTGGCCACGCGCCCGATGACGCGCACTTCATCGTCCTGAAGCGCCATCTCCCAGACGCCATGCGAGCCGGCGTCCACAGCGGTGCGCAACTGCCGATCGCGCAGATCCAGCTGGTCGCGCAGCGCCTCGGTCTCGGTGATATCGACGGAGATCCCGGCCAGGCGCATCGGCGCGCCGTCTTCGCTGTATTCCACGACCTGACCGGTGACCCGGATCCGGCGCCAGTCACCCAGCCTGGGCGACCAGTAGCGAAACACGGTTTCGGGATGCTCAAACGTGCCGCTGAGCACCTGCGCGGTGCGCGACAGAGCCTCGCCGCGTTCATCGGGGTGGATCTCATCAACCCAGGCTTCGGCAGTCAGAGTGCGGTGGTCTTCGCCGTAGAGCGCACGGGCCAGGCCGCCGGTCACCGTATGCAGGCCGGTGGTGAAATCCATTTCCCAGAAGCCGAGCGTGTCGGCTTGCGAGGCCCAATCGATCATCGCCCGCGTGGTTTCCAGCTCCGCTTTCATCTCGCGGTTCTCGTTGACATCGCTGATAAAGCCGGCAGCCCGAACCGGCCGGCCTTCGCTATCCTGAACGTTCACCCGCCCCTGCAGCAGGAACCATCGATACGCCCCGTCCGCGCAGCGCATGCGATAGCTGGTTTCGACCAGTTCGCCGCGCTCAAGCTGATCGACTGCGTCATACATCGCGCCGATATCATCCGGGTGGATATGCTCGCGCCACCGCTCGAATGGGATGGCGCTTTCTTCTCCCCCAAAGCCGAGCAGAATGTTGAAGGCGCCGGATATCCGAACCTCGCCGGTGCGATAGTCGGTCGTCCAGGCGCTCAGGCGCGCAGCATCAATCGCCTCGCGCATCAGTGCATCACGATGGCTGAGCGCCTCGCTCAGCGTCATGCGTTCGGTCACATCACGTCCATAGCCGGCCGCGCGCGGCGCTCGCTCATCGGGTCTCGGCGGCAGACGCTCGCCGAAACTGTGATGCCAGACCCAGTCGCCCTCCTCGTTGCGCATGCGGAAGGTTTCATCGAATGCGCCGCCGAACTGCAGGCCCATGAAGGCGCTATAGACGCGTTCGGCGTCATCCGGGTGCATGCGCGAGCGCCAGACCGCCGGGTCGAGCGGAACCGGATCGGGACCGAACCCGAATACGGCGTTGCAAGGCCCGCTGCTGAAGCCGGTTTCGGTCGCGAAGTCATATTCCCACGCGCCGAGTGTCGCTGCACTGATCGCCAGCTGCAGGCGCGCCTCGCCTTCGCGCGCCGCAATCGCGAACTCTTCAGCGTCGGTCACGTCCTGTGCGATGCCGACCAGCTTGAGCGGTTTGCCGTCCTCGCCCCAGGCGGAAACCCGACTGGCGAAGCGCACATGGCGCCAGCGCCCGTCCGCGTCCTGCATCCGGCAGGTGAAATCGTCCACGCCCGCATCGCCGGCCTTGGCGTTTGCAAGACGGTCGTGCGGCAGGGTGCGGTCTTCAGGATGCACCGCGTCCAGCCATCGCGCCTTGTGGATGCGGTGGCCATCCTCGCAGACGCCGAGAATTTCGGCCAGACGGCCAGAGACGATACCCTGCTGGGTCTGCAGGTCGAGCAGATAGGCGCTTTCACGCTGTGCAGGGTCGGACCGCGAGGTGCTGGCGTTCAGCCGTGCCGCATCGGTCGCCAGATCGCGCACCAGAACGGCGTGACCGCACAGCGCTTCGACCTGGGCCGGAAAACCCTGGCCTGCTGCGTCCTTGAGGATCGTTTCCTCGACGCCCACCTCCCCAAGCCGCCAGGCGGCGCCGTCGGCGTCATGCGCGTCTGAGTAAAAACTGGCGAAATCGATTCCGCTGAGTGCGTGCGGCTCCGAACCCAGCATTTCAGCGAGGGCCTGGTTCGCCTCACGGATACGTCCCGCTTCATCCAGAATGGCGCAGGCCTCGTGAGACGCCATGAAGATCGCAGCATATGGGTTTGGCTGGCTTGGTTCAGACACTGGAAGCTCCGTTCAACCATCGCTTTGCGCGGGCCGCTGCATGATCCGACAATCCGATGATTCGCTTCGAGGCGCCGCGCAAGCTGGCGTCGGGCGCGCGAGGGGCTAATGTTCACGGTGTCGTTTCACCTCGCCTGTGTGCGCCTGCGAGCGCCCGCCCATGGAGACTCGCCTTTGACCGCTGATGCTGATCCGATCTTTAAGGTCGATAATCTGAATGTCCGTTTCGACACGCCGGACGGCGCGGTCCATGCGGTGCGCGGCGTCAGCCTGGATATCCGAGCGGGCGAATGCCTCGCCGTCGTCGGCGAATCCGGGTCCGGCAAGAGCCAGACCTTTCTGGCTGCGATGGGGCTCCTGGCCTCCAACGGCAAGGCGGAAGGCTCCATCCAGTACGCCGGACAGGAAATCCTCGGTCTCAGCCCCGGCAAGCTGAATCGGGTGCGCGGCAAGTCCATGACGATGATCTTCCAGGATCCGCTGACCTCGCTGACCCCGCACATGCGCGTGGGCGATCAGCTCAAGGAGGTGCTCGCCAAGCATCTCGGCCTGCGCGGCGCGGTCGCCGACAAGCGCTGCATCGATTGGCTGGAGCGCGTGCGCATTCCCGAAGCCGCGCGCCGCTTGCAGCAATACCCGCATGAGCTCTCCGGCGGGATGCGTCAGCGCGTCATGATCGCCATGTCCATGCTGTGCGAGCCTGATCTGCTCATCGCTGACGAGCCGACGACGGCGCTGGATGTCACCGTGCAGGCCCAGGTGCTCGACATCATGGATGAGCTTAAGGCTGAAACCGGCGCTGCGATCGCTCTGATCACGCATGATATGGGCGTTGTCGCGCGCATGGCGGACCGTGTCGAGGTCATGCGCTATGGCGAGTATGTCGAAGGCGGCGACGTGCACGAGATTTTCGAGCGGCCCACGCACGCCTACACCAAGATGCTGTTGGACGCGATGCCGCGCATCGACCAGCCCAATAAGGAGGGCCACGCCGCGCTGCCGCCTTATAAAGAGCGCCCCGGCGAGGGCGCGCTTCTCAAGGCGGATGATCTGAAAGTGACCTTCCCGGTGAAAGTCGGCGACGGGCTGTTCCCCAAGACCAAGCCTCTGCGCGCCGTTGACGGGGTGAGCTTTGATCTGCGCGCGGGCGAGACCATTGGGATCGTGGGCGAATCCGGTTGCGGAAAGTCCACCCTGGCGCGCGCGGTGCTGCGGCTTGTGCCGGCCAGCGCCGGCTCGGTCAGCTGGATCGGACGCGATCTCTTGTCGCTGGGCCGCCGCGAAATGCGCGATGCGCGCGAGGACCTGCAAATCGTCTTTCAGGACCCGTTGGCCAGCCTCAATCCGCGCATGACGATCGGCGCCTCGATCGCGGAACCCATGCTCACTTTCCGCAAATCGATGAGCGCGCGCGAACGCGAGGCGGAGGTGAAGGCGATGATGGACCGGGTCGGGCTCGATCCGAACATGATCAATCGCTATCCGCACGAGCTGTCAGGGGGCCAGAATCAACGCGTCGGCATTGCGCGCGCCATGATCTTGAAGCCCAAGCTGGTGATCTGCGATGAGGCGGTGTCCGCGCTCGACGTGTCGATCCAGGCTCAGATCATCGACCTTCTGATCGGGCTGCAGCGCGATTTCGATCTGTCGATGATGTTCATTTCCCACGACCTGTCGGTCGTGCGCGAGATCGCTCACCGCGTGATGGTTCTTTATCTTGGCCGCGTGGTGGAGATGGCTGATCGCGGTGCGATCTATGAAGACGCCCGCCACCCGTACACCAAGGCGCTGATCTCGGCGGTGCCGATCCCTGATCCAAAGATCGAGAAGAGCCGGGAGCGGCTGAAGCTGAGCGGCGATCTGCCCAGCCCGCTGGATTCGCGCGCCTCGCTGCGCTTCATGAAATCCAAGCTCGTCGATGACGAGGATGCCGAGCAGTATCGCCCGAAGCTGATCGAGGTCGCGCCCGGACACTGGGTGGCTGAGCACGATCCGATCGAGGAAGTCCTGGAGGACGCCTGAGGCCGCTTCCCGGCCCGCGTGCTGGAAAATGGACAATCTGTCCGCGATTTCACTTTCTTCAAAGGCGCTGCGCCCCTAGTTTCGCCGCAATTCGCCTTATTTCGCCTTATTGAGCTGACTTCAGAAAGGAGCCGCGCTGATGAGCATCATCGACCCGCTTCGCCGCCTTACCGGATTTGTGGCGCTTCCCGCTGCGACCCTCGCCCTGATCGCCTGCACGCCCGCGGATATAGAGCCCCAGGGCCCGACTCGCGCCGATTTCGACGCTGCGGCATGGCCCCATGAAGTCAGCGATTTGCCGGCTGATCCGTCAGTGGCCTACGGCGTTCTGGATAACGGGATGCGTTACGCCATCCTGCAGAATGACACGCCCTCCGGCGTCGCCGCGATCCGCCTGGTGCTCAATGTCGGCTCGCTGGCGGAAAGTGATGCGCAGCGCGGCCTGGCGCACTTCATCGAACATATGGCGTTCAACGGCACGACCAATGTGCCTGAAGGCGAAATGGTGCCGCTTCTGGAGCGTTATGGTCTGGCCTTCGGCCCCGACACCAACGCCTTCACCGGGCGCGAGGTGGTCGGCTATCAGCTCGACCTGCCGAGCGTTGAGGACGAGGTCGTCGATGTCGGCCTGTTTCTGATTCGCGAGGCGGCCTCGGAAATGGTCATGTCCACCGAGGCGATTGATCGCGAACGTGGGATCATTCTGGGCGAAGAGCGCTTCCGCAACACGCCGATTCGCCGCTTCTTCAACGCCTATTACGATTTCCTCTATCCCGACACGATCATCACGGAGCGCGATGCGATCGGCACGGTGGAGGTGATCGAAAACGCACCGCGTGAAGAGTTCCTGGCGTACTATCGCGATTATTATGTTCCCGAACGCGCCATTCTCGTCGTGGTCGGTGACATCGACCCGGCCGAGATCGAATCGAAGATCCGCGACGGTTACGCGATTGATATCGAAGGCGTTGATCTCGATCAGGTGGAGGGCTTTTCCACCTGGGTTCAGCCCGAAGAGGCGGGCGCGGACCCGGTGGTCGGCACGGTGAGCGATGTGGAGGCCGAACGGTTCGGACTCTTCCATGACCCTGAAGTCTTCACCCTGATCAATGTCGATGTGGTCACGCCGGGCGAGGAGGCGGTCGACACGGTCGAGACCCGTACCGAAGGCCTGCTGCGCGGGCTCGGCAACGGTATCGTCCAGCGCCGGCTTCAGACCCTGATCAATTCCGGCGCCTCGCCCTTGGTCCAGGCCAACATGTCCTACACCAACGATTTCGACCTCGCGAACCGGGCCGGCATGTTCGGCGTCTCGTCGCCGGAACGCTGGCGTGAAGCCGTCGGCGTAATGGAGCAGGAACTGCGCCGGGCGCTGGAGCACGGCTTCACTCAGGCCGAGCTGGATGAGCAGCTGGCCAATGTGCGCACCAGCCTGGGCAATGGCGCTGATCAGGCGGGTACGCGCCGCAGCGACAGACTGTCCGACGAGATCTGGCAGACCTGGCTGGGAGGGGATGTCTTCATCCATCCCTCCTACGCGCTGGAATGGTTTGAATCCAAAGAAGCCGAATTCACCGTCGAGGCGGTCGAGACCGCTTTTAACGAGGTCTGGTCCGCGGCCCCGGCGCAGGTCTATGTGGCGCTGAATGAGGATCTCGCGGACGGCGCCGCCCAGGTCGAGGCCGCCTGGCGCGCCTCGCAGAGTGAGCCGGTCGAAGCGCCGGAAATCGTGGAAACGGCTGAGTTCGCCTACACCGAGTTCGGCTCCGCCGGCGAGATCGTCTCGCGCACCTCGGTCGATGATCTCGGCTTTGAACAGATCGTCTTCGATAATGGTGTCCGGCTGAATGTGAAAACCACCGATTTTGAAGACAGCCGCATCCGCGTTCAGGCGAGCTTCGGGGCGGGCGATCTGACCCCGCAGCCGACGCCTGCGGCGGGTTCCATTCTGGGCGCGGCCTTTGGCGGCGGCGGTCTGGAAGCCCATGATCGTGACGAGCTGCAGCGGATCTTCGCCGGTCGCTCGGTTGGCTACGGAATTGGCGTGGGCGATGACAGCTTCTTCTTCTCCAACACCACTACGCCGGATGATTTTGAACTGCAGCTGCAGGTCTGGGCGGCCTTCATGATCGCGCCTGGCTGGCGTGAGGACGGTTTGAACCAGTACCGCGCCATCGCTGAAGAGATTCGGCGCGGCCAGAACGCGCAAGCCGTGCAGGTCGCGGTCAATCGCGTCGGCCGGATGTTGCGAAGCGGGGATGCGCGCTGGGGCTTCCCGACATCTGAAGAAATCGCCGCCTTCACCATGGACCATGCGCGCGCCATGCTGGCCGACTCGCTGGCTTCAGCGCCGCTTGAAGTGACGATCGTGGGCGATGTCACCGCTGACCGGGCGATCGAGGTGGTTGCGAGCACCCTCGCTGCGCTGCCGGACCGCGCGAGCGAGTGGCCGGCCTATGAGGAGAACGCCTCTGTCTCCTTCCCGGCGCCCAATGAGGTCCCGGAGATCGTGCGTTTCAATGGTCAGCCCTATCAGGGCATGGCGAACATCTACTGGCCGACTGATGACGCCATGGATATCCGCAAAGCGCGGGCGCTGAACCTGATGACGGCGGTCTATGATCTGAAGGCCACCGACCGCTTTCGCGAGCAGGATGGGGCGACCTATTCGGCCATCGTCTCCAACAGCGAATCCAACGTGTTCGAGGATTTTGGCTTCGTTTGGGTCGGGTTGGATGTCGCGGCTGCGGAAGTGGAACGCATGTATGCGATTGCTGACGAACTCGCTGAAGCGATGCGCTCCGGCGACGTGACCGAGGACGAACTCCTGCGTGCGCGCCAGCCCATCCTGGAATCGATCGAGGAAAGCCGGGAATCCAACGGCTACTGGATCGGCGCCCTGTCGCGCAGCCAGGCTCAGCCGGAGCGACTTGCCCGGATCCGCAGCCAGGTCGCCGATTATGAGAGCTTTGTCGTGGCCGACATCGTCGCGCTGGCGGAGGAGTATCTGCAACCGGACCGGGCCTATCGCGTCAGCATCTTCGCTGAAGGCGTAGACCCCGCTAACCCGCCTGCCAACGCGCAGGACTAGACCGACCCGGCCGGAGGCGGGCCCGAGTTCCGGCGCTCGCCTCCACCGTGTTTTCGTCTTACCCGACCCAATCACTCTGCGGGATCGGGCAAGGCCGATAGAAGCAATGGAGCTTTGCCCATGTATCGTCATAACGCGATGAAGATCAGCCTCGCCGCGCTCGCCGCTGCGGGGCTCTGCGCCGCCGCTTTCGCGCAGGAAGGCCCTGAACGGGTCACCGAGGGCAATCTGGTGATGGAGAACATCCCCGAAGTGCCCGCCGAGGTGCGCGAGCGCCTTCAGCAATTCCAGAATATCCGCGGCGCCGGCTTCTCCGATTTTGCGCCCGATGGCGGGGTCTACATCACCACCCGCTTCGGCGAGACCAGCCAGATTCACCATGTCGCCGAGCCGATGGGCATGCGCCGGCAGATCACCTTCTATGACGAGCCGACCGGCGGCGCGAACGTGCGTCCGGACGGGTCGGGATTATTCGCCTTCTCCAAGGATATTGGCGGGGACGAGTATTTTCAGGGCTTCCTCTACGATCCTGAGACCGCGAGCGCGTCGACCTTCACCGAGGCGGACACCCGCAACGGGTCTTTGAGCTGGTCTGACGACGGCGCGCAGATCGCCTGGTACCGGTCAACCCCGGGCGAGGCGGACTGGGATATTCTCATCGCCGACCCGTCCGATGCCTCCAGCCGTCGCGTCGCCCTTGAAGGCGAAGGCGCGATGATCCCCGGCGACTGGTCGAGCGATGGCGAGCAGCTGGTCGTGGTTCGCTATTACTCCATCACCCATTCGGATCTCTACGTGCTGGATATCGAGGCCGGCGAACTGACCGAGATCAATCCGGATGTCGACGTCGCCTATGCCGCGGCCGAATTCGCGCCGGGCGGCGACAGCCTGTATGTCATCACCGATGAGGGTTCCGATTTCCGCCGCATCGTGGAAATCACAATCGAGGATGGCGAGCAGCGCATCATCACGCCGGATCTCGGCTGGGATGTGGAATCCATGGATCTGTCCCCGGACGGGTCGAAGCTGGTCTACACCGTCAATGTCGGCGGCGTGGAAGAGTTGCGCATGATCGATCCCCAGACCGGCGAGGCGCTTAGCGTTCCCGATCTCCCCATCGGCCTGATCGGCGGGCTCCAGTTTGATAATGCGGGCGAGCGTCTGGGCTTCACCCATGTCTCCTCGCAATCGCCCGGTGACGCCTGGACATATGATCTGGCGAGCGAAGCGCTGACCCGCTGGACGATGTCGGAAGTCGGCGGGCTGGACACAGCAGGCTTCATCCAGCCGGAGCTGATCAGCTTTGAAAGCTTTGACGGGCTGGAAATCCCATCCTTCTACTACCCGGCCGCCGGTGAAGGACCGCATCCGGTCATCATCGACATTCATGGCGGTCCGGAAAGCCAGGAACGCCCCGGCTTCAACACCTCCATCCAGTACTGGGCAAGCGAGCTGGGCGTTTCGGTTCTGGCGCCGAACGTGCGTGGCTCGGCCGGCTACGGCAAGGAATATGTCGCACTGGATAACGAGTTTAACCGTGAGGACTCGGTGCGCGATATCGGCGCGCTTCTGGACTGGATCGCTGAACAGCCTGAACTCGATGAGAACCGCGTCGTGGTCTATGGCGGCTCTTATGGCGGCTATATGGTGCTGGCGAGCCTGGTTCACTATTCCGACCGGTTGGCCGGCGGGGTGAATATTGTCGGCATCTCCAACTTCGTGACCTTCCTTGAGAATACCGAAGGCTATCGCCGCGATCTGCGCCGGGCCGAGTACGGCGATGAGCGTGACCCGGAGATGCGCGCCCATCTCGAAGCGATCTCGCCGGCTAATCAGGCCGAACGCATCACTGCGCCGCTCTTCATCATCCAGGGCGCCAATGATCCGCGCGTGCCGGCCTCGGAGGCCGAGCAGATCCTTGCCGCCGTCCGCGAGGCGGGGGGTGACCCCTGGTATCTCTTGGCGCTGGACGAAGGCCACGGCTTCCGCAAGAAGTCCAATCGGGACTTCCAGCGCGAAACCGAGACGCTCTTCCTTTCCGAGGTGCTGGGTCTGGAATAGGCCCCACAGCATTGAAGGCTCGACAGGCGCGCGGGGGAGTCCTTAACTCTCCCGCGCGTTTCTTATTGATGCAGGAGTTCCGCCCATGCCTCTCATGCGTTCCTCTCTCACCGCCATCAGCCTCGCTGCGCTTCTCGCGGCCTGTGGCGGTCCTGCGCCATCCCCCGACGAGGCAGAAGCGCCTGAACCCGGTTCGCCGGACGCGGCTATCGCTGAGGTGACCGACGAAGCTGCGGCGCAGATTGAGGAGCTTGAGGCGGCTGCCGCCCAGGCGGCGGACGCGGTGATCGAGCTTGATCCGTTGGCCGCGCTTCTGGCTGAGGCTCGCGCCTGCGAAGGCGGCGGCGAGGGCCCGATTGATTTCACCCCTGACGCGGCGCCGGCGGATGTGCCCCCGGCCATCCACAACACGGCGGTGGCGACGGCCTATCTGGCGGCGACTGTGAGCCAGCCTTGCGTCTACACCCTGCCCTCGGGCCTCCAGATTCGCGTCGATCGGGCGAGCGAGGGCGCCTCGCCGAACTCCGGCGATCTGGTCACGGTGCATTATGAGGGCTGGCTGCCGGACGGCTCGGTGTTTGATTCCTCCTACCAGCGCGGCGAGCCGGCGACCTTCCCGTCCAACCGCCTCATTCGCGGCTGGGTCG
The DNA here is from genome assembly GCA_039819095.1 of Pseudomonadota bacterium. Taxonomy (GTDB): domain Bacteria; phylum Pseudomonadota; class Alphaproteobacteria; order Caulobacterales; family Maricaulaceae; genus JBCBSP01. The sequence goes on from JBCBSP010000003.1 coordinate 365,106, forward strand.
AAGCGCTTCCGCTGATGCGCGTCGGCGAGCACTGGACGCTCTTCATTCCGGCTGATCTCGGCTATGGCGCGCGCGGCACGCCGGGCGGACCGATCGGGCCGAATTCGGCGCTCAGCTTCACCATCGAGCTCGTCGCCCTGCCCGGCGCCGAGGCCGAACCGCAATAGATGAGCCGCGCCGCGCCTGATCCGCAGAATATCCTCGCGACGCTGATCGGTTTCGACACCACCTCGCGCAACTCCAATCTGGATTTGATCGGGTGGGTGGAGACCTATCTCGCTGATCTTGGAGCGCGCTGCGAGCGGATTGAGAGCGAGGACGGGCGCAAGGCCAATCTGCACGCCGTGCTTGGCCCGGATGTCGATGGCGGGGTGGTGTTGTCCGGCCATACCGATGTGGTCCCGGTGGATGGTCAGGCCTGGTCGTCTGATCCGTTCAAGGCGGAAATCCGGAACGGGAAGCTCTACGGGCGCGGCGCGTGCGACATGAAGGGCTTCATCGCCTGCACGCTCGCTGCCGCGCCGGACTTCGCCCGGGCGGACCTGAAGCGTCCGGTTCATTTCGCTTTCTCGTACGATGAGGAGGTAGGCTGTCAGGGCGCCCCGGCCATGATCGAACGGCTGGCCGCTTCCAGCCCGAGGCCCTCCGCCGTCATCGTCGGCGAGCCGACCGACATGCGCGTCGTGACCGGTCATAAGGGCCTGTATTCGGTGCGCGTCGAGCTCACCGGCAAGGAGGCTCATTCCAGCCTGGTTGAAGACGGCGCCTGCGCGACCACTCATGCGGTGGCGCTGATGCATCATCTTACCGAGGAGGCGGCGCGCCTGGAAGCCGCCGCGCCGCCGGACAGCCCGTTCGACCCGCCTTACGGCACGCTGACCATCGGACGAATGGGCGGCGGATCAGCGATGAATATCCTAGCGAAAGACGCCTGGTTTGAAGCTTTGATGCGCCCTGCGCCTTGGGATGACGGGCCGGGCCTGGGCGCCCGGCTGGAAGCCAAAGCGCGCGAAGTCGAAGCTGAGATGCGCAAAACAGCGCCGGATGCGCGCGTGACGGTGGAGCTGATCTCCAACGTGCCACCGCTGCGCCCGGAAACCGACGGCGAGGCGGAAATGCTCGCCCGCGCCCTAACCGGCGACAACGCCCCGCGCGTGGTCGCTTACGGCACAGAGGGCGGGCAGTTTCAGGACGCCGGCTTCTCAGCCGTCATTTGCGGGCCCGGCTCGATCGAGCAGGCTCATCAGCCGGACGAGTTCGTCGCGCTTGATCAGCTCGATCAGTGCATGGCGTTCTTGAAGAAGCTGGAGGCGCGGCTGAGCGCCTAGACCATCATTTTTACAAGTTTCTCACCGCGCATCAGCGCCGCGTCGGCTTCGTCCCACCGCGCTTCAAAGGCTTCAAAGAGCGCCGTGCGAGAGGCCTGGCCCATTCGTGCATGGACAACCTGGATCGGATAACCGCGCCTTTTCGTGAAGGCGATAAAATCGCTGTCGCGTGTAATCACAGCCCGCGACAAGCGTGCAGCGAAATCCGCAATGCCCCGATCATCATGCGAAGAGAGCCCGACTTCGCTGACATGCACGCTGTCGCGCCGCCGACCCCGCAGCCAGTCCGAGAGCGCAACCGGAAGGTTCTGATCCACAATCAGCCCTGGCCGGCGGTTGAACGCGGCTGGCTGAACGATCAAATCGCCGGCGACCATCCCGCCTAGCCGGCCTGCGCGGCCTGCACCTCAATCCACGCCCGCATCTTTGCTTCCAGAGCCGACAGCGGCAGGGCGCCTTCGTCCAGGATATGGTCGTGGAAGGCGGCGAGGTTGAAATCCTCGCCCAGCGCCTCGGCGGCGTCGGCGCGCAGCCGGCGGATCAGAAGCTCGCCCGGCTTGTAGGCGAGCGCCTGCCCGGGCCAGGCGATATAGCGGCTCACTTCGTTGCGGATATTGAACGGGGCGAGCGCGGAGTTCTCCAGGAAGCAGGCTTCGGCCTGATCGCGGGTCCAGCCATACCAGTGGATCCCGGTGTCCACCACAAGCCGACAGGCGCGCCACATCTCATAGGTCAGCCGTCCGAAATGTTCATACGGCGTTTCATACATGCCCATCTCCACGCCGAGATGCTCGGTATAGAGCGCCCAGCCCTCGCCGAAGGAGGTGATATAGGTCTGTTTGCGAAACTCCGGCACGCCTTCAAGCTCCTGGGCGATAGCGATCTGGTGGTGGTGGCCGGGCACGGCCTCGTGCACGGTGAGCGCCGGCATTTCATAAAGCGGCCGCTGATTGAGCTGATAGGTGTTGACCATGTATCCGCCGGCGCGGCCATTATCGGCGTCACCGGGCCAGTAACGCGCCGTGGTGTAGTTCGGCGCCAGCGCGGCCGGCACCGGACGGACGCCGTAGGACAGGCGCGGCAGGGTGTTGAAGAAGGCCGGCATGGCGTCATCGGCCTTCTTGGACAGATAGGCCGCGACCATCATCAGCTCGCGCTCGGACTGCGCGTAGAATTGAGGATCGGTGCGCAGGAAATTCACGAACTCCGCGAACGTGCCCTCAAAGCCGGCCTCCTCGATCACCGCATCCATCTCCGTGCGGATGCGCGCAACCTCCGACAGGCCGAGCTGGTGCACTTCTTCCGGCGTCATCTCCAGCGTGGTGTGGCGTCGAACGAGCTTGCGATAGAACGCCTCCCCGCCCGGCAGTTCGCGCGCGCCGAGACTGGTGCGCGCAGCCGGAATATAGGTCTCCCGGAAGAAGGCGGAGAGCCGCTCAAAGGCCGGGATGGCGGCGGTCTCGATCGCAGCGAGGCCGTCAGCGCGCAGCCGTTCGCGTTCAGCCTCCGGCATGGATCCGGGAAGCCCTGCGAAGGGCATGAAGAGGGTGGACTCTTCAGCGCTAACGATCTGAGCGTCGATCTGATCGGCGACGCCGTCGAGGATCTCACGCGGCTGGGTCCAGCCGTCATCAATGGCGCGTTGCAGCCAGGCGATCTGCTGGTCCAGCGCTTGGGGCAATGCGTTGATGCGGGCGATCCAGGCTTCGGCCTCTTCAACCGTGCGCAGCCGCGTCGACAGGGCGGTGAAGGAGGCGCTGGTGTGAAACCCGCTATCATTGGTGAAGGGGATGCGCGCCGTCATCGTCTCCGGCAGCGCCGCCGCATCCTCAAGAAGATAACGCAGAACCGTGTAGCTCGCCGGGTCCGCGCCATTGAGCGCGTCGGCTTCAATCGCGTTCAGCCGCTCCAGAAACGCCGCGCGCTCCGCCACGCGCTGCTCTGCAGCCTCAAACGAGGCGTCCGGCCAGCGCGCAGCCGCCTCCAGATCACCACGCTGTCCCGCCGCAATCGGATTGTTTGCCGTGCGCCAGGCTTCGTAATCGGCGACCAAAGCCGCGAAGTCTTCGGCAGGATCGGCGAAAGCCGTCGGGACGAAGGCGGCGGCGAAAGCCAATGAAAAGGCGGTGATCAAGCAGCGCATGAGAGAGCTCCGTTGGTGGACATCAGCGCTTGAGCGCAGCGGGGGTCAGCCCGAGTTGTTTGGTGATGATGCGATCGGTGATGCGTTTCGGCAGCACGCCGAGCAGCCATTGCTGAAATCCTTCCGGCGTCACGATCGTGTTCAGTTTGGGCTTACGGTCGATCAGCGCGCGTTCGACGGCTTCGGCCACGCGGTCCGGCGGCAGGCCTTTACGTCCGCGGTCCAGCATGTAGGCGAGCAGGCGCTGGATCGCGCCGTAATAATCGGTCTTGCGATACTGTTCGGGGTCGACCTCTTCGGCCTTGTCCCAGATCGGCGTCGCAATGGGCCCGGGGTTGATCGCGACGACATCAATCTCATACAGCGCCATCTCCCGGCGCAGACCCTGGGTGAAGGCCTCCAGAGCGAACTTGGAACAGGCGTAGGGCGTCACCAGCGGCGCGGCGTTCAGTCCCGCGACCGATGACATGTTGACGATCCGCCCTTGCGTACCGGACGGGTTGTCGCCGTCGATCATCAAGGGGACGAAAGCCTGGGTCACGCGCAGCTGTCCAGTGACATTGATATCAAGCTGACGCTCCATCTCCTCGATCGGCAGATGCAGGAGCGGGCCGGCGACAGCCACGCCGGCATTATTGACCAGGCCATTGAGGCGCCGGCCGGAGAGCGCATCGCGCACCGCCGCTGCGCCGGACGCCACGCTCTCGCCATCGGTGACATCAACAAAGACGGGCGTCACGCCTTCGATCTCGGCGACCCGGTCGGCATCGCTCTGCTTGCGGACCCCGGCGAAGACCCGCCAGCCAGCGCTTGCGAGGCGTTGGGCCGCAGCGTAGCCGATGCCGGTCGAAGCGCCGGTTATGAGGACGGTGCGGGCGGCGTCGGTCATGGCGGATCAATCGCTTTCTTGTATAGAGCGTCGGAGGGTGGCGCGCCTCGGCGCAGGCGTCAATCAAACCGCGTCGGCAAGGTGCGCTGTTACCGTGATGCCCGCCTCTATCAGGCGACTGAAAATCAATCTCAATCAAGCCTCAGTCGCGTGCGTTGACCTGAAGGCGGCTCGCCTTATTGTCCGGGCATATCCACGCGGTCGTTCCGGCCGCGCCGCCTTGCGATTCCCGGAGCCTGCCCATGGCCAAGCCGAGCGCTGATCCGCGTCCCATCTCGCCGCACCTTCAGGTGTGGAAATTCCACCCCACCATGGTCTCGTCCATCCTGCACCGCGCGTCCGGCGTGGTGAATGCGATCGGGCTCGTTCTGGTCTCCATCTGGCTGATCGTCCTGGCCTCCGGGGCGGATGCCTATGCCGGGATGCAGGCCTTTCTTAGCGGGCCTATCGGCGTTCTGGTCAAGCTCGCCCTGGCCGGTTTCACCCTGTCGCTGGTCTATCATTTCCTGAACGGGATCCGGCACCTCGCCTGGGATCTTGGGCTCGGTTTTGACGCCAAGGGCTCCAACCAGCGCTCAATGATCATCTTCATCGCGTCGATCACGCTGACCGCGGTGATCTGGCTGTTCTGCCTGGAGATTGTCTGATGAGCGATTTTCGCACCCCGCTGGCGCGGGCTCGCGGACTGGGCTCCGCCAAGAGCGGGGTCGGCCATTTCATCGGCCAGCGCGTCAGCGCGGTGGCTCTGGTTCTGCTTGTGCCCATCTTCGCCTGGTCGCTGGCCAAGCACGGCTTTGGCGATTACGAGGCCGCGCGCGCCTGGATCGCCTCGCCGCTGGGCGCAATCGTGACGCTTCTGACGCTGACCGCCGGATTCTATCACGCCCGGCTGGGGCTGCAGGTGGTCATCGAGGACTATATCCATACATCAACAACCAAGACGGTTCTGCTGCTGGCCAATACGCTGGTCGCAGCGGGGCTCTGGCTGGCAACGCTTTACGCGATCCTTTCGGTCGCGGCTTAGCAAGCAAGAGGCGCCCTTAGATCATGGCTGCTTATCAGTGGGTCGATCATACGTTTGACGTCGTCGTTGTCGGGGCTGGCGGTTCCGGGCTGCGCGCTGCGCTCGGCGCGGCTCAGGCGGGCCTGAAGACCGCCTGCATCTCCAAGGTCTTCCCGACCCGTTCCCACACGGTTGCAGCACAGGGCGGCATCTCCGCTTCGCTCGGCAATATGGGCGAGGATGACTGGCGCTGGCACATGTATGACACCGTGAAGGGGTCGGACTGGCTCGGCGATCAGGACGCGATCGAATATCTGTGCCGCGAAGCGCCGGCCGCGGTCTACGAGCTGGAGCATTGGGGCGTGCCGTTCTCGCGCACCGAGGACGGCAAAATCTATCAGCGCGCCTTCGGCGGCATGACCAAGAATTTCGGCGAAGGCCCGGTGCAGCGCACCTGTGCGGCGGCCGACCGAACCGGCCACGCCATCCTGCACACGCTCTACGGCCAGTCGCTGCGTCATGCGACGGAATTCTTCATCGAGTATTTCGCCCTTGATCTGATCATGGACGAAGAGGGCGCGTGCCGCGGCGTTACGGCCTGGAAGCTGGATGACGGCACGCTGCACCGCTTCCGCGCCCAGAAAGTCATCCTGGCCACCGGCGGGTATGGCCGGGCCTATTTCTCAGCCACCAGCGCACACACCTGCACCGGCGACGGCAACGCCATGGTGCTGCGCGCCGGCCTGCCGCTTCAGGACATGGAGTTCGTGCAGTTCCATCCGACCGGCATCTATGGCGCGGGTTGCCTGATCACCGAAGGCGCGCGGGGTGAAGGCGGATATCTGACCAATTCACAGGGTGAGCGCTTCATGGAGCGCTATGCGCCGAGCGCGAAAGATCTCGCCAGCCGCGACGTCGTCAGTCGGGCGATGACGGTGGAGATCCGCGAAGGCCGCGGCGTCGGTCCCAATAACGATCACATTCACCTGCACCTGGAGCACCTTGATCCGAAGATTCTCGCCGAACGCCTGCCGGGCATTTCTGAAAGCGCGCGCGTTTTCGCCGGCGTGGACGTCACCCAGGCGCCGATCCCGGTCCTGCCGACCGTGCACTATAATATGGGCGGCATCCCGACGAATTATCACGGCGAGGTCCTGACCAAGGTCAATGGCGATCCCGACCATGTCGTGCCCGGCCTGATGGCGGTGGGCGAGGCGGCCTGCGTGTCGGTGCATGGGGCGAACCGTCTGGGCTCCAACTCGCTGATCGATCTTGTGGTGTTCGGGCGGGCTGCCGGTCTGCGCTGCGCGGAGACGACCGAAGCCGGCGCCTCCCAGGCCGAGCTGCCGGTGAGCGCCGGCGAAGAGACGCTGACCCGTCTGGACGGCTTCCGCAACGCGTCCGGCGGCACGCCGACCGCCCAGCTGCGCCTGGATATGCAGCGCGCCATGCAGGAGAACTGCGCCGTCTTCCGCACCCAGGACGTGCTCGATGAGGGCGTGAGCCGGATTTCGAAAGTGCTGACGGGCGTGCCGGATATTCAGGTCAATGATCGCTCCATGGTCTGGAACACCGATCTGATGGAGACGCTGGAGTTTGAGAACCTGATCGCGCAGGCCGCCGTGACGGTGAACTCCGCCGCCGCCCGCACCGAAAGCCGCGGCGCCCATGCGCGCGAGGATCACCCCGATCGCGACGACGAGAACTGGATGAAGCATACGCTCGCCTGGTTCGAGCCAGACGGCTCGGTCAAGCTCGATGACCGCCCGATCCACGACTACACCCTGTCGAACGATATCGGTTACATCGAACCGAAGGCGCGGGTGTATTGAGGCCCTTCCACCCTTTCAGGTGAGGAACACGACGATATGGTCGCACTGACGCTGCCGAAAAACTCGCAAGTGAAGCGGGGCAAGACCTGGGACAAGCCGGACGGGGCGACCAATACGCGCGCCTTCAAGGTCTATCGCTATGATCCCGACAGCGGCGAGAATCCGCGCTGGGACACCTATCATGTCGATATGGACAAGTGCGGTCCGATGGTGTTGGACGCGCTCTTCTTCATCAAGAACGAGATCGACACCACCCTGGCTTTCCGCCGCTCCTGCCGGGAGGGCATTTGCGGCTCCTGCGCGATGAATATCGGCGGGCGCAACACCATCGCCTGCACCGCCGGCATTGAGGACTATTCCGGCGCGATCACGATCTCGCCGCTGCCGCACCAGCCGGTCGTGAAGGATTTGATCCCGGATCTGACCCAGTTCTATGCGCAACTGGCCAGCATCAAGCCCTATCTGCAGACCGACACGCCGGAGCCGGAAAAGGAATGGCGCCAGTCGCCGGACGACCGCACCGAGCTCGATGGTCTGTATGAGTGCATTCTGTGCGCGTCGTGCTCGACCGCCTGCCCGTCCTACTGGTGGAATTCAGATAAGTATCTCGGGCCCGCCGCCTTGCTTCAGGCCTATCGCTGGATCGCCGACAGCCGCGATGAGGCCACCGGCGAACGCCTCGATGATCTTGAAGACCCGTTCAAGCTCTATCGCTGCCACACCATCATGAACTGCACCAATGTCTGCCCGAAAGGCCTGAACCCGGCCAAGGCGATCGGTCAGATCAAGGAATTGATGGTGGAGCGCCAGACGTAAGGGTGCGGTGATCATCCCGCTGCTGACAGAGCCCCGGAGCCGGCCTCCGGGGCTTTTCCATGGTCGCCCCACGCCATCGCTTCGCACTTCGCTTTGAGTGCATCGGTCGCTTCGCCGTCTGAGCCTTCCAGCGCGCGGGCGTGGACCGGTTCGGCGAAGCGCAGCCGGTAGTGCTTGCCGCGCTGGCGCATCAGTCCGTGGAACAGGGTGATGTCGCGCAGCTCTTCATGCAGCTGGGCGAGGGCGTAATAGGCCATCGGCATGCGCTGGGTAACGCCCATGGCGACTACGGGCGCATTGAAGCGACGCGCGATCGACACGCCTGTGCTGGCCCAGGCCGGTTCCGCGATCCGCCATCGCCGCCAACTCCAGTCCGCCATCCGTCCGGCCGGGAAGATCGCGACGCAGCGCCCGGCGTTGAAGGCCTCCATGGCGGCGCGCAGAGTCTCTCTTGCGCGCTGGCGGCTGTTCTCATCGCGGCGCCATTCGACCGGAATGATGCGGTCGCGCAGGCCGGGCGTGATCTTTAGGGCATCCCGGTTGGCGAAAAAGCACAGATCGGGACGGCGATGCCGGATCGCCTTCCACAGCGCATTACCGTCTGGAATGCCGCCAGGATGATTGGCGATGATCAGGACCGGCCCGCTCTCGGGGATATGCTCAAGCCCGTCCGCCTCTACGGTGAGCTGCAGGAATTCGTCACCCCATTCAAAGCAGGCATCGGCTGAAAGCGGCGCCACCGCTTCAACCAGATCGACCGCCGCCTTGAAGCCCAGGGCCGGGTACAGAACTGTTCTCAACGCCGCCCACAGGCGCGGGCGCTTTACCAGGCTCGGCGCGCGATCCTCAATCATGCGCTCGACAAGCGCCTGCGCAGCCTCGCGCGCGGGATCCACGGACGCTCTCATCCGCGGTCCCAGGCGAGCGCTTCGCTGCTTTCGCGCAGCGTCTCGGTCGCGGCCGCGTCATCGGCGGGCAGGTCGGCCACGCTCAGCTGTTCACCGAAGCGCAGGCGGTAGCGCGCGCCGGCCTTGGCCAGAAGCTCGTGGAACACGGTCATGTGCTTCAGCTCGGCAGAGATCTGGCCCAGCGCGTAAAACAGCCATGACATGCGCTGGCGCAGACCCAGCGGGATGATCGGCGTCTTGAACTTGCGCGCCAGCCCCATTGCCGTCGGCATCCAGGCTTCCTCGCGCAGTCCGCGAATGCGCCAGTCCCAGACCGACATCTTGCCGGCTGGAAACACCACCACGCAGCGCTCCTGCCGGAAGGCTTCGACGGAGGCCTTCAAGGTCTCACGGGTCTTGTCGCGCGAACGGTGCCCGTCGCGCCATTCCACCGGGATGACCACCTCGCCAAGACCTTCGCACACGCGCAGCGCATCGCGATTGGCGAAGAAGATTACATCCGGTCGGCGCGCTTTCAGCGCTTCCCACACCGCAATCCCGTCGGCGATGCCGCCGGGATGATTGGCCAGGATCACGCACGCCCCGCTTTCCGGCACCTGCTCGACGCCATCCACATCCACCCTCATCGACAGGAAGTCCTGCGCCCAGTCCATGGCTTCAACCCCGCCCAGCGGCGCCATGCGATCGGCGATGCGCACCGCCTTGCGGTAACCGAGGATCGGATAGAAGACCGCGCGCACGATCGGCCAGGCAAGGGGGTTGGCCCGCAGCCCGATGGCGCGTTCTTCAATCAGCTGATCGACAATATGCACAGAAGAGGCGGGCGGGCCGGTCATGGGCGTCGAATGTCCGATCAAGGAGCGGATTTGGCAAGGCTCTCCAACGCCTGGCGTCCGCTCAGCACGCCGTACGCCGGGCGTTCAGCGGCGCACACACCTGCGGATGCCCGTTACAGCAATCGGATACCAGATAGTCGACCAGGCCGGCCGCTGCGGCCAGCTCGGCTGAATAGATGCGCTTGCGGCCATCGCGGCGCTGCTCCACCAAGCCGGCTTCGCGCAGACCTGTCAGATGCGCTGACAGGCTGCTCGGCCCTACGTTCAGCGTGTCTGAAAGCGCGCCGGCTGGCAGACCGCCCGGGCCGGCGCGCATCAGGGCGCGAAACACCTGAAGGCGTGTGGGATGGGCCAGGGCGGCGAGCTGCCGCACCGCATTTTCATCGCTTGAGCTCAACGGCGCTGTTGTCATTTCGTGAATCCATGAAATAAATGCCAGGCGGGTTGGCGCCCGCCTCAGCCGCGCATCATCGCGCTATCGGAGCTTCGCTTATGCCAGTCATTCTTGTTCTCTGCACGGGCAATTCGGCCCGATCAATCCTTGCCGAGGTCTTGTTCAATGCGCTAGGCGCGGGTCAGGTTAGCGCCGTTTCAGCCGGATCTCAGCCGAAGGGCGCGCCGCACCCGCTCGCGCTGGAAACCCTCATCCGTCATGGCCACGGCACGACAGGTCTGTGTTCAAAAAGCTGGGATGTGTTCGCTGAACCCGGCGCGCCTGAAATCGATGCGGTGATCACGGTCTGCGATAGCGCTGCGGCGGAAAGCTGCCCGATCTGGCCGGGCGCTCCGCTGAAAAGCCATTGGGGGCTTCCCGATCCCGCCGGCATTGAGGACGAGGCTGCGGCCCGGGCCGCGTTCGAAGCGACCTATCAGGCTCTACGCCAACGCATATCCGCTTTCATGGCGCAGCTGGAACGGGCGCCGGATGATCTCGCCGGCGCTCTGGCGGCGGGTCGAGCATGAGCCCGTTCAGTCCCGCCCGCCGCATCGCCGCTGAGGCGCTGGGGACCGGGTTTCTCCTCGCCGGCGTGATCGGGTCCGGCATCATGGCCGAAACGCTTACCGGCGATGTTGCGCTGGCTCTGCTGGCCAATACGATCGCGACCGGCGCTATTCTTGTGGTTTTGATCACCACGCTCGGGCCCATCAGCGGGGCGCATTTTAATCCGGCGGTCACGCTCGCTATGGTCCTGCGCGGCCGGATCGGCCCGGTGATGGCCGCAGCCTATCTCGTCGCGCAGCTGTTCGGCGGTCTCGCCGGCGCTGGTCTCGTCCACATGATGTTTGAGCAATCGCTAGTACAAATCTCAACGAACGAACGTTCGGGATTGGCTCAGCTCCTGTCTGAAGGTGTCGCGACCTTCGGTCTGGTCTTCTTCATCTTCGCGGCGGTTCGTTTCAAGGAGGACGCCGTCGCCTGGGTGGTCGGGCTCTACATCGCGGCCGCGTACTGGTTCACCGCCTCGACCAGTTTCGCCAACCCCGCCGTCACCATTGCCCGGGCGTTCACAGACACGTTCTCCGGCATCCGCCCGGAAGACGCCCCGCTCTTCATCGCCGCCCAGCTTGTCGGCGCAGCTCTCGCAGCGCTGGCGGCCTGGTGGTGGTTTGAGAAGCGGCGGTGAAGCCTTGGAGCGCGGCAGGTCGAAAACGGCGAATGCGCGCCCGCACCCCGGACTTGATCCGGGGGAGGATCGACTGAGCGGACGCGAAGGAGAACGGGAAAATGGCGCACCCATCAGGATTCGAACCTGAGACCTCTGCCTTCGGAGGGCAGCGCTCTATCCAGCTGAGCTATGGGTGCGTGTCAGTCCTAGCCAATAGCGCGGGTGTGGGCGCGGCGCAATCGGGCGCGCCGCGCGACCCGCAGCCGGCTCAGGCTTCAACCTCGTCTTCGATCGGCGCGGGCGCTGTCCAGGCGAGATAGGCGGTGGGAAGCACGAAGGCGTAAAGCACCGCGCCCCAGAACACCGCGTTCCAATGATCATAGCTGGTTGGGACCCAGAGCGTGAACCGGTCTGAATCCAGCGTGTCGACTGCAATGGCGGTGTACAGGATTCCCACCAGAACGATTGCAGCGAAGACCTGGTAGGCGAAGGTGTAGGCGCGCCGCCGCAGATTGATCTCGAACTCGTCCAGCGCCTTGGCTTCTTCACCGGTAATGCGTTGCAGCTGGGAAGGGGCGATAATAACGAAGGCGAACAGCGCAAGAATGATCAGCGCGAAGCCGCCGCCTTCCCCCCAGCTGAGCCCGGCTTCAGGCGAGGTGTCCGGAAATATCAGCTGTATGAGGCAGCCGAGCGGGTAGGCGATCAGCGCGACACTTGTCGCCAGACGCATCAAATCGGCGGAACGGGCCGGTATGCGCCCTGAGGGGCCGCGGTAGAAAAACGTCATCGTGTCATCCTCTATCCCGTATCGCCTCGGCGATCGGCTTGAACGGTTGCAGGGAGAAGACGGTCTCGACCGGGGCGTCGAAATAGGCGGCCAGCTTCAAGGCCAGCTCCAGTGACGGGTTATAGTCCCCGCGCTCGAGATAGCCGATCGTCTGGAAATTCACTCCGACCGCATCCGCCAGCGCCTTGCGCGACAGGCCGCGTTCGGCGCGGAACATCGCCAGGCGGTTATGGATGCGTGCGGCGTCGACCATGAAAACTCCCTCAGTGGCCGTAAGGTTAGTACGTATGGATCAATAAATCAATCATTATGTTGTAAATGTATAACATTATATATCGCATGTATATGCAGCACGATCTTGTCGGCGTTCAATTATTTTGAATTTTCAGGTGCTTAGTGGCGCGCCCTAGAATGGATCGCTGGAGTCCAGATCATCGCTGCGACGTCCGCCGGCGCCGAATCCGAGGCCGCTCATATAGCCATCCCCGCCGCGATCATCCTGCTGGGCCCCTGGCCCGCTGCTGACAGCAAACCAGCGATAGGCTGCGATGGAGATCAGGGCGCTGAGTCCGATCAGACCGGCGAGCACCAGCCATCCCACCACATCGGCGGGTTCGAACCGCAGAAACAGGGCGAGCGAAGCGGCGAAAAACGCACCGGCGAAAATCAGGCCGAGAAGACGTCGGAAGAAGTTCAGCATGCTTCATGCTTAGCGCGAGGCTGGGGCGAAAACGTGGCGGAGGATCAGGAGGCTTTCGCCGCGTTCACGCCATAGGTCAGCGCCAGGAACACATCCTCAAGATCGGGTTCCTCGGTGCGCAGATCGGCGATCCGGGCGCCTGTGGCGTTGAAGCGCTCGATCATGTCGGCCACTGACGCCTCGCCAAAGCGATAGGTGATCGCCAGCGCGCCATCGCGCAGGCTGGCGTCATAATCTTCAAACCCCTCCGGAATGCGAGTCAGCGGGCTGGTCGCCTCGATCACCAGCGTCTTGCGGTCGAGCCGCTTCAGAAGCGTGTCCTTCGGCTCGCAGGCCACGACATCGCCTTCATTGATGATGGCGATCTCGTCGCACAACTCCTGGGCCTCTTCCAGATAATGCGTGGTCAGCACGATGGTGGTCCCGGCCCGGTTCAGCTCCACCACATATTCCCAGAGCTGTCGGCGAAGCTCGATATCCACCCCGGCGGTGGGTTCATCCAGCACCAGGACTGGCGGGTTGTGAACCATGGCCTTGGCCACCAGAAGGCGGCGCTTCATCCCGCCGGAGAGTTGGCGCACATAGGCGTTGCGCTTGTCGACCAGGCCCACCGCTTCCAGGAGTTCATCGGTGCGGCGTTCTGATTTCGGCACCCCGTAAAACCCCGCCATCAATTCCAGCAATTCATGCGGGGTGAAGAAGACATCCATGTTCAGCTCTTGCGGCACCACGCCGATGGCGGCGCGCGCCTTGCGCGGCTGCTCGTCGATATCCACACCCCAGATGCACGCCTTGCCTGCCGATTTCAGCGTCAGTCCGGCAAAGATATTGATGAAGGTGGACTTGCCCGCCCCGTTCGGGCCGAGCAGCCCGAAGATGGAGCCGCGCGGCACAACCAGATCCACGCCTTTGAGTGCGTGCTTGGGCGGGTTTTTCTTGCCGCCGGGATAGGTTTTTTCCAGACCGGTGGCTTGAAGGGCGTAATCAGGAGCGGTTTTGGTCATCGGCTTGGCCTGGGACAGGGGAGGTGCAAACGCGCATGCGGATTGACGGGGCGCGCAAGCGGACCTAGGAATTTAGTTGAACTTAAACGCATCTGCGCCATGTTTCCATGCCCGCTTCCGGGCCATGAAACATACGGTTTCGTTTTAGTGGACTTCGGTCACTTAAACCCAGTCACGCGATGAAGTGCGACCCATGAGCCAAGCGGCAAAAATCCCCTCCTTCGAGCAGCCCGAAGTCATTGTGGTGGCGACCAAGCGAGTCATGTGCGATGGCGGTGGCGGTGCGCTCGGTCACCCACGGGTCTATTACGATATGGGCGAGGATGAATGCGTCGAGTGCGGGTATTGCGACCGGCGTTTCGTGCTCGCCGGCTCCCGCTACGACCCGACCGCCTGAAGCAGGCTTAAGCCAGCCACACAATGATCACGCCGGCCAGAAGCAGCCGGTAGATCACGAAGGGCAGGAAGCCCACCCGCTCCACAAAACGCATCAGAAGCGCGATCGCCGCCCAGGCCACCATAAAGGACAGGGCGGCGACGATCAGCCCGTCGACGAGGCTCGCGCCCGGTTCAGCCCCGCGCGCCAGCTCGATCACCGCCAGCAGGCCCAGCGCGCCGATCACCGGGACCGCCATCAGCATGGAAAAACGGGAGGCTTCGGTCCGGCTGTAACCCAGCGCCCGCCCGGCGGTCATCGTGACGCCGGACCGGCTGGCGCCCGGGATCATGGCGAGCGCCTGAGCCAGGCCGATCAGCGCCGCATCGCGCCAGCTCATGGTCTCAACCGCCCTCACCCGCGCGCCGAAATGGTCGGCGAGCCAAAGCGGGATCGCGAACCCGGCGGTGGCGAGCGCCAGAACAAGCGGATCGCGCAGCGCATCGGCGAACCCGGTAACATAGAGCCCGGCCCCGACCAGCAATACCGGCGGCGTCGCCAGTGCGATGAGCAGGACCAGCCGCCCGCCCGGCGTCACCTCGCCGCGTAGAAGCGCGAACTTGCCCGTGATGATCTCGCCGACTTCGCGGCTGAAGAAGACCAGAACCGCGAACAGCGTGCCCAAATGCGCCATCACATCGATAAGCGGGCCCTGGTCGGCCTGTCCGGTAACTTGGGGCGCGAGGATGAGATGGGCCGAGCTGGAGATGGGCAGAAATTCGGTCACGCCTTGGACCAGAGCCAGAATGATGAGATGGATGAGGCCCATGAACGCGGTCCCGCTATTGATGCGGCGCTCACCTTGCGCCGCTCCGCCTGTGGGGCGCAAGACGCCGGCGCTGCTCCAGGATGAGGTCCGCACCCCATGCCGCATGATGCGCTCGACGCCGGGCCTGGCAAGTTGGAACCAGCCAAGGCCAAGGCGATCACCAGCCGGGTGACCGCGCTGTCCGTGGCCGTCGCCTCAACCCTTGTGGCCGCCAAGCTGGTCGCCTGGGTTCTGTCCGGATCGGTGGCGCTTCTGGCGTCGCTGGCCGATTCTGCGTTGGATCTCGCCGCCTCGCTGACGACGTTTTTCGCCGTGCGTTACGCCGCCACACCGGCGGATGAAGAACACCGTTTCGGGCACGGGAAGGCGGAGGCCATGGCGAGCCTGATGCAGGCGCAGCTCGTTTTCCTGTCAGCGGGCTATCTCATCTACGAGGCGGTGCGCCGCTTTCTGGAGCCGCAGCCGGTTGAGCAGGGCGTTCTGGCGATCTCGGTCATGGTGCTGTCCATCGCGCTGACGATCGCGCTGATCTGGGCGCAGTCACGGGCCGTCAAGCAGACCGGCTCGCTCGCGGTCTCAGGCGATCGCGCCCATTACGCCGCCGATCTTGGCGCGAACGCCGCAGTGATCGCCGGGCTCGTTGCGGTGACGCTGTTCGGGTTTGAGCGCGCCGACCCGATTGTCGGCTTTCTAGTGGCGCTCTGGCTGTTGAAGACCGCCTGGGAGCTGGGCGGCAATGCATTGCAAATGCTGATGGATCGCGAACTGCCTGATACCGATCGCGCCGAAATTCTTCGTCTGGCGGGTGATGATGAGCGTGTGATCGGAGTGCATCAGCTGCGAACCCGTGCTTCAGGGCCGCTTGTGCACATCCAGCTGCATCTCGATCTCGAGCCCGATCTGACCCTGACCGAAGCCCACGCCATCCTCGTAGCGGCTGAGTACCGCCTGCTTGAAGCCTGGCCGGCGGCGGACATTCTCATCCATCCTGACCCCGCCGGGCGCGCTGCGCCGCATGGCAATCCGCTCTTCGGCGAGGACGGACCGGGTTGACCCTGCCTGCCGTGCTTAAACCGCCGCGCGAAGCGGCATAGGCTGTCAAACATGCGTGTTCTCTACCATTGGCCCCTTGATCCCGGTTCGCGACAGGTCCGATTGGCGCTGGCCGAAAAGGGGCTGAAGTTTGATCTTCAGCATGTCAGCCCGTTCGAAGAGGATCTGGAGCTGCTCACCCTGAACCCGGCGGGCCTGCCCCCGGTTCTGGTGGAGGACCGCCCGCAGGCCGAAGGCGGGCGCGCCGTCATCGTGGAGACCCGCGCCATTCTGGAATACCTGGACGACACCCAGCCGGACACAGCGCTTCTCCCGTCTGATCCGATTGAACGCGCGGAAGTACGCCGGCTGGCGAGCTGGTTTGACCGTAAGTTCGAAGCTGAGGTCAACGCCTATCTTCTGGCGGAAAAGCTGGAAAAACGCCTCGCCGGCGGCGGCTCGCCGGACATGGCCGCCATCCGCGAAGGCCGGGACTTTCTGCGCTGGCATTGCGGTTATCTGAACGGGCTGTTGGAGGCGCGCGAGGGGCTCGCCGGACCTCGCTTCACCCTCGCCGACATCGCTGCTGCGGCCCACCTGTCAGCGATCGACTATCTTGGCGATATCGGCTGGGAGCATTATCCTGCACTCAAGGCTTGGTATGAGCGGGTCAAATGCCGCCCCGCCTTCCGTCCGCTCCTGAAAGACCGCCTGCCCGGCGTGCCGCCCGCGCGCTGGTACGCCGCGCTGGATTTTTGAGACCGTGCATGAACGCCGCCGCCGCCAGATCGCTCGCACGGGAGCTTGGCTTTGACGCCGCCCGCGTGGCGCGTGTGGACGAGCCCTGGCTCGCCGGCGAACGGCTGGAAGCCTTCATCAAGGCGGGTCATCACGGCGAGATGGGCTGGATGGAGGAGACGTTTCAGCGGCGTTCCCATCCCACCGCCATGTGGCCGGAGGCGAAATCGGCGCTGGTGGTGGGTCTCAATTACGGCCCGGACGCCGATCCTCTGGATCAGCTGGAGCGCCGTGATGAAGCCGCCATCTCCGTCTACGCGCAGAACCGGGATTATCACGACGTCCTCAAAAAGCGCCTGAAGCGTCTGGCGCGCGCCTTTCATGAGCGTACCGGGGCGGCGGTGAAGGTGTTCGTCGATACCGCGCCGCTGATGGAGAAGCCGCTGGCGGAGAAGGCGGGGCTCGGCTGGCAGGGCAAGCATACCAATCTGGTCAGCCGGGAGCTCGGCAGCTGGCTCTTTCTCGGCGTCATGCTCACCGAAGCCGAGCTGGAACCCGATGCGCCGGAGACCGATCATTGCGGCTCATGCCGGGCGTGTCTGGATATCTGCCCGACCGACGCTTTCCCGACGCCCTATAGGCTGGATGCGCGCCGGTGCATTTCCTACCTCACCATCGAACACAAAGGCCCCATACCGCACGAGTTTCGCGCCGCCATGGGCAATCGGATCTATGGCTGCGATGACTGCCTGGCGGTCTGTCCCTGGAACAAGTTCGCTCAGACCGCCAGCGAAGCGGCCTTTCATGCGCGCGAGGCGCTGCGGGGGCCGAAGCTCGCCGAACTTGCCGGGCTGGACGATGCGCAATTCCGTGCGCTGTTCACCGCCTCGCCGATCAAGCGGATCGGGCGGGATCGCTTTGTTCGCAATGTCATGATCGCGATCGGCAATTCCGCCGCGCCCGATCTCGCGCCTGTGGCGGCGGCCCGCCTGGACGATGAAAGCCCGCTCGTGCGCGGCGCGGCGATCTGGGCGCTCTCACAGCTTGATCCGGCGCGCGTACGCGCCCAATGCGAGGTGCGCCTGGCGCAGGAAACCGACGCTGGCGTGCGCGCTGAGTGGGCGCGCCTGAGCACCTAGCTCGCAGCCTGACCGGGGTCTTCGTAGAACTCCCCGCCCTTGCGATAGCGGGCGAGATAGGCCGGTGTGATCGCCTCGACGGTTTCCAGCTTGATGCCGAATTCCTCAATCTGTCCGAGCCCTTCGCCGCCCGCGCCGACGATATTGTCCGACTTCATCAAGGTCACCTGATCGCGTGTCAGGAAGGGCTCCACAAAGGGCAGGGCGCCGATGATCTCGCCGGCCAGCCCCATCGCCCAGGCGGCCGGGTAGGGAAGCGGAACCAGGAAGCGCTTGCGGTCGATGGCCGACAGGATGAATTCCATCAATTCCTTGAAAGTGTAGACGCCCGGCCCGCCCAGCTCATAGGTGCGCCCGCGCGCCTCATCGCGCTCCAGCCCGGCCATGACGGCTTCAGCGACATCGCCGGCGAAAATCGGCTGGAACTTCGTCTTGCCGCCTCCGATGAGCGGCAGGGCCGGCGCGAAGCGGGCCATGTCCGCGAACCGGTTGAAGAAGGCGTCTTCCTGTCCGAACACGATGGACGGGCGCAGCACGACCGCTTCAGGCATCGCTTTGCGAACCGCGGCCTCGCCTTCAGCCTTGGTGCGCGCGTAGACGCTGTCGCTCTCGGCGTCCGCGCCGATGGCCGAAATCTGGACGAAGCGCTTCACACCGGCCTCGCGCGCGGCTTCAGCGACGAGCCCTGCGCCTTCGGCCTGCAGGCTCTGGAATTTCTGTTTGCCGCCTTCAAACAATATGCCGACCAGGTTGACCACGCCATGCGCGGCCTCCACCGCTCGGGCGATGGAGTCGCGATTGCGCAGATTGGCCTGCACCAGCTGAACCTGACCCACCACGCCGGACACGCGCATATCCCCGGCCAGGTGCGGGCGGCGCGTCGCCACGCGCACCCGATAGCCGGCCTTGGCGAGCGTGCGCACCACATAGCGGCCGATAAAGCCCGACCCGCCGAAAACCGTGATCATTTCCTCGCGCAGCATGGCGATCGTCCTTCCAGTGGGGGGCCGTGTCAAAGCGGCTCTGCTTCGGGTACGCACAGCGCAACCGGATCCTATGGGCCGTGTAGCCAATAATGCCGGTCCGTGTCTATGCGCGCAGTGTGGCGCAGCCGGGCTGAAACCGGCGCCGCAATGGCGTTGACTCCACGCGCGCGCAGACCTAAACCCACGCCTCCCTCATCTATGCCCAGGTGGCGGAATTGGTAGACGCGCTGGCTTCAGGTGCCAGTTCCCGTATGGGAGTGGAAGTTCGAGTCTTCTCCTGGGCACCATTTTTCTGTTCTCCTTCGCGCCCGCTCAGTCGATCTTCCCCCGGATCAAGTCCGGGGTGCGGGCGCGCGTTGGCGCTCTGCGAATCCTGAAGGGTTCGGAGCCATCTTTGAGTGCCTGCACTGTCCTCCCGGCTTGCGGGGGAGGTGGCCGCGAAGCGGACGGAGGGGGCATGTCCGAAGTTTATGAACCCTCGCGAATGATCGTCAGTCAGCTCAACGCCGTGCGCGTGGGTGCGTCCGGTCCCGTCTCACCGTCTAGCGACTGAAACGGTCTTTGCGTGTCGCCGTCTTCGGGTTTCGCCTGGGCTTTCAGATCGGTGATCAGGCGGCGATAGCGGGCGCTGCGCCGGAGGGCGGCGACAAGGGCGATGGCCGCCGTCTCGGTTTCATCATAGAGCGCCCAGAAGCTTCCTTCGCCTTTGCGCCGACGCTTTGTTCCCGCCCACTTGCTGACGAAGCGGCGCATGGCGGCGTGGTATTCCATCGCGGCGGCGGACGCCTGCCCTGAGAGGGCCTCGGTCTCGATGATGCGGCGCGCGCGGTCGATCTCGCGCAGGAGCGGGGTCAGCATCCACTCATAGCGCGCCTCGTCTTCCTTCCAGGGTTGCAGATTGGCGCGCGCATACAGATCGTACTGCACGGCGAGAATGTCCCCGGCGATATCGGTCTTCAGCCGGCCCTTGCGCCGCGTCGCGCCAATCCGGCTTAGAAGCCAGACGAGCAGCGCGCCGAAGCCCAGGCCGAGCCCGGCCTCCAGGCTCGCCCAAATTCGGGTGATGGTGAGCACCTCGTCCATATCCGCCCCTCCCGGCGTTAAGACGTCGTTAAGCATGCCTGAAGGCGCGCACCGCTTCAACGCGAGCGGGTTTCGTCTTCGGACGTTTCCGGCTCGATATCCGCCCACTGCAGGCGCTTCAGCGCCTCATAGCGCTCGCCGATGAGTTGACGCGGCGCGGTCAGACCAGCCTGATCCATCCGGTCTTCCCAAGTCTGCAGGGTGAGGCGCACCGTCTCCACCGCCCAGACCGGGGGCTGGCTCGCCGCCCATCGCACCACGCCTTCGGCGTTGAACATCGCCATCAAAAGCGCGCCGAGAACGAGACAGCGGCCTGTCCAGATCCGGTTGCGCGCGTGGCGTATGTCGTCGACGGCGGGCGCGTAGATCGCATCGCGTTCCGGGTCGGGGCGCATGATCGTCTCCTAGAACTGAAAATAGATGAAGGGCGCGACGCCTTCCGGGCGCAGCGCTTCAACGATGAGGAACAGCCCGGTCAGAATGGCCGCCGTCGCCACAGAGGGCAGGCGCGCCAGAGCGCGGGCGGCCGCTTCGATCCCACGCGAGGGCAGGGCGTGCAGCGCCAGGCCCAGCACGGTCAGACCCGCCAGGAAAGGCGTCAGCGCCTCAAGCGGCTGATCGAAGCGGACAAAGCTGGCGAGATATGCGGCGGCGCCGGCGAAATCGGGCGAGCGGAACAGGATCCAGCCCAGACACACCACGTGAAACACGAGGATGAGGCTGATCAGGCTGCGCCTGGATCGGGCCAGGCCCAGCGCACGCTCGATCGCCAGCGCCGCGCCATGCAGCGCGCCCCAGGCGATGAAGGTCCAGGCCGCTCCGTGCCAGAGCCCGCCCAGCAGCATGGTCACGAACAGATTTCGGTAGGTGGAAAAGGTCCCGCCCTTGGAGCCGCCCAGCGGGATGTAGAGATAATCGCGCAGCCAGGTCGACAGCGAGATATGCCAGCGCCGCCAGAATTCCTGGAAGGAGCAGGCGCGGTAAGGTTGATCGAAATTGCGCTGGAAACGATAGCCGAGCAGCGCCGCACACCCGATCGCAATGTCGGAGTAGGCGGAGAAATCGCAATAGATCTGGACCGCGTATCCGTATGTGGCGAACAGAAGATCCACCGACCCATAGGCGCTGGGATCAAAAAAGACCGGATCAACGAGGCCCTCGGCGATCTCTGCAGCGATGACCGTTTTCTTGAACAATCCCCAGACGATAAGCAGAAGGCCGAGCGCCGCCGCCTGTCGAGACAGGCGCGGCGTGGCGCGCAGCTGGGGCAGGAAGTCCGCGGCGCGCACGATCGGGCCGGCCACAAGCTGCGGGAAGAAGGAGATGTAGAGCATCACATCCACCAGCCCGGCCTCGGCCGGCGCGCGCCCTCGCTTCATGTCGACGATGTAGGAAATGCCCTGGAAAGTGTAGAAGCTGATCCCGACAGGCAGGATGATCTGCAGGAAGAGATAGTCCCGCTCCAGCCCCAGATCGGAGAGCAGGCCTGACACATTCTCCAGGAAGAAGCCGTAATATTTGAACAAGCCGAGGATGATCAGATTGGCGATGACGCCGATCACCATCCAGGCGGTGCGTCCCGCATTGCCGGGCGTCACCGCGATGGCGCGCCCGATCATCCAGTTCAGCACCGACGAGGCGAAGAGTAGGGCGCAGAAGCGCCAGTCCCACCAGCCGTAGAAGACATAGCTGGCCGCCAGCAGAAACGCCTTGCGCCGACCGTTTTCGCGCTCCAGCCCCCACGCAACGGTGAACACGATCAGGAAGAAGACCGCAAAGACGAAGGTGGGAAAGAGCATGGCGAGCGCCTACCCGGCCGCAGGCCGGCGCGGATCGCCGCGCGCGCCCAGAATCCCGCCGGGCGAAAACGGGTCCAGCGCCTCGATCTCGCCCGGTTCAGCGGGCCGGCAAAGCCAGTCCTCGCGATCAAAGCCGGCGGCGATTACATCGCGCGCCAGGCGCCGTGCGCCGAAAAACTCCGGCTCAGTGCGGATGAAGGCTTCCAGCGCGCTGCGCTGGCGGCGGCGTATTGCGATCTGGTCGACCTCCGCATTGATGCGTGCGGCGACCGGTCGGGCGATCATGCGGTAGCCGCGCAGCGTCATGTGAATGCCGTCATCGGCGCGGATAAGCCGACGGACACCGCCTGAGTCTTCGCCAAAGGCGGTATAGCCGCCTTCTGCATCCATGGTTAGCGGTCGGGTGGCGATGAAGGTCGCGCCCAGCCTTTCCACTTCCTCGGCGAACATGGCGTTCAGATACACGGTGTTGGAGTCATAGCGTTGCGACCGCATACGCGGCAGGCCGACCCAGTAGACCCGGGCGCCGTGATCGATCAGCAGGGCGGTGATCATGCGGATGCGCTGGCGGTAGACGCGCTCCCAGTGCTCGGTGCGGAAGGGGAAGACGCGACCGTTCTCCACCACGCCCTGAATGTCATTGGCGCCGAACATGATGATGGCGATATCGACCTGGCGCTCGGCAAGCTGGGCTGCAGTCGCTTCGCCGACATGGACATAGCGCCAGTTGGAGATGCCGGTGGAGACGCGGCTGAGCTTCTCCACCTCGGCGATGCGCGGATTATTCCTGAGCGCGAAATAGAGCCCGGCGTGAAGACCGTCCGCCAGGCTGTCCCCGAACACGGCCACGTTAAGGGGGGCGGTGGGTTCCGGTGGTTCTTGAGAATGGGCGAGGCCAGACCACAGCAGGAGCGCGAACCCGACGCAAAGCGCGGCTCCCAGCCTGTCGCCGAGCCAGTGCACCATCCCCCTTGCGCCCCTCTCGCGCCGTCCGGGGTCTGACCGCGCACATGCCGCCCAACCCCGCCGGTTAATAGAAGCTTAACGCGAGGCTGGAGGCAAGCGCGCGGCGTGTCAGCCGAAGGTGGAACCGCCAGCCTGGGGGGCGGTGCGTATGAGGCGGCTGTCGAGAACGGCGGCGCGCCGGTGCGGCACGGCGTCGGATTGGTAGATCGGGTCGGTGACCATCTGAAGAAAGGCGCCGGCGCTGGGATAGCGGGCCACGAAGGCGAGATGCCAGTTCTCGTCCTGCGGCCCGATCAGCACGAGCTGCGGGCGCCCGCGCCAGACAATGCGTCCGCCCACGCGCTCAAAAACCGGACCGGACTGGGCACCGTAGGCCTTATACGCCTCCAGCCCCGTGGCTTCGCGCCCGTCCTCATACTGCGCGCGCTCATGCAGGCGCAGAAGGTTCAGCATCTCCACCGGCTCATCGCGCGGCAGCGCCTTGAAGGCTTCAAAGACGGCGCGTTCAGGATCGATATGGGCGGCGGTCATGGCGTCAGTCTCATCGGTTGAAAGCAGGATGTTGAGCGTGCCCGCCTGAAACCGGTTCGCCAAGCCGGTCAGGCAGCTAGCTCGGGACCGCTTCGCCCGCCCAGTCGAAAACCTGGCCGGACTGCTCCGGCGTCAAGCCATCCAGGACGCTGAGAAGGCGCCCGGCGGAAAGCTCCGGCGTGAACAGTTTTCCGTCCGGGACATTGCCCTGGAAAGGTCTGGACAGTCCGGTATCCACCGTGCCGGGGTGCAGCCCGACGCACAGCGCGTCCGGACGCTTGCGGGCGAGCTCGATCGCGCTGGTGCGTATGATCTGGTTGAGCGCGGCCTTCGACGCGCGATAGGCGTGCCAGCCGCCCAGCCGATTGTCGCTGATCGAGCCGACGCGCGCAGACAGCGCGGCCACGATGGCGCGCCGATTCGCAGCTGTGCGCTGGAGGGCGTGCTTGATGATCAGCGCCGGGCCGATCGTATTCACCGCAAAAACCTCGGTCATGGCTTCAGCGTTCAGATGCCGCCAGGTCTTTTCCGGTTGCACGGCGTCGCCATGCAGAAGCCCGGTTGCGATCAGGACGAGATCCAGCGGGCCGTCCTGCGTCGCCCGCTTCAGCGCGGCTTCGATCGACGTCTCGTCAGCGAGATCAAAGCGCAGGCCTTCAGCGCCGGTGGGCGCTGCGCCGGTGCGAGAAGCGGCGAACACCCCGCCGCAGCCCTCATCCGCGATGAGGGCGCGAGTGAAGGCCTCGCCGATCCCGCCGGAGGCGCCGAACACGAGCGCGCGATAGCCGGCGGGCAGAGATGTCATTGAAATCGACATGAGCGGCGAGTTAGCCCGCCGCCCTTCCTGATCAATAGCTGGCGAGCTCTGGCGGGGCGGGATCGCAGAAGCTGCGCACGTCAAACAGGCGCTGATCGACCACGATATCGTTCGGCCTGAGCGATCGGGACAATTCCAGCCCCTCCAGCGTGCGCGCGCGCGACAGGGCGACATAGGCCTGACCGTGGGCGAAGAGTGGTCTTGAGACGTCCAGAAACACCCGATCCAGCGTTAACCCCTGCGCCTTGTGAATGGTCGTCGCCCAGGCCAGGCGCAGCGGGAGTTGGGTGAAGCCGCCGGTGACTTCCTTGCTCAGCGCATTGGTCTTCGGGTCGACCGCATAACGATTGCGCTCCCATTTCTGCGGCTCGACCGTATGCGTCTCGCCGGCGATGCGCACGCGCACCTCACCGCCGGACAGATCGGTCACCGTGGCGAGCGTGCCGTTCACCCAGCGTCCGGTTGCGTCATTTTTCAACAGCATGACCCGCGCGCCATGCTTCAACAGAAGCGGCTCCTCGGTGGGAAAGAGTTTGGGTTCGAACGCGCCTTCCAGCTTCGCGGCGAAGGCGTAGGTGTCGCCCGGCAATTCGGCGAGGCGTTTGGCGTTGATCGATTGGGCCGCCGCGTTGGTTCCGGTCAGCACGACATGGGTCTCGCTCGCCTCAAGCCCGGTGCGGCCGGTGACGCGCGATTGCAGGAGCTCCAGCTGATGGCTGCTGAGATGGGCTTCGCGCACCGCGTTGAGGAGCTCGACGAAATCAGGATCATTCTGGCGGTGGATCTCGGCCAGTTCGGCCATGACGAAGCCAGCCTCGCGAAAGGCCGGGGCGTTGAAGAAGAAGGGGCCGCCGAACTGGTGTTCGAGAAAGGCCGCTTCCTCGCCCTGAACCACCGGAGGCAGCTGGGCGAGATCGCCGACGACGATCATCTGCACCCCGCCGAAGGGCTCCGGGTTGTCCCGGTTGAGGCGCAGCGTCTGGTCGATGGCCTCCATCAGATCGGCGCGCACCATGGAGATCTCGTCGATCACCAGCGTTCTGAGCGCTTTCAACGCGCGCGCGCCGCGCAGCCGTCGAATATCGGCTGGCGTAATCAGGCGGGGCGGCAGCCGGAAGAAGGAATGCAGCGTCTGCCCGCCGGCCTGCATCGCGGCCACCCCGGTGGGGGCCAGGACCGCTGCGCCGGGCGCGGCGTTCAGGATGGCGCGCGTCACCGTGGTCTTGCCTGTGCCCGCCGGTCCTGTGATGAACAGGTTGGCGCGTCGCGCCAGCGCGTATTCGATCAGCGCGGATTGTTCGGCGGACAGGGTGAGGGTCACGGAATGGAGCCTATTGTGAGACCGCCCCACCATGGCGCGCTTCGCGCATCAAGCGCCAGCGTCTATGTGGCGCTTTCGCTCCTGGAGCTGGGGCGGTGTCGATGAAGCGGCGGACCCCCGATCGAAAAACTGACCCGGCCCGCCATGCGCGTCACATCCTGCTGAAGGAGATCGGCGGGCCGGGGCAGGCGCAGCTGGGCCGGGCGCGGGTGGCCATTACTGGCGCGGGCGGGCTGGGCGCGCCGGCTGCGCTCTATCTCGCTGCGGCCGGCATCGGGGCTCTGCGGCTCATCGATGACGACGTGGTCAGCCTTGATAATCTGCAGCGCCAGGTCCTCTATCGCACCGCCGATATCGGCCGATCCAAGGTCGAAGCGGCTGGCGAGGCCCTGACCGCGCTTGATCCGGATATCGGCATTGAGCCGGAGCCGGTCCGCGCTGAAACCGGCAATCTTCAAGAGCTGATCGCCGGCTGCGCTCTCGTTCTGGACGGATGTGATGATTTTCACACGCGCTATGCGGTGAATGACGCCTGCATCGCGGCGCGCACGCCGCTCATCTCCGGCGCTGTGGGCCGCTGGGACGGTCAGGTGGGCGTGTTCGCGCCGCATCTTGGCGAGGACGCGCCCTGCTATCGCTGTCTCGTGCCGGACATTCCACCGGACGCCGAGCGGTGCGCCGAGGTTGGCGTGGTCGGCGCGCTGACCGGCGTGATCGGTTCAATGATGGCCCTGGAGGCGATCAAGTTGATCACCGGCGCCGGCGAACCCTTGCTCGGACGGCTCTGGCTTTATGACGGACTGTCGGGGCGTTCACGTACGGTCAGGCTTGCCCGTGACCGGGAATGCTTCGCCTGCGGCTCGCACTAACGCAGTTTCGAAAGCGCGCCTTTGCGGGCGAAGAAGAGAAACGCGCCGAAAACGCCGGTGATGACCAGTCCGGCGATCAGCCCGCTGACCCAGCTGTTCAGCGCGACGCCGAACAGCGCGCCCAGCATCGCCCCGGTGCCGATCGGCAGAATGAAGACCCGCAGTGGCGGCGGGCCGGCGTTTTTCTTCTTACGGCTCATCGGTGATACGCCCTATTCGGTCAGCCCGGTGATGTCGCGATAGATGGTCCACACCATGCGTTCGGTCGTGATGAAACGCCAGTTCCATTCCTCGTGGAAATCAGCCAGCGGCTCTTCAGCCTGGATGGCGTCCAGGCTGTGACCGGCATCGACCAGCGCCTGAATCCGGCGCTTGGCCTCATGCAGCATGGCGATGGAGGCTTCAAGGTCAGATTCGGTGGACAGCGGGCCATGCCCGGGAATGATCTTCGTGTCCGGATCCGCCGCATCGACGATGGACTGCATCCCGGCGATATAGCCGTCGACCGTGCCGCCATTATCAAGATCGATATAGGGGAACCATCCGGAGAAGAGCAGGTCGCCGGCATGGATCACATCGGCCTCTTCCCAATAGACCCAGATATCGCCGCTGGTATGCGCGTCCGGCTCGTGGTGCAGGCGCGCCGTCAGGCCGTTCATGGTGACGAAATCGCCGTCATTCACGTTCACTGTCGGCAGGAACCCGCCTTCAAGAGGGGCCGGCGTGCCGCCGGTCAGCTGAGCGGTCACGGGATTTTCAAGACCCGGGCGCACATTGGGATGCGCCATGATCGCCGCGCCGGCTTCGGCGAAATAGGCGTTGCCGAGCACATGGTCGCCATGCAGGTGCGTGTTCAGGACCAGCGCCACGGCCTGGTCGCCGGACACGGCCCGCTGAGCCCGGTCCAGCGCCGGCGCCATGGCCTGCATCTGGGTGTCCACCATGAACACCCCGTCCTCGCCGATGCTGACCCCGACATTGCCCGCCAGACCCGTCACGAGCATGTACACGCCCGAGCCCAGGTCGACGGTTTCGACGAAGACCTCGCGATCCTGAGCGACCGCCGGTGCGGCGAAAAGAGCGAGTGTGGCGATGGCGGCGGAGAGGCGGGCGCGGATCATGGCGGACTCCTGAGGAAGACTGATCCTTAAATGGCCTCTCATCTGAACGACGTCCAGTCGCGTTAATGTGAGTTTTGTGCGGACAAGTCCGGCGTTTAACCGGAGCTTCATGCTCGCACGCGAGGTTGTCGGCATGACGCTTCTGATCCGATCCCTGCTGGCGCTGTGTACGCTGACGCTTCTGCCGAGCGCGGCGCTGGCTCAGGCATGCGACACGCATTCGGGACTGCCGGTTCCGCGCTTCGTTAGTCTGAAGTTTGAAGAAGTGAATGGGCGCGCTGGACCCTCAAGAGGCCACCCGGTGCGCTGGCTCTATGAGCGCCGCGGCCTGCCGGTGGAGGTGATCGCGGAGACCGCCGACTGGCGTCAGGTGCGCGATATCGATGGCGAGGAGACCTGGATGCACCGGCGCACCCTCTCCGGACGCCGTGCGGTGAGCGCGATCGAGGAGGTCTTCCTGCAGGCGCGTCCTGAAGCCGATGGCGCTGAAGAGGCGCGGGTCGAGGCCGGTGCGATCCTGTGGCTGGAGCGCTGCCGTCAGGGCTGGTGCCGGCTGGAAGCGGAGGGGCGGCGCGGCTGGGCCCCGGCCGGCATGTTCTGGGGTGTCTATCCCTGGGAGCGGACCGGTCAGGCGCTTGAGGCCGGGCGGACCCCATGTTACCGCTCCGATGAGGATGTGGTCGCGGTCGCTGGCGAGACGTCCACACGCTGACGCGTCCTGCGACTGCGATAACCGGGCGCCGGCTCCACCCTCAGGCGTGTAAGCTGCCGCCAATCCCGTTGCGGAGCCGCCATGCCGACCTCCAGTTTCAAGATCGCGAGCCTTCATGTCCGATAGACAAAACCAGTATCAGCACGACTCCCTGATCGCCTGCGGGCATGGCGAGTTGTTCGGCCCGGGCAATGCCCAGCTGCCCTTGCCGCCCATGTTGATGGTCGACCGCATCTCCCACATCGCCAACGATGATGGCGCGCATGGCAAGGGCTCGGTCATTGCCGAGCTCGATATCAAGAAGGATCTCTGGTTCTTCGATTGCCATTTCGAGGGCGACCCGGTGATGCCGGGCTGTCTGGGGCTGGACGCGATGTGGCAGCTGGTCGGGTTTTTCCTCGGCTGGTCCGGCGCGCCGGGCAAAGGGCGTGCGCTGGGCGTGGGCGAGGTGAAGTTCACCGGCCAGATCACCCCGGATGTGGAACATGTCCGCTACGTGATCGACCTTAAGCGGGTGATCATGCGCCGGCTGGTGCTTGGCATCGCCGATGGCCGCGTCGAGGCGGACGGGAACACGATCTACATGGCAACCGATCTGCGCGTGGGCCTGTTCAAGCCCGAGGAGATGGCCAAAGCGGGAGGCGCAGCATGAGGCGGGTCGTCGTTACCGGGATCGGTATCGTTTCCTCCATCGGCGAAACCGCCGACAAAGTGGCCGAAGCCCTCAAAGCGGGCCGTTCCGGCGTCGTCGCGGCGAACGAGTATGCCGAGCTCGGCTTCAAGTGCCAGGTCCATGCCCGCCCGCCGGTCAATCCGAAGGACCATGTCGACAAGCGCGTCTATCGCTTCATGGGCGAGGGATCGGGCTGGTGTTATATGGCGATGGAGCAGGCCATCGCTGACTCAGGTCTCGAACAGGGCGAAGTCAGCCATGAACGCACCGGGTTGATCGTCGGCACCGGCGGGCCGTCCACCGAGACCATCGTCTCTGCGGCGGATATCACCCGCGACAAGGGCCCGCGCCGCATCGGGCCCTTCGCAGTGCCCAAAGCGATGTCCTCCACCGCTTCGGCGACGCTCGCCACCCCGTTCAAGATCAAGGGGATCAATTACTCGATCAGTTCGGCCTGCACGACCTCGCTGCACTGCATGGGCGCTGGGGCTGAACAGATCGCCTGGGGCAAGCAGGACATCGTGTTCGCTGGCGGCGGCGAGGAACTCGCCTGGTCGCTGTCCAACCTGTTCGACGCCATGGGCGCCATGTCCTCGGCGTATAACGATACGCCGGCTACTGCTAGCCGCCCCTTCTGCAAGACCCGCGACGGTTTTGTCATCGCGGGCGGCGCCGGGATCGTTGTGCTTGAGGAATACGAGCGGGCCAAGTCGCGCGGCGCAACGATCTACGCTGAAGTGCTCGGCTATGGCGCGACCTCGGACGGCTATGACATGGTCGCCCCGTCCGGCGAAGGCGCGGAGCGCTCCATGCGCCTGGCCGTGGAGCCGCTGAAGGGCCGCAAGATTGATTATGTGAACCCGCACGCCACCGCAACGCCGGTTGGCGATGTCGCTGAGGCCGGCGCCCTCAAGGCGGTGTTCGGCGACGATCAGCCGGCGATTTCCGCGACCAAGGCGATGACCGGACATTGTCTGGGCGGCGCCGGGGTGCAGGAAGCGATCTATGCGCTTCTCATGATGCGCGACGGCTTCATCGCCCCGTCCATCAATATCGAAGAGGTGGACCCGGAACTCGCCTTCCTGAACATCGCCCGCGAGCGCCGCGATCAGGCCGTGGACACCATATTGTCCAACTCGTTCGGCTTTGGTGGAACGAACGGCACCATCGTTCTGGGCCGGCCGGATTAGGCCGGGCTCGTGGACAGGGATCTTTACCGCGAACAGCTGCGCGAGCTTCAGATCGGGCTCGTAGCCTTGCAGCGCCATATCATCGCCGACGGGCGCCGCCTGCTTGTTATCTTTGAAGGCCGGGATGCGGCCGGCAAGGATGGAACGATCAAGCGCGTCATCGAGCACCAGTCGCCGCGCGAAACCCGCGTTGTGGCGCTGGGCAAGCCGAGCGATCGCGACCGGGCCTCCTGGTATTTCCAGCGCTGGGTGGAGCATCTGCCCGCCGATGGCGAGACCGCCCTGTTCAACCGCTCCTGGTATAATCGCGCAGGCGTCGAGCGGGTCATGGGTTTCTGCGACGAGGTCCAGTACGCCGCCTTCCTGCGCGATGTCGGCGCCTTCGAAAAACTGCTCATGGATGACGGCGTCATCCTGTTGAAATACTATCTGGACATCTCCCGCTCCGAGCAGGCTGAACGCTTGGAGGAGCGGCGCATCAGCCCGCTCAAACAGTGGAAGATTTCGCCCATCGATGCGGTGGCGCTGGAGAAGTTCGACGATTATTCCGCCGCCCGTGACGCCA
The DNA here is from genome assembly GCA_039819095.1 of Pseudomonadota bacterium. Taxonomy (GTDB): domain Bacteria; phylum Pseudomonadota; class Alphaproteobacteria; order Caulobacterales; family Maricaulaceae; genus JBCBSP01. The sequence continues at coordinate 395,709 of JBCBSP010000003.1, forward strand.
TGCTGGCCGCCACGGGCGAGCCGGTTCCCTGGCGTGTCGTGCGCGCCGACGACAAGCGCGTGACCCGGCTTCAGGTCATTCGCGACATCCTGCACAGCACGCCGTGGCCGGAGCGCGAGGTCGAGTTTGACCCGCCCGACCCGGACATTCTGCGAATCTGGAGCAATGGTGATCGTCCGGCGGACTTCCTGGCCGTGTAGAAAGCCTGGCCCTACGTTCGCCTGCGATGACTATGATGCGGTAGTGCGTTAGGCTGGCTTGACTGAAACGAGGGAGGCTTCCATGGCGCGCGTATTCGCCGGCATCGCATCCGGCTTCGTGGTCTCGATCCTGTTGATCATGGCCATCCAGCAGCTTGGCCATCTGATCTATCCGCCGCCTGAGGGCGTCGATATGCGTGATCCCGATGCGCTGACTGCCATGATGAAGTCTCTGCCGCTCGGCTCCAAGCTCTTCGTCATCGGCGCCTGGTTCACCGGCGTGCTTGCAGGGGGCTATGTGGCGGGGCGGATTGCGCGGCGCGTATGGGCGGCCTGGACCATCGCCGGCGTCACGATCATCTTCGCAATCTTGAACTTCATGATGATACCGCACCCGATCTGGATGATCGCGGGCGGGCTTGTCCTGATCGTGCTGGCGGGGTGGCTCGCGGGTCGGCTCTCAGGCGCGAAAGCGGCCTGATCAGTCGATTGTGCGGCGAACCCGGCGGCCATTCATCAGAGCGCCAGCGAGCGCGCCGACGGCGGCGACTTCCAGCACGAACAGATTCATCTGCGTCTCTGTCAGCGCCGGCAGGGCGCCCGTCGCCTGAAGCGCCGCACCCAGTCCCAGGCCCACCAGCCCCATGACGGCGCCGCCGGCGAGAAGGCCGACCGCGATGGCTTGGCCGACAACCGTGTCGAGATAGGTGGCGCTGGCTTGGCTCATGGCTTCGGCTCCTGATGGCATGTTGACAAGGTGTGATATGGCCCGTGGCGCGGCAGGATGCAAGGCATTGAACGAATTCGACTATTTCCATAATTATAATAGGGTTATCTGTGCGGGCGCCGGGCGCGATTTCGGCTTTCGTCCCGTTGACGCAGCATGAGCGCGCAGTAGGCTGCGGCCAATCCTTCCCACCCCGGCGGCAAGCGGCCGCGTCAAGACAGGTGATTTCCATGGCGGATCAATATGATGTGGTCATTATCGGCGGCGGACCCGGCGGCTATAACTGTGCAATCCGCTGCGGTCAGCTGGGACTGAAGACCGCCTGCGTGGAGATGCGCGAGACCTTGGGCGGCACCTGTCTGAATGTCGGCTGTATTCCCTCCAAGGCGCTGCTGCACGCCTCCGAACTATTTGAAGAGGCTGGAACGAACTTCGCCGAGATGGGCATTGAGGTCGGCCCGGTGAAGCTGGATCTGGACAAGATGATGGCCCGCAAGGACGAGGCCGTTGATGGTTTGACCAAGGGCGTGGAATTCCTGCTGCGCAAGAACAAGGTCGATCATGTGCGCGGGATGGGCCGCATCAAGGCGGCTGGCGAGGTCGAAGTGACCGGGCCGGATGGCGTGGTTCAGACGCTGAAGACGAAGAATATCGTCATCGCGACGGGCTCTGAGGTGACCCCGCTTCCCGGCGTGGAGATTGACGAGGAGCGCATCGTGTCCTCCACCGGCGCGATCGCCTTGCCTTCGGTTCCGAAGAAAATGATTCTGATCGGCGCCGGCGTGATCGGGCTTGAGCTCGGCTCGGTCTGGCGCCGGCTCGGCTCTGAAGTCACCGTAGTGGAGTTCATGGACCGCGCCCTTCCGGGCATGGACGGCGAGGTCTCTAAACAGGCCAAGCGCCTGTTTGAAAAGCAGGGACTGGACTTCATGCTCTCGCGCAAGGTGACCAGCGTTGAGAAACTCAAGACCAAGCTGAAGGTGACCACAGAAGCGGCCAAGGGCGGCGACGAGCAGGTGCTGGACGCTGATGTGGTCCTCGTCTGCATCGGGCGGCGTCCCTATACCGACGGGCTCGGGCTGGAGACAGTCGGGATCGAGACCGACGCGCGCGGTTTCATCCCGAACGATCATTTCAAGACCAGCGCGGAGGGCGTCTGGGTGGTCGGCGACTGCACCACAGGGGCCATGCTCGCCCACAAGGCCGAAGATGAAGGCGCGGCCTGCGCCGAGCGAATCGCCGGCAAGGCCGGGCACGTCAATTACGACGCCATTCCCAACGTGGTGTACACCTATCCGGAGATCGCCTCGGTGGGTGCGACAGAAGAACAGCTCAAAGAGGCGGGGCGCGCGTACAAGACCGGCAAATTCCCCTTCATGGCCAATTCACGCGGCCGCACGAACCATCAGACCGACGGTTTTGTAAAAATCCTCGCCGACGCCAGGACCGACGAGATCCTTGGCGGCCACATTATCGGCCCGTCAGCGGGCGAGTTGATCGCCGAGCTGGCGCTGGCGATGGAGTTCCGGGCCTCGTCTGAAGACGTGGCGCGCACCTGCCACGCCCACCCCACATTGTCTGAAGCGGTGCGTCAGGCGGCGATGGGCGTGGAAGGCTGGACGATGCAGATGTGATAGGCTGGACGGCGGACCAGGCCTTTTACAGTCACGGAAGTTTCAAGGGACTTCGCCCGCGAACGGGGCGATAGAGCCCCCAGCGTGAGCTCCAGCATGCGAGGCGAATATGGGCGAGCCGGCCCGGACCGATTCCGATGCAAGGATAGAAGTTCACACCGAGCGGCTGACGCTGGTTGCCCTTGATCGCGAGCTCGTACGCCTGCAGGTGGAGGATCGTCGCGCCTTCTTCCAGACGCTCGGCGCGAGTTTTGAAGCGGCCTGGCCCCCAGTCAGCACTGATGAACCGAAGCTCGCTGAGAAGCTTGAGCTGCTGGAGCGCGCGCCTGAGGATATCGGCTGGCGCGGTTGGGTCGTTCTTATGGCGGTGACGCCTGGCGCGCCGATGCGCGCGGTCGGCGTTGGCGGGTTTCACGGACCGCCTGATGCGCGCGGCCGGGTGGAAGTCGGTTATGCCATGTCGCCCAGCTTTCGTGAGCAGGGGCTGGCCACCGAGGCGGTCGAGGCCCTGGTCGGCTGGGCGTTCGCCCAGGGCGGCGTCAGCTTCATCCAGGCCCGCACGCTTGAGCATCTGGCCGCGTCCCGGCGCGTTCTGGAAAAGACCGGCTTCACCCAGGCCGGTCCTGTCGATGAGGCTGGGATGATCACCTACCGGCTCGAGCACGGCTAGTCGGTCTTTAGCGGAAGATGAGGCCGAGCGGCCTCTACCCTTCGCTCGCTCCACCTGGTGACGACCCGCTCAGCAGCGCGCTCATCTGTTCCAGATAAACGATCCAGGCTTTACGTCCTGACGGGTTCAGCGCGGCGCGCGTCTGCGGGCGGCGCCCGACGAATTTCTTCTCCACGCTGACATAACCGGCCTCTTCAAGCTTGCGCAGATGGACGGACAGATTGCCGTCGGTCGCGCCGGTGCGCGCCTTCAGCTCGTTGAAGGTCGCGCTTTCCACGCCGGACAGATAGGCCATCAGGCCAAGGCGCAACTTGCCATGGATGACCTCGTCCAGATCGCCGGCGTTGAAGGACGACTCCGCCATCGGTTCAGACCAGTTCGCGCGGCTCGGCTCGCATCATGGCGATCCCGGCCGGAACGCTGGACAGGAAGATCGCCAGCGCCGCGGTCAGATACACCGCCGCATCGGTCACCAGGATCACACACGCCGCCATGCCGATCAGGGCCGCGGCGCCGTTGACCGCGCTGACCCGATCCCGGCCTATCAGCGCGGTCGTGAACCAGGCGATCGCATAGCCCAAAAGCGCGACCGGCAGAATGGTGTTGAAGAAGACCGGCTCGATCCGGCCGAGCATCACGCCGGCCAGAACGCTGAAGAAGTAGGCGAAGGTCACCCCGCCGCACGCTGTCCAGACCGCCGATGCTGTTCGATTGCCTGTCGATCCCGCGCCCGGCTTGTTGCGCAGGGAGCGGCCGAGAAAGGCGCTTCCGGCTGACCCGATGACGACATAGCCCAGCCAGATCATAAGCAGCATGTCTGGCCCGACTGGCGCCCGACCATCCAGAATCGCCCAATGCGCAATGAGGGTTAGCGCTGACAGAGATCCCCACCAGACTGCGAAGCGTCCGCCCAGCGAGGGGGCCTGTTCGCCAGCCTCGGCCAGCTCGCGCAGATAGGTGATATCGGATTTCAGATCGTCTGCTGTCATCAACGTCTCCAACTACTTTGTTTTCTAAAGTTACTGGTTCAAGAAGAATTATGCAAACGCAAAAGCAATGCCCTCAGCTCAGCGTTTGCTCGCGCGCGGGTGAGCGCCGGCATGGACCAGGGCCAGACGGCTGGTTTCCACATCGGCGTAAACCTGGGTGGTGGACAGGCTGGCATGGCCCAGCAATTCCTGAATGGCGCGCAGATCGCCGCCGCCCGCCAGCAGATGAGTGGCGAAGGAGTGGCGCAGCGCGTGTGGTGTCGCGCTGGACGGCAATCCCAACCGGGATCGCAGGCGCTGCATGGCGCTTTGCACCGCTCTTGGTCCCAGCGGCCCGCCGCGCACGGCCCTGAACAGGGTGTCGTCGGCTCCGATCTGATGGGGGCAGGCGGTCACATAAGCGTCCACCGCCTCACGCACGACTGGCAAAACCGGGGCCAGCCGCGTGCGATCGCCCTTGCCGGTGATCCGCAAGGCCTCGCAAAGCGGGTGATCCGCTCCGGTCAGAGACAGGGCTTCGGAAATCCGCAGCCCGCACCCGTAAAGCAGGCTGAGCACCGCGCTGTCGCGCAATCCGATCCAGCGCGGAGCGTTTGGTTCAAGCGCTTCGCTGATCAGGCTGCGGGCGCTCGCTTCACAGACCGGGCGTGGTTTGCGGCGCACGGCCTTAGGCGCTTCGATCAGCCCCAGCGGGGTGTTTTCCACCGCGTAGCGCTGCTCCAGATAGACGAAGAAGCTGCGCACCGCCGACAATTGGCGCTGCAGCGTGCGTGCGCTGACGCCCTCGCGACGCCGGGCGCTGAGCCAGGCGCGCCAATCGCTCGTGGTCAGCCGGCTCAACCGGTTCAGATCGATCGCCCCGCCGAGATGGGCCTGCAAAAATCCGGTCAGCTGATCGAGATCGCGGCCATAGGCTTCGACCGTGCGCGGGCTGAGCCGGCGTTCGCCGGCCAGATGATCCAGAAAGATCTGGGCGGCCTGATTGGCGGGAAGATCAGGGGCGGCCAAGGTGCTACTCGGCGCGCAGCCAGGGATTCATGCGCCGTTCCAGCACGCGCGCCAGGAAGTGAACCAGATCGGCGCTCTGCTCGGGCTCAAACGCGCCGGGTTCGCGAGCCGCCAGGCAGAGCACGCCGACATGGCCGGCGGTCTCAAACCGGCAAAGCGCTTGCGAGCCCAGGCGGGAGGCCTGCGCCCCGTAGAGCGAATCGGCAAAGCGCGGATCGGTTCGGCCCAGCCGTTCCGCGCCCTCGCCCAGCAGCATGTCGGACAGGCCCGGAGCAGCGCCCAGAATGCAGCGCGCGCTTTTCAGCGGCTGATGACCTTCGATGAGAATGCGCACCGCATCCACGCCCAGCGCGCCGGCGACGCGACCGCCCAGCTTGTGATCCAGCGCTGACAGGCTTTCCGCTTCGAGAATCGCCAGCACGGCGGCATGGGTCTGGGCCTGGGCGGCGAGATTGGCCTTGGCCAGACCGATCAGCGCTTCATTGGTGGCGCGCAGCCGAGAAGCCTCCGCGCGAAGACGGCTGTGCTGGGCCGAGGCGAGATCGACGACATTGGCGCTGTTGCCCCCAGGCTGATCGGTCCCGACCGGCTCGTGGTCATGGCTCTGGTCGGGCATGGTGTCGGGCTCCTGGCAAATTGCGTGCGTCACACTCCCATGAGGACCCGCCCGCCTTAGGAATGCGTTAAGCCGGACGCGCTGCGCGCTGCGCTGTTAAACTGATCGGATGATGATCATCCGGCGAATCAGATCAGCGCCACCCCGCGAGGCGGTGTCGTGACCGGGGCGAAACGGGCCTCAGTGCGCTTCGCCATGCCACTGCCCGAACCGTTCGACTATCGCGTCCCGGAGGGGGTGACGGTCCGGTCCGGCGATCACGTGCTCGCTCCGCTCGGGCCGCGCAGCGTTCCCGGCGTGGTCTGGGCTGTGGCCGATGATGAGGGCGAACGGACACTCAAGCCGCTGGACGGGGTCATCGGCGGCCCGCCTTTGCCAGAAGCGACCCGGCGATTCGTTGACTGGGCGGCCCATTATATCGTGGACAATCCGGGTCATGTCCTGCGGTCGGTGCTGCGCAGCCCGGCGGCCTTGCGCCCCTCGCCGGTGGAAATCGTGCTGGAGCCGACCGGCCTGGCGCCGGCGCGTCTGACGCCGGCGCGCGAGGCGCTTCTGGCGGCTGCTTCGCGTATGGGTCCGGCAAGCGCTGCGGAACTGGCGCGCGAGGCTGGCGTGTCGAGCTCGGTCGCCAAAGGGCTGGTTGAGGCCGGCGCGTTGAAGGCAAGCCAGGTGCTCGTCGATCCGCCCTTTGACGCGCCGGACCCGTATCGCGACGGCGTGACGCTCAGCGCGCTGCAGGAGGGGGCGGCGGCTCAGCTGCGCCGCATGGTCATGGCCGGCGATTTTCAGGCGGCCCTGCTCGATGGCGTGACCGGTTCCGGCAAGACGGAGGTCTATCTGGAGGCCGTCGCAGAGCTACTTCGCCGCGAGCCGGATGCGCAGGTCCTCCTGCTTTTGCCGGAGATCGCCCTGACACAGCAGGTCATGGCGCGGCTGGAAGACCGGTTCGGCGCGCGGCCGGCGCAATGGCATTCCGCCATTGCTGACAAGGAGCGCCGCCGCACCTGGCGTGAGGTCGCATCAGGCCGCGCGCGTATCGTCGCCGGCGCCCGCTCAGCGCTGTTTCTGCCGTTCAAGCGCCTGCGATGCATTATCGTCGATGAAGAGCACGACCCCACTTACAAGCAGGATGAGGGGCTGATCTATCATGGCCGGGATCTGGCGGTGGTCCGGGCGAAGATCGAGGGCGCGCTCGTGGTGCTCGCCAGCGCAACGCCCAGCCTGGAAAGCCTGGCGAACGCCCAGGCGGGCCGGTATGTGCATATCGTGCTGCCCGCGCGCGCCGGGTCTGCGCAATTGCCGGCGATTGACACCATCGATCTGCGCGAACACCCGCCTGAACGCGGCGCCTGGCTGTCTGAACCGCTGGTTCACGCCACAGCCGATGCGCTGTCGCGCGGCGAGCAGACCCTGCTCTATCTCAATCGGCGCGGCTTTGCGCCGCTGGTCTTGTGCCGAGCGTGCGGTCACAAGATGAAAAGCCCTGATACCGATCGCTGGCTGGTCGAGCACCGCTACACGGGGCGGCTGGTCTGTCATGTGACAGGCTTCTCCATGCCCAAACCCAAAGCCTGCCCGGCCTGCGGGGAGAAGGACACGCTCACCGGCGTCGGCCCGGGGGTGGAGCGTGTCGCCGAAGAGGCCCGCCAGCGCTTCCCCGATTCGCGGGTTGAGGTCTTTTCGTCTGATACCGCCCAGTCCGCCGATGATGTGCGCTCGGTCGTGCGGCGCATGGCCGAACGTGAGATCGACATTCTCGTCGGCACCCAGATTGCGGCGAAGGGCCATAACTTCCCGCACCTCACCCTGGTGGGGGTGGTCGATGCCGATCTTGGGCTCGCCGGTGGTGATTTGCGCGCGGGTGAACGCACCTGGCAGACCCTGGTTCAGGCCGCAGGGCGTGCGGGCCGGGCTGACAAGCCGGGCCGGGCGCTGTTGCAGACCCATCAGCCGGAGCATGAAACCATTCAGGCTCTGCTCGCCGGTGATCGTGAAGCCTTTCTGAGCGCTGAGCGCATGATGCGCGAAGCACTTCAGTTGCCGCCCTATGGCCGGCTTGCGGCGATAATCCTGTCCGCGCCGGACGAGGCCAGGCTTGAAGCCGCCGCCCGCGAGATCGCGGCGGCGGCGCCGGCCTCTGACGGGGTCAGCGTGTTCGGTCCGGCCGAACCCCCGCTCGGCGTGGTGCGTGGACGCTGGCGCCGGCGCTTCCTGGTTCAGGCGGAACGCAAGGTGGACATCTCCGCCTATATGCGCGCCTGGCGAGGCCGCTTCAAAACGCCCTCAGCGGTGCGCGTCACGATCGATATCGATCCGTATTCCTTCTTGTAAGGATCAAGGCCGACACGCGCGTCTCTCTCACCGAACACCTTGAAGCTTGGGTCCGCGAGACGGTTGAAAGCCGGCTCTACAACAATGCCAGCGGAGCGCTGCGCCGCCAGATCCTCGCCGAGCAGACCCATGAGGGAAAGCTCGCCGCCCTGCGTGCGGAAATCCAGACGGGCATAGATGACGCCGAGGCGGGCGATTCGCTGAGCGGGATGTTGACGTCTTCCTGAAAGAAAGGCGCGATCCTGCGAATGGCTGAGCTTCACCTCACTGCGCCTTTTATCTTGTAATCCGCCGCCTTCTGCACCCGATTGGGCCGGTTGCTGTTGCCGCCTCACACCCCCTGTGCTAGGTGAGCGCCGGGTTTGAAGGAGCCAGCGCGGAAGTGCGCGCTAGACCTCACAGAAAACCAATCAGTTTCAAGTGCTTGCGCGCCACTCTCCGGCGCACCCCCAGCAAGCGCGGATCACGATAGAGAATGGGCGTTTAACGGTGAACACCGGCGAGAGCGCGATCACGAGCGAAGCAGGCGAGCGTTATGCGCGCGCCCTGTTTGAGTTGGCCGACGAGGCCGGCTCGCTTGACGCTGTGGAAAAAGAAGTTGCGGCGCTGGGGTCGGCCTTTGCCGAATCCGCTGATCTGCGCCGCGCCATGTCCAGCCCGCTGTTCAAGGCCGAACAGAAAGCCGCGGCGATCAACGCGCTGGCCGAGAAGCTCGGTCTTGGCGATCTGGTGCGCAATTTCGTCGCCGTCATGGCGCGAAACGGCCGCGCTCATGAGGCGCCGGCTGCGGCGCGCGCCTTCCAGGCCCTGATGGCCAAACGGCGCGGCGCGACGTCTGCGGATGTCGCCTCGGCCGACCCTCTCACCGCCGCCCAGCTGAAAGAGCTGGGTACGGCGTTGAAATCCGCGCTCGGGCGCGATGTCGAAGTGCGCACCGAGGTGCGTCCTGAATTGATCGGCGGACTGATCGTGAAGGTCGGTTCGCGCATGTTCGACTCCTCCCTTCGTACGAAGCTGGACGGAGTACGCAAAGCGATGAAAGAGGCTTGAGACCAGCCATGGACATCCGGGCGGCGGAAATCTCCGCGATCCTGAAACAGCAAATCAAGAATTTCGGCGCCGAGGCGGAAGTCTCCGATGTCGGACAGGTATTGTCGGTGGGCGATGGAATCGCCCGCGTGTACGGCCTGGACGAGGTGAAGGCCGGCGAGCTCGTTGAGTTCCCGGGCGGCGTCAAGGGCATGGCCCTGAACCTTGAACGCGACAATGTCGGTTGCGTGATCTTCGGCGATGACCGGGGCATCAAGGAAGGCGACACCGTCAAGCGTCTCGGCGCCATCGTCGACACGCCGGTCGGCAAGGGCCTTCTGGGCCGCGTCGTCAACGCGCTGGGCGAGCCGATCGACGGCAAGGGCGCGCTGGAAAATGTCGCCGAGCGCCGCGTCGTCGACGTGAAGGCGCCGGGCATTCTGCCGCGTAAATCGGTGCATGAGCCGATGGCCACAGGCATCAAGGCGATCGACTCCATGATCCCGGTCGGCCGCGGCCAGCGCGAGCTGATCATCGGCGACCGTCAGACCGGCAAGACCGCGATTGCGATCGACACCATCCTGAACCAGAAAGCCGTCAACGAAGGCGATGACGAGAGCGCCAAGCTCTACTGCGTCTATGTCGTGGTTGGCCAGAAGCGCTCCACCGTGGCCCAGGTCGTCAAGACGCTGGAGGAAAACGGTGCGATGGACTACTCCATCGTCGTCGCCGCCACCGCCTCCGACCCGGCGCCGATGCAGTTCCTGGCGCCGTTCACCGGCACCGCCATGGGCGAGTATTTCCGCGATAACGCCATGCACGCGCTGATCATCCATGATGATCTGTCCAAGCAGGCCGTCGCCTATCGTCAGATGTCGCTCCTGCTGCGCCGCCCGCCGGGCCGTGAAGCCTATCCGGGCGACGTGTTCTACCTGCACTCCCGCCTTCTGGAGCGCGCCGCGAAGCTGAATGAAGATCATGGCTCCGGTTCGCTGACGGCTCTGCCGATCATCGAAACCCAGGCCAATGACGTGTCGGCCTACATCCCGACCAATGTGATCTCGATCACGGACGGCCAGATCTTCCTTGAGACCGATCTGTTCTATCAGGGCATCCGCCCGGCCGTGAACGTGGGTCTGTCGGTGTCGCGCGTGGGCTCTGCTGCGCAGACGAAAGCCACCAAGCAGGCCGCCGGCAAGATCAAGGGCGAGCTCGCCCAGTATCGTGAAATGGCCGCCTTCGCGCAGTTCGGCTCCGATCTGGACGCCGCCACCCAGCGCCTGCTGGCGCGCGGCGAGCGTCTGACCGAGCTTCTCAAACAGCCGCAATTCTCGCCGCAATCGATGGAAGAGCAGGTCTGTGTCATGTATGCCGGCACGCAAGGCTATCTTGATGGCGTCACGGTGTCCGATATCGGTCGCTATGAGGAAGAGCTTCTGGTCCACCTGCATGCCGAGAATAAAGGCCTGCTGGATACGATCCGCACCGAGAAAAAGCTGTCCTCTGAAACCGAAGCGACGCTGAAGGCGGCTCTGGACGCCTTCACGAAGAACTTCGCGTAAACGCGGACCAGCGAACGGGAGCCTGACGGCCCATGGCCTCGCTCAAGGAACTGAAAAACCGGATCAACTCGGTCAAGTCGACCCAGAAGATCACCAAGGCGATGCAGATGGTCGCCGCCGCCAAGCTGCGCCGCGCGCAGGAAGCGGCTGAGGCTGCGCGCCCCTATGCTGAGCGCATGGCCGCTGTGATGGCCAATCTGTCCACCGCTATGAGCGGACCCGATGCGCCGCGCCTTCTGGTCGGCACGGGCAGGGACGAGGTCCGCCTTCTGGTGGTGGCGACGGCCGATCGCGGCCTGTGCGGCGGGTTCAACACCAATATCGCGCGCCTGGCGCGTGAGCGGATCGCCGAGCTGACGGCGGCCGGCAAGACGGTGAAGATCCTCCCTGTCGGCAAGAAGGGCCATGAGCAGCTCAAGCGTCTGCATGATGAGAAGATCATCGACACGATCGAGCTGAAAGACGTCAAATCGCTCGACGGAACGGTCGCCGCGATGATCGGCGAGAAAATCACCGAGCTGTTTGAAGCCGGCGCATTCGATGTCTGCGAAGTCATCAGCTCCGAATTCGTGTCGGTGATCAGCCAGAAGCCGCGTTCGCAGACGCTGATCCCGGCGCGCGATGCGATTGATGAGAGCATTGAGCGGCCTGATCTTCAGGGCGCGATCTATGAGTACGAGCCGGACGAAGAAGCCATTCTTGAAGTGCTTCTGCCGCGCTATGTGAATACGGTCATCCTCTCCGCGCTCCTTGAGAACGCGGCCGGCGAGATGGGCGCGAAAATGGCGGCGATGGATTCCGCCACGCGCAATGCCGGTGAGCTGATCGACAAGCTGAACCTTGAATATAACCGCAGCCGTCAGGCGAAAATCACCAAGGAGCTGATCGAGATCATCTCCGGGGCTGAAGCGGTCTAACGAACGAGACGAGAAAGAGGCTTAAGGCGATGAGTAATCTCAAGGGCCGTATCGCGCAGGTGACCGGCGCCGTCGTGGACGTTGAGTTCGAAGGCGGGCTGCCGGACATTCTGAACGCGCTGGAAACGACCAATGGCGACAACAAGCTGGTGCTGGAAGTGGCCCAGCACCTGGGTGAAAACGCGGTGCGCACCATCGCGATGGACGCCACTGAAGGGCTGCAGCGCGGCCAGGCGGTCACCGATACCGGCTCGCCGATCCAGGTGCCGGTCGGTCCGTCCACGCTCGGGCGCATCCTGAACGTCACCGGCGAACCGATCGACGAGGCCGGCCCGGTATCCGGCGAGGCCACTGCGCCGATCCACCGCCCGGCGCCGGAATTCGCCGAGCAGTCAACCGAGGCTGAAATCCTGCCCACCGGCATCAAGGTCGTCGATCTGCTCTGCCCCTATGCCAAGGGCGGCAAGATCGGACTCTTTGGGGGCGCGGGTGTCGGCAAGACGGTGCTGATCCAGGAGCTGATCAACAATATCGCCAAGCTGTTCGGCGGTTACTCGGTCTTTGCCGGCGTCGGCGAACGCACCCGGGAAGGCAATGATCTGTACTGGGAGATGATCGAGTCCGGCGTGAACAAGAACCCGAAAGATAATGACGGTTCGGCGGAAGGCTCGCGTTGCGCGCTGGTCTTCGGTCAGATGAACGAGCCGCCGGGCGCGCGGGCTCGCGTCGCTTTGTCCGGGCTGGCTCAGGCGGAATACTTCCGCGATGAGGAAGGCAAGGACGTTCTGTTCTTCGTCGACAACATCTTCCGCTTCACCCAGGCCGGCGCTGAAGTGTCGGCGCTTCTCGGCCGCATCCCCTCGGCGGTGGGCTATCAGCCGACCCTGTCAACCGATATGGGCGCGCTGCAGGAGCGGATCACCTCCACCAAGAAGGGCTCGATCACCTCGGTGCAGGCCGTTTACGTGCCGGCCGACGACCTGACTGACCCGGCTCCGGCCACGACCTTCTCGCACCTTGACGCGACCACGGTGCTCAACCGTGCGATTTCGGAAAAGGGCATCTACCCGGCTGTGGACCCGCTGGACTCCACCTCACGCATCCTTGAGCCGCGCATCGTTGGAGAAGAGCACTACAACACCGCGCGCCGCGTTCAGGAAATCCTTCAGCGCTACAAGGCGCTGCAGGACATCATCGCGATCCTGGGCATGGACGAGCTGTCTGAAGAGGACAAGCTGGTGGTGGCCCGCGCGCGCAAGATCGAGCGTTTCCTGTCCCAGCCCTTCGACGTGGCTGAAGTCTTCACCGGCGCTCCAGGCATCCAGGTGCCGGTTGAGGACACGGTCAAGGGCTTCAAGGCGATCTGCGATGGTGAGTATGACCACCTTCCCGAGCCGGCCTTCTACATGGTCGGCACGATCGAGGACGCGGTGAAGAAAGCTGAACAGCTCGCGGCTGAGGCGGCCTAGGCTGGCGGTGGCGGGGCGAGGTGGCATGGACCGCGCCCTGACATTGGCGGAGTGCGTGAACACGGCGTGTCCGTGGTCCGGCAAACCGGTGAGCGCCGACGCGTTGACCCTTTACAGGGGTGAAGTCGTCGGGTTCTGCAATGCTGGCTGCCGGGACAAGTTCGAGGCGGCGACGCGTGCGTTCGACGCCGCCCTGGAGAAACGAAACGATGGCTGACAAGCTTCAATTTGATCTCGTGTCGCCGGAAAAGCGGCTCTTCGCCGGTGCGGTCGATATGGTCGTGGCGCCCGGTGAAGAGGGTGATTTCGGTGTGCTGGCCGGGCATGCGCCCTTCATGTCCACGATCCGCACCGGCGCCATTGAGATCCATGACGGCGGGGCGGTCTCGCGCACCTTCATCCATGGCGGTTTCGCCGAGGTGACGCCGGACGGGCTGACCATTCTGGCCGAAGAAGCGGTTGCTCTGGCCGATGTCGATGCGGCTGAGCTCGCTCAGAGTCTGCAGGACGCTCGCGAAGATCTCGCTGACGCCACCGACGAGGAGCACAAGGCTGAAGCCGGCGCCCGCGTGGCGAAGCTTGAAGCGCTGCAAGCGGCGCTGGACGCCTAGTGGGCCTGTGCTAACCGCTTAACCGGCGAGCGCGTCTTTCACACCTTCAGCCAGTCTGATCGCCTCCTCGGCGCGCGCAGAGCCCTTGCGCCAGGCGATGCCGATTTCGCGCCCGGCCACAGGCGGGTCAAAGGGGCGCACGGCGAGGTCGAGCCGGTCAGCCAGCCCCGCATCCAGAGCCAGTTTCGGAAGAAGCGTCGCGCCCAGCCCGCTTTTGACCATCTGAACCAGCGTGTGAAGGCTGGTTGCAGCGAAGTCTGAGCGCGCCTCTTCGCGTTCTGCGCCCGCGCCGGTCCCGCACACCGAGATGGCGTGATCGCGCAGGCAGTGACCATCCTCTAGAAGCAGAAGCGGTTCATCGGCCAGCATGGCCGGATCAAGCCGGTTCACTTTGGCCAGGCGGTGATCCGGGTGGGCGGCGAAGAGGAACTCGTCCTCAGCCAGGCTGCGGGTCTCGATGCCTGCGGCTTCATAAGGCAGGGCGATGAGCGCGGCGTCCAGCCGGCGCTCCTTCAGGCCTTCCACCAGGCGCTGGCTGAGGTCTTCGCGCAGGAAGAGCTCCAGATCGGGGAAGCGCTTGCGAAGCTCCGGCAGAACGCGCGGCAGCAGGAAGGGCGCGATGGTCGGAATGACGCCGAGCCGGAACGGGCCGGCCAAGGGCTCGCCGGCGGCGCGCGCGGCATGGACCAGATCCTCCGCCTCGGTCAGCACCGTGCGGGCGCGACTGACAGCGGCTTCGCCAGCCGGGGTGAGCGCCGCCCCGCGGGCGCCGCGTTCGACCAGCTGTGCGCCCAGCACGCCCTCCAGCTCCTTGATGCCTGCCGACAGGGTCGGCTGGGTCACGAAGCAGGCCTCTGCGGCGCGTGAAAACGAGCCGTGCTCGGCGAGGGCCGTGAGGAAACGAAGCTGGCGGAGCGTGGGAAGATTCGGCGTCATGATGCTGGCGAGACTAGCGCCAGGGGCTGGAATATCCATGGGTGAGCGTGCTCCTCAACAGCGCGAAGTCAGCTCGGTCAAGAGCAACGGCGCTTCGTGTTTCCACGAAGCGCCGCGCTCAGACTCTGATGGTCGTGGAGTGACCGCGTCGGTCAGGAGAGTTCGAAGCGGTCGAGCATCATCACCTTGTCCCAGGCGGCTACGAAGTCCGCTACGAACTTCGCGCCCGCGTCATCCGTCGCATAGACCTCGCTGAGGGCGCGCAGTTCCGAATTCGAGCCGAAGATCAGATCGACGCGGGTGCCGGTCCATTTCACTGCACCGCTCTTGCGATCACGGCCTTCGAAGACCTCATCATCGTCCGAGATGGCGGCCCACTGCGCGCCCAGATCAATCACATTGACGAAGAAGTCATTGGTCAGTGCGCCGGGACGATCGGTGAAGACGCCATGGCTGGACCCGTCCGCATTCGCGCCGAGCACGCGCAGTCCGCCCACCAGCACCGTCATTTCCGGCGCGGTCAGGGTGAGGAGCTGGGCCCGGTCCACCAGGCGCTCCTCCACCGAAACCGAAGAGGACACGCGCACATGGTTGCGGAAGCCGTCCGCGGCAGGCTCCAGCGGGGCGAAGGCCTCTGCGTCCGTCTGCTCCTGGCTTGCATCGGTGCGGCCCGGCGTGAACGGAACCGTGATGTCATGGCCTGAAGCCTTGGCCGCCGCTTCAATGCCGGCAGCACCGCCAAGCACGATGAGATCGGCCAGCGAGACGCGCTTGGCCCCCGATTGCGCTGCGTTAAAGCGCGTTTGAACGCCTTCCAGGGCGTCGAGCACCTTGGCGAGCTGATCCGGCTGGTTGATCGCCCAGTCTTTTTGCGGGGCCAGGCGGATGCGCGCGCCATTGGCGCCGCCGCGCATGTCCGAACCCCGGAAGGTGGACGCCGAAGCCCAGGCGGTCGAGACCAGCTCGGAAACCGAAAGCCCGGTCGCGAGGATGTCCGCCTTCAGCGCCTTGATGTCGGCATCATCGACCAGCGCATGGTCGACCGCCGGAACCGGGTCCTGCCAGATCAGTTCTTCGGACGGGACCTCCTTGCCGAGATAGCGCGCCCGCGGACCCATATCGCGGTGGGTCAGCTTGAACCAGGCGCGCGCGAAGGCGTCGGCGAACTGATCCGGATTGGCATGGAAGCGGCGCGATATTTTCTCGTAGTCCGGATCCATGCGCATGGCCATGTCCGCGGTCGTCATCATCAGTTCGACCGCTTCGCCGGAACCATCCACCTGCGGGGCGTGATCCTTCCCGGCGAGGTTTTTGGCGCGCCACTGGTGCGCGCCGGCGGGGCTTTTCGTCAGCTCCCACTCATAGCCGAACAGAACGTCGAAATACCCATTGTCCCAGGTCGTCGGATTGGCCGTCCAGGGTCCTTCAATACCGCTGGTGATGGTGTCTGCGCCCTTGCCGGATCCGTGCGTGCTCAGCCAGCCCATGCCCATGGCTTCGATCGGCGCGCCTTCCGGTTCGCGCCCGACATGGGATTCAAGTCCTGCGCCGTGCGCCTTGCCGAAGGTGTGGCCGCCGGCGACCAGCGCCACGGTCTCTTCGTCATTCATCGCCATGCGCCCAAAGGTCTCGCGCACGTCGCGGGCCGAGGCGAGCGGGTCGGGATTGCCGTTCGGACCCTGCGGGTTGACGTAAATCAGGCCCATCTGCACCGCGCCGAGCGGATCTTCCAGATTCCGGTCGCCCTCGTAGCGCTTGTCGCCGAGCCACTCGGTTTCAGCGCCCCAATAGACGTCTTCTTCCGGCTCCCAGACATCGGCGCGACCACCCGCAAACCCGAACGTCTTGAAGCCCATCGATTCCAGCGCGGCATTGCCGGCCAGGATCATCAGATCGGCCCAGGACAGGCTTTGGCCGTACTTTTTCTTGATCGGCCAGAGCAGCATGCGCGCCTTGTCCAGATTGCCATTATCCGGCCAGCTGTTCAGCGGCGCGAAGCGCTGCTGGCCCGTGCCCCCGCCGCCGCGACCGTCATGGATGCGGTAGGTGCCGGCGCTGTGCCAGGCCATGCGGATGAAAAGCGGGCCGTAATGACCGTAATCGGCCGGCCACCAGTCCTGGGAATCGGTCATCAGGGCGTAGAGGTCCTGCTTGACCGCATCGAGATCGAGGCTCTTGAACGCTTCAGCATAATTGAACCCGCCGAGCGGGTTCGACAGCGCGGAATTCTGCCGCAGGATGTGCAGCTTCAGCTGATTGGGCCACCAATCGCGATTGGTCGTGCCGCCGCCAGCCGCGTTGGCCATGCGTCCGCCTGAAAACGGGCATCCGCCCTCGGCTCCGGGGGTCATTCCGTCCATGATCTCGCCTTTCCAATGGATATGTCGCCAAACTCGGCGTGCAGGGTGGGGGCGAGGCGATCCATGGATCAAGTCAATTCTATCTCACCAGGCCATTGAAAATCTCGATAGAGCATATGTTTCAGCCGGCTGTGCTGACTGATCCTTGTCCTTTTTCGGGTCTGGCGCCCTCACTCGTTCAGATGCGCCCCGCTATTGGCTGCGCCTATGGGCGCGACAGGGATAATCAATTGGATGAATGTGCTGCGGCGCATCATGTCTCTTGCTGCACCGCACGGCGACCTTTGGGCCAGGGCGGTGGAATGATCATTCATCAGCGGTCAGGAGAGACACATGCTGGGTATTGGCGACAAGCTTCCCGAGTTCGAAGTCGTCGGCGTGAAGCCGAAATTCAATCAGCACGAAGAAAACGGCGTATCGGCGTTCGAGCCGGTGACCCATGAGAGCTTCCCCGGCAAGTGGAAGATCCTGGTCTTCTACCCGAAGGACTTCACCTTCGTGTGCCCGACCGAGATCGTGGCCTTCGCGAATCTGGAAGACGAGTTCGCCGATCGTGATGCGGTTGTGATGACCGGCTCCACCGATAACGAGTTCTCCAAGCTGGGCTGGCGGCGCGAGCATGCCGACCTGAACGGGCTGAACCAGTGGCAGTTCGCCGATACGACGGGTTCGCTGGTGGATTCGCTCGGCATCCGTTCGCCTGAAGGGGTGGCTTTTCGCTACACCTATGTGATCGACCCGCACGGCGTCATCCAGCACGTCTATGCGACCAATCTGAATGTCGGCCGCAACCCGGAAGACACGCTGCGCGTTCTTGATGCGCTGCAGACCGATGAGCTGTGCCCGTGCAACCGCGCGGTCGGCGGCGATACGCTCGCGGCCTGATCGCCTGACTTTAAGCCGCTTGCGGCTGATGCGAATTCCGGCAGGGCGTCCCTCCCTCCGCCCGCCTCGTGCGCTGCGCCCCCAAGCGATGCGCGAAGCGGCGCGAGACGCCCTGCCGGATCACGCTTTTCTTCCCGCTCTGGATTCAAAGAGGACGCGATCGGACATGAGTCTCGACACGCTGAAGAACCGCCTTCCCGACTATGCCAAGGATATAAAGCTGAACCTGTCCTCGCTCGGCCGCGAGACCGTGCTGGATGATCAAAAGAAGTATGGAAGCTTCCTGGCGTCCGCCTACGCGGTCGGCGTCGATGATGTGACGCGCGATATCCTCGCCGAGGTGGAAGGCAAGCTGTCCGATGAAGCGATCCGGGCGGCCAAGGCCGCCGCCGCGATCATGGGCATGAATAATGTCTATTACCGCTTCGTCCACCTCGCCAGCGCCAAGGACTATGGCACGCTGCCGGCGAAGCTGCGGATGAACACGATCGCCAATCCCGGCGTCGACAAGGTTGATTTCGAGCTGTGGTCGCTCGCCGTGTCCGCGATCAATGGCTGCGGCCTGTGCATCGACGCTCATGAGGCCGAGCTGCGCAAGGCGGGGCTGACCACCGAACAGGTCCAGGCGAGCGTGCGCATCGCTTCGGTCGTGAACGCTGCTGCGGCCGTGCTGCGCGCCGAAGCCTGACCGGCGCAAGTCCGATAGAAACCCCGTCGCGCCTGAAACAGCGCGGCGGGTTTTTACGTTTTGAAGTCGCCCGTGCGTTTCAAAACCACCTTCTTCGGGTGGTTTATCAGTAGAAGATACAGTATGTTACCTCGAATTTGACGGATCGGGTATAAATCCGTATCCTGAAGGAATGTCGACCGCGCCTGTCATACGCAAGCGAAGCACCCCGCGCAGTGATCGCGGGCGGGCGGCTGAGGCGTGGCGCTGGTTCTCTGATCGGACCCAGCGTGCGGCGTCCGCCTATCGCGACCTGGCCTGGGCGCCGCTGCTGCGCCAGATGGCGGTCTCGCTGATGTTGATCCTGACGTCCCGCATCTTTCCTACTGAAGGTTTCGCGCCGTTCGCGCTGTGCGCCGGGGTGATCTGGATGGCCGTGCTGGTGCGGATCGCACTGCTGAAGCGCCTGCACGAACGCTGATCCTGGCGCGCCGGCTCACGCGCCGCGTCGCCATGTTGACCCACCAGACGATCCCCTTAGGCTGCCGCCTGTCTGATTGACGGCTGGAAGGGTTTTCCATGGCTTGGTGGTTCGGTGTGGCGCTGTGGAAGCGCGTGCTCGGTGCGCTCGTGCTCGGCGTTATTCTCGGTCTGGTCCTGACCCAGCTTATGGGCGGTCCGGCGGCGGCGGGCTTCCTGGAAGCCTGGGTCAAACCGGTCGGCGATCTGTTCATTCGCCTGATCCGCATGCTCATCGTGCCCTTGATCCTGACCACGCTGATCGCAGGCGTGGTCGCGCTCGGCGCTCCGGCCCGGCTGGGCACGATCGGGTTGAAAACCATCTTCCTGTATCTGATCACCACCTTCTTCGCGAACGTGATCGGCATCATCGCCGGGCTCATCTTCCGCCCCGGCGTCGGAGCCGAGCTGGGCGGCGCCGAAGCGGTTCCGGTCGATACCGGCGCGGCCCCGAGCGCGGTGGACCGGCTGCTGGCGATTGTTCCGTCAAACCCGATCGCGGCCCTCGCAGATGGCGACGTGCTGGCGGTTATCTTCTTCTCGCTTCTGATCGGCGTCGGCATTCTGCTGGCCGGTCGTCAGGGCAAGCTGATCGGGGATTTCTTCACCCAGGCCAGCAATGTGGTGCTGAAAGTCACCCACATCGTCATGGAAGTCGCGCCCTTCGGCGTCTTCGCGCTGGTCGCCCACACCACCGCCAGTCAAGGCGTTGATGCGCTGCTATCCATCGCGGTGCTGATCACGGCGGTCTATGTCGGTCTCTTCACCCATGCAGTGATCGTCTATGGCGGGATTATCCGCTTTGTCCTGAACCTGCCGCTGATGAATTTCGTGCGCGGCATGCTGGACGCCATCGCGGTGGCCTTCTCCACGGCAAGCTCCAGCGCGACCTTGCCTGTCACGATCGCCAATGCGACGGAAAATCTGGGTGTGAAACGGTCCGTGGCCGGCTCGGTCCTGCCGCTCGGCGCGACAATCAATATGGACGGAACCGCGCTTTATCTCGGCGTGCTCGCCCTCTTCACCGCGCAGGCCTTCGGCTATGATCTGACCTTCATGAACTATGTCATGATCGCGCTTACCGCTGCGGTCGTGTCGATCGGGGCGGCCGGCATTCCGTCGGCCTCGCTCTTCCTGCTCGCCATCGTGCTGGACACGTTCGGCGTGCCGCCCGAGCAGATCGCCATCATTGTCGGCTTCATCCTGCCGGTTGACCGGATCATGGATATGGCCCGCACCGCGCTGAACGTGACCGGCGACGCGACGGTCGCGACGACCGTGGCCAAGTGGGAAGGCGAGCTGGATGAAGAGCGCTTCCGCTGGCCGGCGGATAAACCCTTCCCGGAACCGGAACCGGAAAAAGTCATGGCCGACGCGGACCGGGACTAAACACCCAACCTGCTCCGTCAGGCGGGCCTGATCCGCAAGGCCGATCTATCCGTAAGTCTTCTTGAGCTGTCGCTTTGAAGGAAGGCCCCGCCATGACCTTGATCCGCATCCTCTGCGCCGTCGGCGGCCTGATCCTGGCCGCTTCCATCGTCTGGGCGATCCAGACCTGGGAGGGTAGCTTCATGGACGCCATCAACTGGCTGATCTCTGAGCCCTGGGGCGTGGTCAGCCTGATCGATCTGTATCTCAGCTTCTTCTTCGTCGCTGTGCTTATCTGGTGTCTGGAGACCAACAAGACTATCGCGCTGGTCTTCATTCTCCCGCTGCCGTTTCTCGGCCATGTCTGGTCGGCGATCTGGATGGTCTGGCGGCTGGGCGCGATGCTGGCGCGGCTTCGTGAAAACCGAGAGCCGGCTTAACCGGCCGCTTCCATCAGATAGCCGAGGCAATCGGCGCGGATCGCGGCCTCGCTCACCGTCAGCATGGCCGGCGTCGCCGCGCGTCTGAGGATCAGCCGGTCGCCCTCTTCGGTGAAGAAGCGTCCGGTGACATCCGCGCCGGCGCCATCGACGACCCGCAGCGGTTCACCCTTCGACAATAGCCGTGCGAAGGTCGAACCGGCCGGTCGCTCAAAAAAGTTCCAGCTTTCCAGCTTGGCCGGCAGCTCGATATCGCCTTCGATGCCGTGTTCAAAGGCGATGCGCGCATCCGGGGCGATCTCGATCCGCCCGGTCACATCGAACACCTGCAGATCAAGATCCGGCGCGCCGCGCCAGTGATCAAGATGCAGCGCATCCAGCACCATGTTGAAGGCGGCTTCTTCGCCGGTCGGCTCGCCGGGCCGGCCGCATTCAGCCGTGATCGCCGGGGTTATGCCGCTCATCGCGATGGAGAACAGGGTGGGTGGGTTCAGCGTGCGCACCGCGAGCCGGGAAAACAGGCTGGCGAGCTGCAGCGTGTCGGGCCGCATATTGTGCACGCAGGCGTAGTGCGGGTTCGCGCCGGTATTATTGTGCAGATCGATCAGCGCGAAGGGCTCAGCCCGTTTCACCTCGGCCAGAACCGTTTGCGCCAGCGCCGCCTCAGGACTGTCGCCGCCGGACCAGACCCGGTTGTAGTCGGCCCGGCCGGGCAGCTTGCGCAGGCCCGCCTCGGCCGCATGCACATTGCCCACGAAGATGATCATCGGGCGCGGCAGGGGATGGCGCTTCATCCAGGCCTGCAGCCGCTGCAGCACGGTCAGCCCCACCGTCTCATCGCCATGCAGCAGCACGCCGAGCGCCAGGGGTGCAAGCTCGCGCCGCCCGTCCAGATGGATGAGCGCCGAGTTGGGAAAGACAGTGCGGATGTCCCGCGCGCTCACATCGGCCAGGCCCTGGGGCAGGGCGTTCAGCCGGTCAAGCACAAGAGGGTCAGGCAGCGGGCTCATACCGTCCATGTATGCACCGGGCGGCCGCTCTCTTGAAGGGCCACATATGCTTCTGTGAGGCCCTGGAAGTCGCGCCCGCGCACATTGGCCCAGGCGCGCTGCCAGGCCGAACCTGTCATCCCGTTCGTGGCGCGGGCCCGGATGATGTCCATCACGCGCCTGGCGTCGAAGCGGGAAACGCCGGCCTTGACCAGCGCCGCCTCGGCCTGATCGGCGAGCGTATCGTGGATGAGACGCTGAACCAGGGTTCGGTCGCCATCCAGCCAGGTGATGCGCGCGCCCAGCCCGTGCTCGGCGGCGGAGTAGAAATTCGCCCGGGCATCCTCAAAGTCGAGCTCGGTTTCCGGCGCGGTGTCCCGATCGGCCAGATGCAGGGTCAGCCCGATCAGGAAGGCGGCGTTGGCCGTCATGTCGATCGGGGTGGGCCCGGCCGGGGTGATGCGGTTCTCCAGCCGGATATGCGGCGTGCCGGCGTCCGCGCACACGATCGGCCGGTTCCAGCGCCAGACCGTGCCGTTCTGCAGCTTCAGATGCCGCAAGCGCTCGAGATCGGCCTCCTCAGTCACCGGCAGGAGCGGGGCGTGGCCGTCGAGATTCTCCAGGAAGAGCTCCAGGAGGCTCTCGCGCACATACCCCGCGCCAAAGCCGACGCGCCCGACATGGCGGCCGGAGAGCGTGCGGAAGCTGTTGACGTTGATCGCCTGCTCAAACAGCGGAATGCGGGTCTCCTCCCACAGCTTCTTGCCATTGAGGAAGGGCGAATTGCCGCTCACCGCCATGACCGGGCCGGAGGCGATGAGGGCGGCGTTGAACTGGCGCACATGCCGGTCCGGATCCAGCATCAAATGGGTCTGAAGCGAGGTGCAGGCCGCCTCCATCATCAGATGGTCCTGAACGTCCTCGAACACTTCCTGACCGGTGATGCAGTAGGACATGGGCGCCCCGCCGCGCAGATGCATCACCCGCGCATTGAGCGCCCGGTAGCGATTGGACGGCGTCATCGCCTCCAGATCGAGCATGTCGGTGCGCAAGGTCGGCGCGATGCCGATCATCGCCGCATGGGCGTTCATCGACCGGGCGGTGATGCTGCAATGGCTCCACAGCTGCTCAAACCGGTCCTGCAGCCCGGCGAAGCAATCGCCCTGCAACGGTCCGGGATCGAGATTGAGCTCGAAATTATACTGGGACAGCTCCTGATCCAACCGCGTGTCATCGGCCTTGCCGAGAAATTCCAGATTGCGCGGACAGGGCCGGTGATCGGCGTCCAGCAGCCAGCCCTCCACCTCCGCGCCGATCAGCGGCGGATCTCGCCGCTCGAACGCATCATCATGAAACCAGCCCATGACAAGCCGCGTTTCCGCGCGCAAGCGCTTGAGAAACACCGCCTCATCAACCAGCTCTTCCGTTTCAAGTTCCTGGCCCATGACGGAAAGCTTAGGCGCAAGAGCGCGCCAAAGGCCAGCGCAACCGGTGCGGTCGATGTTCAGTGTCTGACCCGATCAGCGGCGCACTCCTCACCGTTGGATGCTTCACGCGGCGGTTATGAGCGTCATAGACAAAGCCGCCCGTGGCCGCGCCGCTGATCGCGGTGGGCTGGTCGGAACGGTCATAAGTGAATTGCAGGCGGGCATTGTCGATGACATTGCCCCGCGCATCATGGCTGTAG